>NZ_BMRI01000016.1:141986-148538 GCF_014648555.1 Kitasatospora griseola
ACGGCTTCGAAGCCCGCAACCGTCCCCTCGACGAGGGCCAGCGCGCTCTCGTCACCGCGTTCGCCGCCGACACCCGGCTACTCTCCTCCGTCGGCCTCGGCCCGGCCGGCTCCGGCAAGACCACCGCGATGCAGGCATACGTCCACGTCGCCGCCCAGGCCGGGCAGCGCGTCGTCCCGCTCGCCACCTCCGCCGCGGCAGCTGCCGTCCTCGCCAAGGACCTCAAGCAGCCCTCCGAGAACCTCCACAAGTTCCTCTGGGAGTACACCGGGGGAAAATGCGCCAGGAGCCTCCAGCGAGGCGCGAAGGTGCCCGCCAGCCGAGCGGGCTTCGTGCTGAACGCGGGCGACGTGGTCCTGGTGGACGAGGCCGGGATGGCGGGCACGCTCAACCTGGACAGCCTCGTCCGCATCGCCGCCCAGCGCGGCGCGACCGTACGTCTGCTCGGCGACCACCGCCAGCTCACCTCCGTCGAATCCGGCGGCGCGCTGCGCCTGATCGCCGCCGAAGCCGGCGCCGTCGAACTCACCACCCTCTACCGATTCAGCAACCAGGACGAGGCGGGCGCCACGCTCAAACTCCGCGTCGGCGACGGCAGCGGCCTGGGCTTATACTTCGCCAACCAGCGGGTCGTCAGCTGCTCGCGCACCGCCATGGTCGAAGCCGCGTACGACGGGTGGAAGGCCGACATGCTCGCGGGCCGCACCACGCTGATCAGCGCCCGCGCCGGCACCGACGTCACCGCCCTGTCCGCCCGCGTCCGCGAGGACCGCGTGGCCGCCGGACAGGTCGAGGCCGACGGCGTCCTGCTGCGCGACGGCAACCCCGCGGGCCGCGGCGACTGGATCGTCACCCGCGAGAACAACCACAAGATCACCACCAGCCGGGGCCGCGACTTCGTCAAGAACGGCGACGCCTGGGAGATCCTCAAGCGCCACCAGGACGGCTCGCTCAAGAGCCGCCACATGGGCCACCGCGGGCACCTCACCCTGCCCGCCGAGTACGTCGCCACCAACGTCCAGCTGCTCTACGCCTCCACCGTCATGCGCTCCCAGGGCGGCACCGTCGAGACCGCCCACCCGCTGGTCACCGAGGACATGAGCCGCGAGGATCTGTACGTTCAGCTCACCCGCGCCCGCCACACCACCACCCTCTACACCGCCACCCACGACCTCCTCCTGTTCGACACCGACGAGCAGCTGGACCAGCCCAAGAACGACCCTGACTCCTTCGCCGCCCGCGAGGTGCTGGAGCGCGTCCTGGGCCGCGAGGGCGCCCAGCTCTCCGCCACCGAGGCCATCCGCAGCGCCCAGGAGGAGGCCGTCTCCCTGGCCACCCTGGCGCCCCGCCACCAGCACGCTGTCGAGACCCTCACTGGCCCCTACTACCACCAGCTGATCCACCGCCTGTTCGGCCCCGCCCTCGCCGAGCAGATCACCACCGACGACGCGATGACCGCCGTCGTCCGCGCGCTGCGCAACGTCGAAGCCGGCGGCTGGCAGCCCGAGCGGCTGATCGCCGCCGCCACCTGGCGCGGCGACCTGACCGCCGCCGACTCCCCGGCCCAGGCCCTTGCCTGGCGCCTGAACACCATCACTGACGACCGCCCGGCCCCCGCCCACCTCAACGCCCCCACCACCGCCGACACCGCCCGCTACGCCTCCCTGGTCGCGCAGCTCACCAACCTGCCCGCCCACCGGTTCGACCCCGAGACCGCGACCGCCGAACCGGCCGCCCTGCGCGTCGCACCCGCCGCCGCCCAGCTCCCCGACGCGCACCCGCACGTCTCCACCGATACCCTCAACCGCTACGCCGACGCCGCCGCCACCGCGGTCGGCACCACCACCGACAAGGTCACCGCCCACCCGCAGTGGCCGCACCTCGCCGGCACCCTGGCCGCCGCCGAGCGCGCCAACCGCGACACCAACGCCCTGCTCATCACCGCCGCGAACCAGACCACCGGCACGAGCGACCCGGTCACCGCCCTGACCCTCGCCGCCCGCACCAACCTGACCGCCGACGGCATCCCCGAGAACCACCAGAACACCCACGTCGCCCTGCGCCACCAGGCCCTCGCCACCGACATCCTCGGCGCCGAACTCGCCACCCGCGCCCGCAACGAATGCACCTGGCCCGCCCTCACCGCCGCCCTGCGCCGCGCCGAGACCGCCGGCCACGAACCCGCCACCCTGCTGCGCCAGGCCGCCGAGAGCCGCCCGCTCACCGGCGCCGACAGCCTCAGCCAGGTCCTCGCCTGGCGCATCGGCCGCCACCTCGCCACCGCCGCACCGGCCGCCACCGAGCAGCAGAACGACCGCGCCGAAGCCGAGCTGTGGCGCACCCTCGCCTGGACCCTCAAGGCGATCGAGAACACCGGCACCACCGCGGAGACCGCCCTCTCCGCGGCGACTGGCCGCCCCGCGCTGCCCGAACTTCTCCAGCACACCCAGCAGCAGGCCCTCGCCCACACCCGAGCCGCCTCCGGCCGCGCCGACCTCCCGACCTGGATCAGCGCCGTCCCGCGCTCCACGGCGACCAACCCGCTCCACCACGAGTACCTCACCGACAGCTCCGCCCTGATCGCCAACCGGCTCTCGGTGCTCGCCGACCGCACCGTGGAGAACCGCCCGGAGTGGAGCCGAACCCTCGGCGAAGCCCCGCAGGACCCCACCCAGCACGCCCGGTGGAAGCAGCACCTCGCCGTCGTCGCCGCCTACCGTGACCAGTACAAGGTCACCGACGACAACGCCGCCCAGCCCGCCGGCCCCTACATCGAGGAAGGACGCACCGGCCACGACGCCTACTGGCAGGCCACCGCAGCCGCCGTCGCCGCCCGCCGGGCCGCCGCCGTGCCGACAAGCACGGCGACCACCACCGAGAACACCGACCAGCAGGCCCGCCGCCAGCTCGCCGCCGACGTCTACCGCGCCCTGTCTGAGGCGGACCAGACCGAGATCCTGCGCACCGTCGCGACCCGGACCGGCGCCACCTGGCTCGCCAACCTCCCACGCCTGGACGACGCCGCGCTCACCCAGCAGATCGTCGCCGAACAGGTCACCACCGTGCTCGCCGAGCGCCACCAGCTCACCGCGGAGGCTGCCCGGCCCGAGCAGCCGCAGGCGGAGGAACAGCGCCAGCCGACCCTCGCCGAGCGCCGCCGCGCCGGCCGCCAGGCCGAACGCCAGGCCCACCGCGACCAGCTCCAGCAGCGCGGAGGACAGCCCACCCGGGCCGCCCGGCCCGCACCCGGCCGCCGGGCCGAGGCCATTGAACAGCGCCAGGTGCAGGCCCCAGCCCAGCGCCCCGCCGCTCCGCAGCCGCAAGTCCAGCAGCCGCCGCAGGTTCGCCAGGATCAGAGCGGTCCGCGCATCCGCTGAGGCTCATGACGCTCGATGCCGAGACGCCCAGGTCCGGCGCTTGCGTCAGATCCGCCGAAGCGCCCGCTCGCACTCACGGCATCGCCGGTCCTCGAACTCTGCCGGGTACCACGGCTCCCCGTAACCGGCCTGGTAGTGCGTGTGCACCAGCGGGTCGGTGCTGATGCCACAGAGCGTCGTCGGCAGCGGGTCCTCCGGCACGTCAGGATCGCTCGCGGCGGCGTGGACCGACCGGACGAAGACGGGCTCCGCTTCATCCGGGTCGAATCCCTCACGAACCTCCAGCAGCACCAGCACACCCATGCACCGACGGTGCCCCCAGCGCCTGGACAGCGCACGTCGAGAACTCCCGGGGTGGGCGCCGAACGCGGGCTCGGCGCCCACTGGCTAGCTGGGGCGCGTCAGCTCGATAGCGGCGGAGCCGAGCCTCAGCAGACTGCCGTCAAGCCCGTTGGGGCTGGAGACGTTGACGGCGCCGGCAATCCGGATGACGCTGTTGACCAGAAGATCGCATACCTCCGTGGGAGAAGGCCCCTTTCGCCAGGTCAGGCAACGGCTGGTGTTGCTTCGGCGCGGGGGCACGATCTCGGCGGTGTGGGGCCAGTGCCTCCACCAGGTGCTCGCGCGAACCATCAGCCGGCTGCGCAACGGCGTACACGGGGTCGGGTCCCAGTGCGGAGAAGCACTCTCTTCGGCAGCCGTGATACCCGCTGTGTACCAGAACGCAAGATTCTCCGAGGTCTCGCTGGAGCCGGTCTCCCACCGCAGGCGAGAGCGCATCGTGCGCAGGCTGCCACGGTGGTATTCGCGCAGTTCGAGGCGGCCCTGAGTGGGCAGGTGGAGCAGATGGACGGCGCGAGCGGTGACGCGTTCGATCCGCAGGCCCGGGATGCCGAAGTGCACATGCGAGCCGTCGGTGTAGGTCACGGTCTTCGGGAGAAGGTAGTTCGCTACCCGTGGGGCCACGCTCGCCTGGATCGTCAACTGGTGTGGCGCAGGCATGATCCACTCGACGTACCCGGCGAGGCCACGGAAGGACCTGCCGCCGCGGTGGTCCCACGGGTGCGAGTGGCTGGAGCTGAACAGCAGGTCCCACAGCAGGGCCTGGAAGTTCTCCTGGCCGATGTCCTCGGTGTCCAGCTTGATCCGCCCGTTGAGCGCGGCGGCCCGCAGAACGTCCTGGGGCACGGAGAGCAGGTCCTGGTACTGCTTGAGGCGCGCACGGTCGGTGACATGCGGCATTGAAGATCCTCGCTGGCGCCAGCCCGGACTGCGCCGCGAAGTGAGACGGTGATGTCGTCTGATGGCACGGCGAATGGCGAGGAGGTTGGGCATCTCACCCGCCGGCTCACAGGCACATTTCGTCCGGGCGAACGGCCCGCCGTAGACCACCTCCGGGCCCAGCACGAAGGTAGGGGAACCCGCTGCGATCAGCACGTCGCCACGCCGAAGGCGGATGGGACAGTCACCTGGATCGAGCGGATCACCGAGCCGTCCCAGAACCCCTGACCCGGGGTGCGTCGGCTGGTGCGCTCCGCCGGTTCGACCGCGTTGCTGGCCGGCCGCAGGGCCCGCAGCAGCATGCTGAGCTGGGAGTACATCGGCCGCGCCTTCGGCTGCGGGCCGGAGGAGGCGCTGGAGCGGTTCGGCGAGACGCTGCCCGACGTCGATCGGGATGAAGAGGTGTAGATCGTCAGCTGTCGAGTTTAGGCCGGTGACCCGCGCCAGGTTGAGGTCCGGCCCCGGTCCAGCGCCCGAGCGGGCAGCATCTGCGAGTCCAGCGATTGTTGCTCACCCGACTTCGGCCGAACCTCAGGCCGGAGGGTGGCTGACCCGGAGCGTCACGCGTCAACTCCCGTGTCGCCGGAATCGGCCGACGCAGGAAGTTGCTCGGGGACGGTTCGCAAGAGCGCGGCGGTCATTGCGAGCAGCGTTTCGGCTTCGGCCCTGCTGTAGTCGAACGACTTCGTGATGGCGTCGTTGTGCATGGCCCCGGAGGTCTGGCTGTACAGCGAATCTTGGATTCGCCACCAGCGCTCCGACTGGGTGCACTGGTTGGCGAGCTTCTTGGAACCAGGGTTGTCCCACCCGGCATTGTGCTGCATCCACTCCAGGACACGGCGCACCTCCAGAATCGCTGCTCGGATGCTGCCGCTGGTGATCAAGCGCTGGGCTTCGCGGAGGGCGAGTCCAGGCTCGGCACGCCGAGAGTCGTGGAGCGGGTACGGGACCGCCATCTCGAACGCTGCGGATGGGGCGGCCTGCTCTAGCTGTTCCTCCCACCGACTCCTCGCGATGGATATCTGGTCGGTGATGAGTGCGGTGCCGGGATAACCCGCCGCCTGCGGAAGCGTCGCCGACACCTCCACCTCGAACCGGCAGGGGTGTTTCAAAGTCCTGGTGATCATGTCAGTCCGCAGGTCGCGGTAATGCGAGGAGTGCGGACCAGGCCGTCACGAATGCAACGAAGCTCCGGCTGAACGGGGTGACCTTCCCAAGTCGCCCTGAACCACCGGAGCTTCGATGTGCCGCCAGTCTGCCACCGTCTGCCTGATCAAGTCGCCCGCGCTGGACGGCGTGGTGGGATTGCCGCTGGTGGAGCGGTTGCGGGCGCTGCCCGATCCGCGTCGGCGTCGAGGGCTGCGTCACCCGTTCGTGGCGGTGCTGCTGGTTGCCGCCTCGGCGGTGGTCGCCGACGCGTGCTCGTACGCGGCCATCGGCCAGTGGTCCGCGAACGCTCCTCAACACGCCCTGGCCCGCCTCGGTGCGCGGGTCGTGGGCGCGCTGGGCGTGCGGGTCGCACCCAGTGCCGCCACGATCCGGCGGGTTGTCGCCCTGGTCTGCCCCGGCGGCCTGGCCGACCTGACCGGCGCTGATCCGGCCGGCTCGGACTCGGTCGCCGTGGATGGCAAGGCCGCCCGAGGCTCCCGGCACGGCGAGTTGCCCGCTGCCCACCTGCTGGCCGCGATGACCGGCGACGGCCGCATCGTCGCCCAGCTGCGGGTCCCCGACAAGACCAACGAAATCACCTGCTTCGCCGCGCTGCTGGCACCCTTCGACCTGACCGGGGTCACCGTCACGGCCGATGCCCTGCACACCCAACGCGCCCACGCGCGCTTCCTCGTGGAGGAAAAGAAGGCGCACTACCTGCTGGTGGTCAAGGCCAACCAGCCCG
>NZ_BMRI01000017.1:0-45569 GCF_014648555.1 Kitasatospora griseola
CACAGCGCCGATGGTACTGCAGGGGGGACCCTGTGGGAGAGTAGGACGCCGCCGAACAATTCTTCAGAAGAAGCCCCCTGACGGGATGTCAGGGGGCTTCTTCGCTTTTCCGGACCGGAAATTTCCGGATACCCTTCGCCAATGCAGAACCTGACCTTGACCTGGCAAACCTCGGCCGCTGCCTCCGCGGCACTGTACGGGGCGGCGTTCGCCGCCGGGCGGGTTGCTGCGAGCCGGGCCGGCAGTGGGCAGCGGAGGGGGCGGGTCGCGGCGGACGTGCTGCGGGAGGCGGGGACGCTGCTGGCGCTGTTCGCGCTGTGGCAGGTGGTCGGGCACGTGTCGTTGATGGGGACGGACAACGCGTTGGACCGGGCGGCGTGGATCCACCGGACGGAGCTGGATCTGGGGTTGCCGGACGAGGCGTCCTGGCAGCAAGCCGTGGTGGGGCACCCGTGGCTGGTGCAGGCGGCGAACTACTACTACGCGACGATGCACTTCGGCGTGATGCTGGTCGTGCTGCTGTGGCTGTTCCTGCGGCACCGTGAGCGGTACGCGTGGGTGCGGACGACGGTGGTGGCGACCACGGCGGTGTGTCTGCTGGTCCAGTTCATTCCGGTGGCGCCGCCGCGGATGCTGCCGGGGAACGGGTTCGTGGATCTGGCGGCACAGTACGGGCAGTCGGTGTACGGCAACGCGGTCGCGGGGGTGGTGGCGGACCAGCTGTCGGCGATGCCCTCGGTGCACGTGGCGTGGTGCGTGATCACGGCGGTGGCGGTGATCGTCGTCGCACGCGGGCCGTGGCGGTGGCTGATGGTGCTGCATCCGCTGGTGACGGTGTGGGTGGTGGTGGTGACGGCCAACCACTTCTGGGCGGACGGGGTGGTGGCGCTGGCGATACTGCTGACGGTGTACCTGCTGCAGGCGGTGCTGACGGGGTGGCGTCGGCCGGAGCCTGGGGATGCCGCGGCAGCGCGTCCGGAGGAGCGGGAGCCCAGCGCCGTGCAGAGCTGAGGGCGGCGGGTTCCGGCGGGTTCCGGCGGGTTCAGCCGGGCTGGGCGGAGAGCAGGGCTTCGGCGAGGGCGGTGCGGTAGTAGCGGCCGGCGGCGCCGGAGCGGGCGTGGGAGACCAGGCGGGCGTCGAGCAGGACGGCGAGGTGGTCGCCGACGGCGGCGGGGCTGAGGCCGGTGAGGGTGGCGAGCTGGACGGTGTCGCGCGGGCGGTCCAGGCCGGCGAGCAGTTCGGCCCGGGCGCTGCCGAGCAGGCGGCCGAGGCTGGCGGGCGGGGTGCCCGGGGTGGGGACGGGCGCGGCGGAGATCGGGTAGATCACGGCGACGCGGGTGGTGTCCTGGGCGATCCAGCCGTGGCGGGCGCCGGTGGGGACGAAGAGCAGTTCGGCGTCCGCGGGCTCGTCGGGGACGGTGAGCTGGAGCCGGCCGGTGGACAGCCAGCGGTGCCGCGGGCCGAGCGCGGGGAGGGCGGCGGGCCAGCCGTGGTGGTCGGCGAGACGGCGGCGGGCGGTGGCGTCGGCGCGGAGGGTGCGCAGGCGGGCCGGCCACTCGGGGTGGACGACGTGCTGCCAGGTCCATTGGAGGAGTTCGGCGAGCGCGGGGGCCAGGTCGAGCCCGGTGAGGTCGAGTCCGTACGGGGCGGCGTCGGGGTCGGGCGGGGGCAGCCGGAACTCGGTGGGCCAGCGGGCGGCCGTACGGGCGCGCAGCCAGTCGTCGAGGTGGGGTGCGGTGGCGAGGTGCTGCTGGAGTGCGGGCCGGTGGGTGGCGAGCCAGGCGCGGCGCCAGGGTTCGGGCCGGATCTCGGTGAGGATGCCGAGGGTGGCGACGGTCTCGACCAGCGGCGAGAAGGCAAAACGGCATGCGACGAGCGCCTCCGTGCTGACCTGCCACTGACCCATGCGTCTCCTCCGATCGGAGACAGTAGCAATCGGCCGGTGGGACGGGAGGGGATTGCGGGATCACCCGCCATCCGACCGGGCGGTGTGGTGGCCGTAAGGTGACGGTGCGGCCGAAGCCAGTTGCGTTGGCTTCGGCCGCACCTGAATGTCGATCAGCCGAGGCGGCGGTGCAGGCCCCAGGTGGTGAGAGCGGTCAGGGCGGCGGTGAGGGCCAGGAAGATCGCGGTCTCGATCCACTGGAACGGCCAGTAGCGGTCGGCGGGTTGGTAGTCGATGGCGACGTGCAGGTTCGCGTGGGCGAGGCAGTCCTCGGACGGGACATCGTGGCTGTTGTTCGCGCACGGCTGGGTGCCGAAGGTGAGGACGCGTTCGGAGCTGTCGCGGATCGGCGAACTGTCGGAGAGCATCCACGCGTCGGGCACGGCGATGCCGGCGACGAAGGTGGCGGACGGCCCGTGGGAGCCGGTGAAGCCGAGCATCCTGGTGGACCTCAGGGTGGCGGCGTCCAGTGCGACCACGCTGTGCACGGGCTGTTCGAGGTGCGGGCGGACGGCGAGCGGGACGAGCACCTGGACGGCGGCGAAGACGGCCAGGGTGATGGCCATCGCGGCGACGGTGCGGCGCAGGAACAGGCCGAGGCAGGTGCCGAGGGCGACCGCGAACGCGGCGTAGCCGAGCGGGACGATGCCGCGGGAGGCGAACAGCAGCGGGGTGAAGCGGTCGTGGTTGAGGCGGTCCAGCGGGGAGGCGAACCAGGTCACCAGCAGGCTGAGCAGCCCGGTGACGGTCACTGCGGTGACGCCGACCAGCAGCAGTTTGACGGTCAGCCAGCGGCCGCGGCCGATGCCCTGGTTCCAGATCAGCCGGTAGGTGCCGGTCTCCAGTTCGCGGGCGATCAGCGGCGCGCCCCAGAACGCTCCGATCAGGGCGGGCACCAGCAGGACCAGGGCGCTGCCGGTCCAGTAGGGGAAGGCGTAGGCGTCGAGCAGCTGGCTGCCGTCGGCGCAGCCGCCGTCGGGGCAGCCGGCCGTCAGGTCGTGGTACTTGTCCCGCAGGTCCAGGCCGGAGATCAGCAGGTAGGCGGTGGCGGCGACGAGTACGGCCGCGGCCACCAGGAACTGGGCGCGGAACTGACGCCAGGTCAGCCAGGTCATCGCTGGGGCTCCAGGGCGGGTCGGGAGTCGGCGGAGGATTCGAGATGGGCGAGGACGAGGTCCTCCAGACCGATCGGGTCCATCACCCAGGACGGGTCGTCGACGGCGGCGTCGGCGCGGACCACGAAGGTGCTCTGGCGTTCGGTGTGCTCGGCGTGCACCACCCGCATGCCGGCCGGCAGGGTGTCGGCGTCGCGGCGGGCGGTGGTGAGCCGGAAGTGGGTGGCGAGCAGATCGTCGATCTCGCCGTCGGCCCGGACGCGGGAGTCGGCCAGCACGATCAGGTGGTCGCAGACCCGTTCCAGGTCGGAGACCAGGTGGGAGGAGAGCACCACGGTGGCCTGCGACTCGGATTCGGCGACGAACTCCATCAGGCTCTGCAGAAAGGCGCGTCGGGCCAGTGGGTCGAGGGCGGCCACCGGCTCGTCCAGCAGCAGCAGTTCGGGCCGTTTGGCGACGGCGAGGGTGAGGGCGAGCTGGGCGCGTTGGCCGCCGGAGAGGCGGCCGGCCCGCTGGGTGGGGTCGAGGCCGAGTTGCCGGATGCGGCGGTCGGCGAGTGCGGCGTCCCAGTGGGGGTTGAGGCGGGCGCCGAGGCGCAGGTGGTCGGCGACGGTCAGGGTGGCGTAGGTCGGGGTGTCCTGGGCGACGAAGCCGACCCGGGCGAGTTGGGCGCTGTCGGCGGCCGGGGGTCGGCCGAACACCTCGACGGCGCCGCTGGTGGGGGTGAGCAGGCCGCAGGCGAGCTGTAGCAGGGTGGACTTGCCGGCGCCGTTGGGGCCGACCAGCCCGACGACGCGTCCGGCGGGGACGGTCAGGGTGCAGTCGGCCAGCGCGGTGCGGCGGCCGTAGCGCTTGGTCAGCGCCCGGGTTTCGACGATCGCGGTCATCGCTCCTCTTCGACGGTGGTTCGGAAGGTCTGCTGGAAGAGGGCCTCGATGGACTCCTGGTCCAGTCCGGCGGCCCGCGCCGAGGCCAGCCAGCGGCGCAACTCCTGCCGCAGCGGCTCGTGTTCGGACGTGGCGGGGTCGCCGAGGGTGCCGGTGACGAAGGTGCCGACGCCGGGCTTGGGGGAGACCAGGCCCTCGTTCTCCAGCTGGCGGTAAGCCTTGAGCACGGTGTTGGGGTTGATCGCGACCTTCGCCGCGACGTCCTTGACCTTCGGCAGCCGGTCGCCCTGGTGCAGCAGGCCCAGTCGGAGGGCCTGCCGCACTTGGTGGACCAGTTGCAGGTAGGGGGCGACACCGGACCGGGGCTCGATGTGGAACTCGATCACCGCAACCTCATTTATCTAGCTTCCTAGCACTATAGAACTGACGATCCGACGGGCCGTCAAGTAAAGGATTGCGCAAGGGCGTTGACCAGCCAGAAGGCGAACGGGCGCAGACATGCCGAAGCCCGGGCGCCGTGGGGGTGGCGTCCGGGCCTCGGGGACTGCGGCGGTTACTTGACCGGGAGTGCCACCCGGCCCCAGCGTCCGCCGGTGAGGGTGGCGGTGGCCCAGTACCAGGCGGCCAGGCCGGCCAGGGCGGCGAACCAGCTGCCGACCTTGCCCCAGCCGCCGGAGCCGCTGAGGACGCCGACGGCGTTGAGCACCAGGGCGAGGGTCAGCAGGCCGTACACCGCGCGGGCGAGCAGGCCGGAGCCCCAGGCGGCGGCGGTCAGGGTGAGCGCAAGCAGCGCCCACAGCAGCAGGAACAGGCCCGCGGTGTGCCGGCCCGCCGGGCCGGCCGCCGCCCAGGTCGCCCAGAAGGCGCCGAGGGCGGTGAAAGCGGTGCCGCTGAAGCGGTCGCCGCCGCGGAACTGCCACAGGCCGGCGACGAACAGCGTCACCCCGCCGACCAGGTGGGCCAGCGTGGCGGCGCCGCCGGTGGTGGTGCCGCTGAGGACACCGGTGCCGAGCAGGCCGTACGCGAGGAGGGTGAGACCGAGGGCCAGGTAGCCGAGCGGACCCGCGTCAGCGGATCGGGCGTTCGCCCCGGAGGCGTCATTGCTCACCGGAGGCTCCTTTCACTCTGCGCCAGGGCATGGCGAGATCGCGGTGAAGGGTGAGGTGTGCGAGGTGGTGCCGGGTGCCGGGTCGTGGGCGCACCGAAGAAGGGTGCGGCGGCTGCGGCGAGATGAGAGAACCGGCGGCTCAGCCGCCGGTCGATGCCCTCCGGGGTGGAAGCCCCCGGCGCCTACGGTCTACCCGGCGCCCGGGACTTGTACCCTTGTGAACCGCCCTGAGCGAGCAAGCGTGAGCAAACCGTGACTAGTTGAGCCGCTGAGTCGGAATGCGCAGGGTCAGGATCGCCATGTCGTCGGACGGCGGCTCGGGTGCGAAGCGCTCCACCGCGCGGTGCACGCGGGCGGCGACGGCACCCGCGGTGAGGCCCGCGCAGCCGGTCAGCACCTCGATCAGGCCGTCGTCACCGAGCATCCGGCGGCCCTCCCGGCGTTCGGTGACGCCGTCCGTCACGCACAGCAGCACCTCGCCCGGGGCGAGCACCAACTCCTCGGCGGTCAGATCGAGTTCGTCCATCACGCCGAGCAGCGGCTGCGGCGAGGCGGCCTGGTCGACCTGCCCGTCGGTGCGCAGCCGCAGCGGCAGTGGGTGGCCGGCGCAGACCAGCGACAGCGCGGTCGAGCCGTCCTCGCGGGGCGTCAACTCGCCGTAGAGCAGGGTGAGGAAGCGGGCCCGGCTGCCCTCGTCGAGGATCGCCGCGTTCAGTCGGGTGAGGACCTGCGGGGCGCTCAGGCCCTCGCGGGCCAGCAGGCGCAGCGAGTTGCGGGCCAGGCCGGTGACCGAGGCGGCCTCGGGGCCGGTGCCGCAGACGTCGCCGATGGCGAAGCCGTAGGTGCCCTCGCGGATCGGGAACAGGTCGTAGAAGTCGCCGCCGACCTCGTTGCCCTCGCCGGCGGCCTGGTAGAACACCTCGACCTCGACGCCGGGGATCTTCGGCAGCTCCGGCGGCAGCAGGGCGCGTTGGAAGGCCTGCGAGGTGGCGGTGCGCTCCGAGTAGAGGCGGGAGTTGTCGAGCGCCAGGGCGGCCCGGCGGGACAGGTCCTCGCCGAGTTCCAGGATCTCCTGGCGGAACCGGACGCCGCGCCGGGTGCCGAGCACCAGCAGGCCGATCACCCGGTTGCGGGCGGACAGCGGCAGCACCACCGTCTCGCCGAGCAGGCCGGCCAGTTCGGGGCTGTCGGCCAGGCCCAGGGCGCGGGCGGTGTCGGCCGGCGCCGTCCACGGGCAGGCCCCGGGGCTGAACTCCGCCTCCGGGGCGGGGGACTTGTCGAGCAGGGCGCGCAGCGCGTCGATCCGGTCCTCGTCCTCGTGCAGCACGAAGGCGAGTTCGGCGCCCGCGGCGGCGTCCGCGGTGGTGTAGACGGCGCACCAGGACGCCAGGGTGGGGATCGCCATCTGCGCCATCAGGGCGAGCGTCTGCTCGTGCTCCAGGGTGCCCGCGAGCAGGTCGGAGGCCTCGACCAGGAAGGACAGCGAGCCGCGCCGCAGCCGCTCCAACTCGCCGAGCCGGGCGCTCTCCAGGGCCAGCGCGATCCGGTCGGCGGCGAACTGCAGGCGCAGCGCGTCCTCGTTGTCGTAGCGGCCTGGTGGGGCGGCGGCCACCCCGAGCGAGCCGGTCAGCCGGCCCTCGACCTTCAGCGGGACGGTGATCAGCGAGCGCAGGTCGGTACCGGCCAGCAGCGGCGCGGCGCCGGGCCGCACGGCCAGGTCCTCGTGGACGGCCGGGAGCCGGGCCGAGTCGAAGCGCCCGCCGCCGCCGTCGATGGGCAGCCGGGCGAAGCGGCGGGCCGGGCCGGCCAGGCCGGTGGCGGCGCGCAGTTCGAACTCGGTCTCGTCCTCACTGGTGAGCATCAGGTAGGCGGCGTCCGCGTCGAGCAGGTCGCGGGCGCGTTCGACGATCCGCTGCAGCAGGCTGGACAGGTCGTCGGGGGAGACCGGGCCGACCAGCAGGTCGAGCGGTTCGACGGCGGTGGTGACGGCCTCGGTGGACGCGGTGGCGGTGCCCGGGGTGCGCAGCACCGCCCGGTCGGACTCGCGCACCAGCAGGCACAGCACGATCGGCGCGCCCTCGCTGTCGCGCAGCCGGACGTGGGTGCCGTACACCTCGCGGGCGGAGCCGTCGCCGCCGCGCACCGTGTAGCTGCCCTCCCAGCGGGCCAGCCGCAGGGTGTCGCCGAGCCCGAGGCCGGGGGTCTGCGGCCAGACGGCGAGTTCCGCCCAGGGGCGGCCGAACACGGCGTCGGCGGGGCGGTGGAAGAGCGATTCGGCGTCGGCGTTCCAGTGCCGGATCCGGCCGTGGTCGTCGAGCTGGACGACGGCGACCCGCACCGGCCCGTTCGCGGCGGGCAGTTCGCCGCCGGGCAGGCTGGGCAGCGCGTACCGCGTGCCGGGCTGCTGCTCGGGCAGGGTGAGGCGGAACCACACGGTCTTCCGGCCGGCCGCGTACTCGACGCCCCAGCTGCTGGACAGCGCCGAGCACATCAGCAGGCCGCGGCCGCCCTCGCCGTCAGGGTCGGCGTACCGGTCCGAGTTGAGCGTCACATTGGCGAAGGAGTCCTGGCCGCGCTCCGGGTGCCGGTCGCTGACCTCGATCCGGACGGTCTCCTCCTCGCGCAGGCAGGCCACCTCGGCGGCCGTCCCGGCGTGCACCACGGCGTTCGTGACGAGTTCGCTGACCAGCACCACGGCGTCGTCCACCACCTCGGGCAGGTCCCACCCGAGCAGGGCGTCCCGGACGAAGCCGCGGGCCGCGGCGGCCGACCGGTCGACCGGTTCGAAGGTGGCGGCTGCGCGCGCGGTGACCACGGCCACGTCTCCTCTGCTGCTGGTACGGCGGGTGGATGAGGTCCTGCGGCGGGCCGGGGCGGAGGTCGCCTCGGCACGGTGCGGCCCTCCACCCTACTTTCCGGTTGGTACCCCGCGGGGGCGGGGCGCTGAAACAAGCCCCTGGGGGTGATTTCCTTCACCACTTTCCCCGGTCGTTCCCCTGGTCGCCCGGGAAAACCCCCCGCAACCGGTCCGACACCGGGTGCCAGTGCTGTCACACTGGGGGGTCCGTGTGCCGTCGCCCACCGCAGTACGGTCGAGGGGACGGCGGGGAATCGACGGGCCGTTCGCCGGCCCTTCCGCCGCGGTGACAGTGAGGACCTGGGAGGGCCCCGTTGAGTTCGGCGACCAAGGACGTGTCCGGTACCACGACGGCCGCTGCGCGCGGCACGCGGTCGGCGCCCCCCTCGCGGGCCGGCGGCCGGCGCCAGGGCCCCGGGCGCGGCGCGGAGCCCGCGGAGCTGCGCAAGCTGCTGGCCGCGCTCACCGCGATGCGCGACGGCAACTTCCGCCGCCGGCTGACCTTTCCCGGCGACGGCCTGCTGGCCGAGATCGCCGCGGTGTTCAACGAGGTCGCCGAGCGCAACCAGCACCTGACCGGTGAACTGGCCCGGGTGCGGCGCGCGGTGGGCCGCGAGGGCCGGCTGTCGGAGCGGCTGGAGACCGGCGTCGGCGAAGGCGCCTGGATGGCGGCCGTCGACAACTGCAACGCGCTGATCGACGACCTGGCCCGGCCGATGGCCGAGGTCGGCCGGGTGCTGTCGTCGATCGCCGAGGGCGACCTGACGCAGACCATGGAGCTGCGCTCGGTGCACACCACCGGCGCGAGCTACCCGCTGCGCGGCGAGTTCCTGAAGGTCGGCCGGACCGTGAACGGACTGGTCGACCAGCTCAGCGAGTTCACCGAGCAGGTGACCCGGGTGGCGATCGAGGTCGGCACCGAGGGCAAGCTCGGCGGGCAGGCCCGGGTGCGCAGCGTCTCCGGCTCCTGGAAGGACCTCGCCGACTCCGTCAACACCATGGCCGGTCGGCTGACCGCGCAGGTCCGCAACATCGCCGAGGTGACCACCGCGGTGGCCCGCGGCGACCTGTCGCGCAAGGTCACCGTCGACGTCGACGGCGAGATGCTGGAGCTGAAGAACACCGTCAACACCATGGTGGACCAGCTCAACTCCTTCGCCGCGCAGGTCACCACGGTGGCCCGCGACGTGGGCACCGAGGGTCGGCTGGGCGGTCAGGCGCAGGTGTCGGGGGTCGCCGGCGTGTGGCGGGACCTGACCGACTCGGTGAACTTCATGGCCGCCAACCTGACCGCGCAGGTCCGCAACATCGCGGAAGTGACCACCGCGGTCGCCAAGGGCGACCTGTCGCGAAAGATCGAGGTCGACGCGCGCGGCGAGATCCTCGAACTCAAGAACACCATCAACACCATGGTCGACCAGCTGTCCGGCTTCGCCGAGCAGGTGACCAGGGTGGCGCGGGCGGTCGGCACCGAGGGCATCCTCGGCGGGCAGGCGCAGGTGCCGGGCGTGGCCGGCGTCTGGAAGGACCTGACCGAGAACGTCAACTCGATGGCGAACAACCTCACCTCGCAGGTCCGCGGCATCGCGCAGGTGACCACCGCGGTCGCCAAGGGCGACCTGTCGCAGAAGATCCAGGTGGACGCCCGCGGCGAGATCCTCGAACTCAAGAACACCATCAACACCATGGTCGACCAGCTCTCGGCGTTCGCCGACGAGGTCACCCGGGTCGCCCGGGACGTCGGCACCGAGGGCATCCTCGGCGGCCAGGCCAGCGTGCCCGGGGTCTCCGGCACCTGGAAGGACCTCACCAACTCGGTGAACCTGATGGCCAACAACCTGACCAGCCAGGTGCGTTCGATCGCCGAGGTGACCACCGCGGTGGCCCGCGGCGACGTCTCCAAGAAGATCACCGTCGACGCCAAGGGCGAGATCCGCGAGCTCGTCACCACCGTCAACACCATGGTCGAGCAGCTGTCCGCGTTCGCCGACGAAGTCACCCGCGTCGCGCGCGAGGTCGGCACCGACGGCATGCTGGGCGGCCAGGCCCGGGTCTCCGGCGTGTCCGGCATCTGGCGCGACCTGACCGACAACGTCAACCTGATGGCGTCCAACCTCACCTCCCAGGTGCGAAACATCGCCGAGGTGGCGTCCGCGGTGGCCCGCGGCGACCTGTCCAAGAAGATCGCCGTCGACGCGGCCGGCGAGGTCGCGGCGCTCGCCGACACCCTGAACACCATGGTCGACCAGCTCTCGGCGTTCGCCTTCGAGGTGACCCGCGTCGCCCGCGAGGTGGGCACCGACGGCATGCTGGGCGGCCAGGCCGGGGTGCCGGGCGTGGCCGGCATCTGGAAGGACCTGACCGAGAACGTCAACCTGATGGCCAACAACCTCACCGGCCAGGTCCGCAACATCGCGCTCGTCATCACCGCGGTGGCCCGCGGCGACCTCTCGCAGAAGATCGACGTGGACGCCCGGGGCGAGATCCTGGAGCTCAAGACCAGCATCAACACCATGGTCGACCAGCTCTCCGCGTTCGCCGACGAGGTCACCCGAGTCGCCCGCGAGGTCGGCACCGACGGCCGGCTCGGCGGCCAGGCCCGCGTCCCCGGCGTGGCCGGCACCTGGCAGGACCTCACCGAGTCGGTGAACGAACTCGCCAACAACCTGACCCGGCAGGTGCGCGCGATCGCCCAGGTCGCCACCGCCGTCACCAGGGGCGATCTGTCGCTGCGGATCAACGTGGACGCGTCCGGCGAGCTCGACGAGCTCAAGGACAACATCAACCAGATGATCGCCAACCTGCGCGAGACCACCCGGACCAACAAGGAACAGGACTGGCTGAAGTCCAACCTGGCCCGGATGTCCGGCCTGCTGCAGGGCCGCCGCGATCTGTCCGCCGTCGCCTCGCTGATCATGAGCGAGCTCACCCCGGTGGTCTCCGCCCAGCACGGCGCGTTCTTCCTCGCCCAGCCCGCCGGCCGCACCGCCGAACTCGTCACCGAGGACGACGACGAGAACGACATCGTGCTGCGCCTGATCGGCTCCTACGGCTACCACCGGCGCACCATGCCCACCACCTTCCGGCTCGGCGAGGGCCTGATCGGGCAGGCCGCGGTGGAGAAGCGGCCGATCGTGCTGAAGGAGACCCCGCCCGGGTACCTGAAGATCTCCTCCGGCCTCGGCGAGTCCTCCCCGGCGCACGTGGTGGTGATGCCGGTGCTGTTCGAGGACCGGCTGCTCGGCGTCATCGAACTCGCCACCTTCTCCAGCTTCACCGCCGTCGCGCTGGACTTCCTGAACCAGATCGCCGACCAGATCGGCGTCACCGTCAACACCATCTCGGTCAACACCAAGACCGAGGGCCTGCTGCTGGAATCCCAGCGGCTGACCGCCGAACTGTCGATGCGCTCCGCCGAACTGGAGGCCCGGCAGGAGGAACTGGAGCGCACCAACGAGGAGTTGCAGGAGAAGGCCGAGCAACTCGCCCAGCAGAACCGCGACATCGAGATCAAGAACGGCGAGATCGAGGAGGCCCGGCAGATCCTGGAGGAGCGCGCCGAACAGCTCGCGCTGGCCTCCCGCTACAAGAGCGAGTTCCTCGCCAACATGTCGCACGAGCTGCGCACCCCGCTCAACTCGCTGCTGATCCTGGCCAAGCTGCTCTCCGACAACAACGAGGGCAACCTGTCCGCCAAGCAGGTCGAGTTCGCCGAGACCATCCACGGCGCGGGCAGCGACCTGCTCCAGCTGATCAACGACATCCTCGACCTGTCCAAGGTCGAGGCCGGCAAGATGGACGTCCGCCCGGCCCGGATCGCCCTGGTCCAGCTGGTCGACTACGTGGAGGCCGCGTTCCGGCCGCTCACCGCCGAGAAGAACCTGGACTTCGCGGTCCGGGTCTCCCCGGACCTGCCGATCACCCTGCACACCGACGAGCAGCGCCTCCAGCAGGTGCTGCGCAACCTGCTGTCCAACGCGGTGAAGTTCACCGACGCCGGCGCGGTCGAGCTGATGATCCGCCCGGTGTCCGGCCCGGACACCCCCCAGCACGTGCGCGAGCAACTGCTGGAGACCGGCACCATCGGCGACCCCGACGAGCAGCTGATCGCCTTCTCGGTCTCCGACACCGGCATCGGCATCCCCGGCAACAAGCTGCGGGAGATCTTCGAGGCCTTCAAACAGGCCGACGGGGGCACCAGCCGCAAGTACGGGGGCACCGGCCTCGGCCTGTCCATCAGCCGGGAGATCGCCCGGCTGCTGGGCGGCGAGATCCACGTGGCCAGCGAACTCGGCGGCGGCTCCACCTTCACCCTCTACCTGCCGCTGCGCAGCGAGGGCCCGGAGCCGGTGGCCCTGGAGCGCGGCGCCGCGCCGCGCGCCCTGGAGCCCTCCCGCACGCCCGCCGAGCAGTGGACCCAGGAGGCCCGCGGGCTGGTCGAGGAGCGCCGCCGGTCCACCCTGGAGCGCCGCCGCGCCGCCCGCCCCGAGGAAGCCCCGCGCCCGGCCGAGGAGACCATCCCGCGCCAGGGCGAGCCGGTCCGCACCAACACCGGCGCCCCGGTCCGCTTCGACGGCGAGCGGGTGCTGATCGTCGACGACGACATCCGCAACGTGTTCGCCCTCACCAGCGTGCTGGAGCAGTACGGCCTGACCGTGCTGTACGCCGAGAACGGCCGGGAGGGCATCGAGATGCTCGAACAGCACGAGGACGTCGCCCTGGTGCTGATGGACATCATGATGCCGGAGCTGGACGGCTACGCGACCACCGAGCAGATCCGCCGGATGCCCCGGTTCGCCGGGCTGCCGATCATCGCGCTGACCGCCAAGGCGATGAAGGGCGACAAGGAGAAGAGCCTGCAGGCCGGTGCCACGGACCACATCACCAAACCCGTGGAGACCGACCACCTGCTGGCGGTGATGCGCCAGCACCTGCCCGTCAGGTAACCGCCGCCCGACGGGGCCGCCCGCGCTGGCGGCCCCGGCCGGGAACCCGGTAAGGTCACCCGTCGTTGCCAACAGTGACCGGACGGTGACGCCCGGCACCGGGCCTGTGGCGGGCAAGGGGGTACGGCTAGCATGACCGGGGCAGTGATGGGCGGCACGAAGGTGCCCGCTCTGGGGAAACAACCGGCAGGAGGGCGGGTCCTGGTGCAGAAGGCGAAGATCCTCCTGGTCGACGACCGTCCGGAGAACCTGCTCGCCCTGGAGGCGATCCTCTCCGCGCTCGACCAGACACTGGTGCGCGCCTCCTCCGGCGAGGAGGCGCTCAAGGCACTTCTCACCGACGATTTCGCGGTCATCCTGCTGGACGTCCAGATGCCGGGCATGGACGGCTTCGAGACCGCCGCGCACATCAAGCGTCGCGAGCGGACCAGGGATATCCCGATCATCTTCCTGACCGCGATCAACCACGGTCCGCACCACACCTTCCGCGGCTACGCGGCCGGTGCGGTCGACTACATCTCGAAGCCCTTCGACCCGTGGGTGCTGCGCGCCAAGGTCTCCGTCTTCGTCGACCTCTACCAGAAGAACACCCAGCTCAAGGAGCAGGCCGCGCTGCTGCGCCTGCAACTGGAGACGGACGAGGAACCGGCCATCGGCGGGGCGCTGCTCGGCGAACTGTCGGCCCGGCTGGCCGCCGTCGAGGAACAGGCCGAGGCGCTCACCAAGCAGCTCGACGCCACCGCCGACAGCGCCGGAGCCGCCGCGACCGCCGCCCACCTGGAGCGCAAACTGGTCGGCCTGCGCCGGGCCCTGGACGCACTGCGCCCCGGCGCGAACTGAGCGGCCGTCAGCGTCACTCGTCCGGGTGGTTCACGGGCCGCTGACGGCGCGTCGACGGCGCAACCCGCCGAAGTGCTCCCGCGCATGTCCGGGGCCGGGTCGCGCCGGTAGGCTGCCCTCCATGGCCACACGAACGCCCGGAAGCGCCGCCGCACGCACCAGCAAGCCCGGGCCGGCCAAGAAGACACCGGCGAAGAAGGCCGCCGCGGCCAAACCGGCCGCCAAGAAGGCCCCGGCGAAGAAGTCCCCGGCCAAGAAGGCGGCCGCGGCACCCGTGCCGCCGCCCCGGCCGATACTCTTCCGGGCCGTCCGCCGGATCTGGCTGGGCCTGGCCAACGCCATCGGCGCGGTCTTCCGCAGCTACGGGCACGGCGCCCGCAACCTGCACCCGGAGCACCGCAGGGACGGCGTGGCGCTGCTGCTGCTGGCGCTCACCCTGGTGACCGCCGCCGGCACCTGGTTCACCCCGCAGGGCTGGTTCGGCGAGGCCGCCACCGCCGTGGTCTCCGGCCTGTTCGGCCGCCTCGACGTGCTGGTGCCTTTCCTGCTGGGCGCCATGACGCTGCGGCTGATGCGCCACCCCGACATGCCCGAGGCCAACGGCCGGATAGTGATCGGCCTCACCGCGCTGGTGGTCGCCGTGCTCGGCCTGGTCCACATCGGCTGCGGCGCGCCCGCCATGGGCTCCGGCGCCACCCGGATCCGGCAGGCCGGCGGCCTGATCGGCTGGGCCGGATCCACCCCGATGATGGCCGCCGCCGGCCCGCTGCTGGCCGTTCCGCTGCTGCTGCTGCTCGCCGTCTTCGGCCTGCTGGTGGTCACCGCCACCCCCATCAACCGCATCCCGCAGCGCCTGCGCCTGCTGGGCGTCCGCCTGGGCGTCGCCGAACCGCTGCCCGGCGAGTTCGAGGACGCCGGGCCGGGCGCCGACGACCGGGAGTACTCCACCGCCCCGCCGGAGGACGCCGACCCGGACGCGCTGCCGATCACCATCGAGGACGACGACGCCCGCCCCAGGCGCCGCCGCCGCAAGCAGGCCGAGTCGGACGCGGCGGAGTCCGCGCCGGTCTCCTTCGAGAAGGACCCGTACCAGACCCGCGACCTGGCCGCCGGCGTCGCCGCCGACCTCGTGGACGGCGCACTGCTGTTCGGGGTGGCCGGCTCGCCGACGGTGGCCGGCGTGGTCGGGCAGGTCAAGGACGCTGAGCCGTATTCAACAACGGGTGCGCCACCCGAGGAGCCCTGGCCGTCCGAGGCGCCCGCCGCCCGGGCCCCCGACGGCCACGGCGAGGCCCCGGCCCGGATGGAACAGCTCCAGCTGTCCAGCGGTGCCGGCTACGCCCTGCCGTCGCTGGACCTGCTGGAGCGCGGCGCGCCCGCCAAGGCCCACACGCAGGTCAACGACGACATCCGCGCCCAGCTCACCGGCGTGTTCGCCGAGTTCAAGGTGGACGCCAAGGTCACCGGCTTCAGCCGCGGCCCGACGGTCACCCGCTACGAGGTCGAGCTCGGCCCCGCCGTCAAGGTCGAGCGGATCACCGCGCTGGCGAAGAACATCGCCTACGCGGTGGCCACCCCCGACGTGCGGATCATCTCGCCGATCCCCGGCAAGTCCGCGGTCGGCGTGGAGATCCCCAACCGGGACCGCGAGATGGTCACCCTCGGCGACCTGCTGCGCTCGCGCAGCGCCGCCGAGGACACCCACCCGATGGTGGTCGGCATGGGCAAGGACGTCGAGGGCCACACCGTGATGGCCAACCTGGCGAAGATGCCGCACGTGCTGGTGGCCGGCGCCACCGGCGCGGGCAAGTCGTCCTGCATCAACTGCCTGATCACCTCGGTGCTGGTGCGCGCCACCCCCGACGAGGTCCGGATGGTGCTGGTCGACCCCAAGCGGGTCGAGCTGACCGCCTACGAGGGCATCCCGCACCTGATCACGCCGATCATCACCAACCCGAAGAAGGCCGCCGAGGCCCTCCAGTGGGTGGTGCGCGAGATGGACATGCGCTACGACGACCTGGCGGCCTACGGCTTCCGACACGTCGACGACTTCAACGCTGCGGTGCGGGCCGGCACCGTGCAGCCGCCGCTGGGCAGCGAACGCGAGCTGACGCCCTACCCGTACCTGCTGGTGATCGTCGACGAGCTGGCCGACCTGATGATGGTCGCCCCGCGCGACGTCGAGGACTCGGTGGTCCGGATCACCCAGCTGGCCCGCGCCGCCGGAATCCACCTGGTGCTGGCCACCCAGCGCCCCTCGGTGGACGTGGTCACCGGCCTGATCAAGGCCAACGTGCCGTCCCGGCTGGCCTTCGCCACCTCGGCGATGGCCGACTCCCGGGTCATCCTCGACCAGCCCGGTGCGGAGAAGCTGATCGGCAAGGGCGACGCGCTGTTCCTGCCGATGGGCGCCTCCAAGCCGGTCCGCATGCAGGGCGCGTTCGTCACCGAGGCGGAGATCGCCAAGATCGTCCAGCACTGCAAGGACCAGCTGGCGGCCCGCTACCGGGACGACGTGGTGGTCGGGTCCGGCCCGAAGAAGGAGATCGACGAGGAGATCGGCGACGACCTCGACCTGCTGGTGCAGGCCGTCGAACTGGTCGTCACCACCCAGTTCGGCTCCACCTCGATGCTCCAGCGCAAACTCCGGGTCGGCTTCGCCAAGGCCGGCCGACTGATGGACCTGATGGAGTCGCGCGGCATCGTCGGCCCCAGCGAGGGCTCCAAGGCCCGCGACGTGCTGGTCAAACCGGACGAACTGGACGGCGTGCTGATCACCCTGCGGGGGTGAGCGACGGGTGGTCCCGATGGCCGGAAAGCGAGGTGACTACCCGTCAACTTCAGTAGCAGAACTGTGGCACGTTCGGGCCCCCTCCGGTTGAGAAACGTTACGGCACCACCCCTAGACTGGTTCCTCAGCAGGTGGCCTCCGCTCGAAAGGCGTGCCCAGTGACCATCGGCAAGTCCCCCCGCCGCTCCGCCTCCGGCTCCTCCGCGTCCGCCTCCGCCGGCCCGGAGCGCCCCGCGGAGCCGAGTCACGCCGCCGACGGGCCGAGCATCGGGCGGCTGCTCGCCAGGGCCCGGATCGACGCCGGCCTGACGGTCGACCAGGTCAGCACCCGCACCCGGATCCGGGTGCCGATCGTGCACGCCGTCGAGGCCGACGACTTCGACCGCTGCGGCGGCGCCTTCTACGCCCGCGGCCACCTGCGGCTGCTGGCCCGGGAGGTCGGCCTGGACGGCGAGGCGCTGGTCGCCCGCTACGACGCCGAGCACGGCGGGGGCGGCGCGTCCGCCACCCGGCTGTTCGACGTCGGGCCGGTCACGGTCAAAGACCACCGCCGCCCGAACTGGACCGGCGCGATGGTCGCCGCGATCGTCGCGGTGGTCGTGCTGATCGGCTACAACCTGGTCGGCTCCTCGTCCCCCGCCGGCAACGGGCCCGGCGCGGCCAGCGCCCCGCTGCCCTCCGGCGTCTCCGCCCCGGCCACCCTGGAGGCCTCCGCGCAGCCGCCCGCCCCCGAGGCGGGCGCCGGGGCGGTGGCCGGCGCCCCCGCCGACAAGGTCACCGTCAAGCTGGTCGCCGGGCAGGACAAGAGCTGGGTCACCGCCAAGGACGGCAGCGGGAAGTCGCTGTTCTCCAACAACCTGGAAGCCGGCCAGGACCAGACCTTCACCGACCCGAAGAAGATCACTCTGGTGATCGGCAACGCCGGGGCCGTGCACCTGTTCGTCAATGGCAAGGACCTCGGTCCGGCCGGTCAGGACGGCCAGGTGGTGCACCTCACCTACACCCCGGGCGACCCGCAGGCGGGCTGATCCGGCCGCTCGATCGAACCGCGCGCCCTCCGGGGGGAACTCCACCGGGGGGCGCGCGTTAATCTTGGCGTCATGCCTGAACCCCGCACTGTCGCCCTGGTCACGCTCGGATGCGCCCGCAACGAGGTCGACTCCGAGGAACTCGCCGGGCGACTGGAGGCCGATGGCTGGCGGCTGGTCGACGACGCCAGCGAAGCCGATGTCGCCGTCGTCAACACCTGCGGGTTCGTCGAGGCCGCCAAGAAGGACTCCGTCGACGCCCTGCTGGAGGCCAACGACCTCAAGGGCCACGGCCGTACCCAGGCCGTGGTCGCGGTCGGCTGCATGGCCGAGCGCTACGGCAAGGAACTCGCCGACGCCCTCCCCGAGGCCGACGGCGTCCTCGGTTTCGACGACTACGCCGACATCTCCACCCGCCTGAACACCATCCTCTCCGGCGGCCACGTCGAGGCCCACACGCCCCGCGACCGTCGCAAGCTGCTCCCGCTCACCCCCGTCGAACGGCAGGCCGCCGCGGCCGAGGTCGCCCTGCCCGGCCACGGCACCCCCGAGGACCTCCCCGAGGGCCTCGCCCCCGCCTCCGGCCCGCGCACCCTGCGCAAGCGTCTCGACGACGCCCCCGTCGCCTCGATCAAGCTGGCCTCCGGCTGCGACCGTCGCTGCTCGTTCTGCGCCATCCCCGCCTTCCGCGGCTCCTTCATCTCCCGCCGCCCCAGCGACGTGCTGAACGAGGCCGTCTGGCTGGCCGGCCAGGGCGTGCGCGAGGTCGTGCTGGTCTCCGAGAACAACACGTCCTACGGCAAGGACCTCGGCGACATCCGGCTGCTGGAGACCCTGCTCAGCGAGATCGCCGCCGTCGAGGGCATCGAGCGGGTCCGGGTCAGCTACCTGCAGCCCGCCGAGATGCGCCCCGGTCTGATCGACGTGATGACCGGCACCACGAAGGTCATGCCCTACTTCGACCTGTCCTTCCAGCACTCGGCGCCCGCCGTGCTGCGCCGGATGCGCCGCTTCGGCTCCACCGAGCAGTTCCTCGGCCTGCTGGAGTCGATCCGCGCCAAGGCCCCCGAGGCCGGCGCCCGCTCCAACTTCATCGTCGGCTTCCCCGGTGAGACCGAGGAGGACTTCGCGGAGCTGGAACGGTTCATCACGCACGCCGGCCTGGACGCCATCGGCGTCTTCGGCTACTCCGACGAGGACGGCACCGAGGCCGCCGGCTACGACGGCAAGCTCGACCAGGACGTGGTCGACGACCGCGTCACCCGGCTCTCCAAGCTCGCCGAGGAGCTCACCGCGCAGCGCGCCGAACAGCGCGTCGGCAGCGAGGTCACCGTGCTGGTCGAGTCGATCGAGGACGGCGTGATCGAGGGCCGCGCCGCCCACCAGGCCCCCGAGACCGACGGCCTGACCACCCTGCTCGGCGCGGACGACGCCGAGATCGGCCAGTTCTACCGGGCCACCGTGGTCGGCACCGAGGGCGTCGACCTGGTCGCCGAGGCGATCACGCTGCTCGGAGCCGACGTATGACCAAGGGGCCGGGGGCCCCGGCCGAGACCCGGCCGACCCCGGCCGCCGTCCCGCCGCAGCCCGGCCTGTGGAACATCGCCAACGTGCTGACGATGTTCCGGCTGCTGCTGGTGCCGGTCTTCGTCGCCCTGCTGTTCGCCGACGGCGGGCACGACCCCAAGTGGCGGGCGTTCGCCTGGGCGGCGTTCGCCGTCGCCATGATCACCGACGTCTTCGACGGGGCGCTGGCCCGCAGCAAGGGCCTGATCACCGACTTCGGCCGGATCGCCGACCCGATCGCCGACAAGGCGATCATGGGCGCCGGCCTGATCGGCCTGTCGATCCTCGGCGACCTGCCCTGGTGGGTCACCGCGGTCATCCTGGCCCGCGAACTCGGCATCACCCTGATGCGGTTCTGGGTGATCCGCTACGCCGTCATCCCGGCCAGCCGCGGCGGCAAGCTGAAGACCCTCACCCAGGGCATCGCGGTCGGCATGTACGTCCTGGTGCTCACCGGCCCGCTGGCCACCGGCCGCGCCGTGATGATGGCGATCGCCGTCGTCCTCACCGTCGCCACCGGCCTCGACTACGTGGTCCAGGCGATCCGGCTGCGCCGCGAGGGCATCGCCCGGGAGCGCCGCGGTGAGTGAGCTCGCCGCCCGCCTGCTCGCGGCGCTCAAGGCCGACGGCGCCACCCTGGCCGTCGCCGAGTCGCTCACCGGCGGCCTGCTGGCCGCCACCCTGGTCGACGTCCCCGGCGCCTCCGCGGTGTTCCGGGGCTCGGTCACCGCGTACGCCACCGACCTCAAGGCGTCCGTGCTCGGCGTCGACGAGGGCCTGCTGGACGTCCGCGGGCCGGTCCACCCCGTGGTGGCCCGGCAGATGGCCGAGGGCGTCCGGAACCTGCTCGGCGCCGACTGGGCGCTGGCCACCACCGGCGTCGCCGGGCCCGACCCGCAGGACGGACAGCCCGTCGGCACCGTGTACGTGGGCCTCGCCGGGGCGCGGGGAACAGAAGCCCTCCCGCTCCGGTTGTCCGGTGGGCGTGACAAGATCCGACACCAGTCCGTGGAAGCCGCGCTCGACCTGCTGCTGCGCCGGCTGACCGGACCGGACACCGACCGCTGAGCATCACCGAGCGCCGGCGGCCGCGGGCCGAAACCCGCGAACCCGCCGCACCCGATGGAGGAACGTGTTAGACCGGATGCTCCGGCCGGGACGACCCCGGTCGGACCGCCCCCGCGTCGACCGGGAGTCGACCGGGCGTCCGGAGCCGGACATCTGCCCGTCACGGGTGGTTCGACGGCCCGGAACGGGAAGAACAGGGGAGGGGACGCCTTGCAGCCCAGAGTGAACACGACCCCGGTCCCCGCA
The DNA here is from genome assembly GCF_014648555.1 of Kitasatospora griseola. GTDB lineage: Bacteria > Actinomycetota > Actinomycetes > Streptomycetales > Streptomycetaceae > Kitasatospora > Kitasatospora griseola. The sequence continues at coordinate 20,398 of NZ_BMRI01000017.1, forward strand.
CGGGACACGGACAAGGCGGTACGGTGGGGTCGTGACATCTCGATCCGCAGTCCGAGGAGGGAGGCACCGATGATTCTGCTCCGTCGCCTGCTGGGCGATGTGCTGCGTCGGCAGCGCCAGCGCCAGGGCCGCACACTCCGCGAGGTGTCGGCAGCCGCCAGGGTTTCGCTCGGGTACCTCTCCGAGGTCGAGCGGGGTCAGAAGGAGGCGTCCTCCGAGTTGCTCTCCGCCATCTGCGACGCGCTCGACGTGCGGATGTCCGAGGTCATGCGCGAGGTCAGCGACGAACTGTCGCTCGCCGAACTTGCGGCGATGGCCACCCTCTCCGAGGGTGATCTGCTGAGGCCGGTGCTCGAACCGGTTCCGCTGCCGGCTCCCGGTGTCGACCGGTCCGGATCCATCTCGCCCAAGGCGGCGATGGACGTGGTGGCGGCCTGACCGGACCTCGACCCGCCTCCCGTTCCCGGGAGGCGCCGGGCGAAGGAGGGTCGCAATGCGCACGATGCGCAGTGCGCTGCTGCTGGGCACGACGGCACTGGTCGGCCTGGGTCTGATACTGCTCCTCACGGGCGGCACCGCGATTTCCGGCGGTGCCGCCCTCGGCATGCTCGCGGCGGGCTGGTGGGGGATGGGCCTGATTCCCGTGCACGCACGTATCGAGGGGCGGACACGAGAACAGGGGCGCTGGGGGTCCCCCCAGCGAAGCGAGGGGGCGGAACTGCGCGCAGCGGAAGGCACCCCACCGCAAGATCGCGACGCAGGAGAATGACCTGCACTTGATCGCGACCTTGCGGACGTGCTTTGCGCTGGTCGCGCAGGTCTCCCCCAGCCCTGGCGGGCCGGGAGGTACCCCCACGCGCCCCTGTTCTCGTGCTCGCCTGCTCTCGTTCTACCTGATCCGGTAGCCCTTCGGGGTGGCGTGGAATCCGGCCGCTTCCAGGTGGGGGCCCAGGGGGCTGGTGAGGGCGGGGTGGCCGTTGATGCGTTCGATGGTGAGGGGTTGGGCCAGGGCGGCGAGGGCTGCGGTGACGGCGGGGCCCTCGGTGGACCAGGTGAGCAGGGACTTGCCGCCGCGTTCGAGGTAGAGGACCAGCTCGCCGTCGACCAGTGCGACCAGTGAGCCGGCCTTGCGGGCCGGGCGGTGGGCGGCGGTGGTGTCCTCCGAGGGCTCCGGCCAGGGCAGCGCCGCGCCGTACGCGTTGGCGGGATCGGCGGCGGCCAGTACGACGGCCTGCGGGCTCTCCGCCGGAGAGGTCGCCGACCAGTCGCCGTTCGCCCGCTCCAGGCGGGAGTTGACCGAGCGGAGGCGGTCCGCGGCGCCCTCCATGGCGAACTGGGCGCCGCCGAGGCCTTCCACGAAGTAGCCGCGGCGGGCCTTGCCGCGTTCCTCGAAGGCGGCCAGGACACGGTAGACGCCGGCGAAGCCGCCGGGGATCCGTTCGGCGGAGACGGTGCCGCGGGTGAGGATGCCGTGCCGGTCCAGCAGGGCCTGTGCCTGGGCGGCGGCGCGTACGGTCGGCTCGCCGCCGAAGGAGGGCAGCAGCGACCACCGGCCGGCCGCCGTCGGCGGGCCGGAGCGGGAGCTGGGGCGGGCCAGGCCGCGGGCTGCGCCGCCGTAGCGGCCGCGGGGGGTGGAGCGCGGCGCCCGGTGGGCGGTCGCGCCGGCGGTGCGGCCGGAGCCGAGGAGGTTGCGCAACGGGGCGAGGGTGTCGTTGGTGACGTAGCCCGCCCAGACCAAGTCCCACAGAGCTTCGACGATCTCGGCGTCCGGGGTGTCGGGGACGCGTTCGGCGAGCTGGCGGAAGAACGCGCCGTAGCCGCCGGTGAGGGCCTCCAGCAGGGCGGTGTGGATCGGGCCGGGGGTGAGCGGCAGCGGTTCGGGGCGCAGCAGGTGGGCGTTCTCCGGCAGGTGGAGGCTGATCCAGCCGTCCTTGCCCGGCAGTGCGCCCGCGCCGGACCAGCCGATCTCGCCGGCGGCCATCAGTTCGTCCAGCAGGCCGGGGGAGTAGTCGGTGAGCCGGGCCGGCAGGACCAGTTTTTCGAGGGCGGAGGCGGGCAGGGCGGTGCCCTGGAGCTGTTCGACCACCCGGTAGAGGCCGTCGGCGCCGCGCAGGCGGTGTCCGGCGAGGTGCTGCCACTGCGGGAGGAACGCGGCCAGGGCCTTCGGCGGGACGGCTTCGACCTCGTGGCGCAGGGCGGCGAGGGAGCGGCGGCGCAGGCGGCGCAGGACGTCGGCGTCGCACCATTCGGGGGTGGTGCCGGTGGCTTCGGGCCGGAACTCGCCCTGGACCAGGCGGCCGGCGGCGGTGAGGCGGTGCAGGGTGCCGGTGACCACGGCGGTGCCGAGGCCGAAGCGTTCGGCGGCGGCGTGGGCGGTGAACGGGCCGTGGGTGCGGGCGTAGCGGGCCAGCAGGTCGCCGAGTGGGTCCTTGACGGGTTCGGTGAAGGCTTCGGGGACGCCGACCGGCAGCGGGGTGCCGAGGGCGTCGCGGAGCCGGCCGGCGTCCTCGATGGCGGACCAGCGCAGTTCGCCGCCGATCCGGACCTGGATGATCCGGCGGGCCGCTTCGAGTTCCAGGGCCCACAGCGCTTCGGCGCCGCGGTCGGTGAGTTCGCCCTCGCTGAGCGGGCCGAGCAGGCGCAGCGCGTCGGCGACGCCCTCGGCGTCCTTGATGCGGCGCTCGGGGGTGCGGCGTTGGAGTTCGGCCTCCAGGCCGGCGAGCACCGTGGGGTCGAGCAGTTCGCGCAGTTCGGCCTGGCCGAGCAGCTCGGACAGCAGCCGGGAGTCCAGCGAGAGGGCGGCGGCGCGGCGTTCGGCGATCGGGGAGTCGCCCTCGTACAGGAACTGGGCGACGTAGCCGAACAGCAGGGAGCGGGCGAACGGGGACGGCTCGGGGGTGGTGACCTCGACCAGGCGGACGGCGCGGGTCTCCAGGTCGCGCATCAGCTCGACCAGGCCGGGCACGTCGAAGACGTCCTGCAGGCATTCGCGGACGGCTTCCAGCACGATCGGGAAGGAGCCGTACTCGGCGGCGACCTCCAGGAGTTGGGAGGCGCGCTGGCGCTGCTGCCAGAGCGGGGTGCGCCTGCCGGGGTTGCGGCGGGGCAGCAGCAGGGCGCGGCCGGCGCACTCGCGGAAGCGGGCGGCGAACAGGGCGGAGCCGCCGACCTGGTCGGTGACGAGCTGTTCGATGTCGCCGGAGTCGAAGACGGCGGCGTCGGCGCCGACCGGGGCCTCCTCCGGGGGCGGGGCGGTGATGCCGGAGGGGAAGTCGGCCAGCAGGTCGGCGTCGGGCAGGCGCAGCACGATGCCGTCGTCGGCGTGCATCACCTGCGGGTCGAGGCCGTGCTTCTCGCGCAGCCGGGCGCCGATGGCCAGTGCCCACGGGGCGTGCACCTGGGCGCCGAACGGCGAGTGGACGACGATCCGCCAGTCGCCGAGCTCGTCGCGGAAGCGTTCGACCACGATGGTGCGGTCGTCGGGCAGGTGGCCGCAGGCCTCGCGTTGCTCGGCGAGGTAGGCGAGCAGGTTGCCGGCGGCCCAGTCGTCCAGGCCGGCCTCGCGGAGTCGGGCGGTGGCGGCGGCGGGCTCCATCGCGCCGACCTCGCGGACGAACGCGCCGACCGCGCGGCCGAGTTCGAGCGGGCGGCCGAGCGAGTCGCCTTTCCAGAACGGCAGCCGGCCGGGGATGCCGGGGGCGGGGGTGACCAGCACCTTGTCGTGGGTGATCTCCTCGATCCGCCAGGAGGTGGTGCCGAGGGTGAACACGTCGCCGACCCGCGACTCGTAGACCATCTCCTCGTCCAGCTCGCCCACCCGGCCGCCGCCCTTCTTCGGGTCCGCGCCGACGATGAAGACGCCGAACAGGCCGCGGTCGGGGATGGTGCCGCCGGAGGTGACGGCGAGGCGCTGGGCGCCGGGGCGGCCGGTGACGGTGCCGGCGACGCGGTCCCAGACCACCCGGGGGCGCAGTTCGGCGAAGGCGTCGGACGGGTAGCGGCCGGCCAGCATGTCGAGCACGCCGTCGAACGCGGACTGCGGCAGGGTGGCGAACGGTGCGGCGCGGCGGCAGACGGCGAGCAGCTCGTCGACCTCCCAGGTGTCCAGGGCGGTCATCGCGACCAGCTGCTGGGCCAGGACGTCCAGCGGGTTGCGGGGGACGCGCAGGGCCTCGATGCCGCCGGTGCGCATCCGTTCGGTGACCACGGCGGACTGCACCAGGTCGCCCCGGTACTTGGGGAAGACCACGCCGGTGGAGACCGCGCCGACCTGGTGCCCGGCCCGGCCGACCCGCTGCAGGCCGGAGGCCACCGACGGCGGTGACTCGACCTGCACCACCAGGTCGACGGCGCCCATGTCGATGCCCAGTTCCAGGCTGGAGGTGGCGACCACGGCGGGCAGCCGGCCGGCCTTCAGCTCCTCCTCGACCAGGGAGCGCTGCTCCTTGGACACCGACCCGTGGTGCGCCCGGGCCAGCAGCGGCGGGGCGCCGGCGGCCGCGCCGGAGCCGCCCATCAGTTCGGCGGGGGCGTGCGACTCGGGCAGCGGGGCGCCGGTGGCCCGCTCGTAGGCGATCTCGTTCAGCCGGTTGCACAGCCGCTCGGCGAGGCGGCGGGAGTTGGCGAACACGATGGTCGAGCGGTGCGCCTGCACCAGGTCGACGATCCGCTCCTCGACGTGCGGCCAGATCGAGGACTGCCGCTGCGGGTCGCTCTCCTCGGCGGGGGTGGCGGGCAGGTCGGCGAGGTCGGGGACGGGCACCACCACGGACAGGTCGAAGCGCTTGTCGCTGCCGGGCTGGACGATCGCCGCGCCGCGCTGCGGGCTGAGGTAGCGGGCGACCTCCTCGACCGGGCGGACGGTGGCGGACAGGCCGATCCGGCGGGCCGGGCGGTCCAGCAGTTCGTCCAGCCGCTCCAGGCTGAGCGCCAGGTGCGCGCCGCGCTTGGTGCCGGCCACCGCGTGCACCTCGTCCAGGATCACCGTGTCGATGCCGCGCAGGGCCTCCCGGGAGGCGGAGGTGAGCAGCAGGAACAGCGACTCGGGGGTGGTGATCAGGATGTCCGGCGGGTGGGTGGCGAACTTGCGGCGGTCGGCGGCGGGGGTGTCGCCGGAGCGGATGCCGACCTGCACCTCGGGCTCGGGCAGGCCGAGCCGGACGCTGGCCTGCCGCAGGCCCGCGAGCGGGGCGCGCAGGTTGCGCTCGACGTCCACCGCGAGGGCCTTCAGCGGGGAGATGTAGAGCACCCGGCAGCGGCGCTTGGGGTCGGCCGGGGGCGGGGTGGAGCTCAGCCGGTCCAGGGCGGACAGGAAGGCCGCCAGGGTCTTGCCGGAGCCGGTCGGGGCGACCACCAGCACGTCGGTCTCCAGCCGGATCGCCGACCAGGCCCGGGACTGGGCCTCGGTGGGGGCGGCGAACGCGCCGGTGAACCAGGACCGGGTGGCCGGGGCGAAGCCGTCCAGCGGGTTCGGGCTGCCGGGCGCGTCGGGGGTGGAGGTGGCCATGCACCCATGGTGCCCCGACGGGCTGACAGGCCGGGGGACGGTCACCGTCTGCCGCAACCCGCACAGCAAATCGTACAAATCGCTCATATGGTGAGGAATCGGACCCACCCACCACGGGACTCCGGCCCGGCCGACGAGCGGAGAACACGCGATGGAGCAGGTGAGCCAGGCCCCCGACAGCGCCCCCCGGCGCCGCAGCGTCCGCGTGTTCGGCGCGACCCTGCTCTGCGGACTGCTGCTCGGCGGAGCCGTCCCCTACGTCACCGGCACCGACGGCACCTACCTCAGCTACCTGGTGCTGGACGAGCGCGCCGACGCCCAGGGCGCCGACCACGCCGCCGAGCAGGTCCGGGCGGCCGGCGGGCAGGTCGTCCAGGCCTATCCGCAGATCGGCGCCGTGCTCGCCTACGCCGGCGGCCGGTTCGCCGAGAAGCTGCGCGGCCGGCCCGGGACCGCCGCGGTCGGCGCCACCCGCACCGTCCCCGTGCCCTCCCCGCCCCGGCCGCTGGCCGGCGCGGCGTTCGGCCCCGGGGCCCCGGCCGCCGACGTCGCCGAGGGCCAGGAGGACAGCACCGCCACCGTCCCCGACCCCGGCGAGCACAACGACTGGAACCTCGCCATGATCGGCGCCGTCGAACGCCCGCCCGGCCGCGCCGCCCTGCTGCACCCGCCGCTGGACCGCCCGGCCGACCGCTCCGCCGACCGCACCGGCGCGCTGCCCACCGCCCAGCAGCTGTCCCAGGTCACCGTCGCGGTGCTCGACTCCGGCGTCGACGACACCCACCCCGACCTGCGCGCCGCCGTCGACCCCGCCGCCTCCGCCTCCTGCGCCGACGGCCGCCCCGACGCCCGCAGCGGCGCCTGGCGGCCCGACGAGGCCATCAACGAGAGCGGCCACGGCACCCACGTCGCCGGCATCGTCGGCGCCGCCCGCGACGGCCACGGCGTCACCGGCGTCGCCCCCGGCGTGCGGATCGCCGCCGTCCGGCTGCTCGGCCCGCTCGGCCAGTACTACGCGGAGAACATCGTCTGCGGCATGCTCTGGGCCGCCGACCACGGCGCCCGCGCCATCAACGACAGCTACTTCGCCGACCCGTGGAAGTACAACTGCCCCGAGGACGCCGACCAGGCCGCGCTGATCGCCGCCGTCGGCCGCGCCGTCGCCTACGCCCAGCGCAAGGGCGCCGTGGTGGTCGCCTCGGCCGGCAACGACGCCCAGGACCTCACCGGCGCCCGCCCCGACCACCGCAGCCCCAATGACCGCACCAGCGGCCCCCCGCAGGACCGCGAGCTCGGCACCGAGTGCATCCGACTGCCCGGCGAGCTGCCCGGCGTGGTCACCGTCGGCGCCGTCGACCGCAACGGCCTGCCCGCCTCCTACAGCAACTACGGCCGCGGCCGGATCTCCCTCAGCGCACCCGGCGGCGACCCCGACGGCGGCACCGACGGCGCCGTCGTCTCCGACTGGCCCGGCGGCAAGTACGCCGCCCTGGCCGGCACCTCGATGTCCGCCGCCCACGTCACCGGCGCCGTCGCCGTGGTCGCCGCCCAGCACCCCGACTGGGACCCGGACCGGATCGCCGCCGCCCTCGCCAAGGCCGCCGACGGCAACTGCGTCCAGACCCTCCCGATCGGCTGCCAGGACCGCGACTACTACGGCGCGGGCATCCTCGCGCTGCCGCGCTGACCCACCGGTGCCCGATACTGGGCGCATGAGGCTGACCGAGTTCTGGCGACGGATGTACCTGCACTTCGGCGAGACCTACGCGGAGTCCTTCGCCCAGGACCACGTGATGGCCGAACTCGGCGGCCGCACCGCCCGTCAGGCGCTGGACGCCGGCTGGGAGGCCAAGGACGTGTGGCGCGTGGTCTGCGTCACCCAGGGAGTGTCAGATCGGCTGAGGTGACCCGATTCGCCGGCCGGTGGGTGAGACTTGGCCGGTGTCCAGCAGTGCAGAAACCCCCGACCGACTGTCCGAAGAACACCTCGCCACGAGCCCCGAACCGGGCCGGCAGAGCGGCGGCGACACCGCCGACCCCGGCGCCCGCCAGCTGCGCCGCGGCGCCGCCGGCAGCGGCGCGATGCCGCGCTGGCTGCCCAAGGCGATGCTGCTCGCGCTGGTCGGCGTCGGTCTCTTCCAGCTCGCCGACTGGGCCTTCCACCAGCTGATCGACCTGTTCGTGATGCTGCTGGTCGCGTTCTTCCTGTCGCTCGCGATGGAACCCGCCGTCGACCGGATGGCCGCCCGCGGCGTGCGCCGCGGCCTCGGCACCTTCCTGGTGTTCATCGGCGTCGGCCTGGCGGTCGCCGCCTTCCTCACCGCGCTCGGCACCCTGATGGTCGACCAGGTCACCCAGGTCGCCGGGAAACTGCCGCAGATGCTCCACGACCTGATCGACTGGGTCAACCGCACCTTCCACACCGAGCTGTCGCTCGACCAGCTCCAGCACCAGGTGCTCAAGGACTCCGGCACCATCGAGAAGTACGCCCAGCAGGCCGCCGACAACGTCTGGGGCGTCACCGGCACCGTCGTCGGCGGGCTCTTCCAGGCCTTCACCGTCGGCCTGTTCACCTTCTACTTCACCGCTGAGGGCCCCCGGGTCCGGCGCACCGTCTGCTCGATGCTGCCGCCCTCCAAGCAGGCCGAGGTGCTGCGCGCCTGGGAGATCGCGCTCGCCAAGACCGGCGGCTACCTGTACTCGCGGGCCGTGCTGGCGCTGGTCTCCTCGCTCGGACACTGGGCGTTCTTCACGATCATCGGACTGCCGTACGCGGCCGCGCTCAGCGTCTGGGTCGGCGTCATGTCGCAGTTCGTGCCCACCATCGGCACCTACCTGGCGGGCGCGCTGCCCGTCCTGGTCGCGCTCACCGGCCGACCGGTGGACGCGGTGTGGGTGCTCGGCTTCGTGATCGTCTACCAGCAGATCGAGAACTACCTGCTGCACCCGAGGATCACCGCCAAGACCGTCGACGTGCACCCCGCCGTCGCCTTCGGCGCGGTGATCGCCGGCGCCGCGCTGCTCGGCGCGGTCGGCGCGCTGATCGCCATCCCGGCCGCCGCCACCCTGCAGGGCTTCGTCGGCACGTACGTGCGCCGCTACGAGGTCGAGGACGACCCGCGGATCGACCGCGGCGAGGAGCGCCGGGCCCGGCGGCGGGACGCCGTGCGGCGACTGCGCCGGATGGTGGCCGGCGGTTCGACCGACCCGGCCGGCGCGCCGGCCGGACGGGAGGAGCAGCGGGCCGAGGACTGACGGCCGCGACCCCGCCGCCGACCCTCCGGCGGCGGGAGTAAGCGGTTTGCCCCACCGCCGGGCTCTTGATGGGCGAGGAGGTGTTCATGGGCGACAAACAACTCGGCCCGGACGACGAGTTCCGGGCGTTCATCGTCGGCGCCTGGCCCTGGCTGCTGCGCACGGCGTACCTGCTGACCGGTGACCAGCACGCGGCCGAGGACCTGGCCCAATCGGCGGCGGAGCGGACCTGCGCGGCCTGGTCGAAGGTGCGCCGCGCCGACGACCCGCACAGCTACGTGCGCCGCATCATGATCAACCAGCACGCCCGCCGCTGGCGGCGCCGGGCCCCCGAGGTGCTGGTGGAGTCCGTGCCGGACACGGCCGGGCGGGAGGACGGGTACGCCCGCTCCGACCAGCGCCGGGTGCTGATGGCGGCGCTCGCGACACTGCCGCCCCGGCAGCGCCAGGCCGTGGTGCTGCGGCACTGGGAGGACCTGACCGACAGCCAGGCGGCCGCCGCGATGGGCTGCTCGACCGGGGCCGTGCGCAGCCACGCGGCCAAGGGGATAGCGAGACTGCGGCACACCGCAGGGCTGAAGGAACTGACGGACATGACACATGTGGGGGGTGCGGTATGACCGCGGGGAACAACGAGATGCCGGGCGGGGACATGGCGGTCGAGCTCGAGCTCGGGCTCGCGGCGGCGGCGGCGGACGTGCGGATCGGCTCGGTGCCGGTCGAAGGCATCCTGGCCGGCGGGCGGCGGATCCGGAACCGCCGCCGCACGGTGGTCGGCGCGCTCACGCTGGCCTCGGTGGTGGCCCTGGGCGGCGGCACCATGGCGGGCCTGAACGGCTTCGCCGGGAGCGGCTCGACCGCGCAGGCCCTGCAGGCCGGCGGCAGTGGCGGGGCCCTCCCGCTGGTGCCGGGCGCGGAGGCGTCGGCCGCCCCGAGCGCCGCGGCGACGACGACGGCGACCGGCGTGCGGGACCCGCTCAAGCCGGTCCGGGTGATGATCGGACAGGGCACCGTCGACGGCAAGGAGTGGCAGCTCTGGGAGGCGCTCTGGCCGGTCGCCCCGCAGGGGCAGGCGTACGCGCAGGCGGTGGCGGTCTGGGAGGAGCGCCACGCCGTCGACCCGTCGATCGAGAAGCCGACGGAGGCGTTCGTCCAGCAGTACTGGCAGCCCACCGAGGACGTCGTCAACACCTACGCCACCCTGGACGGGGCCCGGCAGAAGTACGACAGGCAGGGCAGCTACCCGGCGCCCGGGCACCTCGACCCGCGGATGGCGAACACCTTCAGCGGCGGCGTCCTCGGGCCCTCGGCCAAGTCCGGCACGCCCGGCCCGCTGCCGATCAGGCTCGCGGTGCTGGCCATCGGCCCGGACGTCGGCAAGGTGGTGGTGAGCTGGTCGGACGGCAGTGTCGCCGAGCCGAAGCCGGTCGTCGTCGAGGACTCCCCGTACCGCATGGTGGTGGTTCCGGAGCGGGCCGGCCTCAAGGTCGCCGCCTGGCACTTCTTCGACAAGAACGGCGTCGAGCTGCCGGACGCCGGCACCAGGCTGCTGAGCGAGTAGGCGCCCCGAGCGGTCCCCGCGGCCCCGTTCCCGGTCCTCCGGGGGCGGGGCCGCGGTGTGTCGGGTGGCCTTCGACTGGATTCGAACGTGTGTTCTTTGTACGCTTCGGCGCAGAGTTTTCCACAGGCTGAGCCCGTCCGGGGCCGATTGTCGGTGGGACGCGCTAGCGTCGATGACGATGAAGCGCAACGCACAGAACCCGAGGGTGGAAGCCATGGCAGGAACGGATCGCGAGAAGGCCCTGGAGGCCGCGCTCGCCCAGATCGAACGGCAGTTCGGCAAAGGCTCGGTGATGCGCCTCGGCGAGAAGGCGAACGAGCCGATCGAGGTGATCTCCACCGGGTCCACCGCCCTCGACGTGGCGCTGGGCGTGGGCGGCATCCCGCGCGGCCGAGTGATCGAGATCTACGGCCCCGAGTCCTCCGGCAAGACCACCCTGACCCTGCACCTCGCCGCCAACGCCCAGAAGGCCGGCGGCACCGTCGCCTTCGTCGACGCCGAGCACGCGCTCGACCCCGAGTACGCCAAGAAGCTCGGCGTGGACACCGACGCCCTGCTGGTCAGCCAGCCGGACACCGGTGAGCAGGCGCTGGAGATCACCGACATGCTGATCCGCTCCGGCGCGATCGACCTGGTGATCATCGACTCGGTGGCCGCGCTGGTGCCGCGCGCCGAGATCGAGGGCGAGATGGGCGACTCGCACGTCGGTCTGCAGGCCCGCCTGATGAGCCAGGCGCTGCGCAAGATCGCCGGTGCGCTGAACCAGTCGAACACCACCGCGATCTTCATCAACCAGCTGCGCGAGAAGATCGGTGTGATGTTCGGCTCCCCCGAGACCACCACCGGTGGTCGGGCGCTGAAGTTCTACGCCTCGGTCCGCCTCGACATCCGGCGCATCGAGACCCTGAAGGACGGCACCGAGGCGGTCGGCAACCGCACCCGCGTCAAGGTGGTCAAGAACAAGGTCGCCGCGCCGTTCAAGCAGGCCGAGTTCGACATCCTCTACGGCGTGGGCATCAGCCGCGAGGGCGGCCTGATCGACATGGGCGTGGAGCACGGCTTCATCCGCAAGTCCGGCGCCTGGTACACCTACGAGGGCGACCAGCTCGGCCAGGGCAAGGAGAACGCCCGCAACTTCCTGCGCGACAACCCGCAGCTGGCCGACGAGATCGAGGCCAAGATCAAGGGCAAGCTGGGCATCGGCCCGAAGCCGGCCGAGGCCGAGGGCGACGCCCCCGCGGTGGAGATCCCGGCCGCGGCCGCCCCCGCCAAGGCCGCCGCCAAGAAGACGGCGGCCGCCGCCAAGGGCTGATCCGTTGACTCATCGGCACCACATCGACCACCCGGCACCGGGTCCGTCCGAGGACGGGCCCGGTGCGGGCGTATCGGGAGAAGAACAGCACGACGCCTTCGGCCCGCCGGACTGGTTCGCGGCCGTCGCGGAGGAGGACGACGCACCGGGCCCGCCGGACTGGTTCGCGGCGGTGGCCGAGGAGCCGCCCGCGGAGCTCCCGGTGGAGGAGCTGCCCGGATTGATGCGGGCGTCCGAACTGGCCGGGGGGCGGCGCCGGCGGCGCAGCGCGCTCGGTGAACTTCCGGTCGCGGCACCGGCTGAGGAGAAGCCCCGGCCGAAGCGGCGGGCGAAGGCCGAGCGGCCGGAGGGCGAGCCGGAGCGGGCGGCCGAGCCCGGGGCGCGGGGCAAGCGGCGCGGGCCGGGGGCCGCCGCCGAGCAGGGGGACCCGGCGGACCGGGCCCGGGACATCTGCCTGCGGCTGCTCACCGGCGCTGCCAAGTCCCGCAAGCAGCTGGCCGATGCGCTGCGCCGCAAGGAGATTCCGGACGAGGTCGCCGAGCAGGTGCTGTCCCGGCTGGAGGAGGTCGGGCTGATCGACGACGCCGCCTTCGCCGAGGCGTGGGTGGAGTCCCGGCACGCGGTGCGCGGACTGTCCCGGCGGGCGCTGGCCCAGGAGCTGCGCACCAAGGGCGTCACCGGGGAGACCGCGGAACGCGCCCTGCTCCAGGTCGACGCCGACGACGAGACGGACGCCGCCCGGGCCCTGGTGGAACGGAAGTTGCGCTCCACCGCCGGGCTGGACCGGGACGTACGGATGCGCCGACTGGTCGGAGTGCTGGCCCGGCGCGGCTACTCGGAGGGCCTGGCGTTCCGGGTGGTCCGGGAGGCGCTGGACGCGGAACCGCAGGAGGAGGGCGACGACTGGTAGGTGAACTGACGGCGGGCGATGACTGCCGATCGGATCACCGGAGCCAATTCTCGATCGCATCTTGACCGTTTCGTAACCTCCGCCTAGCCTCGCACTCAGTGGCTGGACGATCGCGGAGGTCACCTCGGCGGCAGCGTGCGCAGGACGGGGAGTGCCCGGATGGGGATCGCTCAGAACACCGGAACGGGTTCCTCCCTGCTGCTGGCCGCCGGCATCCTGATCGCCGCCCTCGGCCTGGTGCTGGTCGCCGCGCTCCGGATGCTCCGTCAACGCCGCGCCGAACTCGACCGCCGCGAAGAGCGGTTGACCGCCGAACTCCAGCGCCTGCACCTGCACGAGGACGAACTCGCCGCCCGCGCCGCCGAATCCGAGCGGATCCGCGGCGAACTCGCCGAACAGAGCGCCGAGAGCCGGCTGCTGCTGGAACGCACCGCCGGGCTGACGTCCGCCCAGGCCCGGGACGAAGTGGTCCGTGCCGCGGAGGCCGAGGCCCGCCGCGAAGCCGCGCTGACCGTCCGGGAGATCGAACGGCGCGCGGTCGTCGAAGGCGAGGGCCGGGCCCGCGAGATCATCGCCTCGTCCGTCCAGCGACTGGCCGCCGAACACACCGCGGAGACCGTGGTCACCACGCTCCGGCTGCCCAGCGAGGACATGAAGGGCCGGGTGATCGGCCGGGAGGGCCGCAACATCCGCGCCTTCGAAGCCGTCACCGGCGTCAACCTGATCGTCGACGACACCCCCGGGCTGGTCCAACTCTCCTGCTTCGACCCCGTCCGGCGGGAGAGCGCCCGACTCACCCTCGAATCGCTGCTCACCGATGGGCGGATCCACCCCGCCCGGATCGAGGAGGCGCACGAGCGCAGCCGCAGCGAGGTCGAACGGCTCTGCGTCCGGGCCGGGGAGGACGCCCTGCTCACCGTCGGCATCGGCACCGCGGACGGGATGGCGCCCGAACTCGTCCGCACCCTCGGCACGTTGCGCTACCGCACCTCCTACGGGCAGAACGTGCTCGGACACCTGGTGGAGTCCGCGCACCTCGCCGGAATGATGGCCGCGGAACTGGGCGTCGACCCGGAGCCGGTGCGCCGCGCCGCGCTGCTGCACGACATCGGCAAGGCACTCAGCCACGAGGTGGCGGGCAGCCACGCCCTGACCGGCGCGGAGTTCGCCCGCCGGCACGGGGAGTCCGCAGAGGTCGTCCACGCGATAGCCGCCCACCACGGCGAGATCGAGGCGAAGACCGTCGAGGCCGTCCTCACCCAGGCCGCGGACGCCTGCTCGGCCGGCCGGCCCGGCGCACGCAAGGAATCCGTGGAGGCGTACGTCCGCCGGCTCGAACGCCTGGAGGAGATCGCCCGGGCCCACGACGGAGTCACCAAGGTCTACGCCATGCAGGCCGGACGCGAAGTCCGGGTGATGGTGCAGCCGGAGAAGGTCGACGACCTCCGCGCCCAGGAGATCGCCCGGGAGGTGGCCCGGCAGGTCCGCGAGGAACTGACGTACCCGGGGCAGATCCGGATCACCGTGGTGCGGGAGTCGCGCGCGACGGAGTTCGCGCGGTAGAAGGCGAGCGGGCCCGCGCCCCTGGTTGTGCTCTCCCCGCTCTCTTGTCGGCGCCCCTCCGCTCGTGCCTGATTTCAGCCTGCGGCTCCCTGTTCCAGGCCCGGTGCAGCCGACAGCGGGGCCGTCAGGGTGTGGAGGGTTTCCGGGTGGAGGCCCGGGGTGGTGCCGAGGAGGTGGCCGTCGGGGCGGATGAGCAGGACGGTGTGGGGGGTGGCGCCGGGGTAGGTGTCGGTGACCAGGACTTCGGTGGGGACGGGGAGGGCGTCGGCGAGTTCGGTGAGGCGGGGCATCAGGCCGGCGCCGAGCCAGTGTTCGGCGGACCAGACGGTGGTGCCGGGGGCGACCAGGACGAGCAGGAAGGCGGTGCCGAGGCGGGCGCGGAGGGTGTCGGCGGTGCCGTCGGCGGTGACCACCGGCAGGTCGGGGACCTGGACGCCGGGGGTGGTGGGGGTGAGCTGTTCGGTGAGTGAGGTGCCGCGGCCGGCGCCGCGTTGCTCGGGGACCCGGACTGCGACGCCGGCGGGCGTCGCCGGGTAGGCGGGGGCGCCGCCGAAGCGGCCGGTGCCGAGTTGGCCGTCGGCGAGCAGCGGGGCGTGCTTGCGGAAGGAGCCGGAGACGAGCGAGCGCCGGGTCTGGGCCCAGCCGCGCAGGGGGCGGAGCAGCGGCATGGTCTGGTCGACGGCGCGCAGTCGGGCGCCGACCGCGCCGCGGCGTTCGCTCTCGTAGCCGTCGAGCAGGGCGCTCTCGGCGGGGGCGCCGCCGGGCGGCAGGTGCCAGGCGAGGGCGAGCCGCCAGGCGAGGTTGTCGGCGTCGCGCAGGCCATCGGCGAGGTTCTGCATGCCGAGGGCGCCGTGCAGGTGGGCGGCGTCGCCGGCCAGGAAGCAGCGGCCGGTGCGGAAGCGTCCGGCGAGGCGCTGCTGGTAGGTGTGGTCGGCGGCGGCGAGCAGTTGGTGGGGCGGGAGTTCGCCGCACCAGCCGGTGAGCGCGGCGGTGACCCGGGTGAGCAGGGTGTCGCCGGTGACGATGCCGGGCCAGGTGGCGTGCGGGTCGACGGGCTCGGTGGGCTGGGGGCGGCCGGGGGGCAGCCGCCAGTCGAGTCGCCACAGGCCGTCGGGCAGCGGGCGGGCGGAGGCTTCGCGGTCGCCGCGCCACGGGGGTTCGCGGTGCAGCCGGGCCTCGCCGGGGAAGGGCAGGTCGACGCGGACGGTGGCGACGGCGTGCCGGTCGACGGCGGGCCGGCCGGGGAATCTGATCCTGAGGAGTTTGCGGACGGTGGAGCGGGCGCCGTCGCAGCCCACCAGGTGGCTGCCGTGCCAGCGGTTCTCGCCGTCGGGCGAGGTGGTGCGGACGGTCACGCCGTCGAGGTCCTGGGTGAGCTCGACCACCCGGTGCCGCGGAGTGAGGCGGATCAGCGGGGTGGCGGTGGCGGCGTCGCGCAGGCCGCGCTGGAGGCGGTGCTGGGCGAGGTGCAGGACCGGTTCGTCGTCCAGCGGCAGGCGCAGCACCTCGGCGCGGCGGCGCCAGATGGTGAAGGCGTCCCAGCGGGCGGCGTCGGAGCCGACCCGGGTGTAGCCGATGCGGGCGAGGAAGGCGGCGGTGTCGGCGCCGAGGACGACGGTGCGGGGGCTCTCGGGGCAGACGCCGGCGCCCTCGTCGAGGACCACGCTGGGGACTTCGTTGCGGGCCAGGGCGAGGGCGAGGGCGAGGCCGACCGGCCCGGCCCCGACGATGATCACTGGATCCATGTCGGGGCCTTCGAGCCGGGATCGTCGGCCGTTGCGTCAGCTGCCGGGTGGGAGCTCCCAGGTGGTGTCACGAAGAGCAATGCAACAGATCACCTGGGTGTCCGTCAAGCAGCGGTTGTGCTGCGCCGGGTCGTGCCGCGGCGGCCCCGGGACTCGATCCAGCGGGCGAGGCCGTCGAGGGCGAGGCACATCGCGATGTAGATCGGGGCGCCGACCAGGACCACCGGGATGTACGGGTAGCCGTCCGAGTTGGAGGCGATCAGCTTCATCTGCCACAGCAACTCGGGGTAGGTGATGATGTAGCCGAGCGAGGTGTCCTTGAGGGTGACCACCAGCTGGCCGATGATCGCCGGGAGCATCGAGCGGACCGCCTGCGGCACCAGCACGATGCCCATCACCTGGGTCTTGCGCAGGCCCAGGGCGTAGGCGGCCTCGGCCTGGCCGCGCGGGACGGCGTTGATGCCGGAGCGGATGATCTCGGCCTGCACGGCGCCGTTGTAGAGCGTCAGGCCGATCACCAGGGCCCACATCGGCTGGGCGCCGAACGCCGCGCGGTACAGCGCGAAGACCATGATCACCAGCGGCATGGCCCGGAAGAACTGGACCACCACGGTGGAGGTGACCCGCACCGCGAAGTGGTCGGAGAGCCGGCCGACGGCGAGCAGCGAGCCGAGCACCAGCGAGCCGACCGCGGCCAGGCCGAAGGCCTTCAGGGTGTCCAGCGCGCCGTCGACGAAACGCTGTTGGACGCCCGTGTACTCGAACGGCGACCACAGTGCGGCCTCGAACTGGCCGGCGTCGGCGAAGCTGCTGATGACGTACCAGAACAGACCGGCGATGCCGAGCAGGCCGGCGACGCCGAGGATCAGGTTGCGGGTCCGGGCCCGGGGGCCGGGGACGTCGTACAGGACGGAGGCGGTACGCATGCTCATCGGGCGACCGCCACGCGACGCTCCAGGGTGGAGAAGACGGCATTGATGGAGAAGCTGATCGCCAGGTAGGCGAGCGCGATCCAGAAGAAGATGGCGAAGATGTCGTAGGCCTCCTCGCTCAGGACCTTCTGGAAGCTGAACAGCTCGGGCACGTTGAAGGCGCCCGCGATGGCCGAGTTGCGGGGCAGGGCGATGAACACCGAGCCCATCGGGGAGATCACCGAGCGGGCCGCCTGCGGCAGCACCACAAGGCTCAGGGTCTGGCCGAAGCCCATGCCGAGCGAGCGGGCCGCCTCGGCCTGGCCGAGCGGCACGGTGTTGATGCCGGCCCGCAGCACCTCGCAGACGAAGCTGCCGGTGTAGGCGCTGAGCGCGATCACCGCGGCGGTGAAGCTGTCGAGGTGCACGTCGAGCGGCGGCAGCATGAACGTCACTGCGAAGAACAGCAGGAGCAGCGGGGTGTTGCGGAAGACCGTCACCCAGGCGGTGCCGAACCACCGCAGGACGGGGACGGGCGAGACCCGGAAGGCCGCCAGCACGAAGCCCAGCAGCAGCGCGAACAGGGCGCTGAGCGCACTCAGTTCGATCGTCCGCAGGAAACCTTCGACGAATGCCGAGAAGTTGCCGTTCTCGAATATGAGTCCCATGCAGGCGGCCCTCCTTTCTCAGTAGTGGGTCTGGCCGGGCGTCAGCCGGCGATCGGGTCCAGGGCCGGGACGCTCGGCGCGGCGGAGCCAGACAGGCCCAGGGTGGCGTCGTACGCCTTCTTCCAGTCGCCGTTGTCCTCGTGCGCCTTCAGCGCGTCGTTGATCGCCTTCTGCAGCGCCGCGTCGGTCTTGTTCAGGCCGACGCCGTAGCGCTCCTCGGAGAAGGGGTTGCCGACGACCTTGAGCTTGCCCTGGTTCTTCGCGGCGTAGCCCTTGAGGATCGAGTCGTCGGTGGTGACCGCGTCGACCTCCTTGGTCAGCAGCTTCTCCACGCAGAGCGAGTAGTTGTCGAACTGGGTGACCTTGGCGCCGTACTTCTGGATGTTGGCGATCGAGGTCGAGCCGGTGGCGGTGCAGACCGACTTGTCCTTGACGGTCTCGGGACCGGTGATGGCGGTGTTGTCCTTGTTCACCAGCAGCGACTGGCCGGCGATGTAGTACGGGCCGCCGAACGCGACGCCCTTGTCCTTGCGGGCCTGGGTGATCGAGTAGGTGCCGACGTAGTAGTCGACCTGGCCACCGGTGATGGAGGTCTCGCGGTTGGTGGAGGTGACGGTCTGCCACTCGATCTGGTCGGCGGAGAAGCCGAGGTCGGCGGCGATCATCTTGGCGATCTCGATGTCGAAGCCGCTGCGCTTGCCGGTCTGGACGTCCTCGAAGCCGAGGAACGGCTGGTCGGCCTTGGCGCCGATCTTGAGCTTGCCGCGCTTCTTGGCCTCGGTCCACACCGGGGAGGCGTCCAGCTTGGCGTCGGTCTTGACGGTGTAGGTCGGCAGCTGCGGGGCGGACGAGCCGCCGGGGGCGGCGTCGCTCGGGGAGCCGTCCTTGCCGCAGGCGGCGACGGCCGTCAGGGCGAGCACGGACAGGGCTGCGGCAACGGTGCGACGGGCCTTCATCGGTCGTTCTTCTCCTCGATAGGGGCCACGGCACGCTCCGGGCCACTGCGAATTGACGCTACTGACGCTTGATCGACTGGGGGAGTCAGTGCTGCAGGATCTTCGACAGGAAGTCCTTGGCGCGGTCGGTGCGCGGTGCGGTGAAGAAGGCGTCGGGAGTGCTCTCCTCGACGATCCGGCCGTCCGCCATGAACAGCACGCGGTTGGCGGCGGAGCGGGCGAAGCCCATCTCGTGGGTGACCACGACCATGGTCATGCCCCGCGCGGCGAGCGAACGCATCACCTCCAGCACCTCGTTGACCATCTCCGGGTCGAGGGCGGAGGTGGGCTCGTCGAAGAGCATCACCTTCGGGTTCATCGCCAGCGCACGGGCGATCGCCACGCGCTGCTGCTGGCCGCCGGACAGCTGCGACGGGTACTTGTCGGCCTGTGCGCCGACGCCCACCCGCTCCAGCAGCTCACGGGCCGTCCGCTCGGCCTCGGCCTTGGCGACCTTGCCCACCTTCACCTGGGCGAGCACCACGTTCTCCAGCACGGTCTTGTGCGAGAACAGGTTGAAGGACTGGAACACCATGCCCACCTGGGCGCGCAGCCGGGCCAGTTCGCGGCCCTCGGCCGGCAGCGGCCTGCCGTCCACCTCGATGGTCCCGGAGTCGATGGTCTCCAGCCGGTTGATGGTGCGGCACAGCGTCGACTTGCCGGAGCCGGACGGGCCGATCAGCACCACGACCTCACCCTGGGCGATCTCCAGGTCGATGTCCTGCAGCACGTGCAGGGCGCCGTAGTGCTTGTTCACCCCGCGCAGGGCCACCAGCGGCGCGGTGTCGCGCAGCTCGGCACTGTTCTCGGTCATCGCCGTCCGCTCCCTCGTCCTCCGAACCCGGGGCCAACTCACTTGGTCCGCAGAGCCGGTGATGGTCCGTCTCATGCTCGGGGGCCGGAGCCGGCGGAGCCCTCGGCCCCCGAACGGGGCGACTTTAGGCAGGTACACGCCGCCCCGTCAGCCGATCTGAGCTGAACTTGAGCATCACGGTTCGGCTACGCCGGGTAGTCGTGCACGGCGAATACCGGAGCGGTAACGGACCGGTCGATGCGGTTGACCTGGAGCCGTCGGATGGGAGTGGATGCCAGGATGGCCCGGTTCCGCGTCGGACCCGCGCCATGCCGACCACCCGCCGACGGCGACCGCGCCACCGGCCCGAACGCATCCCGACGAACACCACAGGAAGGAGCCCGATGCGCCTGCTCCTGGTCGAGGACGACGACCGCGTCGCCGCCGCCCTGGTCGCGGTGCTGGGCCGGCACGGCTTCCAGGTCCGGCACGCCCGCAGCGGCCACGAAGCCCTGGACGCGCTCGTTCCGGACGGCAGCGAGCCCTACCGGGTGGTGCTGCTCGACCTCGGACTGCCCGACCGCGACGGCTTCGAGGTGTGCAGCCGGATCCGGGCCGGCAGCGGCGTCCCGGTCATCATGGTGACCGCCCGCGCCGACATCCGCTCCCGGATCCACGGCCTCAACCTCGGCGCCGACGACTACGTGGTCAAGCCGTACGACATGGGCGAACTCCTGGCCCGCATCCACGCGGTGGCCCGCCGCGGCACCCCCAGGGCCGGCGAGGACGGCGGCAGCCCCGAGCCGGACGGCCCGCTCGCCTCCCGCGGCGTCGAGATCGACCGCGAACGCCGCCGGGTCAGCGTCAACGGACGCGATGTGCCGCTCACCCGGAAGGAGTTCGACCTGCTGGCGCTGCTCGCCCAGAGCCCCGGCGTGGTCTACCGCCGCGAGCAGATCTTCAGCGAGGTCTGGCGCTCCGGCTGGGAGGGCAACGGCCGCACCCTGGAGGTCCACATCGGCTCGCTGCGCACCAAGCTCGGCCTGCCCGGCCTGGTCGAGGCCGTCCGCGGCGTCGGCTACCGGCTCATCCCCGACAACCCGTCCGCCGACGACGCCGCGGAGCGCTGACCGCCCGTGCGCAACCGCCTGCTCGGCATCCTGATCGCCCTGATGGCATGCGTGCTCGCCGCCCTCGGAGTGCCGCTGGCCTACCTGATCGCCTCGTCCGAGCAGTCCAAGGTGGTCGTCGACCGGATCGACGACGCCGCCCGGTTCGCCCAGGACCTGCCCACCCAGGGCCGTGCCAGCGCCACCGCCGTCAAGGGCGAACCGGAGCCCGGCCCCGGCGACGGCGGCCGACTGCACGCCCTGTCCAGCGAGGCCGCCCGCTACCGCGAGCTGTACGGCGCCCGGATCGGCGTCTTCCAGCGCGACGGCAGCGCCGTCGCCGTCGCCCCCGACGACTGGCGCGCCCCCACCGAGGGCCCCGGCGGCCAGGCCTACCGGGAGGCGCTGGCCGGCCGCCGCAGCCACAACCCGCCCCAGGTGTGGCCGTGGACCTCCGACCGCACCCTCACCGTCGCCCTGCCCGTGGTCCGCGACGGCGACGTGGTCGCCGTGGTGCTCACCGAATCGCCCACCGGGCCGCTGCGCGCCCGGATCCTGCACCGCTGGCTGGTGCTGGCCGGCGGCGAGGCGCTCGCCATGATGGTCGCCATCCTGCTCGCCGTCCGCCTCACCGGCTGGGTGCTGCGCCCGGTCCGCACCCTCGACCGGGCCACCCACGACATCGCCACCGGCCGGCTCAACGCCCGGGTCGCCCCCAGCGGCGGACCGCCCGAACTGCGCCGCCTGGCCCGCTCGTTCAACGACATGGCCGACCACGTGGTGCTCGCCATCGACCAGCAGCGGGCCTTCGTCGCCGACGCCTCGCACCAGCTGCGCAACCCGCTGGCCGCGCTGCTGCTGCGGGTCGAGCTGATCGGGATGGCGCTCCCCGAGGGCAGCGAGGAGGAGATCGCCGCCGTCCGCGAGGAGGGCGCCCGGCTCGCCCGCGTCCTGGACGACCTGCTCGGCCTGGCCACCGCCGAAGGCTCCCGGCCCGAACCCGAACCCGTCGACCTGGCCGCGCTGGTCCGCACCCGGACCGACGCCTGGCAGCCGCTCGCCGACCGGCGCCAGGTCCGGCTCCACTGGCAGGGGCCGCCAATGGCGCACGCCTGGGCCGACCCGATCGGCTTCGGCAGCGCGCTGGACGCCGTCCTCGACAACGCCCTCAAGTTCTCACCGGCCGACAGCACCGTGCGGGTCGGCCTGACCATCACCAAGGACGAGGTCACCGCCATCGTCACCGACGCCGGACCGGGCCTCACCGAGGAGGAGCTCGCCCGGGTCGGCGACCGGTTCTGGCGCTCCTCCCGGCACCAGAACGTCGACGGCTCCGGCCTCGGCCTCTCCATCGCCCGCACCCTGCTGCTGGCCGGCGGCGGCGACCTCCGCTTCGCGCCCGCCGATCCGCACGGGCTGCGGGTGCTGCTCACGGTGCCCCGCCGGAAGCGGAGCTGACGTCAGGGCTTGACCGACTGGTAGTAGCGCTTCGCGCCCTCGTGCAGCGGCAGCGGATCGGTGTACACCGCGGTCCGCAGGTCCACCAGCTGCGCCGCGTGCACCTCGCCGCCGATCCGGTCCCGGCTGTCGATCACCACCCGGGTCAGCGCCTCCACCAGCGCCGGGTCCACGTTCGCCCGGGTCACCAGCAGGTTCGGCACCGCCACCGTCGCCACCGCCGTCCGCTCCGGCTCCACCAGCGGGTACGCGTCCGCCGGGATGGTCGCCGCCCGGTAGGCGTCCATCCCGCCGCCCTCCAACTGGTGCAGCGGGTCCGACAGGTCGCCCATCGGCACGATCCGGATCGGGGTGTGCTCCGACAGGTCGGTCAGCGCCGCCGTCGGCAGGCCGCCGGACCAGAAGAACGCGTCCAACTGCTTGTCGCGCAACCCGTTCGTCGCCTCCAGCACCCCCAGCGGCACCGGACGCACGTCCTTGTCCGGGTCCAGGCCGGCCGCCTCCAGCAGCCGCCGGGACACCAGGTTCACGCCCGACTTCCCCAGCCCCATCCCCACCCGCAGGCCGCGCAGGTCGGACACCTTGTGCACCGGCGAATCCGCGGGCACCACCAGCTGCATGTAGTCGTCGTACAGCCGGGCGATCGCCCGCAGCTCCGACTTCTGCGGATTCTTGAAGCTGGCCACCGAGTCCGCCGTCGCTATCGCGAAGTCGTCCCGGCCCGACAGCACCCGCTCCAGGTTGTCGAACGAACCCTCCGAGTTGTCCAGCCGGACCTTCACCCCGGGCATCGCCGACCGCATCGAGTCCTTCAGCAGCACCCCGTACCGGTCGTACACCCCGCGCGACACCCCCGTCGCGAACGCCGCCTCCCCGCGCAGCCCCGACCCGGCCCGCGCCGAGGACGCCCACCAGCCGCCCGTGCCCCCCGCCACCAGCAGCAGCACCACGGCCACCCGCACCAGCGGACTGCGCACCGCGGAACGCAGCACGGCACCGGCACGGGGCGGATCGGTCGAAGCAGCCATGGCAGGGATACTGCCAGCCCCGACCGCCCGGCGGGAGGCCCCTGCCGCTGCCCGTACCCTTGTGCACTGTGGGTATGGAGGAGAGCTTGCGAACTTACAAGGTCGTCACGTACGGCTGCCAGATGAACGTCCACGACTCCGAGCGCCTGTCCGGGCTGCTGGAGGAGGCCGGCTACACCAAGGCCGCCGCCGAGGCCGATCCCGACCTGGTGGTCTTCAACACCTGCGCGGTCCGCGAGAACGCCGACAACAAGCTGTACGGCAACCTCGGCCGGCTCGCCCCCGCCAAGCAGGCCAACAGCGGCATGCAGATCGCCGTCGGCGGCTGCCTCGCCCAGAAGGACCGCGAGACCATCGTCCGCAAGGCCCCCTGGGTCGACGTCGTCTTCGGCACCCACAACATCGGCCACCTGCCCGCGCTGCTGGAGCGCGCCGCGATCGAGCGGACCGCGCAGGTCGAGATCCTGGACTCGCTGGAGACCTTCCCCTCCACCCTGCCCACCCGGCGCGAGTCCGCCTACGCGGCCTGGGTCGCCATCTCGGTCGGCTGCAACAACACCTGCACCTTCTGCATCGTCCCCGCCCTGCGCGGCAAGGAGGAGGACCGCCGCCCCGGCGACATCCTCGCCGAGGTCGAGGCACTGGTCGCCGAGGGCGTCGTCGAGGTCACCCTGCTCGGCCAGAACGTCAACGCCTACGGCTCCGACCTGGGCGACCGGCAGGCGTTCTCCAAGCTGCTGCGGGCGTGCGGGGAGATCGAGGGGCTGGAGCGGGTCCGCTTCACCTCGCCGCACCCGAAGGACTTCACCGACGACGTGATCGCCGCGATGGCCGAGACGCCGAACGTGATGCACCAGCTGCACATGCCGCTGCAGTCCGGCTCCGACACCGTGCTGCGCGCGATGCGACGCTCCTACCGGCAGGAACGCTTCCTCGGGATCATCGAGAAGGTCCGCGCCGCGATGCCCGACGCCGCCATCTCCACCGACATCATCGTCGGCTTCCCCGGCGAGACCGACGAGGACTTCGAGCAGACCCTGCACGTCGTCCGGGAGGCCCGGTTCGCCAACGCGTTCACCTTCCAGTACTCGAAGCGGCCCGGGACGCCCGCCGCGGAGATGGACAACCAGATCCCCAAGGCCGTGGTGCAGGAGCGCTACGACCGGCTGATCGCCCTCCAGGAGGAGATCTCCTGGGAGGAGAACAAGAAGCAGGTCGGCCGCAGGCTGGAGATCCTCGTCGCCGAGGGCGAAGGCAAGAAGGACGACCGCACCGACCGCCTGTCCGGCCGTGCCCCCGACAACCGGCTCGTCCACTTCAGCCGCCCCGAGACGGGCGTGCGCCCCGGCGACGTGGTGACCGTCGAGATCACCTACGCCGCCCCGCACCACCTCCTCGCGGAGGGCCCCGCGCTCGGCGTCCGCCGCACCCGGGCGGGCGACGCCTGGGAGAAGCGGCAGGCCGCGCCCGCGGCGAAGCCGGCCGGCGTCCTGCTCGGGCTTCCGTCGATCGGCGTCCCGGCACCCCTGCCGAGCGCTGTGGGGTGCGAAACCGGGGGCGCGGGGAACTGCGCGAGCAACTAGTGAACGTCCGCAGGGTCGCGATCAAGTGCAAGTCATTGCCTTGGTCGCGACCTTGCTGTTAGGCCCTTCCGCTCCGCGCAGTTCCCCACGCCCCTGTTTTCGCACCGCGTAGAGTGATCGACATGCTTGTTGCCGCCGCCGTGTGCCCCTGTCCGCCGTTGCTCGTGCCCGAGGTCGCGGTGGGGGCCGCGGGGGAGGCGGAGGCGTTGCGGGGGGCGTGTCTGGACGCGGTGCGGGGGCTCGCGGACGTGGAGCTCGTCGTGGTGGTGGGGACGGGCGATCGCGCCGGGGTGTGGACGGAGGGCGGGGCGGGGTCGTTCCGCCGGTACGGGGTGCAGAAGGCGGTGAAGCTGCCGCTGGGCGGGGTGGACGGCCCGGAGCTGTCGCCGGCGTTGACGGTGGGGGCGTGGCTGCTGGAGGAGGCGGGCGTCCGGGTGCCGACGCACGCCGTCGCGGTGCGGCCGGACACGGCCGCCGAGCGGTTGCTGGGCCTGGGCCGGGGGTTGGCCGAACTCGCCGATCGGGTGGGCCTGCTGGTGATGGGCGACGGCAGTGCCCGGCGTTCGGTGAAGGCCCCCGGGTACCTGGACGGGCGGGCCGAGGGCTACGACCGCGCGGTGGCGGGGGCGCTGGCCGCCGCGGACGCGTCGGCGCTGGCCGCATTGGACGCGGACCTCTCGGCGGAGCTGCTGGTGGAGGGCCGGGCCCCCTGGCAGGTGCTCGCGGGTGCGGCGGAGGGCACGACGCTCGGTGGCGAGCTGCGGTACGAGGACGC
>NZ_BMRI01000017.1:45597-66370 GCF_014648555.1 Kitasatospora griseola
CCCGTACGGCGTCGGCTACCTGGTGGCCTCCTGGCGCTGAGTGCGCCAGCAGACCACCGGGCCGGAGGTCGCGGTCAGTCGTCCTTCGGCTTCGCGGCGAAGTCGTCGCGGGCGTGCTTGGCGGCCGAGGCGCCCTTCTCGATCTTGTCGCTGTACTTGTGCTTGGTGACGTTGTCGATGGTCTCGCCGGCCTTGTCCACCAGGTTGTCGATCTTGTCGCCGTGCTTTCCGGCCAGTTCGCTGGCCTTGTCCTTGAGTTCCTCGGCCTTGCCCTTGAGGTTGTCCATCAGGCTCATGGGGTGCATTCCTCGCTTTTCCCGTCAGATCGGTACCAGACATAGCTGATCTTCCCCGGTGAACGAGGCCGCGACACGAGAGGTGCCCGGGTTTTGCGAGACTGGTGGGGTGAGCGGTTCCTCCTCTTCTTCTTCTGCACGTCCGCGCCGGGTGGTGTCGGTGGTCGGTTCGACGGCGGCCGGCAAGTCCGATCTGGCGGTGGCGATCGCCCGTGAGCTCGGCGGGGAGGTGGTGAACACCGACTCGATGCAGCTGTACAAGGGCATGGACATCGGCACCGCCAAGCTGACCGAGGCGGAGCGCGGCGGCATCCCGCACCATCTGATGGACATCTGGGAGGTGACCGAGGCCGCCTCGGTGGCCGAGTACCAGCGCCTCGCCCGGGCCGAGATGGACCGGCTGCTGGCGGCGGGCCGGGTGCCGGTGCTGGTGGGCGGCTCGGGGCTGTACGTGCGGGCGGCGATCGACGAGATGGAGTTCCCCGGCACGGACCCCGAGGTGCGGGCCCGGCTGGAGGAGGAGCTGGAGCAGGTCGGCCCGGGTGTGCTGCACCGGCGGCTGGCGGAGCTGGACCCGGCGGCCGCGGCGGCGATCCTGACCAGCAACGGGCGGCGGATCGTCCGGGCGCTGGAGGTCATCGAGATCACCGGGCAGCCGTTCACCGCGAACCTGCCGACGCAGCGCGCGGTGTACGAGGCGGTGCAGATCGGCGTGCAGGTGCCGCGGCCGGAGCTGGACCGGCGGATCGAGCTGCGGGTGGACCGGATGTGGGAGGCCGGCCTGCTGGACGAGGTGCGGGCGCTGGAGCGGGTCGGGCTGCGCGAGGGCCTGACCGCGAGCCGGGCGCTGGGCTACCAGCAGGTGCTGGCGTTCTTCGCCGGGGAGTGCACCGAGGACGAGGCGCGGGAGGAGACCGTGCGGGCCACCCGGCGGTTCGCCCGGCGCCAGGAGTCGTGGTTCCGGCGGGACGCGCGGATCCACTGGCTGGACCGTCCCGAGGGGGCCGATCCGGTCGAACTCCTGGGCCGCGCAATGGAACTGATCAATCGCCCGGAACGTCCCGGCGACACCGGCTGACCGGCGGATTTCGGCTGCCCGGGGGCGTGATCCGGCCAGCCGCCCGGGCAGCTGCACCGGCAGACGCAGGTGCAGGAGGTACCGGCGGTCACGACCGGATCACGTCCTGGCATCGGATCACCCGATCACCCCGTGGGACGCCCTGTCCGGGTCCTGCCACGTGCCATCATCGGTAGCACCGAGGCCCGGCACGCGGGCCGGCCTCACCGCCCGCGAGCTCCGGAGCTCGTGTCGAGCCATCAGGGGAGGCCGCGTGTCAACGGGTACCGGCCCCGAAACCGATGAGCTGCTGGGCGACGTGTCCGACGGTTCCGAGACGCTGCCCGAACTGGCCGTCCCCACCACCTCGTACGCGGTGGCGCTGCCCGCGATCGACGATCTGGCCGCCGCGCCCGGCGTGGTGCACGAGCGGGACATCCGGCCGCGCCGTCGGCTGCGCTGGTGGCAGATCCTGCCGATCGCCGCGTCGGTGATGTTCGGCTCGCTGATGTTCGCCTTCCCGCTGGCCTTCGGCAGCGAGGGCGCGACCGCGATGATCGGGATGCTCGGCCTGCTGATCACCGCCGCCTCGGTCGGCTGGGGCGCGATGGCCGCCCGCCGGGCCGGTTACAAGTGGCCAGGCGTACCGCGCCGGGGCAGCTCCGAGCGGGCCGGCTGGAAGGCCATCGTGCTCTACACCCTGGTGGTGGCCGCCGCCCTGGCGCTGGCCGTCTGGCGGGTCGTCCACCTGCGCGGTTAGCCCTCGCAGGCCATTACCATCGGCGGTGTGAGCGAGCGCAGCGGAATCAGCGGAACGGCCTTCCTCAAGGGGCACGGCACCCAGAACGACTTCGTGATCGTCCCCGACCCGGACGGCGAACTGGAGCTGTCGGCGGCCACCGTCGCCGCCCTGTGCGACCGGCGGGCCGGGATCGGCGCGGACGGCGTGCTGCGGGTGGTGCGCTCGGCGGCCGACCCGGTGGCGGCGGGGATGGCCGAGCAGGCCGAATGGTTCATGGACTACCGCAACGCGGACGGCTCGATCGCCGAGATGTGCGGCAACGGCGTGCGGGTCTTCGCCCGCTACCTGGTGCACGCCGGGCACGCGAAGCCGGGCGAGCTGTCGGTCGCCACCCGGGCCGGGGTGAAGCGGGTGCGGATCGCCGAGGACGCCGCCGACGGCACCCCGGGCGGGATCACCGTGGACATGGGCCGCGCGCTGCTGCCCGGCCCGGACGACCTCACCGTCACCGTCGACGAGCGCAGCTGGCCCGCGCTGAACGTCAACATGGGCAACCCGCACGCGGTCGCGTTCGTGGCGGACCTCGCGCACGCCGGGCACCTGTACGACGCGCCGGCCACCGCGCCGGCGGGCGTGTACCCGCAGGGCGTGAACGTGGAGTTCGTGGTGGACCGGGGCGAGCGGCACGTGGCGATGCGGGTGCACGAGCGCGGCTCCGGCGAGACCCGCTCGTGCGGGACGGGCGCCTGCGCGGTCGCGGTGGCCGCGATCCGGCGGGCCGGACTGGCCCCGGCGGACACCGGGCGGGCCGTCAGCTGGACGGTGGACCTGCCCGGCGGGCGGCTGGTGATCGAGGAGTTCCCTGACGGCCGGATCGAGATGACCGGCCCCGCGGTGATCGTCGCCGAGGGCGTGCTGGTGTAACGGCTGGTCAGCCCGACGAATCGTCAGCTCCCGCTTCCCAGCCCGCTGTCCGGCTAATCCCCCCGTTCGGGTGATGCCGATGGCAGAGCCGAAGTGGGGGCTCGCCGAACGTGCTGTGCTCGGTAGCATGGACCACCGGGTCGGCCGTCGCTCCGGTGTTGCTGCCGGAGGTGCAGATGACCATCCGCTCCGAGTTGGCGGGCTCGCCGTCCAAGCAGCAGGCGAGCCGCTTCAGCCGTGCGGCGCTCGGCCGGGCCGGCCGGGCGGCGCTGCTCGCCACCGGGCGGACGCCCGTCCCCGACGCCATCGAACCGATCGTGCAGGCGCACCGGGTGCACCATCCGCAGGCCGACCTGGCGCTGCTGGCCCGCGCCTACCGGGTCGCCGAGGAGAGCCACCGCGGGCAGACCCGCAAGAGCGGCGAGCCGTACATCACCCACCCGCTCGCGGTCACCATGATCCTCGCCCAGCTCGGCGCGGACACCACCACGCTGGTCGCCTCGCTGCTGCACGACACCGTCGAGGACACCGAAGTGACGCTCGATCAGGTCGCCGAGGACTTCGGTCCGGAGGTCGCGTACCTGGTGGACGGCGTCACCAAGTTGGAGAAGGTCGACTTCGGGGCGGCGGCCGAACCCGAGACGTTCCGCAAGATGCTGGTCGCCACCGGCGACGACGTCCGGGTGATGGTGATCAAGCTCGCCGACCGGCTGCACAACATGCGCACCATCCGGCACATGAAGCCGGCCAGCCAGGTGCGGATCGCCAACGTCACCCGGGACGTGCTGATCCCGCTCGCCGAACGGCTCGGCATCCAGGTGGTGAAGGCGGAGCTGGAGGACATCGTCTTCGCCACCCTGCACCCCGAGGAGTACGAGCGCACCGGCGCGGTGGCCGGCGGCTGGACGGACGGCGTGCTCGCCCCGTTCGCCGCCGAGCTCGGCCGCCAGCTCGCCGAGGCCGGGATCTCCTCCGCCGTCACCGTCCGCCCCCGGCACCTGGTCTCGCTGCACCGGGTGATGATCAAACGCGGGGCCGGCCCGGACGGCGCGGGGCTGCGGCCCGCCGACTTCGGGCGGCTGCTGGTGGTGGTCGAGGAGAACGCCGACTGCTACGCGGTGCTCGGCGAACTGCACACCTGCTGGACGCCGCTGCCCGGCGAGTTCAAGGACTTCGTGGCCGCCCCCAAGTTCAACCTGTACCAGTCGCTGCACACCGCGGTGGCGCTGCCCGGCGGCGAGGTGGTCGAGGTCCTGGTGCGCACCCGGCGGATGCACGAGGTGGCCGAGACCGGGGTGGTCGCGCTCGGCGACCCGCGCACCGACCGGCAGGGCGCCGCCGAGGACCCGGAGGACCGCACCGACCCGGCCCGCCCCGGCTGGCTGGCCCGGCTGCTGGAGTGGCAGCAGGACACCCCCGACCCGGACGCCTTCTGGTCCGCGCTCACCGCCGACCTGCGCGACGACCGCGAGATCACTGCCATCACCGAGGACGGCACCACCCTGCACCTGCCCGCCGGGGCCAGCTGTCTGGACGCCGCCTACCTGATCGGCGAGGAGACCGGCCACCGGTGCATCGGCGCCCGGATCAACGGCCGGCTCACCGCGCTCTCCACCGAACTGCGCGACGGCGACGTGCTCGGCCTGCTCACCGCCCCCGTCGGCGAGGACAGCGGCCCCGACCCGGAGTGGCTGGAGTACGTCCGCACGCCCGCCGCCCGGCTCGCCATCGAGCGCCGGCTGGCGGCCGGCCCGCTGCCCGCGCCCGCCGCCGAACGCCTGCCCGCGGCCGGCGCCCCGGTGCCCGCCGCACCGCCCGCGCCACCCGCCGCCGCGCCCGCCGACGCACCGGAACTGCCGGGCGCCGCCGTCCGGTTGGCGCGCTGCTGCACGCCGGTGCCGCCCGACGAGGTGACCGGCATCGTGCTGCGCGGCGAGGTCGTCGCGGTGCACCGGGCGGGCTGTCCGACCGGCACCCGGATGCTGCGCGGCGGCCGCCGGGCGGTCGCGGTCCGCTGGCTGCCCGGCGGCGCCCCGCAGTGGGGCTACCGGGCCACCCTGCACGCCGAGGCGCTGAACCGGCCCCGGCTGCTGGCCGATCTGACCGCCGCGATCTCCGGCGAGGGCGTGTCGATCTTCTCCGCCGACGTCGAGCCGCCCCGCCAGCTGCGGGTGCGGCACAGCTACACCCTGGAACTCGCCGACGCCGCCGCGCTGCCCGCGGTGATGCGGGCGATGCTCCGGGTCTCGGGCGTGTACGACGTGTACCGGCCGGGCGGGCCCGAGGAAGTGCCGGTCCGGGCGGCGGCCGCGCCGACCGGGGCGGAGCCGGCCGTGCCGGGGCCGGTGACGGGGGTCGCCGGGGCGGCTGGTAAAAGGGATGACTCGGGCACAGCGGGCGTGCGACCATCGTGGGGAATTCACGGCGGCTCCGCCGTGTTGTCCGAGAGCACCACCCGATCTATCCAAGGATGAAATGACCTCCACGTTCGACAGCCGCACCCGATCGAGCGAGTCGGCCAACCGCCTCGCCGACCTCAAGGCGGAAGCCCTGATGGACGAGGACCTCGCGGCGATCGACGAGGGCCTCGGAAACTACGACGGAGAGCAGTACGACCGCTCCGAGCGCGCCGCGCTCCGACGCGTGGCCGGCCTCTCCACCGAACTCCAGGACGTCACCGAAGTCGAGTACCGCCAGCTCCGCCTGGAGCGCGTGGTGCTCGTCGGCGTGTGGACGGACGGCACGCTGGAGGAGGCGGAGAACTCGATGGCCGAGCTCGCCGCGCTCGCCGAGACGGCCGGCTCCGAAGTCCTGGACGGTGTGATCCAGCGCCGTGACAAGCCCGACGCGGCCACCTACATCGGCTCCGGCAAGGCCCAGGAGCTGCGCGACCTGGTCGCCTCCACCGGCGCCGACACCGTGGTCTGCGACGGTGAGCTGACGCCCGGTCAGCTGATCCACCTGGAAGACGTGGTGAAGGTCAAGGTCGTCGACCGCACCGCGCTGATCCTGGACATCTTCGCCCAGCACGCCAAGTCCCGTGAGGGCAAGGCGCAGGTCTCGCTCGCGCAGATGCAGTACATGCTGCCGCGCCTGCGCGGCTGGGGTCAGTCGCTGTCCCGGCAGATGGGTGGCGGTGGCTCCGGCACCTCGGGCGGCGGCATGGCCACCCGTGGTCCCGGTGAGACCAAGATCGAGACCGACCGGCGGCGGATCCGCGAGAAGATGGCGAAGCTCCGCAAGGAGATCGCCGAGATGAAGAAGGGCCGCGACACCAAGCGGCAGGAGCGGCGGCGCCACCAGGTGCCCTCGGTGGCCATCGCCGGGTACACCAACGCCGGCAAGTCCTCGCTGCTCAACCGGCTCACCGGCGCCGGCGTCCTGGTGGAGAACGCCCTGTTCGCCACCCTGGACCCGACGGTCCGCCGGGCGCAGACCCCGAGCGGCCGGCTGTACACGCTGGCCGACACCGTCGGCTTCGTCCGGCACCTGCCGCACCACCTGGTCGAGGCGTTCCGCTCCACCATGGAGGAGGTCGCCGACGCCGACCTGATCCTGCACGTGGTGGACGGCTCCCACCCGGAGCCGGAGACGCAGCTCGCCTCGGTGCGCGAGGTGATCGTCTCGGTCGAGGCGCAGAACGTGCCCGAGATCGTGGTGATCAACAAGGCGGACGCCGCGGACCCGGCGGTGCTCCAGCGCCTGCTGCGCCGCGAGCCGCACGCCATCGTGGTCTCCGCCCGCAGCGGCCAGGGCATCGACGAGCTGCTCGCCCTGATCGACGAGGAGCTGCCGCGCCCCGCCGTGGAGGTCCGGGCCCTGGTGCCGTACACCCGCGGCGACCTGGTCTCCCGGGTGCACGCGGAGGGCGAGCTGCTCTCCGCCGAGCACACCGCGGAGGGCACGCTGCTGCACGCCAAGGTGGCGGCGGTGCTGGCGGCCGAGCTGGAGCGGTACGCGGTCGTCACCGCGTAGCCGCCCGCGGCACCGCGCAGAACGCCGAACGACCCGAGGAGGGAGACCTCCTCGGGCCGTTCGCACGTCCGGACTACTGCTGCCCGCCCTTGCCCTGGACGAAGGCGTCGAACATCCGCTTGGCGTCCGGGCCGAGGTTGGGGCCGGCCATCCAGGAGTCGTTGCCGATCGAGTTGTCGGAGAACAGCACGGTCTTGCCGTCGTGCTTGGTGAACCAGCCGCCGCCGGAGGAACCGCCGGTCATGGTGCAGCCGATGGCGAGCATCGGCGGCCGGGAGGCGTCGAAGACGAACGGGGTCGGCTTCAGGGCGGAGTCGCAGTGCTCCAGCTCCTCGCCGTCGAACGGATCCGCGGCCGGGTAGCCGTACGAGGAGGGCGAGGTGATGTCGCCCGGCTGGGCGCCGAACCAGATCGGCATCGACCCGCCCACGGTCTCCTCCAGCGAACGCTTGGAGCCGTCCGACGCGGCCACCCGGACCACC
The DNA here is from genome assembly GCF_014648555.1 of Kitasatospora griseola. Lineage (GTDB taxonomy): Bacteria > Actinomycetota > Actinomycetes > Streptomycetales > Streptomycetaceae > Kitasatospora > Kitasatospora griseola. The sequence continues at coordinate 53,074 of NZ_BMRI01000017.1, forward strand.
GCGAAGTCGAACTGGCTGGCCGAGCTGCCGTGCTCGCCCTCCTTCTGGAGCCACTGCGGCATCACCAGCATCCCGCGGGCCGCCCAGACGCCGAGCGGCGCGACCTGTTCGAGGGTGGCGTCCTTGCCCTTGCTGGACGCGCCGCTCTTGTTGTAGGCGGGGACGAACGCCATCTTCTGGAAGTAGTCCTTGCCCTTGCCCCCGTGGGCGCAGTGCGCGGCCGTCCACACCAGGTTGCTCTTACCGGGGTGGGCCGGGTCACTCACCACGGTGCCCGAGCACTGGCCCTCGCCCTCCGGGGTCTGGATGAAGATCTTGCCGACCACCGCGGTGTCCGCGGAGTACGGGTGCGGCTGGGGCTTGGCCGCGATGGCCTTCGGGAAGTTCACGTCCGCCATCGACGGCCACTTCTTGGTGTCCGGCTTCTCGATGTCGACGCCCTTCGCGCCGGAGAGCCTGCCCCGGTCCCAGAACGCCTTGATCGCCTGTAGGTCCTCCGGCTTGAAGCCGTTCTTCTCGGCCCAGTCGGCCCAGTCGTCGGCGGTCCAGCTGGAGACCTTGGCGAGCGCGCTCTGGATGTCCTTCACGTCCACGCCCGGCTTCGCGGCGCCGCTGCTGCCCGGCGGCGCCGGGTTCGGCTTCGGGCTCTGGCTCTGGCAGGCGGCGGTGGTGACGGCGAGCACCGTCACCAGGGCGGCCGCGGCGGCGGAGCGTACGCGGCGCGCCGTCCGGTGCTGGGTGGTCATGGGCAGTTCCCCCGTGGTCGTCGGTCGAATGGAGAGTCGCGGGAGGTGACGGACGGTCACTTCCGCGAGATGTAGTCGAGGGCCTGGCGGGCCACGCCCTCCAGGTAGGGCCCGTTCAGGGCGGTGTGCGCCTGGGTGCCGATCGAGGTGTTGCTGACCAGCCGCTGGCGGCCGTCCGGGCCGTCCGCGAACCAGCCGCCGCCGGAGGCGCCGGCCGTCATGGTGCAGCCGATCACCAGCATCGACGGGCGGGCCGCGTCGAAGCTCCGGGAGCCCGGGCGGCCGGAGTCGCAGCGCTCCAACTCCTGCCCGTCGAACGGCGCGACGGCCGGATAGCCCCAGGCCTGGATCGCGAGCTGCTCGCGCGGCGCGTCGAACCAGACCGGCACGGCGGTGCCGATCGCCTCCTCCAGCGAGCGGCTCTCGCCCTCCGGGCCGCGCACCTTGATCACCGCGAAGTCGTACTGGTTCGCGGCGTCCCCGCCCCTGGTGCCCTCGGTGGTCCACAGCGGCGAGGTGATCACCTTGTCCGCCCACCACTGCCCGAGCGGAGCGACCTCGGCGAGCTTCGCCCGCCGGTGGTCGCTGGCCGCGCCCGAGCTGTTGTACGCGGGCACGAAGACCAGGTTCTTGTACCAGTCGCCGCCCTTGCCCTCGTGGACGCAGTGCGCGGCCGTCCACACCAGGTTGCTGCGGCCCGGGTTCGCCGGGTCGGCGACCACGGTGGCCGAGCACTGGCCGGTACCGCCGTTCGGGGCGGTCATGAAGACCTTCCCGGACGCCGGATAGCTGGTGTACGGACGCGGCACCGGCTGCGCGGCCACCGCGGGCGGAGCACTCGTGGTGGACGGTGCGCCGCTCGCGGACGGCTCACCGGCGGACGGCGACGGCGCGGCCGGTGCCGACGCCGACGACGAGTCGGGCGCCGGTGCGGGCTGCTGCGGCGGCGCCTGGTCCATCGTCTCGGCGCTCCACACGCCCGCCACCACGGGATTGCGGAAGTCGTGCCGCTTCGCCCAGCGGTCCCACTCGGCGAACCCCCAGTGCTTCAACTCGGCGAAGCTGTGCGGGTTCCCGTCCCCGCCCGGGCCGCCGGTCGACCCGCAGGCGGACACCCCGCCCAGCAGCACGGCCGCGGTCAGCGCGGCCAGTACCCCCCGTGCCCTCACTTTCAACCCCCCTGAAACAGTCCGTTCCCCCGGGGACAGTCTTTCATCCGGGCCCGGGCCACCGGCGGGCGGTGCGGTCCTGTTGGCGTCCGGTCATCGAACCGTGATGGTGACGGTCCGTCAGGATCCCAGCAGGCTCCCCGGAACGGGGACGATCGGCGCAAACTCACCGGAACGAGTGAGCCGATCTTGTGTCCGCACCGAAGGGATAGGTAACCCTTACCCGAAGGCAATCGCGCGGCTCAAGGAGCGGATTTGGCCACCATCCTCACCGACGTTCTCCCGGTCGCCCGGCCGTCGGCCGGACACCTCAGTACGGACCCGCTGCTCCACCCCGACCCGGCCGTCGCCGCCGAACACGCCGCCACCGAGAGCCTGTTGCGCTGCTGGGCCCGGGAGACCGCCGCCGCACGCCCCGACGGCGACCTGCTGCGGATTCCGGTGCTCGGCGGCGCCGCCCAGCTCTCCGCGCCGGTCCGCCACTGGTCGGCCTGCGGCTGGCACCGGTTCGGCCCCGCCACCGTCTCCACCGGCGCCGCCGAACACCCGGTGGACGCCGTCACGGTCGCCGCCCTGGTGGCCGGCGCCACCGGCCGCCCCGAGCCCGGCCAACTCGCCGATCTCACCTCCCGGGTGGCCGACTCGGTCGGCCGCACCGCGGAGATCCTCGCGCACCGCCGCCGGACCCCCGCGGCCCCCAGCGACCCGTTCCTGCGCGCCGAGCAGTCGCTGCTGCTCGGCCACCCGCTGCACCCCACCCCGAAGAGCCGCGACGGCCTCGGCCCCGCCCAGTCCGCCGCCTACTCGCCCGAACTGCACGGCTCGTTCCGGCTGCACTGGTGGGCCGTCGACCGCAGCCTGCTCGCCGCGGACTCCGCCGCCGGCGCCCCCGCCGAACGGCTCACCGCCGAGCTGTACGGCCGCCCGCTGCCCGACGGCGCCGCCGCGCTGCCGCTGCACCCCTGGCAGGCCCGGGAGCTGACGCTCCGTCCGGCCGTCGCCGAGCTGCTGGAGCGGGGCCTGCTCACCGACCTCGGCCAGCACGGCGAGCCCTGGCACCCCACCAGCTCGGTGCGCACCGTCTGCCGGCCCGGCACCCCGTGGATGCTCAAACTGTCGCTGGGCCTGCGGATCACCAACTCCCGCCGGGAGAACCTGCGCAAGGAGCTCCACCGCGGCGTCGAGGTGCACCGCCTGCTGGAGGCCGGGCTGGGTCGGCGGTGGCAGGCCGCCCACCCCGGCTTCGACATCGTCCGCGACCCGGCCTGGATCGGTGTCGACCACCCCGCGCTGGGCGACCCGAACGGCCTGGACACCGTGCTCCGGCAGCTGCCGTTCGGCCCCGCCGACCGGGCGCTGTGCGTGGCCGGCCTGGTCGCCGAACAGCCCGTCGACCCGGCGGGCTCGCAACTCGCCCAGGTGCTCGGCGAACTCGCCGCCCGCACCGGCCGCCCCGCGGCGACCGTCGCCACCGAGTGGTTCCTGCGTTACCTGGACGCCGTGGTGCTGCCGATCCTCTGGCTGGACGGGCAGGCCGGCATCGCGCTGGAGGCCCACCAGCAGAACAGCCTGGTCCTGCTCGACGCGCAGGGCTGGCCCACCGGCGGCCGCTACCGCGACAACCAGGGCTACTACTTCCGCACCTCGCACGCCGAGCGGCTGCACCGGATGCTGCCCGGACTCGGGGCGCACAGCGACACCTTCGTCCCCGACGCGGTCGCCGACGAACGCTTCGCCTACTACCTCGGCATCAACCACGTGCTCGGCCTGATCGGCGCCTTCGGCTCCCAGCAACTCGCCGACGAACAGCTGCTGCTGGCCGCCCTGCGGCGCTTCCTGGCCGGCCCCGCCGCGACCGCCACCGGCTCCGCGCTGCCCGCCCTCCTGCTGGACACCCCCACCCTGCGGTGCAAGGCCAACCTGCTGACCCGGCTGCACGGCCTGGACGAGCTGGTCGGGCCGGTGGAGACCCAGTCGGTGTACGTGGAGATCGCCAACCCGGTGGCCGGGGCGTGACACCCGAGCTCCGCATCCCCACGGCGGCCGGCGGACTCGTGCTGCGCACCGTCCGGCCCAGCACCGACCTGGAGCTGCTCACCGACTGGATGAACGACCCGGAGACCGACCGCTGGTGGGCCCTCGCGGGCCCGTCGGAGACCACCGCCGCGCACCTCGCCGGGCAGCTCGACGGCGACGGCCGCAGCCGCCCCGTCCTCGCCCTGCTCGACGGCGAACCCACCGGCTACTTCGAGCTGTACCGCGCCGACCTCGACCCGCTGGCGGCGCACTACCCCGCCCACCCGTACGACCTGGGCGTGCACCTGCTGCTCGCCCCCGCCGCCCGCGGCCGGGGGCTGGCCGCCCTGCTGCTCGACGCGATCGCCGCCCGGCTGCTGCGGGACGAACCCCGCTGCACCCGGGTGCTCGCCGAACCCGACGTCCGCAACACGCCCTCCGTCCGGGCGTTCACCGCCGCCGGATTCACCCGTGCCGCCGATCTCGACCTCCCCGACAAGCGTGCCGCCCTGATGATCCGCCCGCGGCCCGAGACCTAGGACGCCATGACTTCCCACGACGACACGACAGGCCGGCAGCCCGAGCCGTACGACCTGATCGGCGTCGGCATCGGCCCGTTCAACCTGTCGCTGGCCGCGCTCGCCGACCGGGCCGACACCGTCGGCGCGCTGTTCCTCGACGCCCGACCCGAGTTCCGCTGGCACCCCGGCATGCTCGTGGACGGCGCCCGGATGCAGGTCCCGTTCCTCGCCGACCTGGTCTCGCTGGTCGACCCCACCAACCCGTGGTCGTTCCTCAACTACCTGCGCGAGCAGCAGCGGCTGTTCCCGTTCTACTTCAGCGAACGCTTCCAGCTCCCGCGGCGCGAGTACGAGCACTACTGCCGCTGGGCCGCCGACCGGCTCCCCAACTGCCGCTTCGACAGCCCCGTCGACGCCGTCCACTGGGACGCCGACCGGCGGCAGTACCGGGTGCACGCGGCCGGCCGGACGTACCCGGCCCGGAACCTGGTGCTCGGCGTCGGCACCGAACCGGCCCGCCCCACGGCGTTCGCGGCGCTGCGCGACCACCCGGCGGTGCTGCACTCGGCCGACTACCTGACGCTACGGCAGAAGCTCGACGGGGCACGGGACATCACCGTGGTCGGATCCGGCCAGTCCGGCGCCGAGGTGTTCCTCGACCTGCTGCGGCGGCACGCCGGCGACGGCACCCGGGTGCGCTGGCTCACCCGGACCAGGGCGCTCGCCCCGATGGAGTACTCCAAGCTCGGCCTGGAGCAGTTCACCCCCGACTACACCCGCTACTTCCACGGCCTGCCCGAGCCGGTCCGGGACGCCCTGGTGCCCGCGCAGTGGCAGCTGCACAAGGCGGCCAGCGCGGAGACCCTCGCCGAGATCCACGACCACCTGTACGAGCGCACCGTGGGCCGCCCGATCGACGCCGAACCGGTCGAGATCCTCCCCGGCACCGCCGTCACCGATGCCGCCCCCGGCCCCGGCGGCGGCATCGAACTGCACTGCCGGCACGCCGACTCCGGCCGCCGCCACTCGGTCCGCACCGACGCCGTGGTGCTCGCCACCGGCTACCGGGCGGTCCGGCCCGCGCTGCTCGACCCGATCGCCGAGCTGATCGACTGGGACGAACAGGGCCGCTACCGGGTCGACCTCGACCACCGGGTCGCCACCCGGCCGGAACTCACCGGGGGGCTGTACGTCCAGAACGCCGAGTTGCACACTCACGGAGTCGGCACCCCGGACCTCGGGCTCGGCGCGCACCGCGCCGCCGTGATCCTGAACGCCGTCGCGGGCAAGACCCTGCACCCGCTGCCCCACCGCACCGCCTGGACCACCTTCGCACCGGAGCCCGCCACGGCCCCGGTGCTCCCGCGACCCCAGGAAGGGAACGAGCGTGCCGCAGCCGGCCGTTGACACCGCACTCCACCTGCCGCCCCAGCTCACCACCGGGCACTGGCGGGCCGCCGCACGCGCCATGCTGGCCAAACTGCTCGGCGAGTTCGCCTACGAGGAACTGCTGCACCCCCGGCCGGAGGGCGACCACTACCTGCTCGAACTCCCGGACGCCGACTACCGGTTCACCGCCCGCCGGGGCGCCTACGGCAGCTGGCGGGTCGACCCGGGGTCGATAGCGGGCGGCGACGATCCGCTGCGGTTCCTCCAACAGGCCCGGCACACCCTGAAGTTGAACGGCGACACCACCGGCCACCTGGTCCGCGAACTCACCGCCACGCTGATCGCCGACGCCCACCTGCGGGCCACCGCGCTGAGCGCCGCCGAACTCGCCGACCTCGACCACGTCGCGCTGGAGGGCAGACAGACCGGCCACCCGTGGATCGTGGCCAACAAGGGCCGGCTCGGCTTCTCCGCCACCGACGCGGCCGGCTGGGCCCCCGAGGCCCGGCTGCCGCGCACCCTGCCGTGGCTGGCCGTGCACAAGAACCTGGCCGCCTTCCGCGGCGACGAGACCATCTACGACACCGAGCTCGACCCCGCGTTCCGCGCCCAACTCGGCGAACGCGCCGACGAGTTCTGGCTGCTGCCGGTGCACCCCTGGCAGTGGGACGAGACCGTGGTCGGCCTGTTCGCGCCGTGGATCGCCAGCGGCGAGATCATTCCGCTGCCCAGCGACGGCGACCTGCGGCTGCCCCAGCAGTCCATCCGGTCGTTCTTCAACCTGAGCAGACCCGACCGGTGCACCGTCAAACTGCCGCTGGCCATCCTCAACACCCTGGTCTGGCGCGGTCTGCCCACCGAACGCGCGCTCGCCGCGCCCGCCGTCACCGCCTGGATCCAGCGGCTGCGCGACCAGGACCCGTACCTGCGCGACGAGTGCCGGGTGATCCTGCTCGGCGAGATCGCCTCCGTCACCGTCGAGCACCCGCTGTACCGGGACCTGCCCGACGCTCCCTACCAGTACAAGGAACTGCTCGGCGCGATCTGGCGCGAACCCCTCGGCCGGCACCTCGACGACGGCGAACGCGGTCGCACCCTGGCCGCGCTGCTGCAGACCGGCTCCGACGGCCGCGCGCTGGCCGCCGAGCTGGTCGCCCGCTCCGGGCTGGACGTCCGCAGCTGGGTCGACCGGTTGTTCGCGGCGATGCTGCCGCCGCTGCTGCACTTCCTGTACCGCTACGGCCTGGTGTTCTCCCCGCACGGCGAGAACGCGATCATCGTCTTCGACCAGCGGGACGTTCCGGTCCGGCTCGCCGTCAAGGACTTCGTCGACGACGTCAACATCAGCGACCGGCCGCTGCCGGAACTCGCCGACCTGCCCGACGGGATCGGCGAGGTGCTGCTGCGGGAGAACCCCGACTACCTGTGCCAGTTCCTGCACTCCGGGCTGTTCATCGGCGTCTACCGCTACCTGGCGCCCCTGCTGGAGGAGCAACTCGGCCTCCCCGAGACCGAGTTCTGGGAACTGCTGGCCGAGCGGATCCGGGACTGCCAGCGGCGCTTCCCGGAACTCGCCGACCGGCACCGGCTGTTCGACCTGTTCACGCCGCGGATCGACCGGCTCTGCCTGAACCGCAACCGGCTGCTGCTCGACGGCTACCGCGACCGCCCGGACCGTCCGCACGCCGCCGTCCACGGCCAGATCGACAATCCGCTGCACAGCACCGCGCACCTCCCGACCCGACAGCACCGGATTGTCACCCCGGCCCCGTAGGCTGGGAACGTCATGACGAACGACACCGCACCCCTGCCCGGCGGCCCGGACGCGTCGGCGCCTCCCGTCCCCGCCTCCCGTATCCCGGAACTGCTGCACGCCGCCGTCGACGCCGTCGGCGGCGTGGAGCGGCCCGGGCAGGTCCGGATGGCCGAGGCGGTCGCCTCCGCCGTCGACGAGGGCGAACACCTCCTCGTCCAGGCCGGCACCGGCACCGGAAAGTCCCTCGCCTACCTGGTGCCCGCCCTCGCCCACGGCGACAACGTGGTGATCGCCACCGCGACGCTCGCCCTCCAGCGCCAGCTCGTCGAACGCGACCTGCCGCGCACCGTCGACGCCCTGCACCCGACGCTGCGCCGCCGCCCGCTGTACGCGATGCTCAAGGGCCGCTCGAACTACCTGTGTCTGCACCGCGCCAACGAGGGCACCCCGAGCGACGAGGGCGAGGGCCTGTTCGACCCGGTCGACGCGCTCGGCGGCCCCACCGGCAAGCTCGGCCAGGACGTGCTGCGGCTGCGCGACTGGGCCGACGAGACCGAGACCGGCGACCGCGACGACCTCACCCCGGGCGTCTCCGACAAGGCCTGGGCCCAGCTCTCCGTCACCTCCAAGGAGTGCCTGGGCGCCTCCCGGTGCGCCTACGGCCAGGAGTGCTTCGCCGAACAGGCCCGCGAGCGCGCCAAGTTGGCGGACGTGGTGGTCACCAACCACGCGATGCTGGCGATCGACGCGATCGAGGGCGCGCCCGTCCTCCCCGAACACGGCCTGCTGATCATCGACGAGGCGCACGAGCTGGTGAACCGGGTCACCGGCGCTGCCACCGCCGAACTCACCGTCGGCGCCGTCAACCGGGCCGTCAAGCGGGCGGCGAAACTCGCCAACGAGAAGTCCGTGGACGCGCTGCAGGCCGCCGCGGAGAACTTCCACGGCCTGATGGAGACCGCGCAGCCCGGCCAGGTCGAGGAGCTCCCCGAGTACCTGGGCTACGCCGTGGCCGGCATCCGGGACGCCTGCCGCCAGGTCATCACCTCGCTCGGCGAGACCCGCGACAAGGGCCTCAGCGACGAGGACGCCGTCCGCAAGCAGGCGATGGCCTCCGCGGAGACCCTGCACGAGACGGCGGACCGGCTGCTCACCGGCTCCGAGTACGACGTCGTCTGGATCGAACGCAGCGACCGCTTCGGCCTGGGCACCGCATCGCTGCGGGTCGCCCCGCTGTCCGTCTCCGGGCTGCTGCGGGAGAACCTGTACAAGGACCGCTCGGTCGTTCTCACCTCCGCCACGCTCAAGCTCGGCGGGGACTTCAACGGCGTCGCCGCGTCCCTCGGCCTGCCCGGCGAGACCAGGCTGCCCGACCACCGCACCCCCGACGGGCCGAGCGCCGAGACCGGCGAGGACGCCCCGCCGTACTGGCGCGGCCTGGACGTCGGCTCCCCGTTCACCTACCCCAAGCAGGGCATCCTCTACGTCGCCAAGCACCTGCCGCCGCCCGGCCGGGAACCCGACCGGCCGGAGATGCTCGACGAACTCACCGAGCTGATCGGCGCCGCCGGCGGCCGCACCCTCGGCCTGTTCTCCTCGATGCGGGCGGCGCAGGCCGCGGCGGAGGCGCTGCGCGAGCGCCTGGACGCACCGATCCTGCTGCAGGGCGAGGACACCCTCGGCGAGCTCATCCGCACCTTCGCCTCCGACGCGCAGACCTGCCTGTTCGGCACGCTCTCGCTCTGGCAGGGCGTCGACGTCCCCGGCTCGGCCTGCCAGCTCGTCGTCATGGACCGGATCCCGTTCCCGCGCCCCGACGACCCGCTGATGAGCGCCCGCCAGAAGGACGTCGAATCCCGCGGCGGCAACGGCTTCATGGCGGTCGCCGCGACCCACGCCGCCCTCCTGATGGCCCAGGGCGCCGGCCGCCTGGTCCGCGCGGCGGACGACCGCGGCATCGTCGCCGTCCTCGACCCGCGACTCGCGACCGCCCGGTACGGGAGCTTCTTCCGCTCCTCCATGCCGGACTTCTGGTACACCACCGACCGCAACCAGGTCCGCCGGTCCCTCGCCGCGATCGACGAGTCGGCTCCGCCGGTCCGTCCCCGGTAGGCAGGAGAGCGCGAAAACAGGGGCGCGGGGAACTGCGCGAGCAACCGGGAACGCGCAGCAAGGTCCGGCTGAAGACGGGAGTACCGTCCTCGGCCGGACCTTGCTGTTGGGCGCCTTCCGCTTCGCGCAGTTCTCCCCCCAGCCCCAGCGGGCCGGGAGGTACCACCACGCGCCCCTGATGGTGCGCCCCCTGCCTACCTCAAAGCCTGCGCAGAACCGCGACGACCTTGCCAAGAATGGTGGCGTTGTCACCCGGAATCGGCTCGTACGCCACGTTGTGCGGCATCAGCCAGATCTTCCCGTCCTCGCGCTTCAGGCGCTTCACCGTCGCCTCGCCGTCGATCATCGCCGCGACGATGTCCCCGTTCTCGGCGACCGGCTGCCGGCGGACCGTCACCCAGTCGCCGTCGCAGATCGCGGCGTCGATCATCGAGTCGCCCTTGACCGTCAGGGCGAACAGCTCGCCCTCGCCGACCAGCTGACGGGGCAGCGGGAAGACGTCCTCGACGGTCTGTTCGGCGAGGATCGGGCCGCCGGCGGCGATCCGGCCGACCAGCGGCACGTAGGAGGTGGAGGGCCGGCCGGAGGTCTCGGCCGCGGCGGGGCGGGCGACCTCGACGCCGCGGACCTCGTAGGCGCGCGGGCGGTGCGGGTCGCGGCGCAGGAAGCCCTTGCGTTCCAGGGCCATCAGCTGGTGGGCGACCGAGGAGGTGGAGGACAGGCCGACGGCCTGGCCGATCTCGCGCATGGACGGCGGGTAGCCGCGGCGCTGCACGGAATCGCGGATGACCTCGATGACGCGGCGCTGGCGCTCCGTCAGGCCGGCTTCGTCGGTGCGGATGCCTGGCGGTCGGCCGGGGAGGGCGCGGACGACGGGGGTGGGCACACCGAGCGGGGACTCCTCGATCGGCTGACTACGGCTCATGGTCTGATCCATGCTCTCCTGGTCAGTGGTGCGCGCGGAACGCTCCTGCACCGGGATGGCGGTCTTGGCTTCTACGGTGTGCATGACGCTGGCGGTGCTGGGGGTGGACATCGCGGGCGACCCTCTCGACTGGTGCTCCAACTGTCCAGCTCAACTGGCGCCTCTATCGAAAGGTTGCGCCAAACACACGTTCGAGTGAATTTATTCGAGGTTGCCGGACGTGATCAAGCCTCCGGGTGTAAGTCGATTGCATGTTCGACTCGAACAGTCTATGGGGTCCCGGCCTGCGATGTCCTCGGCTCTCACCCGTTCGCCCGGCGTGGCGCGGCGTCCGCCACTAGATCTAGTGGCTAGTGTCCTCGATCGGGCACAGGTCTTGTGTTTCGAGTCGGGTAGAGTGGTTCGAGTCGTTCGCCGTCGGTCGCAGGGAGGGAGTTCCAGGTGCACTGCCCCTTCTGCCGGCATCCGGACAGCCGAGTCGTGGACAGTCGGGCCAGTGACGACGGTTGCTCGATCCGCCGTCGCCGGCAGTGCCCGGACTGCAGTCGCCGGTTCACCACCGTCGAGACCGCCACTCTGATGGTGATCAAGCGCAGTGGCGTCACCGAGCCCTTCTCCCGCGAGAAGGTGATCTCCGGCGTCCGCAAGGCCTGCCAGGGTCGCCCGGTCACCGAGGACGCGCTGGCCCAGCTCGGGCAGCGGGTCGAGGAGTGCGTGCGGGCCAGCGGCAGCGCCGAGCTCTCCACCCACGACGTGGGCCTGGCGATACTCGGCCCGCTGAAGGAGCTGGACGTGGTGGCGTACCTGAGGTTCGCCTCCGTCTACCGGGCGTTCGACAACCTGGAGGACTTCGAGGCCGCGATCGCGGAGCTGCGCTCCGAGCGGCCCGCGGCCCCGGTCCCGGTGCCCGTGCCGTAACGGCCGGGTCCCTTTCACTTTTTTCATTCAAGTCACCGCAGTACCCGTGTGCCGTGGCCGGGCTTCCGCCTGCCCGCGCACCAGGAGAACGAACCAGTCGTGCCCGGACTTTTCAGGGCACTTCGGGCGTTTGCCCAGGAGGAGGAGCAAGGCATGACAGACACCACGAGCGGTTCCGCGCGCGGGTCGAAGTCGGAGAAGGCCGGGAAGGGCGCCAAGGCCCCCAAGACCGGTCTGCGGCTGGAGCGGATCTACACCACCCCTGGGGTCCACCCGTACGACGCGGTCACCTGGGAGCGCCGCGACGTCGTGATGACCAACTGGCGCGATGGGTCCATCAACTTCGAGCAGCGCGGCGTCGAGTTCCCCGACTTCTGGTCGGTGAACGCCGTGAACATCGTCACCAGCAAGTACTTCCGCGGCGCGGTCGGTACCCCGCAGCGCGAGTGGAGCCTGAAGCAGATCATCGACCGGGTGGTGCTCACCTACCGCGCCGCCGGCGAGAAGCACGGCTACTTCGCGTCCCCGGACGACGCCGAGATCTTCGAGCACGAGCTGACGCACGCCCTCCTCCACCAGGTGTTCAGCTTCAACTCGCCGGTCTGGTTCAACGTCGGCACCCAGCAGCCGCAGCAGGTCTCCGCCTGCTTCATCCTGTCCGTCGACGACTCCATGGAGTCGATCCTCGACTGGTACAAGGAAGAGGGCATGATCTTCAAGGGCGGCTCGGGCGCCGGCCTGAACCTGTCCCGGATCCGCTCCTCCAAGGAACTGCTCTCCTCCGGCGGCAACGCCTCCGGCCCGGTCTCCTTCATGCGCGGCGCCGACGCCTCGGCCGGCACCATCAAGTCCGGCGGCGCGACCCGCCGGGCCGCCAAGATGGTCGTGCTGGACGTCGACCACCCGGACGTCGAGGCCTTCATCGAGACCAAGGTGAAGGAGGAGGAGAAGATCCGCGCCCTGCGCGACGCCGGGTTCGACATGGACCTCGGCGGCGACGACATCGCCTCCGTCCAGTACCAGAACGCCAACAACTCGGTCCGGGTGAACGACGAGTTCATGACCGCGGTCGAGAACGGCACCGGCTTCGGCCTGCGCGGCCGGATGACCGGCGAGGTCATCGAGACCGTCGACGCCAAGGGCCTGTTCCGCAAGATGGCCGAGGCCGCGTGGGCCTGCGCCGACCCGGGCATCCAGTACGACTCGGTGATCAACCACTGGCACACCTGTCCCGAGTCGGGCCGGATCAACGCCTCCAACCCGTGTTCCGAGTACATGCACCTGGACAACTCCAGCTGCAACCTGGCCTCGCTGAACCTGATGAAGTTCCTCCGCGACGACGACAGCTTCGACGCGCAGACCTTCGCCAAGGTCGTCGAGCTGGTCATCACCGCGATGGACATCTCCATCTGCTTCGCCGACTTCCCGACCGAGAAGATCGGCGAGACCACCCGCGCCTACCGCCAGCTCGGCATCGGCTACGCCAACCTCGGCGCGCTGCTGATGGCCACCGGCCACGCCTACGACTCCGAGGGCGGCCGCGCGCTGGCCGGCGCCGTCACCTCGCTGATGACCGGCACCGCCTACCGCCGCTCCGCCGAACTGGCCGGCGTGGTCGGCCCGTACGACGGCTACGCCCGCAACGCCGCCCCGCACCAGCGGGTGATGAAGCAGCACGCCGACGCCTCCGTCGCGGTCGCCCCGCTGGACGACCTGGACGCGCCGGTGTGGGCCGCCGCCAACAC
>NZ_BMRI01000017.1:66398-82859 GCF_014648555.1 Kitasatospora griseola
CGCCTGGGCCGACGTGGTCCGGCTCGGCGCGCAGAACGGCTTCCGCAACGCGCAGGCCTCGGTGCTCGCCCCGACCGGCACCATCGGCCTGATGATGGACTGCGACACCACCGGCGTCGAACCCGACCTGGCCCTGGTCAAGTTCAAGAAGCTGGTCGGCGGCGGCTCGATGCAGATCGTCAACGGCACCGTCCCGCGCGCCCTGAAGCGCCTCGGCTACCAGGACGAGCAGATCGAGGCGATCGTCGCGCACATCGCCGAGACCGGGAACGTCATCGATGCGCCCGGCCTGAAGGCCGCGCACTACGAGGTGTTCGACTGCGCCATGGGCGAGCGGTCGATCTCCCCGATGGGCCACGTGCGGATGATGGCCGCGATCCAGCCGTGGATCTCCGGCGCGATCTCCAAGACCGTCAACATGCCGGAGAACGCCACCGTCGAGGAGGTCGAGGAGATCTACTTCCAGGCCTGGAAGCTCGGCGTCAAGGCGCTCGCCATCTACCGCGACAACTGCAAGGTCGGCCAGCCGCTCTCGGCCAAGACCAAGGCCCCGGCGGCGGTCGCCACCCCGGCCCCGGCCGCGGCTCCCGCGGTCGAGAAGGTCGTCGAGTACCGCCCGACCCGCAAGCGCCTGCCCAAGGGCCGTCCCGGCATCACCACCTCCTTCACGGTCGGTGGCGCCGAGGGCTACATGACCGCCAACTCCTACCCGGACGACGGTCTCGGCGAGGTCTTCCTGAAGATGTCCAAGCAGGGCTCGACCCTCGCGGGCATGATGGACGCCTTCTCCATCGCCGTCTCGGTCGGCCTGCAGTACGGCGTCCCGCTGGAGACGTACGTCGCCAAGTTCACCAACATGCGCTTCGAGCCGGCCGGCCTGACCGACGACCCGGACGTGCGGATGGCGCAGTCCATCGTGGACTACATCTTCCGCCGCCTGGCCCTCGACTTCCTGCCGTTCGAGACCCGCTCCGCGCTCGGCATCCACTCCGTCGAGGAGCGCACCCGGCACCTGGAGACCGGCTCCTACGAGCCGATCGAGGAGGAGCTCGACGTCGAGTCGCTCGCCCAGTCCGCGCCGCTCTCCGCCGAGAAGCCGCACGTCGCCCTCTCGGTCGTCGAGCAGCCCAAGCCGGCGCCCGCCGCGCACAACTCCACGGAGCTCGCCGAGATCCGCCTCGGCCTGAACGCCGACGCGCCGCTCTGCTTCTCCTGCGGCACCAAGATGCGCCGCGCCGGCAGCTGCTACCTCTGCGAGGGCTGCGGCTCCACCAGCGGCTGCAGCTGACACACTGTCACCGTGCAGTAGCGGGCAGGGCGTCGACCGTTAATTCGGTCGGCGCCCTGCGTCGTGTGCGGACACAATGCCGGGATGGACGAGGCATCGAACAACCGGCTGGAACTGCGCATCGAGGACGCCTCGGAGGGGCGGCGCGAACTCCGGCTGCTGGCCGACGGGCGGGACCTGCTGGACACCGGCTTCGCGGACGGGCACCTCGGCCCGGACCCGCGCTCCCTGCTCGGGCCGTACAGCCCGCTGCTGCCCGACCCCGAGGCCCGGGAGGTTCGGCTCCACGTGGCCGGGTGCGGTGAAGACTGCTGCGGCGCCCTGTATGTGACGGTGCGCCAGAACAGTGGCGCGGTGGTCTGGGACGGCTGGCGCAACCCCGGCATCGAGGACCTCGACCTCCCGGCGTACCGGTTCGACGCCGCGCAGTACCTGGCGGAGCTCGACCGTGCCGGCACCGGGGTCCAGGACTGGCCCGCGCGCGGCGTCGGACGCCTGGTGCAGGACCAACTCGTCCGCCGGCCGGAGCTGTTGGCCGCCTGGGAGTGCGAGTTCGACGTCCTGTGGACGTGGCCCTCGGGTCCTGACCGGATCGACCTGACGTTCTTCTGGCGTCCGGCCGTGCCGGACCGCCCCGGCGATTCGCCCTACCTGCAGTTCCTGGTCGAACTGACCGTCCCCGCCGGTGACCCGGTCGAACTGGCAGCCGACCTCGTCGACCGTCTCACCTCGGCGGACCCGCGCGCCCGGGCCCGGGTCTGCGGCGGCAGTGTCGACTACGCGGAACAGCTCGGCTATCCGTGGCCGGAGGACCTGTGACCCCTGGGTGACCTCGTTCCCCCGGGTGCGTGGGCCGGGCTGCCGGGGGCGCTCCGACCGCGCAGGCTGGGGGGTGGAGATGGGGTGAGCGCGATGCGGCAGCTGGTGGTGACGGGCGGGACGGGGACGCTGGGGCGGGCCGTGGTGCGTCGGTTGCTGGCGCGGGGGTGCCCGGTGCGGGTGGTGAGCCGGCAGGCGCACACACCGGGGGAGCACGGCTGGGCGGTCGCCGACCTGGTGACCGGGCGCGGGCTGGGCGCGGCGCTGACGGGCGCCGGCACGGTGGTGCACTGCGCGACCACCAACGGCAGGCGGGACGTGGACGCCACCCGGCGGCTGGTCCGGGCCGCCCGCGAGGCCGGCGTCCGGCACCTGGTGTACGTGTCGATCGTCGGTGTGGACGCGGTGCCGCTCGGCTACTACCGGGCGAAGGCGGAGTGCGAGCGGCTGGTCGCCGAGTCCGGTCTCGGCTGGACGGTGCTGCGCGCCACCCAGTTCCACGATCTGCTGGTGCGGATGCTGGACGGACTGTCGAAGGCGCCGGTGCTGCTGCTGCCGCGCGGCGTGGCGTTCCAGCCGGTGGACGTGCGGGACGTCGCCGAGCGGCTGGCGGACCTGGCGGAGGCCGCCCCGGCCGGGCGGGTGGCGGACTTCGGCGGCCCGCAGGTGCGTCCGGTGGAGTCGCTGGCGGAGGAGTTCCTGCAGGCCAGGGGCCGTCGGCGGCCGGTGCTGCGGGTGCCGATGCCGGGCGGGGCGGTGAAGGCGCTGCGGGCGGGCGGGAACCTGGCGCCGGAGCACGTGGACGGGCGGATCACCTTTGCGGAGTACCTGGCGGAGCGGTACTGATTTCTGTCAACCAAGGTTGACGCGCTGACCGGTGTCAACCTATGTTGACATCATGAGCGAGACGAAACAGCTCGCGGCCGACGCGAGCAGCGGCGACCCGGCGATCGGCCTGCGCGCCGTCCGGGCCCTGCGCGACCTGGCCGACCGGCTGGAGGAACTCCAGGTCGGCAACGCCCGCGGCAAGGGCTGGTCCTGGCACGACATCGCGGTCTGCCTGGGCGTCACCAGGCAGGCGGTGCACAAGAAGTACGCCAAGCGGACGACGGAACGGGGAGGGGACTGAGATGTTCGAACGGTTCGCGACGGAGGCCCGTCGCACGGTGACGCTGGCGGGCGACGAGGCACAGCGGCTGGGCCACCGCCACCTGGGCACCGAGCACCTGCTGCTCGGCCTGCTGGCCCAGCCGCAGGATCCGGCCGCCCGGCTGCTCGGCCGCTTCGGCCTGGACCTGGACGCCGGCCGGCTCGCGGTGGCCCGCGCGCTGGGCGGCCCGGACCCCGAGCGCGACGGCGCCGCGCTGGCGACGATCGGCATCGACCTGGCGGCGGTGCGCGAGGCCGTCGAGTCGACGTTCGGCCCGGGCGCGCTGGACGCCCCGCCGGCCGGCGGACGCTCGCGGTGGAGCGGGCCGCGGTTCACCGACCGGGCCAAGCGGGTGATGGCGCTGTCGCTGCGGGCCGCAGCCGACGGGCGGGTGCGGCGGATCGAGACCGGCCATCTGCTGCTCGGCCTGATCCGCGAGGGCGGCGGCACGGCCGTGCGGCTGCTGCGCGAGCGGGGTGTGGACCTGGCGGACCTGGAGCGGGAGGCCGAGGCGATGTCGGCGGACGGTCGGGCCGAGGCCTCGTAGCACGGCACGGTCACAAGTGGGGCGCCGGTCGATGAAGGTCGAACGCGCTCCTTGGCGTGGGGTGACCGGTGGGTTAACGTCTTTGAGCCAGCGATCAGCTGGGTACACCCACATCTCCGGTACAGCGCAGTGTTGTGTTCGTCTTACGGCTGGCATGCCCATGCCCTGGCAAGGAGGACCGCATTGACCACCCCTGTGACCACTGGACGCCGGCGGCTACTGGCTGTCCCGGCCGTTCTGGCACTGGCACTGACAGCCGCCTGCTCCAACAGCTCGTCGTCCGGCGGCGGGAGCGGTTCGTCGGCCGCCGCGCTCACCGGTGACTGCGCCAAGTACCAGGCGTACGCGGGCCATTCGGGCACCAAGGTGTCGATGTACGCGTCGATCCTGGCGCCGGAGTCGGACTCCCTGGAGAAGTCCTGGGCCGACTTCAGCTCGTGCACCGGCATCAAGATCGACTACGAGGGCTCCAACGACTTCGAGTCGCAGCTGCCGGTCCGGGTGGCCGGCGGCAACGCCCCCGACCTGGCGATCATCCCGCAGCCCGGACTGCTCGCCCAGATGGTGAAGAGCGGCAAGGTGGTCAAGCCCCCGCAGCAGACCGTCGACCAGGAGAACAAGTGGTCGCCGATCTGGAAGACCTACGGGTCGGTCAACGGCACCTTCTACGCGGCGCCGATGAGCGCCAACATGAAGTCCCTGGTCTGGTACTCCCCGAAGGCGTTCAAGGCCGCCGGGTACGAGGTCCCGAAGACCTGGGCCGACCTGATGGCGCTCAGTGACAAGATCGCCAGGGCCGGGGCCATGAAGCCCTGGTGCGGCGGCATCGGGTCCGGCACCGCCACCGGCTGGCCGGCCACCGACTGGCTGGAGGAGGTCGTCCTCGGCAGCTACGGCGGCGACGTCTACGACCAGTGGGTCAGCCACAAGGTGAAGTTCTCCGACGAGAAGATCACCACCGCGATGAAGACCGTCGCCGACTGGATGCAGAACCCGGCCTGGGTCAACGCCGGCTTCGGCGACGTCAAGTCGATCGCCACCACCACCTTCCAGGACGCCGGCACCCCGATCCTGCAGAACAAGTGCGGGATGCTCCAGCAGGCGTCCTTCTACCGGGCGCAGTGGCCCAAGGGCACCGACATCGGCCCCGACGGCGACATCTTCGCCTTCCGCCTGCCCGCGGTGAACCCGCAGGTCACCAGCCCGGTCGAGGGCGGCGGAGAGTTCGCCGCCGCGTTCTCCGACCGGCCCGAGGTGCAGGCCGTGCAGAACTACCTGTCCAGCTCCGACTGGGCGAGCAGCCGGGTGAAGGTCTCGCCCGGCTGGGTGTCCGCCAACCAGGGCGTCGACAAGAGCCTCTACACCGACCCGATCGACAAGCTGTCCGCCGACGCGCTCACCGACCCGGCGGCCACCTTCCGCTTCGACGGCTCCGACCTGATGCCCGCCGCTATCGGCGCCGGCGCCGAGTGGAAGGCGCTCACCGCCTGGTTCGCCGAGGGCCAGTCGATCCAGAAGACGGCCGCCGACATCGACGCCGCCTGGCCGCAGTAGGCCGGGAACCCCGGACAGCGCGGGCGGAGCCGTCCGTCCGCGCTGCCCTCCCCATGCCCTGCGGCCACCCGAACGCCCTGAGATCACCAGGTCTTGAGGAAGGACCCCGCGCATGCCCACCGACACCCGGCTCGCCGGGCCGGCGCTCCACCTCGCGGACTCGCTCTGGCAGGACGCGGCAGTCAAGTTCGGCAACACCGCCGGCGCCGTACTGGGCTTCGTCGGCCTCCTGCTGGCCGTCTTCTTCGCCGCCGGCCGCGCCACCGGACGCTTCTCCCGGCCGCTGGCGATCGTGCTGATGCTCGGCCCGGCGATCGTGCTGCTGCTCACCGGCCTGGTGGTGCCGCTGCTGCGCACCGTCGTGCTGAGCTTCCTGGACGCCGACAGCGCGAAGTTCGTCGGCGGGAAGAACTACGGCTGGGCGCTGACCAGTTCACCCATCCACGGGGTGCTGCTGAACACCCTGCTGTGGCTGGTGATCGCCCCCCTCGCGGCCACCGGGCTCGGCCTCGCGCTGGCCCTGATGGTGGACCGGATGCGCGGGCAGGCGATCTACAAGTCGCTGATCTTCATGCCGATGGCGGTCTCCCTGGTGGCCGCCTCGATCGTCTTCAAGCTGGTGTACGAGTCGCGCGGCGCCGGCCAGAACCAGGTCGGCCTGCTCAGCCAACTCGCCGTCGCGCTCGGCTGGGACGACCCGCCGAACTGGATCCTGTCCCAGCCGCTGAACAACTTCCTGCTGATGGCCGTCCTGGTCTGGGTGCAGACCGGCTTCGCCATGGTGGTGCTGTCCGCCGCGATCAAGGCCATCCCGGACGAGATCACCGAGGCCGCCCGGCTCGACGGGGCCACCGGACTGCGGCTGTTCCGACACGTCACCGTGCCGATGATCCGCACCACGCTGGTGGTGGTGCTCACCACCATCATGATCATCACGCTGAAGGCCTTCGACATCGTCCGCACCATGACCGGCGGCAACTTCGGCACCCAGGTGCTCGCCAACGAGATGTACTCGCAGAGCTTCGAGCAGTACAACTACGGCCGCGGCAGCGCCCTCGCGGTGATCCTCTTCCTCGCGGTGGCCCCGCTGGTGGTCTACAACATCGCCCTGCTGCGCAAGGAGCGTGCGACCAGATGAGCGCCCAGCCCACCCTGGCCCCCACCGAGGCCGCGAAGCCCGAACTGCCGCCCGTGAAGGCCGTCCGACGGTCCTTCAGCAGCCCGCTGGCGAGCGCCCTGGTGGTCGCCGTGACCGCCCTGTGGACCATCCCGACCGTCGGCCTGCTGGTCACCTCGCTGCGCCCCAAGGGCGACGTCGCCTCCACCGGCTGGTGGGAGGCGTTCGTCCATCCCGACTTCGGCCTGGAGAACTACCGGTCGGTGCTGTTCGACAACTCCTTCGGCACCTCCGGCGGCCTGATGCCGTACCTGGTCAACTCGGTGGCGATCAGCATCCCCGCCACCGTCTTCCCGCTGGTGCTGGCCGCGATGGCGGCCTACGCGCTGGCCTGGGTGCGGTTCAAGGGGAGCGACACCCTGTTCTTCGTGATCTTCGCGCTGCAGATCGTGCCGCTGCAGATGGCGCTGATCCCGCTGCTGCGGCTGTTCTCCGGCGGCGCCCACCTCGGGTCGGTGACGGTGATCCCGGCGCTCAACCTGAAGGACACCTACCTGCCGGTGTGGCTGACCCACACGATGTTCGCGCTGCCGCTGGCGATCTTCCTGCTGCACAACTTCATCGCCCAGCTGCCCCGCGACCTGATGGAGGCCGCCGTGGTGGACGGGGCCTCGCACTTCAAGATCTTCCGCTCGATCGTGCTGCCGCTGAGCGCCCCCGCGCTGGCCTCGTTCGCCATCTTCCAGTTCCTGTGGGTGTGGAACGACCTGCTGGTGGCGCTCACCTTCGCCGGCGGCAATCCGACCGTCGCGCCGATGACCTCCCGGCTGGCCCAGCTGTCCGGCTCGAACGGCAGCCGCTGGGAACTGCTGTCGGCGGGCGCCTTCCTGTCGATGGTGGTGCCGTTGGCGGTGTTCTTCGCGCTCCAGCGCTACTTCGTCCGCGGGCTGCTGGCCGGGTCGGTGAAGGGCTGAGCCGTTCCTTCAGGGGTTGAACACATCGAGCTGTGTTGAAGGTGTGCAGACACACTGGTCGGATGCGGAGCGTTCGCGTTCGAGTTGGCCGGAAGTCGTGGCTGTGATGTGAGGGTTCTGCGGACGCGCCGGGGTCGGAGCCGATAGGACGGAGGACGGCACTTCTGCCGTTCATCCGGTCATCCGACCTTGGGGGGTTGGCGTGAGGTTCAGAAAACGGCTCGCCGGGCTGCTCGTGGCCCTGCTCGCATCCACCGGACTGATGGCGGGGCCCGCGGCACACGCGGACACCACCGCCGTCCTCGGCAACAACACCACCGGCACCGCCACCGACTCCGGCGACTCCAACTACATCAACACCTCGCGCTTCGTGACCGGCGCCAGCGGCGGAACGGTCAACAGCGTCAGCGTGTACGTGGGCGCCGTCGGCGCCACGCCGAACGACCAGTACCAGGTCGCGGTGTACGGCGACGTCGCCGGCAAGCCCGGCCCGCTGCTCGGCGCCTCCACCTCCGGCACGCTCACCGCGCACACCTGGAACACCCTGCCGGTCGCCGCCACCCTGGCGCCCAACACGCCCTACTGGCTGGCGTACAACTCCAACGGCGTCTCCGCCGCGGTCAACAACCTCAACTACGCCACCGGCGGTCAGAGCGGCTACTCCACCGGCGGCCAGGCCTTCGGAACCTGGCCCAGCAGCTTCGGCGCCGTCTCCACCGGCAACCTCAACTACTCGATCTACGCCACCTACACCCCGTCCGGCGGCGGCAGCACCACGCCCGGCAGCGGCCCCGGCAATGAGGGCCCGATCCTGCTGGTCACCGACCCCGCCAACCCGTACACCTCGTACTACGGCGAGATCCTCAAGGCCGAGGGCCTGAACTACTACAAGACCGCCGACATCGGCACCGTCACCGCCGCCACCCTCGCCGCCTACGACGTGGTGCTGCTGGCGGAGAACCAGCTGACGGCCGCCCAGACCACCATGTTCACCACCTGGGTGAACGGCGGCGGACGGCTGGTCGCGATGCGGCCCGACAAGCAGCTCGCCGGGCTGCTCGGCCTCACCGCCACCACCGACACGCTGGCCGACTCCTACCTGAAGATCGACACCACTGCCGCGCCCGGCCTCGGACTGACCTCCGACACCATCGGCTACCACGGCACCGCCGACAAGTACACGCTGAACGGCGCCACCGCCGTCGCCACCCTGTACAGCGACACCGCCGTGGCCACCACCAACCCGGCCGTCACGCTGCGCACCGCCGGCACCGGCCAGGCCGCCGCGTTCACCTTCGACCTCGCCAAGTCCGTGGTGCAGACCCGCCAGGGCAACATCGCCTGGGGCGGCCAGCAGCGCGACAACGTGGACGGCATCGAGGCCAGCGAGATGTTCTTCGGCACCGGGGGACAGCTCAACTGGAACAACCTCGACAAGGCGCAGATCCCGATCGCCGACGAGCAGCAGCGCCTGCTCGGCAACCTGATCACCACCATGGACGCCGCCAAGAAGCCGCTGCCGAAGTTCTGGTACTTCCCCCGCGACGTCAAGGCCGTCGTGGTGATGACCGGTGACGACCACGGCATCGGCGGCACCACCGGACGCTTCGACGGCTACATCGCGCAGAGCCCGGTCGGCTGCAACGTCGCCAACTGGGAGTGCGTGCGCGCCTCGTCCAACGTCTACGCCAGCGGACCGATGACCGACGCCCAGGCCAAGGCCTACTCCGACCAGGGCTTCGAGATCGGCACGCACATCACCACCAGCTGCACCCCGTGGGGCACGCCCACCGACCTGGCGAACGTCTACACCGCCCAGATCGCCGCCTGGAAGGCCAAGTTCCCCTCGCTGCCCAACCCGGACAGCACCCGCACCCACTGCGTCGAGTGGGACGACTGGGCCAGCCAGGCCAAGACCAAGCTCGCCAACGGCATCCGGCTGGACACCGATTACTACTACTACCCGGGCAGCTTCGTGCAGGACCGGCCCGGCTACTTCAACGGCACCGGCCTGCCGATGAAGTACGCGGACACCAACGGCGCCACCATCAACGAGTACCAGGCCACCACCCAGCTCACCGACGAGTCCGGGCAGTCCATGCCGGGCACCGTCAACACGCTGCTGGACAACGCCTACAACTCCAAGGGCTACTACACCGTCCTGACCGCCAACATCCACACCGACTACGCCGCCTCCACCGCGTCCGACCAGGTCATCGCCTCGGCCAAGGCGCACGGCACCCCCGTGGTCTCCGGCCGGCAGCTGCTGAACTGGCTGGACTTCCGCAACGGCTCCGCGTTCTCCGGGATGGCGTGGAACGCGAACACGCTGAGCTTCAGCATCACCGGCGGCGCGAACGGCCTGCGGGCCATGGTTCCGGTCAACTCGGCGGGCGGCACCCTCACCGGCATCAAGCAGGGCACCACGGCCGTCAACTACCGGATCGAGACCATCCACGGCATCACGTACGCCTTCTTCGACGGCAACGTGGGCTCCTACACCGCGACCTACGGCACCGACACCGTCCCGCCGACGGTCACCGGCTCCGTCCCGGCCAACGGCGCGACCGGCGTCGCCGCCACCGCCCCGGTGAAGGCCTCCTTCAGCGAGCCGGTCCAGGCCGCGACCGTCACCTCCGCCAACGTCACCCTGAAGACCACCACCGGCGGTACCGCGGTGGCCGGCACCGTCGCGCTGGACGCCGCGACCAACACCGTCACCTTCACCCCGACCGCGGCCCTCGCGCTCAACACCGGCTACACGCTGGGCATCGCCAACGTGAAGGACCTGGCGGGCAACACCCAGGCCGCCGCCTACTCCGCGGCCTTCACCACCGCCGGCGCCCCGCCGCAGACCATCGGCAACAACGCCATCGGCACCCAGCTCGACGACACCAACTCCAACCACCTCAACGGCTCGAAGATCACCACCGGCGCCGCACCGATCGCGCTCACCTCGCTGAACGCGCACATCGGCCAGACCAGCGCCTCGCCCAACAACCAGTTCCAGATCGCCGTCTACAGCGACAACGGCGGCTCGCCGGACGCCCTGCTGGCCACCAGCTCGGTCGGCGTGCTGAGCTCCAACGCCTGGAACAGCGCGACCATCAGCTACACCCTGGCCGCCAACACGACCTACTGGCTGGTCTACAACTCCAACGGCACCAGCTCCACCGTCAACAACATGCACTACAGCTCCGGCCCCGCCGGGTCCGGCGTCTACAGCAGCGCGAGCGTCCCGTTCGGAACCTTCCCGGCGAGCTTCGGAACCGCCGTGAAGGACAACCTCGTGTACTCGCTGTACGGCACCTATTGATCGGCAGCTGCTGATCGGTACTTGTTGATCGGTACTTGTTGATCGGCGCCTGCAGAGCGGGACCTGCTGATCGGGACCGTTGTTCCTGTCCGTACTCCCGCTGCCGGGGCGGTTTGTGTCACAACTCTGTGACCAAGCCGCCCCGGCGGCTTTTTGAACCTGTTCAGAAGTGGTGCCCGGGTCCTAGAGTCACCGGCACGAACAGGCGTGCGGCTGGCTGAAAGTCGGCGCGCGCCCGCATTCTGAGGGGGTTTCATGTCGCAGTCGTCCGACTCCAGCGACAGCACCGGTTCCGGAGGATCGGGCGGCACCGCCGGCGTTGGTGGCCCGGGCGGCGCTGCCGGTGCCGGTGGCTCCGGTGGCTCTGCCGCTGTCGGCAGCTCCGGTGGCTCTGGTGGTTCCGGTGGCCGGCCGCAGTCCGGATCGGGGGCGGGCGGGGTGCCGCAGCCGCTCAACCCGTTCGCGCCGCCCCCGACGGCCGGATCGGGGGCGGTGCCGCGGCCCGGGGCGTTCGCGAAGGGAGCGCCGGTCGGGGCTGCTGCCCGGCCTGCGACAGGCGGCAACCCGTACCAGTACCGGCCGGTGGATCCGCTGCCCGAACCGGAGTGGCTGCGGCCCAGCAAGCCCCGGGCCGCCGCGCCCGCCCGCCTGCGGGTACTGATCGCGGCCGCGGTGTCCGGTCTGGTCAGCGCGTTGGTGCTCGGCGACGGACTCGGCATCAACCTGCTGCTCTGCGCCGTTGCGGGCGCAGCCGGCGCCGGGATGACCGCACTGGGCACCGGACGGCGGATCAAGCCGTGGCACCTGGTGTTCGCCGTGGCGGCGCTGCTGCTCTGCGTGGTGCCGGCCGTCAGTGGTGCGGACGGGGCGGTGATGCTCGCCGTGCTCGCCGCGATCTGCCTCGGCTCGCTCACCCTGCACGGCGGTGCCCGCTGGATCGGGGTGGCGATGGGATCCATCGGACTCTGGGCGCACTTCATGCCCGGGCTCGCCTGGGGACTCCGGACGCTGAGGGAGCGCCGCTTCCCGGCCAGGGCCCGCGTCGGGCAGGTGGCCAAGGCCGTCGGCGTCTCGCTGCTGCTGCTGGTGGTCTTCGGCACGCTGTTCGCCGGCGCCGACTCCACCGTCGCCGACCTGCTCGCGCACCTCGTCCCCTCGGTGGAGCCCGGGGAGACCCCGCTGCGCTTCGTGTTCTTCGTCGGCGGAGCGTTGCTGGCCCTGGGCGCCGCGCACGCCGCCGCCGCACCGCGCCGCTGGGACCGGACCGAGATCCGCGCCGGCAAGGAACGCGGACGGCTGGAGTGGGCGATGCCGCTGGCGGTGATGAACCTGCTGTTCGGCACCTTCGTGGCGGTGCAGCTGGTGGTCCTGATCGGGGGCTACGGCTCGATCATGCGCCGCACCGGGATGACCCCTGCCGCGTATGCTCGCCAGGGTTTCTGGCAGCTGCTCTGGATCGCCGTGCTCACCCTGGTGGTGGTCGCGCTCGCCAAGTACTGGGCGCCGCGCAGCAACGCGGGCGACCGGCGGCTGGTGAAGGTGATGCTCGGACTGCTCTGCACGCTCACCCTCGTCGTGGTCGGCACCGCGCTGGTCCGGATGAGCCTGTACATGGACGCCTTCGGACTCACCCGCCTGCGGGTGAACGTCGCCGCGGTGGAGATCTGGCTCGGCCTGGTCTTCCTGATGGTGCTGTGCGGCTCGGTGCTCTCCTCCCGCCGTTGGCTGCCCCGTGCGGTCGTGCTCAGCGCGGCGCTGGCCGTGGCGCTGTTCGGCCTGCTGCGGACCGACGGCCTGATCGCCGAGCAGAACGTCGACCGCTACCGCACCTCGGCGGCCCGCCTCGACCTCGCCTACCTGCGCGGCCTCTCCGTCGATGCCGTGCCCGTGCTGGACCAACTGCCCGACGACCTGCGCACCTGCGCGCTCCAGCCGATCGCCGCCGAGCTGGCCGACGAACCCGCGCCCTCCTGGTACGCCATGAGCCGGGCCGAGGCTCGCGCCCGCGAGATCCTCGCGGCGCACCCCGTGGTCTGGGACCGCGGCCAGGCCTGCCGACGGGTCGGGCTGGTCGAGGCGGGGAGCGAGTACCGCTGACGGGCGGTGGCGGTTTGCCGGCCGGGTGGCCGGGTGGCCGGGTGGCAGGTTGGTTGACTGGCTCGGCTTGGTGGTTGGTGGCCGCTGCTTGGTGGGTGCTGGCTGCCGGTCGTCGACTGCCGCTTGGGGTTGCCGACGGCCGACTGTTGTCTGGTGGTTGTTGGGTGCCGGTTGCGGGTGCTGGTGCCGAGGGAGGGTGGGGGAGGGGCTGAGCTCCGCCCCCACCCTCCGGGGCGTCAGCCTGATCCGCGCGGCGTCATATCGCCATTCCGGCCGGGGCTTCAGCGGGCAGGTCGGAGGCCTTCGCCTTGACCACGAACAGCGCGGAGAGCAGTGCGACGGCCGCGAACGCCACACCCACCACGAAGGCGTGCGAGACGGCGTAGGCCAGCACTTCGTTGGCCCACTTGCTGCCGGGCGGGAAGGTCTGGTGCTGCTGGGCGTACTGCAGGTCGGTCGGGGTGGCGTGGGCGAGGAAGTGCGACTGTTGGCGGTTGCCCTCGGAGGTGGCGGCCTTGGCGAAGACCGTGGTGAGTATCGACAGGCCGACCGAACCGCCGATCTGCTGCACCGAGTTGAGCAGACCCGAGGCGGCGCCCGTCTCGTGGGCGGCGACTCCGGAGACCGCCATCAGCATCACCGGGACGAAGATCAGGCCCATGCCGAAGCCGAAGGTGACCGTCGGGCCGAGGACGCCGAGTGGGTAGCTGCTGTTCACGTCGGTCTGCGTCAGCCAGCTCAGCCCGATCGTCACCAGGACGCTGCCGGTGGCCAGGAACGGCTTGGGCCCGAGCCTCGCCTGGAAGACCGAGGCGAGCTGCGCGGCGACGATGATCGCGACGCTGATCGGGAGGAAGGCCACACCCGCCTTGAGCGCGCTGTAGCCGAGGACGCGCTGAACGAAGAGCGTGACGTAGAAGAAGATGCCGAACATGGCCGCGGCCAGGCAGAGCATCATGATCAGGCCGCCGGTGCGGTTCCGGTTCCGCAGCAGCCGCAACGGGGTGATCGGTTGGGCGGTGCGCTGTTCGATCACCGCGAACGCGACCAGCAGGACCGCGCCGACGGCGAACGAGCCGATCGTCACGCTGTCACCCCAGCCGGCCTTCGGGTCCGCGGCGTGGATGAACCCGTAGACCAGGCTGACCAGGCCGAGCGTGGAGGTGAGTGCGCCGGGCAGGTCGAACGTGCCCGGGTGCCGCTCGGACTCGTTGATGTAGCGCGGTGCAGCGATGGCGATCAGCACGGCGATCGGCACGTTCACGAAAAACACCCAGCGCCAGTTCATGTACTCCGTGAGCACACCGCCGGCCAGCAGACCTATCGCGGCACCCGAACCGGCCACCGCCGAGAAGACACCGAAGGCTCGGTTCCGCTCCGGCCCCTCCTTGAAGTTGGTAGCGATCAGCGCGAACGCCGTGGGTGAACAGATCGCACCGCCGATGCCTTGCAGTGCGCGGGCGGCCAGCAACATGCCGCCGTTCTGCGCGAAACCGCCGAGCAGCGAGGCCAGGCCGAACAGCACCACGCCCACGACGAACACCCGCCGACGGCCGAGGATGTCGCCAGCCCGGCCGCCGAGCAGCAGCAGGCCGCCGAACGTCAGCGTGTAGGCGTTGATCACCCAGGACAGGTTCGTGGTGGAGAACTTCAGTGCGTCCTGAATGTGGGGAAGCGCGATGTTCACGATGGTCGCGTCGAGGACGACCATGAGCTGAGTGGCCGCGATGACCGTGAGCGTGATGCCCTTGCGTTGGTCGCGACCGGCCCCCGGCGGAGCCGACTTGCTGAGCGTGTCGGAGATAGCCACTGTTGTGCCCCCTGCTGGCTACTGCTATCGGTTGCTGTTTCGGTAAGGTGCTCGGCGATGCAGATAGTGAACGGCATCGTTCACTGCGGGGGACATTAGTCGGCACCGATAGTGAACGCAACCGTCTTTTAGGGTGGATGACGATGGATCAGCCGGACCGGCGACAGTCGGCCGACGGCCCCGCGGGGGGAGCTCCGCTGCGCAGGCGCGGCAAGGCGCTGGAGGCTGCGATCTTCGAGGCCGCGCTCGACCAGCTCACGTCCGGCGGGTTCGCCCGGATGACCATGGAAGGGGTGGCCGGCGCCGCACAGACCGGCAAGGCCGCGCTCTACCGGCGCTGGGCCTCCAAGGCGGACTTGGTGATGGACGCGCTGGTCGCCGCCATGCCGCCCCCCACCGGCATCCCCGACCTCGGCTCCGCGGAGGCCGAGCTGCGGCACGTCGTCCAGGGCTACATCGTGGTGCTGAACTCCCGACTCGGTGCGGCCGTTCGCACCCTGATGGGTGAACTCGACCACGAGCGCGCCGAGTTCTTCAAGGGCTTCCTGCACGAGCGGGTGGTCGAACCGACCGCCGCGGGCATCCTCGGCATCCTGCGCCGCGGCGAGGCCCGGGGTGATGTCCGCAAGGGCGCCGCGGTGTCGACGGTCGCTGACGTGATGCCGGCGATGCTGCTGTACCGGGCCAAGTTCTGTGGCGGGGTGTGCGACGAGGAGTTCGGCGAGGAACTGCTCGGGCAGGTGCTGCTGCCGATGGTCAGGCCGTAGTGCACACGGGGTGGCGCGGCGCGGCCGGGCGTGAGCCTCGGGTCGGTTGGTGCCGGCTCTGGGGCCTGTACGGGGCTTGCGCGGGCCCTGCTCGGGTGTTGTGGCTCGGATCCTGCGCGTTCTGGCCCTTCGCGGGTCGTGTGTGGGCCCTGCTCGGGCAGGTCGAGGCGGCCGGGCTGTCCGAGCGGCGGCGTAGGCTGAAAGCAGTCGGGGCGTGCTCGTGCGCGGGCCCGGCTGTCGATCTGTCCAGTGAAGGAACCTTCGATGCCGTACGACCCTCCGACGCACTCGGTCGAGCGTTCCCTGCGCCGGGCCGGAGCCAGCCTGGTCGTCGGGCTGGACGAGGTGGGCCGTGGTGCCTGGGCCGGGCCGGTCATGGTCGGTGCCGCCGTCACCGGGCTGCGCCGCCCGCCGGAGGGGCTCACCGACTCCAAGCTGCTCACCGAGCGGCGTCGGGAGGCGCTCGTCCCGATCCTGGAGGACTGGGTGACCGCCTACGCGATCGGCGCCGCCTCGCCCCGGGAGTGCGACGACCTCGGCATGACGGCCGCGCTGCGGCTGGCCGCCGTCCGCGCCCTGGAGGCGCTGCCGGTGCAGCCCGACGCGGTGATCCTGGACGGCAAGCACGACTACCTGGGCGGCCCGTGGCGGGTTCGCACGGTGATCAAGGGCGACCAGTCGTGCGTCTGCGTGTCCGCAGCCTCGGTGCTGGCCAAGGTCCGGCGGGACGCGCTGATGGCCGAACTCGGGGTGGACCACCCGGCGTTCGCGTTCGAGGAGAACGCCGGCTACCCCTCGCCGACCCACCGTGCCGCACTGGAGGAGCTCGGCCCCACCGAGCACCACCGCCTCTCCTGGGCCTACATGGATGCCCTGCCGCGCTGGAGCCACCTCAAGCGGCAGCGGGTCCCGGTCGATACCGGCGAGCAGCTCTCGCTCGGCTTCTGACCGCTTTCGGCGTCGCTCGCGGCGCGCTCTCGGCTTCGTGCCTGCGCCATCGGCCTCGCGCTGCGGCCCGGGCG
>NZ_BMRI01000017.1:82892-142843 GCF_014648555.1 Kitasatospora griseola
TCTCTGCGCGCCGTGCGCTCCGGCGGCTTAACGCGCCCTCGCGCGGTCGAACAATCCGAGGGTTCGCCGTGATTTTTGGGAGGCTCCCACGGGCCTCCTGGGGGTCATGGGAGTAGTCGTCTCTGCAGTTTCTGACGGTTCGTCAACATTCATCCACCCGTCACTCGAACGTTGTCGTGTGCCCGCGTGCGGACGGCCAGACTTCCAAGTGGTGGGGTGCCCGTGCGCATCCGACCGGCATTTGATAGGAATCCGGGTATGCCTGTCTTCCCCGAGGAGCCGGAGATTCACGAGACGATCCCGGGCCCCGGCGTTCCCCTTCCCCACAAGTCGGACGCACCTGCCCCCCGTATGCCTTCCTCCACCGCCGTCGCCGCTCCGGTCCCGGGCCCTCGCCCCGGTCCGCCGCGCCCCACGCCGCCCCGTGCGGACCGCCCGATTCCCGGTCAGCGGCCCGCACCCCGACCCAAGCCCGGCCCCGCGTCGCGCCCGGGCCGGCCGACCGTCCAACTCCTGTCCGTCGCCGCGGCCGAGGCACTGGACCGTGCCGACGAAGCGGTCGACGCGCTGCTGGAGTCCGGCCGCCGCCCCGGCGACGTGCTGGTCCTGACGGTCGGTGCCGCGCACCCTTGGCAGGAACACGAGCTGAGCTTCGGCGAGGAGAGCTACTGGGCTCAACTCGCCGACGGCGGCGACGTGTTCTACGCCGACGCCGCCACCACCCGGACGCTGCGCCGGGACGTGGTGGTGCTGGTGGTCAACGAGAACCACACAGGGCGGGTGACCGCTGCGGCGCGCAAGGCGCTGGAGCGGGCCGCGAAGCTGCTGGTGGTCTGCGGCGAGACGGACACCGTCGCCCCGCTGTTCGCCTGACCGCCCGTCCGTCGTACCGATCCGGCTCCGCCTACGGGCGGGGCCGGGGCGTAGCCGTGTCCTGATGCCGTCGTGCCGCGGCGTCGCAATTGCCTTGGCGCCTACAGAGCGTTGGGGTGTTCGTGCTGCGGGCCTGGAGGCCTGGAGGCGTGGCCGTCCGGTTCGGTGAGTGGTCGCTGTGGACGAACGACTGCTCAGCGGGCGGCGGTTCGGCGGATCGCCCGGTTGTCGCGGGCGGTCTCCAGGGCGCGGATCGCCTCCAGCGACGTGACCGGGGCGACCGGCGGCTCCGACGGTGCTGATGGCGCTGACGGTATCGCCGCGAGTGACGATGCGGATCGTTCGGACTCGGACTCCGTGTCGGACGTGACCCGCGGCGGCAGTTCGGTGACGGTGTGGACCGGGCCGAGTGCCCACGACCCGGAGTGCGGGTTGCGCCCGCGTCGGCCGTCGCCGAGGGACCGCCAACCGGCGGGAGTCAGCGTCAGGTAGGAGCCGCAGCGCAGCCCGTGCAGTTCGGCGGCGGCGCGCAGGGCCCACATCCAGGCCCCGTCCTGTTCGGTCCAGTCCGGCCCGCCCTCCCGGCAGCGCAGCAGGACGGCGGTGCGACTCGGGGATATGCGCTTCAGGTCGTGCGGGGTGACCCGGCGGAGGTGGCCGAGCAGGGCGTTGCGGTGGTCCCAGCCGTCGCTGAACTGCGGACGGACGCCGAAGGAAGCGGAAGCCACCACCCGGTGCTCGGGGTCGAGCACCGCGACCACGGTGGTGCCCGGTTGCGGGAGGTGTCGCTGGTGAAGTTCGGTGACGAACTCTCGCGGTGTGCGAAGGAGGGGTACGCCGAGGCGCTCCCACTCCTGCAACGTGATGGTCCGGCGGCCGTCGTAGTGGGAAGGACCTCGGTCGATGCCGTTGATCACGATCCTCCTTCCCGTGCCCGCGTTCCCGAAGGTGTGCGGGCGTACGCCGAAGGCCGGGTCCGACGGACCGGGCGCTGGATACCTTCCAATTCTCGGGCGAGAGCGGCCGAGCGGCAATGATGAAATGACAAACGCCGCCCGGAACCCGCCTAACTGCCGGATATGTCCCGACCTTGAGGTGGAGCCATCCGGCTGACCTTGCAGTGGACGTGGCGTGTACGAGCAGAAAACGTCCAGTGAACGGGACCTGGCGTCCAAGCCTGCCTGTGCGCCGCGCCTGGCACTGAGCTCGGCCGAATCGCCCTCACCCCCGGACGGCCAGGACGAGGGGGAGCACTGCGGTGGCACCGGCCTGGCGGAGCAGGTGGGCCGCGACCGTCAGCGTCCAGCCCGAATCCACCAGGTCGTCGACCAGGAGGACCGGGCCGGGAGCCGCGGCCAGCGCGTCGGCCAGCCCTGGGGCGAGCACGAGAGCTCCGGCGACCGAGCGCAGTCGCTGGGCGCTGTTGCTGCGCGGCCCGTGCGGGGGCTCCCCGGTGGCGTACTGGACCCGGCCGAGCAGCGGCATCCGGCCGATCGAGGCGAGGCCGCCGGCGAGGTCGGACAGCAACTGCGGGCGGGTGGAGGACTCGAGGGCGACCACGCCGACCGGGCGCTCCAACCGGGTGCCGTCCGGACCGGCCGGGCCGGCCCAGCCGCCCGGGCCGCGTGCCCAGTCCGCCACCACGCCGACCACGGCGTCCAGCACCTCGCGCGGCAGCGGGCCGTCCGGGGAGCGTTCGTCGAGGAGGGTGCGCAGCCGGCTGCCCCAGCCGATGTCGGAGAGCCGGCCCAACGCGCGCCCCGGCTCTGCCTGCTGAGTGGCAGGGATGCGTCCCCTCAGCGGGATGCCGAGGGACTCCATGCCGGTCGGCCACATCCGCCTGGTCTCGAAGGAGACTCCGGGGCGGCCGAGGGCGGCGCGGGCCGCGCCGGTGGCTTCGGCCGACACCTCGGTCGAGTGCCGGGCATGGGTGCACCGGTCGCAACGGCCGCACGGGGCCGCCTCCGGGTCGTCGAGCTGGCGGCGCAGGAACTCCATCCGGCAGCCCTCGGTCGCGACGTACTCCCGCATCGCCTGCTGCTCGGCCTCGCGGGCCCGGGCGACCTTGGCGTACCGCTCGGCGTCGTACCGCCATGGCTGGCCGGTGGACTCCCAGCCGCCGCGCACCCGGCGGACCGCGCCGTCCACGTCGAGCACCTTGAGCATGGTCTCCAGCCGGGTGCGGCGGAGGTCGACCGAGGTCTCCAGCGCCGCCGTGGAGAGCGGGCGGCCGGCCTCGGCCAGTGCGGTCAGAGTGCGACGGACCTGCTCCTCGGCGGGGAAGCCGACCGAGGCGAAGTACCGCCAGATCGCCTCGTCCTCCCGGCCCGGGAGCAGCAGCACCTCGGCGCGGTCGACGCCACGGCCGGCACGGCCAACCTGCTGGTAGTAGGCGATCGGGGAGCTCGGCGAGCCGAGGTGGACCACGAAGCCGAGATCCGGCTTGTCGAAGCCCATGCCGAGCGCGGAGGTGGCGACCAAGGCCTTGACCCGGTTGCCCAGCAGGGCGGCCTCGGCCTCGCGGCGTTCGGCGTCCTCGGTCCGGCCGGAGTAGGAGGCGACCGGATAGCCGCGCTCGCGCAGGAACTCGGTGATTTCCTCGGCGGCGGCGACCGTCAGGGTGTAGATGATGCCGGAGCCGGGGAGATCGGCCAGGTGGTCGGCCAGCCAGGCCAGGCGCTGCGCCGGGTCGGGCAGCGACAGCACCGAGAGGCTGAGGCTCTCCCGGTCCAGCGGGCCGCGCAGCACCAGGGCCTGCGCGTTGCCGACGCCGGTGCCGAGCTGCTCCGCGACGTCCGCGGTGACCCGGGCGTTCGCGGTCGCCGTGGTCGCCAGCACCGGGACGCCGGGGGAGAGCTCGGCGAGCATGGTGCGCAGCCGTCGGTAGTCGGGCCGGAAGTCGTGGCCCCAGTCGGAGATGCAGTGCGCCTCGTCCACCACCAGCAGGCCGGTGGAGGCGGCCAGTTTGGGCAGCACGTGGTCGCGGAAGTCGGGGTTGTTGAGCCGCTCCGGGCTGACCAGCAGGACATCGACGCGGCTGTCGGCGACCTCCTGCTGGATCTCCTCCCACTCCTCCGGGTTGGCCGAGTTGATCGTCCGGGCGTGGATGCCCGCCCGGGCGGCCGATTCGACCTGGTTGCGCATCAGCGCCAACAGGGGCGAGACGATCACCGTCGGGCCGGCGCCGCGCGCGCGGAGCAGCGCCGTGGCGATGAAGTAGACGGCGGACTTGCCCCAGCCGGTGCGCTGCACCACCAAGGCGCGGCGACTGTCCACCACCAGGGCCTCGATCGCCTTCCACTGGTCCTCGCGCAGCCTCGCGGCGGGCCCGGCGAGGTCGTGCAGCACCGCTTCCGCGGCGGCCCGGACGGCGTCGCGGTCGGCTGGAGTGGTCGGGTGGAGTTCGCGCGTCTGCATGAGGTCATGGATACCGTGCTCCACGGACGGACCGCGAATGCCAGGCTGTGGACAACCTGGCTTTGATCCGGTGATATGCCTCCGGATCGCACTGTTCGGGCCGAAATTGTCCGCCATTCGGGGGAGCTGATGCTGAACCCCCCGGTTTATCCACAGGCCAGACGAAATATCCGTAGTCGTGGCGGAATCGGGTCCAGGCTTTCCGCCATGACCGCAGACGACCGCACCACCAAGCACTCCCCGCTCCCCGGCCACCTCCCGGTCCGGCTGCGCGGCCCCGCCGACATGGCGGAGATGCTCCCCTACCTGCTGGGCTTCTTCCCCGACGACAGCATCGTCGCGGTGGGCCTGCAGGGCCCCGCGCTCGACCAAGGCGGGGTGATCCGGATCGACATTCCGGCCGATCCGGAGTCCTGGGAGCGCACCGCCGAGGAATCCGCCCGGCTACTGGTCGAGCTGTCCGAACAGCGCGACCGCCGCCCCGTCCAAGTCCTGCTCTATCTGTGCCGGGATCCCGCCGACGGCACACCCGCGCCCGAGGGCGCTCAGGCCGTACTGGCGGAGCTCCGCCCGCTGGCGGCCGCACTCACTCAGGCCTTCCAGAACGAGCAGGTGATCGTCAAGGAGGCGCTGTGCGTCTCCGCGAGCCGCTGGTGGTCCTTCCTGTGCACCGGAGTCGACTGCTGTCCGCCGGACGGCACTCCGGTCCGCGCCGCCCACCAGCCCAGCCCGCTCGCCGTCGCGGCCACCTTCGCGGGCCTGGCCCCACGGGGCAGCCGCAAGGCAATCGTGGCCGGCCTGGCACCGGTGGGCCCGCCGCTCCGCGAGGTGCAGCGTCGCGCCTTGGAGGACGCCGGGCCGCCGTTCATCCGTGAGCTGGCCGGCCCCGACGGCCGCCATGCGGCGGTCGAGCGCACGGACGAGCTGCTGGCCAGCGCGATGGCCGAGTTCCGCAACGGCGCCCGGGAGCTCGACACCAAGCGCACGGCCCGTCTCCTGATCGGCCTGCAGGACAAACTGGGCCGTGATCGCGCCGCCGAATACGCCGAACCGCACGAACTCGCCACCGCCCAGAAGCTGTGGCGCTATCTCATCCAACGCTGCGTCGACCCGTTCGAGCACCTGGCCGCCCCGCCGATGACGTTGTTGGCCTGGACGTCCTGGCTGGCCGGCGACCCCGCCACGGCAAGGGTCGTGCTGGCCAGAGCACTGGAACTGGATCCCGGTTACACCCTGGCCCAGCTGCTCTACGAATCGTTGAACTCCGGAATCGCCCCGGAGGCCCTGCTCCGGGTGGTCCGGAGCGAACGCACCACCCGGTTGCGCGGAGCGGGGCTCCCGCCGGCCCCCGAACTCCCGCCGCCCGGCGGGCGGACAGGAGCCGAACGGCCCGGCGGCCCCTCAGGAGCCCCCGCTGTCCGGCCCGGGCCCACACCCCGGGACGGCACCGAGCCGGTGCGAGCCGCCGAGGCGGGGCTGGGCGAACCCGGGCCGGGCCGGGAGTGCTCCGAGCCCGGGCCGGGCAATTCCGAGCCCGGCGAGGACGGCAGCCCAGACGGCGGTCAGCCGACCTCCGCGCCTGGCGAAGCGTCAGCCGCTGCCGGCCGACCGGGCGGTGAGCACCGACGGCGCGCGCTCGGGGCCGCACCGCCACGAATCCCCAGGCCCCGCAGCAGAGCACCCCGACACCAGCAGTTCCTCGGAGGCTGATATGCGTACGTTCATCCCCCGCCCGCGCGGCGAGCGGCTAGATCTCGCCCCGCGCCATTCGCATCAGACGGTCCAGCACCCGGCGGCCGCTCACCCGCACCCCGTCGTGCTCCCACTCGTTGGTGATCCACGTCCGCACACCGGCCACCGCGTCCGCGGTCTCCAGCGAATGCGCCGTGTCCACGTACATGTCGTCGTGGTACACCGCCGCGTACACCGGTACCTGGTTCGTAGCCAGGCGCTGCGGGTCGTACAGGTCGGGCCAGTCGGTGCGCTCGGCCAGCAGCTGAGCCGTCTCGCGCAGCGGCTGCAGCGACGGGTCGGTCTCGAACATCCAGGGGTAGATCATCTCGCCGGTGAGCAGCACCGGTCGGTCCGCGGCCAGCGCCGCCGCGGCGTCGAACTCGGGAAACTCCTTGCGCACCCGCTCCGCCGACCAGTCGGTGGCACCGGAATCGACCGAGCGCTGCCCGTAGATCGACTCGTGCAGCACGGCGTACAGCGGCCCCTGGGCGAAGGACAGGTGCGTCTGCGCCCCCGCCAGGAAGGTGTCGGAGAGTTCCGACCCGTCCGGCCCCTCCACCCAGGCTTCCTCCAGCAGGTAGTGCAGGACGTAGGAACCGGTGCCGCTGCCCAGCATCATGCCCAGCGCCTGGAAGGCCTGGACGGTGAGCACCCCGCCGTCCGGAAGGGTCGCGGGCTGCTCGATCAGGTGCGTCGCGATTCGCCGTACCGCCGCCACGTCCTGGGGGAATCGCGCGTAGTGTCCGGCGTTCTTGCGGGCGACGCGAGGGTACGCCGCGCGGTAGACCTCGTCCGCCGAGCGGCGGAGATCGGCGAGGCCACCGGTGACGAACGCCTCGCGCAGGCCCTCCGGGGCCAGCGAGAGGTAGGTGAGGGTGCAGAAGCCGCCGAAGCTCTGTCCCAGCAGGCTCCACCGGCCGTCCTCGCCCAGCAGTTGGCGGCGGATCAGCTCGGCGTCCCGGACGATCGAGTCGGCGCGGAAGTGCGCCAGGTAGTCGGCCTGCCGGCGGGCGTCGCCGCGCCGGGCCAGCGTCTGCCGGTTGGCGGGGGTGGAACGGCCGGTACCGCGCTGGTCCAGCAGCAGCACCCGGTGGTCGTCGAGCGCCCGGTCCAGCCAACCGTCCCGGCCGAGCGGCCGGTTGGCCTTGCCGCCCGGTCCGCCCTGCAGGTACAGCATCCACGGAAGGTCGTCGTGCTCGCGTCCGGCTGCGACCACCTCGCGGGCGTAGACCTTGATCGCCTCGCCACTCGGAGTGCCGTGGTCCAGCGGCACCCGGAAGACATGGTCCGTGGTGACGATCCCGGGGATGCGGCTGAGGGAGGACATGCAACTCCTAGGTGTGAGCTGGTCACAGGCTGGTTGCGGCGCAGATCACCGAGGTCACCGGTGGTTCCGTCGTCGTGCTCGCACCGTATCCTGACGGCGGACAGGAGCCGCCGGGGGCTGTCCGTCACATGCGGAGAACCCCGAACGGCGCCACGACACAGCGGGCACCCCGGGTGTCGGCCGCAGACCGCCGAAGGGACGGCGGTGCGTGGCCGCATTCGACCGGAGGTCCGCCGGACAGGCGTGACCTGGGACAGGTGTGCTGCGTTCAACTTGCGGAACGCCGCCACTCGACCCGGCACCGCCGGGCCAGTAGCGGCCAGGGCGACCGTGTCGGGCACCGGTCACGTGTCGCTCGACCCGGCGCGACCGGGCCACGGGCGACCTTGGCGTCCGGGCCGGGACACCACCCCGGCCGGGGCGGGGCACCAGCAGTCGGGTCCTGCCCAGGTCAGAGCCGCGTGTTCCGGCGGCAGAGCAGCACAGTCCGCGATCGAGCACGCTCGCGGCCGGCCGGGCCCGCAGCCGTCGGCCGGCCGAGGGGAGGAGAGCCTGGTGACCGATTCAAGGCCACCCCACGCAGCGTCCCACCCGCTGCCGCCCACCAACCCGCCCGCACCGGGCGGCACTCCGGCACCCGTCGGAGCATCGGCTCCCCCTGTTCCCCCACACCCGGCCGGCCCATCGAACCCCCGTCAGGCCACGCCCCCGTACGGCACTCCCATCGGTGCGCCGACACCCGCCGGTTACGCCCCTGGGACGCCCGGCGCGGGCCCGGTGGTGTCCGGTGCCGCTGCCCCCGGCGTCCATGGGCCCGGAACCCCGGCGTACGGCACACCACTTGCGGGCTCCGCTGCCCAGCCGCAGGGAGTGCTGCTGAGCACACCTCCGTACGGCACGCCCACCGAGCCCACGCCGTACGCACCGGGGGCCACCCCGCCGTACGGCACCCTCACCACCCCCACGCCGTATGCGCCAGGGGCGGCTCCGTCCCACGGCACCCCGACTCCGCCGTATGGCACCCCGACCCCGCCCTACGGGACTGCCACGCCGCCCTACGGCACCCCGACCAGGCCGGGCCCAGGGGCCCCGGCTCCGGGGCGGGGCGGGGCGGCGCCACGCGCCGACTTCCCGTCAGCTCCGCTAGGTGCGTCGCCCGGTGGGCCGGGTGCTAGGTCGGAGCAGGTGGCCGGTGCGGCCGCGCCGGTGACGGCCCGTCAAGCGGCTCCGGCGGTGGTGCCTCGGCCGCAGCCCTCGGCGGCGCACGACATCCTGTGCGTCAACGCCCCGGGAATGGCGGCGTCCGGCCCGGACGGGCAGCTGCGGGGCCAGAGCCTCCACGGCTTCTTCCGGCACGGAGTGCGGACTCTGGCCAGGATGGAACTGCGGCTCGGTGGCATGGAACCGGTTCCGCTCCAGGGCACCTTGACGTCCGCGGCGGCGGCGCGCTTCCTCGGCTCGGTCCGGGTGCCGGGCGACCTCGACCCGGATCCGGCGCTGACGGTCGAACGGCTGCGGCACGCGGACGGTGCGGAGACAGTGACGGTTCGGAACACCGGTGCCCGGCCGGCCCGGATCCCGCTGGAGATCGCCCTGGGCACCGACCTGGGCCAGCTCACCGACATCGCGGCGGGCCGACGTTCGGCCGACCTGCCGGGCCAGGTCCAGTCCTCGGGCCTGCGTTGGGCCGGGCAGGGTCGCGCGGCCACCGTCAGCGCTCGCCCGTCGCCGCACGCGGTGCTGGCCGGCGCGGGCGTGCTCCGGTGGGACTTGGAGGTTCAGCCCGGAGCCCGCTGGTCCGTGGACCTGCAGGTGGAGCTGGAGACTCCGTCGACGGGCCGTCCACCGACGGGGCGCGGCCCGGGTGTGCCGCTGCCCTGGTCGGAGCCCGAGGTCCGGGCAGACGACCGTCGCGCTGCCCGCCTGGTCGGCCGTGCCCTGGACACACTGGGCGGGCTGCTGCTGGCGGACGCGGACCGTCCGACCGATCTCTACACCGCCTCGGGCGCACCATGGCGTTTCGGCCTCACCGCCGCGGATGCGCTCTGGGCGGCCCGGATGACGCTGCCGCTCGGCACCCGGCTCGCCGCCGGAACGCTCCGCGCGACGGCTCGCCGCCAGCACCTCGCACCCCAGCAGTCGGCGGGTGCCGCCCGGACGGCCGAGGGCAGCGCCGGTGCTGATGGTGCGTCAAGTCCGCCGCCGGTCGGCCCGCCCCAGGTCGGGAGCCCGGCGGGAGCCGGTGGTTCGTCCGGCCTCTCGGGCGGCGCTTCGGCAGCGCAGCCCGGTTCGGCCCAGGGCGCGGGCAGTTCGTCCGCTCCCGGCGCGGAGAGCGGCACGGCGGCGCAGGCGATGGACGGCGTGATCCCTGGGCCGTTGCGGCACGGCGGTCCCGAGCTGCCGGCGAGTTGCACGGCCACGGAGGCGACCCTGCTGTTCGTCACCGTGCTGGCGGAGGCTTGGCGTTGGGGACTGCCCCGGGCCGAGGTCGCCGAGCTGCTGCCGGCTGCGGAGCGCGCCCTCGGGGCGCTGCGCGCGGCGGTGGCGGAGGAGCCGGACGGACCGGTCGGGTTCGTCACCGACCTCGGCCGTTCGGCGGAGGAGCGGGCCGCGCGGCCCGGTCCGGCCAGGTGCGAGGTCCAGGCGCAGGCGCACCGTGCGGCGCTTCAGGGTGCGGACCTGCTGGAGGCGTTCGACCGTCCCGGAGCGGCGGAGTGGCGGGCCTGGGCGGCCGAGTTG
This sequence comes from Kitasatospora griseola, assembly GCF_014648555.1. GTDB lineage: Bacteria > Actinomycetota > Actinomycetes > Streptomycetales > Streptomycetaceae > Kitasatospora > Kitasatospora griseola. The sequence continues at coordinate 92,983 of NZ_BMRI01000017.1, forward strand.
AGGGAACGGTTCCGCGCGCAGTTCTGGATCGACGACCTGTCAGGAGGCCGCCCGGCGGCCGCGCTGCTGGCGTCGGACCGGCCGGTGCCGGCCCTCGCCTCCACTCTGGTGCACCTGTTCGACGTCGGTCTGGCCGCCGAGGGCGAGTTGCACGAGGGCCTGCTCGACCGGGAGCAGACCAGGCTGCTCGCACAGCGGCTGGTGGCACCCGAGCTCGACTGCGGGTGGGGCCTGCGGGCGTTGAGCGCGAAGTCCCCACGGTTCAACCCGCTCGGCCACCGCAGCGGCGTGGTGCGGGTGCAGGAGACCGCGCTCGCGGTGAGCGGGCTGGTGGACGCGGGCTTCGAGCGGGAGGCCGAGATCCTCCTGGAAGGCCTGCTGGAGGCGTCCGCGCACTTCGACTACCGGCTGCCGGAGATGTACGCAGGTGAGCAGAAGGTCACTGACTGCCCACCGGTGCCGCACCCGGCGGCCTGCCGTCCGGCCGCCATGTCGGCGGCCGCCGCCGTCCACCTGGTGCTCTCGCTGGCCGGTGTCCGGCCCGACGTCCCGTCCGGGCGGGTGGCCACCCGCCCGGCGAGCACCGCACCCCTGGGCGCACTGGAACTGACCGGCCTGCGGGTGGCCGGCGAGCCGTTCTCGGTCCGGGTCAGCCGGATCGGTGTCGCAGTGGTGGAGGAGGCTCCGTCGTTCCTGCAACTGGCCGCCAGCTGACGATCTGCGGGCGGTCTACAGGCCGCCTACGGGCGGTCTGTGGGTGCTCCGGCGGGCGGGAACGGGGACGGGAAGGAACGCCGGAGGAGACGGGAGCAGGGCTGTGGTCTGTGTTTATCGTCAAAGAGACGACTAAGATCGGCGGCATGTCGCGTTATGACCCGTCGGCCTTCCCCCCGTTCGCAGTCACGGTTGACCTGGTGGTGCTGACGGTGCGCGACCATGAGCTGTGCGCTCTGCTGGTGAAGCGTGGCGAGGCGCCGTTCAAGGGCTACTGGGCGCTGCCCGGTGGGTTCGTGCGGCCGGACGAGGGTCTGGCCGAGGCGGCGTCCCGGGAGCTGGCGGAGGAGACCGGGCTGCGGGCACAGTCCGCGCCGGGCCAAGTGCTGGCCGGGCAGAATCCGTTCGGTGCGCACCTGGAACAGCTGGCCACGTACGGCCACCCGCAGCGTGACCCTCGGATGCGGGTGGTGAGTGTCGCGTACCTGGTGCTCGCCCCGGACCTGCCCTCGCCCCGTGCGGGCGGTGACGCCAGCAGTGCCCGGTGGGCACCGGTCAGCGAGCTGTTCGGTGTGGACCGGAACGACGGCGAGCTGCTGGCGTTCGACCACGGCCAGATCCTCGCGGACGGCGTGGAGCGGGCCAGGTCGAAGATCGAGTACTCCTCGCTGGCGACGGCCTTCTGCCCGCCGGAGTTCACCGTCGGCGAGCTGCGCCGGGTGTACGAGGCGGTCTGGGGCGTGGTGTTGGACCCGCGGAACTTCCACCGCAAGGTCACCGGCACCCCGGGCTTCCTGCTGCCCTCCGGCGGCACGACGACCCGTCAGGGCGGCCGTCCCGCCCAGCTGTTCACCGCCGGCGGGGCGACGGTGCTCAACCCGCCGATGCTCCGCCCCGAGGCCTGACGCCCGAGTTCGGCGGGGCCGTACCCGCCGTCGCCGAGGACGAGTTGCTCGCGAGATGAGATGGGCCGGTTCCGTGCGGGCGGGACGGCGACGGCTCGTGGGGGAGGCGTCAGTGGCGTGAGATCACTGTCCCCTGTTCGGGTGAGCTAGGCGCTAACACCGTCCACGATGCATCCGGAATGCCTGGTTTCAACGCTTCCGCGTCCTACTGTGCAGGCTCAGGCCTGGCGGACGAACCCCGGTCTGTCGGCGGGCGAGGGAGCGGGCGGCGATGATCCAAATCACCGGACTGACCAAGACGTACCGAAGGGGCCACCCCCCGGCGGTGCTGGACCTGACCTTCGAGGCCCGGCCGGGGACGGTCACCACGCTGCTGGGGGACGAGGGGGCGGGCAAGTCCACTGCCTTCCGGCTGATGGTGGAGCTCGAACGCGGCCGCGGTTTGGCCCTGTTCGGCGGCCGCACCTACCGGCGGATCCGGCGTCCGGAGCGGGAGATCGGCGTGCTGGTCCCGTCCGGCAGGCCGGAGGCCGGGCACCCCGGCCAGCGGGCCCGGGCGCACCTTCGGATGTTGGCGGGGGCGGTCGGCGTCCCGGTGCGGCGGGCCGACGACCTGTTGGAGCAGGTCCGTCTGGCCCCCGTCGCCGACCACCGGATCGGCACCTTCTCGCCCGGCATGCACCGCCGGCTCGCCCTGGCTGCCGCCCTGCTCGGCGATCCCACGACGCTGCTCCTGGACGCCCCGACCGAGGGCCTTTCGCCGCGCAGCGAGGAGTGGTTGCACGGCTACCTGCGGTCCTTCGCGCTGACGGGCGGCACCGTGCTGATGTCCACCCGCAGCCCGGAGGAGGCCGCAGCGCTCGCCGACCGGGTGGTCACCCTGGACGCCGGTCGACTGGCCGCCGACCAGCCCGTGGTGGAGTTCCGCCGCACCCGGCTGCACCCCGAAGTCCTGGTCCGCGGCCCGCAGATGGCCCGCCTCGCGGACCTGCTGGTCGCCCAGGGCGCACAGGTCCGGCGGGAGGGCGGAGCCGGTCTCGCGGTGAGCGGCATCGGCCGCACCGAGGTCGGTGAACTCGCCTACCGCAACGGCGTCCTGCTGCACGAGCTGGCCGACCGGGTGGTGCAGCGCCCGATCTCGTTCCCGGCCGCTCTGCCCAGCGGCTCGGGCCGCTCCGGAGAGGTCGTGATCCGGACGGTCCGTCAGAACACCGGCGAGCGGCCCCGGATCGCCCCCGCCCCTGGAACCGGTCCTGTTCCCGCCCTCGGACCGGCGGCAGCCCCGGCCCCGGCCCCGGTCCCGGACTCCGACACCCCGAGGCCCGCCACCGTCGGCCGCCCGGCCGCCGCACCCGACGCCGAGTGCCGGACCGGCGAGCGCCGCACCCTCGACCATCGCGGCCTGCAGGCCGGTCGCTGGGCTGCTGCCGCCCTCGTCCCCGACCCGCCCGCGCCGCCCGCCCCGTCCGCTCCGGCCGAGGCCCCCGTCGACCTCATCCGCCGGACGCCTCGGGGCTCCTCCCCACTCCGCCGGATGCCCCCGGAGCAGTCGGCCGCACCCGCCGCGCCCACGCCGGTCGCGCCCACGCCGATCGTGCTCGATGCCGAGCAGCTGGCCGCCAACCCGACCGACGCGGAGCTGCTGACTCCCGCCCGGATCACGGGAGTTGGTCACGCCTCGGCTCCCGGGCGGACCGCCGGACGAACGCCCGCGCAGCCGCAGCCGCAGCCGCGACCGCAGCAGGCGCAGCCGGAGCCGGTGCCGGAGCAGGGGCGGTCGCATGTGCGTCTCCGGCCGGTCCATGCCGCGGAGTTGCGTTCGGCGGGGCAGGCCGGGAAGGCCGGGCCGGCGGTGGGGCGGATGCAGGTGGTGGCGGGCGAGAGCGGGGCGAGTGCGGTGCGCAGGCGCGCTGTCGGCGACGAGAACGGGAGTGAGTGAGACCGTGCGGTTGGTGGCTTGTGAGGTGCGTCGGTTGCGCGGGGTGCGCTCCACGTGGGTGGTGGTCGCGGCGGCGGTGCTGCTGAACGCGGCGCTGGCGGCGGTGGCGGTCCAGCGTTTCCCGGCAGGGAAGTTGGCGGTGCCGGGGGCGATGCACGCGATGGCCGGCGTGGTCCCGTGGCTGCCGCTCCCGCTGACCGCGCTGGCCGCGGCGGCGCTCGGCGCGCTGGCGTACAGCAACGAGATGCGCTGGCCGGGCCTGGCCGCGTCCCGGGTGGGCCTGGGACGCCGGCTCGGTGCGCTGGCCGCGAAGCTGGTGGTGGTCGGGGCGGCAGCGGTCCTGCTGGCGGTGCTGACGCTGGTGGTGAATGCCCTGCTGGTCCGGTTCGCGCTGCCCGGCACGGTGGACCCCTCGACGGTGTTCGCACAGCCGCGCCCCGCGGATCTGCTGGCCCTCCCGGGCCTGGCGCCCGCCCCGGCGGCGGGCCCGTTCGCGGTGGGCGGGATCGGTCGCCCGCTCCCGGCGTACCTGGCGCTGGTGGTGGCAGGCGGCTGGGCCGGCCTGCTGCTGGCGGCGTTGGTGCGCAGTGCCGTCGTGGGGTTCCTGCTCACCTGCGCGACGCCCGCTCTGCTGGAGCCCACCGCCGGTCTGCTGCTGCATCACTTCGGCCGGAACTGGCCGCTCTGGGTGGGGGAGTTGTTGCCCTTCCAGTACGGCCTGAACCTGGTCCACGAGGCGACCGACCGGACGGCGGCGGCGCTGGACAGAGTGGTCGTCGTCGCCCTGCTGGCCCCGGCCGCCCTGTTGGTGCTGGCCGTGCTGGCGTCCCAACTCCGCCGCCGCGCACTGTAGTGATCCTGGCGGCCCCGGCCCCCGGCGTGCCTGCGCACCGCAAGCACTGCAAGCACCTCACGTACCGCAGGCACCTTCCGCAAGCACCTCCCGCACCGCGGGCACCTCCGCAGGCACCTCGCGTACCGCGGAATTCGGTGACCGGCACTGACGGTGCGACAAGCTCCGCCGACCCGGCGTCAACCCTCACGCCGGGGCCGCGAAGCGCGGTCCTGAACCGTCGCCGAATTCGGGTCGGGATGAAGCCGGGATGACCGATATGCGCATTTCTGGCTGATAAGAAGTCAATTATCCAGACACTGCCGATCACCCTTTCGTGTGCTTTTCAGGAGAATGCTCAAGACGGCTCCGCCGATCGCCGACAAAGGATGGCGTGAGTACCCTTGCGCACCCCACCGTGACCGCCGCTCGCCAGGCCGAGTCGATCTCCGCCTCCGAGCTGGACCGCTTCCCGTACGCCGACCGCCCGATGCCACCCGCCCCCCGCTGGGAGGGGGCGGAGAACGAGCTCGCCCGGGCCGGTCGGAAGACCACCAGCAGCCGCGGCCGCGGCCTGCACGGCCAGCTGGTCCAGCAGCTCGGCCAGATGATCGTCTCCGGCGACCTGGGCGCCGACCGCCCGCTGGTGCCGGAGGAGATCGGCCAGCGCTTCGAGGTCTCCCGCACCGTGGTGCGCGAGTCGCTCCGGGTGCTGGAGGCCAAGGGCCTGGTCTCGGCCCGGCCGAACGTCGGCACCCGGGTCCGTCCGGTCAGCGACTGGAACCTGCTGGACCCGGACATCATCGAGTGGCGCGCCTTCGGCCCGCAGCGCGACGAGCAGCGCCGCGAGCTGTTCGAGCTGCGCTGGGCGATCGAGCCGCTGGCCGCCCGTCTCGCCGCCGGCCACGGCCGGGAGGACGTCCAGCACCGGCTGGTCGAGCTGACCGAGATCATGAGCCAGGCCGGCAGCCAGGGCGACCTGGTCAGCTACGCCCGCGCCGACGCCGAGCTGCACGGCCTGGTGCTGCAGATGGCGGGGAACCGGATGCTGGAGCACCTGTCCGGGATCGTGGCCGGCGCGCTCCAGGTGTCCGGCGGTTCCGGCACCACCTGCGAGCGCCCGTCCGAGTCGGCGGTCGGCCTGCACACCCGGCTGGTCGACGCGCTCGGCACCGGTGACGGCACCGCCGCCGAGGCCGCCGTCCGCGCGCTGCTCACCGTCCACCCGGACGTCGAGCACGCCGTCCCCGCCCCGCGGGAGCACTGAGCGGTCCAGCCCAGCCCGTTCCGAACGGATGGCCCTTCTGCTGCTCCACCCGCAGCCGGGGGGCCATCGGCGTGTCGCGTCCCACACAGTTGCCCGCGCCACACCCGTCGCCCACCCGAGCGGACCCGAGCGGACCCGAGCCGGACAGGCCCGAGCGGGCCCGCCCAGGCTGGGCGCGGACCGGCTCGTGAACAGCCGCAGAGGCCCCGAAAGGCCGATGGCAGGCCGGTGGCAGACCGGCCGACGGGCCGGTCTGCGATAGGCCGCCCGGGGCAGCCCGTACCGGCCGCCGGGTGGTGTGACGGGCGCCACGACGGGCATGCGTAACACTTGAGTGGCGGCAGCGATGTGTACGGAGCGGAAGCAGCTCCGGAATACCACCACAGACCAGACGGCTGTGTTGGTGCGCGGCGCTGCTGCCGTCCTGCAGACCCCGGTCACCGTCCAGCCACCCGAGTCCCTCGGGCGGTCGGTGCGGGATCGTCCACTCATCGTCCGAGAGGTTGTTCGTGTCGGCCAGCACATCCCGTTCGCTTCCCCCCGAGATCGCCGAGTCCGCGGCACTGCTGGCGCTCATCGAGCGGGGCAAGGCCCAGGGGCAGATCGCCGGTGACGACGTGCGCCACGCGTTCGAGGCGGACCAGATCCCGGTCACCAAGTGGAAGAACGTCATGCGCAGCCTCAACCAGGTGCTGATTGAGGAGGGGGTGGAGCTGATGGTCAGCGCGGCCGAGCCGGCCGGCGCCAAGCGCAAGAGCGTCGCGGCCAAGAGCACCACCAAGCGCACCGCGACCAAGGCGGTCACCACCCGCACGCCGGTCGCCCAGACCAAGCCCCCGGTGCGGATCGCCCCCAACGCGACCGTGTCCCCGTCGGTGGCCGTGGCCGCCGCCGTGACGACCGGTGAGGTCACCGTCGTCGAGACCATCGGTCTCGCCGAGGCCCGGACGGCCGCCAAGAAGGCCGCTCCGGCGAAGAAGGCGGTGGCCAAGAAGGCCGCCGCTCCCGCGAAGAAGACCGCCGCCAAGAAGACCGCGGCCGGCAAGCCCGGCGCCAAGGGCGACGAGGACATGGTCGGCGAGGAGGAGCTCCTCGAAGACGTGGCCCTGCCTGGCGACGGCAAGGAAGAGGGCCCCGAGGAGGAGTCGGACCAGGGCTTCGTGCTCTCCGACGACGACGAGGACGACGCCCCGGCGCAGCAGGTCGCGGTGGCCGGCGCCACCGCCGACCCGGTCAAGGACTACCTGAAGCAGATCGGCAAGGTCCCGCTGCTCAACGCCGAGCAGGAGGTCGAGCTCGCCAAGCGCATCGAGGCCGGCCTGTTCGCCGAGGACAAGCTGAGCCAGGCCGACAAGCTCGCCCCGAAGCTCAAGCGCGAGCTGGAGATCATCGCCGAGGACGGCCGCCGCGCCAAGAACCACCTGCTGGAGGCCAACCTCCGCCTGGTGGTCTCGCTGGCCAAGCGCTACACCGGCCGCGGCATGCTGTTCCTGGACCTGATCCAGGAGGGCAACCTCGGTCTGATCCGTGCGGTCGAGAAGTTCGACTACACCAAGGGCTACAAGTTCTCCACCTACGCGACCTGGTGGATCCGGCAGGCGATCACCCGCGCCATGGCCGACCAGGCCCGCACCATCCGCATCCCGGTGCACATGGTCGAGGTCATCAACAAGCTCGCCCGCGTGCAGCGCCAGATGCTCCAGGACCTGGGCCGCGAGCCCACCCCGGAGGAGCTGGCCAAGGAACTCGACATGACCCCGGAGAAGGTCATCGAGGTCCAGAAGTACGGCCGCGAGCCGATCTCGCTGCACACCCCGCTCGGCGAGGACGGCGACAGCGAGTTCGGTGACCTGATCGAGGACTCCGAGGCGGTCGTCCCGGCCGACGCGGTCTCCTTCACCCTGCTCCAGGAGCAGCTGCACTCGGTGCTGGACACCCTGTCCGAGCGCGAGGCGGGCGTGGTCTCGATGCGCTTCGGCCTGACCGACGGTCAGCCGAAGACGCTGGACGAGATCGGCAAGGTCTACGGCGTGACGCGTGAGCGCATCCGTCAGATCGAGTCGAAGACCATGTCGAAGCTGCGCCACCCGTCGCGTTCCCAGGTGCTGCGCGACTACCTGGACTGATCCTCCGTCAGCCCGAGTCACCTGGACGGGCCCCTTCGCCACCGGCGGAGGGGCCCGTTCGCATGTCCGGGCGTCGCCCGATGGAGTGGCTGGTGCACATATGCGCGGCACGTTGGGTGATCGGATGACTACGCTGGGCAGGTTGTCGCACTCCGACCGGTGCAACGTCCCACGCCTGCCCGCCGAACCCCTGGAGAACCGGTGCCCATCCTGGACCCGTCCGCGCCTCGGCTCCGCCGCAGGGCGGTCGCGCTCGTCGCCGTGGCCGCCCTGCCCGTCCCGCTGATCGCGCTGGGTGCGGCCGGCCAGGCCGTCGCGCAGCGGCGGATCGTCGGGGGGACGGGCGCGAGCACCGGTGACCATCCGTGGATGGTGGCGCTGTCCAGCCGGCCGCAGTTCGGCTCGTCCCGTTCGGGGCAGTTCTGCGGTGGGGCGCTGGTCACTCCGACCAAGGTGGTGACGGCGGCGCACTGCTTCTATGACGAGAGCACCGGTCGGCCGACCCAGCGGCCCTCGCTGCGGGTGATCGTCGGTCGGGACGACCTGCGGGGCAGTGCGGGGCGGGAGGTGGCGGTCAGCGGGGTGTGGATCGAGCCGAGCTACAGCTTCGCCGCGAACAGCCGCGATGTGGCGGTGCTCACGCTGGCCGAGCCGCAGAACGGCCGGCAGGTGCTGGAGATGGTGGATCCGGGCGAGAGCCGGCCGTACGCGGCGGGCACGCCGGCGACGGTGTTCGGCTGGGGCGACACCCGGGGCACCGGCAACTACTCGAACACGCTCCGGCAGGTCACGGTGCCGATCATCTCGGACGCCGACTGCGGGCACGCCTACCCGGGCGGCCGGGACAGCGCGTACGACGCGCGCAGCATGGTGTGCGCGGGAGAGGAACGCGGCGGCAAGGACGCCTGCCAGGGCGACAGCGGCGGCCCACTGGTGGTGGGCGGGCGGTTGGCCGGCCTGGTCTCCTGGGGGGCGGGCTGCGCGGAGGCCGAGCACCCCGGGGTGTACACCCGGATCTCGGCGGTGGCGGAGTCCGTGCAGAACGTGCTGTGACGTGCCCGACACGACCTGCCGCGGCGGCCGGGAAAACGCCACGGCCGGGTGGCCCGCCCCGAAGGGCGGGCCACCCGGCCGCTCAGGCAGCTCCCGGGTTCGAGCGGGAGCGTCAGCGCTCGCTCTCGGCAGCCGTCGCCGCGGTGCCGGAGAGGCGGTCGCTCTCGTCGTGTATCTCCACGGCGATCTTCTTGAGCTCGGGCTCGAACTTACGCCCGTGGTGGGCGCAGAACAGCAGCTCTCCGCCGCTGGAAAGGACGACGCGCAGGTAGGCCTGAGCGCCGCAACGGTCGCAGCGGTCTGCCGCGGTGAGCGGGCTCGCAGGGGTCAGAACAGTAGTCACGTCGCCTCTTCTCTAGCTCGACGAGCTGTGTACCAGGATCAACATCCAACCAGGTCGAATTCGTTCCCGCTCGTGGCTTTTCTCTTTGAGGATTCTGCTGTCTCGTTGATGAGGGCGTGCCCCGGGCACCGGTGGTTCATGCGTACCGATTCCGATGGTCCGCCAATCACCTCGAACGCCCGATCGGGCCGGGGTGCGAGGTCCGCGTAGCATAATCCTCCGCTGGGTTGGAGCATAAGCCCCGTCCCGAACCCCGTTTGACCGCATCACAGCAGCTCCGCCGCCCTCTCCGGCCGCCCCGGTCCGCCAGGACCCGTGGTGTCGGCAGGAGATGGCAGGGTGGGGGCCGCGTCCGCGGTGGGAGTCGTGTTCGCGCAGCGCGTACAAGGCGCGCGGGCCTCGGCGGCCGAAGTCTCAGTTGCTGAGAGCATGCGGGGTGTCCGTCAACATCATGGAGGAGTGCAGAGCGTGAGTGGAGAAAAGACCGTCCCGTCCTCTCTGGTGACCGGTGAGGGCGGGTCCGACTACACCGCGCGGCATCTGCTCGTCCTCGAGGGGCTGGAGGCGGTCCGCAAGCGGCCGGGCATGTACATCGGGTCGACCGACAGTCGCGGTCTGATGCACTGCCTGTGGGAGATCATCGACAACTCGGTGGACGAGGCCCTCGGCGGCTTCTGCGACCACATCGATGTGCTGCTGCACCAGGACGGCTCGGTCGAGGTGCGGGACAACGGCCGCGGCATCCCGGTGGATGTGGAGCCCAAGACCGGGCTGTCCGGCGTCGAGGTGGTGATGACCAAGCTGCACGCGGGCGGCAAGTTCGGCGGCGGCTCGTACGCGGCCTCCGGCGGTCTGCACGGCGTCGGCGCCTCGGTGGTGAACGCGCTGTCCGCCCGGCTGGACGTCGAGGTGGACCGGTCCGGCACCACGCACGCGATCAGCTTCCGGCGCGGCACCCCCGGCGCGTTCGCCGAGGACGGCCCGGACGGGAAGTTCACGGCCGGCAGCGGCCTGACCAAGAAGGGCCGGTTCGCCAAGACCCGCACCGGCACCCGGATCCGCTACTGGGCGGACCGGCAGATCTTCCTCAAGGAGGCCAAGCTCTCGCTGGAGTCGCTGCACGCCCGGGCCCGGCAGACCGCCTTCCTGGTGCCCGGCCTGACCATCGTGGTCCGTGACGAGCGGCTGACCGAGAGCGAGCAGGTCCAGGAGGAGACCTTCCGCTTCGACGGCGGCATCAGCGAGTTCTGCGAGTTCCTCGCCCCCGACCGCCCGGTCTCCGACGTGCTGCGGTTGCGCGGCGAGGGCACCTTCAAGGAGACCGTCCCGGTGCTCGACGAGCTCGGGCACATGACCCCGACCGAGGTCACCCGGGAGCTCGGGGTGGACATCGCGCTGCGCTGGGGCGCCGGTTACGACAGCACGCTGCGGTCCTTCGTCAACATCATCGCCACTCCCAAGGGCGGCACCCACGTCAACGGCTTCGAGCGGCAGCTCGCCAAGACCGTCAACGAGGTGCTGCGGTCCAGCAAGCTGCTGCGGGTCGCCGAGGACGACATCACCAAGGACGACGCGCTGGAGGGCCTGACCGCGGTGGTCACCGTCCGGCTGGCCGAGCCGCAGTTCGAGGGGCAGACCAAGGAGGTGCTGGGCACCTCGGCGGCCAACCGGATCGTGGCGGCGGTGGTGGCCAAGGAGTTGAAGAACTTCCTGACCTCTGCGAAGAAGGACGAGAAGCTCCAGGCCCGGGCCGTGCTGGAGAAGGTCGTCGCCGCCGCCCGGACCCGGGTCGCCGCCCGGCAGCACAAGGAGGCGCAGCGCCGGAAGACCGCGCTGGAGACCTCCTCGCTGCCCGCCAAGCTGGCCGACTGCCGCACCGACGACGTGGACCGCAGCGAACTGTTCATCGTCGAGGGCGACTCGGCGCTGGGCACCGCCAAGCTGGCCCGCAACTCCGAGTTCCAGGCGCTGCTGCCGATCCGCGGCAAGATCCTGAACGTCCAGAAGGCCTCGGTGAGCGACATGCTCAAGAACGCCGAGTGCGCGGCGATCATCCAGGTCATAGGAGCAGGCTCCGGCCGCACCTTCGACATCGACCAGGCCCGGTACGGCAAGGTCATCTTCATGGCCGACGCCGACGTCGACGGCTCGCACATCCGCACCCTGCTGCTGACGCTGTTCCACCGCTACATGCGGCCGATGGTCGAGCAGGGCCGGGTGTTCGCCGCGGTGCCGCCGCTGCACCGGATCGAGCTGACCAACCCCAAGCGCGGCCAGGAGAAGTACCACTACACCTACTCGGACGCCGAACTGCGGCGCACCCTGCTGGAGTTCCAGGGCAAGGGGCTGCGTTGGAAGGACCCGATCCAGCGCTACAAGGGTCTCGGTGAGATGGACGCCGACCAGTTGGCGGAGACCACCATGGACCCGCGGCACCGGATCCTGCGCCGGATCAACCTGGGCGACCTGGAGTCCGCGGAGAAGACCTTCGACCTGCTGATGGGCAACGACGTCGCGCCGCGGCGGGAGTTCATCGTGGACTCGGCGGCCACCCTGGACCGCTCCCGGATCGACGCCTGAGCGAGCCGCGCGGAAGGGCTCTCCACCCACGGGTGGAGAGCCCTTCCGGCTTTGGGTTCCACCCTCGCTCCGAGGAGTCGGCGGCCCGTTCTCCGTAGCGTTCGGGGTGTCGAAAGAACCCCGTCCAGGAGGCACCCGAAATGACCGCCCTGTCCAACGTCCTGATCGCCGTCGCCGTGATCGTCCTGGTGGTGGGCCGGCAGCTGCGGGCCCGCCGGCTGGACACCGAGCGTCGGTTCTGGCTGCTGCCGGTGATCCTCGCCGCGGTGGCGCTGCGCGACCCGGTGCTGATCGACCCGGCCCACAAGGGCGCCGCCGCGCTGATCCTGGCCGGTTCGCTGGTCACCACGCTCGGCATGGGGTGCGCCTGGGGCTGGACCATGCGGATCTGGCGCGACGGTGACGGCGCGCTGTGGACCCAGGGTTCCACCGCCACCGTGTTCGCCTGGGTCGGCGCGATCGCGATCCGGATCGGCTGGTACGCGCTGGGCACCGCGCTGCACGTCCACCAGTCCACCAGCGTGCTGATGCTGTCGCTCGGCCTGCTGCTGCTGGTCCGCTCGTCGGTCGTCGCCTGGCGGGCCCACCAACTGGACGACAAGCACGCCCTGGCCGCCTGACGAAGCGTCAGCACGGTGCCGCCGACCCCCACCGGGTGTCGGCGGCACCGGCATTGAGAGAGGATCATCCGGTGAGCACCCTGGAACGCTGGACCCGTTGGCCGGCCGGAGACGTCCCGATCCGGGAGAGCCGCTCGCGGGCCCGGATGGCGCTGTGGCTGTTCGGCCGGATCGCCCTGCTGTCGACGGTGGCCTTCGGCACCTTCGCCGAACAGCACTACACGGGCTGGCGGCTGCTGCCGCCGATCCTCTGGATCGCCTCCGCTGCCGGGCTGTTCACCGGCTGGTACGTCACCTGCCGGGCGAGGAGGCTGTGGCCCGCACTGGCGTGCGCGGCCGGGCTGCTGGTGTTCGCCGAACTGGCCGACGAGGGCGGGGCCAGGACCCTGGCCTCGGTGATCTGGTGCGGCCTCGCGGTGCTCGCGGTGATCCGGCTGCCGCTGGCCGCGGGTCTGGCCACCGCCGGTGCGGCGCTGGTCGGTTACGGCCTGCGGTCGGGCGACTCGCTGCTGGTGATGCTGGCCGTGGCGGGCGGCCTCGGGCTGCTCGGCTACCTGCTGCGGCTGGACAGCCAGGCCCGGTCCGCGCAGCGCGCGCTGCTGGCGCAGGAGCGGGCCGCGCAGGTGGCGCGGGCGGAGTCCGCAGCGCTCGCCGAACGGGCCAGGATCGCCCGGGAGATCCACGACGTGCTGGCGCACAGCCTGTCCGCGCAGTTGGTGCACCTGGAGGCGGCCCGGCTGATGCTGGACGCCGGCGCCGAGCGGGCCGAGATCCGCGAACGGGTGGTCGCCGCCCGGCGGATGGCCCAGGACGGGCTGGCCGAGACCCGGCAGGCGCTGTCCGCGCTGCGCGGCGAGTTCGCCCCCGTCGCCGAGTTCGTGGCCGAGCTGGCCACCCAGTCCGGGGCCGAGCTGACGGTGGACGGGGTGCCCCGGCCGGTGCCCGCGGAGGCCGGGCTGGCGGTGCGCCGCACCGCGCAGGAGGCGCTGACCAACGCCCGCAAGCACGCGCCGGGCGGCCGGGTCGCGGTCCGGCTCGGCTACCTGGACGGCGCGGTGGAGCTGACGGTGCGCAACGCGGGCGCCCCGCGCGGGGCGGACCCGATGCTGGGGGACAGCGGAAGCGGGTACGGTCTGCTCGGGATGCGCGAACGCGCGGAGTTGCTCGGCGGCGAACTGCTGGCGGGCCCCGAGGACGGAGGGTGGCGCGTGCTGCTGCGGGTGCCGGCGTGACGGGTTCGGAGATGACGGGCGGGCCGATCCGGGTGGTGGTCGCCGACGACCAGACCGTGGTCCGCGAAGGCATCGTGATGCTGCTCGGCCTGCTGCCGGGCATCACGGTGGTCGGCTCGGCGGCGGACGGCGAGGAGGCGGTGCGGCTGGTCGCCGAACACGCCCCCGACGTGGTGCTGATGGACCTGCGGATGCCGCGCTGCGACGGGGTGGAGGCCACCCGCCGGGTCCGCGCCGAGCACCCGGGCACCGAGGTGGTGGTGCTCACCACGTACGCCGACGACGACTCGCTGTTCTCCGCGCTGCAGGCCGGGGCGCGGGGCTTCCTGACCAAGGACGCCGGAGCGGAGGAGATCGCCCGCGCGGTGGCGGACGTCCGCTCGGGCGCGGCCGGGCTCTCCCCGCAGGTCCAACTGCGGCTGCTGGAGCGGCTGTCGGGCGCGCCGGCCGCCGCCGAGCCGGCGCAGCCCGTCGCGGAACCGGGGCCGATGGTGGCCGCCGCGCCCGCGAAGCCCGAGGCCGGGCGGCCGGTTCGGGTGGCGCTGCCGGACGGGTTGACCCAGCGGGAGGCCGAGGTACTGGCGCTGATCGCGTCCGGGCTGTCCAACGCGGAGATCGCCGAGAGGTTGTTCGTCAGCCCCGCCACGGTGAAAACCCATATCAACAACCTCTTTGCCAAGACGGCGGTCAGGGACCGGGCGCAAGCCGTCGCATACGCCTTCAAGCATGGAATTTCAGAAAGTTGGTAGGCGTACAGCACTGTTGATTGCTGGGGAGAACGTTTCTCCACGGGTTTCGTTGTGTGGTTTGTGACACTCCATCATGGTTCGGTCGGAGTGACCGAAATGATGAGGTGTCGGCAAAGTGGCGCAGCAGGAGAGAGTCGACTGGTGGGTCGGGGCGCCCCCCCAGCCCCGGGTGGTGGCGCCGCGGCGCAGCGTGGAAGCGGAAGCGGCGCCGCCGGAGGACCGGATCGGCGGCGCGGTGTACCGGAAGGTCCAGGAGAGCGAGGCCTTCCAGGAGATCCGGCGGGGCTACCGCTCGTTCGTGTTCCCGGCCTGCGCCGGGTTCCTGGCCTGGTACCTGCTGTTCGTGACGGCCGAGGCGTTCATGCCCGACCTGCTGGGCCGCCGGATCGCCGGGCCGCTGAACGTGGCCTGGGCGCTCGGCCTCGGCCAGTTCGCCTCGACCTTCCTGCTCACCTGGCTCTACGCCCGTAATGCCCGCACCAAGCGCGATCGAGCCGCCCTCGAACTGCGCTGGGACACCCAGGACCAGCTGCGATGACTGCTCACCACCCCAACCACGGCCTCGCCGTCGCCCTGTTCGCCGTCGTCGTCGCGGTGACGCTGACCATCACGGTCTGGGTCGGCCGCCGCGGCCACGCCGCCGAGGACTTCTTCGCCGGCGGACGCGACTTCTCCCCGTTGCAGAACGGTTTCGCGCTGTCCGGCGACTACCTGTCGGCCGCCTCCTTCCTCGGCGTGACCGGCCTGATCGCGCTGTACGGCTACGACGGCGTGCTCTACAGCATCGGCTTCCTGGTCGCCTGGCTGGTCGTGCTGATGCTGGTGTCCGAACTGGTCCGCAACGCGGGCCGGTACACGCTGGCCGACGTGCTGGCGCTGCGGATGCGCCAGCGGCCGGTGCGGGCCGCGGCCGGCCTGTCGTCGATGGTCGTCACGCTGATGTACCTGATCGCGCAGATGGTCGGCGCGGGCAGCCTGGTCGCCCTGCTGCTGGGCACCAACAGCGGGGCCGCCAAGGCGTGGACCATCATCGCGGTCGGCGCCCTGATGATCGTCTACGTGACGGTCGGCGGGATGCGCGCCACCACCTGGATCCAGATCGTCAAGGCCTTCCTGCTGGTGGGCGGCTCGGTGCTGCTCACGGTGCTGGTGGTGGCCCGCTTCCACGGCGACCTGGGCGCGCTGATGGAGACCGCCGCGCGGCGCAGCGGTGCGGGCGAGGCGTACCTGCGGCCGGGCCTCAACTACGGCTCCAGCGCACTCGACCGGCTGGACTTCGTCAGCCTCGGCCTGGCGCTGGTGCTCGGCACCGGCGGCCTGCCGCACATCCTCAGCCGGTTCTACACGGTGCCGACCGCGCGGGCCGCCCGGCGCTCCACGATGTGGGCGATCGGCCTGATCGGCTCCTTCTACCTGATGGCGATCGTGCTCGGGCTCGGCGCGGGCGCGGTGGTCGGCGGGCACGACCTCCGGGTGTCCAACTCGGCGGGCAACACGGCGGTGCCGCTGCTCGCCCTGGACCTCGGCGGCGGCGACGGCTCCACCGGGGGCCTGCTGCTGTTCGCGGTGATCTCGGCGATCGCGTTCGCCACCATCCTGGCGGTGGTCGCCGGACTCACCCTGGCCTCCTCCGCGGCCTTCGCCCACGACCTGTACGCCCGGGCCTGGCGGCGGGAGGGCGGCCGGCAGGTGTCCGAGCGCGAGGAGGTGATCGCGGCCCGGGTCTCCGCCGTGGTGATCGGCGGCCTCGCGATCGTGCTCAGCCTGTACGCGCAGCGCCTGAACGTCGCCTTCCTGGTCGGCCTGGCCTTCGCGGTGGCCGCCTCGGCGAACCTGCCGACGCTGCTGTACTCGCTGTTCTGGAAGCGCTTCTCCACCCGCGGCGCGGTCTGGTCGGTGTACGGCGGCCTGATCCCGGCGGTGGTGCTGGTGCTGTTCTCGCCGGTCGTCTCCGGGTCGAAGACCTCGGTGCTGCCCGGCATGGACTTCCACTGGTTCCCGCTGGAGAACCCCGGCCTGGTCTCCATCCCGCTCGGCTTCCTGGCCGGCGCGATCGGCACCTGGCTGGACCGGGAGCCCGCCGACGAGGACGGCTACGCCGAGCTGGAGGTACGCGCCCTGACCGGCGCAGGAGCCGCCTGACGGAGCGTCGCAGGACGGGCCCCGCACCGGGTGGTGCGGGGCCCGTCCGCGTTCATCCGGCGAGGGCATCGAGGGCGGTGACATCCATCCGGGGCGGGGTGCCCGGGGCCTTGCCGCAGCTCTCCGGCCGGGGCGGCTCGCTCGCGGACTCCGCCACGGTCGCCCGCCAGCGGCGGCCGTCGGTGTGCGCCACCTCGACCGTCCAGCCGTCGCCGTCCGGGACCTGACGCATGGTCAGCGCATCGGCGGCGGCCTCCCCGGTCAGTTCGCGGACGGCCTGCTCGGCGGCCTGGGACGGGCGGGGCCAGTACGAGCGGCCGCGCGAGTGGGCGGGAGTGGTGTGGCCGGCGGCGGTGGCGGCCAGCACCTCCTTGGCGGACTCCGCGGTGAGCCGGCCGTACGCGTAGCCGTGCGGCAGCACCAGCATGGTGGGGGAGAAACGGTGGCCGCCGAGGTGGGTGACCTCCCAGACCTCGCTGTGGCCGGCGGAGGCCAGGTCGGCGGCGAGCGGGCGGCCGAGCAGCGCGCAGCAGCGGTCGCGTCGGCCGTTGGTGCACACCAGGGCGATCGGGCCGCCGACGTGCTCGGCGCCGAAGCCGTCGTGGCGGCCCGCGCCGAGGGCGGCGAAGTCGAGGTCGAGCAGCGCGGCGGGGGAGTCCAGGCGGGCCCGGCGCACCCACGGGTCGGCGGGCGAGGTGTGCGCGATCAGCACCTCGTGCCGGGCCGCGGTGTCGGCGTGCCGGCCGGGCCGGCGGATCAGCGCGATCCGGACCCCGGTGCCTTCGGCCGCCCGGTCCAGCGCGGCCCCGAGTTCGGGGTCGAGGTGGCTGGCCGTGAGCGCCTGGGCGCCCCACGGGCCGGGCTGTTCGAGCAGCAGCCAGGTGGTGGCGGTGGCCGCGGTGGCGGCCAGCGGCTCGGTCAGTTCGCGCGACAGCGTCGTACAGGTGCTCACTTGCCCCACCCTAGTGCGAGCGGGTTTCCCGGCCACCGAGGGCGGCCCGGGAGGTCGGGCAGCGGGTCCGGGGGCGGCGAAGGCCGGCACCGCCGAACCCGTCGACGGCAGGTCGGCTGGCGTCGGGCTGGACCCCGTCGTGCCGAGCCGCTCTCACCGCTGACCCTCGCCCGCGAGACCTCCGGTCGGTGCGGTAGTGACCGTCGTCGCGCCGATTCGCCGATCCGATCGGTGGCCCGGAGCATGCGGAACGGCGGGGACTCTCCAGGGAAGTCCCCGCCGCTCCGACCGGCTGACGCACTGTCAGGCAGCTCTCACATCCGGCCGCCGACCGCAGCGATCTGCGCCGACACCGGGGTGCCGGAGCCGTCGCGGCGCGGGTCGCGCTCCGGGAGGGTGACGGGCTGGCCGTTGGCGGTGGCGCCCAGGGCGGGCACCGGGCCGACCCAGGCGAACGCCAGGCCGTCCTCGCCGCGCAGGAAGCGCTGGCAGCGGACGCCGCCGGTGGCCCGGCCCTTGCGCGGGTACTGGTCGAACGGGGTGAGCTTCCAGCTGGTCTGCTGCTCGCCGTCCAGCGTGCCGGTGGCGGCGGCCACCGAGAGCACCACCGCGTCCTCGGCGGGGTCGACGGCGGTGAAGGACAGCACCCGGGCGCCGTCGGCCAGCTTGATGCCGGCCATGCCGCCGGCCGGGCGGCCCTGCGGGCGGACCTGGCCCGCCGGGTAGCGCAGCAGCTGGGCGTCGGAGGTGAGGAAGACCAGGTCCTCCTCGCCGGTGCGCAGCTCGATCGCGCCGATCACGGTGTCGCCGTCCTTGAGCGCGATCACCTCGAACTCGTCCTTGTTGGCGGGCCATTCGGGCACCACCCGCTTGACCGTGCCCTGCACGGTGCCGAGCGCCAGGCCCGGCGAGGACTCGTCCAGGGTGGTCAGCGCGAGGGCCTTCTCGTCCTCCTCCAGCCGGAGGAACTCGGAGACCGCGGCGCCGCCGGACAGCGCTGTGGTGCCCGGTGGCAGTGCCGGCAGGTCGATCACCGGCAGGCGCAGCACCCGGCCGGCCGTGGTGACCACGCCGACGTCGCCGCGGGCGGTGGCGGGGACGGCGGAGGCCAGCACGTCGTGCTTGGCCCGGGACGGCTCCTCGGTGACCGGCTCCAGGTCGAAGGTGCGGGCGAGCAGGCCGGTGGAGGACAGCAGCACCCGGCACGGGTCGTCGGCGACCTCCAGCGGCACCGACAGCGCCGCCGAGGGCGCCGCCCCGGCCTCCAGCAGCACGGTGCGCCGCTCGGTGCCGAACTGCTTGGCCACCGCGCCGAGTTCGGAGGACACCACGGAACGCAGCCTGGTGTCGGACTCCAGGATCTCGGTCAGCTCGGCGATCTCCTTGAGCAGCTTGGCCTGCTCGGCCTCCAGCTCGACCCGGTCGAAGCGGGTGAGCCGGCGCAGCGGGGTGTCCAGGATGTACGCGGTCTGCGTCTCGGAGATGCCGAAGCGCTCCATCAGGCGTTCCTTGGCCTGGGTCGCGTCGTCGCTGCTGCGGATGAGCGCGATCACCTCGTCGATGTCGACCAGGGCGATCAGCAGGCCCTCGACCAGGTGCAGCCGGTCCTGGCGCTTGCGGCGGCGGAAGTCGCTGCGCCGCTTGACCACCGTGAAGCGGTGGTCGACGTAGACCTCCAGCAGCTCCTTCAGGCCGAGCGTCAGCGGCTGGCCGTCCACCAGCGCCACGTTGTTGATGCCGAAGGTCTCCTCCATCGGCGTCAACTTGTACAGCTGCTCCAGCAGTGCCTCGGGGACGAACCCGTTCTTCACCTCGATGACGAGGCGCAGGCCGTGCTCGCGGTCGGTGAGGTCCTTGACGTCGGCGATGCCCTGGAGCCGCTTCGCGTTGACCAGGTCCTTGATCTTCGCGATCACCTTCTCCGGGCCGACCGCGTACGGCAGTTCGGTGACCACGATGCCCTTGCGGCGGGCGGTGACGTTCTCGATCGTGGCGGTGGCGCGGATCTTGAAGGTGCCGCGGCCGGACTCGTACGCGTCGCGGATGCCGGACAGGCCGACGATCCGGCCGCCGGTCGGCAGGTCCGGACCCGGGACGAACCGCATCAGGGTTTCCAGGTCCGCGTTCGGGTGCTTGATCAGGTGCCGGGCGGCGGCCACCACCTCGGACAGGTTGTGCGGCGGCATGTTGGTGGCCATCCCGACCGCGATGCCGGTGGCACCGTTGACCAGCAGGTTCGGGTACGCCGACGGGAGCACCCGGGGCTCCTGCTCGGAGCCGTCGTAGTTCGGGTCGAAGTCGACGGTGTCCTCGTGGATCGACTCCACCATGGACATCGCGGCCGCCGTCAGCCGGGACTCGGTGTAGCGCATCGCGGCCGGCGGGTCGTCGTTGCCGAGCGAACCGAAGTTGCCGTGGCCGTCGATCAGCGGCAGCCGCATCGAGAACGGCTGCGCAAGGCGCACCACGGCGTCGTAGATCGAGGCGTCGCTGTGCGGGTGCAGACGGCCCATCACCTCGCCGACCACGCGTGCGCACTTGACGTGGCCGCGCTCCGGGCGCAGGCCCATCTCGTTGGCCTGGTAGAGGATCCGGCGGTGCACCGGCTTCAGGCCGTCGCGGGCGTCCGGCAG
This sequence comes from Kitasatospora griseola, assembly GCF_014648555.1. GTDB lineage: Bacteria > Actinomycetota > Actinomycetes > Streptomycetales > Streptomycetaceae > Kitasatospora > Kitasatospora griseola. The sequence continues at coordinate 113,070 of NZ_BMRI01000017.1, forward strand.
GGCCCGGGAGTAGATCACCGAGTAGGCGTACTCCAGGAACGATCCCTGCATCTCGTCCACGACATCGACATCGAGGATGCGCTCCTCGAAGTCACCGGGCGGCGGGGTGGGCGAACTGCGGCGGGCCATCGCTGCGGGGCTCCCTTGCGGTACTGGGGTGGGCGGGCGGACGCGGGCGTGAACGCCCCCCATTGTGGACCCTCGGTGGGACACCGCCCGTCACCCGGGCCGCTTCCGCCACCGGCGAACGCGCCTGCCACCCGGACACCTGACGGCGGCTCGGTGCGTTGCACCACAATGGGGGACGTCACAAGCCCCCGGCCCGGACACTCCGGAACCGACGACGGGAAGGACCCCCGCATGGCCAACCCCGGCCCCGCCAGCGGCCTCGCCATCACCGAACACCGCCTGGCCAACGGCCTGCGCGTCGTGCTCTCCGAGGACCACCTCACTCCGGTCACGGCCGTGTGCCTGTGGTACGACGTGGGCTCCCGGCACGAGGTGAAGGGGCGCACCGGACTCGCCCACCTCTTCGAGCACCTGATGTTCCAGGGCTCGGCGAACGTCTCCAACAACGGGCACTTCGAACTGGTCCAGGGCGCCGGCGGCTCGCTCAACGGCACCACCAGCTTCGAGCGCACCAACTACTTCGAGACCATGCCCGCGCACCAACTGGAGCTCGCGCTCTGGCTGGAGGCCGACCGGATGGGCTCGCTGCTGGCCGCCCTGGACGACACGTCCATGGAGAACCAGCGCGATGTGGTGAAGAACGAGCGCCGCCAGCGCTACGACAACGTGCCCTACGGCACCGCGTTCGAGAAGCTCACCGCGCTGTCCTTCCCCGGCGAGCACCCCTACCACCACACCCCGATCGGCTCGATGGCCGACCTGGACGCCGCCACGCTGGAGGACGCCCGGGCGTTCTTCCGCACCTACTACGCGCCCAACAACGCGGTGCTGTCGATCGTCGGCGACCTCGACCCCGAGCAGACCATCGCCTGGGTGGAGAAGTACTTCGGCTCCATCCCCGACCACGACGGCAAGCAGCCGCCGCGCGACGGCTCGCTGCCCGAGACCATGGACGCCGAGGCCCGCGAGCTGGTCCTGGAGGACGTCCCGTCCCGCGCGCTGATGGCCGCCTACCGGCTGCCGCACGACGGCACCCGGCAGGCCGACGCCGCCGACCTGGCGCTCACCATCCTGGGCAGCGGCGAGTCCTCCCGGCTGTACAACCGGCTGGTCCGCCGCGACCGCACCGCCGTCGCGGCCGGCTTCGGCCTGCTGCGGCTGGCCGGCGCGCCCTCGCTGGGCTGGCTGGACGTCAAGGCCGGCGCCGGCGCCACCCTGGAGCAGATCGAGACCGCCGTCGACGAGGAGCTCGCCCGGTTCGCCGCCGAGGGCCCCACCGCCGAGGAACTCGAGCGCGCCCAGGCGCAGATCGAGCGCGAGTGGCTGGACCGGCTCGCCACGGTGGCCGGCCGCGCCGACGAACTCTGCCGCTACGCCGTGCTGTTCGGCGACCCGAAGCTGGTGAACGAGGCACTCCCGAAGGTCCTCGACGTCACCGCCGAGGAGGTCCGCGAGGTGGCCGCCGCCCGGCTGCGCCCCGACAACCGGGCGGTGCTGGTGTACGAGCCGACCCCCGACGACAGCACCGACGACGACAGCTCCGAGAACGAGGAGGCGGCGGCATGAGCGACACCCCCGCGCAGTACACCCCGGCGATGGACTTCCACCCGCAGCCGCAGCCCGGCACCCCCACCCCGTGGGCGTTCCCGGCGCCGGAGCGGCTCACCCTGGCCAACGGCCTGACGGTGCTGCACTGCCACCGGCCCGGCCAGCAGCTGGTCGCCGTCGACATGGTGCTGGACGCGCCGCTGGCCGCCGAGCCCGAGGGCCTGGACGGCGTCGCCTCGATCCTGTCCCGGGCGATCTCCGAGGGCACCGACACGCTCACCGCCGAGGAGTTCGCGGCCGAGCTGGAGCGGGCCGGCGCCACCCTGGACACCCACGCCGACCACCCGGCGCTGCGGGTCTCGCTGGAGGTCCCGGCCTCCCGGCTGGAGCGCGGCCTCACCCTGCTGGGCGACGCCCTGCGGGTCCCGGCGCTGCCCACGGAGGAGATCGAGCGGCTGGTCGCCAACCGCCTCGACGAGATCGTCCACGAGCAGGCCAACCCGTCCCGGCGGGCCGCCAAGGCGCTGTACGCCGCGCTGTTCGCGGACGACGACCGGCTGTCCCGGCCGCGGGCCGGCTCCACCGATAGCGTCAAGCGGATCGACCGGGACGCGGTGAAGGCGTTCTACGACGCCCACCTGCGCCCGTCCACCGCTACCGCCGTGGTGGTCGGCGACCTCACCGGCGTCGACCTGGCCGCGCTGCTGGAGTCCACCCTCGGCCGGTGGACCGGCGAGAGCGTCGAGCCGTCGGTGCACGGCCCGGTGGTCGCCGACGACACCGGCCGGGTGGTCATCGTCGACCGGCCCGGCTCGGTGCAGACCCAGCTGCTGATCGGCCGGATCGGCCCGGACCGGCACGACCCGGAGTGGGCCGCGCAGGTCCTCGGCATCTACTGCCTCGGCGGCACCCTCACCTCCCGGCTCGACCGGGTGCTGCGCGAGGAGAAGGGCTACACCTACGGCGTCCGGGCGTTCGCCCAGCCGCTGCGCTCCGCCGCCGACGGCTCCGGCCGCGGGCTGCTGGCGATCAGCGGCTCGGTGGACACCGAGTCCACCGCGCCCGCGCTGGAGGACACCTGGACCATCCTGCGCACGCTGGCCGCCGAGGGCCTCACCGACGCGGAGCGCGAGGAGGCCGTGCAGTTCCTGGTCGGCGTCGCGCCGCTGAAGTACGAGACGGCCGGCTCGGTCGCCGCCACCCTGGCCGACCAGGTCGAGCAGTACCTGCCCGACACCTACCAGGCCGAGTTCTACCGGCAGCTGGCCGAGCTGGACACCGACACGGCCGCCCGCGCCGTGATCGCCGCCTTCCCGCCGGACCGGCTGGTCACCGTGCTGGTCGGCGACGCCTCGGTGATCGCCGAGCCGGTCAAGGCGCTCGGCATCGGCGACGTCACGGTCATCGCCAACTGACCGCGCTGCTCACGAGGGTCCGACGGGGCGTCAGCTCCGCCGGGCCCTCGGCGTTTTAATCGATTGCACGGCCGTCGCCGGGTGTGGGTAGATGTCCCCGGCCGGGCGAGAGGCGCGGTCACGACGAATGCGGAAGGAGGCGGTCACCATGCGGGTCGAGCCACGACGACGCTCCCCGAGGCTGCCCTTCCGTTGTTCGTACCGAACTGCCTGAGCAGTCGCCGCGCAGCACCGTCTGCCGCCCGCGGCCCCGCCCTGTCGGGCCGCCCCGATCTTCCCCGCCGCCGCACCGGGCGTCTTCGTGCGGCACCCTGGAAAACAGCGACCCAGGAGGTCGAATCACCATGTCGTACACCGAGATCCCCGGCGCCCGGGTGCCGATCCGGATGTGGGCCGACCCGGCCACCGTAGAGGGCCAGGCCATGCAGCAGCTGCGCAACATCAGCACCCTGCCCTGGCTGCACGGCCTCGCCGTGATGCCGGACGTCCACCTGGGCAAGGGCGCCACCGTCGGCTCCGTCATCGCCATGAACGGCGCGGTCTGCCCGGCCGCGGTCGGCGTCGACATCGGCTGCGGAATGACGGCCGTCAAGTCCTCGCTGACCGCGAAGGACCTGCCGGACGACCTGTCGCACCTGCGCCACCGGATCGAGCAGGCCATCCCCGTCGGCCGCGGCCTGCACAAGGACCCGATCGACCCGGGCAAGCTGCACGGCCGGTCCACCGCCGGCTGGGACGACTTCTGGCAGCGCTTCGACGACATCGCCCCCGACGTGCGGTGGCGGCGCGAGCGGGCCGCCCTGCAGATGGCGACGCTCGGCTCCGGCAACCACTTCATCGAGCTCTGCCTGGACGACGACGGCGCGGTCTGGCTGATGCTGCACTCCGGCTCGCGGAACATCGGCAAGGAACTCGCCGAGCACCACATGACGATCGCCCGCTCGCTGCCGCACAACCAGGGCCTGATCGACCGCGACCTCGCGGTCTTCATCGCCGACACCCCGCAGATGGCCGCCTACCGCTCCGACCTGTTCTGGGCGCAGGAGTACGCCAAGCACAACCGGGCGCTGATGATGGCCCTGTTCCAGGACGCGGTCCGCCGCGAACTGCCCAAGGCCCGGGCCACCTTCGGCGAGATGATCTCCTGCCACCACAACTACGTCGCCGAGGAGCGCTACGACGGCGTCGACCTGCTGGTCACCCGCAAGGGCGCGATCCGGGCCGGCTCCGGCGAGTACGGGATCATCCCCGGCTCCATGGGCACCGGCTCGTACATCGTGAAGGGCCTCGGAAACGCGGCCTCCTTCAACTCGGCCTCGCACGGCGCCGGCCGCAAGATGAGCCGGACAGCGGCGAAGAAGCGCTTCACCACCGCGGACCTCGTCCAGCAGACCGCGGGCGTCGAGTGCCGCAAGGACGCCGGCGTGGTCGACGAGATCCCGGGCGCGTACAAGCAGATCGAGAAGGTCATGGCCCAGCAGCAGGACCTGGTCGAGGTGGCCGCCCACCTCAAGCAGGTGATCTGCGTCAAGGGTTGACGCAGCGTCAGAACCCTGGTGGTGCCTGGAAGCCGGGCGCCACCAGGCCGGACTCGTACGCGATCACCACCGCGTGCGTCCGGTTCTGCGCGCCGAGCACCGTGGCGCTGCCGACCTCCCCGGTGGTGGTCGGCGGCGCGCTCGGCGTGGTCCTCGGCCCGTTCGCGGTGCGGACCGCCCGCCGGACCGGCGCCGGCCGGGGCATGGCCCTGACCGGCACCGGGCTGTCCGCCCTCGCCGTCGTGGCGGCCGCCGTGACGGCGGTCTTCGCCGTGTGGTTCGCGGACCTGACCCGGGACTGCTAGGAGTACCGCGAGGTCGGGCAGTGGACGCAGCGCGTCCAGCAGCAGTTCGACCGGCGCTGACCGGGCGGCCCGGCTCACCGCGCGTCCGGGGCGACCAGCGCGCGGTAGCGGTCGTCCCACAGGTCCTCGTGCGCCTCCGGCAACAGCAGGACCCGGTCCGGGCGCAGCGCGCTGAGCGCGTCCGGGTCGTGGGTGACCATCACCATCGCGCCCGGGTACTCGGCGACCGCGCGCAGGACCTCGTCCCGGGACGCCGGGTCGAGGTTGTTGGTCGGCTCGTCCAGCAGCAGTACGTTGGCGCCCGAGTGCACCAGGCAGGCCAGGGCCAGCCGGGTCTTCTCGCCGCCGGACAGCACCCCGGCCGGCTTGTCCGCGTCGTCCCCGCCGAACAGGTACGACCCGAGCACCGAGCGCACCTCGCCGTCCGTCAGCCTCGGTGCGGCGGCCGACAGGTGCTCGAACACGGTGCGCTCCGGGACGAGGGTGTCGTGCTCCTGCGCGAAGTAGCCCAGCCGCAGGCCCGGCCCCGCCACCGTCCGGCCGCCGTCCGGGAGTTCACGGCCGGCCAGCAGCCGCAACAGGGTGGTCTTGCCGGCCCCGTTCGGACCGAGCACCACCAGCCGGCTGCCCCGGTCCACCGCCAGGTCCACCCCGGTCAGCACCCGGTGGCCGCGGTACTCCTTCGCCAGGCTGATCGCGCCCAGCGGGATCCGCCCGCACGGCGCGGGCTCCGGCAGCCGGATCCGCGCCGTCCGCTCCGCCTTCCGCACCGGCTCCGTCCCCGCCAGCAGCCGGTCCGCCCGCTTGGCCATCGACTTCGCGGCCGAGGCGGTGTTCGTGTTCGCCTTCATCCGCTCCGCCTGCGCGTGCAGGCTGGACGCCTTGCGCTCCGCGTTCGCCCGCTCCCGGGCACGCCGCCGCTCGTCCGCCGCCTGCTGCGTCAGGTACGCCGACCAGCCGGTGTTGTGCACGTCCAGCGCGGCCCGCCGGGGATCCAGGTGGAACACCCGGTTCACCGTCGCGCCGATCAGCTCCAGGTCGTGGCTGATCAGCACCAGCCCGCCCCGGTGGGACGCCAGGAAGCCGCGCAGCCAGGCGACCGACTCGGCGTCCAGATGGTTGGTCGGCTCGTCCAGCAGCAGCGTGTCGTGCCCGGCGAACAGGATCCGGGCCAGCTCGACCCGCCGCTTCTGGCCGCCCGACAGGTCGCCGACCGGCTGTTCCAGCAGCCGCTCGGGCAGGCCCAGGCCCGCCGCGACCCGGGCCGCCTCGGCCTGTGCGGCGTACCCGCCGGACCGCTCGAACGCGGCTTCGGCGCGGGCGTAGGCGCGCAGCGCCCGATCGAGCGCCGCCCCTTCGGCCGTGGCCATCGCGGCCTCGGCCGTGCGCAGCGCCCGCTGCGCGTCGTCCGACCCGCGGGCGGACAGGATCCGGTCCAGCACCGGGACGGCCGGATCCGCGACCCGGGAGTCCTGCGGCAGGTACCCGGTCGAACCGGCGTGCGCGACGGTGCCGGCGGCGGGCTCGGCCAGGCCGGCCAGCGTGGAGAGAAGGGTGGTCTTCCCCGCGCCGTTGCGGCCGACCAGGCCGACACGGTCGCCGGGGGCGAGGTGGAAAGAGACATCGTGCAACAGCAGACGCGCGCCGATGCGCACGTCGAGACCACAGACGGTGATCATGAAAGGACGCTCCGAAACAGCAAGAGGACACACGGGTGGCGTGGAAGCTGGTCCGCTTGCTAGGACATACGGGGCGTCGACATGGCGCCGACGCTACGCCGCCGCGCGGGCCGCCCGCATCCGAATTTCCGGCGCCTTCCCGTCTCCGCAGGTCAGGAGAGGTGGAGCGCCAGCATGTAGACGGCCGTCCCCGCGATGATCGACAGCAGGGCACTGCGCCGCCACAGGTGCAGCCCCAGCGTCGCGGCCAGGCCGGCGGCGGCCGGGCCCGCGCCGGCGAGCGGGACGTCCCGCAGGGTGTAGACGGTGAGGATCACCATCACCCCGGCCGGCATGGTCGCCGCCAGGAACCTCAGCAGCCCGGACTCCCGCACCCGGCCCAGCAGCACGAACGGCGCGGCCCGCAGCAGCACCGTCACCGTGAACATCACCAGCAGGCCGGCCAGCACGTACCGCCACTCAGGCACGACGCCCCCTCAGCAGGTAGCGGACGGTCAGCGCCGCCACGTACAACCCGAGCGCCACCACCAGCAGTTGGCCCTTCGCCACCAGCAGCGCGGCCAGTGCGCTCAGCAACGCGAGGATCGGCCCCGGGACGTCACGGGTGGCCCGCCAGCCGTCCACGGCGAGGACCGCGAACAGCGCGGTGAGCGCGAAGTCCAGCCCCCGGACGGTGCCCGGCAGGGCGGCCCCCAGCAGCGCCCCCGTCACTCCGCCCAGCACCCAGTACGCCTGGCAGAACGCCTGGATCGCCACGATCCGCCGACCCGTGAGGTGCGGGCGGGCGGCGGCCAGGGCGTACGCCTCGTCGGTCAGCGTGTAGACGCTGTACGCCTTGGCGGCGCGACCGCGAACCCGGTGCAGCGGGAAGGAGAGTCCGTAGAAGACGTGCCGGAAGTTCACCAGGAAGGTGGTGACGGCGACGGACGCGAGCGGCGTCACCGCGAGGAGGAGGCCGATCGCCAGGAACTCCAGCGAGCCCGCGTAGATCAGCGACGAGAACACCGGCGCCCACCACCAGGCGAACCCGCTCTGCACCAACAGCACTCCGAACGCGACGCCCAGGGGGTACAGGCCCAGACCCACCCCGAGAGTGTCCGCGGCGGCGGACCTGACAGCGTGCGGGTCTTCGACGTCGGTTGAGATCACCACACCGGGACATTAATGCAGGCGGGAGCCCTGCCGGGGGCGGGTGAGGGCGAATTCGGCGGGCTCAGGGATGCGGCGGGTCGAGGACGGGGCCCGAAAAAGTCACGCAGCCGGGAGCTCGTCCAGGCCTTCCTGAACCATCTTGGCGACCCGGTCCAGCGCGGCTTCAGCGCCCTCCGCGTCGGCCGACAGGATGACGGTCTCGCCGCCCTCCGCGCCGAGGGCGAGCAGGCCGAGCATGGAGCCGGCGTTGACCGGGGCGCCGGTCTCCTTGGCGATGGTCATGGGGACGCCGGTGGAGGTGACGGCCTTGACGAAGATGGAGGCGGGACGGGCGTGCAGGCCCTCGGCCCAACCGATGGTGACGCGGCGCTCAGCCATGAGAGGTGCCTTTCAGGTGGTGCAGGGTGGTGCAAATGTTGTCTAGACCAGTGTTGCACGCCGGTGTGTCTGCGACCCGGCGCGAGCAGGGCCAGCGTGCCGTGCCCGGCAGGGGCGGCGCCATCAGGCTCGCCGACGACTACCCTGACGACCGTGGAGCACGACACCGTCAAGCACGCCATGGCGCGCGAAGAGGCCGAGCACGGTTATCCGCAGCACTGGGAGGCCGACGTCCTGCTGCGTGACGGCGGCACGGCCCGGATCAGACCGATCACCGCGGACGACGCGGACCGGCTGGTGGAGTTCTACGAGCAGGTCTCCGACCAGTCGAAGTACTTCCGGTTCTTCGCCCCGTACCCGCACCTGTCCGACAAGGACGTGCGCCGGTTCACCCACCACGACTACGTGAACCGGGTGGGTCTGGCGCTGGTGGTGCGGGACCGGTTCATCGCCACCGTCCGGTACGACCGGATCGACAAGGCGGGCATGCCGTCGACCACCGGGACGGACGCCGAGGTGGCGTTCCTGGTGCAGGACGCGCACCAGGGGCGGGGCATCGCCTCCGCGCTGCTGGAGCACATCGCGGCGGTCGCCCAGGAGCGCGGCATCCGCCGGTTCACCGCCGAAGTGCTGCCGGAGAACCGGAAGATGGTGAAGGTGTTCACCGACGCCGGCTACACCCAGCGGCGCAGTTTCGCCGACGGCGTGGTGCACCTGGAGTTCGACCTGGAGCCCACCGCCGCGTCGCTCGCGGTCATGCGGGCCCGTGAGCACCGTGCCGAAGCCCGGTCCGTGCAGCGGCTGTTGACGCCCCGGTCGATCGCCGTGATCGGCGTGTCGCGCAACCCGCAGTCGGTCGGCCGGGCGCTGCTGCGCGACATCCGGACGGGCTTCGACGGCCCGGTGTACGCCGTGAACCGCACCGTCGAGCCCGGCACCGAGCTGGACGGCGTCCCCACCCACCGTTCGGTGCTGGACATTCGCGGCCCGGTCGACCTGGCGGTGATCGCGGTGCCGGAGCCCGCCGTCCCCGCCGTGGTCGCCGAGTGCGGCGCGCACGGCGTGCAGGGCCTGGTGGTGGTCACCGCCGGGTACGCCGAGACCGGCCCGGACGGGCGTGACCGGCAGCGCGAGCTGGTCCGGCAGGCCCGGGCCGCCGGCATGCGGGTGGTCGGCCCGAACGCCTTCGGGCTGATCAACACCGACCCCGAGCACCGGCTGAACGCCTCGCTCGCACCGGTGCTGCCCGGCCGCGGACCGTTCGGCGTGTTCTGCCAGTCCGGCGCGATCGGCGTCGCCCTGCTGGAGGCCGCGCACCGGCGCGGCCTGGGTGTCTCCTCGTTCGCCTCGGTCGGCAACCGGGCCGACGTCTCCGGCAACGACCTGCTCCAGTACTGGGAGGAGGACGCCGCCACCGGCGTGGTGCTGCTGTACTTCGAGTCGTTCGGAAACCCGCGGAAGTTCACCCGGATCGCCCGCCGGCTGGCCGCCGCCAAGCCGGTGGTGGTGCTCAAGGGCGCCCGGCACACCGGCAGCCTGCCGCCCGGCCACGCCGTCCAGCCCGCCGCCACCCGGCTGCGCGACGCCACCGTGGACGCGCTGTTCCAGCAGGCCGGCGTGATCCGGGTGGACACCATCACCGAGCTCTTCGACACCGGCGAACTGCTGGCCGGCCAGCCGCTCCCGGCCGGCGGCCGGGTCGCCATCGTCGGCAACTCCGACTCGCTGGGGCTGCTCACCTACGACACCTGCCTGAGCTCCGGCCTGCGCCCGCGCACCCCCGTCGACCTGACCACCGGCGCCAGCGGCGAGAACTTCCGGATCGCGCTGGACACCGCACTCGGTGACCCGAAGGTGGACGCGGTGATCGCCGTCGCCATCCCGCCGATCGGCGTGCAGGGCCCCGAGTCCGCGCCCGAACTGGTCGAGGACGCCCCGGAGATCGCCCAGGCACTGCTGGACGCCGCCGAGCGCGGCCGGGAACTCGGCAAGCCGCTGCTGCTCGCCCACCTCGCGCTGCCCGCCCTGGTCACCCGGCTGCGCGTCGGGGGAGTGCCCGCCTACCCGGCCCCGGAACGCGCCGTCCACGCGCTCGCCGACGCCGTGCGCTACGCCAAGTGGCGACGCCGCAGCGCCGAGGCCGAGGAGACCGCCCGGGTCCCCGAACTGGAGGGCGTGCACGAGGGCGCCGCCCGCGACCTGGTCGAGCAGGCGCTGGGCAGCCGCGAGGCGGTCGCCGCCCGGCTGCAGTCCGGCGGGGCCCGGGTCACCCTGCCCGACCTGGACGCCGCCGCGCTGCTCGCCCACTACGGCATCGAGGTCAGTCCGACGCTCGCCGCACCCGACGAGAGCAGCGCCGTCAAGGCGGCGGCGACGCTCGGCTACCCCGTTGCGCTGAAAGCCACCGCCGAGCACCTGCGCCACCGGCCCGACCTCGGCAGCGTCCGGCTCGACCTCACCAGCGAGGCCGAGCTGCGCCGCGCCCACCGCGAGCTGGACGCCCTGCTGGGCGGCGCCGCGCAGGCGGAGCTGGTGGTGCAGCGGCTCGCCCCGCGCGGCGTGGACACCGTGATCGGCGCCGCCGTGGACCCGGCGGTCGGCACCATCCTGTCCTTCGGCCTGGCCGGCGCCCCCGCCGAACTGCTCGGCGACGTCGCCCACCGGCTGGTCCCGGCCACCGACCGGGATGTCGCCGAACTGATCCGGGAGGTCCGGGCCGCGCCGCTGCTGTTCGGCTGGCGCGGCGCCGAGGCGGTGGACACCGGCGCGCTGGAGGAACTGCTGCTCCGGGTCTCCCGACTGGTCGACGACCTGCCGGAGATCGCCGCCGTGGACCTGGAGCCCGTGGTGGTCGCCCCGCACGGCCTGACCGTGCTCGGCGCCCGGGTGCGGATCGCCCCGCTGCCGGTCCGCACCGATCTGGGACCGCGCGCCATGAGCACGCTGTAATCTTGCGTGGTTGCCCGCCCGGCAGGAGCGGGCAGCCGCCGGGCCCGGCAGCAGGACGACGGGCCGGGCGACCCGGCGCAGTGCCACCCGCCGGAGCGGCGGGACATGCCAGGATGGAGATATGGCGAAGACCGGTACCACCACGCAGGACCTGCGGTCCGCGATCGAGCGCAGCGGCTACTACCCGGCGCTGGTCTCCGAGGCGGTGGAGTCCGCGGTGGGCCCCGAGCCGATCAGTTCGTACCTGGTGCACCAGGAGACCACCTTCGACGCGAACGAGGTTCGCCGGCACGTCACCGTGCTGGTGCTCACCGCGTCCCGCTTCGTGGTCAGCCACACCGACGAGCAGAACGGCGACGCGGCCACGCCCGTGCCGTACGCCACCACCTCCACCGAGACGGTCCGGCTGGACCGGATCAACTCCGTGGTGATCAGCCGCATGGTCGCCAACCCCGAGACGTACACCCCCGGCACCCTGCCCCGCGAGGTCGTCCTCACCATCGGCTGGGGCGCCGTGCAGCGCCTCGACCTGGAGCCGGCCGGCTGCTCCGACCCGAACTGCGAGGCGGACCACGGCTACACCGGCTCCGCCACCGCCGACGACCTGTCGCTGCGGGTCAGCGAGGCCGGGGACGGTCCGGAGACGGTCGCCCAGGCGCTGGTGTTCGCCCGGGCGCTGTCCGAGGCGACCGTGGCCAACGGCTGAGCCCGGTATGCATCACGGTTACGACGCGTTCCACCCGCTCGACCCCGCCGACGCACCCGCCCCGCGCTACGGCTGCGCCGCCCTCTCCGACCTGCTGCCCACCTTGGCGGCGGGCCTCGGCGTGCCCGGCTACCGCGCCACGCTGCCGCTGGAGCCCGCCGACCGGGTGTGCGTCTTCCTGGTGGACGGCCTCGGCTGGGAGCTGATCCGCCGCCACCCCGACTGGGCGCCGTTCCTGAACTCGCTGACGGCCGCCGGCCAGCCGATCACGGCCGGCTTCCCGTCCACCACCGCCACCTCGCTGGCCTCCGTCGGCACCGGCCTGCCGCCGGGGCAGCACGGCCTGGCCGGATACACGGTGGCGATCCCCGGCCGCGGCCGGCTGATGAACCAGCTGCGCTGGCAGCCGCCGGTGGACCCGCACGGCTGGCAGCCGTACCCGACCGTCTTCGAGCAGGCGCACCTCGCGGGGGTGGCCACCGCCCAAGTGTCCTCCCCGCTGTTCGCCACCACCCCGCTCACCCAGGTCGCGCTCTCCGGCGGCACCTTCCTCGGCCGCACCACCGGCGAGGAGCGGATGGACCGGGCGGCCGCCTGGCTGGCCGAGCACGACCGCGCCCTGGTCTACACGTACCTGAGCGAACTCGACGCCGCCGGGCACCGGTTCGGCGTCGACTCGGACGAGTGGCGGCTCACCCTGTCCACCGTCGACCGGCTCGCCCGCCGCCTCGCCGAACAGCTCCCGCCGCGCTCCGCGCTCTACGTCACCGCCGACCACGGCATGATCGACGTCACCCCGGAGAATCGGATCGACTTCGACGAGGACTGGGAGCTCTCGGCCGGCGTCGCCCTGCTCGGCGGCGAGGGCCGCGCCCGCCACGTGTACGCCCACCCCGGCGCGGCCGGCGACGTGCACGCGGTGTGGAGCGAGGTCCTCGGCGAGCAGATGTGGGTCGCCACCCGCGACCAGGCCATCGCCGCGGGCTGGTTCGGCCCCGAGGTGGACGAACGGGTCTACCACCGGATCGGCGACGTGGTGGCCGCCGCGCGCGACGACATCGCGATCATCGCCAGCCGCAACGAGCCCGGCGAGTCCCAGATGATCGGCCTGCACGGCTCGATGACCCCCGTCGAACAACTCGTCCCGCTGCTCGAAGTCCGTGGCTGAGACCGGCCCGTCAATCACCCACGCCCGAAAGGCTGACGCTCCACCCATGGCTGAACTGGTGTTCTTCTCGGGCACGATGGACTGCGGCAAGTCGACGCTCGCCCTCCAGATGGACCACAACCACACCGCCCGCGGCCGGCAGGGCATCATCTTCACCCGCCACGACCGGGCCGGCGCCGCCACCATCTCCAGCCGCCTGGGCCTGCGCGCCGACGCGGTCGAGGTCGGCGACGAGTTCGACTTCCAGGCGTACGTGGTCCACCTGCTCTCGGCCGGCGGCAAGGTCGACTACCTGATCTGCGACGAAGCCCAGTTCTTCTCCGCCGGACAGATCGACCAACTCGCCCGCATCGTGGACGAGTTGGGCATCGACGTGTTCACCTTCGGGATCACCACCGACTTCCGCACCAAGCTGTTCCCCGGCTCCCAGCGCCTGATCGAACTCGCCGACCGGGTCGAGGTCCTCCAGGTCGAGGCACTCTGCTGGTGCGGCGCCCGCGCCACCCACAACGCCCGCACCGTCGGCGGCGTCATGGTGGTCGAAGGCGCGCAGGTTGTGGTCGGCGACGTCGCCGTCAACGAGGACGAGATCGGCTACGAGGTGCTCTGCCGCCGCCACCACCGCCGCCGCCTCACGGCAGCCACCGCCCGGGTCGCCGTCCTCTCCCCGGACGTTCTTCCGTTCGAAGGCTGATGCCGCGTCAGGTCGGTTGCCGCCACAATGGCAGCATGACCTCGCCGCTGATCACCGCCGCCGAACTCGCCGCCGCGCTCGACTCCCCGCACCCGCCGGTGCTGCTCGACATCCGCTGGCAGCTCGGCGGCCCGCCCGGCGCCGAGGAGTACGCCAAGGGCCACTTGCCCGGCGCGCACTACCTCGACCTCGACCGGGAACTCGCCGACCCGCCCGGCACCGCCGGCCGCCACCCGCTGCCCGGAGTCGAACGCCTCACCACCGCGCTGCGCCGGGCCGGCGTCACCACGAGCCGCCCCGTCGTCGCCTACGACGCCGGCCCCTCGCTCTCCGCCGCCCGCGCCTGGTGGCTGCTCCGCTGGGCCGGCCACCCCGACATCCGGGTCCTCGACGGCGGCCTCGCGGCGTGGCTCGCCGCCGGGCAGCCGCTCAGCATTGAGACGCCCGCCGTCGGGAACGGGGACTTCACGGTCGACCCCGGCCACCTTCCCACCGTCGACGCCACCGGCGCCGCCGAACTCGCCCGCACCGGAGTCCTGTTGGACGCGAGGGCCGGCGAACGCTACCGCGGCGAGACCGAGCCCGTCGACCCCCGGGCCGGCCACATCCCCGGCGCGGCCTCCGCCCCCACGACAGAGAATCTCGCGACGGACGGACGCTTCCTCCCCGCCGCGGATCTCGCGTCCCGGTTCGCGGCCCTCGGCGTCACCGACCCCGCCCACACCGCCGTCTACTGCGGCTCCGGCGTCACCGCGGCCCACCAACTCCTCGCCCTCGAACTCGCCGGCCACCAGGGCGCTGCGCTGTACCCCGGTTCCTGGAGCGAGTGGTCCGCGAACCCGGCGAACCCGATCGCTTAGGGTACGAAACCAGGGGCTCGGGGGTGCGAAACCAGGGGCTCGGGGAACGGCGAGGCCCTGTTGCCGGCGGCCAGAGACAGCGGTCGGCCATGGCTGCGGCGGGTCAAAGACAGGGACCAGAAACGGCGGAACGCTCAGCGCCCTGTTGATCACCAGCAGACATGGCCTCGCCGTTCTCCCCCAGCCTTGGCGGCTGGGAGGTGCCCCCACGAGCCCCTGTCGGGGCTCCCGCCGTTCCCCCCGAGCGTCTGTCGGGACTCTCCCACTTACTCGGGCTTCTTGCGGCGCGAGCCGAAGACGATCTCGTCCCAGCTCGGCACCGTCGCCCGCCGCCCGGGTCGGACGCCGTCCGCCTCGGCCTGGCGGTCGGTCGCGCCGACCATGCGGTCGCGGTGCGGGGAGACCGACCGCGGCATCAGGATGTCCGCGTACGCGGAGCCCGCGCCGACGCTCGCCGCAGGGGCACTCGCGGGTTCCTCGATCTCCTCGGGCTCCTCGGTGACCGTGGTCTCCACGCTCGGCCCGACCGGCGTCAGGTCTCCGCGGTAGGAGGGCACGACGTCCAACAGGCTGGTGAGGGAGTCCCGTTCGGGGGAGACCGCGGCGACCGCCTCGCGGTGCATGATGCGGTCGGCGGAGGGACGCTCGATCATCGGGCGCGTCGGGCGGTCGTGGGGGAGCCGGGCGATCCGCGGGATGAACGGGAAGACCGAGTCCTCCTCGCGTTCCACGTTCTCGCCGATCAGCGCGCGTGCCTCGTCGTCGTTCGGCTGCACCAGCCGCCGCGGCGGGTCGTACGACCAGGCGGCACGGCGGTGTTCGCCCTCGGCGCGGTAGGTGAGGATGACTTCCCAGGTGCCGTCGTCGCGGCGCCAGGAGTCCCAGCGTTCGGTGTCCTTCTCGGCGCCGCGCAGCGCGAGCCGCTCGGCGACGGCCTCGCCGAGCTGGGGGCCGGTGGACTCGCCGTGGCGGCGGATCGCCGTCTTGCGGGCCCGCTCGGCCATGAAGGCGCGCTCCGCCAGCACGGGACCCTCGAAGCGGCGTACGCGGTCGACCGAGATGCCGGCGGCCTGGGCGACCTCCTCGGCGGAGGCACCGGCTCGTATCCGCGCCTGGATGTCGCGCGGGCGGAGGTGGCTCTCCACCTCGATCTCGATCTGGCCCAGCCGCGGCCGGTCACCCCGGACGGCGGCGCGCAGCCGCTCGTCGATCGGAAGGGTGTACTCCGTGCTGTCGGCAGCCTTGAGCACCAGCCGTGTGCCGTCGTTGCTGACGGCCACGACGCGCAGTTCGGGCACGGTTACCTCCCGGGTGGTGCCTGCCGACGTCACCTGCGTCGCTGCTCCCGTACTGAGTGTGGCCTGCCCGCTGGCGAGTGGCCACAACCTTGCAGAGTTACCCGGCGTGTCGGGCTTTCACCCGGGCGCGCCGCTGTGGCACGGTTGCCTGTTTGCCACGTCGCCGTCGACATCGCACCCGGGCGCCCGGGCCGTCGTCTGACGGAGTGTCGACAGGCGGGACCGAAGGCTCAGGCTCCACGAACAGTACTCCATTCGTGGCATCCAGAGGGGCGGCTCGCCGCTCAAGTCTCCCGCGAATCATCGGAATCTCAAGAGTGTGCACCCCATAGGACGTCCGGTGATCGGCGGACGGTGATCATCTTCACATATATCGACCGGGGAGAACCGGATTTTCGACCCTTGTGTCCTTCTTTGGGCAAGATGGAGAGACTTGTTCGAAATTCCGACACGCCGACCGAGGGACAGTGATGCCGCAGCAGAGGGAGCAGTTCGCGCACGGAGCGGCCGGTGCCGAGGAGAAGGGCGAACGCAAGCGGCTTGATCTGACGATGACTCAGGTCGCGGCGAGCGCGCTGGCGACGGTGGTCGGTGCGGTCCTCGCCTCGGAACTCGGAGTGTACGGAACGATACTCGGCGCGGCCGTCGTCTCGGTGGGGGCGACGACCGGAAGCGCGGTCTTCCAGCACCTGTTCAAACGCACCGGGGAACGACTGCGCAATCGCGGCGCCGAATCCGCGCCCGCCGAACCTCCCCGGCCGGCTCCGGCGGGCGGAATCAGCCAGGACTGGAACACGCCGCGGTTGGTGCGGGCGAAACGTCGGTGGACCTGGAAGTCCTACACGGCGGTATCCGCACTGGTGTTCGCTATTGCGATGGTGCCGATCGTCGCGGTGGAACTCGCCGCCGGAAAACCGCTGCACGACATCACCACCGGCCAGGACGGCAGCGGCACTTCGTTCAACCCGTCCCGCCCGTCCGTCGGCGGCGGCGACAAGGGTGTCGACGACGGCGGCAAGCAGGACCGGCAGCAGCCCGCTCCGGTGCAGTCGCCGAGCAGCGATCCGTCCCGGTACTGGCCCAGTGACCGTCCCTCGTCCGGGAGTTCCGGCTCGCCCGCGCCCAGCACCTCGGCCCGGCCGTCCACCACGCCCGAGCCGACCGCGTCGCCCAGCGCCGGCGGCTCCCCGGCGGCCACCGGGGAGGCCCACCCCGGCCCCGCCTCGGGCGGCACGGTCGGGCCGGACGCCGCGCCCGGCGCGGGCGCGGCGGGCTGACGGGCGGTCAGGCGCCGAGCACCCGGCGCAGGTAGTCGTTGGCGAACCGGCGCTCCGGGTCGACCTTGTCGCGCAGCGCGGTGAAGTCGCCGAAGTGCGGGTAGACGGACGACAGGTACTCGGCGTCCCGGGTGTGCAGCTTGCCCCAGTGCGGACGACCCCGGTGGGCCGTCATCAGCTTCTCCACCTCGGTGAAGTAGCCCAGTTCGCGGGTGCCCCGGTACAGGTGGACGGCGATGTACACGCTGTCCCGGCCGTTCGCGGTGGACAGCCACAGGTCGTCCGCCGGGGCGGTCCGGACCTCGACGGGGAAGCTGATCCGCCAGTCGGAGCGCTCCACCAGCGCCTTCAGCTCGCGCAGCACGGTGGTGGCCGCCTCGCGCGGCACCGCGTACTCCATCTCCACGAAGCGGACCTTGCGGGGGCTGGTGTAGACCCTGTACGCCTGGTCCGTGAAGCGGCGCTCCGACCAGGCGCGGCTGGCGACCTGGGCGATGGTCGGGATCGAGCCGGGGAACGTCCGGCCCACCCGGCAGACGCCCTCCCACACCGTGTTGGAGACGAAGTCGTCGTCCAGCCAGGCCTTGAACTTCGGCAGCGGCGCGGCCGGTCCCTGGCTGCGGTTGTTGCGCTTGGTCGAGCAGCGGTCGGTGTGCGGGAACCAGTAGAACTCGAAGTGCTCGTTGACGGCGGTCAGTTCGTCGAAGTCGCCGAGCACCTCGTCGAAGCCCATCGGCTTCTCGTGCGCGCTGAGCAGGAACATCGGCTCCACCGCGAAGGTCAGCGCGCTGATCACGCCCAGCGCGCCCAGGCCGAGGCGGGCGCCCTGGAAGAGCTCGGGGTTCTCGGTGGCCGAGCAGGTCTGCACCGAGCCGTCGGCGAGGACGATCTCCACCGCCCGGATCTGCGCCGCCAGCGAGCCGGAGTCCCGGCCGGTGCCGTGGGTGCCGGTGCTGGTGGCGCCGGCCACCGTCTGCACCTCGATGTCGCCCATGTTGGTCAGCGACAGGTCGGCGGCCGCCAGCAGCCGGTTCAGCCGGTGCAGCGGCAGGCCCGACTCGACGGTGACGGTGCCCGCCGCGCGGTCGATCCCGCGCACCGCGGTCAGCCGGTCCGGGCGCACCATCACGGCGTCGCCGGCGGCGGCGATCGCGGTGAACGAGTGGCCGGAGCCGACCGCCTTCACGGGGCGGTCGGCCTCGGCGGCCGCCTTGATCGTCGCGGCGAGCTCCTCGACCGAGCCCGGCGCCGTCACCTGCGCGGGCCGCGCACTCTGGTTCCCCGCCCAGTTCCGCCAGACCTCGGTCATCTCCAGAGCCCTCCCGCTCGCACGTACCGCCTGCCGGTTCTACCGGCGGGTAGGGGGAGCGTAGTCACTGCCTGCGTGCAGGTCCATGGTCCGAAGGACCCAACATGAGGGCGGCTCACATCGTGGACGTCAGGAGGCGACGGACTCCGCCGGCGCGGCCGGCTGCTCGGCCGCGGCCAGCTGGTGGCGCAGCCGGGACATGCCCGCGTACGCGGCCAGTGCCCCGAAGCCCGCGGCGGCGACCGGCACCCAGTAGCCGTTGGCCGCGCCACTGGCGTCCACCACCAGGCCCGCCGCCGAGGAGCCGACCGCCACGCCCAGCGCCATGCCGGTGGTGGTCCAGGTCATGCCCTCGGTCAGCTGGGCGGCCGGGACCAGGCGCTCGACCAGCGCCATCGCGGTGATCAGGGTCGGCGAGATGGCCAGACCGGAGAGGAACAGCGCGGTGCCGACGCCGATCAGCGCGGCGGTGCCGTCCATCAGCTGGGCCGCGAGGATCAGCGGCACCATGCCGACGGCCATCACCGTCACCCCGATCAGGAACCTGCGGGCCATCGAACCGGCCGGCTTCAGGGTGCCGAACACCGCGCCGGCCAGGCAGGAGCCGAGCGCGTAGACGGCCAGCACCGGGCCGGAGGCGCCGGTGTGCTGCTGGGCCTTGGCGAACGCGACAGTGACCACCTCGACCGAGCCGAACACGCCGCCGGTGGCGACCAGCGTCATCACCAGGATCTGCAGGCCCCGGTTGGCGATCACGCTGGGCCCGGCCTGATGCGCGGCCGGATGCACCGGCGGCTCGGTGCGCCGCTGGCCGGTGAACAGCAGGACGCCGACCACCAGGAAGACCGCGGCCAGCAGCACGCCGGACTCGGGGAACACGGTGGTGGCCAGCGAGACCGCGAGTATCGGGCCGACGATGAAGCAGATCTCGTCCGCCACCGCCTCGAAGGAGTACGCGGTGTGCAGCTTCGGCGGCTCGTCCCGGTACAGGTGTGCCCAGCGGGCGCGGACCATCGACCCGGTGCTCGGCATCACGCCCATGCCGGCCGCGAACACGAACAGCGTCCAGTCCGGCAGGCCGGTCCGGGCGCCGAGCAGCAGGCCCGCCGCCGCCAGGACGGTGCCCAGGGTGGCGGGCAGTGCGATCCGGCGCTGGCCGTGCCGGTCGACCAGCCGGGAGATCCACGGGCCGAGGATCGCCGCGGAGACCGCGAGGGTGGCGGACAGTGCGCTGCCGAGCCAGAAGGTGCCCTTCATCTCGGCGAGCATGGTGACGGTGCCGATGCCCGTCATCGAGATCGGCAGGCGGGCGATCAGCCCGGAGGAGGAGAAGGCCAGACTGCCGGGAGCGGCGAATATCTGGCGGTAGCTGGACAGCACGGGGTGGCTCCGTCGGACGGGTGCGGCACGGGATGGGCGGTCGGACATCGAGGTAAGGCACAACTATCGCCCGGACAGCTTACGAACCGTGATCCATCATCCGCACCCGGGATAATCCGGACACCGTGCCGCCGACAGCCGTGCGCGGGCCGCACCGCCACGGGTGGCAGGATCGGAGCCATGCCCGACACGCGCACCCTCACCGACCCCGCGCCGTACGACGCGCTGCTGCTGCTGTCCTTCGGCGGGCCGGAGGGCCCCGAGGACGTGGTGCCCTTCCTGGAGAACGTCACCCGGGGACGCGGCATCCCGAAGGAGCGGCTGATCGAGGTCGGCAAGCACTACTTCCTGTTCGACGGGATCAGCCCGATCAACGGGCAGAACCGCGAGCTGCTGGCCGCGCTCCGCAAGGACTTCGCCGACCACGGCCTCGACCTGCCGGTCTTCTGGGGCAACCGGAACTGGGCGCCGTACCTGGTCGACACCCTGCGGGAGATCGCCGACGCCGGGCACCGCCGGGTGCTGGTGCTCGCCACCAGCGCCTACGCGGGTTTCTCCGGCTGCCGGCAGTACCGGGAGAACCTGGCCGACGCGCTGGCGCAGCTGGCCGCCGAGGGCCGGCCCGAGCTGACCGTCGACAAGCTGCGGCACTTCTACAACCACCCCGGCTTCGTCCGGCCGATGATCGACGCCACCCTCGCCGCACTCGCCGAACTCCCCGACGGCGCACGGGAGAACGCCCGGCTGGCGTTCACCACGCACTCGATCCCGACCGCCATGGCGGAGACCTCCGGCGCCCCCGACGACCCGGCCCGCGGCACCCCCGGCGGCGCCTACGTCGCCCAGCACCTGGACGTCGCCCGGCTGATCGTCGACGCGGTCGCCGAGCACACCGGCGTCACCGACCGGCCCTGGCAGCTGGTCTACCAGAGCCGCAGCGGCGCCCCGCACGTCCCGTGGCTGGAACCGGACATCTGCGACCACCTGGAGGCCCAGCACGCCGACGGCGCCGCGGCCGTGGTGATGGTGCCGATCGGGTTCGTCTCCGACCACATGGAGGTCAAGTACGACCTGGACACCGAGGCGGTGGCCAGGGCCGCCGAACTCGGCCTGCCGGTCGCCCGGGCCGCCACCGTCGGCGCCGACCCGCGGTTCGCCGCCGCCGTCCGCGAACTCGTCGTGGAACGGGCCGCCGCGCAGCGCGGCGAGCCGGTCACCCGCTGCGCGCTGGGCGCCCTCGGCCCCAGCCACGACGTGTGCGCCACCGCCTGCTGCCCCAACCCGCGCGCACCCCGCCCCGCCGCCGCCGAAGCCTGAAGGATCTGATCGTGGAACTGCTGGACGACCTGCTCGCCACCGCCGTCGAGGCCGCCACCCGTGCCGGTGAACTGCTCCGCGACGGCCGGCCCGAGGACCTCGGCGTCGCCGCCACCAAGAGCAGCCCGGTGGACGTGGTGACCGAGATGGACCTGGCCTCCGAGAAGCTCGTGCTGGAGCTGATCTCGGCCCGCCGCCCCGACGACGGCTACCTCGGCGAGGAGGGCGCCGACCGCCCCGGCACCAGCGGCGTGCGCTGGGTGGTCGACCCGCTCGACGGAACGGTCAACTACCTTTACGGGCTTCCCTCCTGGGCCGTCAGCGTGGCCGCCGAACTGGACGGCGAAGCGGTGGTCGGCGTGGTCTCGGTGCCCGCCCGGGGCGAGCTGTTCCAGGCGGTGCGCGGCCGCGGCGCCCAGCTGAACGGCCGCCCGCTCGCCGTCCGCGCGGCCCCCGTCTGGGGCCAGGCGCTGGTGGCGACCGGCTTCGGCTACCTGCGCGAGCGGCGGGTGCACCAGGCCGAGGTGCTGCACGCGCTGATGGGCGAGGTCCGCGACATCCGCCGGGCCGGCGCGGCCGCCGTCGACCTGTGCGACCTGGCCGCCGGCCGCTTCGACGGCTACTTCGAGCGCGGCCTGGCCCCCTGGGACCGGGCGGCCGGCGTGCTGATCGCCCGCGAGGCCGGCGCGCTCACCGGCTCCCGCCCCGGCCTGCCCGCGGACGGCGAGCTCACCGTCGCCGCCCCGCCCGGCGTGTTCGAGCCGCTGCAGGCCCGACTGGAGGAACTCGGCGCCTGGCACGACTGAGCCCCGGGCGCCCGGACAGCGAAAAGCCCCGGTACGGGAGACCGTGCCGGGGCTCGCTGGTGCGTTGAAGGTGGGATCAGGCGGCGGAGCGGTGCGTTCCGAGCATCGGGTCCACGCCGTGTTCGGCGGCGAGACGCTGAAGGTCTTCCAGCTCGGACTGCTCGACCTCGGCCAGGAACTCGTCCCCGGATTCGATCGCGCGGTGCAGATCCTGCTCGGCGTTCTGGATCCGCTGAAGGATTCCGGCAGTGAAGGCGTCCATACGGGCCCCCTTTTCCTGTGTCGGACGGGCACGGTCCCGAGCAGCCCCCCGGCACGGAATCGGATGAACCCCGGACGGACACCTGACGACCGGTGCAGGATCCGGTCGGGTGCTCGGGCGGCGCGCGGGCCGCGACCCGGTGGCTCTCGATTCACAGCCGGTGCGGATGGGGCACTCGGCGGGTGGTGGCCGTGAAGAACCGCCACGGGACGGCATCACGGTGTGCACGTGTCCTCCCCACCCCCAGGGCCGGGAAACCTCAACTCGCCGGAAAGTTGCCCGAGTCACAGTCCAAGCGGCATCCGGCGCCTCCGGTTTCGCCGTCGGCGCACCGGGCTTATGACTGCTTTACCGCGCGACCAGGCAGGATGGAGGCACCGTCGGATCCGCATGCCCGGATCCGCGCCCGGCGCATCACGGCCCGCACGGGCAGCACGGCCTGGGCCGCTCCAGGAGAAGGGACACCACCGTGCGGGTACTCGTCGTCGAGGACGAGCAGCTGCTCGCCGAGGCCGTCGCCACCGGTCTGCGCCGGGAGGCCATGGCGGTCGACGTCGTCTACGACGGGGAGGCCGCGTTGCAGCGGATCGCCGTGAACGACTACGACGTGGTGGTGCTCGACCGGGACCTCCCGCTGGTGCACGGCGACGACGTCTGCCGCCGCATCGTCGAGCAGGGCCTGGCCACCCGGGTGATCATGCTGACCGCCTCCGGCGACATCAGCGACCGCGTCGAGGGCCTGGAGATCGGCGCCGACGACTACCTCCCGAAGCCGTTCGCGTTCAGCGAGCTGGTCGCCCGCGTCCGCGCCCTGGGCCGGCGCGCCACCGTCCCGCTGCCGCCCGTGCTGGAGCGCGCCGGGATCAGCCTCGACCCGGGCCGCCGCGAGGTGATCCGGGAGGGCAAGCCGGTCCAGCTCGCCCCCAAGGAGTTCGCCGTGCTGGAGGTCCTGATGCGGGCCGGCGGCGCGGTGGTCTCCGCCGAGCAGCTGCTGGAGAAGGCCTGGGACGAGCACACCGACCCGTTCACCAACGTGGTCCGGGTCACCGTGATGACGCTGCGCCGCAAGCTCGGCGACCCGCCGGTGATCGTCACCGTCCCCGGCTCCGGCTACCGGGTCTGACCCGCCCCGTCGCAACCCCCACCGTCGTCTGAGAGGACTTCCGGCCATGACCACCCCGCCACCGCCCGGCGGGGCCCCCGGCGTGCCCACCCCGGGCCCGGGCCAGGTGCCCCCGCGTCCGAACCACCCCCCGCGCCGGCCCGGCCCGGGCCGCGACGACGACGCCTACCGCCCAGGCGACGGCCTGTTCGCCTGGCTGTCGCTGCGACCCACCATCCGCATCCGCCTCACCCTGCTGTACGGCGGGATGTTCCTGATGGCCGGCGTGGTGCTGCTGCTGCTGATGTACTACTTCGTCCGCTCGGCCTTCCAGACCGACCTGGTGCCGCACTTCACCCTCGGCCAGGGCGTCACACTGCGGGCCTACGACGGCGCCACCCTGACCAACCAGGGCGAGCTCGACCGGTGGCTGGCGCACTTCCAGGCCACCCGGAGCGACGAGGCGCTCTCCACCCTGCTGCGCAAGGCGCTCACCGCGCTGGTCTGCCTGGCCGTGATCGCCTTCGCGGTCGGCTACACGGTGGCCGGCCGGGTGCTGCACCCGCTCGGCCGGATCACCCGCACCGCCCGCGAGGTGGCCGGCTCCGACCTGCACCGCCGGATCAACCTGGACGGCCCGGACGACGAGCTCAAGGAACTCGCCGACACCTTCGACGAGATGCTGGAGCGCCTCGACCGCGCCTTCGACTCCCAGCACCGGTTCGTCGCCAACGCCTCGCACGAGCTGCGCACCCCGCTGGCGATCAACCGCACCCTGCTGGAGGTGCAGCTCTCCGACCCGAACACCTCGCCCGACCTGCAACAGCTCGGCAAGACCCTGCTGGCCACCAACGAGCGCAGCGAACAGCTGGTGGAGGGCCTGCTGCTGCTGGCCCGCAGCGAGAACGAGCTGACCGAGCGCCGGCCGGTCGACCTCGCCGAGGTCGCCCAGCGCGCGCTGGAGCAGATCCGCCCGGAGGCCGGCAACCGCGAGGTGGAGCTGCGCCCCGAGCTGGCCGCCGCGCCCGCCCACGGCAACGGCGTGCTGCTGGAGCGGATCGCGCTCAACCTGGTGCAGAACGCCGTCCGCTACAACAGCCCCGGCGGCTGGGTGGAGATCACCACCGCGGCGGTCCGCGGCGGGGGCGGCGAGCTGGTGGTGAGCAACACCGGCCCGGTGGTGCCCGGTTACGAGCTGGACCACATCTTCGAGCCGTTCCGCCGGCTGAAGAACACCGACCGCACCCGCAGCGACAAGGGCGTCGGTCTCGGCCTGTCGATCGTCCGCTCCGTGGTGCGCGCCCACGGAGGCACCCTGGAGGCCACTGCCCGCCCCGGAGGAGGCCTGCGCATCCAGGTCCGCATTCCTTAGTCGCCGGGCCGCCCTCCGGGCCGCCTGTGCCCGCCCACGGCGTTTTCCGGTGCCGGGACGCCCTCAGCCGCCCCTGCTCAGCCTTTGTCGGAACGACATAAGCGCTGGACAGGGGCGGCTTGTCATTTGCGGGCGAGACAACTTACGGTGTCGTAACCTACGCAGCCGTAGGTCCGCCCGCACATCAGCAGGAGCAACGCCGTGACCATCGCCCCCGTGCAGCGCACCGCAACGACCGCCTGGACCGACGCCAGGCTGATCCTCGCGCTCGAAGAGGTCGTGGAGACCGAGCTGAATCGTCACCTCAAGGCGGCCAAGGAGTGGATGCCGCACGAGTACGTGCCGTGGAGCCGGGGGCGGGACTTCGACGGCGTGCTCGGCGGCGAGGCCTGGTCCCTCGACCAGTCCAAGGTCACCCCGCTGGCCCGGATCTCGTTGGTGGTCAACCTGCTGACCGAGGACAACCTCCCCAGCTACCACCACGAGATCGCCAGCATGTTCGGCCGCGAGGGCGCCTGGGGCACCTGGGTGCACCGCTGGACCGCCGAGGAGGGCCGGCACGGCATAGCGATCCGCGACTACCTGCTGGCCACCCGGGCCGTCGACCCGGTCGAGCTGGAGCGGGCCCGGATGGCGCACATGTCGGAGGGCTTCGAGTCCGACAACGCGCACAGCATGCTGCAGTCCGTCGCCTACGTCGCCTTCCAGGAGCTGGCCACCCGGATCGCCCACCGCAACACCGGCCACCACTCCGGCGACGAGCTCTGCGACCAGCTGCTGGCCAAGATCGCCAACGACGAGAACCTGCACATGGTCTTCTACCGGAACCTGCTGAAGGCCGCCCTGGAGATCGCCCCCGACCAGGCCATGCGCGCCGTCGCCGACGTGGTGCTGAACTTCAGGATGCCCGGCCACGGCATGCCCGGCTTCGAGCGCTCGGCCGCCCAGATCGCCATCGGCGGCATCTACAACCTGCGGATCCACCACGACGACGTGCTGCAGCCGGTGCTGCGCCACCTGAAGGTCATGGAGATCACCGGCCTCGGCCCGGTCGGCCAGCACGCCCAGGACGAGCTGGGCGCCTTCCTGGACGGTCTGAACGACCAGGCCACCCGCTTCGACGAGCGCCAGGCCGCACTGCTCGCCCGCCGCGCCGCCGCGGCCGCCGCCCGCGCCTGAGCCCGATCGCCGCCGGGGCCGAGTCCGATCACCGCTGGGGCCCGAGCGTGGCCGTCGGAACACGGAACGCTTCCGTTCGATTCCGGTCGGTATGCGGACAATCCGACCGCGCACGACCGGGTCGAAAGGCCCGTTTTCACGGGAAACGCCCGCACTCGCGCCGGATGTGACGAACATCACACCTCGCCGGGCGGCTTGATCGCGCCACTCGTCGGGGTGATCACCCGTTCGGGTTGGTCGGTAGCGGTGAGTCACCGTTCGGGGCGATCCCCGGCAGCTCGACCGATCGTCAAGAACCTTTACTCCCCGTCGAGTTGTCGCCCCGGCCGCCGGACGGCCGCCACCCACCGTCACGATCAACGGCCCGCGGCCCCGACCGGTTCACTCGCGCGGTGGACCGTGTTCGGACCCCGTTCGATCATCCCAACGGGCCTCGGGCCGGGTGTCGATTGAGTAACAGGGCTTGAAGTAAGGCACAATCTCGGCCTCGGGTCGGGCACAAGACCGGCCCCCCAGGCGTTACGTGCGCTGGAGATACCGCACACACCCAAAGGGGGAGAGCGAAACATGGCAACGGACTACGACACCCCACGCAAGACCGATGACGACCTCAACGAGGACAGCATCGAGGAACTGAAGGCCCGCCGGAACGAGAAGGCTTCCGGTTCCGTCGACGTCGACGAGTACGACGCCAACGAGGGTCTGGAGCTCCCCGGCGCCGACCTCTCCAACGAGGAACTCTCGGTCCGCGTGCTGCCCCGGCAGGCCGACGAGTTCACCTGCATGAGCTGCTTCCTGGTCCACCACCGGAGCCAGCTCTACAGCGAGAAGAACGGCCAGCCGATCTGCCGGGACTGCGGCGCCTGAAAACGGCGCGGCACTGGCCCGGGCGGGCGAGACCCCTCCGCCGGCCCGGTACGCCGCCCCGTCCGGCCTTGAGCAGCGAGGCCGGAGGCAGAAGCAGCGACCGTCCCGAGCGGTCGCACCCGGCAGAGCGCGAACCGCGCGCCTGCACCCGCAGTGCACGCAGACAGACCGAAAGGGACGGCCCCACCACAGGGGCCGTCCCTTTCGGTCTGTTCGTGCTCTCGCGTTCGCTGTGTTCTCGGGGTCGGCGCGCGGGTCTGCCGCGCGGCGGCCTCCGGACCGGTCAGCGGCTCCGGCTGCCCGCCGCCGCCTCGTCCAGGGCGTCCGCCAATCGCTGCGGAGACCGGGTCGACAGGTACAGGTACGGCGTCGGGTCGGCCGGGTCCGTCACCGCGACCTTCAACGCCGTCGGGACGTAGCTGCGCAGCAGCATGAACGCCCGAGGGTCGGCCTTCACCGAACGCCAGGCCACGGCCTCCTTCGGGTTCAGCACCTCGGCCTCGCCCAGCGCGCTCACCGGGATCCGGGCCTGCCCGGCCACCAGCGACCCCTGCACCACCCGGATCCGGGGCGAGCCGTAGCTGCTCAGGGCCGCCGCCCCGGCGGCCACCCCCACGACCAGCCCGATCAGGGCGCCCAGTCCGCTGAACCGGAGCAGGATCAGCCCGAACGAAAGCCCGAGCGCCACGGGCAGCAGCCACCAGGACCGCGGGACGGTGAGACGTTCCTCGTACATGCCTCCCATTGTGGGCGCAGCACACGCCGGGCCCGGTGGCCGGGGCCCCTCGGCGCGCCTGTCCCGGGAAGCTACCGGCAGGTAGGGTCGCCGCTGTGAACGGACCCACCCCCACCACCCCGCCCGCGGACGCCGTCCTGCCGCCCCGCTCCCCGCTCGCGCCCGCACCCGGCACCGTCATCGGCTCCCACTACGACGGCTGCTTCGGCTGCGGCCCGCACCACCCGCACGGGCTCCAGCTCGTCGCCGTCGCCGGCGAACAGCTCGACGTCACCGCGCAGTTCACCGTCAAGGCGGCCCACCAGGGCGGCCCCGGGCTGGCCCACGGCGGCGTTCTGGTCAGCGCCATGGACGAGACCCTCGGCACGCTCAACTGGCTGCTCGCCGCCCCCGCCGTCACCGGCCGCCTGGAGACCGACTTCGTCCGCCCCGTCCCCGTCGACTCCGTGCTGCACATCCACGCATGGGTGACCGGGGTCCACGGCCGCAAGGTCTACAGCGCCGCCGAAGGCCGGATCGGCGGCCCCGACGGGCCGGTCGCCATTCGCGCCCAGGCACTGTTCGTCCAGGTGAAGCTGGAACACTTCACCACGCACGGCCGTCCCGAGGACGTGCAGAAGGTCCTGGACGACCCGGACCAGATCAAACGCGCCCGAGCCTTCGAGGTGAACCCGTGACCGACCCCGTCCGCCAGCCCGTCGACATCCTGATCCGCCGCCTCGACCCGGAGATCCCGCTCCCCGCGTACGAGCACCCCGGCGACGCCGGCGCCGACCTGCGCACCACCGAGGACGCCGAACTCCAGCCCGGCGAGCGCGCGCTGCTCCCCACCGGCATCTCCATCGCGCTGCCGGACGGCTACGCCGCGTTCGTCCACCCCCGTTCGGGTCTGGCAGCCCGTTGCGGAGTTGCACTGGTGAACGCCCCAGGGACGGTCGATGCCGGGTACCGTGGTGAGATCAAGGTGATCGTCGTCAACCTGGACCCTCGGGAGCCGGTCAACTTCAAGCGAGGCGACCGAATTGCCCAGCTGGTCATCCAGCAGGTCGAGAAGGCCCGCTTCCACGAAGTGGGTGAACTCCCGGGTTCGGTCCGGGCCGAAGGCGGGTTCGGCTCGACCGGCGGTCACGCCGCGGTCTAGCATGCGCCGCGGTCTCGGCTCCGCCGAGCAGCACGACGAACGGGTGGAAGCGATGCACGATGCAACGATTTTCGGCCGGTCCAGTGGGTAGCAGGTAGCAGATATTCGCGTTCGGTCTTGGATTCGGTCTTGGACCGGGAAGGACAGTGACCGTGTTCCGTCGTCGCAAGAGCGAGGACGCTGTCGAGCAGCTCGCCGAGGACGCCATCAGCGCCGACGAGACGGCCGATGACGTCGAGGATTCCGTCGAGAACGAGAGCGACACCGAACTCGACCCGGCCGACCGCGTCGGCCTCCCGCCGGCCCCGCGCCCGGACGGGCCGTGGGACATCTCCGAGCTGGAGAATCCCGCCGAGGGCCGCGTCGACCTGGGTGGCCTGCTGGTCCCCGGCGTCGAGGGCATGGAGCTCCGGGTCGAGGTGGCCGGGGACGCGATCGTCGCCGCCACCCTGGTGCTCGGCAACAGCGCCATCCAGCTGCAGGCCTTCGCCGCCCCCAAGTCGGAGGGCATCTGGGGCGAGGTCCGCGAGGAGATCGCCAACGGCATCACCAGCCAGGGCGGCGCCATCGAGGAAGAGGAAGGCACCCTCGGCTGGCACCTCCGTGCCCAGGTCCCGGTGCAGCTTCCCGACGGCACCCAGGGTGTCCAGCTGGTCCGCTTCATCGGCTGCGACGGCCCGCGCTGGTTCCTGCGCGGCGTGATCTCCGGCCAGGCAGCGGTCCAGCCCGAGATGGCCGGCCTGCTCGAAGAGGTCTTCCGGCAGACCGTCGTGGTCCGCGGCGAGTCCCCCATGGCTCCCCGCGACCCGATCGTCCTCAAGCTCCCCGAGGACGCGCAGATGGTCGCCGACGGCGCCGCGGCTCCCGCCGACGCCGAGTCCCCCTACTCGGGCGGCTCCATCGACCCCTTCTCGCGCGGCCCCGAGATCACCGAGGTCCGCTGACCTTCCGGACGTCCCGCGTCCCCTTCCGCCCCTGCACCGTTCGCGTGCGGGGGCGGATTTGCTTTGCGGACGCCGATCCCCGTACAGTTCCGGAGTCGCACCGAGAGGGGCGAACGAAAGCAAGTCGGACTGAATGAAACTCCGGAAAACGGAGCGGAAAACATCTGATAAGCTGGGAACGCGAAAGAACGAAGCGCCCGGAGGGTTCGCAGGAATGCGGCTCGAAGGAAGTGTCCGTTCCTTGAGAACTCAACAGCGTGCCA
>NZ_BMRI01000018.1:0-15419 GCF_014648555.1 Kitasatospora griseola
CGATACACCGCGTGGTACCGCCACATCACCCTCTCCATGGCCGCCCTCGCCTTTCTCGCACTCTTGCGATCGCACGCCCAAAAGGGGATACCGCAGCTCGAACAAGTGACTTGCTGGCGCCCGTCACCATGAACGAGGCGAGGAAACTCTTCAACCGCGTCTCCTCGCCCGTGCGTCACGGAATCCGCCACGCACTCGCCTGGTCGCTATGGCGCAGAAAATCACGAGCCCGAGCCCGTACAAGCCACTTCAAGCGAAGAGGCCATACCGAAGTGTCGTTGCAGTACTAGGCGGCGAGGCGGAAGGGGTTGCCTCCCTGCCCGGCGAGCAGGTACCAGGCCGTGGCTCCGGTGTGCAGGGACGCGTAGTAGCGGTCGCCCTGCCCGGTGTCGAGGCCGTCGTGCGAGGCGGCGACGAGGCCCGCGCCGTCGGCGTGCGGGGCGCTGTTCTGGGCCCGTTGCAGGGTGCTGATCAGCAGCGCGGCCTTGTCCGCGTCCCCGGGGGCCTGGCGCGTCTGGTAGACGGCCAGCAGGTGCGCGGTGCCCTCGAACCAGACGCCGGAGGTGTCGACGGTGCTGAAGCTGACGCCGCTGAACGGCCCGTCGGTGGCGGCCATCCGCCCGGCGGCCCAGTCGGCGGTGCGCGCGTAGGCGTGGTCGAGGGTGGCCAGGTAGGCCCAGGTCTGGACGTCCTCGGGCACCGCGTCCTCGTTGACGGTGCGCCCGTCCAGGCCGGTGCCGGTCCACAGGTGGTTGCGGTCGGCGCTGAGCATGGACTTGACGAACGTGAAGGCGTTGTCCGACCGCTCCTTCCAGTCGTGGTCGCCGGTGACCTGGCTCAGCATGAAGTAGAACGCGCCGACGTCAATGTTGTGCTCGGTGGCCTTCCACGTCCGCTGGACCATGCCGCTGCCGTCCCCGGCCGCCGAGGTGTCGGAGAAGCCGCCGGTGTAGCCGCCGGCGCCCCGGGTGTCGGTCGCGTTGGTCTCGATCCAGTTCGCCACCCGCAGCGCGCCGTTGCGGAACTCGCTGTCACCGGTGGCCCGGTAGAGGTGGACGAAGGCCATGCCGGCCCAGGCCATGTTGCCGGTGTACACCGACCAGCTGCCGATGTATGGCGTGCCGACCGGGTAGTCCCGGCCGAGGGTGGTGATGAACGGGTCGGGCAGGTAGGAGGCCCGGATGCTGCCGTCGTGCGCCGGATCGTGGTCCTGGGCGTACAGCAGGCTGTAGCCCAGGCGGCGGGCCCGGTCCAGGTCGCGCTGCCGGCCCTGGAGCATGGAGATGATGAAGACGGCGTTGTCGTAGGTGAAGGACGCCTGGAAGCCGTCCGGCCCGAACGGGCTGTTCGGTGCGGACTCGCCGGCGCCGCCGAAGTAGCCGCCCGTGTAGCTCCGGGGGACGCCCACCAGCTTCACCGTCGGAATGGTCGGCAGTGACGGGTCGGGGGGCGTGCCCTGGCCGGCCAGCGGGTCGGAGAGCGGGTAGCGGTCCTGGTCGGCGGCGAGGAAGCCGGCCGCCTTGGCCATCGAGGAGTCCGGGGCGTCGGCGACGTCGAGCGCCTCGACCTGGCCCGCCCGCCGGAGCACGCTGTCCTTCAGGTTCCTGGCGATGACCACGGCGGTCCCGGCCGCTGCGCCCATGACCTCGGCCACCTTCCCTCCGACCGTTCGGCCGAAGTCCCTGAGCCAGGTGCCGACGCTCTGCATCATGGGATTCGCGCCGATTTCGGCCCAGTTCATGAACTTGCCGAGCAAGGGGCCGGCCACGGCTCCGACCAGGGCCTGGGTGAGCGCTTCCGTCCAGAAGTCGCCGTCGAACTCCCGCTGGTCGAACAGGGCGTTGAGCAGCTCGTTGACGAAACCGCCCACGGCGCCGCTGACGGCCGCGCAGATCGGCCCGGCCATGGGGGCGCCCACGGCGAACGGCGCGAAGCACAGCACCGCCACCGCCAGGCCCACCACCAGGCTGGTGCTGGTGGCGATGACCTTCTGCCACCAGTTCGCCTGGACACCGACCTCCGAGGCGGGAACCACGACGACCACGTTGTTGTTGTCCAGGAGCCGGACGGTTCCGTCGAACGTGACGTCGTCGGCCGGCGTCGGGTACACACCGGGTCCGTAGGTGGCCGCGCGCTGCTTGACGATGTCGCTCAGCCGCTGTCCGCCGCCCTGCAGCTGGTGGATCTCGCGGACCCCGTCCGCGAGTTCCGTGCGACCGGTCGCCTCCTGGACCGTCATGACCACCAGCAGGTCACCGGAACCGGTGGCCGCATCGGCGAGGAACGCCGGCGCATCGGCCGCGCACCCCATGCCGATCGACGTCTGCGACCCGGTTCCCGTGACCGCCCCGGACTGCTGCACGCCCCAGGTCGCCCAGTTGTCGAACTGACAGGCCGTGGACCCGATGCCCTCGGCGTTCGCACCGGCCGGCGGCGTGAACCCGGCCATGACCAGGGCGAGCGCCAACGTGACTGCCACGCCGCGGAATTCGTTCCAGCTCGGCCTTCGCCATGCTCGTGCGGCGGGAGAGAGGAAGCGTCTCATCGTGAAACCTTTGTGCGGTGCGGTGCCCATGCGGCGGGGGCCGGGGCACGGGACTGGAGAGTGGAGGCCAGTCCAGCAGCCGGTCCACGGCGCGACGAGGCGGTTTGCCCGGCAGAAGTACGGACCTGCCTACTTCTGCCGGGCCCCGGCGCGCCGGGGGCTCAGCCCGCGGGTTCCGCGGCCAACTCGTGCAGCAGGTCGGCGGCTTCGGTGTGACGCCGGTGGTTGAGCCCGACGAGCGCGCGATGGGCTGCGGTGAGCTCGGCCCAGGCCTCCTCGCGACGGCCCTGACGGTGCAGGGCGACGGCGAGGTCGAGCCGGACGGGTTCGCTCCAGGCCGGCATGTCGAGCGACTCGAAGGCGCCCAGCGCCCGTCGCAGCGCCGGCTCGGCTTCGCTCCAGCGGGTCAGGGCGGCCAGGTCACAGCCGAGTTGGTGCTCGGTGATGGCGAGGTAGACGGTGTGCAGCGCGGGGGTCCGGCCGGGGAACCCGGCCCGGCAGACGGCTTCGGCGCGCCGGTGGACCGTGAGCGCCTGTTCGGCCTGGCCCGCGTCGCGCAGCAGGGTGCCGAGGGCGTTCCAGGCGCTCACTTCCGCGAGTCGGCCGCGCGGGTCGGGGTTGTGCCGGTGGCGATCGGCGGCGGACCGCATTCGGGCGGTGGCCTCCTCCGTGCGACCGAGGCGGTGCAGGGCTCCGGCGCCGTAGCCGAGGGCCCAGCCCTGCTGCAGGCGGTCTCCGGCGGCGAGGGCGGCGGTGTACGCCCGGTCGGCGGTCTCCAGTGCCCGCTGGTGGTCGTAGGCGCACAGGTTGTACGCCCAGGCCAGGTAGTTGAGGTGGGCGGCCTGCTCGGCGTGGGAGCCGATGGCTTCGGCCGAGGCCGCCGACAGCTCGAACACCTCGGTCCACTGCTCCCAGTGCTGGGTGCGGTCGGAGAACCAGTGCATGGCCTCGGCGGTGTCCACGACCTCGCGGTGCAGCGCGCGGTCGTGGGCGTGGCGCAGGGCCCACAGCCACTGCTCCCGTTCGGCCTCCAGCCAGGCGCGGGCCTGCCCGGCGTCGGCCGGCGCGGTGGACGGGTCGGGGTCGCGTGCGGCAGGGCGGCCGTGTTCGGCGTCGAAGTGCGCGGCGGCGGCCTCGGCCCGGGCCAGCAGCCGGCGGGCGGCCGTCGACCGGATCCGTTCGATCGCGGTGGGGTCGTCGTCGGCGAGCTGCTCGGCCGCGAACAGGCGCAGCAGGTCGTGGAAGCGGTAGCGGTCCGGCTGCGGGGTGGCGTGCAGCAGTCCCTGCCGTTCGAGGTCCTCGGCCAGTTGCCGCGCCTGTCGCAGCGGCAGGTCGGCGAACAGGGCGAGGGTGTGGGCGCTGAAGTCCGGTCCTTGCGCGAGTGCGGCGCGGCGCAGCAGGGTGCGGGCGGCGGGCGCGAGGCGGCGGTAGGAGAGGGCGAACGCCGCGCGGACCTCCAGGCTGCCGGCGCGCAGGGCGTCCAGCCGTCGTTCCTCGTCGGTGAGGTGCGACACGAGGGTGCCGATGCGTTCGGCCGGTCGCGCGGCCAGCCGTTGGCCGGCCACCCGGATGGCCAGCGGCAGCCGGCCGCACAGGTCGGCGAGATCGCGGGCGGCCTGCTCCTCGGCGGCGACCCGGTCGGCGCCGAGGATGCGGGTCAGCAGGTGGACCGCCTCCTCCCGGCGCAGCAGGCCGAGGCCGATCCGGCAGGCCGACTCCAGGCCGGCCAGCGAGTGCCGGCTGGTCACCAGGGTCAGTGAGGTGCCCCCGGCGGGCAGCATCGGGCGTACCTGGTCCTCGTCCGCGGCGTTGTCGAGGAGGACGAGCATCCGGCGGTCCGCCGTGAGGGTGCGCCACAGGCCCGAGCGTTCCTCGGTGCTGCGGGGGATGGCGCTCTCGTCCACGGCGACGGCGCGCAGCAGCCTGGCCAGTGCCTCGCGCGGCTCGGTCGGCCGTTCGTCCGTGCC
This sequence comes from Kitasatospora griseola, assembly GCF_014648555.1. Lineage (GTDB taxonomy): Bacteria > Actinomycetota > Actinomycetes > Streptomycetales > Streptomycetaceae > Kitasatospora > Kitasatospora griseola. The sequence goes on from NZ_BMRI01000018.1 coordinate 4,513, forward strand.
GCGCAGGTCGAGGGCGAGCCGGCCGTCGGGGTACTCGGGTGCGAGCAGGTGTGCCGTGTGGACGGCGAACGCGCTCTTGCCCAGGCCCGGTTGACCGGTGATCAGCGCGACGGGCGCCGGGCCGTGGCCGGAGCTGGACGCCGCCTCGCGCACTCGGTCGAGTGCTTCGGCGCGCGCGGTGAAGTCCCGCAGGTCCCGGGGAAGGGCGAGCGTTCCGGCGAGCGACGCCGCGGGTGGGGCGGGTACGGCGCGCGGGCGGCCCAGCGCGGCGGCGGCCTCCAGTGCGCGGGCGTCGCCCTCGTCCAGGTCCAGGGCCCGGGTGAGTGCCTCGACGGTGCGGCGCTGCGGCCCGCGGGCCCTGCCGCGTTCCAGGTCGGTGAGGGTGCGTACGCCGAGCCCGGCGGCGTGGGCGAGGTGTTCCTGGCTGTGGCCCGCGCGCAGTCGCAGCCCGCGCAGCAGTGCGCCGAACTCGCCGGGGCTGCTCACGGCCGGACAGCGGGCGCGATGCGCTGCGCCTGGCGGGTGAGCGGCACGGCGGGCTCCTTACGGTGCGGCGGGCGCCGGGACGGTTCGGGGCTGTGCCCGCTCCGCTCGCATCACCACGGTGTCGGCCACCTGCGCGGATCGCGACGGCGACTCTGTCAGCGCGTCAGCGGATGGTTCTTCATGAACCTACCAGCGCGGCGCGCATCGGCAGGAATCGGCTACCCGTACTTCTGCCGGTGGTTCCGCCGGGACGCGGGTGGTCGGGCCGGATACGTTCGCTCCTGCTCGAACCCGCTTCTCCGGACGGATTGTTCCGGCACGGTGGCAGCCGGGCCCCGTCGTAGACCGTTCGCAGTCGGAGGTGCCAGTCCGTGGCCGTTGAACTCCCCGAGCCGCTCCAGTGGGTCCTGCTTCTGCTGGCGGGTTGCCGCTGGCCGGAGGCGGACGAGGACCGGCTGCGGGAGATGGCCGGGCACTGTCGCACGGCGGCCGAGGGGCTCAAGGAGGCTGCGCAGGGCGCGGATTCGGCGGTTCGGCGTGCTCTCGATGGACAGGAGGGCACCGCTGCCGAGGCGTTGGGCGCGTACTGGGGCAGGTTCTCGGTCGGATCGGGCAGTGCGGACGATCCGGGTCGGCTCGGCGGTGTCGTGAACGCGCTGGCCGGGATGGGCGACCTGCTGGAGCAGGCCGCCAACGCGGCGGAGACGGCGAAGATCCAGATCGTCGCGCAGCTCGGGATCCTGGCGTTCGAGATCGCCACCGCCGAGGCCGAGGCTCCGGTGACCGCCGGTGCGTCGATGGCGCAGATACCGGCGTTCGTCGCGGCGGGCAGGACGGCGGTTTCGACGATCCTGAAGACGCTGCTGAAGGAGACGCTGGCGATGGCGGCCAGGCAGGCCGTTCAGATGGCCGCGATCGACCTGCTCGCCCAGGGCATCGAACTCGCCGAGGGGCACCGAGGGAGCATCGACGTGAAGGAGCTGGGGCGGAACGCGCTCGGCGGCGCGATCGGTGGCGCCTCCGGTCACCTGATCGGCAAGGGGCTGGGCGGCGCGGCCGGCCGACTCGGCCTGGGCAATGCCGCGCGGTCGCTGCCCGGGAAGGCGGCGATCGGCGCGGCCACCGGGGTCTGCGCCGACGCGGCCACCCAGTACCTGACCACCGGCAAGGTCGACACCTCCACCCTGCTCGGCTCCGGCCTCTCCGGCGGTGCGGGCACCGGCCTGCATGCCGGCGCCTCCTCGGCCAAGCACCCCAGCGCACCGCCCGCCCCCGGCGGCGGCCCCCACCCCGGCCCGGCCGACCTCACCCGCGCCGGCGGGGACGGAAACCAGGACCGCCCACCGAAGTTCGCCAAGCCCAGCACTCCCTCCGGCAGCGGCGGCTACCAGGGCCCCACCGGATGGGACCGCTTCATCACTCGGTCCACGATCACCTCTCCGGAGAGTCCGGACTACGTGAAGAACGGCATGCCCTATCCCGACCCGGCTCCCCGTCCGGACCCGTCGCACGGCCCGATCACCGAGTGGAGAACCCGGCCCGACCCGGCTGAACTGGCCCGCCGCCGGCTCGAATCGCGTGGCCAGCGCAACTCAAGCGATCCGAGCGGACCCACCAGCAGCCCTCCGCACCAGAACGGGGACAGTGCCTGACAGCATCATCGGCCGTGGACCGTTCGATTCGGGTCGAACCCCACATTCCCGCTCTTCAGCGCCCGGGCAGCGAAGTGCTGATCGACCAGCCAAGCGCAGTCGGCCGTTCTCGCAGACAAGGAGTCAACTCCCGTGCGCAGAACGGCGATCAGCTCGTCGGGCAGGTGTCCTCCTCCGCCACTGGCACGACCGCCTCACCGAGGCGGTCCGCGGCTTCGAGCGCACTGTCGGTGCCTGCGACCCGCAGGCGTTCCGGACCCGCGAGGTGAAGGACAGCGTGCGCGCGGCCGTGGTCCTGGTGGACGCGGCGCAGTTCGCGCTGAACGATCCCGACGGCGGCCGGGCCAGCCCCCCGTCGCATCCTTCACGGTCCAGGTGCCGGCCTCGGCGGGCCGTTCGCCACTGAAAGCAGTCGTGAAGTAGCCGGGTGAACGACCGACCCGGGCATCGCGCTCCGGGGCGGCCGTTCCGCGGGCCTACTGGGAGAACGCGTAGGTCCGGACAGGGTCGAGGTGCAGCTCGTAGGACCCGAAGCAGTCCGCCGCGAGCGTCGCGACCGCAGCGCCGCAGAGACAGGCTCGGTTGAGTCCGTCGCTGCCGGTAGGCCCACAGCAGCCGGTGCTGTTCTCCCAGTTGGCACGGTGCTGATGCACCCGGAGGACGCCCCCCGGGCCCGTCGACCTGGTCTGCGAGGCACGTGGGAGTGCGGCCGAGCAGGGCGTAGGTCGGCGGTCAGGCAGGTCGGTGCTCAAGCAGGTCGGCGGTCAGGCAGGTCCGTGCTCAGGCAGGTCGATGACGGCAATACCGTCTTCCTGTGCGACGGCGAGGCGGTTGCCGTCGGGGCTGACGACGGCGATCGGGGTGGGAATGTGCTTGGCGCCGTAGCAGTGGGCCTTCTCCGCGACAGTCACCTCGGGCCACTCGGCGACCACCCGGCCGGTCTCGGTGTCGAGCAACCGGGGGTGGCCGTTCAGCGAGACCACCTGGGAACCGCGGGCCAGCAGCGTGCCGGTGAGGTGGTCGACCGGGTTGCAGTGCAGCCAGCGGCGCTGGCCGACCGACCACACACCGAGCTGCATGGTGCCGAACACCGGCTCCTGGTCCCACCCCAGCGACTCGTCGGTGGAGGCAACCGCCAGCCGGTCCTCGTCCAGCCAACAGGCCGCGCCCACCTCGGCATCGACCCCGGCGTACGGCGCGAAGAGGCTGTCCGCGTCCAGCGTGGCCGGACCGGCGAACGCCGCCGCCAGCTCGTACACGTGCGCCACCCCGATCGGGGCCCACACCCAGCCCGCCGACAGCAGGTGCCGGCCGTCACGGCTCACCGCGAGCCGCGAGTGAAAGACATCGGCGGTACCGCGCTCGCCCTCGGTCAGCCGCTCCCCCGTCAACAGGTCCTCGATCTGCACCCGGTTGTAATCCTCGGGGCAGTGCGCCAGAACCTCCCGGCCGTCCGGCAACCGACCGATCGCCACCGGGTAGTCGTAGTCCTCCGCACGGTAGTAGCTGCGGTTGATCTCCCGGAGCACCTTCGGCCCATCGAGCTCCACCACCAGCCCCTTCGTCCCGCGCTCCGCGTACACCACAGCGAACCTCCCGGACGGCGCCACCACCGCCTGGTCGAACGGGAACCCCCACCGCAGTGACGTCTCCCGGAGCCCCCCATCCGCCCCCCACCGGCGCCCGCCCCCAACCAGGTCGACGAGGTCCTCCCCGCCCCACCACAGCGACTCCACTCGCCCCGGCGCCGCCCACACCTGAACTGTCATCACGCTCTCCCCTCTTGATCGCCAGACACATAAACGGCTGCCACGGCGCGAGCGTGCCCACTGCAGCAGATGAAGCCGTTCCCTCGGAGCTGCCCGCGCCGGTGCGCCGCGCCCGGCCGACGGGGTGTCAGTACAGGTCGGCGATCCAGGCGTAGTCGTCGGGGTTGCGCATCTGGGTCGGGGCGGTGCGCAGTCCCTCGTTCATGGCGAGGTCGCGGAACCAGGGGACGGGGTCGAGGAGAGCGGCGTCGCCGCGTCCCCGTGCAGGCCGTTCCTGGCGCCGGCGGTCATCGCCGCCACGACCACCCGCATGTCCTGGGGCGTGCCCGCGCGGAACTCCAGCCCGCCCTCCTCGTAGATCCTCGGGACACCGGGCCCGCCCCGACAGCTCACGGGCTCAGGCCGCCGGGAGCTGGACGGCCACCAAGGCCTTGTACTCGTGGTCCCCGAGCGGAAATCTGCCGTCGTTGCAGGACGCCGCGGAAGCGTGCCGCGATCCGAGGACCTGGCGGTCGCGGAACCCGGCTGGGTGGTGCGACCGGGCTGCATGTGTGCGCCAGCGGGGCTGGCCACCTCACGGGATGTTCAGCCGAGGGGGTGCGCGTCCACGTCCTCCAGGCGGACCCCCGGGCATTGAACGGGGATGTGCGCTCGGAACTGCTCGGCCCACTCGGTGTTCAGACGCCGCAGCAGTTCTACCTGCTTGGCGAGCCAGCCGATCCGCGTGTCCCGGTCGGCGGGGAAACGGTCCCGCTGCTGCAGTTCCCACTGCTGGGCCATGGAGCCGGTGGCGCCGAGGGCGATCCAATGCAGGAGTTCGTCGAGGTCGGCTGTGGTGCAGTGCTGCAACTCCTGGGCCGCGCTCCACCACGACCCAGTGGAGCATCCCGGCATGGACTCCGACGAAGGGGCAAGCGGAGTCTTGGGGGGTGAAGGCGACAAGATCGTCCCTTCCTGTGCCGAGCTTGACGGCCATGTGGCCCACGGCAGCCCGCACATCTTCCAGAGTTATCGTCACATTGACGATTATTGCACGATCCGCCCGCCGGTAGTGACCGCACGCCGACCTGAGTCGGCAGCGGTTGAGCACCCCGATGAGAGCGGAAAGGTCGGAGGCACGGGCCGAGTGGGCCGCCAGCGGGATATTCGGGTCGGTCGTCTCGTTCAGGCAGGAGTCGAAGTCGGCCTGCGTGCGGCGGTCAGGCCGTATCGCTCGCGGCCGGCCTTCGCATAGGCGCTGCGGCGGCTGCTGGACCAACTGGCTCGGTGCGGAGGGGCCCGGCCACCCAGTAGCCATCGCCCCTGGCGGGCTGGACGTAGGGGATGTCCCATGTCCAGCGATGCTGTGGCCGCACCGCCCGCCCGCGCCCGATCCCATCGCCTACTTGACCGAACCGCCCTTCTACTACGGTTGCGCGATGAAGCTTCTCCTAACCGACTCCGGTGTCAGGAACGCAAGCATCCTGGCGGCGCTGGTCGATCTCCTGGGCAAACCGATCGCCGAGGCCGGCGCCCTCTGCATCCCCACCGCCGGATACGGGGGCCCGTACGGGGATCCGGGTGGGCCGTGGCGTTTCATCAGCGGACAGTCCCCCAGCCCCATGGCCGAGTTGGGGTGGAAGTCGGTGGGCGTGCTGGAACTCACCGCCCTGCCCAGCATCGACAAGGAACGCTGGGTCTCCTGGGTCCGAGAGGCAGATGCCCTCCTCGTCAACGGCGGCGACGCGCTGTACCTCTGCCACTGGATGCGGGAGTCCGGACTGGCCGACCTCCTCCCGTCGCTGCGCGACACGGTCTACGTAGGGCTCAGTGCCGGGAGCATGGTCCTGACTCCCCGCGTCGGGGAGTACTTCGTCGACTGGAAGCCGCCCACCAGTGGTGACAGCGCGCTGGGAGTCGTCGACTCCTCGATCTTCCCGCACCTCAACAGCGGTCCGGAGTACACCATGGCCGAGGCGGAGCGGTGGGCCGCCGGGATCAACGGTCCGGCGTACGCCATCGACGCTCAGACCGCCATCAAGGTGACCGACGGCGAAGTCGAGGTCGTCTCCGAGGGCCACTGGAAGCTGCTCAACCCAGCATCATGAACGCCGACGCCCTTCCCGTCCCCGAGCTCGCCGCGCCGGAGCCCGAGTCCGAGTCCGCGATCAGAGCGACTGAGGCCGGCGACAGATCCCGCGTCGCCGGCTCCGCCGGACGACCGGTGGCGCAGGGGCTCCGGAGAGGCGGCGGTGCGTCTGCCTGCTGAGGCTGGTCATCACGCGCCACCGTCGGCCATGCCGAGTCCGCCCAAGTCGGTGCAGCCGATCCCCATGTAGGAGGCGAAGTTGAGCTTGACCTCACCGTAGGAACGTACGTGGCCCCAGAACAGCGGGGTCAGGCCGCACCGGCCCGCCGTCCCGCTCCTGGCCGGGGGCGAGCCGCAGTGGCTGCTGATCACCACTCAGGAGGCCAGTCCCCTGGCGGAGTCGGACATCGTCGACGAGATCATCCCTGCGGCGAGCGGGCACAGCGCGCCGCAGGGGTCCACCGTCGCCGGCCTGGAGTGCAACCCCCGGCGCCTCGTGTGGGAGGTCCGCCGGCGCGGAGCCACCCGCGCCGGCGCCGTACTGGAGACGGTGTTCTGGGACGCGGGCACCGCCCGGCTGCCACCCCGGCTGCTCAAGGGCCGCACCCGCGGCCCGGTGTTCGTCACCCACCGCCGCCCCAGCCCGGGGAAGGTGCTCTCCGCCCGCGACGTCTGCCCGAACACCGCCTGGCCAGCCTCTCCTACGGCCAAGCCTGCGCACGGCTCGACCAGCACACCGCGCACGCCGGGCCGGGCACCGGCTGGGACCTGCACGAGTACCGGCACTCCTCCCTCACCCATCTCGGCGAGCAGGCGCCTCCGAGCCGATGCTGATGGCCAAGTCCAGGCACAAGAAGGTCGAGAACGTCCGCCGGTAACTCATGCCGTCGGCGGAAGCCATCGCGGGCGTCACCAGCCCGCCGGCCCCGGGCGACAACCCGCACCGAGCCCGACCGCCGCGCGCCCCCGCCGACCGGGCGAGCACCACTCACCCCTGCACCGCCCCGCCCCGCCGTTGACTCGGGGCGGGCGCTACCGGCTCAGCCGGAACGCCGCTGCCGCACCGCGCTCCGTGCCGCGGCCCGGTCGGCGCTCCCGGGCGAGCTGGAGGCACTGCTGCAGCGTGCGGTCCGTCGCGGCCGTGCGCTCGGCCAGGGTGGCGCGCGGCGACGCGGGACCGTGCCCGGGCACGCTGTCCTCGATCAGGTCCTCGAGGCGGCGGCCGAGCCCCCCGCGCCGCGCCGCTGCTGTTCATGCCCGGTGCAACGAACAGGCCGGGTACGGGGCTACGGCTGGTCCGCGAGCAGCCCGCCCGCGCCGTCCGGGCGCAGCCGCACCGGCCGGTGCCCGAGGTCTGCGACCGGGTCGGTGACGTACCCGCCGGGGGCGGGGCGGGCGGTGAGAGCGAGCAGGCGCAGCACGTCGCACGCCCCCGCTGTGGGGTCGTGCTCGGCCGCTGCGGGGTCGAGGCCGAGCAGCATCGCGCGCAGGCCCAGCCACAGCCCGCCCGCGACGTAGGTGACGCGCCGGCCGCCGAGCGTCGGGTGCGGCGCCGCATCCGGGTACGACAGCCAGCCGCCGGCCAAGGCCGGCGAACGGGCAGGGGGTGCGGGGGCGGGGCGGGCAGCGGCGGCCGTATCGATCATGATCGGGACGGTATCGCCCCGGGCCGACAACAGGGCCACGTACCGGAGTGCTTCGCTCACCTCCGTCGCGCGCCGTCGTCCGCCCTGCCCCGACAGTCCGGTGCAGGGATACGTTCGCGCTCACTCAATCCAGCGGATGGCACGCGCCATCCCCCGTTCGAAGGGCCCCCGGATGCGCCAGCGCACGAGGATCTCCCTGCTCGCAGCCGCCGCACTGGCCGCGACGCTGCTCCCCATCGGCTCAGCAGCTGCCGTCCAGGCCAAGCCAACCGATGTGCGGGCGACGATCGCGGTGACCGTGAACTGCCCGCGGTACGAGTTCTTCGGGTACTACTGCGGCTACGACACGAGCAACGCCTACACGAGTCGCGGCGACTCCGGCGCGAAGGTGAAGGAACTGCAGGCGCTGCTGATCTTCTGGGGCTACTCGGTGGGCTCCACCGGTATTGACGGCTCCTTCGGCGCCGCCACGGAGGCGGCCGTGAAGCGTCTCCAGAGCAACGACGGCCTCAAGGTCGACGGCATTGTCGGCGCGGCGACCTGGAAGGACCTCCGGGTCATGTAGTCGTACCGGCTGCGGCCCGTCAGTAGGCCTCGGCCGCCGCGTCCCACCCCGGCCCGGCCGCGAGCGGCACGACAGGGGGCGAAGCGGCCGCCGGGGCATCCACCGGCGTCTCCACTGCACCGGACGGTCCCGGCAGCAGCGGCTCCGCCTCCCGCACCCGCCACACCAGCCGCCCGGTCGCCCGGACCGTCACCCGGTACCGCTGTAACTCCCGTGGCCGTCTGCCAGCCCCTCCCACCCTTCATGCCCGGCGACCTCCAACTGCAGTGCCGCGCCCCGAGGCGTTGCACCAGGTGCGGGGTGAGCACGCCCTGGGGCGGGGCGACCAGCAGCACATCCACCACCGGGATCAGCACGCTCACCGCCCCGCTCGGCAGCCCGTCGTCCGGGAGCAGCGGCGCCGGCGGCCCGTTCACCGGCCGGGTACCGGTCGTCTCCGCCCGAGCCCACGCCGCCGGCGACGTCGACTTCCCTGTCAAGTTCCAGTGTTCAGGTCTTTGCTCCTCAGCTGAGCTGGCACCTGGGCCGCAGTGCTATCCGCAAAGGCAGCCTGCGGTGCTGTCCACGTACTCATCAATGGGCTCTGTCGCTGATCTTGTGACATTGGAGGCTTCCGATGGTCCAAGCGTCGACTTGAGCCAGGCCGAACGTGGGGACACCGTCCCGATCTGTCATCGCGGAACCGTAGGCTCTCACCATGTTTTCGCGACCCTCTGCGGGGGCGCGCGGCCCCTATGACACGGCGTTCTCGCCGCGGCTGGCGTTGACACTCCGGCGGATTCAGTCACGTCTCGGTGGCGCTCCGCAACGCCGGCCAGGACCGACTCGCCAAGGCTCACAGGAGAGACGCTCACATCACAAGATCAGCGACCGAGCCGATGAACGTGTTCCGTCTGCGGGCTCACCGCAGTGACATCAGCCAGGGAGAGCATGTGCTCGAGTTCATCGTCCACGACGACCCGGTCGGGCGCGCTCAATGCAACTACATCGCCCATGCCGACCTGGCGCCCTTCGGGCTGGACGGGTGGAAGGAGCAGGTGTGGCTGAAGCCTCTCGACGACGGGACTTTCTCGATCGCCTGCATCCCGTTTCGCACCTACGGGCTGGCCTTCGGCGACCAGGTCGTTCTGTCGGACGCTGACGAGGTCGCTGAGGTGGTCGCCCTCTCCTCCCATCGTGTTCTGCGGTTGCTCTTCGTCCCGGGCCTGGCCCCGGCACAACTGAACGGGGCAGTCGATCGCATCAAGAACGGGATCGGTACGGCGGGGCTGCTGAGTGAGTGGAGCGGTGACCGTCACGTCGCCGTCGACATCCCGCCCGATGTGGATGCCTCCCGACTGTTCGCGATCATGGAACACGAGGTGACGGAGGGCCGAGCGTTCTGGGAATGGGCCGACGCCATGCCGTTCTCCGCACGGCGCTGAGCCAACCACCCGTCCGAACTGCTTCCACGCCGAAACTCAGTCTCTCCATGCGGCAATACCGTCTGCGCGCAGGTCATGAACGGAGAAGGTCACCGGCGAAGGAATCGCGTCGCATCCCCGGCCGTGCAGTTCCTCCGGGCGCAACGACCAAGCGATGGCCTCGTCGGGGCCGCAGTACGACGGGTCCAGCTGGAACGTGGTCCGTGTACCGGAGGGCTTGGATGTGGCGAACTCCTCCCAGTCACCCGCCGACACGGCGCCGGCCAGTTCCTGGCGGAAACCCTGCCCGTCCAGCCGCACCTCGACAACCGTGCGGACGCTGAGGACGGCGGCCGCCGCGGGCACCCATCGTTCCCCGCCGAGGAGAGAACCGAAGAATCCAGGGACAGGTCTTCCCCGCTCGTCGCCAGTTCGACGCTGGTCGTCCTCCACGCTGAATACCAGGTCCGATTCGATCTCCACGCTGATCTGGCCGTGCGTGCCGTCGCGGTGATGCAGCGCGTCCCACACCACCTGCCGAAGAATCTCTGTCGGAAGCTCAGGACTTTCCCGGGCGACCCGGAAGTACATCGCAGGACGCGCCCGCACGTGCTCCTCGAAGGTGACCACCTGGATCTGATCAGCCGTGTAGCGCTCCACGGACCCGATCATGACACTCGCCGCTGGCCCGCTGTCCGCGCTGGCCGCACCAGCGTGTTCGTCGAAGTCAGCGGCGTGGCGTCGCGGTCAATTTTCACGGGCCAACTGCCACACGAAGCTGCCCGGCGTCAGGTCGGCGGCGAGCAGCACGTCGACGCGGCGGTCGGTGCGCGGGCTGTCGGGCGGGCAGGCGGCGGTCAGCCAGCGCAGCAGGTGGGTGCGGCCGTTGCCGCTCGATCCGGCGATGCGGCACAGCCTCGGTGCGTGAGGGTCGCCGAGCCATCCCAGCAGGGCCCGCCCGGCCGGGCACCGCCCGGCGTGCAGCGGCGGCAGGGGGGCTGCGGGAGCGGCGGGTTGCTCCTGGGCGGGCGCGTGGTGGCGCAGGTTGGGCCAGAACCGCACGGGGCGGCCCGTGGCGTCCAGCTGCCAGGCGCCCGGCACGCCGTGGTCGTCGCTCGCGTTCGTCTCGAACAGCCAGTTCCCGTGCTGCACCCGCTCGGTGTTGGTCCGGCCTCCGCCTCCGGGGAACGGCCGGTAGCCGCGCGGCGCGATCGGCGCCTTCGGCGGGACCCAGCCGGCCCCGCCGAGGCGCTCGACCTCCGCGAGGGATTCGGCGGTGGCGGTGGCCGACAGGTCCGGCGCGCCGCGGTAGCCGTCC
>NZ_BMRI01000018.1:15460-38741 GCF_014648555.1 Kitasatospora griseola
AGGGCTGCTCGGCGAGCACCGTGAGGGCCTGGGACGGCGTCAACTCCCGTGCCCGTGCATCCCTCAGCCGGTCGAACCAGTGGCCGTAGGCGTTGAGGTCCCCCGGACCAGCAGCGGCACGAAACTCGCCGCGCCCTCCGCGTCGGACCACCACAGGTAGCCTTGCAGCCTGTCGGCGGCGTCGAGCACCGGGCAGTACGCCACCGCTCCCGTGGCCGTGCCCGCGTAGCGCGGTGGGCCGTAGTCCACGATCCGCATAGGGGAACCCCCGTCCTTCGCTCCCCTCCCGGGGATTTCCGTCTCTGTCACGGCACGACCTCGCCGTAGACGTGGACCTTGCCCTTGGTGTCCACGATGACCTTGTCGGCGCGCCATTTCAGGCCGCGTCCGAGCAGGAGTTCCTGCTCGGCGCCTCCGAACGTGCCGATGTTCTCGCCCCAGAGCCCCAGAGCCCCAGAGCCCCTTGGTGCCGGCGGGAACCCGCAGGTGCAGGGTCGCCTCCTTGCCTGCGAAGGCGGCCGGTCGCCGGGCGAGGTCGACATGAAGCCGTCCTCGGTGATGGTCAGACCCTCGAGGTCCTTGGGGTCCTTCAGGTGGAGATGGCCCAGGTCCGTGCCCCGGGCGACCATGACGTCCTCGGGCACCGGGCGCGCCGCGACCGCTTCGTCAGAGGTGTCCGATCCTCGCCTCGCTCTCCAGGGTCATCGGCCGGCTGCCGCGCAGCGCGCCGAGGATGTCGCCGGTCTCGTTGTAGATGTAGCCCTTCACCGCGAGGTCCTGGTCGGGCGTCATGTTCTACACGTCGTCGTGCCACTGGCGGCCGAAGTCGCGGCATGCCGTCGCGACCAGGACTCTGACGTTGTGCGGAGCGGACATCGACCGGGAAGGGTTCACCGGGTATGGCTACTCGTGGTCGCCGTTGAGGCAGACGGCCTGCTCACTGACCCGGGTGGTGGTGACGCGGGGTCGGCAACGGGCCCGGGGTGATCGGCCGTCGGAAAGGCGGCTCGGGGACTTCCGGCGCGAACCCGTTGGCCGGCAGGGTTGGCCGTTGGGCGGACGGCGGGTGGGCGGCGGCGGTAGCGTGCGGGCATGCGGATCGCTGAACGCCTTTGGTTGGCAACGGTCTTGGGGATTTTCTGCTTCGCAGCGAGCGGGTGTTCGGGGGGAGGTTCGCCGGCGGCGGATGCAGGCTCCGGCAGCGGTACGGCCGGGGCCGCTGCGGTGGTCGATGTCGAGGGCACTGAGTTCGGGTCCGATCACATCCGGCAGATCGTCGAGTCGGTGTACGTGCCCGGTACGACGGGGCTGCACGGCGGGGAGGTGTTCCGCCCCGGGCAGGGGAAGCCGCTGGCCCTGTCGCCCTGCCGGGTGGAGCAGCCGATGTCCGGGGTGCGGGTCGACGACAGGATCCGGGTCGGGCCTGCGACGGTGCCCGTGCCGGCGGCGATCTACGAGTTGCGGGTCCCCGCGGAGTCGGACGGGATGTGGGCGAGCGTGTACGTGCTCGCGCCGGGTGCGGACACCACGAAGCTGCTCGTGGACCTGCTGGCGGCGGGTCAGGCGTGCGGGTCGCGCACGGTGGCGGCCGCGGACCCCTCGTCGCGGGCCTCCGCGCGGGTGGTGAGCACCTCGTGGACCACCATGGGCACGGACGGTCCGGGGGTGGCGGTGATCAGCGCGTCGGTACCCGAGGCCGGTGCCACGGCTCCGCCGAAGGGGCCGAACTGGACCATCGGGCCGGACGGAAAACTCGCGCCGGACGGCGACCTGACGGCCTTCCACACAGCCGGCCCGGGGTTCCTGGACTACGGCGAGGCCGTGTTCTACGGCACCAACGGCCGGATCCTGGTCGAGGTGGCCATGGTCGGCCAGAACCATCCTTCGGCGGGCTCGGCGTCCAACGTCCCGGCCGTGGAGGAGGCGTACCCGGCCGCGCAGCGGGCACTGAAGGAACTACTCGCCGGGTTCCGGGGCCTGCCGGACTGACCCGGGACCGACGATGGTGTCCTCGTACGTCAGGGGCGTCAGGGCAGGTTCTTCGGCGGGAGGCGTCGAGCGGGGTTTTCGATCCGGGTGGGCGCGGTGACGAAGCGGCCCGTGTCGTCGGTCTGGATCCGGCCTTCGGTCGAGGGCGGGTAGGTCACCCCGAAGGGCTGGAGAGGACGCTACTCCACTCACGGCGCACTTCCGCGTCAACCGGCCCGGGCGACCACCCGCTGAAGCACCTGTACGGAAACGCGCCAAATCACGCCTCCTACAACGTGCTGACATCCCCTCACACGGTTGACCTGTGAAAATCCCGCAGCCCCGGCAACGAGGGCACGAACATCCCGACTCCCTCGAACGCCGGTGCCAACGATCCTGGATCCCCACCGCTCCAACAGGCGCACCACGGCTCCGGCGCGACTCAGAGCGCTGCGCGCGGTCGCCGCCCGCACTGGCACCGCAGTCGCGGCCGGAACACGACACAGCTTCCGACGACGGCCGACCGGGAGCGAGCAGGCCGCGCCCCTTCGTGGAAGCCGTGCCGTGGTCGATGCGAATGGCTCGGCCCGACCCTGGTGTCGCTCCAGTCGGTGGCGAGGTATACGGGCCCCCAGCGGGTGAGTTCGCGCACTGTTCGGTCGCCGATCCGGCCTTTCGGCGACAGGTCCCGGTCGGATGCCCCAGGTACGGCCGATCAGCCGGCGCGGAGCCTGGCACTCGGACGCGCTGCAGCTGCTGGAGGTGCCGCAAGGCTCGCCCCCTGTGCCCGTGCCGGTGCCGGTGGCACTCTCCTGGAACGGGGGTGTGCGGTGAATACCGTCGGTATTCACCAGCGGCAGGAAGCAGCGGCCTGAGCAGGCGGCGCGGCGGGCGGTGTCGTGCCGGACGGGGCGGTCCTGGGCGTCGACCGGGTAGACGGGCGGGGCGCCAAGGCCGACGAAGGCCACCCAGGCGCCGACGGTGCCGAGGCGGCCCTCGGCCCAGCCGACGGCCCGGCCATGGATCTCCCAGCTAGGCCGATCTTCGCCAGCGCACTGGAGTAGGTGGTGGGGCCCAGGCCGCGCCGGTCGATCGGGACCAGGTCGAGCAGGTCCGGCTGCGCATCGGGCGCGGCCGGCGCAGCGACCCTGGTTTCTCCGCGCGGAGGTAGCGGGGCGGTGTTGCGGTCCGCCCGATTACCTCCGCGCGGAGGAATGGGGTCGGCTCCGCCGAACGGGGCGGCGGCCGGGCCGGCGGGCAACGACGAGAAGGCGGAGTAGCCCGAACAGGTAGGTGCCAGGTCAGATCGTGATCACGGTCTGGGTGCCGCCGGCCAAGGCAGCGCGGCATGGGCGCGGTCGGTGACCACCGCCACGCCGGCGTCCCGGACCGCATGGGCAAGGCGCGCCAAAAGCTCAAGCGGGCCACCCTCGACACCGCCGGCTGGCCCTGCGGGGGGCGACGGGATCAGCGCCGCGCGCGCACGACCGGGCCCGCGCTGAGGATGCGGCAGGTCACGTAGTGCCCGACGAACCCCCGCGCCGCAGGGCGCGGGGACTGGCCCGGAGGCGGGACGGGGCGGGCGGAAGTCGGGTCCCACCCGGGTCCTGGCCGTCGGGAGCGATCGGGCGGTTCAGCTCAGCAAGGATCCTCTCCGAGATCCCCGCGTCCGTCCGTCCGTCAGCCCCGGCCCCAATAGCGCACATTCCTGCCTGCGCAGTCATCGCTGCGATGTCGGCGTCGACGAGTAGGGTCCGCCCATCGACCGGACAACCTCGACCGAAAGCGCGGTCCCGCAGTGAGCTTCCACATGCACCTTCGTGCCGTTCCGCAGAGCGACATCCAACCCGACGGCAAGTGGCTGTCCACGTTCATGCGGAACTCCTGGCGCGACTCCCAGGAAGAGTTCACCGCAGGGATCGCAACCGCGGTCGAGAAGGACTTCGACGAGGTGAACCACCTCTACACAGGCTCCGCGGACGGCACCGGAGACCCCAACGCACCGGCCACGCTGCCCGTCTTCGGGGGCACCACCATCGACTCCGAGGTCGGCCCGCCGTTTCTGATCATGACTCCGCTCCAGGTGAAACAGGCTGCGGCCTTCCTGGAAGCCGCGTCGTTCGAAGATCTCTGGACCGCCTCCAAGGACGGCATCTTCGGCCCCCTCGGCAGCTTCATGTACGAGGCCGAAGCCGAAGCGATCTTCCTGCAGCACCACAACGACCTGCTCTCCTTCTACCGACAGGCAGCCGGCGCGGATCACTCCGTGGTCAAGGCCTTCTGGTTCTAGAGAGTCGCGCCCGCACGCCGACGCACGGCCTCGACACCGGAGACACGTCTCCGGTCCTGCGGCGGCCGTGGACGGCCCGGGGCCGCACGCGGGCAAGTTCTAGCGGGAGTTCCACTCCTCGCCGGGCAGCGGGTGCCAGAGGTCGAGCGAGTTGTGCAGCAGGAGGAGCGGCCAGGTCGGATTGACGTCGCCGGGCGCCGGCAGCGGATCGCAGGCCGAGGTCGGGGAAGACCGGGTCGGCGGTGGGGCTGTACATCGAGCAGCCGTGCGCCGTGCGGTGGACGAGTCGGTCCTCGACCCGGGACGGTGCGCAGGGCCGGTCGGCGGAACACCGTGGCGATCTCCGCTGGACCCCGACGAGGGGACGTGGGGCCGGGAGGTCGCCGTCCTGCCGACCCCGGCGGGAGCCCTGCGCCTGGCAGGATCCGTTCGCGATTCAGCGACAGGTTCGTACGCGGTGGCCCGTCGTCACGCCCAGTCCTCCGGTTCCCAGGCGAAGAGCAGGTCGAGCAGCTCCGGGTCCCCGTCGAGTTGCAGGGAGTCCACCGGGATGCGGTCGTACCGCCAGAGGACCAGATCACTGGCCGTGCCGCGGATGGCGAGGCCCGCTGCTTCCGGGGCCTCGCCGACGGCGGGCAGCCGGGTGGTCCGTGCGCCGTCTCCGTCGACCGTGAGGCGCCAGGAGCGGCCCTCGGCGGCGTGGAAGTCGAAGGCGGTGGGCTTGTGCGGCCAGGCACTCCTCGTGAAGCTGGCGATGAACAGGCTCTCCTCGACACCGTCGAGCGCCACCTCGACCGGCAGCGGGGCTACGTCGCCCACGGCGAGCTGGGCATCGTAGGTGTGCACCGCGATCTCCTGGACCTGGTGCCGGGCGACGCCTCCGGCGGTGTGCGGCGTCTGCGTGACACCCCAGCCGGTGAAGCAGCCCTGGTCCGGGCCGGCCTCCCGCAGGGCCGCCAGCAACAGCTCGGTCGAGGCGGCCAGCCAGGCCAGCACGTCCTCGCGCTCCTGCGGCGCGAGGGCGTCGCCCTGGGCCGGGGTCCTGGACGTGGCGTCCGGCCCGGCGGCGACGGTGGCGGCCCAGCGACGGCGGCCCTCGCCGATGTGCTGCACCAGGTCGAACAGCGTCCACCCGGGGCAGGTCGGCACGGGCAGGTCGAGGCTGGGCGCGACGGCGATCGCGGCGCGGAAGGCGGTTGCACGTTCGTCGATCAGCCGCAGCAGATCGGGAAATTCCGGAGTCTTGTGCACGGCGGTAGTTCTACCACCGTGATCCATTTGCCCGACAGCGGTTTTCCCGGCCGATGCCGCAGGGAAATCCGGCCCGGGCGAGCCCACGCTCGGGCTGCGGACACCGGCCGGACCCGGGCCGTGACGGCCCACGGGCCCGGGAGGGCCGAGGAGACCTACCGGGCACCTGGAGCGTGCTGCTCCTGGTCCTGCTCATAGTCCTGCTCGTGGCGGGGGACCGTGCGCGTGCGGCCGAAGAACAGGTCGCTCTGCTGATGCGGCAGCTCGACGCCGAGAAGGCCACCCGCCGAGAGGCCAGCGGTCGGCGGCCTGCAGCTGCTCGGCGCGGCTGGTGCCGTCCGGGCGCAGGGCGGGACGGCCGTGGCGCGACCGGCGTTCGGCCGTGGCCATCGCCTCGCGGGCACGCTGCTGGCCGCGCCGGTGGACCAGGACGCGACGGGCGGCCGCACCCTCACGGTGTGGTGGGCAGCCGGCCCGGGCCGAACGGCAGCCAGCCGGACCTGTTCGACGTCCGGCTCTGGCCACCCACCCGATCGCGACCCGGTAGGGGCGCTGTCGAGGGTCCGACCGGTCCGCGATCCCGTAAAGACCGGCTCGCAACCGTCAGTTGGCCGACAGGACTTCCAGGCCGAGCGCTTTCAGTTGCTCGACGACCGCATCGTGGGGGTCGGCGTCGGTGATCAGGCCGCTGATCTTCTCCCAGGGCAGCACGCGGAACCGCGAGGCCGTGCCGATCTTCTCGGAGGAGGCGAGGACGTAGGTGTCCGCGGCCCGCGCGGCCAGGGCGCGTTTCATCGCCGCCTCTTCGGCGTCGCCGGTGGTCAGCCCCGCCTCCGGGTGCACGCCGGTGACGCCGAGCAGGCAGAGGTCGGCGGAGACGTTCTGCGCGGCCTCGACCGCGGCCGCGCCGCACGCGACCGCCGAGTGCTTGAAGATCCGGCCGCCGAGCAGGAAGAGTTCCGCCTGCGGATGGTCGAGCAGGGCCGCGGCGATCGTCGGGCTGTGGGTGATCACGGTGCAGGCCAGATCCCGCGGGAGCGCGTGGGCGACGGCGAGGGCGGTGGTGCCGCCGTCGAGGATCAGCGTGCCGCCCGGCCGCACCAGGGCGGCGGCCGCCGAGGCGACCTTCCGCTTGCCGTCCTGGGCCACGCTCTGCCGGGCGGCGTAGTCCACCACCGCCGGCGAGACGGGAAGCGCGCCGCCGTAGACCCGCTGGCACAGTCCCTCGGCGGCGAGATCGCGCAGGTCGCGCCGCACGCTGTCCTCGGAGATCCCCAGGTCCGCGGCGACGTCCTTGGCGACGACCTTGCCCTCACGGGCCAACAGACCGAGCAGGTGGTCGCGCCGTTCAGCAGCCAGCATCCGCAATCTCTCCTATTCTTGCACGTTTCTGCATGTATGGTAGCGCCCATGACCGACAAGCCCGTAGCCGACGAGCCCATGCTCATCCTGATCGCCGGCCCCTACCGCTCCGGTACCGACGGCGACCCGCAGGCCATGGCCGCCAACCTCGCCCGCCTCGAAGCCGCCGCGTGGCCCGTCTTCGCCACCGGGCACCTCCCCGTGATCGGAGAGTGGATCGCGCTGCCCGTCCTGCACTCTGCGGGCGCGGGCCCCACCGATCCCCTCGCCGAGCAGGTGCTCTACCCGACCGCCGACCGCCTGCTCGCGCACTGCGACGCCGTGCTGCGCCTGCCCGGCGCCTCCACCGGAGCCGACCAGGACGTCGCCACCGCCCGCCGCCGCGGCCTGCCCGTCTACCACGACGTGGCCGAGATCCCCCGCCGCACCCAGCGGGAGGGCGTGTGACGAGCCGCCCCGGCATCGAGGCCCCCGACCACCGCGGCCGCACCGGCCTCGACCAGGCCGGGCGCGGCCTGGACCGCAACCCCGACGTCCGGGTCCGCGACGTCGAACTCACCTCCCAGGGCTGGCACGTCCTGCGCCGCACCACCTTCGACTACCGCCGCCGCGACGGCCGCTGGGAAGCCCAGCAGCGCGAGACCTACGACCGCGGCAACGGCGCCGTCGTCCTGCCTTACGACACCGGACGCGGCCGTGTCCTGCTCACCCGCCAGTTCCGCTACCCGGCCTACGTCAACGACCACCCCGACGGCATGCTCGTCGAAGCCGCCGCAGGCCTGCTCGACGCGGACGACCCGGCCACCGCCATCCGCCGCGAGAGCGCCGAGGAGCTCGGCGTCACCCTCGGCCCGCTCACCCACGTCCTCGACGCCTACATGAGTCCCGGCTCCGTCACCGAGCGCCTCCACTTCTTCGCCGCCCCCTACACTCCGGCCGACCGGACCGGGACCGGCGGCGGACTGGAGGAGGACGGCGAGGACATCGAGGTCCTTGAACTGCCCTTCGTCGAGGCCCTCGCCATGACCCGCGACGGCCGCATCATCGACGGCAAGACCATCCTTCTCCTGCAATGGGCAGCCCTGGACGGACCCTTCGCCCCCGCAGCGGGCGGCCGCTGACAACGCCTCCCCGCCCGCGGTGTCGCCCCGGCCGATCCGCGGCGCCGCGTTGACCGACCGAGTACCGGGGCAGGGGCCCGTCATGCCGCCGCACCGGCCTCCTCGCGCTCGGCCAGGACGCCGTTCCCCAACACCCGGCGCCGGAGCGGACCGGAGCGACGAGGGAGGCTCCGTGATCGCACGCCGGCGTTCCTGGGCGAACTCGACCACGATCCTGGTGAGCGGGGCCGAGGCCGTCCTCGTCGACGGGCCGGTCCGCGAGCCGACGACCCTGCTCCGGATCCTCGACCCGGCCGCCACCGACGAGGGGCCGTTCCTGCGGGTGCAGTTTCCTCAGCGACGGCCCCGACACCGTGGAACGACGGCTGTGCGCGGCGACCCGGGCCATGTGAGCGGTCCGCGCCGGCTCGAACGGCGGCGGTACGACGAAGGGTCCCACCGGTCGGTGGGACCCCTGCGCGTGGGTGGGTCAGCCCGCTGCCCCCACCGTCGGCCGGACGGCGACCGCGTCGATCTCGAAGAGCATCCCCGGCAGGGCGAGCGAGGCGACCCCGCTGAGCGTCTGCGCGGGCAGCCGGTCGCCCCAGGCCCCAGCCAGGGCCTTGCCGAGGACGGCCAGCTTCTCCGGGTCGTGGTCGACGATGTACGAGCCGAGCCGGACCACGTGCTCGAAGCCGAGGCCGACCCCGGCGAGCGCGGTGCGCAGGTTGGCGAGGGCGAGTTCCACCTGGGCGGCGAAGTCGCCGGGCACGACCTGCCCGCCGGCGTCGGAGGCGTACTGGCCGCCGATGAACACCGGTTCGCCGGGCGCGGAGGCGGCGTGGCTGTAGCCGAACGGTGTCGGGTCGTGCAGGCCGGGCGGGTTGGTGATGGTGCGGGTGTCGGTCACGGGGTTCCTTCCCTGGTGTCGGGCCGAGCTCGGTGCCGGGCGGTCTACGGCTCGGACCGGGCGGCTTCCTCCCGGGCGTCGCGCCAACTCGGCGACTCCAGGAAGTGGTTGTCGAAGAGGTCCTGCTTGGCGAGCAGTTCCTCGACCGTCGCCTCGCCCGCGCGGATCCGCTCCAGCAGGCGGAAGTAGTCGAAGCGCTCCACCCCGGGGGTGATCACGATCAGCAGGTCCGCCCCGGAGTCCGGCGCCGCCGCGAAGGCATGCGGCAGATGGGGCGGCACCACCACGAGGTCGCCGCTCCGGGCAGTGACCACCTCGTTCCCGACCAGCACCTGGGCCGAGCCGTCGACGACGAAGAACAGCTCCGAGGAGCCCCCGTGGTAGTGCGGAGTGGCGCCGTCCTTGCCGCGCCCCAGCGTGACGCGCAGGGTGCTCAGGGCGCCGCCGGTGGCGCTGGAGTCCGCCAGCAGCCGCCCCTTGCCGCCGAGCATTCCGACGGTCTCGGCTTCGCCGCCCCGCACCACCACGGCTTCCGGTCCGATCAACGTCATTGGCCTCTCCCCACAGCGAGCGTTTCGATAGTTCCCTGGCTGATAGTACTACGTCTAACTATCTCCCATCGAATAATATGCCCCTATGGATCACGTGGACGTCATGCTCGACCAGTGGAGCCGGGAGCGCCCGGACCTCGACCTGACGGCGGTGGGCACCGTCGGCCGCCTCGGTCGCTTTGCCCTGCTCGCGGGCCGGGTCGTCGAAGAGGTGTTCAAGCAACACGGCCTCCAGCGCGGCGAGTTCGACGTTCTCGCCACCCTGCGCCGCTCCGGCGCGCCGTACGAACTGATGCCCTCCGAACTCGCCGCGCTGCTGCTGATGTCGCGGGCCGGCATGACCAGCCGGATCGATCGCCTGGAATCGGCGGGCCTGGTGGAACGCAGCACCGACCCGGCGGACCGGCGCAGCGTCCGCATCGCCCTCACCTCGGCCGGACGCACCCTCGTGGACGCCGCCTTCACCGACCATGCGGCCAACGAGACCGCGCTGCTCTCCGCCCTCTCGGGCGAGGAACGGGCCACCCTGGACGGGCTCCTGCGCAAACTGCTCGCCGACGTCGAGGGCACGGACAGCCCGGCGCCCTGACGGCCCCGCCCGAGGTCCAGCCACCCGCGACCGCTCCGGAGCGCCGTCGACTGCACCGGCACCGAGGAGCAAACCCGGTACGTCACTCTCACCGAGGCGGGGCTTCAGCCTTCGAGCCGAAGCCTCGCCCCCGTTCGTCCAGCGCGGCCCGTCATTCGTACTCGGTGCCCCCCTTGCGCGTCAGGTAGTCGCCGCCGACCGCCTTGACGATCGCCCGGCCGCCCAGGACGGGGCTGTGGCGCTCGACCGCCGGCCGGACCACCACACCCTCCCTGGTGTGCAGTTGCCGCCCGCTGACGGTCTCGCGTCCCTCGGCGAGCTCCAGCACGCGTTCCGCGTCGAACGGTCCGCGCCACAGCTCGGGCACCACCGGCAGCTCGTCGGCGAGCAGTCGGGGCGCGTCCAGCCAGTGCAGCTGACCGTCGATCACCGCCGAGACGTCGAACGCCGCGTACCCGGGCGGCTGCTCGGTGCGGCTGCTCGCGCCGTACCCGAGGTCCTGCACGCCGTCCCCGAAGACCTCGCCGAAGATCCCGACCCGGCTCGCCCCCAGCCGGTCGGCGATCCGGGCGGCCAACTCCGGTATGCCGTAGGCGCGGACGGCACGCCAGTAGAGGTTCCGCCCGTCCTCCTTCAGCGCGAGCCCCTGCGCCCCGATCCCCTTGGACGAGACCTGGACCGCACCGGTGTCGGCGTGGAAGGTGAGCAGGCAGCAGCTTCCGTGCAGCTTCTCGGTGACCACCACCGGCTCGCCCGGCTCGAAGACGTCGGGGAAGCGCTTGAGGTTCTCGATGTCCACCCAGAGCAGCAGGTCGGGCGCCGCCTCGACCTCGCCGCTCATCGAAGTCGGCACCGGCGGCACCCACTTGGTGACGCCGAGCAGCTCCGCGAAGTCCGTGCCCTCCTCGGCCGCCCGGGGCAGGTCGACCTCGACCAGGGCCCGGGGGCGACAGACGATGCCCTGCGACAGCTCGCCGCGCAGCCGTACTGCCTTGACCCGGTCGGCCTTGCCGCCCGCGAGCCGGCCGGTCAGCCCGAGTTCCTCGATCAGCTCGGACGGCAGGACCGACTGCTCGGGGATGTAGCACGCGAAGTCCCCGGTCCGGTACGCCCCTTTGGCCACGACGGCCCGGTAGAGGCCGACCTGCGCCAGCTCCAGGGCGTCTGCGTTCGGGTGCTCCAGGATGGTCAGGCGCTCGGCGGTCACCCGCAGTGTGGACATGGCGGTTTCGTCCTCCCTTTCTCGGAATGTCCGCGAACCGGACGAGATCAACTCTGTCGGGCGGACACCGCCCGACGCCAAGGGTTTTCAAGCTCTCCTCCCGCATCCGTGGCGGCCTGACCAGGCAGGATGTGCGCATCACTCCGCAGTCGGCCGCCGGTTCGCGCGGACCGGCATGGGCACCTCCGGTCTGCGTAGCCGAGGCAGTGTCGCGCCGAACAGCCACCACCCCCGCCAAGGCCCGGAGCACGGGACAGCACAATGGGCCGATGCTGGAGTTGCTGCCGGGAATCGGCGTGGTCCTGCCGGCCGGAGCCGGAACGCTCAGGTTCGGGGCGACGGCCGAGGAGGCCGCCGCGACGCTCGCAGCGGTGCCCGGAAGCCACCGCACCAGACAGTGCATGACGCTGACCCGCGCCGACTACCGGCAACTGCGGCACGCCCATGACGCCTGGCTCGGCGGCATCCTCTTCGACCGGAGCTGGAACACCGTCGCCGCCTTCGGGAACATCGTGGTGACCGTCGCGGCAGGCGGCCCCGACCGCGCCGACCGTCTCACCCTGATCGCCGTCGAGGCCGACACGCCTCCGGACACGCCCTCAACGCACGCGGTGGCGTGGGACGGCGTCGACCTGTTCGGACACCCCGCCCAGGATGTCGCCGCCGTACTGCCGGGCCCCACCCGCCCGTCCTCGCCGACCGCCGACGACCTGACGGCGCCACAGCTGGGCCTGTGGCTCCGTCGAAACCCCCGGCCTGTCGACCGGTGGTCACAGCTGACCCTGCTCGACACGGCCACCGGATGGGAACCGTGCTGCACGGGCACGTTCGCGTGCTCGGAGGGCGGAGACGGCCTCGTGGGCATCCTCCGCTGAAGCCCGCGGCCGGGGACCTCCTCGAACCACCGACGCTGCCCGCGTCCCGGGCGGCCGACAGCCGTTCGGCGACGGGCGCGGTGCGACCGGACGGGCGCGACCCCCTCAGCAGGCGGCCATCCGCAGGGCTACCGGCAGCGGGACGGCGGGGTTGCGGGCCGCGTCCTCGGCAGTGGCGGGGTCGCGAAGCAGGGCGGCCAACGTCGGAGCGGGCAGCGCCGGGTGCCGGGCGGCGACCTGGCGAACCGTCAGGTCGGAGTCGGCGAGCAGGGCGAGGACGGTGGCCGACGGCAGGCGCAGGTCCTCGGCGGCGCGGGCCCGGACCGCCGGGTCGGGGTCGGCGGCGAGGAGGACGGCCAGTGCGGTCGGTGCGGCGGGGTCGTCCAGGGCCAGCAGCCGGACCCGGGGGCGGGGGTCGTGGGCACGGTGGCGCAGGCCGTCGCGGGGGAAGTTGGGGTGGTTGCGGGGCCGGCCGGGGAAGGAGAGGCTGCCCGGCCACCAACTCCACACGTCCAGCAGGGTCTCGGCGGGGGCGTCGGCGCAGGACTCGGTGAGGAACAGCCGCACCACTCGGTCCTCGTCCCGCCCGAGCCGGGCTGCGACGTCGGCGGGCAGCCGGGGCGCGCGGGCCACGCTGCGGCGGATCCACCGGTTCGGGTGGGCGGCCAACTGCCGCATCGCGTCCGGGTCGTGGAACAGCGCGCCGACCCACCGGAGCCCGTACGTCCGGTCCTCGGCGGGGATGTCGGGGACGCTGTCGGCCAGCGCGGCGATCTCCGCCGGCGTCCGGGGCGCCACCGCGTCGGGCCGGGGCGGGCGCGCCATCCCGACCGCGGTGCGCTCCCCGCGCGCGGCGAAGCCGTCCCGCATCTCGCGCAGGACTGCGAGCAAGGCCGCGCCGGCACCGCGCCCGGCAAGCGCCTCCAGCAGCCGGTCCCACTGCCCGGGTGACAGCGCCCCGGACTCGGCCACCGGGCCCCACACCCGCTTGGACGGGTGCTCGACGGCCGCGTCCAACACCGGCGCGGGCAGCGGGCGCCGGTACAGGAAGTACGGCTCGTCGCCGTCCAGCAGGGCGAGCAGTACCTCGGTCGGCGCGTCCGCCCTGCTCCCCAGCCCGGACCGCCACCGCCTGCGCAGCTCCGCCCCCGGCTCCGCTCCTGCCAGGAACTGCTCCCACGCCCCGTCACTCATCCGGCCGGCCCAGGCTCCGCCCTGCCCCTCTCCGAACGGGCAGGCTCAGCGGTGGCGGCAGCCCGTCGCGTACCGGGCTCCGCAGTCCGGGCTCGGGCCCGAACCCCGGCGCCCCGGCAGCACCGCGCCGCGCCCCGGTGAGTGTCAACACCCGACGTCTCACCGGGGCGCGGGCCACGGGAGTCCGCCGCTCCCAGAGGGGGGCGCGGCCGCGCCCCGGAGGTCACTCCACGATTTCGGCGCTCACCAGGACGACGTCCTCCTTCGGGACGTCGGCGTGCCCGGCCTTGGAGGTGGTGGGCACGGACTTGATCTCGTCGACCACCTCCTGGCCCTCGACGACCTCGCCGAACACGGCGTAGCCCCAGCCGGGGCCGGACTTCGCGGTGTGGTCGAGGAAGGCGTTGTCGGCGACGTTCAGGAAGAACTGGGCGGTGGCGGAGTGCGGGTCCGAGGTGCGGGCCATGGCCACCGAGTAGCGGGTGTTCTTCAGGCCGTTGTCGGCCTCGTTGAGGATCGGGGCACGGGTCTCCTTGCGACGCAGGCCCGGCTCCATTCCGCCGCCCTGGACCATGAAGCCGTCGATCACGCGGTGGAACACCGTGCCGTTGTAGAAGCCGTCCGTGACGTACTGGAGAAAGTTCTCCACCGTCGCGGGAGCCTTCTCCGCGTTGAGGCGGATCACGATGTCGCCGTGGTTGGTGTGCAGCTTGACGTTGGACAAGGCCGTCTCGTTTCTGACGCTGTGCTGATTTGCGGGTTCGCCCGCCCATCCTCGCAGGTGACCGCGCGTCGAGTGCGCCGCCCACGGGCCGGTGGCGCGGAGGCCCTACTGAACGGCCGCGGTCCGGCCGGGCCGACGAGGCACTCGCACGGCGGCCACCGCGAGCAGTCCCGAGGCGACGAGGGCCGCGCCCCAGGGCAGACCGTGCGGCAGGGCGCGGGCGGCCGCGAAAGCGAACAGCAGGCCGACGCCCTGGAGGACCATCGTGATCGTCGGCAGGGTCCCGACGGTTCGCCCCGTCCGGGCCCGGACGGCCGCCGCACCCCACAGCACGGGAATGACCAGCCCGGCGAGCAGCGCGAGGCCGAGGGTCGGCACGGCCACCACGCTCCCCATGTTCCCGCCCCCGGGAGAGCCGTCGTCGGGGACGATCACCGGGTGACTCACCTGCCACTCGGCGAGGCGCAGCGCCTGGAGGAACACCGCCGGCACGACGACCGAGGCCAGCCCGGCCACGCCGTACCAGTGCCAGGACCGTTGCCCGGCTCGATCGGTTGCAGTCACTGCCCTCACCTGGTCGTTGAGTCGGTCTCCGCGGTCGGCGTGCGGCGGTCGGCGGTCGGCGTGCGGAGCCCTCGCCCGGGCACGGCCGCAACGACCTCGCCGGGTCGCACGACCGGCCGCCCGTACCGTCGCGGCCGACAGCCGCCCCGCGCGCACCGCACACGCCCCGCCGAGTCGAACAGCCTCCCGGACGCGCCAGTATGACATCACACCAGGAACACATCGCACGCCAACCACTCACCCGACGACCCGGCCCGCAACCGTGCTCCCGTCGCCGTCGTCCTCTCCCCACGACGGCGGCCGGTGATCACGGCCGCCACCGGCATCCCGCAGGAGGATCATCGTGGTTGACGGCACGTCGGAGACCGGTGAGGGCACGCCGCGCCGGCGGCGGCGGTGGCGTGCGGCCCTGACGGGTCTGTGCGTCGTGTTGCTGCTCGGGCCGGCCGCGCTCGCCGTGGTCCGCGTCCTGGGCCTGGACGACGGGACGGTCCTGGCCCTGCCGATGGCGGCCCTGCCGTACGCGGCGCTGCTGACCGTGCCGGCGGCGGCGGTGCTGGCCGGGTTGCGCCGCTGGGTCCTCACGGCCCTGGCCGTGCTCCTGGTGGGGCTTCAGCTGTGGTGGCTGCTCCCGCGCGTGGTCGCCGACGGGGCGCAGGCGCCGGCCGGCGCGCCGCGGCTGCGGGTGGCCACCAGCAACGCCTACATGGGCGGAGTCTCGCCGACGGCGCTCGTCGACCTGGTCCGCACGCAGCGTCTGGACGCTCTGGCAGTGGAGGAGCTGAGCGTCTCGGCGGCGCAGGCGCTGGACGCGGCGGGCATCCGCGAGCTGCTCCCCCACCGGGAGATGCCCGCCGGGTCCGACACGGCGCTCTTCACCCGGCTGCCGGTGACGGGGGCGGGCGATCCGGCGTGGCCGACCGTCAACGTGACGGTCGCGGTGGACGGCCGGCCGGTGCAGCTGGTGGCGGTGCACACCTACTACCCGCTGGGCGACGCCCGCCGTTGGGCGACGGGCATGCACGAGCTGCGGGACGCCGCCGCCGGGCGCAGCGGCGGCGGCGCGGTGCTGCTGGGCGACTTCAACGCGACGCTCGACCACGCGCCGATGCGCAGCCTCCTGGCGACCGGGCTCACCGACACGCACGCCGAACTGGGGACCGGGCTGATGCCGACCTGGCCGGAGCACAACCGGGACTTCCCCCGCCTGCCGCCGATGATCCAGATCGACCATGTCCTGCACGGCCGGGCGCTGCGCGCGGTGTCGGTCGCCGAGTACACCCTCGCCGGGACGGACCACCGCGCGGTGGTGGCCGAGCTCGCCGTCCTCGACCGAGGCGGGCAGTGACACCGGGTCAGGGCAGCGGGACGAGGCCGCTCTCGTGCGCGAGGACGACGGCCTGGATCCGGTCGCGGAGCGCGAGTTTGTGCAGGATCCGGCCCAGGTGGGACTTCACGGTCGCCTCCGCGAGATGGAGGCGGGCCGCGATCTCCGCGTTCGACAGGCCCCGGCCCACCTCGACCAGGACTTCCCGCTCACGGGCGCTGAGCCGCCCCAGCCGCTCCTCGTGACGGCCGGCCGCGGCGGCCCCGGCCAGGTGCGGGCGGACGTCGTCCAGCAGGCGGCGGGTGATCCGCGGCGAGAGCACCGCGTCGCCCGCCGCCACGCTGCGGATCGCCGCGAGCAGCTCGTCGGGCCTGGTGTTCTTCAGCAGGAAGCCCGACGCCCCGGCGTCCAGCGCGGCGAAGGCGTACTCGTCCAGGTCGAACGTGGTCAGGATCAGCACCCTGCTCAGCGGACAGGCGTCGGTGAGCCGCCGGGTCGCCTCGATGCCGTCCGTCCCCGGCATCCGGATGTCCATGAGGACGACGTCGGGGCGCAACTCCCGGGCCAGGCGCACCGCGTGGGCGCCGTCGGCGGCCTCGCCGACCGGGGTCATGTCGGGCTGGGCGTCGAGGATGGTGGTGAAAGCCATCCGCAGCAGTGCCTCGTCGTCGGCGACCAGGACGCGGATCGTCATGCGGTCGCCGCTTCCGCGCTGTCGAGGAACAGGCGCGCGTGGACGTGCCAGCCGCCGCCCGGGAGCGGTCCGGCGCGCAGGGTCCCGCGGTAGGCGGCCGCGCGTTCCCGCATGCCGGGGATCCCGTGGCCCGACGCGGCTGCGGGACGGGGCGGGGTGGTGCGCGGGCCGTCGTCGGTGACGTCCACGGTGACGGACCGGGCCCGGCACTGGAGGCGGACCTCGGCGCGGGCGCCGGCGGGCGCGTGTTTGAGGGTGTTGGTCAACGCTTCCTGCACCAGGCGGTAGACGGTCAGCTGGGCGGTGGCGGGCAGCCGGTGGTGGGCGCCGCGGAGGTCGAGGACGGTGGGCAGCCCGGCGGCGCACATCCGCTCCGTCAGCTCCTGAAGGTCACCGATGCCGGGCAGCGGACGGCGCTCGGCGCCCGACCCGTCGCTGCCCAGCCCGTCGGCACCCGGCCCGTCGCTGCGCAGGACGCCGAGCGAGCGCCGCATGTCCACCAGGGCCTGCCGACCGGTCTCGGAGGCGCGGAGCATCGCCGTGGCGGCGGCCTCGGGCGCGTGGTCCCGCGCGTGGAGGGCGGCGTCGGTGAGCGCGACCATCACCGACAGGTTGTGGGTGACGATGTCGTGCATCTCCCGGGCGATGCGACTGCGCTCCTCGGCCACCGCCAGCCGCGCCTGCTGGTCCCGCTGCTGCTCCAGACGCGCGGCCCGCTCCTGCGACGCCACGAGGAAGGCGCGGGCGGTCCGCGCGTTCACGCCCAGCGCGGCGGCCGCCACCACCACCGCGGTCAGCGCCGCGAAGGGCGCCAGGAATGCGCCCGGCGTCGCCCAGCGCAGGCACGCCAGCAGCGCCCCGCCCTCCACGACCGCGCACGCCACGAACACGGCACGCCGCCCCGCGTCCGCGGCCACCGCGTACAGGGCCACCAACAGGGCGGCGTCCGCCGGCAGTTGGACATCCGTCCACCACTGGACGAACGCCGCCGCCACCACCGTCGCGAACACCACGACGGGCGCCCGGCGCAGCCACACCAGCGGCAGCACCAGAGCGACGGTCAGGACCGAGGCCACCACGAGCTCCCCCCGGCCGCGGGTGAGGACGACATGAAGCAGCAGCAGGACCAGGAACAGCGGCACGAGCAGCGAACCGGGCGCGACGGACGACAGCAGGACGCGGGCGGCGGGCGGCAGCCGGGGGCTGCGGCGGCCGTCGGGGTCGAGCTCCGTCGTCGGCCGCTCGCCCGTCCGGTGGCGTGCCGGGCGGGCACTGCTGCCGGGCCCCTCGACCGTCTCGGTCCCCACCACGCGTCCCCCTCGTCGATCCGCCCTGCCGTACAGCGGCCCCGGGCCCCTTTCGGCACCGGTGCGCTGGGGCCACGGTAGGACGCGGGCGCGGCCGCGCACATGATCCCTCGGCGGGAGAGTGCCGCGCCCGGGTACGACCCGAGGAGGAGTCCGCGTTGCTCCTCGGGTCGCAATACGGCTGCTCGGCGGCGGGTCCGCGTGCGACCGCGGGAGGCATCCGGCGGCGACCGGCGGCGGATGTGCCGCGGTGCACGCCGCCCCGACGATGGCGGGGTGACCGAGATCATCCCCGAACTGTCCATGTCCCCGCCGGAGTTGCTCACCGTACTGAGCGCCCTCGCACTCGTCGCGGCGCGCTGGCTGCCGCCCGCCGCCCGTGGGCGAACCACGATCGCCGCGACCGCGGTTCTCGCCGTGTCCGCGGCCGTGCTGGGCGCGGTGGGCGTCCGCTGGCAGCTGCTGCCGGTCCTGGCCGGCGCCGCGGCGACGCTGCCGTTCGCGCTCTCGCCCCTCCTGCGTCCCCTGCCGGCGTCGCGCCGACGCCGTCCCGCGCGGCCGGCGTGGCGGGCCGGGCGGTGGCCGGCGGTGCCGGCCTCCGCGGCCTGCGCTGCACTGATCGCCTCGGGGCCGATCGCCGCGTGGGCGTTCCCCGTGCCCGTGTTCCCCGCGCCGTCGGGCCCCTTCGCGGTCGGCACCCGGGTGGTGCAGTGGTCCGACCCGGACCGCGCCGAGACGTTCACCCCCGACCCCGCCGACCGGCGCACCGTCGTCGTCCAACTCTGGTACCCCGCACGGAGCAGCCCCACGAGCACGCCCGGAGCCCGCTACCTCGGCCGCACCCAGCAGGAGGCCCGCACCGTCGCCGACGCCCTCGCCCACGGCGCGGGCCTGCCCGGTTTCCTGCTCGACGGCACGACACGCGCCCGTACCCACGCCCGCGCCGACGCGCCCGTCGCCGACGGTGACCGGCGCTGGCCGGTCGTCCTGTTCTCCCCAGGCTCGGGCGGCGCCCGCACCCAGAACACCGCCTGGGCGGAGGAGGTCGCCAGCCACGGCTACGTCGTCGCCGCCCTCGACCACCCCTACGACAGCGCGGCCGTCGTCCTCGACGACGGCCGGACCATCCGCTCCGCGACCACCTCCAGCGGCGACCGGGACACCGACGAGCGCCTCGCGGCCGACTGGACCGCCGTCCGCGCCGACGACCTCCGCTTCGTCCTCACCCAGCTGCAGAACCTGGACCGCGGCACCGTCCCCGACCCGCTGACAGGGCACCTCGACACCGCCCGCACCGCGGCAGCCGGCCACTCCATGGGCGGCGCCGCCGCCCTCCAGGCAGCCCGGCACGACCCGCGCATCGGCGCGGTCGTCGACCTCGACGGCTACCCCCACGGCCCCACCGCCCCCGCCCTCCACCAGCCCGCCCTCGCCCTCACTTCCGCTCCCACCCCCGACACCGATCCCCGCTACCTGCCCCGCCTCACCGAGGCCCTCGCCCTCGACACCGCCACCAGCTACCGCCTCACCGTGCCCCGCACCGCCCACCTCAGCTTCACCGACAGCCCCCTCTACCTGCCGCCGCTGCCCTCGCTCGTCGGCTCCCTCGGCCGCACCGAAAGCCCCCGCACCACAGCCGCCGCCACCCTCGCCTTCCTCGACGCCGTCCTGCGACCCACCCCCGGCGACCCGGCCGGCGCCCTGTCCGCCTACGGCGAGCTCACCGTCCACCACCCCGACGGGACCGGCTGACCGCTGACTGGCTGACCGGCTGACCGGCGTTCGGGAACGGGCTGCCGGGCGGGGCCCATGACAGGCCCGCCCGGCAGCGGGGCGGTAGGTGTCGGCGTGGCGGCCGGGCTTTCCGGCCCCGCCGGGTCTACATCTCGACGGGGGCGACCGAAACCTCTCACCGGGAGTGCAGCCATGGGCCTGATCCACATCGAACTGTTCGCCACCCTCGACCTCGTCGGGCAGGCGCCGGGCGGACCCGACGAGGACCCGTCGGGGTTCCCGTTCGGCGGCTGGCAGGCACCCCTGCTCGACGACGTCACCGGCGCGCAGATCAGCGCCGCGTACGAGGGCACCGACGCCCTCCTGCTCGGCCGGCGCACCTATGACCTCTTCGCCGCCTACTGGCCGCACCAGAAGGACGGCGAGATCGCCGAACTCTTCAACAGCGTCCCGAAGTACGTGGCCTCCCGCGGCACCCCCGACCTCCCCTGGGCCGGATCCACCCTGCTCGGAGCCGACCTGGCCCGGGCGGTGCACGAGATCCGCGACCGGCACCAGCACGTCAAGGTCGTCGGAAGCCTGAACCTGGTGCAGACCCTCCTGCGCGAGAAGCTCTTCGACCGCCTCGACCTCTGGGTGCACCCGATCGTCCTCGGCGTCGGCAAGAAGGTGTTCGACACCGGCGCGGTACCCACCAACCTCACCCTCCTGACCCCACCGGCCGCCGCCCCCGCCGGCACCGTCCACCTCCGCTACGCCCTCGCCGACGGCACCCCCCGCACCGGCGACATGAGCGCACCCGACCGCGGACTCCCGCACGACGACACGCACTGACCCACCGGACGGTCCGTCAGCCCGCTGCCCCGAAACCTGCCGACGGTGCGTCAGGACCCCGCGCGCACCGGTCGGGGAAAAGGTGGAACCCTGGTGCGCCTGCGGACAGGTGGGGGTGTGGAACTCTCGATGCGGGCGCGATTGCGCGCCGGAGCACAGGAGGCGTTCGGGGAGCTCTTCGACGAGCACGCCGGCGCCGTGTACGGGTATGCGCTGCGGGCGCTCGGGGACTGGACGGCGGCAGAGGACGCGGTGTCGCTGACCTTCCTGGAGGCGTGGCGGCTGCGCACCTCGCTGCACGAGGAGGGCGATTCGGTGCGGCCCTGGCTGTTCGGGATCGCCACCAACGTGCTGCGCAACACCGCCAGGGCCGGACGCCGCCACCGCGCGGCGATGGCCCGGCTGCCCGTGCAGGAGATCGTGCCCGACTTCGCCGAGGAGCTGGTCACCCGTCTCGACGACGGGGAGAAGCTGGCCGCCGTCCGCCGGGCGCTGGGCCGGCTGCGGCGGAGCGAGCGGGAGGTGTTCGGGCTGTGCGTGTGGGCCGGCCTGGACTACGCCTCGGCCGCGCAGGCGCTCGGGGTGCCCGTCGGCACCGTGCGCTCCCGGCTCTCACGCGCCCGCGGCCGCCTGCGCGACCTCGCCGAGAAGGAACTGACGGACCACAGGGAACCGGCCGCCGGCCGCGGACAGGTACCGGACGGCCGCCTGATCGCGGCCCGGTCGACGCAGGGAGACATCCGATGAACACCGAGCCCGAGATGCTCGCCGCCAACCGCCACCGGCTGCTGAAGGGGCACCTGATGAACGAGATCGCCCGCGCGGAACACGCGCCGAAGCCGCGACGGAAGCTGGTGTGGATGGTGGCCTCGCCGATCGCCGCCGGCGCCGTGGCCGCCACCGCCCTCCTGCTGCCCGGGCAGTCCGGCACCCGCAGCACGCCCCTCTCCCCCGCAACGGGCGACATCGCAGCCGCATCGACGCCCTCGGGTACCTCGCAGGCGGAGCACGTCGACGCCGCCACCCTCTTCGCCCGGGCCGCCGACGCCGTCGCCGCCCGCCCCGACCCGCACGCCGGGGACGGACAGTTCACCTACACCCGGGAGATCCAGGACGGCGGCCGCTTCCCCCGTCACGAACGGAAGATCTGGTGGTCCGTCGACGGCACGGCCGACGGAGCGATGGTCGACCCCACCATGACCGGCCTGGGCCAGAGCGGCCCGGACGGACTCCAGCGCATCCCCGCCCGACTCCCCGTCATCGACGGCGCCCGCGTCGAAGCCGGATTCCCCGGCCGCGAGACCTACCGCTTCGTCGCCTCCCTGCCCACCGACCCCGACCGGATCAAGCAGCTCCTCCTCGACGCCGACCGCACCAGGCAGGTCTCGCCGCCCTCCGACCTGACCGACACGATGCGCGCCCAGCTCGCCTTCGGCGACATCCAGCAGATCTTCCAGAACGTCTCCGCACCCCCGGCCGTGGCCGGCGCCCTGATGAAGGCCGCCGCGAAACTCCCCGGCACCTCGATCGTCACCGACCAGGTCGACGCCACCGGCCGCAAGGGCGTCGCCGTCGTCGGCATGAACGGAACCCAGCGCGTCGCCCTGATCTTCGACTCCACCACCGGCGCCTACCTCGGCATCCGCGAAGTCCTCCTCAAGTACCTCCCCGCCGTCGGCCCCGACGGCACTCCCCCGACCGGCGAACCCACCCCGCAGCAGATCGCCGCCGACCCCGAAGCCGTCTACTCCACCGCAGCCCTCGAAGAACGCATCGTCAACCGGACCGGCACCCAGAACTGACAGCCCACCCACACACCAGGGCCGCCGGTCGCACCACCACCGGCCCCCGAACACCGCGACCCACGACACCACAACAAGCCCGTCCCTCCCGACGGCCGCCAGGAGGGGACGGCCACCAAGAGGGACGGGCGGTTCGGGTCGCGGGATCACACTGTGCTGGCGATCCAGCCCACGGTCTCGGTGGTGTGCGGCCCGTCGGACAACGCCCTGCCCGAGCCCACGAGCTCGTTGATCCGGATCTTGAAGCCGGTGACGGTGACATCGGCGATCCGCAGGCCCGGCGTGTCAGGGCCGTTGAACGTCTGCACGAACGGCACGACGATCACACTCGCACCGGCCGGGAACGGCGAGGGGAACGTGACCTGGGTGAAGGTCGACGTGTTCCCCCCGGTCACCTCCGTGGGATGCGTGGAGTTCAGCTGCAACCTACCCGTCTGAATCATGGCCATGGCTTCTGCCCCTTCCGCTCGTGTCCCGCCCACCGCACCCCGCACGCGACCGTGCAGCCGACGGCACCGGCAATTGCTTCCATACGAAACAACCCGCCAATGAACTGCCCGCCCCCACCAGGGTTTAGATCACAGGTCACCCCTTCCGGGTACCCGCACCCCCACCCCTTGCCGCACCAGCCCCTCCGAACGCCCCACCCGCCACCGGGACTTGACCCACAAGCGAGCAGAACCCGAGCAGCGCAGCACATCCCCGCGCGATCCGGCGCGGACGGCCGCGAACCGGCACTCGACCACCGATCCAACACTGCACTCCCAACCTTGCAAGGCAGGAGACCGCCCCCGGAGCCCGTAGACCCTGGGGGCGGTCGCTTCACCGAACAAGCGGTGACTGCGTGGGCGTTACCCCACGAACCGGTCCGCGTTCGCGCGGCGCCGTGCCCGATACAGCAGCACACCGCCCAGCGTCAGCAGCCCGCCGCCAGCCAGGCCCGCCGCGGCGAGACCCGCAGGCGAACCCGTGTCCGGCAGGTG
>NZ_BMRI01000018.1:38794-41618 GCF_014648555.1 Kitasatospora griseola
GCCACCGCCGCCGTGCTTCGGCGGCGCCGTCGGACGAGGAACCTTCACACAGCCCTCGCCCTTCTGCTTCTCCGGGCACTCCGACACGGTCACGCACAGCGACAC
Source organism: Kitasatospora griseola (assembly GCF_014648555.1). Classification (GTDB taxonomy): domain Bacteria; phylum Actinomycetota; class Actinomycetes; order Streptomycetales; family Streptomycetaceae; genus Kitasatospora; species Kitasatospora griseola. The sequence goes on from NZ_BMRI01000018.1 coordinate 38,900, forward strand.
CGGCCGGCTCTCCACCAACTGCCCCTGCGGGTCACGACCCGAGGCCGTCGCCGTGTTCGTCACATGACCGGCCTTCGCGTCCTCCTCGGTGACGACGTACGTCCCGTGGCAGGTCGTGCTCTCGCCCGGGTTCAACGTCGTCGCGTCGCAGGCGACATGTGCGACCCGGTCATCAGCAACAGCGACGTCCGTCAGCACCGTCGTCCCGGTGTTGCTCACCATGTACGTGTACGTCACGGTGTCACCCACCTGCGCGGAACCCGACACGTCGGACCGCTTCGTGATCGACAGCGACGACGCACCCGAAGTGGTCTCCACCGTCACCTCGCTCGGCCCGCTCTCCACCGGGCGACCCTCCGGGTCCACACCACTCGCACGGGCCGTGTTCGTCACATGACCCGCCTCGACATCCTCCTCCGTAATCGTGTAACTGCCGTGGCACACCGTGCGGGCGCCCGGGTTCAACGTCGTCGCGTCACAAGTCACCGACGCGACACGGTCGTCCGCAACGGTCACATCGTGAACGACCACGGCGCCCGTGTTCGCCACCGTGTACGTGTACCGCACCCTGTCACCCACCCGGAACGGGCCCGCGCTGTCGGCCTTCTTCACGATGGACAACTGCGCCTCGCCCACGACCGTGACCGTGGCCTCGGCCGGCGGGCTCTGCACCGCCCCGCCATTGGGATCGGTGCCGTTCGCGCGCGCCGTGTTCGTCACATGACCCGCCGCGGCATCCGCCGCCGTAATCGTGTAACTGCCGTGGCAGAGCGTGCTCGCACCCGGGTTCAGCGTCGTCGCGTCGCAGACGACCGACGTGACGTGGTCGTCCACCACAGCGACGTCGTGGACCGCCACGGTGCCGGTGTTCGTCACCGTGTACGTGTAGTGCACCGTGTCACCCGCATGGAACGGACCCGCGCTGTCCGCCGTCTTCTCGATGGTCAACTCGGCCTCACCCACGACCGGAACGGTCGCGTCGATCGGCGGGCTCTGAACCTCCTGCCCCGCAGGATCCGTGCCGGTCGCGCGAGCCGTGTTGGTCACATGACCGGCCTGGACATCAGCCGCGGTAACCACGTAGCTGCCGTGGCACAGCGTGCTCTGACCTGGATTCAGCGTGGTCGCGTTGCACGTCACCGACGCAACATGGTCGTCCGCGACGCTCACATTGTGAACGACCGCCGTACCCGTGTTGGTGACGGTGTACGTGTAGTTCACGGTGTCGCCCACGTGGAACGGGCCGGCAGAATCCGCCGCCTTCTCGATCGACAGCAGCGCCTCGCCCACCACGGGGACAGTGGCCTCACCAGGAGGACTCTGCACCGTCCGGCCTTCAGGGTCGGTACCGGTCGCATGAGCGGTGTTCGTCACGTGGCCGGCCTGCACATCGGCTGCCGAGACCACGTAACTGCCGTGGCAGAGCGTGCTCGCACCCGGGTCCAACGTCGTCGCATCACACGTCACCGAAGCAACGCGGTCGTCCGAAACGGTCAGGTTGTGCACCGGCGCGGTCCCCGTGTTGGTCACCGTGTACGTGTACGTCACGGTGTCGCCGACATGGAACGGGCCGACGGAGTCCGCCGTCTTCTCGATCGACAGCAACGCCTCACCCACCACCGGGACAGTCGCCTCACCAGGAGGACTCTGCACCGGCTCACCGTCCGGATCGGTGCCGTTCGCGTGAGCGGAGTTGGTCACATGACCGGCCTGAACATCAGCAGCAGTAACGACGTACGAACCGTGGCACAGCGTGCTCGCACTCGGGTTCAACGTCGTCGCATCACACGTCACCGAAGCGACGTGGTCGTCCGCCACCCTGATGTTGCTGACGGCGCCCGTGCCCGTGTTGGTGACGGTGTACGTGTAGTTGACCGTGTCACCCACGCGGAACGGACCGGCACTGTCCGCCGTCTTCTCGATGGTCAGCCGACCCTCGCCCACCACGGGGACGGTCACCTCACCGGGCGGGCTCTGCACCGGCTGACCCTCGGAGTCCGTGCCGTTCGCGTGAGCGGTGTTGGTGACATGCCCGACCTGAACATCAGCCGCCGTAACGACGTACAAACCGTGGCACAGCGTGCTCGCACCCGGATTCAACGTCGTCGCATCACACGTCACCGACACAACGTGGTCGTCCGTCACGGTCAGTCCGTGCACCGCCGCCGTACCGATGTTCGTCACCGTGTACGTGTAGGCGACGGTCTCACCCACGTGGAACGGGCCTACGCCGTCAGCCGTCTTCTCGATGGACAGCTGCCCCTCGCCCACGACCGGAACGGTCGCCTCGCCAGGAGGACTCAGCACCGTCTGACCCTCGGGGTCGGTGCCCTCCGCATGAGCCGTGTTCGTCACCTGACCCGCCGACACATCCGCCGCCGTCACAACGTAGGCGCCGTGACAGAGCGTGCTCTGACCCGGGTTCAGGGTCGTGGCGTCACACGTCACCACAGCGACGTGATCGTCCGTGACCGTGAGGTTGTGCACGGGGGCCGTACCGGTGTTGGTGACGGTGTACGTGTAGTCGACGGCGTCGCCGAGGTGGAACGGGCCGCCGCTGTCGGCGGTCTTCTGGATGCTGAGCTCCGCAATGCCCACCACGGGGACGGTGGCTTCGCCGGGCGGGCTCTGCACCGGCTGGTCCTGCGGGTCGAGGCCGGTGGCGTGGGCCGTGTTGGTCACGTGGCCGGCCTGCACATCTTCAGGAGTGATGACGTAC
>NZ_BMRI01000018.1:41660-79021 GCF_014648555.1 Kitasatospora griseola
TGGCAGAGCGTACTCGCACCCGGGTTCAGCACCACCGTGTCGCAGACCACCGGCGCAATGTGGTCGTCCACAACGCCGAGGTTGTGCACCGTCGCGGTACCGGTGTTCGTCACCGTGTACGTGTACGACACGGTGTCGCCCACGTGGAACGGACCCGCACTGTCGGCGATCTTCTCGATGGTCAACAACGCCTCGCCGACCACCGGGACGGTCACCGAAGCCGACGGGCTCACCACCGTCTGACCCTCGGGGTCGGTGCCCTCGGCGTGAGCCGTGTTGGTCACGTGTCCCGCCGAGACGTCCGCGGCCGTGACGACGTACGAACCGTGGCAGAGCGTGCTCGCGCCCGGATTCAACGCCGTCGCATCACACGTCACCACCGCGACGTGATCGTCCGCGACAGACAGGTTGTGCACCGCCGCCGTACCCGTGTTCGTCACCGTGTAGGTGTAGGAAACCGTGTCACCGACACGGAACGGACCCGCAGAATCCGCCACCTTCTCGATGGCCAACTCGGCCTCGCCCACCACCGGAACGGTCGCCTCACCAGGAGGACTCACCACCGGCCGGTCCTCCGGATCGATGCCGCTCGCGTGAGCCGTGTTGGTCACGTGACCGTTCTGCACATCCGCAGCGGTGACGACGTAGGACCCGTGGCAGAGCGTGCTCTCACCGGCCGACAGCGTCGTCCTGTCACATGTCACCGACCCGATCAGGTTGTCACTCACATCCAGGTCGTACACCGGAGCGGTACCCGCATTGGTCACCGTGTACGTGTAGTTGACGGTGTCACCCACATGGAACGGACCAGCGGAATCCGCCACCTTCGCGATCGTCAGCACCACGTCACCCGCGATGTCGATCGTCGCCTCACCAGGAGGACTCTGCACATCCCGACCCTCGGGATCAGTACCGTGCGCACGAGCAGTGTTCGTCACATGACCCGCGAACACATCCGCCGCCGTAATCACGTAACTGCCGTGGCAGAACGTGCTCTCACCAGGGTTCAGCGTCGTCGCATCACACGTCACCGAAGCGATGTGGTCGTCCGACACCGCCAGATCGTGCACCGCCGCCGTGCCCGTGTTCGTCACCGTGTACGTGTAGTCCACGGTCTCACCCACATGGAACGGACCCGCCGAGTCCGCCGCCTTCTGAATCGTCAGCAGCGCCTCACCGAGGACCGGGACGGTCGCCTCACCAGGAGGACTCACCACCGTCTGTCCCTGCGGGTCCGTGCCTTCGGCGTGGGCCGTGTTCGTCACCTGGCCGGCCGACACATCCGCCGCCGTCACCACGTACGAACCGTGGCAGAGCGTACTCTCGCCCGGATTCAGCGTCGTCGCATCACACGTCACCACAGCGACATGATCGTCCGCGACAGACAGGTTGTGCACCACCGCCGTACCCGTGTTCGTCACCGTGTACGTGTAGGAAACCGTGTCACCGACGTGGAACGGACCAGCAGAATCCGCCACCTTCTCAATCGCCAGCACGGCCTCGCCCACCACCGGAACAGTCGCCTCACCAGGAGGACTCACCACCGGCTGACCCTCGGGGTCGATGCCGCTCGCGTGAGCCGTGTTGGTCACATGGCCGGCCGTGACATCCGCCGCCGTCACGACATACGAACCGTGGCACAGTGTGCTCACGCCCGGGTTCAACGTCGTCGAGTCACACGTCACCGAAGCAACATGGTCGTCGGCCACGGTGAGCGCGTGGACAGCAGCCGTACCGGTGTTCGTCACCGTGTACGTGTAGTTCACGGTGTCTCCGACATGGAACGGACCCGCGGAGTCCGCCGTCTTCTCGATGGCCAGCACGACGATGCCCACCACGGGGACGGTGACCTCACCGGGCGGGCTCTGCACCGTCTGACCCTCCGGGTCGACGCCCTCCGCGTGAGCCGTGTTGGTGACATGACCGGCCGACACATCCGCCGCCGTCACGACATACGAACCGTGGCAGAGCGTGCTCGCACCCGGGTTCAACATCGTCGCACCACACGTCACCACAGCGACGTGGTCATCCGTGACAGACAGGCTGTGCACCGCCGCCGTACCGGTGTTGGTCACCGTGTACGTGTAGTTGACCGTGTCACCGACGTGGAACGGACCAGCACTGTCGGCCGTCTTCTGGATACCCAGCTCGGCCTCGCCCACCACCGGGACGGTCGCGTCGATCTGCGGGCTCTGCACCGGCAGCCCCTCGGGGTCGGTGCCGTTCGCATGGGCCGTGTTGGTCACATGACCGGCCGTCACATCCGCCGCCGTCACAACATACGAACCGTGGCAGAGCGTGCTCGCACCCGGATTCAACGTCGTCGTGTCGCACGTCACCGACGCGACGTGGTCATCGGTCACGGTCAGCGCGTGGACAGCGGCCGTACCCGTATTGGTCACCGTGTACGTGTAGTTGACGGTCTCACCCACGTGGAACGGACCCGCGGAGTCCGCCGTCTTCTCGATGGCCAGCACGGCGACGCCCACCACCGGGACGGTGACCTCACCGGGCGGGCTCTGCACCGTCTGGCCCTGCGGGTCGAGGCCGGTGGCGTGGGCCGTGTTGGTCACGTGGCCGGCCTGCACATCTTCAGGAGTGATGACGTACGAACCGCGGCAGAGCGTGCTCTGACCCGGGTTCAGCTCCACCGTGTCGCAGCTCACCGGCGCGATGTGGTCGTCCACGACGCCGAGGTTGTGCACCGTCGCGGTACCGGTGTTGGTCACCGTGTACGTGTACGACACGGTGTCACCCACATGGAACGGACCCGCGGAGTCCGCCGTCTTCTCGATGCCCAGCTCGGCGACGCCGGCGACGGGCAGTGTCACTTCTTCCGGCGGGCTGACGACCTGTTCGCCCAGCGGATTGCTGCCCACGGCCTGGGCTCTGTTGGTGAGTTGGCCGAGTGCCAGGTCGGCCTCGGTGACGAGGTAGGCGGCGTGGCAGAGGGTGCTCTGGCCGGGGTTGAGTGTGGTGGTGTCGCAGGTGACGTCCGCCGAGTGGTCGTCGCTGACGAAGACGTTGTCGAGTACGGTCCGGCCGGTGTTCGTCACGGTGTACGTGTAGTGCACGGTGTCACCGACGTGGACGGGGCCCGCGGTGTCCGCCTCCTTGGCCAGGGCGATCGAGGAGGGGCCGATGACGTCGATCGTCGCCTGGGTCTCCATGGAGTTGATCGGCGTGCCGCCTGCTGTGCCGAACGCGGTTGCGTGGTTGGTGACTTGTCCCACATCCGCGTCTTCCGTCGTGACCACGTAGGTGCCGTGGCACTTGGTCACGTCGCCGGGGCTGCCGCGGGGGGCGAGGGTGGTGACGTCGCAGGTGATGTTGGTGATCCGGTCGTCCTGGACGTGGACGCCCGTGATCTCGGTGCCGCCCGTGTTGCTCACGATGTACGTGTAGGGGACGGTGTCACCGGCGTGGAACGGCCCGGGAACGTCCACCTGCTTGACGACCTCGATGCCCGGCGGGGCCACCACCGGGATGTCCTCGGAGGACGGTGGCGACGTCACGGGGCCGCCGGGTGTGGTTCCGGTGGCCAGCGCGGTGTTGGCGATGTGGCCGGCGGCCCCGTCCGCGGGGGTGACCACGTAGGTCGCCATGCAGGCGACCGTCTGGCCCACGGCCAGCGTGGTCACCGGGCAGCTGATCCCGCCGATCTTCGGGTCGTTGACCGTCAGATTGTCGATCGGCACGTTCCCGGAGTTGGTGACGACGAAGTCGTAGTCGACCGGGGTGCCGACCGTCAGGTTGGCGGGCAGCGGCCGGTGGACCTGCTTGACCAGGTTGAGCGAGGGCAGCGCCACGGAGGTGCCGATCACCACGTTCCGGATCAGGTGCACGTCGGTGAAGAGGCCCGTGGACCCGGCGAAGCCGAACTTGTAGGTCGACGGGACGGGTTGCGGCGCGGGGGTGGTCAGCACCTGGCGCTCGCCCGCGCCGTCGTTGAAGTCGACGCCGACGGTCAGCACCGGGGACGGCGCCGGGGTCATGCGGACGTGCACCCGGCGGCGGGACGGCTCCAGCAGCGTCTGGGCCTGGGGCGGCGTCACGGCCGGCGGGAGGAACGTCAGCGGGCCCTGCAGGGTGCCCGGCAGGGTGGACGGCCACGGGCCGTTGGTGGTGAAGTTGCTCGTCGTTGCGGTCATGAAGCAGTAGCCCTCGACGCCGTTGCCGGGGCCGCGGACGGTGACCATGTTGTTGCCCGGCGCCGGGATGTGGAATCCGGTGCCGGACGGGGAGCGCTCGCCAGGGGGACAGCCGTTGCCGCGGTGCTCCCAGTCGCCGAAGTAGTTGCCGAGCACGTCGAGCCCGACGCCGAGGTAGCCGCTGTCGACGCCGGGCAGGAACGGGTTGGCGGGGTTGTCGTCGGGCAGCTTCTGCGCGTAGCCGAGGCTGCCGCCGAACGCGCCGGGGTGGGTGAGTGTGACGTCACCGTTGACCAGGAAGAACGAGATTCCGTCGGCCGGGGTGGCGGGCGTCGTGCTGCCGTACTGCCACTGGTCGAAGTGCACGTCCAGACCGGCGCTGGCCGGCAGCGCCTGGTCGAACAGCACCGCGCCGTTCCGGTCGTTGGCGGCGTCGGTGATCCGCAGGTAGCCGAAGGGTGCGCTGTCCAACGGCGGCACCGGCCCCGTCTCCGGGATCGGACAGCCGGTCAGCCGGCGGCCGTCCGGCGGGAGAGGGGTCGTGACGGGTCCGCCGGTCAGGCAGGCCGCGCCGACGGCGACGAACCGCGGGTCCGCGGTCGCACCGGTGAAGTCCTCCTCCAGCAGGGTGGAGGCTCCGGCCCGGACGCTCTCCGGCGGCGCGGCGCGGTGCTGGGTCGGCGCTACGGCCTGGGCGCCCCATGAGGTGCTCAGCCCTGCGGCGGCCAGGCCGACTGCGGCTGCGGCACTGAGGAAGCGGGCCGTGCGGGATCTCGGCCGCCCCGGTCCGCGGAATGGTCTCGTCATGCCTTGACTATGTGCAGCCGCTACACACGGTTATCAGCTTGTACTATTAGTGGACCCGGAGAATCGCTCGGATGCGCGAACCCGGGATGCCGCCCGGGCCACCGACCCTCTGACTCGACATCAGGGGGACGAGGTCGAATGACTGGCTGTCAGGCACACCGGGGAGAGGTCGACCGGTGGCGGGACCGGCACTTCGCGGACCACTGACCGATCGTCGGATCATCTGCCGAGAACCGTCCGCCTGCGCCGGTCGAGCGGCCACTCAGGGGTGAAGCTTCGACCCGCTCCTCCCCTGTCGACACAAGGAGCGCTGACTTTCCGTCAGGACCACATGGGCGCAGGGCCGCATTGCGGGCCCCTGCGGCCCGTGTCGTCCTGGAATCGGCCGGGCCGCCGCTGGGTCCTGCCGCCGCACACCTACTCGGAGGAGATTTCTCATGCGTGCTGTCAAGCGTGTCCTGGCCCTCGGCGCCCTCACCGCCCCCTTGGTGATCGGCTGCGCCGGACTCGCCTCCGCCGACGACTTCGACGCCCACTTCAACAAGTCCCAGTTCATCGCGAACGAGTCCGGCGCCGGATTCGCCAACACGGGCTCCTTCGTCGACGAGGACGGGGTCGAGCACCACGCCTTCTGGGTCTGGGCGGACGACAACGGCGTCTCGGGCTCCTTCCTCGACTCCGGCGCCCACTTCTAGGAACCGGCCCCGGGCCGGGTGTCCGGCGGGGCTCCCCCGCCCTCCGGACAACCTGGCCCGACCCGCCACCCGTACTCGTCGACCCGCGTGTCACGGCCCCTGCGGCCGGCCGACCGCGGGTCGACGCGCGTCCGGAGCCGGCAGCCACTCGGCCAGGAGGACAACTCAGCAGCTCAGCGGCACGGCGGCACAGCGACTCAGCGGCACAGCGCCGCGTCGACCGCGTCGGCCACCCGCTGCCTGGCCTCGGGCGACGGGGCCGCGGTCACCGCGATGTTCGCCGCGCGGCCGTCCTCCGTGACGCCGCCGCGGGTGACGTAGCCGGGGAGGCTGCCGCCGTGGCCCCACGACAGGCCGCCGCAGGGCAGCGGGCGGCTGGCGAGTCCGAGGCCGTAGCGCGCGCCGGGGCCCATGTACTCGGCGGGGACGGTGGTGCGCATCTCTGCGAGCTGGGCCGGGGGCAGCAGTCGACCGCCGATCAGGGCGGCGAAGAAGCGGTTCAGGTCGGTGTTGGTGGAGATCATCGCACCGGCCGCCCAGGCCCAGGACGGGTCCATCTCGGTGATGTCGTACAGCTGGCCGCCGGGCTCCTCGGGCAGCTCGTAGCCGTGCGGGTGGCGCTCGTGGACGGTCATGTCGCCCTGGGCGGGGAAGTAGGTGTGGCGCAGGCCGATCCGGTCGATGACGCGCTTGGTGATCTCCTCGCCGACGGGTCGTCCGGTGACTTTCTGGATGATCAGTCCGGCGATCAGGTATCCGGTGTTGCTGTACTTCCAGCCGTCGCCGGGGGCGAAGTCCGGCCGGTGCGCGAGGGCGATGTCGAGCAGCTCGCGCGGCTCGATGTACTGGTCGGGTCCGGAGAGGTCGACCAGCGGGACGTAGTCCGCCAACCCGCTGGTGTGCTGAAGTATCTGACGGACCGTGATGGTCTTTCCGTCGATGCCGTCGCCGTGGATCAGGCCGGGCAGGTAGGTGTCGAGGGAGCCGTCCAGCTGGATCCTGCCCTCCGCGACCAGTTGGAGCACGACGACCGCGACGAAGGTCTTGGTGTTGCTGCCGATCCTGACCTGCCCGTCGACGGGGACCTTCGCGCCGGTGGCGAGGTCGCCGACGCCCGAGGTGTAGTCGCGCGTCCGGCCGTCGCGTCCCCGGACGGCCGCGAGCGCCGCGGGCAGCTTGTCGCCGGCGACCAGTGCGTCCAGCCGCTGCTGGACGATGTCGGCCGGCCTGGCCTCGGCGGAGGCCGTGGCAAGCGCGGCGGAGGCCGTGGCGGGCGCGGCGCCGGCGGCGGTCGGGGTGAGCACGCCGAGCAGCAGGGCGCCGGCGGCTACCGGGACGGCGCAGCGGCGGAGGGCGTAACGGCGGTACGGCGGTGGCGGGTTCACGAGGTGCTCCTGGTTCGGGGCGGGCCCGGGGCCGGGCCTGCCGGGTCCGTTCCAGGACATCACGCGACTTTGCGGTGCGCCGTCACCATCGAGAAGGACTGTCCCGGGGCGGCCGTCGTCCTGACGGTGTATCAGGAATCCTGATCCGGAGCGATGCCGGACAGGTGCAGGGTGAACGGCGAGCCGGGCTCGGTGGGGGTCCAGCCCCGGGCGCGTGCGGTGCGGATTCCGGTGGCGACTTCGCGCGGCAGGACGAGGTCGACGGGCGCGAGGTCGGGGTGGAGGCGGGCCGGGCGGCCGGTCTCCACGACGAGGGTGGCCCCGGGGCGGGTCGCGTGTTCGGCGACGTAGCCGAGGGTGTGGCCTTCGTAGTCGCAGCAGAGGTGCCGCCGGCTGACGTGCCAGCGGTATTCGACGCCGTCGACGACGATGCGGCGGGTGCCTCTGCGGGCCAGTGCCACGGTGGTTCCTCCCAGGTCGGCGGGTATGCGGGTGCCAGGCCGGTGTCCGGGGGCCGCGTGCGGGTGTCACGGGCTCCTGCGGTGCTTCGGCGGAGAGTTGGGAGCCTACTCGCCGGGGTGGGCCCAGAGGCGGGACAGGTGGGCGTGCAGGAGGTGTTCGGCTTCCGCGGGGGTGCGCTGGCCGATCAGGACGTGGGCGGTGAGACCGTCGGTGAGGGCGAGCAGGGTGTGGGCGTGGTGGGCGGGGTCAGGGGTGTCGACGGCGTCGGCGATCAGGTCGGTGAGCAGGGTTTCCAGGTCGGTGTAGCTGGTGCGCAGGCCGGCGGCGAGGGCGGGGTCGACGGCGGCGGCGGCGAGGAAGGCCAGCCAGGTGCGGGCCTGGGCGCGGTGACGGGTCTTCAGCAGGGCGATCTCGTGGGCGAGGTGGCCGACGGTGCTGGCCGGGGACTGCGCGGGGGCGGCGCGCAGGCGGGCGTGGGCGCGGGCGGTGACCTGGTGGCCGATGTGGGCGAGGGCGAACTGCAGCATCTCGCCCTTGGTACGGAAGCAGCGCTGGACGGCGCCCATGGAGACGTCGGCGCGGGCGGCGACGTCGCGGAGGGTGGCGGCTTCCAGGCCCTGTTCGTCGATCAGGGCGCAGACGGCGTCGGCGATCAGGCGTCGGCGTTCGTCGTGGTCCACCTGCTTGGGCATCTGCTGCGGCCTCCCGGGCGACGGCTTTATTCGATGCGAGTGTATCGGTTCGTGGGCTAGGGTGCGGTCCTGTTCCGATGCGACCGCATCGGAACGGCTGAGGAGGTCAGAACCCATGTGGAAGCTTTCCGCCGGCGCTCTCGCCGCTGCCGTCCGGGCGGGCGAGGTGTCCGCGCTCGACGTGATGGACGCCCATCTCGATCGGATCGCCGCGGTGAACCCGCGGATCAACGCCGTCACCCAGCTGTTCGGCGACCGGGCCCGGGCCGAGGCCCGCCGGATCGACCGGCGCCGGGCCGCCGGCGAGGAGCTCGGGCCGCTGGCCGGCGTGCCGTTCACGGTGAAGGAGTGCATCCGGGTCGAGGGGTACCCGACCACCTTCGGCATCCGGCGGTTCGCCGACCTGACGGCCCGGGCCGATGCGATTCCGGTGGCCCGGCTGCGCGCCGCGGGGGCGGTCCCGATCGGCCACAGCAACATGCCGTCGCTGATCCTCTCCGGCATGCACACCCGCAGCGAGCTGTACGGCGACACGCTGAACCCGTGGGACGCGGGGCGGACGCCCGGCGGCACCAGCGGCGGCGACGGGGCGGCGGTCGCCACCGGGATGGCCGCGCTCGGGCTGGGCGACGACTCGGGCGGCTCGATCCGCATCCCGGCCTCGTTCTGCGGCGTCGCGGCGCTGAATCCGACCGCCGGACGGTTCGCCGCCGACCAGCGGATGCTGGGCCCGGACGATCCCGGCCCGGCGTCGCAGATCCTGGTCACGGACGGTCCGTTGGCCCGGACGGTGGCCGATCTGCGGCTGGCGTTCGAGTGCCTGGCGGGGCCCGACCCGCGTGACCCGCGGGCCGTCCCCGCACCGCTGTACGGCCGTCCGGTCGACGGTCCGGTGAAGGTCGCGGTGGTCGCCGACCCGGGCGGGCGCGGCGTGCACCCGACCGTCCGGCGCGCGGTCGAGCGGGCCGCGGCGGCGCTGGCCGAGGCGGGGTACGACGTCCGCGAGGTGCCCGACGTGCCCCGGTTCGACGAGGCGTACGACGCCTTCCACCAGCTGACCGTCGCGGAGTTCACGCCGTCCTGGCCGGTGGTCCGTCAGCTGCTCGGCGCGGGCGGCGACCGCTTCATCGACTTCGCGATGCGCCGCACGCCGCAGCTCGACGCGGCCGGGCTGATCGCCCTGATGGGCACCTGGATGAACATCCGCCGCTCGTGGGCGGAGTTCCTGGCGGAGTACCCGCTGCTGCTCGGTCCGGTCTTCGCCGAGCCGCCGGTCGAGCCCGGGCTGGAGTCCCGCGACCAGGAGAGCCGGGACCGGGTCGCGTCCGCCATGCGGCTGTGCTCGCTGACCAGTTTCGTCGGCGCCCCGGCGGTGGCCGTGCCCACCGGGCCGGCCGACGGCCTGCCGACGGGCGTGCAGCTGGTGGGCCGGCCGTTCCGCGAGGACCTCTGCCTCGCCGCCGCCCAGCAGCTGGAGGACCGGCTCGGCGTCCTCTCTCCCGTCGAACCGCTCTTCTGACGAGCCGTCATCGAGCCCGACGGGCGCTGCGGTCGTCAGCGGGCGGCGATGTCCACGTCGACGGTGTAGTCCTGCTGGCCGGGCGGGCAGGGTCGGGCCTCGCCGCAGCTGGTGCGGTGGGCGGTCACCCGGGCCGAGCCGGCGGTGCGGGCGGTGAAGGCGGTGGTGACGGTGCCGCAGCCGCTGCCGGGACGGCAGGAGGGCGCGGCGGCGGTGGTGGGCTGTCCGGCGGGGGCGAGCAGGCCGGGGTCGGTGCTGGTGGCGGGCGACCAGTAGGTGCTGTGGAGTTCGGTGCGGACGGTGGTGCCGGGGGCGACGGTGATCCGGGTGCGGTCGGCGGACTCGTCGAGCACCACGAGGCCGGGCGCGGGGTGCGCAGCGGGGCTCGCGACGGTGGCAGCCGACCCGCAGCCGCTCAGTGCGACGAGGGCGAGCAGGGCTGCGGCGGCGGTTCTGCGGGGCTTCGGTGTCATGGCTGGGCTCCGGATCTCTGAACGGGTCGGGTCGGGCGGGCAGGGATGGGACGCGGCGGCGGCCGTGTCGGATCCGCTGTGCGCAACGGCGCCGGGGCGGGCCCGCAGTGGGCCCGCCCCGGCGCCCCCGAGGGGGTGGTGCCGCGTCAGGAGACGTTGAGCGCGGTGTCGTCGATCACGAAGCTGGTCTGCAGCGAGGCGTCCTCGGTGCCGGTGAACTTCAGGGTGACGCTCTGGCCGGCGTAGGACGAGAGGTCGAAGGACTTCTGGACGTACCCGGTGGCGGCGTTCGCGTTGGAGTAGGTCGCCAGGGTGGTGGAGTTGGCCTGGACGGTCAGCTTGTCGTAGGCCGTGGTGCCGGTCTCGGCGGTGTCGACGTGCAGCCAGAAGCTGAAGGTGGCCTTGCAGCCGGCCGGGATGGCCACGGTCTGCGAGACGGTGTCGGTGTGGGCCGAGCCGTAGCCGTTCATCCAGGCCTTCCAGGAGCCGCTGTGGGCGGCCTCGGAGGCGGAGTTGTCGACCACGCCGGTGCTGGTGGTCCACGGGGCGGCGGTGCCGGTCTCGAAGCCGGCGTTGCCGAGCAGCTGGCCTGCGGTGCAGGTGCCGCCGCCGCTGCCGGCCTCGGTCCAGCCGAAGCTGGTGGAGCCGGCCGCGCCGGTGGTGTCGGTGGCGGTGACCGTCACCGAGGAGGTGCCCGCGGCGGTCGGGGTGCCGGAGATCAGGCCGGTCGAGGAGTTGATGCTCAGGCCGGCCGGCAGGCCGGTGGCCGCGTAGGTCAGGGTCTGGCCGGACGCCGAGTCGGTGGCCCGGATCTGCAGGCTGGCGGCGGTGCCGACGGTGCCGCTCTGGCTGCCGGGGTTGGTCACCGTGACGGTGTTGGTGGTGCCGCCGCCGTGGGTGAGGATGGCGTGCGTGATGGCGCAGGAGTTGGTGTCGTTCGACCAGCTGGCCTGCTCGGCGAAGGTGCCGAACGAGCCGAAGCTGACGTTGGCGGCGCCGCCGGCGGTGCCGGGCTGCAGCCAGGCGCACTCGTCGGAGTTCTCCTGGCCGTTGTACGAGGAGCCGGAGACGTGGTTGGTCCAGCCGCCGGCCGGGTTCTGGTCGGACATCATCTCGTGCCACTCGTGGCCGAGGGTCATCGTCCAACCGTCCAGGGTTCCGGGCGAGTTGACGAAGCCGACGCCGCAGGAGGAGCCCATGTCGATGTTGTACGGCTGGTTGGAGAACGCGATGTCGCCGTACGAGGAGCTGACGGCGCCGCCGGTCAGCGTGGTGTCGCCGTTCCAGTCGTGCCAGGCGCAGTAACCCTGGGTCGGGCTCTTGTAGTTGTCCGGGTTGGTGCCCTTCGGGGACAGCACCACGTAGTACGCGTCGCGGTTGGCCGCGGCCGTGGTGTTGCCGAAGTGGGCGGCCGCGTTGACGGCTTCGACGCCGAGCTGGTGGCCGGTGGAGGAGGCCGGGGAGGCGCCCGTGTTGTCGTACCAGACGCCGGAGAGCACGCCGCCGGTCTGGTACGGGATGAACGCGGCGTTCGCCGGGCAGCTGACCGCGCCGGAGGCCACGTTCGGGCCGTCGCACCACTGGGTGAGGTCGGCCGACCAGGTCTCGCCGTTGGTGCCGATGCCCTTGAACATGTTCTGCGCGGCCTGCGCGGCGCCCGCCGTGTCGTTGGAGAACGTCAGGTTGCCGTTGGCGTCGGTGCCCTGGGTGCCCCACTGGGTGCCGTAGAACACCAGGTACACCTTGGAGTGGCCGCTCTGCACGCCGATGCCGTCGACGCCGCCGCCGTACGACAGGGTCTGCTGGCCGGTGGCCGCGGCCTGCGGCTGGTTCGCGACGAGCTGCTGCTTCTGCTTCGCGTACTGCTTCATGCCCGGGATGGTGCTGTCGGTGAGCGCCGGGCTGAACGGGTTGAACTCGTTCGAGATGCCGCCGGTTCCGGCGGACCCGTGGTGGGCCTGGCCGGAGACCGACGCGGACGCGGCGGCCGGCTGCGGGGTGGAAGCGTTCGCCGGGGTCGCCGCGGCGGCTATTCCGGCGGCGGCGATCACGAGCGAGGCGGCGCCGGTCAGCGCCGCCAGCCTCGACCGCATGGCAGTGGGGGACATTCCCATGTGTGGGGGGCCTCTCTCGTCCGGCCGCCCGCACCTCGGTGGGGCGCGGCGCGGCCGATGAACCTGGGGGCAGGGAACGGAACGGTCGGGAACGAATACCGGCACCGGATTTCTCCGCGCCCGCTTTTCTGACTGTCCGCGGCCAGAAGCAAAGCAGAGCCGCTGACGGGCAGTCAACGGCACCGGATAAGGAAATCTTCAGGATCTGCATCTGCGCAGGTCGCGCGGCATTTCGGGCCGAAGTTTCAACTCCTCTTGGCATTAACAGTTTTCAACTTGGCATCCCTGTTCTTGGCACTTCGGGTGGAATTCACTACCGCCCCTTTGCGAGATTTTTTGAATTCCGGACGGAAAAGAGCCCGGCCGCCGGGGATCCCCGACGGCCGGGCGCGGTGCGCGGATTGTCAGTCCGTCAGGTTGACCGGGCGGTAGGCGTGGTAGTTGTCGCCGCCCTTGAGGCCGTAGGTGTGCGAGGCGTGCCGGGTGCCGACGCCGCCGGCCTGCTCGTAGGCGTGGTACGAGGTGTGCTTGCCGTTGTCCCAGCTGTCGAAGATGACGACGTGCCGGTGGTCGGGGTCGCTGCTGTTGGCCTTGATGACCAGGTCGCCCTGCCGCAGTTCGGACATCTTGATCGCCTTGGTCCAGCCGTCGTTCTTCAGTGCGACGGTGTTCGGGCCGGACTTGGGCAGGCGCAGCGCCATCGAGGCGTAGCCGGAGCAGTCCTGCCGGTAGCCGTCCGACCAGGTCTCCTTCTGGCTGTAGGGGACGGGCTTGCCGTTGTTGGCTGTCAGCCAGACCTTGGCGCGGCGGATCTCCTCGGCGCGGCTGAGCTTCGGGGCGTCGGCGGCCCGCAGGCCCTGCGCCCGGGTGGTGCCGGTGTCGGTGACGGGGGCGGCGACGGCGGGGGCGCCGAGGAGGAGCGCGCCGAGCAGGGCGAGGGCGGGGGCGGCGGTCCAGCGGTGGGTGCGGTTCATGACGGGGTGTCCTTTCCGGGGGTGCGGGGTGCTGAGGGTCGGTCAGTTCTGGTGGGCGAGGCGGCGCAGCGCGGCGCGGTCGCCGTGGAAGACGTCGGCGTCCATCGGGTGGCCGACGGTGCCGGGGATCTCGGCGTGGTTGCTGTGCTGCCAGAAGTCCCAGGCGGTGGCGCCGGGCAGCGGGCGGGGTTCGGTGCTGCCCCAGCGGGCGAGCCAGCCGGGGTGGGCAGCGAGGTCCTTGATTCCGCGAAGGCACTGCTCGGCGATGCCGTTGCGGGTGTAGACGGCGGGTGCGGTGCCGGTGGCGTGTTCGACGCGCTGGAGGAAGGCCTTGACCTGGGCGGGTTCGAGGGGGTGGCCGTCGCGGGCGCACTCCTCGATGTCCACGGCGGGCGGCAGTTCGCCGGGCCTGCCGCCGGTGTGGCCGGCGGCGCGGAGGGCGTCGAGGAAGTGGTCGGCCTGGGCGGCGCCGTCCTGGTCGGGGCGGTAGTAGTGGTAGGCGCCGTGGATCAGGTGCACGGAACGGGCGCCGTCCAGGTCGGGGGTGAACCAGCGGTCGGCGGTGCCGGTGCCTTCGGTGGCCTTGAGGTAGACGAACTGCCGGCCGCCACGGACGATCGCCGGCCAGTCGTAGGCCCGTTCGCCGTTCTTGGTCTCGTGGTTGTAGTGGGAGCTGTCGAAGCCGTGGACGGCGTAGGCCTGCGGGCCGTCGGCGGCGTCGGCGACGGTGGCCGGGCCGAGCGCGGGGAGGGCCAGGGCGAGGGCCGCGACGGCGAGGGCGGTGGCGCGGCGCAGCGTGGCGGGGATGGGCGTCACGTCGGGTTCTCCTCGTGGAGCGTGGTGACCGGGCGTCAGGGTGGCTGGTGCGGCCGGTGGTTGTCCCGGCCCCGATGACAGCGTTGCCCACCGGCCGCCGCGCGCGCACCGGTTGCCTGTTGTCGTCCGGGCCCGGCACCTCGACAACCCCTCCGGCCTGCGGTTTCACTCGAACCGGGGGGCCGTCGCGGTGTCGCGTGTCCGGTGTCGGGCGGGCTCGTTGGGTGGGGTGGAGTCGACGGAGGCGGGGTCTGCGGTGCACACCGAGGGCGATCGTGGGCGGGTGCCCGGCCAGAGCGGGCCGGCGGCGGAGGGCGGCGCGTTCGGGGCGGTGCTGCGGGAGCGGCGGCGCTCGGCCGGGTTCTCGCAGGGGGATCTGGCCCGTCGGGTGCATTACGACAAGAGCCACATCAGCAAGGTCGAGAGCGGCGACAAGCCGCCCACCGCGGATTTCGCCCGGGCCTGCGACCGGGCGTTGCGGACGGGCGGCGCGCTGCTGGAGTTGGCGGTGCGCGGGCAGTGCCCGTATCCGGGGCTGGCGAGTTTCCGGGCGGAGGACGAGCGCTGGTTCCACGGTCGGGACCGGGCGCGCGCGGAGTTGCTGGGGCTGCTGGGCGAGCGGTCGGCGGACCGGGGCGGTCCGGTCGTGGTGGTGGGGCCGTCGGGTGCGGGCAAGTCCTCGCTGCTGCGGGCGGGTCTGGTGCCGGCGTTGCGGCGCGGCGCGCTGCCGGGCCTGGGCACCGTCGACGCGGAGGTGTTCTCCCCCACCGCGGAGCCGTTGGCGCGGCTGTCGGCGCTCGCCGGGGGCGTCTGCCCGGTGTGGATCGTCGACCAGGCCGAGGAGTTGTTCACGCTGTGCGCCGATCCCGGTGAGCGGCGGGCGTTCCTGGACCGGCTGTGCGAGGAGGCCGGGCCGGACGGGGGCCGGCTGGTGGTGCTGGGCCTGCGGGCGGATCTGTACGGGCATCTGTTGGCGCATCAGGGCGTGTTGGCGGCGGTGCGTCGCGGCCAGTCGGCGCTGGGGCCGATGAGTGCGGAGGAGCTCGGCCGGGCGATCACCGCGCCGGCCCGCACCGCCAGGCTGGAGCTGGAGCCGGGCCTGCTGGAGGTGCTGCTGGCGGACCTGGGCCTGGACGGCGCCCGGGACGGGCCCGCCTACGACCCGGGGGCGCTGCCGCTGCTGGCGCACGCGCTGCACGCGATGTGGCAGCAGCGCACCGGCCGGGCACTGTCGTTGGCGGGCTATCGGGCGATCGGCGGGCTGCACGGTGCGGTGGCGCTGACCGCCGAGCGGGCCTGGTCGCGGCTGGACGAGCCGGCCCGGGCGACGGCCCGCCGGGTGCTGCTGCGGCTGGTCCATCTCGGCCCGGACGGTCAGGTCTCGCGGCGGCGCGCCGAGTCGGCGCAGCTGGCGGCGGCCGACGCCGACCCGCTGCGGGTGGAGCGGGTGCTGGCGTCCTTCGCGGACGACCGGCTGCTCACCCTGGACGCGTCCGGGGCGACGCTCTCCCACGAGGCGCTGCTGCGGGCCTGGCCCCGGTTGCGCGGCTGGATCGAGGCGGGCCGGGACGAGTTGAGGCTGCATCAGCAGCTCTCCCAGGACGCCGAGTCGTGGGCGGCGTCGGGCCGGGAGGACGCCCTGCTGCCCCGGGGCAGCCGACTGGAGGCGGTCGGGGCCTGGGCGGCATCCGCCGGCGGGCGCGGCCTGGCGCCGGTGGAGCGGGAGTTCCTGGCCGCCGCCGCGCACCGCGCCGACCGGGAGCGGCGGGCGGAGCGCCGCCGGATCCGGACCCACCGTCGGCTGGCGGGCGCTCTCGCCCTGCTGCTGGTCACCGCGGTGCTGGCCGGCGGGCTGCTGTGGCAGGAGCACCGTCGGGTGGTGTGGGCGGCGGACGGCCGCAGCGCGCTGACGCTGCTCACGGAGGCGCAGCGCAGTGCGACCCGCGATCCGTACGCGGCGCTGCTGCAGTCGGTGTCGGCGCGCCGGATCACCGGGGCGGGCATCCCGGAGCTGCGCCGGGCGGCGGACGACGCGGTGCTGAGCACCCAGGGCCAGTACCTGGCGGGCCGGATCCCGGGGTTCGGGTTCGGCGTGAACGGGTTGGCGCTGAGCCCGGACGGGCGGCTGGTCGCCACGGGCGACTCGCAGGGCCGGGTGACGCTGTGGGACACCGCGACCACCGCCCGGGTCGCGGAGCTCCAGGGGGAGGTCGGGCACCCGGTGCAGGACCTGGAGTTCAGCCCGGACGGAGCGGTGCTGGCCGCCGCGCTCACGGGCGACGAGCGGCGCCGGATCCTGCTGTGGCGGGTCGCCGACCGGATGCCGCTGCCCGCCCCGGTGATGCCCGTGAACGACCGGGGCGCGCCTGCCCAGGCCAAGCGCCTGGCGTTCAGCCGCGACGGCGCACTGCTGGCGGCGGGTTCGGCCGACCGGGCGCTGCCGGGGCAGGTGTGGGTGTGGCGGACGGACGCGGGCGCGGCCCCGCCGGTGCGGACGCTGGCGGGCCACACGGGGGCGGTCCAGGGCCTGGCGTTCGGCGCCGGTCACCGGTTGGCCTCGGCGGACGTCGGCGGCGCGGTGCTGGTGCGGGACGTGGACGCGCTGCCGCGCCCGGACGATGCTGCGCCGGTGGTGTTCGCGGGCCGCTCGCCGTCGCCCCGGTCGTTGGCGTTCGCGGCGGGCGGCGGGCTGCTGGCGGTGGGCAGCGAGCAGGGCGGCATCCGGCTGTGGCGTCCGCCCGCCGACGCGCCGTCAACGGGCGGGCCGGGTACGGACGGTGAGCCGCAGCAGTGGGACGCCGTCGACCTGCCGGGCCGTCATGTCGGGCCGGTGGACGCGCTGGATCTGACGCCGGACGGCACCACGCTGGTGTCCGCGGGCGCCGACCGCACGGCCCTGGTGTGGGAGGTGGCGACCCGCCGGGTGGCGGCCGAGCTGCGCGGCCATCCGACCCTCCTGCTGGGGGTGGCGGTCGGCGCCGACGACCGCACGGTCGTCACCTCGGCCGGGGTCACCGCGCCGTCCGGCAGCGTGCTGATCTGGGACTTGCGGCGCGGCACCGATCTGGCGCCGTGGCTGGAGCATCCGCGGGTCACGGCCGTCGCCGTGGCCGGGAACCGGGCGGCGCTCGGGACGGCCGACGGGCGGTTCGCCCTGTGGGACGTCGGCGGGCCGGTGCCGCGGCCGATCGCCGTCTCGGGGCCGTCGGGCAGCGCGGTGACGGGGCTGGCCTTCGACCGGGCCGGCCGCACGGTGGCGAGCGCCACGGTCGGGGCGGTTCAGGTCCGCGATGCGGCCAACGGGGCGGTGCGGGCCTCGCTGCAGGTGGCCGGCCGGGTGTCGGCGGTGGCGCTCAGCCCCGACGGGTCGCTGCTGGCGGTGGGTACCAGGAGCGGCGAGGTGCGGCTCGGCCCGCCGGACGGCTCGCCGCTGCGGGTGCGTCGGACCGCCAGTGAGGACCGCGTCAGCGACCTGGTGTTCCTGGGCGACGGCGGGGAGTTGGCGTTCACCGGCGACTCCCGGCGCGTCCGGCTGCTCACCGTCGCCGATCCGGGCGGGCCGGTCCGGCAGAGCGCCTTCGAGCACCTGGACCTGGTGTACCGACTGGCCGTCAGCCCGGACGGCCGCTACCTGGCCACCGCCGGCAAGGACAGGCTGGTGCACGTGTGGGACACCCGCACCGGCGAACGGCGGGAGCCGGACCCGTACCGGTCGGACGACGACACGGTGCTGGCGCTGGCCTTCACCGGGGACGGCCGGACCCTCGCCACGGTGGGCCGCGAGGGCCGGCTGCGCCTGTGGGATCCCGCCCGTCCGAACGCCCCGGTCGTCACCCTCACCGGCCCGGCGCAGGCCCTGAACGGCCTCGCGTTCCTGCCCGACGGCCGGGCGCTGGTCGGCGGCGACGACGGCGCCGCGCCGCTGTGGAGCCTCGTCCCCGAGGCCGCGGTGGCGCGGGCCTGTGCCGTGCTGCGCGCCCCGCTGCCCCCCGAGGAGTGGAGTCGGCTGGTGCCGACCGTCGCCTACCGGCCGGGCTGCGGCTGACCCGACGGGCCGTCAGGTCGACGGGACTGGACCAGGGCGACGTAGCGGACGGTGAAGACCATCGGGACGACGAAGCCGGCGATCTGCACCAGCAGGGAGGCGAGCGAGTGGCCGTGGCCGCCGTGGGCGAGGACGGCCAGCACGACTGCGGTGACCGCGAACGCGGCGGTCCACACCGAGGTGATGACGACGTTGACCCGGATGAACGGCTTGAGCGGCCAGATCTCGGGCGGGGTGCTGCGCTTGGCGATACCGAGGGTGAAGGGCTTGCCGATCAGTAGCGAGGTGCCGGCGATGAGGGCGAGGCAGGCGGAGGAGAGCGTCGCGGAGTAGTCGCGGACGCCGGAGTGCGGGTCGGCGAAGGCGATCGCGGCGAGCACGGCGAAGAACAGCGCCGAGCCGAGCTCGATGATCAGCGCGTCGTAGGCGGCGCCGGCCCTGCGCTGCTGGAGGATGACGGCCGCGGCGACGACCAGACCGGCCAGGGCGGCCCACTGCCACTGGGAGGACGGGATCACGGCGAAGACGATCCAGGGCAGGAAGGTGCGCAGGTACGACATTGTGGTGTGGATTCCCCCTCGGTGAAGCGGCCGCTGCGGCCGTGCTGTCGGCAAGCCTATCCACTCGGCACACCGATCACACCGAACCTCCGGACACCGACCATTGACTTTTCGTCAACTCCCTGATCCACCACGGCAGTACGGCCCCGCTTCCGTGACGGAACGTCAGGAACACCCAGGTCCGCGGCGGGGCCGGCGGCGCCCGGTCAGAGGTGGGCCAGGTAGTGCGCCACGTACGGCGGGGTGCGCAGGGCGGGGATCTCCTCCCGGGGCACCAGCCGGATCGCCTGGCCCTCGCCGAGGACGAGGGCGCGTTCGGGCCCGTCGTAGACGGCGTGCAGCACGGTGGTGGTGTCGGCGATCAGCGGGTGCCGCGGTGCGGGCAGCGGGCGCAGCGCGGTGACGGTGATGCCGGCTTCTTCGCGGATTTCGCGGGTGGCGCAGTCGTGGGCGCTCTCGTGGCCTTCGCGCCAGCCGCCGATCGGGGCCCAGTGGCCGGGCCAGGCGATGCCGGGGTGGTCGTCGCGCAGGTTGAGCAGGACGCGGTCGCGGGCGGGGGTGGTGATCAGGACGAGGACGCCTTCGAAGGCGTCGGCGCCGGTGTCGGGGTGTTCGGCGTACAGGGTGGTGCGGGCTCGGCGGGCGCGGTCGACGAGCATCAGTCGGCGGTGGTCCTGGGGGCGCATCCGGTTGCGCCAGCGCCACAGGGTGTCGACGGCCCAGTCGGTGTGCTCGGCGGTGAGGCGGATGCGGTGGAGTCGGTCGTCGTCGAGGGCGCCGCCGTCGAAGACGAAGCCGGTCCTGGCCAGCGGGCGGTCGGCGGCGGGGGCGTGGTGCAGGACGGCGAGCAGGCGGCGCCCGACCGTCAACTGTTCGTTCTCGACGTCGAGTCGGAGGTGTTCACGGGCTCCGCGCAGGGCGGTCTGCCAGGGGGTCTCGCCGGGGGTGCTCTCGCCGCCGGGCAGTTGCCAGCGGTCCGGGTGGCGGGCGGAGCGCAGTTGGAAGGGGTGGCCGTGGCGGTCGGTGAAGTAGAGCGCGCCGTAGCTGGTGGTGACGGCGGTCGGACCGGTCATGGAGGTGTCCTCCTCCTGTCGGCGTGGGCCTGCTGCCGACCCTGCGCAGTGACGCGGCGGGTGTCAATGCCCCGCGCGGAATCGACCGGAGCATCGGGCCGCCCATTTCACCTGAACAGCGCAATGCGGGCATCCCGCCGTGCGCGCCGACATAAGGACGGGTTGGGTGGGACTCGGAGCCGGCGATCTTGGTCGGCCCGGTGGAACGACGGATGAGGGAGCGCGCGATGTACTACAGCAGCGGCAACTACGAGGCGTTCGCACGGCCCCGCAAGCCCGCCGGCGTGGACGACAAGCGGGCGTGGTTCGTGGGTTCCGGGCTGGCGTCGCTGGCGGGCGCTGCGTTCCTGGTCCGGGACGGGCAGATGGCCGGCGAGCGGATCACGATCCTGGAGCAGCAGCGGATCCCGGGCGGCGCGCTGGACGGCATCAAGGAGCCGGAGCGCGGGTTCGTGGTGCGCGGCGGCCGCGAGATGGAGAACCACTTCGAGTGCCTGTGGGACCTGTTCCGTTCGGTCCCGTCGATGGAGATCGAGGGGGCGAGCGTCCTCGACGAGTTCTACTGGCTGAACAAGGACGACCCGAACTTCTCCCTCCAGCGCGTCACCCACCAGCAGGGCCGGGACGCGGGCACCAACGGCCTGTTCGCGCTGACCGACCGGGCGCAGCGGGACCTGATGAAGGTCTTCATGGCGACGCGCGAGGAGATGGAGGGCAAGCGGATCGACGAGGTCTTCGGC
This sequence comes from Kitasatospora griseola, assembly GCF_014648555.1. Taxonomy (GTDB): domain Bacteria; phylum Actinomycetota; class Actinomycetes; order Streptomycetales; family Streptomycetaceae; genus Kitasatospora; species Kitasatospora griseola. Next base: position 62,167 of record NZ_BMRI01000018.1, read on the forward strand.
GAGGACTTCCTGGCGTCGAACTTCTGGCTGTACTGGCGCACCATGTTCGCCTTCGAGCAGTGGCACTCGGCCCTGGAGATGAAGCTCTACCTGCACCGTTTCGTGCACCACATCGGCGGGCTGCCGGACTTCTCGGCGCTGAAGTTCACCAAGTACAACCAGTACGAGTCGCTGGTGCTGCCGCTGGTGAAGTGGCTGATGGACCACGGTGTGGTGTTCCGGTACGACACCGAGGTCACCGACGTCGACTTCTCCTTCACGGACGGCCGCAAGCAGGCGACGGCGCTGCACTGGATCTCCGGCGGCGAGCGGGGCGGCGTCGAACTGACCGCGGACGACCTGCTGTTCACCACCATCGGCTCGCTGACCGAGAACTCCGACAACGGCGACCAGCACACCCCGGCGAAGCTGGACGAGGGCCCGGCGCCGGCCTGGGACCTGTGGCGGCGGATCGCGGCCAAGCACCCGGACTTCGGCCGCCCGGACGTGTTCGGCGCGCACGTCCCGCAGACCAAGTGGGAGTCGGCGACGGTGACCACGCTGGACCGCCGCATCCCCGAGTACATCCAGAAGGTGTGCAAGCGCGACCCGTTCTCGGGCGGAGTGGTGACGGGCGGCATCGTCACCGTCCGCGACTCGCCCTGGCTGCTGAGCTGGACGGTGAACCGGCAGCCGCACTTCAAGCAGCAGCCGAAGGACCAGATCGTGGTCTGGCTGTACTCGCTGTTCGTGGACGTGCCCGGCGACTACGTGAAGAAGCCGATGCAGGAGTGCACGGGCGAGGAGATCACCCGCGAGTGGCTGTACCACCTGGGCGTGCCGGTCGAACAGATCGACGAGCTGGCGGCGGAGGCGGCCAAGTGCGTGCCGGTGATGATGCCGTACGTCACCTCGTTCTTCATGCCCCGCAAGGCCGGTGACCGTCCGGACGTGGTGCCGCCGGGCGCGGTGAACTTCGCCTTCATCGGCCAGTTCGCGGAGACCACCCGCGACTGCATCTTCACCACCGAGTACTCGGTGCGCACCGGCATGGAGGCGGCCTACCAGCTGCTGGGCGTCGAACGCGGCGTCCCCGAGGTCTTCGGCTCGACCTACGACGTCCGCGCCCTCCTCAACGCGGCCAGCCGCCTGCGCGACGGCAAGCCGGTGTCCCTCCCCGGCCCGCACGTCCTCCGCAAGCGGCTGAACGCCCGGCTGGAGACCTCGGAGATCGGCGAACTGCTGAGCGAGTACAACCTGCTGCCGGAGTAGCACCACCGACCACGGGTGCCCCGGGCCACTGCGGCCCGGGGCACCGTTGCGTCCACTCGACGGCGAACGCGCCGCACAGCTCGGGGTCGGAGGAGTGCGGGGTGCGCATCGGGGCATTCTGCCGCCCGCCGGGGCCGGTTGACCACTGGTTTTCATCTCGACATCAAGCATCTTGATATCAAGAGAGTTCTCCGGCAGAGTGCTCCCGGTACGGATCGAACGGCGGCGGGAACGGGGTGGCGACGGTGGGGACGGCGAGCAGGGAACGCGGTGGCGGGGCCGGGTTGTGGGCGCAGCTGCGGAATCCGCCGGGCGGGGCGGCCGGGCGGACCATGCTGGCGGTGGTGTTCGCGGACCGGACGGGGTCGGGGGTATGGGCGGCGGCGTGCGTGCTGTACTTCACCGAGGTGGAGCGGCTGACGGCCGGGCAGGTCGGGCTGCTGCTCGGCGTCGCCTCGGTGGCGGGCATCGCCGGCTCGCCGCTCGCCGGGCGGCTGGCCGCGTCGCTGGGGGGCCGGCGGGTGCTGATCGGGTGTCACCTGCTGCGGGCGGTGGCGCTGGCGGCGGTGCTGCTCTGCTCCTCGTTCGGCGCGTTGCTGGGCCTGGTGGCCGTGACCGCGCTGGGCGACCGGGCGGCGCGGGCGATGGAGATGCTGTTCGCCACCGACGTGGCGGGCGACCGGCGTTCGGTGTACCGGGCGCTGTCCCGGACGGCGATGAACGCGGGGTACGCGGCGGGCGCGGGCCTGGCCGCGATCGGACTCGCGGTCGGCACTCCGGCCGCGTACCGGGCGCTGCTGCTCGCCGACGTGGTCTCCTTCCTGCTGTCGGCCGCCCTGGTCGCGGGCGTCCGGGAGCCCCGGCACGAGGGCCGGGTGGTCGCCGGGTCCGGGCAGCCGTCGCCGGACGCCGGCTCCGCGGCCCGGCCGAGCCCCTGGCGGGACGGCGGCTACCTGCGGTTCGTCGCGCTGGACTGCGCGCTGACCATCGACGACGCGATCCTGAACGTCGGCCTGCCGCTGTGGCTGATCCACGCCACCCGTGCGCCGCACGCACTGGTCCCGGCGTTCCTGGCGATCAACACGGTGCTGGTGGTGGTCGCGCAGCTGCGGGTCTCCGCCCGGGTCCGGACGCCCCGTCAGGCGGTGCGGGCGGTGCCGATGTACGGCTTCACGGTGCTCGGCTGCTGTGCGGCGGCGGCCGCCGCGCACGGCCCGGGGCCGGTCCTCGCCTCGGCGCTGCTGCTGGTGGCGGCGGTGCTGGTGACCTTCGCGGAGCTGCTGCGCTCGGTGGTGTCCTGGGAGTTGTCGGTGGCGCTGGCCCCGGAGCGGGCCCGCCCCGAGTACCTCGGTGTGGCCGGAATGGCCCAGTCCACCGAGAAGGCGGCGGGCCCGCTGCTGCTGACGGGCGCGGTGCTCTCCACCGGCCCGCTGGGCTGGCTCGCCCTGGGCGCGGCGACCACCGTCGCGGCGTACGCGCAGCGGCACTTCGGCACGGCCCGGCTGGCCGCCGCGACGGCCGTCACGCCCGAGGACGCCCGGCTGCCCGCGCCGTCGACCACGTCGCCCTGAGCTCGGCCGACCTCCCGGCCGCCGCCCCGAACGGCCGGAACGCCGAACGGCCCGAACGCCGAACGCCGCCCGGGGAGTCGGGCGGCGTCAGGTGCGGCGGGGTACGGCGGGGGCGCTGCGGTCAGTGGCGTTCCTGGCCGAACAGGTCGACCCGGATCGGCTCGACGGCCGGGCCGGCGCCGGGCTCGTCGTCCTGCGGGGAGAAGGCGACGGCCAGGCCGGCGACGGCGAGCACCACCACGATGCCGACGGCCACCGGCAGGGCGAACTGCGAGGCGGGGACGCCGGTGCCGGGCGCGCGGCCGTCCAGGGTGACGGTGACGGCGGCCATCGCGGTGTAGTGCATCGCGACCACGGCGACGCCGGCGATCAGCGCCGCGCCGAGCGCCGCCGCCAGGCCCTTGATGTGCAGCGTCATCCACAGCGCGGCGGTGGCGGCGGCGATCGCGATGGCGACCGAGGCGACCACCAGCAGGGTGTCGTAGGAGACCGCGCCCTCGACCTGCATGGCGGCCATGCCGAGGTAGTGCATCACGGCGACGCCGCAACCGGTCAGCACGCCGCTGGTCAGCAAGGTGCCGGTGCCGCTGCCGCGGTAGCCGACGTAGCCGATGCCGAGGCCGACCACGACGACCGCGACCAGCAGGCTCAGCAGCGTCAGCGGAATGTCGTAGACCAGGGTGGAGGCGTCCACCATGAAGCCGAGCATCGCGATGAAGTGCATCGACCAGATTCCGCACCCGAACGCGCCGGCCGCCAGCGCCAGCCAGCCGGCCCGCTTCCGCGAGGGCAGCGTCACGGCCCGGGCCGTGCACCGCAGTCCGATGGCCGCGCCCACGCACGCGATGGCATACGCGACGACCGGGTTCACCCACCCGTACTGAAAACCGTCGAGATGGGCCATGGTGCCGTGATTCATGAGAGGGGGGTCCGATCGGGAAAAGCGAATGCTCGTACGGGATTGCCGCACAGACAATACCGCCCAGTAGTGACTGGTTCGTACCAACCCTCAAAAATCGCCTTTACACTGCCTTTTCGCCTCCCCCACGACCTGCGCATCGCCGAGCACAGCGTCCGCACCGCCCGTGCACCGTGGCAGTCTTGACGCCCATGGAGAACTTCGACGGCCCGGCCGATCCCCGACCGCCCCTGCTGGTGGTGGACGGCGCGAACATGGTCGGCTCGGTCCCGGACGGCTGGTGGCGCGATCGGCGCGGCGCGGCGGAGCGCCTGCGCGACTCGCTGACAGCGGTGGCCCGCGACGGACTTCCGGAGCTGCCGGGCCCGCTGACGGTTGTTCTGGTGGTGGAGGGCGCCGCGCGCGGGGTGGAGTCGGTGCCCGGTGTCCGGGTGGAGTCCGCTCCCGGCAGCGGTGACGACCGGATCGTCGAACTGGTCGCCGGGGAGCCCTCCCGCCGGTGCCTGGTGGTCACCGCCGACCGCGGCCTGCGCGAGCGCGTCACCGCGCTCGGCGCCACTCCCCTGGGCCCGCGCACCGTCCGCCGACCGGGCGGCTGAGCAGGCCGTCAGGCGGAGCAGCCGTCAGGCGGAGCGGTGGGCGCGGCGCCAGTGCGCGGGGCTGGCGCCGCGGGCGCGCTTGAAGGCGGTGCTGAAGGCGAACGCGTCCTCGTAGCCGACCTCGCGTGCGACGGCAGCGACGGTGCGGTCGGTGTCACGCAGCCGGTCGGCGGCCAGGGTCATCCGCCAGCCGGTGAGGTAGCCGAGCGGGGGTTCGCCGACGGCGGCGGTGAAGTGCGCGGCGAACGTGGCCCGGGACTGCCCGACCTTCGCGGCGAGTTCGGCCACCGTCCAGCGGTGCCCGGGGTTCTCGTGCAGCAGCCGCAGCGCCTCGCCGATCGCGGGGGCGGCCAACGCCCGGTGCCAGGACGGCACTCGGGCGTCCGGACGGGCGCACCACTCGCGCAGCGCGAGGACCAGGACCAGGTCCAGCAGCCGTTCGAGGACGGCGTCCTGGCCGGGCGCCTCGTGGGCGGTCTCGGCGGCGAGCAGTTCGAGGACGGCGCGGGTGCGCGGCCCGGCGGGGACCACGGCCAGTGGGCTGAGGGTGCGCAGCAGACGTTCGCCGACCTCCCCGCGGATCTCGTACGCGCCGCGCAGCAGGGTGGTGGCGCCGGGCAGCCCGTCGCCGTAGGTGCGGGGCGCGAGCGGCTGCTGGGCGGGGGCGTCGGCGTCGATCAGGTGTTTGCGCCCGTCGCGGACGACCATCTGCGGCGGGGTGTCCGGGGAGTCGGCGATGGTGTACTGGGCGGTGCCGCTGACCAGTGCGATGTCTCCGGCGGCCAGCCGGACGGGCGCGGCCCCCGGGTCGTCGTCGAGCCGGACGCTCGCCCGGCCGCCGAGGGTGGCGACGACGGTGAGCGGCGGGGCGTCGGCGAAGGTCGTCGCCCACGGGGGCCGCTGGATCAGTTGCCGGATCTGCGCGTTGGTGGCGCGGGCCCGGTGCAGCAGATCGCTCAGAACATCCATGTGACGCCACGTTAGACGATCACGAAGGTCTGCGCGACGATCTCCCATGGATCGTCCGAACTCGGCGCGGTTGGCTGAGGGGCATGAAGAGCATCCTGGTTCTCGGCGGCACCGGCACGACCGGCCGCCGCATCGCCCGCCGGCTGTCCGCCGACGGCCTGCCCGTCCGTACCGCGTCCCGCACCGGCGGCGACGTCCGGTTCGACCTCGACGATCCGACGACCTGGGGGCCCGCGCTGGACGGGGCCGGCGCGATGTACCTGCTGGAGCCCGCTCTGCGCCCGGGCGCCGACCGGCACCGCATTGCCCGCCTGGTGTCCGAGGCGGTCGCGGCGGGCGTGACCCGGCTGGTGCTGCTGTCCGCGTACGGGGTGGGCGAGGCAGACGACGGTCACCCGTTGAAGTCGGCCGAGCAGGCCGTCCGCGGCTCCGGCGTCGACTGGACGATCCTGCAGCCCGACTGGTTCGCGCAGAACTTCAGCGAGTCGTTCTGGCTGCCGGGCGTCCGCTCCGGCACGCTCGCCGCCCCGACCGGCGACGGGCGCACCCCGTTCGTCGACGCCGAGGACATCGCCGCGGTCGCCGCCGCCGCCCTGACGGAGGATCGCCACCGCGGCCGCACCTATCGGCTGACCGGCCCGGCCGCGCTCTCCTTCGACGAGGCGCTCGACGTGATCGCCGCCGCGACCGGCCGGACGCTCCGTCACCTCGACGTCCCCGCCGCCGCGTTCGCGGACCGGCTGACCGGGGAGGGCGTCCCGGCGGCGGCCGCCCGGCTGCTCACCGGCCTGCTGGTGGACGTCCGCGAGGGCCGCGGCGCCACCGTCTCCGACGGCGTCCAGCAGGCCCTCGGCCGACCGCCCCGCTCCTTCGAACAGTTCGTCGACGAGGCGGCCGCGGCCGGGCGCTGGGCCTGAGCCGGCCGCCGGATCGCACCGGGGCCCGCGCCCCGCCGGTCAGGACAGGCGGGTGCGGGCTCCGGTGGGGCGGGTCCGGCCGCGGGAGGTGGGGGCGGGGCGGGTCGGCCGGCGGTCCCGGCGCGGCTGGTCGCGGCGCGACTGCTCACGGCCGGCGAGGGCGGCCTTGAGGGCGCGGACGGCCAGCAGGACGGCGACGGCCGCGAGTTCGGTGGGCTCGGCGGTGCCGCTGCGGGCGGCCGCCGCCTGGCACACCGAGCACCAGACGGCGCTGGCCCGGCCGCCGTCGGGGTAGTGCAGGGCGGGCGGCACCAGGTAGTGGCAGCCGCAGCTCTGGCAGACGAAGACCAGCCTCATCGGTGCACCACCCCCGAGCCCGCACACACCGTGCACGGCGACCAGAAGGTGCGCCGCACGGGCTGCTGCCACCCCTGGCCGTCGGTCTCCACGGAGTGCTCGGTCTTCTCCGTGCCGCGCGCCCCGGCGCAGCCCGGGCAGGTCTGCTGCTCGGTCATCGTCCACCTCCAGAACACAGACCGTAGCGTGTCGACCCCGGTGAGCGACAGCCGTTCGCCGTCGGACCACTCACGGATGCAGCACCGACCGCGCACCCACCGCGCGCGCCACGGCGCCCCGCGCCGGTCTCGCCCCCCTTGCGCGCCCCCGTCGACCCGCCCCGTCGACCCCTGCCGCCGACCCGTGCCGGTGACCCGCCGTCAGCCGGTGGGCCAGTCCGCCGGCGAGGCCTCGACGTCGTTGCCGCGCACCCACACGGTGGAGACGCCGAGCAGGCGACGCATCACCGCGAAGCCGCCTTCCCACCCGCCGGGCAGCCGCAGCCGCCCGGAGCGCACGCTGCCCGCACTGAACCGGGTGTCCCCGCTCTCCAGCACCCCGGTCCAACCGGGCAGGCCGAGTTCGGGGACGTTTCCGGTCAGTTCCACCTGGACGGGGATCTCCAGTCCGTCGGCCAACAGCAGGGCGGGGCCCCGGTACACGGGTGTGCTCATGCGTAGAGCCTGCTTGACCTGCCGGTATCTACGCAAATCCCGCAATCCCGACGGACCCGGGCAGCCCCCGGCGACCCCGCCAGCCGAAATGCTGACGGCCGGTCAGTTCGGGTACGGCCAGCGGTATCCGAGCTCCTCGGCGCGCTCCCGACTCCCGGCGACCACCCGGGCGTACCGCTTGGGATCCTGCCGGGCCAACCGCCGGAGGGCAGCGGCGGCCTGGGATTCGGGCGGGGCGCCGTCGTCGGGGATGGTCCAGCGGAAGCCCAGGGGTCGTCCGCTCAGCAGCTGCCTGAGCTTCCGCCCAGGGGGGTCGCTCAGCGGCTGCCGAGGCGGCGTTCCAGCTCCTCCAGGTAGCTGTCGCCGTAGGCGTCCGCGAGGTCGTCCAGGTCGATCATCGGAGGAATGTCGATCACGGGCTGACGCTCGATCAGGAACGCCACGGTCTCGTGCACCACGCGCCCCTCTTCGACCTCCGGGAGCCCGGTCCGGTCGAACACGCCGTCGGTGACCCGGATCTGGGTGGAGGCCTGGGCCGAGCCCTGCTCGACCCGGACCAGGTATTCGCGGTCGCCCAGGGGCTCCACCCGGATGTCAGCTGCCATGGCGCAGGTCGTCCTTCCCTCGGTGCTCGGCCGTCGGGGCCGTGCCGGTCATGGGTGCCGACGCCGCGCGGCCGACCCGCCGGGCGCCGGGCGTCTCCACCTTACGACCTGCTGACGCCGTCTCCCGCCAGGCCCTGCCCGTCCCGCGCCCCGGGGACGGCGGCTGACGGCTCGTCGGCGGCATGCAGCGCAAGGTAGGTCCAGCTGACGCCGGCCCTGGCGTGCGGGTCCTCGCGGTGGGCGAGGTGCAGCGGCGCCAGCCCGTTGGCGCGGGCCAGGGCGACCGTCTCAGGTGCGCCGACCGGGAACATCCGGCGGCCGGGCGGCACCGGGCCGTGGCGCAGCGAGAGGACGATCCGGCCGCCGTCGGCGAGCAGGCGGGACAGGGTGGCCATGGCGGCGGCGCGCTGTTCGGCGTCGAGGTGCATCCAGACGGCGGTGAGCAGGATCAGCTCGTAGCGGTCGGCGCGGGCGGTGAGTTCGGGCAGCTGCGGGAGGGCGTCGTCGACCCAGTCGACGGCGTGCCGGGCGTGCCGGGCGCGGGCGAGTTCGCGCATCGCGGCGGTGGGTTCGACGGCGGTGACGCGGTGCCCGGCGGCGGCGAGGGCGGCGGCGTCGCGTCCGCTGCCCGCGCCGATGTCGAGCACGGCGGCGGGCCGGGTCGGGAACAGGTGGAGCACCTCGCGGTGGACCTCCGCGAAGCTCACGCTCTCGTACTGTTCGACCAGGGCTTCGGCGGCGTCGGCGTATCCGGCGGTGCTGTCCATGGCCGACAGGGTGCCGGGGTCCGTGGGTTCGCTGTTCACAGCGGCACGCTAGCGCACCCCGGCATCGCCGGCTCCCCTGCCCCGACGGGCCGTCAGCCGACGACGGCGACGGGCGCGTCCCAGGCGTTGCGGTCGACGGTGAGCGCGGCGCCGCCGTAGGTCTCCTTCTGGTTGACCTGGTACTGGTGGGCGCGGCGGTGGCCGGCGTACAGGCCGCCGGCGAACGGGAAGCTGCCGGTGGTGTCGGCGGCGCCGTCGTAGCGGGCGTACCAGAGGGCGTCGGGCAGGTCGGCGGCGCCGGCCCCGGCGGCCTGGGCGATGCCGGCGGCGCTGGACGAGGCGAAGCCGTAGAACCCGGCCCAGTAGCCGGAGTTGTGCACGGCGCGGTTCCAGGACTGGGTGTACGCGAGGACGGCGTCGGCGCAGCCGGTGTCGGCGGTGTTGTACGCCTCGACGTCGAGGTAGAGGGTGCTGCCGGCGCGCATGCCGAGGGCGGCCGCCTTGGCGACGGCGTCGTTGCCGTCGCTGGTGCCGAGCGTGGTGGCGGTGTCGGCGGTGAGCTTCTCGGGGCTGTTGCCGGTCTGGCACGGGGGCTGCGCGCCGACGTACAGCGGGACGAGCTTCCAGCCGGTGTTGGTGACGGAGCCGACCCAGCCGGCGGTGAGCTGGGGCTGGGCGCAGCCGCGGTTCCTGCCGCCGATGTAGACGGCGGCGGCGCCGTACGGGGAGGTGCCGTACCAGGCGTTCATGGTGGCGAGCGGGGGTGCGGTGCAGGTGTCGAAGGCGAGTCCGGTGAACGTCGCGGGGGCGGTGCCGGGCTTGGCGGCCGGTGCGGCGTTGCGGGCGGCCGCGGGGGCGGTGGCGCCGGCGGAGGCCGAGGGGGCGGCGGATCCGGAGGGCTTCGCGGAGGCGGAGGCCGACGGGGAGGCCGAGGTGGAGGGGGACGCGGACGGGGAGGCGCTGTCGCCGGGCGCGGGTGCGGTGTCCGGGTCGGTGGGGGCGCTCGCGGCGGGTTCGGCGGCGCGCGGGGCGGGGTGGTCCTTGGTGGTGGCGGCGAGGGCGGCGACGCCGCTGCCGATGACCAGGACGGTGGCGGCGGAGAGCAGGACGGCACGGCGGCCCCGGGGGCGGCGGGACGATGCGCGGGCGCGGCGGTGCGACACGGGGCTCTCCTGGGCGAAACAGGGCGGAACGGGGCAGAACGAGGTGGGGGGGAGGGTACGGCGAGCATGATCACCGCGGGTGCCGCACACCATAGCGGGTCCTCGGTCAACTGCTTGTTCGCGTTCGGTAAACGCTTTCCCGCTCCGTCCCGCCGGGTGGGCGGCCCCTAGGATGGGGGTGAACAGTCCGAGTCGAGCGCGGGGCGGCCGCGGCGGAGGGAGTCTCCGATGGAGTTGGCGGGCCCCGATCCGGAGATGGGCGAGTCCGGTGACGGCGAGGAGGGCGGCCGGCGGCGCCGCGGCCAGGGTGAGCTGGCGACCGAGGTGCTCACGGTGCTGCACGGCGCGCCGGGGCCGGTGACGGCGTCCTGGGTGCAGGAGCAGCTGGGCGGCGAGCTGGCGTACACCACGGTGATGACGATCCTGTCGCGGCTGCTGGCGAAGCAGGCGGTGTCGCGCAGCCGGGTCGGGCGGGCGTACGTGTGGTCGGCGGCGGCGGACGCGGCGGCGGGTCTGACGGCCCGCCGGATGCGCCGGCTGCTGGACACCGAGCCGGACCGGGACGCGGTGCTGGCGAGTTTCGTGACGGCGTTGACGCCCGAGGACGAGCAGCTGCTGCGGTCGCTGCTGAACGCGGCGGACCCGCCGGGGAGCGGCGCGGGCCGGGGCGGCGGGGGCTGATCCATGGGCTTCTTCGTCTTCCTCCCGCTGGTGCTGCCGTTGACCTCGTGGCCGATCGCGCGGCTGGCTGAGCACCATCTGCACCCGCGTCGCGCGGTGCGGCTGCTGAGCTGGATCGGCGTGTCGATGGCGGTGTGCAGCACGCTGGCGCTGGGGCTGCTGTTCGTGGTGGGCACCGCGCAGATTCCGGGCAACCCGCTGCCGGACAGCTGGTCGGATCCGGAGATCCGGACGGCGGTGCCGTTCCACGAGGAAGTGGGCACGGCCGCGGTCGTCGGTCTGGTGACGGTGCTGACGGCGTGTTCGCGCTCGTTGCGCCGTCATCTGCGGATCCGGGCGCGGGCGCAGCGGGCGCTGGCGCCGATGCCGCTGGATTCGGACCTGGTGGTGCTGCCGGACCCGGAGCCGTACGCGTACGCGGTGCCGGGCGTGCCGGGCCGGGTGGTGGTGTCGACGGCGATGATGGACAGCCTGGACGCCGACGAGCAGCGGGCGCTGTTGGCGCACGAGCGCTCGCACCTGGCGAACCGTCACCACCGCTACCTGCTGGCGGCGCAGTTGGCGAGCTGCGTGAACCCGTTCCTGCGGCCGTTGCAGAAGGCGGTCGGCTATGCGACGGAGCGGTGGGCGGACGAGGAGGCCGCGGGTTCGGTGGGCGACCGCCGGCTGACGGCCCGCGCGGTGGCCCGGGCGGCGCTGGTGACGCGCTCCGCGGTGCCGGCCCCGTCGTTCGCGGCGTTCGCCGCCCCGGGCCCGGTCCCCCGCCGGGTGACGGCCCTGCTCAGCCCGGCCCTGGGCGAGTCCTGGCCGCCGCCGGCCAGTCCGGCCGGTCTGGCGGCGATGGTCGCGGCGGCGGGCACGGCGGCCTCCGCGGTCTTCGCGCTGAACGCGGCGGTGGCGCTGCTGCTGCTGGTGAAGGCCGCCACGCCCTGGTAGCCCGGCCCTCGACCAATGGGAAGGCCCCCGCTGCTTCGGCGGGGGCCTTCTCTCGTCCCTGCGGGCTCCGGGCGGGTGTCAGTCCACGCAGGGCACTCCCCCGGCCTTGACCGGCGGGCCCTGCATCTGGAGCGTCGCGGCGGGGTTGGGGTCGGCGCCGGCGGTGGGCGTCCCGCCGGGGGCGGTGTACTCGGTGCCGAGGGTGATCTGGACGTGGCCGGCGAGGACGGCGGTCGAGGCGGTGGCGGTGGCGCCGTAGCGGGTGGCGATCTGCTGGGCGGCGTCCTTGGCCCCGGCGCCGTACTTGACGGTGGTGGTCTTCGGCCTGGTGTCGGAGTTGGTGGCCTTTCCGGCCCGGTAGCCCAGCGCGGTCAGCGCCTTGGACTCGTCGGCGGCCGCACCGGTGACGGGCGAGCCGTTGAGCACGTCGACGGTGGTGTCGGCGGCGTTGGCGGGCGGCGCGGCGTCGGGTGCGTCGGTCGTGGCGGCGGGCGCGGGCGCGGGGTCGGCGGCGGCCTGGCCGAACAGCTGCTTGACGATGCGTCGCAGCTTGCCCGGGTCGACCTGGTTGACCTCCTGGCCGCCGATGTTCGCGAACTTGTCGATCGGCAGGGTGTTGAACTCGACGTTGCCGCCGGTCAGGTTGGGCGCCTGCTGGGCGAAGTCGAGGATCTGCCAGTCGTCGTCTATCACCACGTCCTTCTTGACCACGTCGAGCAGCGACTGCAGCTTGCCGAGGTCGTCCATCACGCCCTGCTGCTTGAGCTTGTACTCGACGGAGGCGATGAAGGCCTGCTGGCGGTGGGTGCGGTCGAGGTCGCCGTTGGTGAGGTTGTGCCGCTGGCGGACGAAGGAGAGCGCCTGGGCGGCGTCCAACTGGCTCTCGCCGGCGGGCAGTTGCAGGCCGGTGCCGCCGCCGGGCCTGATCACGTTGCCCTTGCTGTCGGTGACCCGGGAGACGATCGGGTCGTTGACGGGCTTGTTCAGGCAGACGGTGATCGGCTGGACTGCCTTGGCGATGTCGTAGAAGCCGAGCAGGTTGACCTCGGCGAAGTGGTCGATCGGGATGTCGAGCAGCTTCTGCACGGTCTGGATGGTGGCGGAGCGACCGGCCTCGCGGCTCTGGTGCTCCAGGTCGGCGCCCTTGACGCCCTTGGCGCGCAGCTTCTGCTCGGCGGCGTCCTTGGCGTACCCGTACGCCTCCTTGATCTTGTGCATCTTGCCGTCCGCGCCGTACGTCTGCACCCAGTCGTCGCGCGGGATGGACACCGCCTGCACCTTTCCGCTGGGCGGGATGTGCAGCACGATCAGCGAGTTGGTGTTGTAGCCGCCGATCTCGCTGGAGCCGGCGTGCAGTTCGTCCTGGACGAACTCCTTGGGCAGGTCGTTGCCGTCCATGTCCTTTCGGCTGTCCAGGCCGATCAGCAGCAGGTTGATGGACTTGTCGAGGTGCTTGGGGGCGTTCTTCTTCGCCTCGTCCAGGGCGTGCGAGCGGGTGACGCCGTTCAGGTCGTTGACGGTGTACCAGGCGAAGCCGCTGACGGCGAGCACGGCCAGCGAGACGCCGCAGGCGACGGTGCGGCCGGCGATCACCAGGGGGGCGGGGCGGGACGGGCGGGCGCCGCCCCGGCGGGCGCTGCGTTGCTCAGCCATGGTGGGCCTTCCGGGTGCGGCGGGTGCGGACGACGGTGGCGAGCAGCGCCGCGGCGACGGCGGCGACCATCGGCCAGAACTGACCGCTGATCAGCCGCAGGCCCTGGGTGGCGAGTCCGGCGCCCTGGTAGCGGTCGCTGCGCGCCAGGTAGTCGACGGCGCAGGCCACCGTCAGCGTGACCACCGGTGCGCCGCTGACGATCCACCACCAGCCGCGCCGGGTCGCGACCAGCGCGGCCATGCCCGCACCGAGCACCGCGCACGTCGAGTAGAGCCAGCCGAGTCCGCCGCCGAACAGTTCGTCGGCGAGCGCCCCGAGCACGGGCAGTCCGAGTGCGGGCAGCACCGCGGGCATCCGGTTCGGGGACGCGGCCGCCGACCGGCGCCGCTCGGCCCGCGGGGCCGCGGCCGGGCGCCCCTCCCCGGTCCGGCGCTGCTCCCCGGTCCGGCGCTGCTCGGTGACGCGTCGCCCGGGCTCGCGGTAAGCGCTTTCCGACCGCTCCCCGGACGCCCGGTAAGCGCTTTCCGACTGCCGCCCGGAGGCACGGCGCGCGCCCTCCGGCTGCCGCCGTCCGGCCCGCTGGGTCGGCATGGACGTCCCGCTCGGTCCGGGGGTCGGCGTCGGCGCCTGCTGCCCGTACTCGTCCCGCCACAGCGGTGTCTCGCCGCGCGAGCGCGCCGGCCTTCGCCCGGTCATGGTCACCCCTCGTCCACTGCCGCGTCGTCGGTGCGACGTGCGGCCGGTTCGGCCTGACAGACGCACACCGGACGCCGTCCGGTTCCTCTACACGCATGTAGAGATTGGAGCGAAGCATACAAATTCGTTCCGGGTACGTAAGCTCACCCCCAGGTCGTCGCGGCGGGCCGCCCGCCGCGAGCGACACCTGGCAGAACGCAGCAGGCCGTCGGCAGGACACGGCCGCCGGTCGGCGGCGGACCGGTGGCCGGGCAGGCGGACCCGGACAGAAGGAGGCCCGGCGGTGGCGGAGCGCGGCGCGAAATGGCCGTGGGCGGTGCTGGCCCTGGCGGTGCTCGGCATCTGGCTGTACGAACGCGGCGGCGACTCCGCGGCCCCGTCGGCCGGCGCCCCGCCCGCCGCCTCCGCCCCGGCCCCGTCGGCGGGCACGCCTTCACCCGACTCCTCGTCGACGCCGCGCGGCTCGGCCGACTACTCGCCGCCGCGGTTCGTCCCGGAGGTGCGCAAGTACGCCGCCGAGGCGGGGGTCGACCCGCAGCTGGTGATGGCGATCCTGTTCAACGAGTCGTACAAGCCGCACGGGCCGGACGTCGAGCGGGCCTGGCAGAAGATGAAGCCGGAGGCCTCGTTCGGCATCGCCAACATGCACCGCGCCGCGTACGAGGAGTGCCGCCGCAACCGGTCGTTCGCCGCCCGGCCGTGGGAGGACCTGCCGGACGATCCGGCGCTGGCGGTGCAGGCGGCGGCCTGGCACCTGCACGACCTGGGGGCGCAGCTGCCCGCGAAGTGGGCGGGGTCGTACAACCGGAACGAGCTGATGGCGCTCGGCTACAACACGGGTGCCGGCAACATGCTGGCGTTCGCGCGCGGCGCGAACCCGGGCCCGGAGGCCCGGTCGTACCTGGACCGGCTGCACGACAACTGGGCGAAGTCCGGCGAGCTCGTCAAGGTCTGACGGCTCGCCGGTCGGTCGCCGCCTGTTCGAGTTCGGCCCGCGGGTAGGGCGTGAGCTTGCTCTCCCTCAGCAGGCGGCGGTGGAACCCGTCCAGCGCCACGGCCATCGGGGCGTGCCGGTCGAGCAGGGCGGCTGCGGGTCCGGGCACGGTGGCGGGGCGGTGTCCGGCGAGCCAGGCGCGCAGGAAGTCGGTGCGTTCGCGCTCGCCGCGGTAGCGGTCCAGCAGATGGTGCTGGAGCAGGTGGGCGGCGGTGTAGTGCCGATCGTAGCCGCGGTGGTCGGCGAGGAAGCGGCGCTCGGCCGGGGTGAGGTCGAAGCGTTCGCCGAGGGCGAGGCCGAAGTCGGCGAACGCGATCAGGCGGCCGTCGGTGAGCACGTTCCGGAAGTGCGCGTCGAAGTGCAGGAAGCCGCGTTCGTTCATGAACCGGGTGCCGCGGGCCAGTTCCTCGGCCGCCCACAGCTGCGGGGCGCCGGTGCGGTCGGGATGGTCGTGGAGCCAGTCGGCGAGGGTGTGCGGCAGGTGTTCGAGGAACAGCACCAGGCTGTGCGAGGCGCCGGCCAGCGCCTCCAGCCGCCTGCGCACGGCCGGGTGCCCGTCCCAGTGGGCGACGGCGCCGTCGACGCCGCCGAACTCGTCCATGAAGCCCGCCGGCGGGGTGTCGGGCAGCACGCGCCAGTGGTGCATCAGCGGGAAGCCCTCGTAGGCGCCGTCGAGCACCCAGTGGGTGGTGAGGATGTGGGCGGCGAGCTCGCGCCAGGCGCCGAATCCGGTGGAGCCGATGCCGTACTGGTAGAACCCGGGCAGCTCGAACAGGTTGGCGGTGCTGCGGACGTGGGCCGGTTCGAGTTCCAGGTCGGTGAGCGGCACCCGTTTGACGAACACCCGGGTGCCGTCGACCTCCACCGCACCCGCCCGACCGCCGATCCCGGCGGTGACGGGCCCCGAGTCGCCCGCGGCGTCGAGCAGTTCGCCCAGCTGCCGGTCGCCGAGCAGGGCGAGCGCGGTGGCGACGCGCCCGTGGGTCCTGATCCGGGCGTCGGTCGGATCGTCGGCGTGACGCATCGGCAGCTCCCGGGCCCGGCGGTGTGGTCCGTCCGACCCTACCGTCGGGCGGCCGGCGACCGGCGGGCGGGCGGCGGGCGGTCAGTGGTGCCAGGCCCGGCCGCCGGTGTTGTGGATGAACCGCTGCAGGACCTTCATGGTGGTCAGGTACTCCTCGTCGGAGATGTCCCGGTGCCGTTCGGCCCACAGTTCGTCCTGGCGGGCGGCGGCCTTGGTGAACAGCGCCCGACCCTCGGGCGTCAGGGCGAGCAGGCCGTCGGCGGACTGGGTGACCCAGCCGCGCTCGACGGTCAGGTCGATCTCGGCCCCCATCGCCTCCGGCCCGGCGTCGAGGTAGCCGCTCAGCAGGTCGGAGATCCCGGTGCGGCTGCGCGGTTCGGTGGCGTGGGCGAGCTGGGCGAGCACCCACCACTGCGGCTGGGTGGTGCCGAGCTCGGCCAGCGCCCCGCGGGTGCGGGTGACGACGGCCTTGTAGGCTGCCCAACTCCAGTACCCGATGGGCTGCTTGATCAGTTCGGCGTCGCTGTGCGTGTACTCCACGGCCGGGCCCTCCCCTGGTCTCAGGTCGATGCGGCCGAGCCTAGGAGTTCAAGTCCGCTTGAGGTCAAGCATCGATCGCACCCTCCGCGCCCCGCCCGTTGACGCGGCCCCTAAACTGACTCTCCGTCAATTCCTTGCCAGCGGAGGGTCACCAGTGTCCGAGGACCTGCTCATCGCCAAGATCAGCCACGGTTTCGACCACCTCGACGCGGACGGCGACGGCCTGCTCACCGAGCAGGACCACGTCCTGATGGGCCAGTCGCTGGCGCGCTCACTGGGCCACCCGGCCGGGTCGCCGCAGGAGAAGCGGGTGGTGGACGCGTACCTGGCGATCTGGCGCGAGGTGCACCTGCCCCAACTGCCCGACGGAGCACGGGCGATGAGACGCGCGCAGTTCCTGGAGTCGACCGCGGCGCTGGCGGACGATCCGGCGGCGGCCGAGGCCGCGCTCGGCGGGTTGGCCCGGGCGTTCCTGGCGGTGGCGGACGCGGACGGCAGCGGGGTGGTGGACCAGGACGAGTTCTTCCTCTTCCAGCGCGGCCACTTCCCGCAGCTGCGG
>NZ_BMRI01000018.1:79046-107573 GCF_014648555.1 Kitasatospora griseola
CGCGTCGACGCGGACACCGCGTTCGCGCACCTGGACCGGGACGGCGACGGCGCGCTGTCCCCGGAGGAGTTCGTCACCGCGATCGTCGAGTACTGGACCAGCAGCGATCCGCAGGCGCCGGGGAACTGGTGGACCGGCAGCCCACAGGGCAATCCGGACCCGACCACGCTCTGATGGCACTGCGGTGAGCCGCCGTTGACCATTCCTCGCCCGGTTTGACCGGGCGGCGGAGCCCCGGGCAGCCTGGTGGACATGACAGATCTGGATCTTGCGGGGTGGGTGGCCCGGGTCGACGCCGAGACGGCCGGGGCCCCGGACGTCGAGCGGATCGCACACGCGCACCGGCTGGCACGGGAGTTGACCGAGCTGGGCCACCGGCTGGTGGAGCACTTCCTCGCGACGGCGGGCCCGGCGGGGGCGGCCGGCGCCCGCTCCGAGGAGGCCCAGGCGGCGGAGGACGAGACGGACGCGCTGCTGGACGAGGCCCGGCAGCGGGCCCGGCTGCTGGGCCACCGCGAGACCAACACCGGCCACCTGCTGCTGGCGCTGACGGCGGCCGACGGCACGGCGCCGGCGGTGCTCGCGGGCCTGGGCGTGTCGCAGCAGGCGTGGGAGTCCGCGCTGGTGCAGGCCTGGGAGGACCACGCCTGGCCGCTGCCGCCGGTGCCGCGCGGCGAGTTCCCGCCGTTCGCCGCGGGCGCGGCGCGGGTCCACCAGCGCCTCGCCGACCCGTCGGCCGGGGCGGGCCTGCTCACCGAGCGCCTGCTGCTGGCCGTCCTGGAGTCGGACGCCTCGGGACCGGGCCGTCTCGCCCTGCACACCCTGGGCCTGACCACCCGCCAGGTGCACCGCGAGCTGACCCGCCGCCTGTCCGCCGCCTGAGAACTCCGCCCCTCCGCGCGACGCGCTCCCCGGCGTCCCGCCGCCGCTGCGGGTCTGCCGGGCGGTCGGCGGGCAGACTGGGGTCATGACGGCTTCTCAGGGGCAGGGCCCGATCGAACACGGTGAGGCGCACAACGGTGCGCTGGGCAACCGGTTGAACTGGCTGCGGGCAGCAGTGCTGGGCGCGAACGACGGCGTGGTGTCGACAGCAGGCCTGGTCGTGGGTGTGGCGGGTGCGAACGCCACCTCCACCGAACTGCTGACGGCAGGTCTGGCAGGCCTGCTGGCGGGCTCACTGTCGATGGCGGCGGGCGAGTACGTGTCGGTGAGCACCCAGCGGGACGCCGAGCAGGCGGCGCTGGCCATGGAGCGGCGGGAGCTGCACCTGACGCCGGAGGCGGAGCTCGCCGAACTGACGGGCCTGTACGAGGCGAAGGGCCTGGACCCGGAACTGGCGCACCAGGTCGCGGTGCAGCTCACCGCGCACGACGCGCTGGCCGCCCACGCGGAGACCGAACTCGGCATCGACCCCGAGGCGTTGACCGATCCCTGGCACGCCGCGTGGGCCTCCTTCGCCGCGTTCACGGTGGGCGCGCTGCTGCCGCTGCTGGCGATCGTCCTGCCGCCGCCCACCCACCGCGTGTGGATCACGGTGGTGGCGGTCCTGGCGGCCCTGGTGGTGACAGGCTGGGCGAGCGCCCGCCTCGGCGGCGCGGACCCGCGCCGGGCGGTGCTGCGCAACGTCCTGGGCGGCGGCATCGCGATGGGCGTGACCTACGCGGTCGGCGCGATCCTCGGGGCGTCCACGGGCTGAGCACGGGGAGGGGGCGGCGCGACAAGCGCACACCCCATCCGCAAGGTCGCGATCAAGTGCAGGTCACTGTCCTGCGTCGCGACCTCGCGGACGGGGTGCCTTCCGTCTCGCGCAGTTCTCCCCCAGCCCTGGCGGGCCGGGAGATACCCCCACGCGCCCCTGTTTCGCAGCGTCAGTAGCGCAGATCGGCCGCGATCCGCCCCGCGTCCGAGAGGGTCCCGTCCGGGACGAAGCTGACCTTGGCGCCCGCGTCCAGGGCGCGTTCGATGACCTCGTCGACGATGTCCTCGCGGGCGCCGGGCTGGTCGGCCTCGGCGGGCACCAGGTGGTCGCCGTCGTCGCGGACGGTGGTGCGGAAGTTCTCCTCGACGACCAGCAGGGCGATCCGGCCCTCGCCGACGGTCTGCCAGACCTCGTCCAGGCCGGCCGCGAAGGCCTTGCGGCCGCGTGCCTTGTCGAGCTGCGCGAGCGCGTCGGAGATCTCCTGGTCGGCGTGAGCGCGGACGGCGGGTTCGACCACCTGGCGGACGGTCTCGGCGCCGCCCTGGGCGAGGCCGCCGTGCGGGAGCTGCGCGCTGGATTCCTTGGCCATCGGGCCGACGGCGTCCAGCAGGGCGAGCGCGGGCGCGTCGCCGACCACGTAGAGCGGGCGGGGGTCGGCGGCGAGCACCTTGCCGATCTCGGTGTCGGCCTGCCGGAGGAAGGTCTTGGTCTCCTCGTCGCGGAAGGTGCTGGGGGTGTCGCCGATCTGCTCCTGGCGCTCCGGGTCGGGGTTGTCGTACTCGCGGACCAGCGGGAAGCCGTAGGCCTTCTCCTCGGTGACGCGTTCCTGGGTGCCGCCCCACAGCACCACCCGGTCGGCGGCGACGGCGAGTACCCAGTGCGGGCGTTCGGCGATCTGCGCGGCGACCAGGTTGCGGGTCAGGAAGGTGTCGGACAGGACCACCCGGGCGGGGGCGGTACGGCCGAGTGACCACACCTGGTGTTCGCCGGGCGCGGCGAGGATCGCCAGGCCGTCCTCGGCGTGCACCAGGTCGACCTCGGTGAGGGCCCGGTCGAGCTGTCCCAGGACGTCGATCCGGACGGCGCGGTCGACCGCGGGGTCGTTCTGGACCCGCTCCTTCGCCTCGGCCACCAGGTTGCGCAGCCGGACCGGGTCCTGCGCGTTGTCCGGCTCGCGCCGGTGCGTGGGCATCAGGATCGACACCGCCGGGTACGGGCGCGGCCGGCGCAGCTCGGCGAGGACGGCGGGGCTGAGGGCGGGGTACATGGAGACCCTTTCCGAAGGCGGTTCGGCCTTCTGTGCGTGGACGCGCGAAGCCTGATTCTGCTCCCGAATGTCCCAAATGTACCCATCTGCCCTCGGGCGCGTCGTACCGCGCGCCCGCCCGACACGCCGCGCTTGCCCCGGCCGTTGCCCAACACGCCACGACCCGACCTGCCGGGCGCTACCCGACCTGTCCGCCGCGATCCGACCTACCCGCCGCTACCCGACCTGCCGGGCGCGCCCCGCCGCCGGGCGGCGGGCTGTCCGATGGGCGATCCGCCGGGCGAGGCGGCGCGCGGCGAGGTGGGCCGCGACGGCGGCGAGTGCGCCGAGGGTGTAGCCGAGCAGGTCGGAGGCGTCGAAGGTGGTGCCGAGGGCGAGCCGGGCCAGCCGGCTGCGGACGGCGAGCGACTCGGGGACGCCGGTGAGCTGGAACAGTTCGACGGCCCAGCTGACGGCGAGCGCGGCGGCGCCGGCGGTCCACGGCCGCAGGCGCGGCGCGGCGGCCATC
Organism: Kitasatospora griseola; assembly: GCF_014648555.1. Lineage (GTDB taxonomy): Bacteria > Actinomycetota > Actinomycetes > Streptomycetales > Streptomycetaceae > Kitasatospora > Kitasatospora griseola. The sequence goes on from NZ_BMRI01000018.1 coordinate 82,521, forward strand.
AGCAGCGTGTGCAGCAGCGCGGTGTAGAGCGCGCCGCCGAGCAGCGCCCCGGCGGCGGCCGGCAGCAGGCCGGGGACGACCAGGCCCGACCCGAGGACGGCCACGGCGGCCACCAGCCGGCCGGCCCGGGCCTTCCACCCCTCCCGACGGTCCATCAGTTCAGTGCCGTTCAAGGATCGGTGCGGCGAGGACGGGTCAATGGTGCGCATCCGGACAGCCCATCACACGGGGCGCTCACGGGTACGGCCGGGGCGGGCCTTACGGTGGGGAGATGCGAACCATCGAGTTGACCTGTGCGCCGACCCTGGACCGGGCGGTACGGACGGTGTGGCGGCAGCTGGCCGACGGCGGGGTGGATTCGTTGGCGGACCTTCCGCATCCGGCGCACCGGCCGCACCTGACCTTGGCGGCGTGCGGCGCGATCGAGCCGGAGCGGCTCGCCGAACTGGGTGAACTGCTGGCGGGCGCACTGCCGTTGGAGGTGCGGTTCGCCGGCCTGCTGTCGTTCGCCGCGCGCAGCCGGCGACGGGTGCTGACCTGGGGCGTGGTGCCGAGCCCGGCGCTGGTGGAGCTGCACCGCGAGGTGTGGCGGCTGCTGGCGGCCGCACCGGACCCCGATCCGCGGTATCTGCCCGGCCGTTGGATGCCGCATCTGGGTCTGACCCGTCGCTTGGAGCCGGCCGCGCTCGCGCAGGCGCACGAACTGCTGGGCCGTCACCCCGACTTGACGGGAACCTTCGACGCGGCGCGGACGTTCGACTCGGAGACCCAGCTCACCGTCCCACTGCCGTCGGGGTCCTGAGGCCGGTCCCGCCGGGGCCGGCAGCGCGCCGCCGCTCCCCCGTCGACCTCCCTGGCCTCCCCGGCGTACGCCCCTTGTCCTGGGGGAAGACGCTTCCCCTGGCGGGTCCGGGTTTGATTGACTTCCGGTCATGACCTCCCGCGTGTTCGAGACCGTGCCGCCCGACCCGATCGCCTACCTGGATCGACTGGCCGTCTCGGATCCGGGTCTGCACTACAAGGCGACGATGCTCACGTCGCTCGCCGCCGAGCGCGGTCACACGGTGGTGGATCTGGGGTGCGGCCCGGGCACGGATCTGACGGCGCTGGCCGAGGCGGTCGGCGCGGAGGGCACCGTGTACGGGGTGGACCACGACCGGGAGGCGGCGGACGCGGCCACCGACCGGACAGCGCACCTGTTCCAGGTCGCGGTGCGGCTCGCCGACGTGCACGATCTGCCGATGGCGGACGCGAGTTGCGACCGGGCGCGGGCCGACCGGGTGCTGCAGCACGTCGCGGATCCGGCACTCGCCCTGCGCGAGGCCCACCGGGTGCTGCGTCCCGGTGGCCTGCTGGTGCTGGGCGAGCCGGACTGGGGGACCTTGACGGTCGATCACCCGGAGCCGTCGCTGACGGCCGCGTACACCCGGTACGTCACCGACCATGCGGTGCGCAACGCCCGGATCGGCAGTCAACTGCCGCGGCTGGCGGCCGAGGCCGGGTTCGAGGTGGTCGACGTCCACCCGCTGACCCCGGTGTTCCGCGAGGTGGCCACCGCCGACCGGGTGCTCGGCCTGCAACGGGTCACCCGCCGCGCCGTCGCGGCCGGCTACCTGTCCGCTGCCGACGCCGACCGCTGGCTCGCGCATCTCGCCGCCGGCCCGTTCCTCGCCACCGTCACCTTCCACGTCGTCACCGCCCGGGCCTGACGGCCTCCGGTCCGTCGGTCCGCCGGACTCGGGCGCGAAGTCGCCCAGGCTCGAAGGCACTTGAGGCTCGAAGGCGCTCAGGCGCGGCCGAGGGCCCGGTCGACGGTGATCTCGATGACCACCCGCTCGGGGTTCTCTCGCGGCTGCCGGTAGCGCTCGGCGTAGCGGCGTTCGGCGTCGGCGACCGAGGCGGCGTCCTGGCGGATCACGGCGCGGCCTTCCAGGGTGGCCCACCGGGCCCGGTCGACCTGGCAGATGGCGACCCGCTGCCCGGCCTCGCCGGCGGCCAGCACGTTGCGGACCTTCCGGCTCTCCCGGCTGCTGATGACTCGCGCGATCCCGGTCCCGGGGTCGAAGGTCGCGCCGACGGGCACGACGTGCGGGCTGCCGTCGGGGCGCAGCGTGGTGAGCGTGCACAGGTGGTAGTCGCGCCAGAAGGCGAGGTACGCGGGGTCGAGGTTGTGGATGTCGTGTGCCATGTCGGCATGGTACGACCGGGTGTTCGGCGGCCGGCGACGGACCCGCCCGATGGGGGTGCGGGCCGGGCCGGGTAGCGTCACCGCTGGTGGGGGCGGTCCCTGTCGGGTGTGGCGCGGTGGCGGAGGGAGTCCGGGGTGTCGGCGGTGGAGGTCGGGGAGAGCGGGCAACTGTCCTCGTTCGCACGGGAGTTCACGGTGGACGGGTTCGCCGGGGAGGGTTCCGCGTTCCCGGGCCGGGAGCCGGCCGAGCAGTGGGCGGAGGAGGTGGATCCGGCGCTGTCGGCGGAGGGCCCGAAGCGGCGCGGGAAGCTGCTGCGCGAGCGGGTGCCGCTGGAGTCGCACTCGCTGCTGGTTTCGTCGGCGGCGCGGCCGGAGGTGGTGGCGGCGGTGGAGTCGGCGAACGCGGGCCGTCTGCCGCAGCTGGTGCCGCTGCGGGTGGGGCGGATGGCGGCGTCGCCGTTCGCGTTCCTGCGCGGTTCGGCCGGCCTGATGGCGCACGATCTGGCGACCACGCCGGTGAGCGGTGTCACGGCGCAGTTGTGCGGGGATGCGCACGCGGCCAACTTCGGCCTGTACGGGGATGCCCGGGGCCGGTTGGCGTTGGACCTGAACGACTTCGACGAGACGGTGCCCGGCCCGTGGGAGTGGGACCTGAAGCGGCTGGTGGCGAGCCTGGTGCTGGCGGGCCGACAGCTGGGCGCGGACGAACCCGCCTGCCGCCGGGCGGCGTTCGACGCGGCGGCGACGTACCGGCGGACGATGCGGCGGTTGGCGAAGCTGCCGGCGCTGGACGCGTGGAACGCCTGGGACGCCATCGCGGACCACCAGTTGGTGGAGTTCGCCGGCGCGCACGAGCTGAGCGAGGTGCTGGCGGCGGTGTCGGCCAAGGCGCTGCGCAACACCGGTGCGAAGTTCGCGGCCCGCTCCACCGTCCGTACCGAGGACGGGGGTTGGCGGTTCACGCCGGCCCCGCCGATCCTCGGTGAACTGACGGACCGTCAGGCCCGTTCGATAGCGGACTCGTTGGCCTCGTACCGGCACACGGTGCCGGCGGAGCTGCATCCGCTGCTGGCCCGGTTCCGGGTGCAGGACGTGGCGTTCCGGGTGGTCGGCACGGGCAGTGTCGGCACCCGCTCGTACGTGGTGCTGCTGACGGACCGCCGGGGCGGGCCGCTGGTGCTCCAGGTGAAGGAGGCCCGCCCGTCGGTGCTGCTGCCGCACCTGGTGCGGGCCGGGTTCCCGGTACCGGCGGAGGGCGGGCACGAGGGCCGCCGGGTGGTGCTCGGGCAGAAGCGCATGCAGGTGGTGTCGGATCCGCTGATGGGCTGGACCACCGTGTCCGGACTCCCCTACCAGGTACGCCAGTTCCGCAACCGCAAGGGCAGTGTGGATCCGGTCGCCCTGACGCCCGACCAGCTCGACGACTACGGCCGGCTGACCGGCGCCCTGCTGGCCCGGGCCCACGCCCACACCGCCGACGCGGCCCTGATCGCCGGCTACTGCGGCAAGGACGACCGCCTGGACGAGGCCCTGGCCGCGTTCGCCGTCGCCTACGCCGACCGTTCCGAGGCCGACCACGCGGCCCTGCTCGCCGCGATCCGCTCCGGCCGCCTCGCCGCCGAGCCGCCGGCCTGACGGAACCGGGCGTCGGGGCCGGGCGTCGGGGGCGGGCGTCGGGGCCGGGCACAATGGGCGTATGAAGGTACGAACGGTGCAGGTCGCGGAACTGTCGGCGCTTCAGGAGATCGAGCGGGCGGCCGGGCGGTGGTTCCACCAGGTGGGGATGGCGGAGATCGCGGAGGACGAGCCGTTGTCGGTCGAGGAGTTGACGCGTTTCGTCGAGGCGGGGCAGGCCTGGGTGGCGGTGGACGACGAGGACCGTCCGGTGGCGTACCTGATCGCCGAGCGGGTGGACGACGCGCTGCACGTGGAGCAGGTGTCGGTGCACCCGGACGCGGCGCGCCGGGGTGTCGGGCGGGCGCTGCTGGAGCACGCGGCGGAGGTGGCGCGGGCGGAGGGGTTGCCCGCGCTGACGCTGACGACGTTCGCCGAGGTGCCGTGGAACGCGCCGTACTACGAGCGTTGCGGGTTCCGGCCGGTGCCGGAAGCGCTGCTCGGGCCGGAGTTGCGCGACGTGCGGGCGCGGGAGGCGGCGCACGGACTGGACCGCTGGCCGCGGCTGGCGATGCGCCGTACCCTCTGAGCCACCCGGTGGCCCGCCCGGCCGCCGGTGGCTGGCACACCGTCCCGGGGCACGGGGCGGCCGGACGCGGGAGGGGACCGAGCATGGCCGTCGAGGGTCGAACGGCACGGCTGCTGGTGGGCGACGGTGGTGATTCCGCGCCGGCGTTGACGGTGGAGCCGTGGCCGGACGCCTGCTGGATTCCACCGGGTGGGGTGTTCGCGTTGGTCACCCCCGCACCGGACGAGGACGGCCCGTGGGCGGGCCCGCTCCGTCCGCACGAACTGTTCTCGGTCGCTCGTCGGCCGGATTCGGTCACGGTGCGGCCGCACGGCGCCTGCCACTGCCCGACCGACGGGGCGGGCACGCCGGTCGACGCCCGCGACTGGGACTGCCCGGAGCGTCCGCCCGCCTGCTGAGCCCGGTCAGGCCCGCTCCGGCGAACCTCCCGGCCGGGTAAATCCCCTGGCCAGGAGGCCTGTCGATACGTCATGATCGCCGCCATGACCACTTCCACCACCGCCACTCTGCTGCTCGCGCCGCGGATCAACGAGACCGGCCTGCAGCTGCGCACCGCCGCGGGCCGGCGCGGCCTGCGGGCGTTCACGGCGGCCTCCTGGCGGGCTCCGCAGGAGCTGAGCGGGCAGCAGGTCCACCTGTACGGCGGCCCGCTGTTCGCGGACGCGGTCGGCGGGGCGCTCGGGCTGGGCCTGCTGGAGCCGTCGGCCGACTGGCTGTCCGCGCTGCCCCGTGAACTGACGGGTCGCACCGTCGAGTTGACGACCCTCGCGGCGGCCCGCCGGCTGTCCGGGCCGGCGTTCGTGAAGGCCCCGGCGGACAAGCACTTCGCGGCCCGGGTGTACGACCGCGGCGGCGACCTGCCGGGCCCGGAGCTGCTGGACGGCGACGTGCCGGTGCTGGTCAGCGAGGTGGTGCGATTCGCCGTCGAGTACCGGCTGTTCGTCCTGGACGGCGCGGTGCGGGCGGCGTCCCGCTACTCCCGTGACGGCGAACTGTCCGTCGGCGCACCGGAGTCGGACGCCTCGGAGCTGTCGGTGTTCGCCGCCGAGGTGCTGGCGGCCGCCGCCGAGTGCGCGCCGCTGCCGAGCGCGGCGGTGGTGGACGTCGGCCGCACGCCCGGTGGTTGGGCGGTGGTGGAGGCCAACGCGGCCTGGGCGAGCGGCGGTTACGCGTGCGACCCGGACGCGGTGCTGGACGTGGTGCTGCGGGCGGCCGGCCCGCTCGGCCGACTCCCAAGCAGCGACCGGCCGTTCCTGCGCGAGCTGCCGCAGGTCGAGGGCTGACGCGGCCCGAATCGGGGTGCGCCGGGCGGCCCGGCTGGGCGAGGATGATCGCCATGAGCTCCTCGCACCTCACCCACATCACCGAGCCGCCGGGTGTCGCCCCGGCCGCCAACTACACCCACGTGGTCGCCGCCACCGGCCGGCTGGTCCAGGTCTCCGGCCAGGTCGCCCTCGACGAGCAGGGCCGGGTGGTCGGCGACGGCGACCCGCGGGCGCAGGCCCGGCAGGTGTTCGCGAACCTGGACCGCTGCCTGGCGGCGGCCGGTGCAGGCTTCGCGGACGTCGTCAAGCTGACCATTTTCGTCACCGACATCGCGTACCTTCCGGCGATCCGGGAAGCCCGCGAGGCCCACATCGACCCGGCGCGGCTGCCGGCGAGTTCGGCGGTGCAGGTGGTGGCGCTGTTCCGGCCCGACCTGCTGATCGAGATCGAGGCGCTGGCCGTCGTCGCCCCCTGACGACCCCTCACCTTGTCGAACCAATTTCCGTTTCCTGCCCACCAGTTGGGATTCCAGGGGTGGCTGGATTCCATCCTGCTGCGGGGCCGGTGCACCGCATACGGTCGGGAGTGGCTGCCGGTCGGCAGCCTGCAGCCACTCGCCAGGAGGACCGAATTGACCACCGCCGCGCACCCCGAGGCCCCCGACGCGCAGCCGCTGGTGCCCCTGCACTGCCTGCTGCACGCCGAGCCCGGCCCGCCGAGGCAGGCGGCGCTGCCGACCGGCACCCCGGTGTGGGTGCTGAGCCGGCACGCGGACGTCCGGCAGGCGCTGGCGCACCCCGGCTTCGGCCGGGCCACGCTGCACGCGCCGGACGCGCCGCCGCTGACGCTGACGCCGAACATCCTGGACGACCCGGCGTCGATGCTGAACAGCGACGGCCCCGACCACCAGCAGATCCGCCGCACCGTGCAGCGCGCGTTCACGCCCCGCGCGATCGAACGCTGGCGGCCCTGGGTGGACGGCGTGGTGCGGGAGCTGGTCGACGAGCTGGCCGCCTCCGGCTCGCCCGCGGACGTGGTCGCCGCCCTCACCAAGCCGCTGCCGGTGCGGGTGATCAGCCGGCTGATGGAGCTGGAAGGGCTGGACATCGACCGGCTCGGCCACTGGAGCGACCACGCGCTGTCCACCACGGCGTACACCGCGGACGAGATCCGCACCGCCATCCGGGAGTTCAGCGAGTTCGGGTACCAGCTGGTGGTGGCCCGCCGCGAGAACCCCGGCGAGGACCTGGTGAGTTCGCTGGTGCAGGCCGCCGACCAGACCGGCGGGGTCACCGAGGAGCAGCTGACCTCGCTGACCATCGGCCTGGTGATCGCCGGCCACGAGACCACCATGACCAGCTTCGGCAACGCGCTGGTGTACCTGCTCGACCCGCAGCACGCGGACGCCTGGCGGCGGGTCGGCGAGGACCTGTCGGCGGCGACCGCGGCCACCGAGCAGATCCTGCGCACCGTCCCGCTCGGCGACCGCACCTCCGCGCCCGGGCTGCTGCGCCGGGCCGTCGCCGACGTGGAGATCGGCGGGGTGCTGATCCCCGAGGGCGCGATCATCGCCTGCGACGCCGGCTCCGCCAACCACGACCCGGCCGTCTACCCGACGGGCCCGACCGACCTGTTCTCCCCCCTCGGCGCCCCGTCCCTGACCTTCGGCGCCGGCCCGCACCACTGCCTCGGCGCCTGGCTGGCCCGGATGGAACTCGAACTCGGCCTGCACCACCTGGCCCGCGTCCTCCCCGACCTGCGCCTGGCCGCCCCCGTCGAGGACATCGCCTGGCGCACCGGCCTGCTCACCCGCAGCCCCCTGCGTCTGGACGTGGCCTGGTGAGCCCCGACCCCGTCGTCGTCACGGTCGACCAGACCCGCTGCATCGGCAGCGGCCTCTGCGCCCGCACCGCCCCCGACGCCCTCGCCCTCGGCCCCAACGGCCGGGCCATCCCCGTCCATCCCACTGCCGCCCCTTCCCACACCCTCACCGAGGCCGCCGAGATGTGCCCCGTCGAGGCCATCGCCGTTCACCACGCCACCACCGGCGAACTCCTCGCCCCCATCTGGTGATCGCTTTCCGACACCGGCCCCGGGGCGCTGTCCCCGGCGGCCGGTGTCGGTGCGCCGGCTGCCGGATCGGCTCACCCCGCACGCGCCCGCCGCCCGGCGGCCCCGCACCGGACCGGCCCTCGCGGACCCGCGGTCCCGTTTCGAGGTCTGCTCAGTCGAGGCGCAGGTGGCGGAGCTTGACGGCGGCTCGGCGGAGGGTGGCGCGCAGGGCGGTGTCGGTGTCGGGCGCGGGGTGCAGGCCGGCGAGGCGGGCGATCCGGTCGGCGGTCTGGGTGACGGTCAGTCGGTCGGTGTGCAGGTGGGTGGCGAAGGCGGGATCCGCGAGGCGGCGCAGGCTGTCGTCGAGGCGGGCGACGGCGAAGCTCTCGCCGCGTGCCGGTGCGGGCAGCCCGGCGAGGCGGCGCAGGTGGTGTACGGGTTCGCGTTCGGCGAGGCGGCGCAGCACCGTGGCGCGGTCGGCGAGCAGGGTGAAGTGCCGTACGTCGTGGCCGAGTTCGCGCAGGCGGCCGACGGTCTCGGCGAAGTGTGCGGGCTCGGTGACGGTCATCGGGACGATCACCGGGCCGAGGTGGCGCCGGACGGCGAGGTCGAGCATCTCGACGGTCCCGGTGCGCCATGCGGTCAGGTCCTGGAAGTCGCCGCGGAGCGCGGGCGGCAGCATCCGGTGCAGGCCGAAGCCGAGTTGTTCGGGGTCGCAGACGGCGGCGTCCGGCAGTCGGCGGGCCAGGTTGTGGGCGGTCTGCGTCTTGCCGCCGCCGAACGGTCCGTTGATCCACACCAGCACGGTCTTCGCCTCCGGTTGTCGTCCGACGTCCCGCACGGCCCGCGGCCGAAAACCGTTTGGCGGAGCGGCGAGGCCACTGCTAGGTTTCCGGAGGCCGTGCGAGAGAACGTGGAGGTGGTACCCGTGAACGCAATATCGACGTGGGTGCTCCCCTCCGGGGTCACGGTCGGACGATAGGTCGTCCGGGAGCGCCGTTTCAACCGCACTCCCGAAAGGCACGACCGTGCACTTCACTTCCGAGCAGCGCCACGACGACGGCGTCCTCGAACGCGAATTCACCCTCGGCGGGATCCCCGGCATCCTCTGGACGCCGGCCGTGACGTCCGCTCCGGCGCCGCTGATCCTGATCGGCCATCCCCCGCTCGGGCTGCGCCGGATGTACCCCCGGCTCGCGGCGCGGGCCCGCCACTACGCGGCCGAGTACGGCTTCGCCGCGGCCACCGTCGAACTCCCCGGCAGCGGTGAGCGGCCCCTCCTTCCCGGCGTCGAGCAGGCTCGCGCGAGCCTGCGCCGGGCGCTGGCCGCGGGCGAGCCGGTCGGCGACGAGATCGTCGACGCACTGGTGCTGCCGCTCGTCGAGCAGGCCGTCCCGGAGTGGCAGGCCGCCCTGGACGCCTGCCTGTCGCTGCCCGAGGTCGGCGGCCCGGTCGGCTTCGAGGGGGGTGTGATCTCCATCGGCATCCGGCTGGCGGTGGTCGAGCCGCGCATCGCGGCCGCCAACCTGTTCGCCGGGAGTTTCGTGCCCGCGGCGATGTTCGAGGAGGCCCACCGGGTCACCGTCCCGCTGCAGGTCCTGCTGCAGTGGGACGACGAGGGCAACGACCGGCAGACCGCCCTGAACCTGTTCGACGCCCTCGGCTCCGCGGAGAAGACCCTGCACGCCAACATGGGCGGCCACACCGGCGTCCCGCACTTCGAACTCGACGCCGGCGCGCGCTTCTTCGCCCGGCACCTGAAGTGATGACGGTCCGTCAGTAGCCGGTGCCGGCCGGGCCGCCCCTCGTCGGGGCCCGGCCGAAGCCCCGGACCGGCGGTCGCTCACTCCGCGGGCTCGCGGCGCGCCCGGCGCCAGGCGTCCTCGAATTCGTCACGGCCGATCTCCAGCGCCGCGTACTGCGGGTCGTAGAGGTCGGACGGCGGGTTGAACAGCCAGTCCTCGGCGGTCGTCCTGATCGCATCGCCGTCGGCGCGGAGCTCGATCTGGCGCACGCGCCGCCCGTCCGGCCCGAGCTCGTCCAGGTAGACCTCGCCGTCCTCGCCTTCCGGCGAGCGCAGATGGACCCGGTCCCGCCCCACCAGGGCGCCGAACCCGGGCTGCCCGCGCTGGGCGTCCCGCTTGGCGCGGAAGCTGGTCAGCGGATTCGGCTCCGGGTCGTCGAGGTGGATCTCCGCCACGTTCCACGTCTCGACGCGTTTCACGAGGTCCGGTTCGGTGACCACCTCGACCTCGGCGCAGGCCTCGACGATCTCCTCGGCCGAGCCCGCCCACACCCACCACCACAGACCCCCCATGCCGTAGTCATGAAGGACCAGGTGCCGCGTCTTCCCGCCCTCGTTCAGCCTGTTCACAGCCCGTGAGCCTACCTCGGCGACGCACCGGCCCGCCGGGGTGGGACGGCCTGCGGGAAGTCGAAGAACCCGTCCGGGTCGTAGGCCGCCTTGACGGCGACGAGCCGCGGGAGGTTGGCCCCGTAGTAGGCCCGGGCGTAGTCGTCGAGGTACGGGTCGGCGTAGTTGACGTACGCGCTGTCACCGGCCCACGGACGCATCGCCCGCCGCACGCCCCGCAGCCAGCGGGCCGCCCGGTCCAGGGCGGCGGCCGGGGTGCCGGGGTCGAACATGCAGTGGTACTGCGCGGAGAACAGCGCGTCGCGGTGGACGAACGCGGTGGCGTCGGGCGCCACCCGGCCGACGGCCCCGCGCAGGCTGTCCAGCAGGACGTAGCCCGGTCCGCCGTCCGACGCGCGACGGGCGACGGCGGCGACCAGCGCGTGGATGCCGGCGGGCGGCAGGTGGACCGGGAAGAAGTTGGACGCCGCGACGAACGGCGGCCGGTCGAGCACCGCGTCCGGTGTCCGGCCCGTCAGGTGGAGCTGCGAGACGGTGCCCTGACTGCCCGTCATAGACATGATCATCTCCCGGTACGAGATGACCTCGTTGCGCAGCTCGACCGGCTCGACCCCCACGGCGGCGACCAGGGTGTCGGCGACGTCCGGCCCGTCACCGAGGACGTACAGGCTCACCGCCACCGTGCACCCGCCGGTCGGCTCGGCGCTCAGCCCCAGACAGGACCACTCCTCGTCCGGGCGGGCCGGCGCCCAGCGCTGCCAGGCGTCCACCACCCGGGCCGCATCGCGCCAACTCCATTGCAGCGAAGCCCTGGTCACCTCGGTCGTGGGGTGCGTCCGGAAGGTGAACCCGGTGACCACCCCGAAGTTCCCGCCCCCGCCACCGCGTAACGCCCAGAACAGCTCCGGCTCACGCTCCGCCGAACACTGCCTGATCCGGCCGTCCGCGGTCACCACCACGGCGGAGACCAGCCGGTCGCACGTCAACCCGTAGGCCCGGCACACCGATCCGAGCCCGCCGCCGAGCGTCAGCCCCGCGATGCCGACGGTCGGACAGCTCCCCGCCGGAATGCTCAGGTTCTCGGCGAGCAGCGCGTCGTAGGCGTCGATGAGCAGCGCACCGCCGCCGATCGTCGCCCTCCCGGCCCCGGTGGCGACGGCGTTCATCCGCCCCAGGTCGAGCGTGATCCCCGGGCTGGTGGACCACCCTCCGTAGCTGTGGCTCCCGCTGCGGGCCGCCAACGGCAGCCCGTACCGCCGGGCGAAGGCCAGCGTCTCCCGCACGTCCTCGACCCCCTGCGCGAACACCACCGCCCGCGGATGCACCTCGAACCGGGAGTTGTACGGCAGCCGGGCCACCCCGTACCCCTCCTCCCCCGGCCGGAGCAGAGTGCCGTCGAGCCCACGGGCCAGGCCGGACCAGTCGGTTGAGGTCGTACGCGTCTGATTCATCCTGCCGATTGTGAGGCCGCACCACCCGTGGTGACCAGGGGGCGGGTGGGACGAACACCCTATGCTCCCGGGCATGCGGAGACCGTCGACACAGGAGCCGTTCCCGGACCCGACAGTACGCTTCGCCCACCGTCAACAGCAAAGAACAGGACCGGACTTGATGAACACCAGCGGGCAGGCCGCGGTCGCCCTGGCAGTGGCGCTCCGCGATGCCCACTTCCGTCTGAAGGCACTGGCCCGCGCCTGGGCGGAGAACGCCCCCGCCGGCGCGGTGCACGGGCGCCGGCCGCTGGGCCCGGCCTGGCAGTACTCGGACCGGCCGGACCAGGCCTCCTACACGGACGGCCTGCTGATCGAGCTGGCGGACGACCTGACGCTGCTCCTCCACCTCTCCGTCGACTTCGGCGCCGCCGGCACCGACCTGCAGGCCACCGTCTCCGTCGAGGACGACGAGGGCAACGTCGAGGAGCTGCTGTCCACCGGGCCCGAGGAGTACCCGGTGAGCGCCGAGGACCTGGTCGCCGCGATCGGGCAGTGCCTGGCCCGGCTCGAACGCCTCGATCCTTCGGGGGTGATCGGCGCGCGGTGCCCGGGCGCCGTGCGGCCCTGAGAAGCCGCGCCCTGACCGGGGGCGCGGCGACGCGTGCCCGCGGCCCGGCCGGTCAGGAGGCCGCTGCCGGGAGGAGTGCGTCGAGCAGGCCGGGGAACCGGGCGTCGAGGTCGGTGCGGCGCAGGCTGACGAAGCGGTTGCGGCCTGCCACCCGGGTGGTGGTGACGCCCGCTTCGCGCAGGACGCGCATGTGGTGGGAGACGGTCGACTTGTGGAGGTGGTCCAGGCCGAGGCCGTGCGGGTCGCAGGAGTGTTCGGCGCCGTCGGCGTAGCTGAGCAGCAGGGTCATGCGCACGGGGTCGCCGAGGGCGTGCAGGACGGTGACGAGGTCGATGTCTGCGGTGGCGGGCTGGGGAAGCCGCTCGGTGTCGCTCATGGGTGGCGCGTGCTCCTCGGGGCCGGGGCCGGGGCCGGGATCGGAATGGTTTGACAATCATCCACCCATCCTCGAATGTTTGACGAGCGTCCAACTGTTGCATGCATATCCAACAGAGCGTGCAGCAGTGCTGCCGCCCGCACGACGAACCGTTTCCTGCGCCCCGGGGGGCCTTCCCATGCCCGTACGTCTGCTCCTGCTCGCCCTCGGCACCTTCGCCGTCGGCACCGACTCGATGGTGGTGGCCGGCATCCTCGGCCCGGTCTCCGCCGACCTGCACGTGTCGGTGCCGGCCGCCGGCCAGCTGGTCACCGTCTTCGCGCTCGGCTACGCGCTGCTGGCCCCGGTGCTGGCCACGTTCACCGCCCGCTGGCCGCGCCGGCGCCTGCTGCTGGCCGCGCTCGCGGTGTTCAGCGCGGCCAACGCGCTCAGCGCGCTCGCCCCCACGTACGGACTCCTGCTGGCCACCCGGGTGCTGGCGGCGGCCGGCGCCGCCCTCTACACGCCGACCGCCAACGCGGTCGCCACCACCCTGGTCGCCCCCGAGCGACGCGGACGGGCGCTGGCCACCGTGCTCGGCGGGATGACGGTGGCCACCGCGCTGGGCGTGCCGCTGGGCACCTGGGTCGGGCGCACCGACTGGCGACTGACGATGTGGCTGGTCACCGCCCTGGGCCTGGCCGCGCTCGCCGGCCTGGCCCTCCTGCTGCGCGACCTGCCCTCCCCCGTCGCCGCCCCCACCCTGCGGGCACGCCTCGCACCGCTGGGCCGACCCCGGGTCCTCGGCGCGGCAGCCACCACGCTGGTGTTCTTCCTCGCCTTCCAGAGCGTCTACATCTACCTGGCCACCGCCGTCTCCGGCGCCACCGGCGGCGACAGCGGCCGACTGAGCGTGATCCTGCTGACCTCGGGCGTGATGTCGGTGGCCGGCAGCTGGCTGGGCGGACGCCTGGTCGACCGCCTCGGGGTGCGCCGGGTACTGCTGGCCGGCTCGGCGGCAGCGGCAGCCGCGTTCGCGGCCCTCCCGTGGCTGGGCCGCTCCATGCCGGGCGCCCTCGGGTACGCCCTGGTGGTCCCGCTCGCAGGCTGGGCCGTGTCGGTGGCGCTGCCGCACCGCCTGGCGTCCATCGACCCGGCCAACGCGCCGCTGCTGATCTCCCTGAACAGCAGCGCCCTGTACCTGGGCACAGCAGCCGGCGGCATCGCCGGTTCGGCCGCGATCGGCCTCCTGGGCGGCCGCTGGTTCCCCCTCGCGGCAGCAGCGCTCGCCCTGGCGGCATGCGCGGTGTCCGCAGCCACCACCCGCGACGAACGCACCCCCCGAACCCGAAACCGCACCCCGGAACCCGTCCACGCCTGAACAGCACCCCACCCTGCCGCCTGCACCCAGCGCCGACTCCGCTCGTCCGACCGACCGGGCCTTGCCCAGAGCGCAATGTCTCCTGGCGAACCTGCCGTCCCCGCCGGAGGACTACGTCCCGACCTGGCACCGCGGCGGCCGGGACTTGGTACAGCCGCCGGTGTGGTGACGGCCGTTCTGGCCGCCGCCCGGGTGGTTCGCGGGGGCGGCGTGGCGTGGACGGCCGGCTCCGGGTGGGCGGGGAGGGCAGGATCGACCGGGCCGTTGTTCCCTCGCAGAGCCAGGAGTGCCGCCGTGACCGCTACCGAGGAGCCGGACCGGACCGAGCCGCGGGTGGAGCCGTACCGGGCCGAGCCGCGGGTGGAGCCGTACCGGCATCCGGCTGCGGGATGGGGTGCGGCGAAGTCGGTGACGCGGGTGCTGGCGCGGACGGGCGAGTGGGTGGACGGGCCGCGGGCGGTGCTGCGGATGAACCACGAGGGCGGGGGGTTCGACTGTCCGGGCTGTGCGTGGCCGGACGACTACAAGGGCCTGCACCTGGACATCTGCGAGAACGGCATCAAGCACGTCACGTGGGAGATGACGCGCAAGCGGGTCGGGCGGGAGTTCTTCGCGGCGCACACCATCACCGAGCTGTCGGGGTGGAGCGACTTCGCGTTGGAGGACCAGGGCCGGCTGACCGAGCCGATGGTGTACGACCCGGAGACCGACAAGTACCGGCCGATCGACTGGCAGCAGGCATTCGAGCTGGTCGGCGGGGTGCTGCGCGGTCTGGACGATCCGAACCGGGCGGCGTTCTACACCTCGGGACGGCTGGGCAACGAGGCGACGTTCCTGTACCAGTTGCTGGCCCGTGAGCTGGGCACCAACAACCTCCCGGACTGTTCGAACATGTGTCACGAGGCGTCCGGGCGGGCGCTCACGGCCTCGCTCGGCACCGGGAAGGGCACCGCGGACCTGAAGGACTGGGAGGCGGCGGACGCGCTGTTCGTCCTGGGGGTGAACGCGGCGTCGAACGCGCCGCGGATGCTGACCGCGCTGGCCGACGCGCACCGGCGGGGCGCGCAGGTGGTGCACGTCAATCCGCTGGTGGAGGCGGCGGCGACCCGGACCATCGTGCCGCACGAGTTCGCGAACATGGCGCTGATGCGCGCGACCGCGACCAGCACGCTCAATCTGCAGGTGCGGATCGGCGGGGACTTCGCGCTGCTGCGGGCGATGGCGAAGGCGCTGCTGGAACAGGCGAGGCACGATCCGCGGGCGCTGGACCAGGAGTTCGTCGAGCGGCACACCACGGGGTTCGCGGCGTACCGGGAGCTGTGCGAGCGGACGCCGTGGGAGGAGTTGGAGCGGCAGAGCGGGCTGAGCCGGGCGCAGCTGCTGGAGGCGGCGCGGGTGTACCGGGAGGCGGACCGGTCGATCTTCTCGTGGTGTCTGGGGGTGACGCAGCACGAGCACGGGGTGGACACCGTCCGGGAGATCGTCAACGTGCTGTTGCTGCGCGGGAACCTGGGCCGCGAGGGGGCGGGGCCGTCGCCGGTGCGCGGGCATTCGAACGTGCAGGGCAATCGGACCTGCGGGATCGACCACCGGCCGGCGCCGGCGTTCCTGGACCGGTTGGCGAAGGTCTGCGGGATCGATCCGCCGCGCGAGCACGGCCTGGACACGGTGGGCGTGATCGGGGCGATGGCACGCGGCGAGGTGTCGGTGTTCGTCGGGATGGGCGGCAATTTCGCGATGGCCGCGCCGGACACCGAGTTCACCCACCGGGCGCTGCGCCGTTGCGAGTTGACGGTGCAGGTGTCGACGAAGCTCAACCGCAGTCATCTGGTGCACGGGCGGCGGGCGTTGATCCTGCCGTGCCTGGGCCGCACCGAGCAGGACCGGCAGCGGGGCGGGGTGCAGGCCACCTCGGTGGAGGACTCGATGAGCATGGTGCACCTGTCGGTGGGCATGCGGAAGCGAGCGGCGTCCCCGCAGTTGCTCTCCGAGCCGGCGATCGTCGCGGGGATCGCGCGGGCCGCGCTGCCGGGGAGTGCGACGCCGTGGGAGTGGTACGTGGAGGACTACGACCGGATCCGCGACACCATGGCGAAGGTGCTGGACGGTTTCGAGGACTTCAACCGGCGGGTCCGGCTGCCGCTGGGGTTCCGGATCCGGCAGCCGGCCCGTGAGCTGGTGTTCCTCACCCCGTCGGGGAAGGCGGAGTTCTCCACCGCGCCGCTGCCGGACGTGCTGCCGGGCCCGGGAACGCTGGTGCTGGGCACGATGCGCTCGCACGACCAGTGGAACACCACCATCTACTCGGACGACGACCGCTACCGGGGCGTCAAGAACCTGCGCACGCTGGTGTTCATGAACCGTCAGGACATGCGGGAGCGCCGGCTCGCCGAGTTCGACCCGGTCGACATCGTGGCGACCGCCCGGGACGGCTCGACGCGCGCGCTGCACGGCTACCTGGCGGTCCCGTACGACCTGCCGCGCGGCTGCGCGGCCGGGTACATGCCGGAGATGAACGTGCTGTGCGCGCTGGGCGACTACAGCAGCCAGAGCGATCAGCCGATCATGAAACACCTCAATGTGACGATCAGCCCCGCCGCCACCACGCCCTGACGGTCCGCCACCGCCCCCGGGCTGGGCGGGCCGCCCGGTCCGCGAGCAGCGCCCGGCCCTCGAACCGGCCGCCGGGCACCTCGATCGGCATCTTCCGGTCGGCCTCGGCGAGCAGTTCGGCGTGCGCCGCGTAGGAGGTGCCGCGCACCGCCTCCTCGTAGGCGGCCAGCATGCCGCCCACCGCGGCGGAGGCTCCGCGGTGCCGCCGCAGGGCCTGCCCGGCCAGACCGAGCAGGGTCAGTACGCCGGCCAGCACCGCCAGCGCGATCAAGTAGGGCAGCATCACCGCTCCGTCGTCCGTCCGACCTTCGTTCCGTCCAACGTCCGCACCGGGAGCGGCAGTTCCTCAGTCTGCCGCGGAGATGCCGAACAGTTCGGCGCACGGGGCGAGGCCGGTGAGCCCGATGTCGGGGCGCCGGGTGGGCTGCCAGTCGACACGGTCCAGGCGGAAGCGCTGGGTGAGGGCGAGTTCGCCGTGGCGGTTGTCGCGTTCCACGCCGTCGGGGAGGTAGCCGAGCTTGCGGGAGATCGCGACGGAGGCGGCGTTGTCGGTGAACGAGGCGGAGATCGCCGACTCGGCGGCCAGGCCGGCGAAGGCGAGGTGCAGCATCGCGACGCGGGCCTCGGTGCCCAGGCCCCGGCCGTGGTGCTCGATGCCCAGCCAGGAGCCGGACAGGATCTCGCGGCGGATCGCGAACTCCTTGGCGCGCAGCGACTGGACGCCGACGGGCCGGCCGTCGGCGAAGACCACCAGGACCAGCGCCCACTCCTCGGGCGTCCAGTCGGCCTGGGACCGCCAGTGGGCCTTCAGGACGGAGCGGGCCCGCTCGACGGGCGTGCCGTAGGACCAGGTGGAGCGGAACGGGCGGGTGCCGGGCTTGACGACGCCGCGGGCGGCGACCTCGGCCAGTTCGGCGAGTTCGGGTTCGGTGGGCAGCCGCAGCTCCAGGCGCGGGGTGCGCACGCTCAGTCCGGCGAGCGGCCAGTGGTCGGTCAGCATCGCTTCAGTGTGCCCGTGCGGGGCACGGGGGTCGGCCGTTTTCCGGGCACTCGCGAAACCCGGCGAGAGCCGTGCAGGGGTGCCGCAGGGGCATCTACCCCGCCGGCCCGGTCGGTTCCGGTGGTCGGCCGGTCCGCCGCTTCCCTGACGGCGGACGGGCCGGCGCGACGGCGTGCGGCGGGGTGCCGAGCCTCGATCAGCTTCTCGTAGGCACTGGCGGGTCGGGTCTTCGTACCTGCGGGCCCGGGTCGACGCTCCGTCAGGGGGTCGAGCCGAAGGGGACGTTGGGTCGGTCCCGAGCCGTTCGTCCGAGCCGACCCGTCACCGGACCGGGCTCGACCTCGTGGTCGCCCCCGGTTACTGATCAGGAACTTGACAAGATTTGTGGTCTGGACCAATGTGGCGATCGGCAACGGCCGCGACGCCTTCCCGGCGCCGCCCTTCCCCGCCACGTCCCCTGCCCGGCCCCGCTGCGGGGGCCACCGCGCCCGGTCCGGGGCGCATCCCACCCCGCCTTCCCGTGCGGGGCCTCCGTTCCTCCTCCTTCCGCCCGGCTCCCTGGAGGGGCTCTCCCATGTCCGTTCCGTCCCGCCGCGCCCACCTGTTCCGGGCCCCGAGCGACCGCCCGTACTTCAGCACCGACGGCGAGTCGTACCTCGCCCAGCACACCCTGCGCGAACTGGCCAAGTCCCGTCCGCTGCGCGTGCTCTCCCGGGAGGACTTCGCGCACTGGCAGACCTACGGCTACGTCATCGTCCGCGAGGCGGTGCCGGCCGAGCACGCCCGCCGGATGCTCGACTTCGCCTGGCAGTTCCAGGGCCTGGACCCCGAGGACCCGGACAGCTGGTTCATGGACCGCCCGTTCCGGTCCGCACTCGACCAGCAGCTGCACGTCTACGGCTTCGTCGAGGCGTACCACCACCAGCTGCTCTGGGACAGCCGGCAGCACCAGCGGGTCTACGACGCCTTCGTGGACATCTGGGACTGCGAGGAGCTGTGGGTGACCCTGGACCGGCTCAACCTGAACCCGCCCAACCGCGGCAACCGCGACCGGGCGCTGATCGACCCCGCCGGCCGCGGCCACGACGTCGAACTGCACTGGGACATCGACACCACCCTCGGCGTCCCGCCGCAGCGCGTGCAGGGCATCATCGCGCTCAACGAGACCTCGCCGGAGACCGGCGGCTTCCACTGCAGCCCGGAGCTGTTCCGGCAGTTCGAGCCGTGGAAGCTCGCCCAGCCGGCCGACCGCGACCCCGTCCGGCCCGACCTCGACCGCGCCGAACTGCCCGTCGTCCGCCCGGACCTGCACCCCGGCGACCTGCTGATCTGGAACGGCCTGCTGGCGCACGGCGTCGCGCGCAACCGCTCCGAGCAGGGCGTGCGCGCCGTGCAGTACCTGTCGATGATGCCCGCCCTGGAGGAGCACGAGCGGCTGCGCAGGTCCCGCGTCGACTCCTGGCGCCACCTGCACACCCCGCGCTGGAACCGCACCCTGGTGGGCGACCCGGTCCTGCCCGAGTCCAACCGCTACCCCACCGCCCGACTCACCGAACTGGGCTCCAAGTTGCTCGGCCTGGCCTCCTGGCACGAGCCGGTCGGCATCGACACCGGAGCGACCCGGTGCGCCGCCCCTGCCTGGAAGCAGATCGGGTGAACCTGCCGGCGGTCGCCGACCCCACGGCGAGCCACTGCCCGGCCGTCCGGACTCCGAAGGACACCGAGCTGCCCCACTGATCCATCAGGATCGTCCCCCGGCGGCCGGCTCGGCCTGCGCCTGCGCCCGGCCGTTCCGGCGGTCCGCGCCCTGACGTACCGTCACTCCCCGACCAGCAGGCTTCCGAGCGCGGTACGGCGGTGCAGCACCGCCTTCCCGGCGCGGGCGGTGGAGATCAGCCCCGCCCCGCGCAGCGCGGCGGTGTGGGCGGAGACCGTCGCGGCGCTGACCCGCAGGCGGCGGGCCAGTTCGGTCGTGGTGCGGTCCTCGGACAGCTGGTGGAGCAGCTCCGTGCGGGTCGGCCCGATCACCTTGGCCAGCGCCTGCGGGCCCGTGGGGCCGCCGGGCTGCGGCGGGAGGCCGGGCCCGGCCGGGTAGGTGAGCACCACCGGGCGGTCCGGCAGGTCCGACAGCAGCGGCCCCCCGGCCCCGTGGAAGCTCGGCAGCAGGAGCAGCCCGCGCCCGTCGAGGCGGATCTCCTTTGGCGCGCCCGGCAGTTCCCAGGTTCCGCCGCTCAGCCGGGCGCCCGGCAGCAGCCCCGCCAGCAGCGGACCGGCGCCGGTCTCGGCGAGTTGCACGGCCCGCTGGACGAACTCGGCGCGGTGCAGGTCCTGCACCTGCTCCCACACCGGTCCGAGCAGCGCCTCGAACGCCGCCCGCTGCGCCCGGAGGACCAGCCGCCACGCACCGGCGTCACCGCGCCGCAGCTCACCGATCCACGCCGGCACGGGCGTTCGCGCGTACACACGTTCCAACTCGGCGGCGACCATTTCGGCCGGCGTCGAGCGGAGCTGTTCCAGCGCGTCCGGCAGCGAGTCCGTCACCACGTCCAGGAAGCTCGGCGGCCGCCCGGCCGGGACGAGGTCCGCGAACGGCAGAACCGCCGGCGGCAGGGTGCGCAGCATTCGCTTCCGCCAGGTGCCGTGGAGCAGCTCGCCGTCCTGACGGCACATCAGCCCGAGTGCGACGTTCAGCTCCTGGAGCGGCGCGGGCCTGGGCGCGAGGCGGACCCGGGTGAAGTCCTCCGGCGCGAAGTGGATCCGGATCACGGTGCCCCCTGGTGTCGGCGGGCGCCATCTTTGAGCCCGGAGCCTCAAGGATCGCCGCCGTCCTGCCCGGCGGGCCAGCATGCCGGGCATGACCTCTGACTTCCCGATCGGCCGACGCTCCCTGCTGCTGGGCTCGGCCGCACTGACCCTGGGACTCGGCGCCCGCCCTGCCCGCGCTGCGGCTGCGGCCCCCGGTGACGTCGTCCTCACCCTGCCCGCGCCGACCGGCCGCCACCCGGTGGGGTGCCGGTCGGTGTACGTCGTCGACACGTCCCGGCGCGATCCCTGGGATTCCTCCGTCCCCGTACGGGAGTTGATGCTGACGTTCTTCTACCCGGCCCGCGACCTCACTGGCCTCGCTCCGGCCCCGCAGCTGCCACCGCCGACCGCGAACGCGTTCGGCCAGGTCGCCCCGTACGGCCCGCTCCGCCTCCCCGCCGCCGGAGTGGACTGGGCCGCCACCCTGTCCCACTCGTTCGCGGACGCGCCGGCGCTGCCGGGCCGACGTCCGGTGCTGCTGTACAGTCCGGGCGGCGGCGATCCGCGCGGCCTGGGGACGTCCCTGGCCGAGGACTTGGCCGGTCACGGCGCCGTGGTCGTCACGGTCGACCATCCCGGCGACGGCGCGGCGGTCGAGTTCCCGGGCACCACGGCGTTCCGGGACGAGCCGGTCCGGACGACGGTCTTCCGCGGCGACCCGCGGGACCGCCCGGAGGTCTTCCGCACCATGATCGACACTCGCGTCGCCGACCTGCGCTTCGTCCTCGACCGCCTCGCCCGACCGGCCGAACTGCCGCTGCCGCGCGGCCTGGCGGGGACGATCGACCGGCGCCGCATCGGCCTGTACGGCCACTCGGCGGGCGGGAGCGCCGCGGCGGAGGTGCTGTTCGAGGACCGCCGGGTGCGCGCCGCCGTCAACCTGGAGGGCTACCTGGACCATCCGCCGTTGGTACCCGGCGGCACCCCCGAGCCGTTCCCGGTCACGCGGCACGGCGTGGACCGCCCGCTCCTGCTGCTCGGCACCGAAGGGTTCGACCACCGCCCGGAGTTGGACCGCTCCTGGTCCGCCCTCACCGCCCGCTCCGGCCACCGGGTCCGCACGGCGCGGATCGCCGACGCCGGGCACTGGGTGTTCACCGACTGCGCCGCGACGATCCCGCAACTCCAGGCCACAGGACTGACCACCCGGGCCGAGCGGAACGCCGTGATCGGAAGGATCGCACCGACGGTCTCGATCCCGAAGGTCCGCCGCCTGGTGCGGGGGTTCTTCGAGGAACACCTGGGCAGGTGGTGACGACTTGTCAGGCCTGGGGCGCGGCCTACAGTTCCACCCCCTTGGTGCGCCCTGCCTCAGGTGGCAATCTGCGGTCTGCACATCGACGACGGCACACTGAGCTTGTGATTTAACAGGCGATCGTGACGATCAAGCGTCAGCGCGGCCAGCCTGCGGAACTGCCGGTCTCGCCTTCGCCCCTGCGGTGCCAGCCACGTGCCTCGACATCGATGCCGGTCCGCTCGGGCATGATCTACACCGATCGGACTCAGCGGCGGGGTGATGTGACGTGGGCGAGTGGCGAACCGACCCAACATTGGCGATGTGCCGGGCGTTGACGGAGGGGGCAGACCTGTCCTCGTTCGTGGGCGGGCCGTTCGATGTGCGTGCGATGGTGGCCGCCATGGAGCCCAAGGTCAAGGACAAATTCCTGCTCGACGAAGTCCCGTGGGAGAACTTCCCGCACGGCGATCACGTCAGGGAGGCCATACACGTGCTCCACGCCGGCGGCTCGCCCGTTCGCACCGGAACAGGTGCTGTGAGCGGCATGTGCGCCAACGACATGCGGGCGGCCGCCGTGCTCGCCGTGCCGTTCCTGATCCGGATCGCTGCCGACGCCCACCACCCTTACCGTGCCGAGGCGCTTGCTGAAGTCTCCTTTCCGGCTCGCGCCCGCTACTTCGGCGTCGCCTCCCGCCACGAACTGCTGCTCCACCGCGCTGACCTCCAGTACGGCGACCTCTACGACGACTATGGTGTCGAGGTGACCGGCTACCCGGCGGGGCTGGTCGGTTGCCGCCGCCCGGGCCGCGATCACCGCCGACGCCGCCCTCCTGAAGCCTCTTCTGCACGACCCCGACCCTGCGATCCGGATCGGCGCCGCCTATGCACTGGCTGCCGCCACCGACCTCGATCACGCGGTCCGTGCCGCCTTCCGCGCCCAGCTCGACGCCGAGCAGGACCCGATCGTCCAGGCCGCCCTGGTCTTCGCCACAGCCGAAGCCACCCGTACCCACCCCCACCAGCCGACCACCATGTGGATGCGAGAGCGCTGGCGGGACCGAACGCAAGCCCCCGAAGCCCGGCTGGCCGCCGCGATCGGCTGGCTCTGCCTGACCGACGAACCCGCCTCCGACGACCTGCGCGAAGACGTCGGCGACCTCGCCACCAACGAGCGCGCCCACGCCATGGACGACCTGCCCTGGATGGCCGCCGCCGGCGGATCCGGGGAGACGGGACTGCAACGCTGTGTCCGAGAGATGCTCCACCCCGAACAGCCTGATCCGATGGAGCACGACGACCCGTGGGCCCCGCTCCCTTGACTGCGGGAGCAGGCGCTCATGTACGTCCAGCTTCGAACAAGCGGACCCGGTGATCTCTCGTCCGGGTATTTCCGGGACGACGATGCAGCCTTCACGTGATCCTTAACTCGACCAAGAGGGGCAGGACTTGACGCGAAGGCTATAGCGGTGAGTTTGCTGGAACGAGACCTGCAGCGCGAGCCGTTCGCGGAGCTATCACGTTTCCGGGGGGTCTTCTACGACTGCCTGACCGGGCGGCGCGACGCACTGTTCGAGCTGACCGACTCGGTGTTGTGCACCGACGGCCCGGTGAAGACCCTGGTCGGCCTGGCGCTGGCTCCTGAGCACCGGCGCGGCCACGGCGCCCTGTACGGCGCGCTGAACCGGGGGTGCCTGGACGTCGAGCGGCTGCGGGCTGAGCTGGTCGGCCTGCCGCTGCCCCGCGCCGCACCGGATAAATCACAAGCTGAAGCAGGCGTTCCCAATACCGGGGCCGCCCACCGCCACCAGATGGGCAGCGATCGGGTCGCACCACCGCCGAAGCGGGTCATCTCGGACCGCGATCGCCCGGCAGCTGGGAAATGCCCACCCGGCTGCGGCACATGCCTACGCCTCCGAAGGGCCTCGATGACCCCTCCAACCGCGCGCACACGTAACCGACCGCAAACTTCCACGCCCGTCGCCACAGCCCCGCCCAATTGACCTACGGGGCAAGGAGATTACCGAACTGCCCGCCCCCACCGGGCCGGGTCGTCAGCTGCTCGTCGGCGCCGCCGGTCCGTCGCCCCTGGCCGCGCCGGTCTGCTGGTCCCACCAGGAGAAGTCCATCTCGCGGGCTTCGAGGGCGTCGAGGCGGTCGATGGCGTGCCGGACGAACTCGGCGGGGAGCCTGACGGCGTGTTCCTCGACGTAGTGGCCGAGGCCGCTGGGCCAGAGGTAGGTGCCGTCCGTCAGCTCGGCGTTGCCGTTGACGCGGCCGCACAGGCGGCAGCGGGACACGCCCATGAACTGACAGGCGAGTTGGCCCTGGCTGAGGTACATCCCGACCAGCGACCGTTCCTCCCCGTCCCAGCTCTCGTCCACCATCCGGGCCGGGTGTGGCAGGTGCGGCGCCTGCGCGGACCACCAGTAGCCGACGGCGCGCAGCTTCGTCACAGGGCTCGGGCCAGCGACTCGAGCGAGCCCGGCGCGTCCGGGCCGACCGGCGTGAGGACGACGGTGGTGGCACCGGCGGCGTGGCGGGCGGCGATGGCGGCGCGGGCCTGGGCGGGGGTGCCGGCGACGGCGAGGGCGCGGACCCAGTCGGCGGGCAGGGTGCGGGCGAACTCCGGGCCGTCGGCGGCGGCCTCGCGGTGGGCACGGAGTTCGGCGGCGAACGGGAGGGGCGCGAGGTGGGCGGCCCAGTCGGGTTCGCCGACCGCGGCCAGGCCTTCGCGGACCCGGTCGAGCGCGACGTCCTCGTCCTCGTCCACCGCTGCGGCGTCATAGGTGACGACGGTGGCGCCGGGGCCGAGGTGGCGGCGTGAGCTCTCGATGTACGCGGGGGCGGCGGGTTCGGCGAGCAGCAGTCCGTCGGCGACCTCGCCCGCCGCGGCCTGCGACTTGGGGCCGCGGACGCCGAGGATCACCGGCGGCGGCACCTCCGGGAGCTCCGTCAACTGCACGCCCGCGCACTGCACGTAGCGTCCGTCGGCCGGGCCCGGCTCGCCGCGCAGCAGGGTGCGCAGCGCGGTGGTGTACTCCTTGAGCAGGGTGACGGGGCTGGCCGGCCAGGCGCCGGCGGCGCGCATCCAGCCGGGCATGCCGTGGCCGATGCCGGCCACCACCCGGCCGGGGTGGAGCTGGGCGAGGGTGGCGAGTTCCATCGCGGCGAAGCACACGTTGCGCGCGCCGGCGGGCATGATGCCGATGCCGACGGTGATCCGTTCGGTGACGGCCAGG
Source organism: Kitasatospora griseola (assembly GCF_014648555.1). Lineage (GTDB taxonomy): Bacteria > Actinomycetota > Actinomycetes > Streptomycetales > Streptomycetaceae > Kitasatospora > Kitasatospora griseola. The sequence goes on from NZ_BMRI01000018.1 coordinate 107,295, forward strand.
GCGGTGGCGGCCTGGGCGACGCCGCCCCGCCAGCCGAGGTCCTCGACCACCCACAGTTCGTCGAAGCCCAGCTGCTCCGCCCGGCGCGCGAACGGGATCAGGTCGCGGGCGGGCAGGTCGCGAGGCAGCATCACGCCGACCCGGCCTCGGGCGGTGGCGGTGGCGGTGTCGGGACCGGGCATCGAGGGCTCCTCACGAGGGGTGCTCCGCGCGACGGCAACCGCAACAACCCCACCGCCGGCACGTAAATCCGGTGATCATACCGCCAGCCTGTCCCCC
>NZ_BMRI01000018.1:107618-122233 GCF_014648555.1 Kitasatospora griseola
GCCCCGTCCCCCGCCCCGCCCCCGTCCCCGCGCCGCCCGTCAGTCCCGACACCCCCGTCCCACGTCCCACGTCCCCCGTCCCCCGTCCCCCGTCCCCCGTCCCACGTCCTGGCCGACGCCCTGTCAGTGCAGCGCAGCCCCGGCCGGCTCCGCCACGACCGACTGGTCAATCACCGCGACGGGCGCCTTCCGGTCGGCGGCCCACGACCCGGCGGCGATCAGGAACCCGATCATCGCCAGGCCCGCCCCGACCAGCGTGGGCGACGTCCAGCCGAGACCGGCCGACAGCGCGACTCCCCCGAGGTACGCGCCGCCCGCGTTGGCCAGGTTGAACGCGCCCTGCACAGTCGCGGAGGCCAGCGTCGGCGCCCTGCGGGCCTTCTGGATCACCAGGGTCTGCACGGTGGGCACGGCCGCGAACCCGGCCATGCCGATCAGCACCACCGTCACGGCGGCCGACCAGCGGGCGTGCGCGGTGAGCGCGAACAGCGCGAGCGCGCCCGACATCGCGAGGAACGCGGCGCACAGCGACGGGCGCAGCGCCCGGTCGGCCGCGTAGCCGCCGATGACGTTGCCGAGGGTCATGCCGACGCCGAACAGGGCGAGGATCAGGGTGACGGAGGAGTCGGCGAAGCCGGCCACTTCGGTGAGGGTGGGGGTGATGTAGCTGTAGCAGGCGAACAGTCCGGCGCAGCCGAACACCACGGTGGCCAGGGCGAGCCAGAGTTGTCCGCTGCGGAAGGTGGAGAGTTCGCTGCGCAGTCCGGCGCCGGGGTGGGTGGGCAGCTGCGGGACGAGGCGGGCGATGGCGGCGGCGCCGAGCAGGCCGATGGCGACCACGACGAGCATCGCGGCGCGCCAGCCGAGGTGTTGGCCGAGCAGGGTGGCGGCGGGGACGCCGACGATGTTGGCGACGGTCAGTCCGGAGAACATCACGGCGACGGCGCGGGCCCGCAGGCGGGGGGCGACCAGTTCGGCGGCGGCGACGGCGCCCGCGCCGAAGAACGCGCCGTGCGGGAGTCCGGCGATCAGTCGGGCCGCGGCGAGGAAGCCGAAGGTGGGGGCCACGGCGCACAGCAGGTTGCCGGCGGTGAACAGCGCGGCCAGGCCCACCAGGACGGCCTTGCGGGGCAGTCGGGCGGCGCCGACGGTGAGCAGCGGGGCACCGATCACCACGCCGAGCGCGTACATCGAGATCAGCCAGCCGGCTTTCGGGATGGAGACCTGCAGGCTGTCGGCGATCTGCGGGAGCAGGCCCATGGCGGCGAACTCGGTGGTGCCGATGGCGAACGCGGTGATGGCGAGGGCGACGAGCGCCAAGGGCATGGGGGTGCTCCACAACGGGGATCGACGGGATCGACGGGGTCGGCAGGCTTGGCCGGGTGTGGCGCCGACGGTATGTCAACGTTGTCAGCGCCACCCGATCCTACCGGCCCCGTCGCCCGCCCCGGTGGCGGTCGGGCGACGGTCGGCTGTCGCCCGGGTGTCAGGCGGTGGTGCGGGCGAGCCAGGCGCGGGTCTCCTCGGCGGGCAGCACCCGGAGGAGTTCGACCCGGCCGGGCAGCATCGGGAAGAACCGGTCGGCGTTCCAACTGCGCGCGTAGCTCGGCTCGTCCAGCACCAGCAGGCGGTACCCGTCGACCACGGGGATGTCGTCGGGCGTGCCCTCGTTCCAGATCCGGGTGCCGTGGGCGCCGAACAGTTCGAACGCGCCGGTGGCGACGGCGCCGCTGCGACTGCCGTCGGCGGGCGCGGGGCCGCCGGCGAGGTGGACGCTGTCCGCGGACGGTGCGGTGCCGGGGAGGTGGCCGCCGCCGATCAGCACGTGCGCGAGCAGGGTGTGCAGTTGGAAGTTGTCGCCGATGCCGCCGATCCGGAGCTGGTACCCGGTGCCGGTCGGCCGGTGCAGCACCAGCAGGGGCTCGTCGTCCAGGACGGCGAGCATGGACGACAGGCACTTGAGGTCGTGCTGTTCGAGCGCCTCCAGCTCCCGGGAGAGCGGCAGCAGCGCGGCTCCGTGCCGGCGGCGGACCTCGGTGCTGCGGCCCAGCACGGCCAGCGCGGGCGCCTGCCACTGCTCGACGGTGCACCAGGCCTGGGCGAGCCGCAGGGCCTGGTACTGGTCGTCGCCGATGCGGGCGAGCAGCGCCTCGTCGATCGACTCCTCGTCGGGCTCGGGGAGTTCGTCGGGGCCGGTGGCGCGCCAGCGGGCGGCGAACTCCAGTGCGGCGGCCAGTTCGTCGCGGACCTGGGCGAGGATCGGCTCCGCGCAGGCCGCGGCGTCGGCGCCCTGCTCGACGCAGAACCCGGCCGTGGTGGCCAGCATCGCCCGCGGCCCGATCGGCGGGAACTGCGGCAGCAGCGCGGCCAGTCGCGGTCCGGCCGCCGCGAACTCCGCCGGGTCGTCGGCGGTCTGCAGGGCCTGGATCGCGGCGCCGAACGCCCGCTCGGTGCGGTCCCCGTCGCGTGCGGCGACGCCCTGTTCCAGCTCGGTCAGGGCGTCGGCGAGGCCGGAGGACTTCTTTCGTCTGAAGATCACTGGCGCACCTTAGGGCACCTCTCCGACACCCCGTCGGCCGAGGGGGTCGAAATTCGTTTGCGGACGGCGGGGCGGGCCGGAATCATCCGGACGATGAACGAACAGCTTCCCGAGCGCTGGTCCCAGGCAGGCGTCCACCCCGACATGTGGGTGGACCCGGACGACGACCCCCGCGAATCGGCCGGTCCGAGCCCGGACGGCGAACTCGCCACGTTCCAGGACTTCCTGACGAACTACCGGCTGACGCTGCGGATGAAGTGCGACGGCCTGTCGCCCGAGCAGCTCGCCACCCGGTCCGTCCCGCCGTCGACGATGTCGCTGCTGGGCCTGCTCCGTCACCTCGCCGAGGTGGAGCGCGACTGGCGCAACTGGATCGCCCCGGGCGAGCCGGCGCCCAAGCTGTACGGCGACCCGGACGGCGACTTCGAGGGCGTGCGGCCCGAACAGTCCGCGGTGGACGGCGCCATCGCCGACCTGGAGCGCGAACAGGCCGCCACCGACGCCGAGTTCGCCAAGCACCCCGACATGGCCGCCCGGATCGGCAGCGTCCATGAGCCGGCCCGCAGCCTGTGGGTCCACCGCATCGAGGAGTACGCCCGCCACTGCGGCCACGCCGACTTCCTCCGCGAACGCCTCGACGGCCGCACCGGCCAGTAACCCCCCATGACCGGCGGTGCCCGCCCCCCACCGGGCACCGCCCGTACGCCGTCCGCGGCGCCGCCCGCACTCCACCGGCCACGATGCCGACCACGGTGCCGACCGCCGGGCCGTCCGCCGGACCGGAAAACCGCGTGCGCCCGGGCCGCCCCGGCGGTTAGCGTCGGGCGTTTTCGGGATGCGGGCACGATCCGGGGTGGAGCGGGATGAAGCAGGTAGGTGGCCTGGGGCGGCAGTTCGGGGTGCTCTGGTCGGCGTCGGCGGTCTCCACGCTGGGGGACGGGATCGTCGCGGCGGCGGCCCCGCTGCTGGTGACGTCGCTGACCAGGGATCCGGTGCTGGTCGGCCTGGCGGTGTTCGTCCAGCAGGCGCCGTGGCTGCTGCTCGCCCCGGTGAGCGGCGTGCTGGTGGACCGGATGGACCGGCGGCGGCTGACGGTGGCGATGAACGCGGCGCGGGCCGCGCTGACGGCGGTGCTGGCGGGCGCGGTGTTCGCGGGGGCGGCCTCGCTGCCGCTGATCTACGCCGTCGGCCTGCTGCTGGGCAGTTGCGCGGCGCTCGGCGACAACGCGTCCTCCGCGCTGGTGCCCGCCGTCGTCCCGTCCGAGCAGCTGCCGCACGCCAACTCCCGGATCTTCGCCGCCTATTCGGTGCTCAACAAGCTGTGCGGCCCGCCGCTGGGCGCGGCCCTGTTCGGGGTGGCGGCCGGCCTGCCGATGGCGGTCGACGCGGCGAGTTTCGCCGGCGCGGCCGCGCTGCTCTCGATGCTGCGCCTGCTGCCGCGCGACGAGCCCGCGCCGCCGGCCGCCGCGCCCCGGCTGCCGATGCGCCGTCAGCTCACCGAAGGGGCGCGCTGGCTGTGGGGGCAGCCGGCGGTGCGGACGCTGACGCTGGCGCTGTGCCTGATGAACGTGACGCTGATCGCCGGGTTCTCCGTCATGGTGCTGTACGCCCGTGAGCACCTGGGCCTGTCGGCGTTCGGCTACGGCGTGCTGATGGCGTCCGGCGCGGTGGGCGGTCTGGTGGGGGCGGTGCTGGCGCCGCGCCTGCAGGCCCGGTTCTCGTCCTCGGTGCTGCTGCGGGTGGGCCTGGTACTGGAGACGCTGACGCATGTCGGCCTGGCGCTGGCCGGGTCGGCCTGGGTGGCGGGCCTGGTGCTGGCGGCGTTCGGCGTGCACGGCGCGGTGTGGGTGGGCGTGGACCGGACGCTGGTGCAGCGGGCGGTGCCGAGCGAGCTGTTCGGCCGGGTGATGAGCGTCTTCATGGCGCTCGCGGTGGGCGGCTCGGCCCTGGGCGCCCTGATCGGCGGCCCGCTGGCCCGCGCCTTCGGCCTGACCGGCCCGTTCTGGTTCTCGGCGGTGGTGATGGCGGCGCTGACGCTGTTCGCCTGGCGCCCGTTCAGCCGCTCCATCGACGACCACGAGCCCGCCGGGGCCGTCCCGCAGCCTGCGGCCGTCGCGCACTGACGGCCCTGCCTGCCACCGCGCGCCGCCCCGGCTGCGGTATATCTCTTGCGGGCAGTGGCGGCGAGCGGGGCGAGGTGGGTGCGGGTGATCCGGCGGCGGGTGCTGGTCTCGGGCACGGTGCAGGGCGTGTTCTTCCGCGACTCCTGTCGTCGGGCGGCGGCGCAGGCCGGCGTGGTCGGCTGGGTGCGCAACCTGCCGGACGGGCGGGTGGAGGCGGTGTTCGAGGGTGACGACGCGCCGGTGGAGGAGATGGTGGCCTGGATGCGGCACGGCCCGCCCCGGGCGGTCGTGAAGCACGTCGAGGTGGTCCCGGAGCCCCTGGAGGGGCTGCTGGTGTTCGCCATCACCGACTGACGACCCGGGCCCGGCAGCCACCGGCCTGTCACCGACCGGCGGCCCTCAGCCGGCGGACGGCGCTCCTTCGTACGGCCACACCTCGTCGGGCCACACCCGGGCGAACCAGTGGGGTTGGACGTCGCGCAGCCGCATGGTGGTCCATCGCGTCGGGTCCGCGGGGACGGGCACGCCGACCTCCACGTCGGGCCCGTAGGCGAACAGCCGCTCCTGGCAGACGCCGCACGGTGCGAGCACCCAGAACCCGCGGCCTTGGTCGGCGGCGGTGACGCACACCGAGGCCACCACCCGGCGGCCCAGCTTGTACGCCTCGCAGATCGCCCCGGTCTCGTGGCACAGCCGTACCGCGTTGTTCGGCGGCTCGGGCGCGGTGCTGGTCAGCACGGTGCCGTCGTCGAGCCGCAGCGCGGCCGCGCCGGCCCACTCCTGCCCGGGGAAGCGACGGCTGGTCAACTCGATCGCGGCGTCCACGAGTTCCTGGTCGATGGCCATGATCCGAACGTTACCGGAGGGTGAAAACCCTTTGCGACCGGCTTTCGGGCGTGGCCACACTCCGCCCCATGACCAAGCAACCGGACGACGCCAAAAGGGATCTGAAGCTCTATCTGCAGGACGCTCGGGAGGCGGTGCTGTGGAAACTGGCGGGCCTGTCGGAGTACGACGTCCGCCGCCCGGTGACGCCGTCGGGGACGAACCTGCTGGGCATGGTGAAGCACCTGACGGGCGCGGAGGCCGTCTACTTCGGCGAGACCTTCGACCGTCCCTTCGAGGGTGCGCCGGGCCTGTGGGTGGCGGGCGCGGCCGAGCCCAACGCCGATCTGTGGGCCCGCCCGGAGGAGAGCCGCGAGACGCTGATCGCCGAGTACCGCCGGGTCTGGGCGCACGCCGACGCCACCGTCGACGCCCTCCCGCTGGACGCCCTCGGCCGGGTCCCGTGGCCGCCGCACAGCCGGCTCGCGCTCGGCCGGATCCTGCTCCACGTGGTCGCCGAGACCCAGCGCCACGCCGGCCAGCTCGACGTGGTCCGCGAACTCCTCGACGGCGCCACCGGCCTGCGCCCGGGCGATCCGGTCCTCCCGGACGTCTCCCCCGACTGGTGGCCCGCCCATCACGACCGGGTCGAGCGGGCCGCCCGCGCGGCGGCCCGCGCCGCGGGCGAGTCCGTCCCGGAGTGAACACGCCGTCGGCCGCCCTCGCGGGGGCGAGTGGCGGCCGGCGGAGGTGTCGGGGCGTCAGCTGTCGAAGCCGAGGCCCAGGGTGTCCATGGTCTTCAGCCACAGGTTGCGGCGTCCGCCGTTGCGGTCGGCGCGGTCCAGGGACCACTTGGTGATGCCGATGCCGGCCCAGCGGACGGGCTCGGGCGGGAACGGCAGCGGCTTGCGGCGGACCATCTCCAGGGTGGTGCGCTCGGTGGGGTGGCCGGCCAGCAGGTCGAGCATGACCTCGGCGCCGAACCGGGTCGCGCCGACGCCGAGGCCGGTGAAGCCGGCGGCGAGGGCGACCTTGCCGTGGTAGGCGGTGTCGAAGAACGCGGAGAACCGGGTGCAGGTGTCGATCGCGCCGCCCCAGGCGTTGGTGAACCGCAGGCCTTCGAGCTGCGGGAAGGTCTCGAAGAAGTGCCGGGCGAGGGTCTGGTAGGTCTGCGGCCGGTGGTCGTACTCGGAGCGGACCTTCGCCCCGTAGTGGTAGATCGCGTCGTAGCCGCCCCACAGGATCCGGTTGTCGGCTGACAGCCGGTAGTAGTGGAACTGGTTGGCGCTGTCGCCGATGCCCTGCCGGCCCTGCCAGCCGATCGCGGCGAGCTGTTCGGCGTTGAGCGGTTCGGTCATCATCGCGTAGTCGTACACCGGCACGGTGTAGGGGCGGATTCGCTTGACCAGCGAGGGGAACACGTTGGTGCCGAGCGCGACCCGGCGGGCGAACACCTTGCCGTAGGGGGTGCGCACGGCCATGCCGGGGCCGACCTCGGCGATGTCGGTGGCCTTGGTGTGCTCGTAGATCCGGACGCCGAGCCGCTCGCAGGCCTGCTTGAGGCCCCAGGCGAGCTTGGCGGGGTGGAGCATGGCCACGCCGTCCTTGTCCCACAGCGCGCCGAGGTAGGTCGGGGAGTTCACCTGGGCGCGCACCGCGTCGGCGTCCAGCAGCTCGTAGTCGCCGTACTCCTTGGCGAGTTCGTACAGTTCGGCGAGTTCCTCGACCTGGTGCGGCTCGGTGGCGACGTCGAGTTCGCCGGTGCGCTCCCAGTCGCAGTCGATGCCGTACTTGGTGACGGTGTCCTCCATGGCCTGGAGGTTGCGGGCGCCGAGCTGTTCGAGCGCGGCGAGCTCGTTCGGCCAGCGCTCGAAGCCGTTGCCGAGGCCGTGGGTGAGGCTGGCGGCGCAGAAGCCGCCGTTGCGGCCGGAGGCGGCCCAGGCGATCTCCTGGGCCTCGATCAGGACCACGTCGCAGCCGGGGTCGCGTTCCTTGGCGATCAGCGCGGTCCACAGGCCGCTGTAGCCGCCGCCGACGACCAGCAGGTCGCAGCGGACGTCTCCGGTGAGCGCCGAGTTGGCCTGCGGACGACCGGGGTCCTCCAGCCAGAACGGGGTGGGCTTGGCGTCCCGCAGGGCGTGTACGGGGTCCATGTTCTCGGTTCCTTGCCTTGGGAGGGTGGCCGGCCCGGCCGTGGGGGCGGCCGGGCCGGCAGCTGTGCCGTGGTGCGGCGGTTATCGGTCCTCGTTCTCGGCCGCCTCCGGGCCGAGATTGATGGTGTAGACCTTGCGGAGCGTCTCGTGGACGGTCCAGGTGGTGCGGTCGCCTTCGCGCAGCACCGCGAGGTCACCGGGGCCGATCTCCAGGACGGGGCCGTCCTCGAAGGCGACGGTGGCCCGGCCGCTGAGCACGACGAACATCTCGTCGGCCTCGGTGTCGGTGACCGTGCCGGGGGTGATCTGCCAGATCCCGCGGATCTGGCGGCCGTCGGCGGACTCCCAGACCACCTTGCCGGTGACCTCGGGGGTGCCGGAGACGATCTGCTCGGCGTCGAGCGGTTCGGGTTCCAGCTCTGCGTCCGGGACGTGCAGGGCGAAGCTGTTGATCATGCCTCGACGCTATCCGTTCCGGTGGCGGTGGCGGCCTTGTCACTGTGTGCCGAGTCCCGCTGCGACCCTGACAGCCCGTAGACCTCGCCGGGCACCGTCCCGTTCGCGACGGCCCGGTCGAGCGCGGCGGACTGCTTGGCGGCCTTGCGCAGCGACAGCAGCGGGTAGAGCACCAGCGAGATGCCGACCACGATCAGGCAGAGGACGACGGCCTTGGCGCCTTCCTCGTCGTACTGCTCGATGGCGGCCCAGACGCTGACGGCGGTGAGGCTGACGGTGATCAGGCCGATGCTCCACCAGCCGCCGGGGATCTTGTAGGGGCGCTCCAGCTCGGGCTCGCGGATCCGCAGCATGATCAGCGCGGCGACCTCCAGCAGGATGCCGATGTTGGTGAGGAAGACGTCGAAGATCACCAGGTTGCTGAAGCTGGAGAAGCAGAACAGCGCGTAGATGACGGACGATCCGATGATCGACGCCATCGGCATCTTGTAGCGCCTGCTCTCCTTGGAGACCCACCCGGGCAGGTAGCCGTCGCGCGAGAGCGCGGAGGGCAGCCGGGAGTAGGAGGCGAGCAGCGCGGAGAACATCGCGACCGAGGCGAACAGGCCGCCGATGGTGACGGTGTACTGCAGCCAGGGGCCGGCCAGTTGGCCCGCGATGTCGGAGAACGAGCCGTCCTTCCAGCTCTTCCAGCCGTTGTCGCCGTCCGCGCCGACCGCGAGCGCGGCGACCGAGGGCAGCAGGTAGCCGACGATGATCAGCAGGACGGCCCAGAACAGCGCCTTCGGCAGGTGCTTCTTCGGGTTCTCCATCTCACCCGCGACGGTGGAGACCGAGTCCCAGCCGGAGTAGTTCCACATCACGATGAACAGGCCGGAGCCGAAGGCGTTCCAGGTGGACTGGCCCTCCTCGGCGGTCAGCTGGGAGACCGGGTTGATGCCGTCGGTCAGCAGGTGGTAGCCGCCGATCGCGGTGAGGATCAGCATCGGGGTGAGGCAGATGATCGCGAACACCACCGAGGAGTCGCCGACCCAGCCCGCGCCCATCAGGTTCAGCAGCGTGAAGACCACGATGACGCCGACGCAGATCACCCAGTTCAGGTCGATCTTCAGCCCGGCGATCTCGAACAGGACGTGCTCACCGGGGGCGACCGCACTGATCAGGCTGGACAGGTACGAGGTGAACATGACCGGGTAGAGCGCCATGTCGACGAAGCTGCACACCCACTGCAGCACGCCCTGCTGGAAGGCCCAGAACCGGCCGAGGCCGCGCTTGACCCAGTGGTAGTAGCCGCCCTCGACGGGGATGGCGGTGCCGAGTTCGGCGCAGACCAGGGCGTGCGGAACGCTGTAGATCAGCGGCGCGATCAGGATCAGCAGGATTCCCATGCCGGGCCCGGACGTCGAGAACAGCGGCTCGATGCCGTAGGCGCCGCCGGAGACGCCGAAGAAGATCAGGGCGACCAGGGGAACCAGGCTCACGCGCTTGGGCGTTGCCCACCGGGTCTCCGGCGGGGCCACGGGGATGGCGGTCATTTTCACCTTGGCAATCGGGTGTCGGCACGAATGTGAGGTGCACGAGTCTGGTCGCCACTGTGACGAAGGACAATCATTCAATCTGTCAGACGTCTCGCCACCCCCCTGACACTCTGGCGGGCCCCGCCCGGGATTCGACGGAGCCCGCATCGCCGCTGGTCAGGTGGCGTTAACGATCGTTCACGCAGTGCAGCCGGAGTCCGCGAGCACGAAGAACCCGGCCGAAGTCTCCTTCAACGTGTGAACCACGAACAGGTTCCACAGCCCCATGTTCTGGTTCGAGCCGTTGGCGTACGCGTACCCGCCGCTCTGGTGGGCGCGGCCCGCGGCGACCTGGTTGTAGTTGTTGTCCGTCCAGCACTTCGGCGTGAAGACGCTGCCGGTGGTGGTCGCGGTGACGGCCGAACTCGCCTTCCCCACCGTGCCGTTGGCGTCCACCGCGGCCACCGTGTAGGTGTACCCGGTGCCCGCGCCCAGGCCGCTGTCGGTGTACGCGGTGCCGGTCGCGGCACCGACCTGCGCGCCGCCCCGGTACACGGTGTAGGACGCCGCTCCCGCCACCGCGCTCCAGCTCAGCGAGACCGTGGTGTCGGTGGTGCCGGTGACCGCCAGTCCGCCCGGCGCGGGCAGCTGGGTGCCGCCGCCGTTGTCGCCGCCGCTGCCGTCCAGGCCCCAGAACAGCCCCGTCCAGTACGACGAGCAGATGGTGTTCAGGAAGTAGGCGCCGGCCTGGCCGCAGTTGGCGGTACCGCTGCCCGGGCTGACGGGCAGTCCGTGGCCCATCCCCGACACGCTGTACAGCTGGACGGCCGGCCTGCCGGTGCTGTCGTTGTACACGCTCAACGTGGTGCTGCCCGGCAGCGCCTGGGTGGCGGAGGCGGTCTGCGGGATGCCCCACACGTTCGTCCACTGGTCGCGCAGCTCGGTCGCGTTGACGGGGGCGACGGTGGTGTCCGAGCTGCCGTGCCAGATCGCCACCCGCGGCCACGGACCGGTCCAGCCCGGGTTGGACGCCCGCACCTTGTCGCCCCACTGAGTGGGCGTCAGGTTCTGGTTGGAGTTCTGGCACCCGGACGCTGCGGACTGCGTGGTGGCGCACTGCGCGGGCAGGCCGGAGGCGATCGAGCCGCCCGCGAACACGTCCGGGTAGTCCGCCAGCAGGTCGGCGGCCATGCCCGCGCCCGCCGACAGGCCGGTCACGTACACCCGCGACGGGTCGCTGCCGTACAGCGCCACCGCCTTGTCGACCATCTGCTTGACGGACAGCGCCTCGCCCCTGCCCCGGGTGTCCTTGCTGCTGTCGAACCAGGAGAAGCAGGACAGCGCGTTGTTGGTCGCACCGGTCTGCGGGAAGACCACCGCGAAGCCCCAGCGGTCGGCGAGCTGCGCCCAGCCCGAGTTGCTGTAGTAGTCGGTGGCGCTCTGGACGCAGCCGTGCAGCGCCACCACCAGCGGCTTTCCGGTGGCCAGCCCGCTCGGCACGTAGCTGTACATCGCCAGGTTGCCGGGGTTGCTGCCGAACCCGGTGACCTGTCCCAGCCCGGCCGCGGAAGCCTGCGGCGCGCCGGTCAGCATCCCCGCGGTCAGCACCGCTCCCGCCACCAGCGCCTTCGCCCAGCGTCCGATCCGTCCTGCCCTGCTCGTGTGTCGTGCCATGTGGGGGCTCCGCTCTCGATGGCTCTCGGTGTGTGCTCGCACCGGGGTGGGGGGTGGTCGAGCACGGTTGGCGTGAATCATCGGCGCGCGCCGGACGGCCGCCCATGGCCCGGCGCACCACCGGCGGGCCGGCGGGCATGGTGACGGCGACCATTGAGCCCGCGCCCCGGTGATCGTCCGGGCGGTGCCGCCCGCCCGCGCCTCCCACACCCGGGCGGCTCGCCCGGGTACCGTTCACCGGGTCATGCCCACGATCACCGACAAACCGGATCCGGCTCGGCCCCGCACGGTCCTGAGCACCATCAGCCTTCTGTCGCCGTTCCTGCTGATCGCCCTGGCGGCGGCCGCCGACTCCGAGACCCCGGCCGGTCAGCGCTACGACCGCTTCGTGGTGGCCGCGCCCGCGCTCGCCGCCGCCAGCTGGGGCCCGCTGGGGACGCTGATGATCGGCCTCCTCGCCGTCCTGACCGAAGTGGTGCTGGCCCTGCTCCGGGACCACAGCGTCGGCGCGTCCGCCGCCTCGGTCATCGCCGCGACCGTCACCGTCACCCTGGCGGCCGCGTACACCGCCGGGCAGCGGGTGCACCGCGAACGCGACCTGGCGATGGTCCGCTCGGTGGCGCAGACCGCCCAGGAGGTGGTGCTGCGCCCGCTGCCGGACCGGATCAACGGCGTCGACCTCGACCTCTACTACAACGCCGCCGCCGAACAGGCCCAGATCGGCGGCGACTTCTACGAGGCGGTCCGCACCCCGTTCGGGGTCCGGATCATCCTCGGCGACGTCCAGGGCAAGGGCCTGCCGGCGGTGGAGATGGCGGCGGCCCTGCTCGGCTCGTTCCGCGAGGCCGCCTACGACGCCAAGGACCTGCCGGCGCTCGCCAGCCGCCTGGAGACCGGCCTGAGCCGGTACGCCGAACGGGCCTCCTCCCCGGACGCCGCCGAACGCTTCGCCACCGCCGTCCTGCTGGAGATCCCCGACGACCGCCCCGAGGCCCGCCTGCTCAACTGCGGCCACCCGCCGCCCGGCCTCATCCAGCCCCACGGCGTCCGACTCCTGGAACCCGACCTGCCGCTGCCCCCGCTCAACCTCTCCGCCCTGGTCGCCTCCGACTACCGCACCCAGACCGTCCCCTTCGGCCCCGGCGACCGCGTCCTCCTCTACACCGACGGCGTCTCCGAGACCCGCGACCGCACCGGCGAGTTCTACCCCCTCACCGACCGCCTCGCCCGCTGGACCGCCGAACCCTCCCCCCACCTCCTCGACAGCCTCCGCCGCGACCTCCGCCACTACGCCGGCGGCCCCGCCGACGACGACGTGGCCGCCCTCCTCGCCACCCGCCATGTCCCTGCGGACGACCGGCCCTCGAACTGACGCACCGTCGGGGGCCGCTGTGTGGCGGTGACGGGCAGGGCAACCACGGTCTGACAGTGAGTCGGGCAATCGCCGGACGCCAGTGGGCAGCGGGCCGGCTCCGCGCCACCCCGCGCCCCGGGCCGGCGTTCCCTCAGTACGGCCAATGGCGCTGACCGGGCAGGTGACCGGGCGGTAACCTCGGGGGCCGTTGCCGTCGACGAAGGAGCCTCCGGTGCCCGAAGACCGTTCCGTGCCGCCGTTGCGGATCGCCGTGTTCGGCGCGGGCAGCATCGGCTGCCGCCTCGGCGGGGCGCTCGCCTCCGTCGCCGACGTGACGCTGATCGGCCGCCCGGCCGCGATGGCCGAACTCGACCGTACCGGCCTGACGTTGACCGGACCGGGCACCCGCCGGCTGCACGCCCGGCCCGCCACCGCCACGGACGCCGCGGCTGCGGCCGGCGCCGACTACGTCCTGATCACCGTCAAGTCCGCGGACACCGCCAGGGCGGCCCGCGAGCTCGCCCCGCATCTGGACGACCGCACCACCGTGATCAGCTTCCAGAACGGCCTGCGCAACGCCCAGCTGCTCGCCGCCGCCCTCCCCGGCCGCCGGGTCCTGGCCGGCATGGTCCCGTACAACGTGGTCCGCACCGGCCCGGCCGCGTTCCACCAGGGCACCGACGGCCGCCTGATGCTCGAACACACCGCCACCCCCGAACAGCCGCCCGCTGGGCACTCCCCCTCCGCCGAGCGTTTCGCCGAAGCTGCGCGGGCCGCCGGCCTCCCGGTGGAGCTGCGTGGAGACATGCCGCAGGTGCAGGCGGCCAAGCTGCTGATGAACCTCAACAACGCGGTCAACGCGCTGTCCGGTCGGCCGCTCCGCGAGCAGCTCGGCTGTCGGCCGTACCGGCTGGTGCTGGCCCGGTGCCAGCGCGAGGGCCTGGCCGCGTTGCGGGCGGCGGGGCTGGCGCCGGCCCGTCTCGGTCCGGTGCCGGCGGGGTGGATGCCCGCCGTACTGCGGCTGCCGGACGTGTTGTTCCGGCGGCTCACGGCGGCCAGTCTGCGGGTGGACGCGCAGGCCCGGTCGTCGATGTGGGAGGACCTGCAGCGTGGTCGCCGCACCGAGGTGGACGAGCTCCAGGGCGAGGTCCTCGCTCTCGCCGAGCGGCACGGGCTGGCCGCGCCCGCGAACCGGCGGCTGCTGGAGTTGGTCCGGGCCGCCGAGTCCGCGCCGACCCCGCCGTCCTGGTCGGGTCCGGAGCTGCTGGCCGCACTCGACGATCAGGAGGTCTGATCACCCGGCTGTCGCATCGTCACATTGCTGGTGTCGACCCGGCCGATCTGCAGGGCGATGCCGTGCACGTCGCCGCTGATCTCGTTGTGGATCGTGGTCACCTCGACCCGCTGCCCGTCGCCCTGCGGGGCGATCTCGTCCAGCAGGGCGCGCAGTTCGGCGACGGCGGTCGGGTCTTCGCGCAGCACGGTGAGCAGTCGTTGCTCCCAGTCCTGCCGGACGGTCTCGCGGACTTCGGGCTGGTCGTTCTCCTCGGCGTCCAGCACCTCGGCGTAGGCGAGTTCGATGCGGGCGGCCTCCACCCGGCTCTCGCGGCCGCGGGTGAGCAGCCGTCCGACCCGGTCCCGGACCTGCCCCCAGAGGTCGGTGGCGACTGCCCCGACCAGTGCTGTCGCGCCCGAGGCCGCCAGTTCGGCCAGTTCCGTCCCCACCATGTCGGTGCCGCCCCTCGTCGTCCGTGTGCCGCCGGCCTCTACCCTAGTGACCCGCACCGACCGCCGTACGCGACTTGCCCGACCGGCCGCTCACGGAAGCTGACGCCATGACATCGCAGTGGACCACCCACGGTGTCGAACTGCTCCCCGACACCGTCCGCAAGCGCTTCCGCCCGGACGCCGACGGCGACCCGGCCCGCGAGTGGCTGGCCCTCACCCTGCTCGACCGGCACGCGCCGGGCCTCG
>NZ_BMRI01000018.1:122271-138818 GCF_014648555.1 Kitasatospora griseola
CGCCCCGCCCGCTGTCGCTGGTCGGACGGACCGTCATCATGACCAGGCTGCCCGGCGTCCCGCTGCGCGGGACCGAGTTGACGCTCACTCAACTGACCGCCCTGGCCCGCGCGACCGACCGCCTGCTGCGCGCCGTCCCGCCCGGGGCGGCGGCCGTCCTTCCGGAGCGGCGCTGGTACGTCCGCGACTCGGTGGCCGCGATCCGCCGCCGCGCGGTGCAGCCCTCGATGCCGGCGCTGGCGGCCGGTGTGCGCTGGCTGGCGGGTGCGGAGGCGGGGCTGCTCGCGGGTGCCGCGACGGCGGTGCCGGTGCTCGGGCAGGCCGACGGCAACCTCGCCAACTTCCTGTGGGACGGCGCGAACGTCCGGCTGGTCGACTTCGAGGACTCGGGGCGCAGCGACCGCCCGTACGAGCTGGCCGAGGTGGTCGAGCACCTCTCCGCCTGGGTGGACACCGATCTGGACGCGGCGGCGTTCCTGGCCCGCTTCGCGCTGTCCCCCGCCGAGCGGGCCCGCCTGCTGGAGTGCCGCCGCCTGTTCGCCCTGCTGTGGCTGGTGTTCCTGTCCACCGACCCGGCGACGGAGGCCCGCAACCCGCCCGGCACCACGGCCCGGCAGGCGGACCGGCTGCTGGCGCTGCTCGACGCCGCCGTCCGGTGATCGCGCCCCTCGCCGCCGACGTGCCGGGGGAGCCCGCCGCCGTTGCGAGGCGGTCGGCTCCCCCGGCGGCCGGCAGCGCCGGGTGTCAGAACTGCAGCGCCCAGCGGTCGAGGTAGCCCTCGAAGTACTCCGATCCGCCGGTCACCTGCAGCCGCCACACCCCGTTCGCGATCCTGGCGGAGGCGTCCACGCCGTAGAGCCGGTGGACGTCGTTGAACGGGCCGCTGAAGTCGGCGTCCTTGAGGCGGTAGGCGGTGCCGTCGGGTGCGATCAGATCGATGACCAGGTCGTACGGCCAGTCGTGGACGATGTCGACGGCGACGTCGAGGTTGGCCGGGCCGCGCCCGGCCACTCCGGTGACGGTGATGGCGGACAGGAGCGGCGCCTCCTCGACGGGGGTGTCCGTGTCATTGGTGAACCGCGGACCGGGCGGCCGGTTCGGGATGGTGCCGGTGTACAGCAGCCGGTCCGGGGTGCCCGGTTCCAGCGCGCCGATGGATCCGCTGGTGGCCGCCGAGGTCAGCGCGGTGGAGACCTGGGCGGGTGTCGCGGTGCGGTGGTCCGCCAGGTAGAGCGCGGCGGCGCCCGCGGCGTGCGGCGAGGCCATCGAGGTGCCCGACATGACGTCGGAGTCCTCGTCGTAGGCGATCCCGGCCGAGGTGATCTCGTCGCCGGGCGCGTGCAGGTCCACCAACGGGCCGTAGTTGGAGTACCAGGCGACGTCGTCCTCGATGTCGGTGGCACCCACCGTGATGGCGGACGCCACCCGGGCGGGGGAGTGCTGCGAGGCGTCGAGGCCCTGGTTTCCGGCCGCGACCGTGTACGTCAGACCGGAGGCGATCGAGTTGCGCACGGCGGTGTCGAGCACCTCGTCGGGGTCGCCGCCCAGGCTCATGTTGACGACGGCGGGCTTGACCGCGTGGGAGGTCACCCAGTCGACGCCCGCGACGACCTGCTCGATCGTGCCGCTCCCGCCGTCGTCCAGCACGCGGACGGCAACCACTGAGGCCTGCTTGGCCACCCCGTACGTCGCGCCCACCGCGGTGGCGGCCACGTGGGTGCCGTGCCCGTGGCCGTCGTCGGCCACGGCGTCCCCGTCGACGGCGTCGAACCCGTACGAGGCCCGGCCGCCGAAGTCCTCGTGGCTGATCCGGATGCCGGTGTCGACGATGTACACCGTCACCCCCTTCCCGCCGCCGGCCGGGTAGTCGAAGCGGTCGGTCAGCGGCGGGCGCCGCTGGTCTATCCGGTCCAGCCCCCAGGAGGGCGGCCCCGTCTGGCTCCCGTCCGCCGAGACCCGGTGGTTCTGCGACACCAGCGCGACCGCCGGATCGGCCGCGAGCCGCCGCGCCTGACGCTCCGGGAGCCGCACCGAGAACCCGCGCAGCGCCGTGTCGTAGGTCCGCCCCACCACGCCGCCGTAACGGGCGGCCAGTGAAGCCCCCAGCGGTGCGACCGCCTCCGGCGCCGCCCCCGCCTTCTGCGGAGCGAGCACCACCAGGTAGCTCCCGGCGATCGCCCCCGGCGCCCCGGCCCCCTGCACCACCCCCTCCGGAGCGCTCGCCACCGCCGGCACCGCGCTCCCCGCCCCCAGCAACAGGGCCGCCACCCCCGCGGCCACCCCCCGGAAGACCTTCCGTCGTACAGCCATCGCCGTCCCCCTGTCCCCCCATGGGCGCGCGGCTCACCGCACCACCCAGGTCCATCAACTCGCCTTTGCCAAAAGAAGGTTGACGCTAAATCAGAAACCTGACAAGCATGAAAAATGCGCCATCGGCCCATCCGTCATCCGACGTAGGAACGGCGCTACGGCCGGTGCTCTCCGCTTCTGAATGATCTCCGGGCGGGCGACGCGGCAGCCGCGGGGAACGAAGCTGCCTAGGCCAGGGTCTTCTTCAGTACGGTCGAGCTGTGACGGACCGTCATGCCGGCCTTCAGGTAGAGGTCGAGCGCGCCGGTCGCGGAGTGCGTCCACAGGGTGCAGCTGCGCAGGCCGGCGGCGCGGCAGGCGTGGAAGGTGTGGCGCAGCAGGTGGCGGGCGATGCCGCGGTGGCGGTGGCCGGCGTGGACGGCGACGGTCTCCACGTAGCCCTCGCCGGTGTCGGGGAGGGCGAGGGCGAGGGCGGCGCCGACCAGGTGGCCGTCGGCGAAGGCGAGCGGGGAGCGGTCGGCGGCGAAGGCGGGGCGGCGCACGGTGTTCGCGGCCCATTCGTCGAAGTCCTTGCGGCGCTGCTGCCATTCGTCGAAGGCGTCCTCGGTGAGCCGGTGCGCGGCCTGCTCGTCGGCCGGGTCGCCGGCCCGGAAGGGGCGGACGGTGAGGCCTTCGGGGGCGGGCGGCAGGTCGGCGGGCAGGTCGTCGAGGTCGATGGCGAGCAGCCAGCTGGTGACGTCGGCGCGGAAGCCGTGGGCCGCCAGCAGCGCGGTGGCGGCCGGGTCGCGGTCGGGCACGATCTGGGCGAGTTCGGCGGTGCCGCGTTCACGGGCCCGCTGTTCGATCCAGCGCAGCAGGGCGGTGCCGAGGCCCCGGCCGCGGTGTTCGGGGTGGACGTCGGCGTCGGTGCGCCGGTCCGTCCAGGCCCAGCCGACGAGTCGGCCGTCGCCGGTGTGCACCAGCAGGGTGTCGGCGGCGGGGTCGAGTCCGGGGCGGGCAAGGACGGCGGCGAGCGCGCCGGCGTCGGTGGTCGCGGTGCCGTCGAGCGCGCGCTCGCAGGTGTTGACCAGGTGCTGGACGGCGGGGAGGTCGGTGTCCGGGTCGATCGGCCGTGCGGTGCAGCCGGCGGGCAGTTCGGCCTGCGCCATGGAGCGGGCTCCTTCGGTGGGGGCGACGGGGTGTCAGCCGTGGCTGGTGCGCAGCAGTTCGGGCAGCTGCCGCATGTCGGAGAACAGTACGGTGCCGGGGCCGGTGAGCGCGTCCGCGCCGGTGGGGCCGCCGGTGTAGCCGAAGCACCGCATCCCGGCGGCGCGGGCGGCGCGGGTGCCGGGGCCGCTGTCCTCGACCACGGCGCACACCTCGGGGGCGAAGCCCATCCGCTGCGCGGCGTGCAGGAACAGGTCGGGTGCGGGCTTTCCGTGGGCCACCTCGGTGGCGCTGAAGATCCGGCCCTCGAAGCGCTCGTACAGGCCGGTCCGGCCGAGGGTGTGCCGCATCTTCCCGTGCGTTCCGCTGGATGCCACGCAGTGCGGCAGGCCGGCTGCGGCGAGCTCGGTGAGTGCCTCCACGATGCCGTCCACCGGCTCCAGTTCGGTGTCGACCAGCTCCCGGTGCCGCTGTTCGAACCGCTGCTCCCAGGCGGCGGCGGTGCTCTCGCCGAGCCGTTCGGCGACCACCTGCCAGCCGGCGGCGTGCGAGCGTCCGATGAAGTGCCGCACCACCTCGTCCTCGGTGAGCGGCCAGCCGAGCTGCGCGCCGACCTCGCGTTGGACGCGGACCGCGATCCGTTCGCTGTCCACCAGGACGCCGTCGCAGTCGAAGATCACCAGCTCGACGGGCTTGCTCGATTCGATCATCCGTTCAGCATATCCATGGGGCTCGAAACCTCTTCCCGGCGACGGAAATTGAGTTGCCGTCGGACTCCGCCGTGGATCACGATCACCGCATGGACTTTTAGCGGATGCCACGCAGTATCAGCCGACCTGTCGCGCGGTCGACCTCGCCGCCCTCTGCCGGGCCCCGGGGCGACGCATCGCGCCCTCGTGTGCACCCGCCGAACCGCGGGGGCCCGGTCCGGCCTGCGCGCCGGCCGGTGAGCGCTCCCGCCCCGTCCTGAAAGCCATCACATCTTCATGCATACCTCCCGCAAGGCCCGGTGGGCCGTGCGCCAGTTCGCCCTGCCCGCCGTGGTCCGCCCCTGCCCGGACTGCCCGAGCACCCGGCACCGCCCCTCCGGCAGGATCCGGGTCAACGCGAGCGGCAAACTGCTCGACGTCTGGCTGCTGCTGAGCTGCGCCGGCTGCGACCGCACCTCGAAGGTCCCCGTCCACGAACGCGTCCACGTCTCGACGCTGGAGCCGTCCCGGCTGGTGTCGTACGAGACCAACGACCCGGCCGTGGTGCGGGAGCTGACGATCAGTGCCTCGCTGGCCGCGAAGAACGGCTACCGTCTCGACTGGTCCGGCACCTGGGAGTTGGACGCCCGCACCCCGCTGTACGCGCTCGGCTCCCCCGCCCCGCTGCGGATCCGGGTCGCCTTCGACCTGCCCGCGCCGATCCGGGTGGAGCGGCTGCTGATGATCGGGCTCGGCCTCAGCCGGCCCCGGGTGCGGCGCCTGACGGCCGACGGCCTGATCGTGCTGCCGCCGGGCCTGGGCGCCAAGGCGCACCGGAACTTCGAGTTCACCGTCCACCCTCCCGCCACGCCGTCCGCCCCCGCGACCGAGCTGCCCACCGCCCGGTGGCCGCACGCGGAGCCCATCGGGGCGTAGCGGCGCATCGTCGCACGGCCTCCCGGCACGGCGCAGCGTCGCCGCGGCCCGGGAGGCCGCGCCCGACCCCTCCTGCCCTCCTGCCCGACTGACCGACTGCCCGACCGGCTGACCGCCCGACTGGCCGACTGGCCAACTCGTCGTGCTCAGCCCAGCGTCAGCCAGGTGATCCCGGCCCGCGCCACCTCCGCCCGCTCCACCGCGTCCAGCTCGGCCCGGCCGGTCGCCTTGCGCAGCAGCGTCGCCCGGTCCCAGCCGAGCGCCGCCCGCACCGACGCGCCGTCGACGTCCGTCAGCAGCAGTTCCTCCAGCACCTCGGAGGCCTCGTCCGTCAGCCAGGCCGGGCGGTCGAGCGCATCGGCCAGGTCCAGGCCGTGCACGGCCGACTCCACCACCCGGGTGATCATGAACTCGGTGAGCAGCATCGGATCGCTGTGCCTGGTCCGCACCACGCGGGCCTCGGCCTCGCCCTCGAACCGGGCCGCCACACCCTGCCAGGTCCGCTCGAACGCGGCGACCGGGTCGGTGTCGCCGTCCGCCGTGTCACGGGCGAGCGCGATCCGCGCCCGGTTCGTCGCCGCGTCGAACCGCTCGTCGGGCCGGTAGTACCCCACCGCCGTCACCTCCGCCCGCTCGGGCTCGGGCCCGGCCAGCATCGCCTCCACCCGCCCGACCGCGACCCGGACGTGCGCCAGCAGCTCGACCACCGTCCACGGCTCGCAGCGCGTGGGCCGCGCCCACTCCCCCGCGCCCAGCCCGGCCAACGCCGCCCCGAGCGCCCCGGCCTCGGCCCGGAACGCCTGCTCCACCAGTTTCTTCCGCATGCCCACGCACGCTACCCGTGGCCCACCACCCGTTCCCCGCCGGGCGGTCTGCCGTGGCGGTCCGTCAGCCCTCAGGTCCGGGTCGGCGTGCGGACGGCCAGCACGGCCATGTCGTCGTGACCGTCGCCGGGGTGCAGGTCGGCGAGGGTCCGAACGAGTTCGTCGAGCGGCAGGTCGGCGTGCGCGGCGACGAGCGCGGCGAGGGCGTCGAGGCCCTCGTCGATGTCGCGGTCGGGGCGTTCGACCAGGCCGTCGGTGAAGAACAGCACGGTGGCTCCGCCGGGCAGCGGATGGCTGTGGTCGGGCCGGGGGACGTCGGGGTCGACGCCGATCGGGATGCCGGGCTCGCCCTCCAGGTACCAGGTCCGTCCGTCGGGGTCGAGCACCAGCGGCGGCGGGTGTCCGGCGGTGCTCCAGCGGACCGTCCAGCCGTCCCCGTCGGTGGGTTCGATCCGCGCCAGGCAGGCGGTGGTGACCGGCAGGTCGGTGATGTCCTGGACGGTGCGGTCGAGTTGGCTCAGCACCGAACTGGGCGGGCTGCGGCGGTCGTACAGCAGGGCGCGCAGCATGTTGCGGGCCTGGGCCATGGCGGCCGCGGCGTTCAGGTCGTGGCCGACCACGTCGCCGATGACGGCCGCGCAGGCCCGGTCCGGCAGGATCACGGCGTCGTACCAGTCCCCGCCGACTCCGGCGGGGTCGGCGGCGGTGCGGTACACGGCGGCGCCGGTGAACGGCGACAGGTCGGGCAGGGTGGGCAGCAGCAGCCGCTGGAACTGCGCGGCGCTGTCCCGCATGTACCCGAACAGGCGGGCGTTCTCGATGGCGATGCCGGCCGCGCCCGCGAGCGCCTGCACCACCGCCTCGTCGGCCTGGTCGAACGGCAGTCCGTCCCGCCGCTCCGACAGGTACAGGTCGCCGTAGATCTTGCCCCGGACGGTGATCGCGACGCCCAGCAGGGTGCGCATCGGCGGGTGCCCGGGCGGGAAGCCCACCGACGCCGGATGCGCGCCGATGTCCTTCACCCGCAGCGGCTCCGGGTGGTGGATCAGGTGCCCGAGGACCCCGCGACCGCGCGGGAAGCCGATGCCCGCCAGCGCCGCCCGTTCCTCCGGCGACAGCCCTGCCGTGACGAACTGCTCCAGCCGGTCCCCGGACGGGGCGAGGATCCCGAGCGCCCCGTACCGCGCTCCGGCCAGCTCCATCGCCGTCGTGACGATCCGGTGCAGCACCGCCGGCAGGTCCAGGTCGCCGCTGATGGCCAGCACCGCCGACAGCAGCCCCTGCAGCCGGTCCCGCGCTCCGGCCAGCACCCGCAGCTGGGCCGCAATGTCGTCCGCCTGCTCGGGCGTCGGCGTCACCTCGTTCACCGCTCCCACGGTACGCACCGCAGCGCCGTCCGGTCCGGGCAACACGTGGATCGACCGCTGCCGGAAATCCCGCGACGGTCGGTGCGCGGCCGCGGCACACTGCAGCGGTGAACGATTCAGCTGTCGCCGCCGCCATCGGCGAGCACGTGCGCGCCTTCAACGACCGCGACGTCGACGCCCTCATGAACGGCTTCACCGACGACGCGGCCTGGATCACCGGCACGACGGTCGTCCGCGGCCGCGCCGCCCTGACGGAGCTGTTCACCGCCGCCATGGCCGACCTGCTGCCGACCTTGACGGTGCAGAACCTCCTGGCGGACGGGGACCGCGCGGCCTGCCGGCTCGTCGAGACGCTGAGTGTCGACGGCGAGCGGCGGGTCTGCTCCATCGCGGGCTTCTGCCGGCTGCGCGACGGCCGCATCGCCTCGGCGAAGATCTACCGCGAGGGCAGCGCCGAGCTGGAGTGACGCCCGCGGCCCGGCCGACCCAACCAGTCCGCTCCGGTCCGCTCCGGTTCGGTTCGGTTCGGTCCGCTCCGGTTCGGGACCGACGTCAGAGGCCCTGCAGGACGCGGTGGAGTGCCGACCTGCCGACGGGCCCCCAGTTCGACTTGCCGCCGGGCAGGCCGAGGTCCCCGTTCCGGCCCATCGACATCAGGAACAGGCTCTTCATCGCGGCCAGCCCGCGTGCTCGCCGCACCGCCGCCCCGTCCGCCTGCGCGTAACTGTCGAAGAACCGTGCGGCGCCGCCCGCGGGGAGCAGCAGCCAGGCGGCGGCCAGGTCCCATGCCGGGTCGCCGGCGAAGAGCGCGCCGAAGTCGACGACACCCGCCAGGGTCCCGTCCGCGACGACGACGTTCGCGGGGTGCAGGTCGCCGTGCACCCACACCGGCGGGCCCTCCCATCCCGGCGCCGCCACCGCCTCGCCCCACACCGCACGGATCTCGTCGACGAGTTCGGCGGGGGCGGCGGCCCGGAGGAAGTGCTCGAAGCCGCCCGTGCAGTCCTTCGGGTGGGCGCCGAAGTCGCCGGCGGGCGGCGCGTCGGCGGGCGCCGCCACGTGCAGGGCCCGGAGGAAGGCCGCCAGTGTCTCGGCCGCGTGGTCGTCGCGGGTGATCCCGCCGTGGTCCAGCGGCGTGCCCTCGACCCAGGTCATGACGGTCCAGATCTTGGGAAAGGCTTCGGACGGCGCGCCGTCCCGCACGGGGACCGGAATCGGCAGCGGCAACCGCGCGGCCAGCATCGGCAGCCACCGGCGTTCCTTGAGCTGCGGCTCGGGTCCGGTGTCCATCCGCTGCATCCGCAGGGCCAACTCGGGCCCGAGACGCCACATCTGATTGCCCCAGCCACCCGCCACCTCACGGACCGGCAGCTCGGCCAGGTCCGGATGCTGGTCCCGCAGCAGCTTGCGGACCAGGTCCTCGCCGATTTCGCTCTCGGATTCGGTCATGCCGAGTCACAGTAGCCGACGCAGCCGGGGGCCCCCGGGCTGATGCCCGGTCAGAGCTCCCAACACCGCGGCCGGTCCAGGGCGCCCCGCAACCACTACTGCCTCAACGTGTCGGGAGCGTGACGCCCCCCGCACCGCTACGGCAGCGCGAAGCGCCACATGTCGCGCGGTCCGCCGCCGACCTCCTGGTGCGCGGGCATCAGCGTCTCGCGCCGGTAGCCGGCCCTTTCGGCGGTGCGCAGCGAGCCGGTGTTCCACGGCTCCACGTACAACTCGACGCGCGGGACGGCCAGTTCGCCGAACGCCCAGGCGGTGACGGCGTTCAGCCCGGCGAGCGCGACACCCCGGCCCCGGTGGCCGCCGGCCACCCAGTACCCGGCGGTGGCGCAGCCGCGCAGCGGCAGTTCGCCGACCCACAGGCCGACGTTGCCGACGGCCCGCCCGGCGGGGTCCTCGATGACGAAGGGGTAGCCGGTGCCGATCTCGGTGCGCCGCCACTGCCGGTGCACGAACGCGTCGGCCTCCGTGTCGGAGTACGGGGCAGGCACGGTGGTGATCAGCGGGATGTACGGGTCGGTGGCGGCCTCCCGCAGCAGTTCCCGGTCCGTCAGCTCCCAGCGTCGTAGCCGGAATCCGTTCTCCGCCGCGATCTCCGGCACCGTCCTGGGCATCTCCACCCGCCCATCCTGCTCCACCCGCCGCGCCGACGGCCAGTCAGGGCCCGGGCTCCCGGCCCACCGCGGGTTCGAGCAGCGCCAACGTCCGCCGCTGCGCGTCGAGTCCGGCGCGGACGCCGACCGGCATCGGCAGGTTCGGGCCGGCGTGCCCGATGTCGACGTTGCCCAGGACGGGGAGGTCGCGGTCGCCGAGGACGTCGAGGACGATCTCGCGCAGCGTCGGGGACGCGCCGGGTTCGAGTCCGGCGATCTCGCGCGGCACGCCCACGACCATGCCGGAGATCCGGTCGAGGATGCCGGAGTGCCGCATCACCTGCAGGTGGCTCCACACGTGCGAGGCGTGGCCGCCCATCTCCTCCCAGAACAGCACGGCGCCGTCGAACCGTTCGAGCGGCAGTGCGAAGGGCGTCGCCTGCGCCAGCACGATCCGGTTGATCACCCCGCCGATCAGCCGTCCTTCCGCCCGCCCGGGGCGCCAGCACTCCCACCCCGGGCTCGTGGGCAGCGCGCCGATCGCCTCGGTGCTGGTCAGCAACGCGCCGTACAGCCCTTCGAGTTCCGCCTGCCGCGCCGCGGGCGCGGACCGCCAGTGTCCGCCGAAGCCGGGGACGGCCATGTCGGCATGGAACCCGACCAGACCGGTGCGCGCGTGCAGCACCAGGTGCAGCAGGGAGATGTCGCTGTAGCCGAGGATCGGCTTGGGGTCGGCCCGGATCGCCTCGACGTCGATCAGGTCGAGGTAGCCGAGCGCCGTCTGGCCGCCGTCGCTCGCGACGATCGCGCGCACCTCGGGGTCGCGCAGCAGGCCGTTGAGCTCCGCGGCGATCTCCGCCGGCGCGGCCGCACTCCACCAGTGGCGGCGTCCCACTTCGAGCAGCGGCGCCCGGCGCACCCGGAATCCCATCCGCTCAAACACCGCCACCGTCCGCGCCACGTGCGGCTCGTGCGCGGCCGGCAGCGGACCGGACAGCGCGGCGATGACGACGAGGTCTCCGGGCCGCAGGGCGCGCGGTCGGAGCGGGCTGGGCGACGCGGCGGCGGTCATGGCGTCAGTGTCCCGGGCGCCGTCGCCGGAAGCACCCGGATTTCACCGACCGCCGGGGCGATGGCCGGTGCCCGACCGCGTGAGCCCGGCTGTCAGGTTCTCGGGTGACGCCTCGTCGGACAGGCGTAGGGTGCGAGACCGATCCACCCGTGAGCGAAACACCTGGGGGTACCGCCATGGCCGAACCGCTGTTGGACGTCCTGGCCCGCTACCGGCGGGCGATGCTCGATCTGGACGCCGATGCGCTGGCCGAGCTCTACGCGCCGGACGGCGTCCACGAGTTCCCGTTCCGATTCCCCCGCTTTCCGGCTCGGTACGAGGGGCGGGAGGCGATCCGGGCGGGGTACCGGGCCGCGTGGTCCGCGACTCCGGCGCGGCCGACGGAGATCGAGGAGACCGCCGTGCACCGGTCGACCGATCCGGAGGTGCTGGTGGTCGAACAGCAGGTGCGGGGCGAAATCGCCGGTGGACACGGCGAGTTCGCGATCGCGGGGCTGCTGGTGATCCGGGTCCGCGGCGGTCTGATCGTCCACGCCCGCGACTACATGGACGGCCTCGCCGCCTCCGGCGGGCTCACCGGCCGGTAGCCGTCAGGTCCGGGCCGGCGGTCCGTCAGGTCGCCGGCCCGGACCGGCTGCGACTCGTCAGCCCAGTGCGACTTCGCCGACCCGCACGGCGCGCAGCGCGCGTTCGATCGTCTCCTGCTGTTCGCCGACGGGGGCGACGTAGCCGAGGACGTCGCGGGCGGCGGCCTCCCCGAGCGCGCGGGTGACGACCCAGGTGGCGAGGTACTGGGACGCCAGGCAGCCGCCCGCCGTGGCGATGTTCCCCTCGGCGTGGAACGGCGTGTCGAGCACCGTCACGCCGCGGGCCTCGACGAAGGGCCGGCTGGTGAGATCCGTGCAGGCGGGCATGCCGTCCAGCAGGCCGAGCCGGGCGAGCACCAGGGCGCCCGAGCACTGCGCGCCGATCAGCTGTCGAGCGGGGTCGAGCGGCAGCCGCGAGATCAGCCGGTCGTCGGCGACCACGTCGCGGGTCTTCACCCCGCTGCCGATCAGCACCACATCGGCTTCGGTCACGAACTCCATCGGGCGCTGCCCGGTCACCGCCACCCCGTTCATCGAGGTGACCACGGGGGTGGGCGTGGTGAGGAAGGCCTCCAGGCCGTCCTTGCGACAGCGGTTGATCAACGCGGAGGCGATGAAACTGTCGAGTTCGTTGAAACCGTCGAAGGTGACCACGGCTACCTGCATCACAACTCCTCCAAGGGGCGCCAGGCCCTCAGTCTCGCCGACGCGCCGCTCCTGGTCGACCGTCAACCGGCGGGCGCGGCACGCAGGTCGACGACGGCCGGGGAACGAGCCGGGCGGGCCGGCCGTCAGTCGTGGCCGAGTCGTTCCAGGACGGCCATGGCCGCGATCACGGTCTGCCGTTCCGCTTCGGTGCACTTGGCCTGGAGTTCGGCGGCGAGCCATTCGCCGCGTGCCCGTCGGCCGTCCTCCGCTCGGCGGCGGCCCTCGGGGGTGAGCACGATCAGCATCCGGCGTCCGTCGTCGGGGTCGCGGCGGCGTTCCACCAGGCCCTGCGCGGTGAGAGCGGCGATGGTGGTGGCCATCGACTGGTGGCGCATGCCTTCGGCGACCGCCAGGTCGCTGGTGGTCAGGCCCTGTCCGTCGCTGTCCAGCAGCCGCCCCATCGCGGACGCCTGGGTGAGCGTCAGGTCGCCCGTTCCGGCGGCGGCTCTGATGCGCCGGCGCAGCCGGCCGATCACCGATCGCACCTGCTGCGAGGCCTGCACGGCGGACGGCGCGGCCTCCCGGTCTTCACTCATGGGGCCAGCGTAGGTTCCCGGCCGCCGAAGGTACAGTTTTCCTGTACATCACGCGGCCGGGAAGAGCTCCCTCAGTTGGGCGCCCGGAAACCGCCGATCTCCCGCTCCAGGAGCTCGGCCAGCCGCAACGGGGTGCGGTCCTCGAACATCGGGCCGACGATCTGCACGCCGACCGGCAGGCCCTCGGGGGACGGCCCCGTCGGCACGGCGGTGGCAGGCAGCCCGGGCATGGTGGCCACGCCGGCCCAGACCAGCTGGTCGAAGTACGGGTACCCGACGCCGTCGATGTCGAGCAGGCGCTCCAACGGGTGGGGGTGGTGGTCGTGCGGGAACGCCGGCGTGGGCGTGATCGGGCACACCACGGCGTCGTACTCGGCGAACAGTTGCCGCCAGCCGTGGCGGTGGACCTCGCGGCGGAAGTTCAGCTCAAGCCAGTCGCTGTGGCTGAGCACCATGCCGCGCAGCCGGGCCGCGTCGAGACTCCGGTCGTCCGCGCCCAGCGCGGCGGCGCGCGCCTGGAGCTGCTCGCGCTCGTCGACGGGGAAGTGCGCGACGGTGCCGGAGAACAGGAACTGCATGTAGAGGGCCGCGGTGTCGGCGAGATCGGGCAGCAGCGGACTGTACCGGTCGACGCGGGCGCCGCCGGCGGCGAGCGCGTCGGCCACCCGGTTCAGGCCCGCCCGTACGGCGGACCCGGTCGAGATGAACGGATGCTCCTCGACGACCAGGACCCGGAAGTCGCCCAGCCGCTCGTGGCGCGCGGGCGGCAGCGCCAGCCGGTACGCCGCGCCGGACGTCAGCGGGTCCGGCCCGGCCATGACGTCCAGCAGCAGCGTCAGGTCACGGGCGGTGCGCGCCATCGGGCCGACCACGGCGAGGTCGGGCTCGGTCGGCAGGGCCGGACCGGGCGGCGGAACCATGCCGCGGGTCGGCAGCATCCCGAGCGTCGGCTTGTGCGCGTAGACGCCGCAGAAGTGCGCGGGCGTGCGCAGCGAGCCGGCCAGGTCGGAGCCGATGGACAGCGCGCCGAAACCGGACGCCAGGGCCGCCGCCGATCCGCCGGAGGATCCGCCCGAGGTGCGGGCGTGGTTCCACGGATTGTTGGTGGTGCCGTAGATCTCGTTGAAGCTCTGGATGTCCTGCAGCCCGCGGGGCACATTGGTCTTGCCGAGCACCACCGCGCCGGCGGCCTTGAGCCGCGACACCTGCAGCGCGTCCTCGGCCGGCACGAAGTCCCGGTGCTGCGGCATGCCGAAGGTGGTGGGCAGCCCCGCGATGTCGTAGCACTCCTTCACCGTCACCGGGATGCCGAGCAGCGGCCGGTCCTCGCCGCGGGCGCGCGCCCGGTCGGCACTGTGCGCGGCGGCCCGGGCCCGGTCGAAGTCAGGCACGCAGATCGCGTTGATCGGCTTGTCGTCCCGCTCGATGCGGGCGATCGCCGCTTCGGTCAGCTCCGCCGAGGTCACCTCACCGGCGCGCAGGGCAGCGGTGAGTTCTTCGGCCGACTTGAAATTCACGTCCATGGATCGGACCGTACTGGCCTCCGGGAGGGGGCACGAAACACCACTTCGCACAACCGACCGGCAGCCCGGATACTCGTCAATTCCCTTTCCTGCGACTGAAGTCGGCCCGGGACGGGAAACCTCAGGCCAGCAGCAGCCCGTAGTCCGCCAGCCAGCCGCGCACCTGGGCGCGCTCGGCGTGGGCCAGCGAGCCGCCGGTGAAGCGCGGGTCGTCGGTGACCTCGGCCAGACAACCCGCCGGGGGCACGAACGTTTCTGCGTCCTCGGTGGTCTCGAACTCCGCCTCCGCCAGCACCAGTCCGAGCAGCCGGCCGTCGAACACGTCGACTCCCAGCGGGGGGACGCTCAGCCGGGTCTTGGTCAGCACCCGGCCGGGCAGCACGTCCAGCAGCAGGGAGTACTCCTCCCCCGACAGGTACATGTTGGTGATCAGGCCCCGCACCGGACCGGTGGCACCGGGCGGCGCCGGGATCTTCTGGGTGAGCTTGTGGGCGCACTCCCCGGTGTCGATCCGCTCGACGTGACGCAGCCGCAGGCGGGTGCCGTCCACGTACCGGTCGGTGATCAGC
Organism: Kitasatospora griseola; assembly: GCF_014648555.1. GTDB lineage: Bacteria > Actinomycetota > Actinomycetes > Streptomycetales > Streptomycetaceae > Kitasatospora > Kitasatospora griseola. The sequence continues at coordinate 136,638 of NZ_BMRI01000018.1, forward strand.
CGGGCGCAGGTGACGGCACCCGGCGCGGGGACCCGGGCGAGCAGGAAACGGCGCTCCCGCTCCACCCGCGCGTACCTGCTCCCGACTGTCGCACCCACCCCTGCCGAACCCGTCGCCGCCGCATGCGATTCGCCGCCGCGCCGCCCCTCGGTGTCCTGCGCCCCCATGCCCCGTCTCCCCGTTGCGCGTTGTGCCGCCGCGCCCGTTCCGCCCGTGGCGTCCCGCTGCGCGGCCTCCCCGTCGGCCGCCCGGGACCGTTCCCCCGTCCCCGCATGGGCGGCCGCCCCCAGCGTAATGTGCGAATCGGCCCGAGGTGGCCGGATGTTCTCCATCTCCACCGCCCGGACTACTGGTTGAGGAACGGGAACAGGTCCAGGAACGGTTGCGTGGTGACCGACATGCCGCGCCCGAACGGGTCGTCGAAGTCCCAGATCAGGAACAGCAGGAAGCCGATCAGCGCACTGAACGTGCCGGCCAGCACCAACTCCCGCCCGGAGCGCCGGATCTGCAGCGCGAACAGCATGCCGACGGTGACCACCGCGCCGACGATCAGGCCGAACCAGACCACCCCGGGCATGGTCGGGCCGGTGTTGCCGCCACGGGAGTTGCGGGCCTCGTCGGCGGTGGCGATCTTGTCCATCATCGCCTGGTACGCCTGCGCCTCGATGTCGTTCTGCGGGGCGTGCGAGGCCACGTCGGTGCGCAGCTTGGCGAGCAAGTCGGTGCCCTCCGGGGAGAGTTCCCCCTGGGTGCGCATGTGGTGCCACTCGGTGTTCACCACGAACGAGACGTAGCCGTCGACGTCCTTGTCGACCGTCGCCCGGAAGTCCGCGGGGAACACCTCGGCCCGCGCGCTGACTTCGTGCAGCGCCTGGGCCTCGCGCTGCACGTCGTCCTGCGCGGACGACCGGGACTCCCAGACGCCGGCGATCGCCAGGCCCAGCACGATGGCGTACACGACGCCGATCATCATGGTGATGTACTCGATGACGTCCGGCGTCTCCGAGGTGTCCTCGTGGAGAGCGACCTTGCGGTGCCTCAGCAGCACGACGGCGACGACGACCAGGCACGCCCCGGCCATCACGATGGCGAGCGCCACCCATTCGGACATGACAGGTCCTTCCCTGTTGCTTGTATCGACAACTCAGCTGGAATGACTGGGGCTTGACGATCCGTCAGGAACGGCCGCGTCGCGCGGCGGCCCGGGACTTCCCGCTCGGGCGCAGCGCCGCCACGGCGATGACCGCGGGAACGGTGACGACCAGCATCCGGGTGGTGGTCGAACTGCCGTGGCGGGTGGGCGGTGCGGCATGCACCAGCGGCGGCGGCAGGTGGACGGACGTCTGCGGCACGGGCCGACTCGGCACGGGGCTCGGGGCGGGCGTCGTCGCTGCGGGGGCGGGCGGCGCGGGCACGATCGGCGCCGCGCTGCGGGTGGGCGCGGGCTGCGGCTTCGGCGGGGCCGGTGTGGGGGTGGGCACCGGCGTGGGTTTCGGTGCCGGCGTCGGTGTGGGGCTCGGCGTGGGGCTCGGCTCGACTGTCGGGCTCGGCTTGGGAGTTGGCGATGAACTGTGCGAAGGGCTGGGCGTGGGAGTGGGTGTCGGCCGCGGGTGGCAGTGGTGCCCGTGCCCGTGCCCGTCCTCGCCCTGGTCGTCGCCCCCGCCGTGGCCGCCCCCTCGTCCCCCCGTGTCCCCCCGGTCCCCCTCGTCCCCCTGTGGCCCGCGCTGCGGGTGCAGCGGGAGCGCGACGTCGGCCCCGCCCTCGGCGTCCACCTCGATGTGCACTCCGGCGGCGTCGACGGAGCCGTGCACGTGGACGCAGATCTCCAATCGCCGCCCGTCGTCCCGTTCGTAGGCGGTCGTGTCGGTGGCGGCGGTCCGGGTGGCGCCCGTGAGCACCGCGCACATCACGGCGACCCCGGCGAACGCCCCGGCCGTCCGCAACCCCACCGCCCGGACGCCGCGGCGCGCCGTCGGGGTGGGTAAGGTCTCCGCCGCTGCCCCGCGGTGCGCGGGCGGCCGGTCGTTCCGCTGCATGGGCATGGTCCAACCTTCCTGTGGCTGTGGACGATCGAACCGGCACCGCGTTCGAGCCGGAGCGCAGTCGAGGGCACGTCGGAGGACCGGTGCCGTTCCGTCGCAGAAACGGAACTGCATGATCAATCCGACGCACCCTCAACCG
>NZ_BMRI01000018.1:138842-141531 GCF_014648555.1 Kitasatospora griseola
ATCGGACCGCCGTTTGGTTACGGCCTGCGGCGGTCCGCCGTGATCTTCCTCGTACCGGTTCTCGGCCGCCGCCTCAGCGAACGGCGATCTCCACGTTCTCAAGCACGCCGAGCGCGTCCGGCACCATGATGGCCGCGGAGTAGTACGCAGTCACCAGGTAGTTGATGACGGCCTTGTCGTCGATGCCCATGAAGCGGACCGACAGGCTCGGCTGGTACTCGTCGGGGATGCCGGTCTGGTGCAGGCCGACGACGCCCTGGTTGTGCTCGCCGGTACGCATCACCAGGATGGAGCTGGTGTTCTCCGGGGTGATCGGGATCTTGTTGCAGGGCAGGATCGGGACGCCGCGCCAGGCCGGCACCTTGTGGCCCTGGAGGTCGACCGTGTCCGGGTACAGGCCGCGGGAGTTGAACTCCCGGCCGAGCGCGGCGATGGTCTTGGGGTGGGCGAGGAAGAACTCGGAGTCGCGGCGACGGCTGAGCAGCTCGTCCAGGTCGTCGGGGGTGGCGGGGCCGGAGTGGGTCTGGATCCGCTGGTTGAAGGCGCAGTTGGAGAGCAGACCGAACTCACGGTTGTTGATCAGCTCGTGCTCCTGGCGCTCGCGGAGCGCCTCGACGGTGAGCTTGAGCTGCTGCTCGATCTGGTTCATCGGCTGGTTGTAGAGGTCCGCGACGCGGGAGTGCACTCGCAGCACGGTCTGTGCGATCGACAGCTCGTACTCGCGCGGCTTGAGCTCGTAGTCGACGAACGCGGTGGGCAGCAGGTGCTCGCCCTCGTGGCCCGCGGACATCGCGATTTCGGCCTCGCCGAGCTCGTTCTGCCGCTGCAGCGGGAGGCTCGCGAAGTCCCGGATGTGGGCCTGCAGGCTCTCGGACTGGGCGAGCACCGACTGGAAGTCGGCCCGACTGAGGGTGAGCAGGGTACCGGAGGTCTTGGCGGTGGCGGTGTAGTCCCAGCTGGCGTCGGCGTCCAGCAGGGCGTTCTCGCCGAACCGGTCGCCGTCGCCGAGGACGCCGATCACCGCGTCGTCGCCGTACTTGCCGGTGGAGACCTGGTTGATCTTGCCGTGCGCGATCAGGTGGATCTTGTCGGACGGGGTGCCGCGCTCGGCCAGGGTCTCCCCGGCCCGGAACTCGCGCTGCACGCACCGGTCGGCGATCGCCGACAGCACGTCGTCGTCCTCGAAGCCGCGCAGCAGGGCGAGTTCACCGAGCTCCCGGGGGATGACCCGGACGTCGCCGCCGGTCTGGATGAACTCGATCCGGCCGTCGCCGACCGTGTAGGTCAGGCGCCGGTTGACCCGGTAGGTACCGCCGGAGGTCTGCACCCAGGGCAGCATCCGCAGCAGCCAGCGGGAGGTGATCTCCTGCATCTGCGGTGCGGACTTGGTGGTGGTCGCCAGGTTGCGTGCGGCGGCGGTGGTGAGGCTGGTCTGCTGGCGCTGCGCCTGCTGAGTCTCCGGGCTGCTGTCCACGGACATCGGGCCGGGTTCTCCTTCGTCTCGCCACGTGAGCTGACGTAACGTCAGATCCGTGGGTGTGGTGGGGTCTTGGCAAAAAGAAAGGGTGTGGCTGGAGGGTTCGGAGGGACCTCGGGTCGCCGTGCCGCCCACTGCCTCCCGAACAGTAGATCTTCGCCACTCCCAAGTCCTCGCACGAGGCCGAGGGTGCACCCGATCAGGTGAATCTTGACCCTTTGAGGATTGGGACTGACTCCGTCCGGTTTGACATCCGGATGACGCGCGGCAACTCAGGTTGACCGCGAACCACCCGCCCCGCACGGCCCGCCACCGTCGAGAACGCGCCAGTTCCGTCAGCCGCCGTCGCCCTGGGCCCGCACCAGGACGTCGCCGGCGTCGGTGCGGAAGTAGAGCACGGACCGTCCGGTGCGTCGGCGCTGCACCAGCCGGGCGTCGAACAGGACCTTCAGGTGCCGCCCGACCGAGCCCAGCCCCTGTCCGGTCAGCGCGACCAGCTGGGTGGTGGTCTTCGGCGCGCCGAGCAGCACCAGGACGTCCGCCCGGGCCGGGCCGAGCAGCCGTCCCAGCGCCTCCGGGGCGCGGGAGCGGCCGGCCTCGGCCAGCACGCCGGAGCACGGGTAGACCACGGCGTACCGGGGGCGCGCGTGGCTGCCGACCGCCACGGCCGAGGTGTCCCAGCAGACCCAGCTCCGCCGGGGCGTCACGGGGACGAACAGCAGGTGCGCCCCGGCTAGTACTGCAACGGTGCTTATGGTGACGGCTGTTGGGTTCGTTCGTTGTGTTGTTCATGGGTGGGGAGATATCTGAGGCTGATGCTCGTCGTTGGTCGGACGGGCTTGCCGGGCTGCATGAGCGGTTTGCTCGCCGGTTCGCGCGGAGTGAGTCGCGGGAGTCGGCGCTGGCCTATATGCGGGGGCTGTTGGCGCCGTTGGAGCGCAAGAACGGCTGGACGGTGGCGGAGGAGGCCGGCCATGCGGGTCCGGACCGGATCCAGCGGCTGTTGAACCGGATCGACTGGGACGCGGACGGGGTGCTCGACGACGTGCGCGCGTACGTGGTCGAGCACCTGGCCGACCCGGGCGGCGTTCTGATCGTGGACGACACCGGGTTCCTGAAGAAGGGAGTCCGGTCGGCGGGCGTCCAGCGGCAGTACTCCGGCACCGCCGGCCGCACCGAGAATCCCCCGGAGGGGGTACCCCCAGCCAGGTC
>NZ_BMRI01000019.1:0-15808 GCF_014648555.1 Kitasatospora griseola
TCGAGACCGAAGCAGCCCGCCGCCTCGCCGACGACCTCAAGAGCGAGTGATCACCCGATTACCCAACACTTTCTGAGCCGTTCATTGAACGGAATTGATTGACCGTCACTGCGCGATCCACCGGTCAAGTCCGCCCGGCCGTAGAACGGAGTCACGGCCGGGCGGCTGCCAAGGGACGCGCTCCGCCGCGGCCGGCGCAACAGGCCGCGGTGCGAAGGGTGGTGGGGCATGGAGTTCGGAATTCTCGGACCGCTGCTCGTGCGGGACGGCACGGGGGCTCGGCCGGTGCCGGCGGCCAAGCAGCGGGCGCTGCTCGCGGCGCTGCTCGTCCGACGGGGGCAGGTGGTGCCGACCGAGGTGCTCGTCGACACCGTCTGGGACGGGCGGCCGCCGCGCACCGCCGCCACCACCCTCCGCAACTACGTGATGCGGCTGCGCAGAGCACTCGGCGCGGCCGGTGAGCGGCTCGCCACGGAAGCGGGCGGCTACCTCCTCGCCGTCCACGCCGACGAGTTGGACGCCGACCGGTTCATCCGGCTGCGCGACGTCGGCCACGCCCTGCTGCGCGACGACGAACCCGAACGGGCCGCCGCCCACTTCGAGCAGGCACTCGCGCTCTGGCGCGGACCGACCCTGGTCGACCTCCCCTCCGAGACGCTGCGCCGCACCGAGGCCGACTGGCTCGCCGAGGCCCGCCTGGACATCCTCGAAGGCCGTGCCGAGGCCGTGCTGGCGCTCGGCCGGCACCCCGAACTCCTCGACGGGCTCCGGTCGCTGACCGCCGCACACCCCGAACGGGAGCGGCTCTGGGCCCAGTTGATGACCACCCTGTACCGCTGCGGCCGCCGGTCGGAGGCACTCGCCGTGTACGAGAGAGCCCGCCGGGTCCTCGCGGACGAGCTCGGCGTTCGACCCGGGCGGCGAACTGCGCGCCGTACACGGCGCCGTCCTGCGCACCGACCTCGCCCCGACGGCCCCCGCCCGGACCAGCACCGCGCCCGTCACCCCGTTCCAACTACCTTCCGACCTGCCCGACTTCACCGGCCGGCCCACCGAGACCGCCGACCTCGCCGCCCTCGCCGCGCACCCCGACGGCGCCCCCTGCACCGACCCGGGCGGCAGCCGGCCGGAGCCCGCCGCACCGCACACCGTCCTCGGCGGCTTCCTGCTCTCCCTCGGCGGACCGGCCGACGGCATACCGCCCGCCACCGAGGACCGGACGGCGCTCGTCCGTTCGCCGCCGGCCGGCCGGCGGACGCCGGTCGTCCTGGACCGGGTGGACCAGGACGCCGACGAGGGCCGAGCCCCGCACCGCCCGCCGCACCGCCCCCGCGGGCTGATGCGGCGTCAACCGGAGTGTAGGGCCGAGCGGTCGGCGACGGCGGTGCAGCCGGTGGAAGTCACCGGGCCGGCGGAAGACCGGCGCGGCGCCCGTTCACAGCTCCGCCTCCGGGGGGAGCCGGTGGACGCCCGGGAGGTGGGGGTCCAGCTCGCCGGGCTCGAACCGGCACATGCCGACGGCGTGCCAGAACTCCCCGGCCACATCGCCTTCGTACTTGTACGCGCCGGACGGCAGCAGCGCCGCCCAGCCGTCCGGCGAGCCGAGCAGCGTCGCCAGGGCGGCGGGCCGGCCGTCGGGGCGGATCCGCCAGAGCCGTACGGTGCCGTCCTCGCCGCCGCTGGCGAGCAGCGAGCCGTCCGGGCTGAAGGTGACCGCGAGGATCCGGCCGGTGTGGCCGCGCAGGCCGGCCAGCTGCTCGCCGGTGCGCGGGTCCCAGAGCCGGACCACCCGGTCGTCGCCCGCGGTGGCGAGCAGCGGCCGGGAGGGGTGGGCGGCCGCGGTCCAGAGCCGCCCGATGTGGCCGGTCAGTCGGTGCCGGACCACCCCGTCGCCCCAGATCAGGGCGGTCCCGTCCCAGGAGGCGCTGGCCAGCCAGGAGCCGTCGGGCGCCAGTGAGACGGCGTACACGCGGTCGGTGTGGCCGTCGAGTTCGGCCTCGACCCGGCCGGTGCCGAGGTCGGCGATCCTGACCTTGTGGTCGTCGCAGCCGGTGAACAGGCGTCGGCCGTCCGGGCTGAATGCGATGGAGCGGACCCGGCCCCGGTGCTCACGCAGGGTGGTGAGGTGGGCCCCGGTGCGGCGGTACCAGACCCGGACGGTGTCGTCGTCGTTGGCGGTGGCGACCAGGACGCCGTCGGGGCTGAACGCCTCGGCCCAGACGTGTTCGGTCTCCATGTCCATCTCGCGCAGGTACTCGCCGCTCCGGGCGTTCCAGAGGCAGAGGTCGCCGTCGTTGGTGGCGGTGGCGAGGACCGTCTCCTCCGGGCTGAACTCGGCGGAGACCAGTCGGCTGCTGCGGCCGGAGAGCTCGCGCAGCCGGCGGCCGGTGGCGGGCTCCCAGAGCCGGACCACGCCGTCGTTGCCCCCGGCGGCGAGCAGGGCGCCGTCACCGCTGAAGCTGAGCGAGCCGATCCGGCGGCCGTGGCCGCGCAGGAGCTGGCGGCTGCGGCCGGAGGCCGGGTCCCAGAGCCGGACCAGCCCGTCGTTGCCGCCGGTGACCAGCAGGGCGTCGGTCTCCGCGCTCCCCCGGCCCGCGCCGGGACGGAACCGGCACGCCCAGACCGAGCCCCGGTGCTCGGGCGGCTGGCGGCGCAGCGGCGCCACCTTGTAGCCGCCGCTCCGGGTCGCCTGGGCGCGGCCCGGCCGTCCGGCGCCGTCGGCCCCAAGGGCCCGGGAGACCTGCCAGATCCGCACCCCGCCGTCGCTGTCGCTGGCGGCCAGCCGGGTGCCGGCCTCGTCGAAGGTGACCTGGTAGATCTTGCCGGCCGAGTCCTCCAGCCGTTCGGCGGGCGTGCCGTCGAGCGGGTTCCAGAGCCGGACCTGGCCTTCGGTGTCGCCGCTGGCCAGCAGGTCGCCGTCGGGGTGGAACGCGAGGGTGTAGATCCGTCCGGCATGGCCGGACAGGGTGTGCAGCAGCCGCCGTCCGGCGGCGTCCCAGATCCGTACGCTGCCGCCGACGCCGTCGTCCTGGCCGCCGTCGGCGGTGGCGACCAGGGTGCCGTCCGGGCTGAACGCGGATCGGTAGAGGGTGCCCCGGTGGCCGGGGAGCACGGCGCGCCGGCGGCCGGTGGCGGTGGACCACAGCCGGGCTCCGCCGCCGGAGTCCCCGGTGACCAGCAGGGTGCCGTCGGGGCTGAACACCGCCGTGTAGACGGGCGCGGCGTGGCCGCGCAGGCGGTGCAGCGGGCGGCCGGTGGCGGTGTCCCAGAGGGTGACGACGCCGTCCGGGTCGCCGGTGGCGACCAGTCGGCCGTCCGGTCCGAGCGAGACCGGCCAGACGCCGCCGGGGTGGACGTCGAGGCGGTGCCGGCACTCCCCGGAGACCTGGTCCCAGAGCCGGACGGTGCCGTCGGCGCTGCCGGTGGCCAGCACGTCGCCGGCGAACTTGACCGCGTAGACCCGCCCGCTGTGGTCCTTGAGGGTGCGCAGGGCGACTCCGGTGACGGCGTCGCAGACCAGCACGCTGCCGTCCTCGCTGCCGACCGCGAGCAGTCGGCCGTCGGGGCTGAAGGCGACGGGTTCGGGCAGCCGAGTGGAGCGCACGTCGAAGCCGTACGGGACGCCCACCTCCGAGGGGCTGAACCCGGCCTCGACGGGCAGTCCCGGGGCGATCGCGGCGGCCCGCAGCTCCGGCGCGGCCATCACCTCCGGATCGGTGACGGCCGAGATCAGGGCGGCTCGCTGCCAGCGGCTGCCCTGCAGTCGGGCGCCGCGCAGATCGGTGCCGAGCAGCCGGGCGCCGCGCAGGTCGGCCGAGCGCAGGTCGGCGCCGGAGAGGTCGGCGGAGTCGAGCCGGGCTCCGGCCAGGGTCGCGCCGCGCAGATCGGCGCCGGACAGGTCGGCGCCGAGCAGGCGGGCGTCCGTCAGGTCCGCGCCGGACAGGTCGACGCCGGACAGGTCGCGGTGCGAGAGGTCCTCACCGGCCAGGGGCGCGCCGCGCAGGACGGTGTGCGCGGGGACCCGCAGGCGGTCCAGCACCTTGATGGCGTTGAGCCGGGCCGCCTCGCCGCTGTCCTGGGCGCCGTCCAGGACGGAGCGGGCCCAGTTCTGGCAGGCCTGGCGGTCGGCGAGGTCGCAGAGGAACTCGACGGCGAGCCGGCTGAGCGGGCCGCGGGCGAGCAGTTCCGGGTCGCCGCTCGCCAGGGCGGCCGCGGCGGCCCGGGCCACCAGCCACTCCACCACCGAGCCGTGGATGAAGTGGAACATGCCCTCGTCGGAGCGGACCAGCAGGCTGCCGGAGCCGACGGCGTGCGCGACCTGCGGGGTGGGCATCGGGCTGTCGGCCAGGCCGCTGAGCACCCCGGCGATGTCGACGATCTCGTCCAGCGAGATGGAGCTGCGGCCGCTCTCCCACAGCCGCACCGCGAGCAGGGTGACGGCCTGCCAGAGCTGTTCCAGGCGCAGGCCGGGGGCGGCGCCCGGCCCGCCGTCGCCGCGCCGTTCCTCGAACCGCAGCCAGGAGGTGAAGAGTTCCTGGTAGAGGCCGGCGGCGCTGAGCGCCCGGCCGGCGCCCGCGACGGTGCGCAGCCGGTCGTGGTCGAGGTCCGCGACGAAGCTGAGCAGCCGGGGGTTGCGGCAGAGCGCGAGCAGGTCGGGGATGGCCTCCAGCAGCCGCATCCGGCGGGCGGCGGCATCCGGGTCGCCGTACCGGTTGACGAGGTAGCTGCGGATCTGGTGCGGGGTGAAGTCCTGGACGGCGACGAGCCTGCGCTGCGGAAGCAGGCCGACCCGTTCGCCGAGCGCGGTGAGCACCTGTTCGTGCGAGCGGAAGTGCTGGGTCCGGCTGGTGACGACGATCTTGGCGTTGTCGACGGCGGCGTCCAGAAGCACCTGGAGGTGGTCGGCGGCGCGCTCGTAGCTGACCCGGTTGACCAGTTCGTCGAAGCCGTCGAAGAGCAGCACGACGCGGCCCTGCCGGAGCATGTAGCGGAACGTCCGCAGGTCGAGGGAGTCGATGCCGTGCTCCGTCAGGTGGGCGGCCACCAGGCCGTCCAGCGAGTGCGCCTTGTCGAGTGCGCTCAGGTCGATGAACAGCGGTGTCAGGTACGGGAGTTCGCTGGGAATGCGGCGGGCCGCCTCGCGCAGGGCGAAGGTCTTGCCGCGGCCGAAGTCGCCGAGCAGCAGGACGAACCGGCCGTGGTCGGAGTCGAGCAGCCGGAGCAGCTCGTCGACCAGGCCGTCGCGTTCCTCGGCGCCGGGCCGTTCGGCGTCGCGGTAGCGCTGCGGCAGGTAGAGGCCGGGCTGGTACTGGCTGTCGGCGGCGAGCCGCTCGCTCTGGGCCGAGACGTAGTCGCGCAGGTCCAGCAGGCCCTGGAACTCCAGGAAGCTGCGCAGCCGCACCCCGCGGCGGCGGGCCCGCTCGCGCAGGGCCAGGGACGGCGGCGGGCCGTCGTGGACGAGTTCGGCGTCCGGGGCGGCGCCGTCGGCGTGCACCTCGTCGATGAAGCGGTCGACGTCCTCCGGTGTCGGGGTCCGCACGCTGACGGCCACCCGCTGCTGGCGGACCAGGCCGGACTCGGCCCAGGTCACGAAGAGCTGCGGCGGGGGGCCCGCCACCTCGCGGATCTGGGCGCCCCGGTGGCGGGTGCGGCACACCTCGGCGACCCGGGCCAGCAGGGTGTCCAGCGGCGAGGCCAGCCTGCGGACCTCGCGCTCCACGCCGGCGGCCGGGCGGGCCTCGGCCACCTGCGGCGGTTCGACGGTCGCGGCCCGGTCGGCCGGTTCGGGCGCCGGGAACACCCGCCCGGCCCGGCGCCAGGGGGCGGCCGCCCGCAGGGGCTCGGCGCCCGGGTCGGACCAGCGGGTCAGCCCCTCGCGGGTGAGCCGGAGCAGCTGGTGGCCGCCGGCGGCCGGGGCGGCGAGCGTGGTCACCTCGCCGGCCGAGGTCGCCAGCGTCCCGACGCCGCCGCGCGCGGCGCCCGGGCCGTTCAGCAGCAGGTTGAGCCGGGGCGCGGTCAGCCGGGTGAACCGGTCCGCGTCGCGGAGCGGTTCGTCGGCCGGTCCGCCGCGCGCCGGGTGGGCGGCGGCCACCGGGTGGCGCATCGCGCCGATCCGCAGCCAGCCGTCGTTCTCGTACGGGCGCAGCGCCTGGGCGAACCAGGCCGCCTGTTCGGGGCCCAGCCAGCCGTACCGGTCGTCGGGCCGGTGGGACCAGGCCATCGAGGAGTTCAGGCCGGCGACCACGACGCCCAGCTCGGGGACGGGGAAGAGGGTCCACGGCTGGGCGCTGTCGAAGACCACGTCCAGGCCCTGGTAGAACTCCTGGAACAGCCGTGAGTAGTGCCGCCACTTGGGCCAGTACGGCGGGGCCGGCCGCAGTTCGTCGGCCTCGCAGGTGGCGAAGTAGGCGCGCGAGGCGGCCTGGCTGACGTCCTGTCCGCCGGGGACGATCGCCACCCGGTGCGGCTCCAGGCCCAGCAGGGTGCGCATCCCGCTGAGGAAGGAGAGCGCCTGCTCGCACTCGCGGGGGCTGCCCGAGGCGGTGAGGTCGCCGGTGACCACGACCAGTTCGGGCGCGGGGGCGCCGAAGTCGGCGAGCTCCACCAGGTCGCCCCAGACCGCGGCCTGGAGGTCGGCGGGGTCGTTGCCCCGGCCGAACCCGGGGCCGGCCAGGTGCAGCACCGTCACCGCCTCTCGCCCGCCGGCCCGGCCGGCCGCCAGCGGGTACTCGGGCTGGACGGACGGCCTGCGCCGGGCCGTCCGGCCGGCGGCGCCGGCCGCCCCGGGTGCGGCGGCCGGCGTCCGGGCGGCCGGCGAGAGGGTGCCCGGGGCGTCGGCGGGGCCGAGCGCGCCGCCCGGGTAGCCGGGGCGCAGCTCGGGCCGGGAGCGGCCGTCCATGGCCGCCGCGACCCGGGTGAGCAGGAGCTGCCGGGCGTCGGCCGGTTCGTTGACGCCGACCAGGTCGATGTAGGTGAGGGTGGCGAGCAGGCCGTCCACCGGGATGTCCTCGATCCGGACGGTGACCAGGCGGCGTTCCGGTGCGTCCGGGTCCGCGCGCAGGGCGGCCTGCCACTCCATCCGGCCGTAGCGCGAGCGCTCGTAGTGGCGCGAGAGCAGGGCGATGACCGCCGCGGACTCGGTGATGCCGCGGTCCATGAAGTCGACGAAGTTGGTGCCGGGGACGAAGTCCCACGCCTGGAGGAACGCCCGGTAGCCGGCCTCCTCCAGCGTCCACGCGATCCAGGACGCCCAGCGTTCGTCGGCCGGCGAGTAGCTGATGAAGAAGTCGATCGGCCCGGGGCCACCCGGGATCGCGTCAAGAGCCCCCATACGGAGAACATATGACCGCCCCGGGCGGGAGTAACCGTCTTTCCTTGCAACGCTTTTGGGCGATTCCTGGGTGCTCTCCGTTGACCGGCGTCCGGTCGACGGCCGCCGGGGCGGGCCGACGGCGGCCTCGACCCTCGACGGCGGCTGTGCGACCCTGGCGTCCGTGTTTGCGTACTGGCTCACCGTTCGTCGGCTGCACCCGCTCGACCTCCTGGCCGGCGGTCTGCTCGCCCTCGGCCTCCTCTTCCTCGCCACCGGGCTGCTCCCGGCGGACTCCGCCGGGGCGGCCGTGCAGCGGATCGCGCCGCTGCTCGCCTTCCTGGGCTCGGTGGTCGTGCTGGCGGAACTGACCGGCGCCGCCGAGGTGTTCGACGTGCTCGCGACCCGGGTGGCGCGGGCCGGCCGGGGCAGCTACCCGGTGCTGTTCCTGCTGTGCGTGGGTTTCGCCGCGCTCACCACGGCCGTCCTCAACCTGGACACCACCGCGGTGCTGCTCACCCCCGTGATGCTGGCGCTCGCCACCCGGGTGGGCATCGCGCCGCTCCCGCTGGCGATGACCACGGTCTGGCTGGCCAACACGGCGAGCCTGCTGCTTCCGGTCTCCAACCTGACCAACCTGCTGGCCGCCGACCGGGTCGCGCTCTCCAGCGCCGGGCTGGCGCGGGCGATGTGGGCGCCGCAGCTGGCCGCCCTGCTCGCCACCATGGCGTGCCTGTGGGGGTTCTACTGGCGGCGCGGGCGGCGGGGCGCGGACGGGTACCGGCCGCCGGAGGTCCGGCGGCCGAAGGATCCGGTGCTGTTCCGGATCTGCGCGCTGGCCTGCGCCGGGTTCCTGGCGGGCAGTCTGCTGGCCCCCGTACCGCTCTGGGTGGCCTCGGGCGCGGCGGCCGCAGTGGTCGTCGCGGCGTACGCCGTGCGCCGTCCGGAGGGGCTGCGCGCCTCGTTGATTCCGTGGCGGCTGCTGGTCCTGGTGCCCGGGATGTTCCTGGTGGTGCAGACCGTGGACGCGCACGGACTGCACCGGCTGCTCGCTGCGGCGGTCGGCGACGACGCCGGGCCGCTGGGCCTGTTCCGGGCCTCGGCGGTCGGCGCGGGGCTGTCCAACCTGCTCAACAACCTGCCGGTCTACCTGGCCGGGGAGGCCGCGGTGCCGGCCGGCAACCACCAGCAGCTGCTGGCCCTGCTGATCGGCACCAACATCGGCCCGCTGATCGCCCCCTGGGCCTCGCTGGCCACCCTGCTCTGGTACGAGCGCTGCCGCTCGGCGGGCCTGCGGGTGCCGCTGCGGAGCGTGGCCGGGACCGGGGCCGTGCTCGCCGTCGGTGGCGTGGCGCTGGCCACCGCGGCGCTCGCGGTGGTGGGCTCCGCCTGAGCCGTCGCTCCTGCTGGGGCCGGCTTCGAGGTGGGGGTCCGACGGGTCACGGCCCTGCGGCGGCCCCTTCGGGTCCGGCCGGGCGGGCGGCGCGGGCCACCAGGTCGAGCAGGTACGGCACGATCTCCGCCCGGCCCGCGACGTAGCTGCGGGCCGTGTCCGGCTGCCCGATCCGCGCGTCGAACCCGCTGCCGTCGAGCGCCCGGACCACCAGTCCCGCCTCGGTCGCCAGCAGGCTCCCGGCGGGCAGGTCGATCTCCTCGGCCCGGTAGCCGACGAAGCCGTCGATCAGCCCGCACGCCAGCAGCGACCAGGTGAGCAGCGGCGCCCAGAGCTGGAGCACCCGGCGGGCGCCGCCCTCCAGGCCGTCCTTGAGCGCCCGGGCCACCGGATCGTCGCGCGCCACCCCGTGCCCCTGCGTCCAGCCGAGCACCGGGCGGCCGGCCCGCGGCGGGCGGGCCGCGGCGCGCAGTCGCCCGGACGGACCGTACGCCCCGCCGCCGTGCACGGCCCGCCAGGTCCGGCCGGCGACCGGGTCGTGGACCACGCCGACGACCGGCTCGTCGTCCAGGCAGAGCGCGATGCCGACCACGTAGGCGGGCAGGCCGATCACCACGTTGTTGCTGCCGTCCAGCGGGTCGACCAGCCAGGTGCGGCGGGAGCCCGGCCGGTCGGCTGCGGTACCGCCCTCCTCGGCCAGGATGCGGTCCGCCGGGAACCGCTCGGCCAGTCGGCGGGTGACCAACTCCTCGGCCAGCAGATCGAGTTCGGTGACGACGTCACCGTCCTGCCCTTTGCTGTCCACCCGGAACGCGTCCAGGAAGCGGGCCCGCAGCAGGGCGCCCGCCTCCTCGGCGGCCCGCACCGCGGTCCGGCACTCGTCCGCGAAGGCGGCCGGCCGGGCTCCCTCACCCGGCGCTGTCGCGTCCACTGATCCTCCTGGCCGCCTCGTCGGCGATCCGGGCCGTCCGGGCCGCGTCGCAGCGCTGTCGCACCACCCGGCGGGCGGCGCCGTCCACCGGCCCCAGCACCACGTCCACCGGACCCGGCACCGTCCGGCCGAGGACGACGGTGGCGGCGGGCGCGGCGTCCGGCAGCATCGTGGCGTGGAACTCGCCGGCGCCCAGGGTGTACGTCTCGCCGCGTGCGCTGGTCTGCTCGGCCAGCGGCTCCCAGCGGACCAGCCGCGGGCTCGGGCGGATCTCGTCCGTACCTCCGGCGCTGTGCACCTCGAACGCCCGGTGGGTCGGCCGGGCGGGCTCGTCGTACACCCCCACCCGCAGGTTGCCGATCCGGCCGTAGAGCACGCTGCTCTTCAACTCCCAGCTGTGGCAGTGGATTTCGTACTCGGTCCCGACCGGGACCGGGTCGAAGACATGCACGCACACGCCGTACGCGCCGTCGCGCAGCACCGGCAGGCAGTAGAAGCCCAGCGGGTGCACGACCGCGCGCAGCGGCCGCGCGCCGGAGGCCACCTCGGCCAGCAGGCCGCCGACCAGACCGTCCAGGCCGGGCGCGGCGGCGGTGGCCCCGGCGGCCCGTTCGAGTGCCGTGTAGAGGTTCGTCATCTCCTCTGCCCCTCCCCCAGCGGGCGCGGCGTGCGCGGCTACCGTCGGTACGGGTTCTCCGCGTGCAGCGCCCGGTCGATGATGTCGCTGACGTCCCGGTCCGAGAAGGCGGTCGGCAGCGGGATGCGCAGGTGCTCGAACAGCCGCCGGACCTCGTCCGCCGTCGGGTCGTCGCCCAGCGGTTCGGTGTCCCGGAGGTCGAGTTTCACCGCCTGCTCCCGGTAGTGGTGCAGTTCGGTGACGTAGTAGTCGTACAGCGGGCGGCCGCGTTCGACACAGATGCTGACCCGCTGCGGGTCGTCCTGGGTGATGATCAGCCAGGAGGCGGAGACGTCGAACCGCAGCGACGGCGCCACCTCCGAGAGGTGGACGTCGATCTCCAGGGTGTCCAGGCGCTGCCGGTACCAGGCGGCGGCCAGCACCGTCGCGTACGACTCCTTCCGGGTGCGCTCCACGCTCCAGCCCGTGTCGTTCCGCCCGAGCGCGCCGTCCGCCCGGTTCGTGAAGGTGCCCCGGAACCGCGCGTACGCGGCGCAGACCGCCTCGTTGCCCGGGTGCACGATGTCGATCTTCACGGTGAGCGCGCGGCGGCGACGGCGGGCCTCCTGGACGCACTCGGGCAGCGTGACCGCCCGCAGGTACGTGCCGGTGCCGCCCTTGAACACCCACCGGTCGGTGTCCTGCCGGGCCCGTTCCAGCGCCCGCTCCAGGTCGACGCCGGCCAGTTCCCGCACCGACGCCAGGTTCTCCAGCGCCTGCCGGGCGCCCTCCGTCGCCTCCCGGATGTCCACCACCCGCCGTCGGCGCTCGGCCAGCGAGCCGTACACCACGGCCGCCAGCACCAGCAGCGTGGCGCCGGAGACGACGTTGTCGCCCAGATCCCCGCCGAACAGGTCGAGCAGACCGACGGCCAGCGCCCCGAGCAGGGCCACCACGCCGTCCGAGTTCCTGAGCCCCCAGGCGATCGCGCTCTCCAGCCGCCGGCCGGGACCTGCACCCCCGCGCACCACGCCGACACCTCCTTCGACGGTCAACATGGTAGGGGCGAGGGCGAGTTGGCGACAGCACGCGGCCGGTCGGATCGAGGTCGCGAACCGGCCCGGGTCGGACTGCGGGCCGTCCCGGGCAGCTGCACCGAACTCCTGACGGGCGGTCCGGTGGAGCGCACGGGCGAACTCCGTCGGGCCGATGCCCGGAGCCCGGGCCGGGCCCCGATCCGCCCGAGGCTCGCGGCGCCTTGACGCCCCAAGTCATTAGCTGCCATATTACTTTCATGACGAAGGACGAGGCCGACCGCGAGCAGCCCACACTGGAGCAGGCCGGATGGCAGCTGCGGCACTACGGCCTGGAGACGGATCCGCAGGCGGTACTGGTCGCGGTGCGGCTGATCTCCGCGGGCGCGAAGGTCGGCCGGGCGGCCGAGGCCCACTTCGCCAGGTTCGGACTGTCGACGGGCCGCTACCGACTGCTCGCGGACCTCGAAGGCCACGGCGGGGAGAAGTCCCCCTCGCAACTGGCGGCCGACCTCGACGTCTCCAGGGCCACGGTCACCGGCCTGCTGGACGGCCTGGAACGCGAGGGCCTGATCGCCAGGCGCCCGTCCACCGAGGACGGGCGCGGCACGGTCGCGGTCCTGACCGCGCGCGGTGCGCAGCGCCTGCGCGACATGGCGCCCGAGCATTTCGGGCGACTGGAGGCGATGGTCACGGGACTCTCCGTCGAGGAGCGCACGGTGTTCCTCGACCTGCTCGCCCGCGTCGTGCGCGGCAGTTCGGCCCTGACCGCCGACTGACCCGGCCGACGGCCGGGCCCGGGCTCCCGCCCCGTGGACGGGAGCCCTTTTCGCGGGGCAGTAATTAGCCAACTAATTACCTGGCCGGGAAAGGCCCGTCACGACCCGGCCACACCCTTTCGCCGTTCGGAACTCCCACGAGATGAAGAGGCCAGGATGCCCGCAACGAACGACAGAACCGGCCCGCGCCGGGCAGCCGCCCGGCCGTTCACGCTGTGGCGCGAGGTGTTGACCGCCTACGCCGCCCCCGCCCTGATGGCGGGTACCGCAGGAGTCGTCACCGGCCAGGCGGACCTGACAGTGGCGGCCTGCAGCTCCATCGCCGGCACCTCCGCGGTGGTGGCGTTCCTGGTCGGCGCCTGGCTGCGGCACGGCGGGCAGCCGCGACGCTGGACCACGACCCTGCCGCGCATCGTCCTGACCGCGCTGCTCGTCGTCGCGACCGCCGGCCTGGCGGCAGCGCTGGGATGGTTCGTCGCCGAATGGCTGCCGGCCCACGCCTCGATCCACGCCGCCCCCTGGCTGCGGCGACTGCGCATCGACCTGCCCGTCTCCGCCGTCCTCGCCACCACCATCGTCACCCTGCGCTGGCGCGCCACCGTCACGCAGGCCCGGCCGTGACCGGCCCCGACACCCGGGCGCCGGCGCCCGAACCCACCTCTGCGGCACCGGCTGTCGCGGACACCACCGAGCACCGAGGAGACACCCGATGATCGTCGTCATGGGAGCGACCGGAACCACCGGAACCGCCCTGCTCCACAGCCTGCGCGCACTCGACGTCCCCGTCCGCGCCCTCACCCGAACCCCGGACCGGCCGCTCCCCGGCACCGCCGGCCCGCACGACCGGCACGTCGAGGTCCGGTACGCCGACGCCGACGACCCCGACTCGCTGCGCGCCGCCTTCGCGGGCGCCTCCCAGCTCTTCCTCGCCATGGCCAACAGCCCCGCACAGGTCGAGCTCGAAACCCGCGTCATCGACATCGCCGCCCACAGCGGGATCGGACACATCGTCAAGCTCTCCGCCCCCGCCGCCGAGCCCGCGTCGCCCGTCGCGATATCCCGCGGACACCACGCCGTCGAGGAACACCTGCGCGCCGCCGGACCCACCGGCACCGTCCTGCGCCCCTACGCCTTCATGCAGAACCTGCTGCGCCTCGCGCCCACCGTGGCCCAGGGCCTCGTCCTCGGCGCCATGCGGGACGCGCCCTGCAACTACATCGACTGCCGCGACATCGGCGACGTCGCGGCCGCCGTGCTCACCCGCCGCCACCTCGCGGGCGGCACCTACACCCTGACCGGACCGGAAGCCGTCTCCCACCCCGACCTCGCCGCCCGGCTGACCGAACTGACCGGCCGCCGGATCCGGTACGTCGACCTCGCTCCGGACGAGCTGCGCGACAATCTCGTCCACCGGGCCGCCATGCCCGCCTGGCTCGCCGACCACGTCGTGGAGATCCAGCAACTCGCCATCGCCCGCCCCGAGTCCCCCACCACCACCGTCACCGACGTCCTCGGCCGCCGGCCCCGCACCCTCGACGCCTTCCTGACCGAACACCGCGCCCACTTCCACTGATTCCGGTTGCTCCGGCGACAGAGCCTCTGGCACCGCACCGTCGCCCGGCGGTGCGGTGCCCGGAAGTCCGGTCAGGCGCAGACGAGGGCGACGATGAACGGGTCCTCGTGTCCCGGCAGCTCCGACGCCGGGTTCCGGACGGGGTGCCAGGTCAGGTCGGTGAAACCGGCCCCGCGGGCGGACTGCTCGTAGACGTCCTCGTCCCAGCGGGTGAACGCCAGCACGACCGGCGGCTCGACCGGGAACTCCAGGACCAGAGCGGTGCCCCTCGGCACCGGCCGGGCCGCCGTGACGGACGCCCCGGCGGGTTGCCGGTCCGGGTCGGCCGGGTCGTAACCCGGGTGGACCGTCACCGCGACCAGCCGGCCGCCAGGGGCGAGGTTGGCACGGATGCCCCGGAACATGTCAGCCATCCGCCCGGGATCCTCGGCGTAGTTGAACAGCCAGACGGCCACCGCCACGTCGAAGACGCCCAGCACCGGCAGCACCGCCGCGTCGCACCGGTGGTACACGGCCCCGACCGGACTCCGCGCCTCCTCCCGCCTGGCCAGCGCCACCATCTCCGCGGAGACATCCACCCCCTCGGCGTGCGCGGCGCCGAGTTCCTTGGCCAGCCGGGTGTAGCGCCCGAACCCGCAGGCCACGTCGAGGACCCGGGCTCCCGCGAGATCCCCGAGCAGGGCACGCACCGCGGGTTCCTCGGGCGCATTGCCGTGGTCGCGCTTGAAGTCGGCGTACCGCTCACCGATGCCGTCGTACTGAGCGGGTTCTTGCTCCCTCGCCGCCACGAAACACCCTCCTGACCGCACCGGTTCGGACCTGCCGTGCACCACCCTGCCAGACCACCGGGTGCCGCACCCCCGAACGGCAGACAACTCGCCTCCGGTGAACGGACGTTGACATCCCTCCACAGGCCGCCGAAGGCGCGGAGTCAGCGTCCGCGCAGGGCCGGGTGGTCGGCGACGACGGTGCAGCTACCGGGGGCACCGACGAGGCGGACGACGACTGCGACGCTTCGGCGCACTACCTCGCGACGCAGCTGGACCGCGTCGGCGAGGAGGGCTTCCTGCCGGACGGCATCCGGGCCCCCGCCCGCTCGAAGATCACCCGCGACCTCGACACCTGAGGCCCCGCTGTTCCGTCTGCCCGTCTGTGGGCGTCCATCCGGCGCGGCAGGGGTCCAGGTCGACCCGACGTCGATCACAGGCCGAGGCCGCCGACATCCGCAACTCCGCTCCGGGCGCGCTACGCCGCCGCGGGTCCGCGCGCGGCCCCGGACGGCGAGTACGCCGAAGGTGTCTTCACTTATCCGTCCGCTTTTGTCGCGATCCACCCCGGGAACGATCGAATGCGCACTCAGCGGCGCGGGGATTCGCACTGACCAGTCGTGATCGGCCGGAACTCCTTCTCGAACCCGGTCGCGTCGGCCGTGCCTGCCCGCCGCTCCCATCGACCGAACGGGAACCACCGTGACCACTTCCGCCACCAAGCCGGCGCCGATCGCCGAACTCATGAAGATCCCAGCGGTCGATCACGACCTGCAGTGGATCAAGGACAGTCTGCAGTCCGCCATCGCTCTGGAGTTGTCGACCCTGCCGCCCTACCTGTGTGGCATGTGGTCCATCAAGACCGCGGGCTCCGATGCCGAGGCGGTGATCAAGAGTGTCGTCCACGACGAGATGTACCACATGGGGATGGTGTGCAACATGCTGTCGGCGATCGGCGGGACACCGCACATCCTCGCCGCGGCCCCGACGTATCCGGGCAAGCTGCCGGGCAATGTGCGGCCGACGGTCGATGTGTACCTCCAGGGGCTGACCCAGACGTACGTCCGGGAGGTCTTCATGGAGATCGAGATGCCCGAGAACCCGCTCGCACGCATGCGAAAGGAGTGGGTCACGATCGGCGAGTTCTACGACGCGCTGCGGGACGCCTTCGACAACGTCAGACCGCCCATCGGGTCGGGCCCTCAGATGGAGGCGCAGATCGACAGGAACACGCTGGAGAAGTTCACCTCGGTCGACCAGATCACAAAGGCGATCGATGTGATCAAGGAGCAGGGAGAGGGCACCAGCCACCTGCCCGACGACCCCACCGCCGGCGGAAAGCTGGCCCACTACTACGGCTTCGGTGAGATCTGGAAGGGACACCGGCTGGTGCCCACGCCCTCCGG
>NZ_BMRI01000019.1:15835-37543 GCF_014648555.1 Kitasatospora griseola
CCCCATGCCGTACGACTGGGTCGGAGATCCGGTTCCCTTCCCCGAGACGTACCACATGGGCAGGCTCACGGCGGGGGCCTGGCCCAACCCCTCGGGCGAGGTGTCGGATCTGCTCACCGCGTTCAACGACCAGTACACCAAGATGCTCGACTTCCTGGAGACGGCATGGCGGGACGGGGACTCCTCCGCGCTGAGCCAGTCGATCGGTGTGATGTTCGCGCTGAGGGGGGCTGCGCAGGCGTTGATGGTCAAGCCCCTACCGGGTGACAGCACACACGTGTATGGGCCCGAGTTCCTCATCCACCGCCCCGACCACGGCTGAACCAACCACCCCGTCACCGAGACGGCGTTCCAGCACGCCGAGTCGACACCACACCGATGCACATGCCGACGCGCCCGTCTCGATCCGGTGACCGGACTTCCGGCAGGCCGGCCGCTTGCGCCGACCTGCCGGAAGCGCCGAGCGCGCTCCCTACCAGCCTGTCGACGGAGAACGGCGCACCGGGATCAGGGAACACATCGGGCGTGAGAACGCGACTCTGCCGGCCGACGGATCTCACCCCGATCCCCGCGCTCGAAGCCATCCGCCCGACAGACTCGGCGTCCGGTTCGCTCGTCCCCACCGCTCGCCACCTCACGGGCTCCGGCGATGGTTCCGCGCGGCATCCCCCCACATGTGCGCACACGCGCATCCCCGAATGGGTTCTACGATGAGCGGATGGACAACCGCGCGCAGGTCGCAGATGCACTCCACTCGCATCGGCACACTGGTGGCGAACGGCTCGACGTCGCCGCCTCCGTCCTCGCCCTGCTCGCGGACCGCACCCGCCTGGCCCTCCTGGAACGCCTGGGCCGGGGCGAGGCCGACGTCACCACCCTGGTCGAGGCCACCGGCGCCGCCCGCCCCTCCGTCAGCCAGCACCTGGCCAAACTCCGCCTGGCCGGCCTGGTCGCCACCCGCAAGGACGGCCGCCACGTCGTCTACTCCCTGCGCCACGGCCACCTGCGCCGTCTGGTCGACGAAGCCCTGAACGTCGCCGACCACCAGATCGCCGCCCTCCCCCCACACGACTGACTCGTCCACGCCGGGGCTCCGGGCGCCTCCTCCAGCCAAACATGTGCATTCATGCGCACGTATTGCCTACGATGGCACGGTCGAGACACGTTCGATCCGGGGACGGGCCATGCTTTCCGTGCTGCGCAACCGCACCTACCGCCACCTGTTCACCGCCCAGGTCGTCGCCCTGGTCGGCACCGGCCTTGCCACCGTCGCCCTCTCGCTGCTCGCCTACGACATCGCCGGGGCCAACGCGGGCGCGGTTCTGGGCACCGCACTGGCGATCAAGATGGTCGCCTACGTCGCCATCGCCCCGATCGCCGGTGCGCTCGCCGGCCGCGCACCGCGCAGGGCGCTGATGGTGGCGATGGACCTCACCCGCGCCGGCGTCGCGCTCGGCCTGCCGTTCGTCACCCAGGTCTGGCAGATCTACCTGATGGTGTTCCTGCTCCAGGCCGCCTCCGCCGCGTTCACCCCGACCTTCCAGGCCACCGTCCCGCAGGTGCTGCCTGCCGAGCGCGACTACACCAACGCCCTGTCCATGTCCCGCCTCGCCTACGATCTGGAGTCCCTGTTCAGCCCCGCGCTCGCCGCGACCCTGCTCACGGTGGTCTCCTACAACTGGCTGTTCACCGGCACCACCGTCGGCTTCCTCGCCTCCGCCGCCCTCGTCGTCTCCGCCGTCCTGCCCAAGGCGCCCGTCCGGGAGCGCACCGGCGGGATCTACCGGGACGCGCTGTTCGGCTCCCGCCTGTTCCGGGCCACCCCACGCCTTCGGGCCCTGCTCGCCCTCGACCTCGCGGTCGCCGCCGCCGGGGCCATCGTCTTCGTCAACACCGTCATCGTGGTCCGCGAGCACTTCCGGCGCCCCGCCGGAGCCGTGTCCCTCGTCCTCGGCGCCTACGGAGCGGGCTCCATGCTCGCCGCCCTCCTCCTGCCCCGCCTCCTGGCCCGGGTCAGCGACCGTGCCGTCATGCTGCCCGCCGCCCTCGCCCTGCCCGCAATCCTCGCCGCCACCGCCGCGATCACCGCCGCCGCACCCGGCACCGCGACCTGGATCGCCCTCCTGGCCGCCTGGGCCCTGATCGGCGCCGCCGGCGCCGCCGTCCTCACCCCCGGCGGCCGCGTCATCCGCCGCTCCGCCACCGACGCCGACCTCCCCGCCGCGTTCGCCGCCCAGTTCTCCCTCTCCCACTCCTGCTGGCTGCTCACCTACCCCCTCGCCGGCTGGCTCGCCGCCGGCGCCGGACTCCCCGCCACCGCCCTCGCCCTCGGCGCGATCTCCCTCACCGCCGCCCTCGCAGCCGGCGCCCTGTGGCCCCGCCACGACCCCGGCACCCTCCCCCACACCCACACCGACCTCCCCGCCGACCACCCCCACCTCACCGACGCCCACCCCCTCGACGGCGACACCGGAGCCTGGGGCCACGACCACCACTACGTCATCGACCACAACCACCACCGCTGGCCCCAACACGCCTGACACACCACCAGGCCCGTACCTGGGGGTGGGCCAGACCTGCTCACCGTGATTCCCCACTTGCGAACGCCGAACTCGTGGCGCGCGACTCGGGGTGCCGCGCCGTGCGGGTGGCGCCGGGGCCGTTGGGATGGGGGTCGAGCGGGGTGACGACGGCGGTCATCCAGGGCCACAGCGGCGGAGTGCCGAGGAGGCGGTGGCGCTGTTGGACGAAAGCGGCATCTCCTGGGCGTCGTCGAACGTGTACGCGCAGGAGCCCGGCCGGTGCGACGGGCGCTCCGGTGGAGCGGATATCCGACAGCGGGGTGACCGGCCCGGCGTTCCTCGACCATGTGTGCCCGCCGGGCTGCCCGGTGCTCAACTCGCCGAGGGGTCAGACCGTGCCGCTGCCCGCCGATCTGACGCGGCGTCCCGTCGTCCCGCCCGAGATGCACCGGCCGTGGCTGCTGGTACGCCGCGCCGACGAGGCGCGGGGAGCCGTGCCGGCAATGGTCCCCGTGCCTTCGGTGACGCCGCCGAAGGGCTCGGGCTGCCCGGAGATCGCTGCGCGGGCCCGGAGGCAACTGTCGGAAGCCGCCCACAGCCCCTGATGGCCACCACCACCCGCCCGACGGAAGGATCCGAGCGGTGTCGCACCATCATGGGGACACCTGCCGTACCGCCCGGCGGGGAAGCGTCGCCCCTCCAGGAAGGCCGCCTCACCTGCTACGTTGCCCGGTTGCGGTCAGGGTGACGGCTCACGAACGCCGAAGGCGCGGGGTCAGCGTCCGCGCAGGGCCGGGTGGTCGGCGACGACGGTGCAGCTGCCGGGGGCGATCTCGGTGAAGCCGGCGTCGCGGACCACCGGCAGGCGGCCGTCGGTCAGGGCGGGCCAGTCGGTGGCGGAGGCGGTTCTGACGGCCAGTGGGAAACCGCTTTCCGCCCACTCCTTGCGCTGCGCGTCGTCCAGCTCCCACCAGGCGAGCTGGGCGGCGTGGCCGGTCTGCGCCATGGTCTTGCCGGCGCTCATCTCCAGTTCGGGGTTGAGCCACAGCACGGGGACGCCCTCGGGTGCGGGGCCGGGCTCGGCGGGGTCGTCGAGTTCGGTGCCGGAGACCTGGAGCTTGGCGAGTTCCTTGGGCCAGCCGTCCAGCGGGATCGGCGGAAAGACCCGCACCTCGGCGCTCCCGCCGGCGACGGTGATGCCGGGCAGCTCGCCCGCCTTGCGCCATTCGCCGCCGCGGGCCCGCCGCACCACCTTGCGGATCCGGGCGTCCTCCCAGGCCTTGACCCGCTCCGCCCACTCGCCGTCACCGGCGGTGACCCGCGGGTCGGACAGCAGGGTGAGCACGGCCCGCGCCGAGGTCTCCAGCGCGTCCGTCCGGCCCGGCGGTTCGGCCTTCTCCAGCCGGACCACCAGCGGCAGCACGTACTGATCGCGGGAGTCCCGGTCCTCGGCATGTCCGCCGACCGCGGGCAGTGCGGCGGGAGCGGGCGAGGGGAGTTCGGGCACGTCGTTGGGTGAGCTCACCCCTCCAGCATGCCAGTTCAGCGCCGGTAGCCCCGTCCGGGGTCGCGTTCCTCGGCGTCCTGGTAGCCGAGGAACCAGCCCTCGGGGTGGGTGGCGGCGAGGAGTTGGTCGATCCGCTGCCCGGCGTCCAGGTCCTCCTCGGTCTCCTCGGGGCCGTAGACGCCGAAGAGTTCGTCGGTGCAGCCGTCCCAGTCGTAGTCGTACAGGTCGGCGGGCAGGTCGCCCATCATGTCGGCCACCGACTCCGGTTGGGAGCCGAGCAGGGAGCGGGCGTCGGCGAGCGCGAGGCGCAGCGCGACGTCCTCCGCGAGGCTGCGGGGCAGCGGCCATTCGCCGAGTGCGATGTCGTCGGCGAGGTCGTCGAAGGCTCGGGCGAAGGCGCGTCGCCAGCCGCGGTGCAGGTTCCAGGTGCGCTGCTGGAGGCGGCCGAAGACGGTCCAGTCGGCTTCGTCGGCGACGGTGACGGGGTCGTTGCCGTGTTCGTCGAGGTCTTCGTAGGCGGCGTCGGAGAGGCTGATCAGCTGGGTGTGCAGCAGGCACGCGGTGCGCGGGGTGAGGGTCCAGTCGCCGGTGTCGCTGTCGTCGTCGAGCGGGAACAGTTCGGCGAAGTCGGGGGCGAAGTCGTCGGTGACGCTGATCTCCAGGGTGCCGCCGAGGGCTTCGATGCCGGGGATGGCGGCGACCAGCCGGTCGGGGTGGAGCAGCGCGCCGAGGGCCGCGTTGGGGTCTTCGGAGACTTCCCGCAGCAGTTGGCCGCGCTGGCCCTCGGGGTCGATCCCGGCGAAGTCGAGGTCTTCGACGGCCGCCTGTGCCGCGGCCCGCAGGGCCGGCCAGTCGGTGATCCGGATGCCCAGCACCACGGTGGCCTCGATCTCCTGCGCGCCGGAGTCCTCCGCCGCGCCAGGCCCGTGTGGATGATCGCTTCGCTCGCCCATGCCCCAAGGTTGACAAACCTGGGGGTCCGGTGTCCATCGGCTCTCCCGATCCGGTGCCGGAGCGGCCTGTCGAGGTGGCCCGGAAAGCGTTTTCCCGGTGTGCCATGCTGGCGTCGGCACCGGAGTGTGACGGAAGGTGGAGTCATGAGTGAACTGAACGATTTCGGCGGCGGCCAGGACCCGTCCGGCGGCGTGCTGGTGGTCACGACGAACGACGTGCCCGGGTACCGGGTGGAGCGGGTGATCGGCGAGGTGTTCGGCCTCACGGTGCGCTCGCGTCACCTCGGCTCGCAGATCGGCGCGGGTCTGAAGTCGCTGATGGGCGGCGAGTTGAAGGGTCTCACCAAGACGCTCGTGGAGACCCGGAACCAGGCGATGGAGCGGCTGGTCGAGCAGACCAAGGCGCGCGGCGGCAACGCCGTTCTGATGATGCGCTTCGATGTCACGGAGGCTGCCGACGTCGGCACCGAGGTGTGTGCGTACGGCACCGCGGCGGTCATCGTTCCGCTCGGCTGACGAGCGGCGACGACCCGATGGCGACCAGCGACGTCCCGACGACGACCCGACGGCGGCCGACGACGACCGGCGACGTCCCGACGGCGGCCGACGACGACCGGTTTCGAACACAAAGCAGCCATATTGTCTGACAGTCAGTAATGCGGTTGACACTGCTCACGGGTGCGTAAGAGCCTCGCTGCCGGACCGTCCCGCGCACTGCTTGGAGCACCCGTGAGCACCTCCCCGCACCCCGTCCCGCCCACGCCCGGCCCGCGGGTCGCGTACGCCACCTGCCGGGGCATCGAGGACGTCGAGATGCTCCCCGTGCTGGCCGCGTTCGCCCGCGCCGGGGTGCGCGCGGAGGCGGTGCTCTGGGACGACCCGGCCGTCGACTGGAGCGGCTTCGACCTGGTGCTGATCCGCAGCGTCTGGGACTACATCGTGCAGCGCGACGCCTTCCTCGCCTGGGCCCGCCGGACGGCCGCGCTGACCCGGGTGGCCAACCCGGTGCCGGTGCTGGAGCAGAACACCGACAAGACCTACCTGCGCAACCTGGCCGAGGCCGGAGTGCCGATCGTCCCCACCGCCTGGGTCGCCCCGGGCGAGGAACTCACCGGCGCCGACTGGCCGGAGCTGGTGGTGAAGCCCACCGTCTCCTCCGGCGCCCGGGACACCGTGCGCACCACCGACCGCGCCGAGGCGCTCGCGCAGGTCGCCGCGCTCACCGCGGCCGGCCGCACCGCGATGGTGCAGCCGTACCTGCCGATGGTCGAGGACGAGGGCGAGACCTCCCTGCTGTACCTGGGCGGCGGGTTCAGCCACGCGGTGCGCCGCGGCCCGATGCTCGGCGGCGGCTTCGCCGACGTCGCCCGCGAGCCCGCCGACGACCAACTCGCCCTCGCCGAGCAGGTGCTGGCGGCCGTCCCGGAGCGCGCGGAGCTGCTCTACGCCCGGGTCGACCTGGTGCGCCTGCCGGACGGCTCGCCGGTGCTGATCGAGCTGGAGCTCACCGAGCCCCGGCTGTTCCTGGACCTGCGCCCGGACGGCCCGGAGGCGTTGGCCGCCGCCGCGCTCCGCCTGCTGCCCGGCGGCGGGAGCGGGAACACCGGCCCGCGGGGCGATGTTTCACGGTCGTGACTGTTCAAGGTGCAACGACCGAGCCCGCCGCCGTCGAACCCCACGAGGTGGACGCGCTGGTGATCGGCGCGGGCCAGGCCGGCCTGTCCGCCGCCTACCACCTGCACCGTCGCGGCTTCGCCCCGTACACCGGCTTCGTGGTGCTGGACGCGGACGACGCGCCGGGCGGGGCCTGGGCGCACCGCTCCCCGTCGCTGACCATGGCCACCGTGCACGGCTTCCACGACCTGCCGGACTTCGAGCTGCCCGCCACCGATCCGGCGACCCGGGCCCGGGTCGCCGTGCCGGGGTACTTCGCCGCGTACGAGGCACAGCACGCCCTGCCGGTGGTGCGTCCGGTCAAGGTCCTGGCGGTGCGCGACCGGCCGGACGGGCGGCTGCTGGTGGAGACCGACTCCGGCAGTTGGGTCACCCGGGCGCTGCTGAACGCCACGGGCACCTGGACGCGGCCGTTCCTGCCGCGCTACCCGGGGCACTTCGCGGGCCGCCAGCTGCACTACGCGGACTACCGCGGCCCGGCGGAGTTCGCCGGCCGGCGCGTGCTGGTGGTCGGCGGCGGGGCCTCGGCAATCCAGGTGCTGTCCGAGGTGGGCGCCGTCGCGGAGACCGTGTGGGTGACGCGCACCCCACCGGTGGTCCACCAGGGGCCGTTCACCCCGGAGTTCGGCCGCGAGGTGGTCGCCAAGGTGGAGGAGCGGGTGCGGGCCGGCCTGCCGGTGCGCAGCGTGGTCTCGGTCACCGGCCTCGGCCCGAGCGTCGCCTATCGCCGGGCCGAGGAGCTGGGCGTGCTGAACCGCCGCCCGATGTTCGACCGCCTCACCGAGCACGGAGTCGCCTGGGGCGACCAGGAGTTGCCGGTGGACGCGATCATCTGGGCGACGGGCTTCCGCGCCGAGCTGACCCACCTGGCATCGCTCGCGCTGCGCGGCCCCGGCGGCGGCATCCGGATGACCGGCACGCGCGTCACCGACGATCCGCGCATCCACCTGCTCGGCTACGGGCCTTCGGCGTCCACGGTGGGCGCCAACCGGGCCGGCCGCGCAGCGGTGAACGAGGTCGTCCGCCTGCTGCGCGACCGGAGGGCCGCCGAACCCGCCGCCGTCTGACGGCAGTTACCGGTCGTAGTCCACGGTGACCTGGTCGGAGACCGGGCGGGCCTGGCAGGTGAGCACGTAGCCGGCGGCCAGTTCGGACTCCTCCAGCGCGAAGTTGCGGCGCATCTCGACCTTGCCCTCGCAGAGCAGCGCCCGACAGGTGCCGCAGACGCCGCCCTTGCAGGCGAACGGCAGGTCCGGGCGGGCGCGTTGGGCGCCGTCCAGGATGGAGCGGTCGCGCGGCAGGGCGAGGGTGCTGGAGCGGCCGTCGAGGACGAGGGTGACCTCGCTGGCGGCGGCGTCGGGGACGGGTTCCAGGTGCCGCTCCTCGGCCCGCTCGTCCTCGGCGTGGAACAGCTCCTGGTGCACCCGCCCGGTGGGGACGCCGAGTTCGGCCAGCAGGTCCTTGGCGTCCGCCACCAGGCCGAACGGCCCGCACAGCCACCAGTGGTCGACCGCGGGGACGTCCACCAGCGCCTCCAGCAGCGCCTTGACCCGGTCGGCGTCGAGGCGGCCGCTGAGCAGTTCGGCGTCCCGGCTCTCCCGGGACAGCACGTGCACCAGCTGGAAGCGGTCCAGGTGACAGTCCTTCAGGTCGGCCAGCTCGTCGGCGAACATCACCGTGTCGCTGCGCCGGTTGCCGTAGAGCAGGGTGACCCGCGAGTCGGGGTGGCCGGCCAGCACGGAGCCCGCGATGGACAGCATCGGGGTGATGCCGGAGCCCGCCGCGATCAGCACGTGCTCGCCGGGCTCGGCCGGGTCGGCGGTGAACGCCCCGCTGGGGGGCAGCACTTCGACCGTCTCGCCGACCGCGGCCTCGTCGACCAGCCAGTGCGAGAACAGCCCGCCGGGCACCTCGCGGACGGCGATCCGCAACGGCCCGCCGACCGGCGAGCACAGCGAGTACGAGCGGCGCTCGTCCACGCCGTCGACGATCCGGCGCAGCGTCAGCACCTGCCCGGGCTTGAAGGTGAACTCCTCGGCCAGCGCGGGCGGTACGTCGAAGGTCACCGCGACGGCGTCCTCGCAGAGCCGTTCCAGGTTGCCGATCGGCAGCGGGTGGAACTGCGGGCGGCGGGCGGCCATCAGATCTCCTTGATCCGGTCGAAGGGTTCGCGGCAACTGCGGCACCGCCACAGCGACTTGCAGGCGGTGGAGCCGAACCGGGACAGTTCCTCGGTGTCGGTGGAGCCGCACTGCGGGCAGGTCACGGCCAGCCGGGTCGGGCCGAGTGTCAGCAGGCCCGCCGCGGGCCGGGCCCCGAGGACCGGCGGGGCGATGCCCGCCTCGGCCAGCTTCCGGCGGCCCTCCGCGCTGATCCGGTCGCTGGACCACGGCGGGTCGATCCGCAGCCGGACCTCGACCTGGTCGAAGCCGGCCGCGCGCAGCCGCCGGGCCACGTCGCCGGCCATCTCGGCGACCGCGGGGCAGCCGGAGTAGGTGGGCGTGATCCAGGCGGTGACGGCGCCGTCGTGCTCCTCGACGTCGGCGAGGATGCCGAGGTCGGCCAGCGTGAGCATGGGCAGTTCGGGGTCGGGCACCGCGGCCGCGACCTCCCGGGCCCGTTCGAGGGTGGTCACCATGTCGCCCCCGGGTGCGCCCTGGCCACCACCTGGAGCTCCGCCAGCAACGGGCCGAGCGCCTCGGTGTGCACGCCGTGCCGCCCGGCCCGGCCGTTCACGTAGGCCCGCGGCGCGGCCTCCGGCAGGCTCAGCGTGGCCTCTTCCAACACCAGTGCCAGGCTTGCCAGTACGGGTTCGCGCAGGTCCAACGGGTCGACGCCGAGCCGCAGTTCGACCTCGTGCGGGGTGAACAGCTCGTCCAGCCAGGGCCACAGCGCGTCCAGCGCGGCCTGCATCCGCTCCCGCGAGTGGGCGGTGCCGTCGCCGAGCCGGAGCGTCCAGGACTGCGCGTACTCCCGGTGGTACGCCAACTCCTTGACGCCGAGCGCCGCGACGGCGGCCAGCACCGGGTCGGCGTGGTCGGCCAGGCGGCGGTACAGCTCCTCGCGGGCGGTGGCGAACAGCAGCAGCCGGACCACGCACTGCGCGAAGTCGCCGTTCTCCAGCTCCACCAGGCGCACGTTGCGGTACTCGAAGTCCTCGCGCCAGTAGGCGAGTTCGTCCTCGTTGCGGCCGGTGCCGTCGAGCTGGCCGGCCCGGGTGAGCAGCCGGCGGGCCTGCCCGAGCAGGTCGAGGCCGAGGTTGGCGAGCGCCACCTCCTCCTCCAACTCCGGTGCCCGGGTGATCCATTGGATCAGCCGCTGGGACAGCACCAGTGCGTCGTCGCCCAGCATCAGGCAGTACGCCGCGAGGTCCGCCGGGTCGATGCCCGGCGGCGGCGCGGCGTCCACGCCCAGCAGCGGATCGGCGAACCCCGTGCCGTAGGCCCAGCGCGCCTCGCCGTCCGGCTCACCCGCGGCGTCGGCCAGTGAGAGGTACACGTGGTCGTCGGTCATGTCGCCTTCCCTGCTCGATGATTGACGGAACGTCAGATGTGCGGGACGTCCTCGGGGATCGGATAGAACGTGGGGTGCCGGTACACCTTGTCCCCGCTCGGCGCGAAGAACGGGTCCTGCTCGTCCGGGCTGGACGCGGTGATCGCGTCCGAGCGGACCACCCACAGGCTCACCCCCTCGTTGCGCCGGGTGTACAGGTCCCGCGCCGCGAGCAGCGCCATCCGGTCGTCGGCCGCGTGCAGCGACCCCACGTGCACGTGGTTCAGACCGCGTCGGGGCCGCACGAACACCTCGTACAGCGGCCAGGACGCCCGTTCCCCGCTCATTCCGCACTCCCCTTTCCTCGGCCGTGCTTGACCGCGTACGCCGACGCCGCCTCGCGCACCCAGGCGCCGTCCTCGTGGGCGGCGCGCCGCCGGTCGACCCGCTGCGCGTTGCACGGGCCCTGGCCCTTGATCACCTGCATCAGCTCCGACCAGTCCGGCTCGCCGAAGTCCCAGCTGCCGCGCTCCTCGTTCCAGGCGAGCGCCGGGTCCGGCAGCGTGACCCCGAGGTGCTCGGCCTGCGGGACGGTCATGTCGACGAAGCGCTGGCGCAGTTCGTCGTTGCTGTGCCGCTTGATCCGCCACGCCATCGACCGCTCGCTGTTCGGCGAGGCCCCGTCCGGCGGACCGAACATCATCAGCGACGGCCACCACCAGCGGTCCACCGCGTCCTGCACCATCCGGCGCTGCGCGTCCGTGCCGGCCATCAGCGTCATCAGCAGTTCGTAGCCCTGCCGCTGGTGGAACGACTCCTCCTTGCAGATCCGCACCATCGCCCGCGCGTACGGCCCGTAGCTGCACCGGCACAGCGGCACCTGGTTGCAGATCGCGGCGCCGTCCACCAGCCACCCGATCACGCCGACGTCGGCGAACGTCAGCGTCGGGTAGTTGAAGATCGACGAGTACTTCTGCCGCCCGTCGATCAGCTTCTCGGTCAGCTCGGCCCGGTCCACCCCGAGGGTCTCCGCCGCCGCATACAGATACAGCCCGTGACCGGCCTCGTCCTGCGCCTTGGCCAGCAGGATCGCCTTCCGCCGCAACGACGGCGCCCGGGTCAGCCAATTGCCCTCCGGCTGCATCCCGATGATCTCCGAGTGGGCATGCTGCGCGATCTGCCGCACCAGCGTCGCCCGGTACGCCTCGGGCATCCAGTCCCGGGGCTCCACCCGCTGCTCGTTGGCGATCACCGCCTCGAACCGCGACTGCGCTTCCGCGCTCGCCTCCACCACCCACCTCCCGACTGACCGTTCGGTCGGTTCCATTCTGTACACACGGGGGACCCTCTGACAAGCATGGAGGAGAGAGCACAACCAAGGGCGCGTGGGGGCTAGCCCAACCGCTCGCGCAGATCTCCCCCCGCCCCCGCTCCCGCCCCCTCCAGCGGCAGCCGAACCGTGAACACCGCCCCTGCCCCCGGCGTGCTCGCCACCTCGACGCCCCCGTCGTGGAGCTCGGCGAGCTTGCGGACGATGGCGAGGCCGAGGCCGCTGCCACCACTGCGCCGACTGCGCGACCTCTCGGCGCGCCAGAAGCGTTCGAACACCAGCGGCAGGTCCGCCGCGGCGATGCCGCTGCCCGTGTCGGCGACGTCGATGAGAACGGAGTGGTTCTCGGCCCGGGCCCGCAGGGTGACGGCGCCGCCGGACGGCGTGTGGCGGACGGCGTTGGAGACCAGGTTCCCGAGGGCCTGCCGGAGCCGCACCGGGTCTGCGAAGACCTCCGGGGCGGTGGCCGGCTCGACGGCCAGCGTCACCCCGGAGGCCTGTGCCTGTGCCCCGTGCGCGTTGGCGACCTGCGTCAGCAGCTCGTCGATGTCGACGGGTTCGCGGTACAGCGACAGTTCACCGGCGTCGGCGGCGGCGAGGTCCCGCAGGTCGTCGACGAGGTGCTGGAGCAGCACGGCCTCTTCGAGCAGGGAGCCGGTCAGGGCCCGGTCGGCGGTGGCGACCCCGTCCTCGACGGCCTCCAGCCAGCCGCGGATGTTGCTCAGCGGGGTGCGCAGTTCGTGCGCGATGTCGCCGACCATGGCCTTGCGCAGTTCCTCCAGTTGCCCGCGTCGCTCCGCCATGGCGTTGAAGGCGACGGCGAGCCCGGAGATCTCGTTGCGGCCGGTCACCCGGACCCGCGCCGAGAGGTCCCCGTCGGCCATCCGCCGGGCCGCGTGGGTGAGCGCGTGCAGCGGCCTGGAGAGGCGCAGCCCGACCGCCACCGTGACGGCCACGGTCACCACCAGCACTGCGGCAGACACTTCGGTGATCCGTCCGGGGTGGGCGGCGGTCAGCGCGGGTGTCGGGCCGACGGTGTCGGCCGGGGCGCCGACGAACAGCAGCATCGGCGGCGCCACGTACTGGACGAGCTGCTGCCTGCGGGCGTTGGTGAGGCAGGCGGAGGTCGGCGGGTCCTGGCGGGCGTCGCCGACCGGGACCCCGTCCGACCCGAGCGACAGGGTGACGGGCCCGCGTTCCTGGCGGGCCAGGCAGGCGTTGACCAGGGCGGTGAGGTCGGCCAGGGCCGCCGTGTCGGTGCGGGTGGGGGCGCTCGCCACCATGGGCGTCGCGCAGCGCCGGCCGAGGACGGAGCCGTCGGCGGTGCGCAGCTGCGGCCGTCCGGCGGGGTCGTCGGTGACGGTCGCCTCGATGCCGAGCACCGAGCGCAGGCAGTCGGCCTGCGCCTCCATTCCGTTCCGCAGGGCCTCGTGCTCCTCCGGGGTGAGCCGGAACGGGCCGACCGCACGGGCGTCGATCCGGTCGCCGGGGGCGTCGGGCAGCATGGCGAGGTCGACGGACAGCGGGTCGACGGTGGTGGTGGGCGTGCGGGGCAGCGCCGTGCGTTCGGCCCCGGGGCTCCGGGGCGACGCCGTACCGGGTCCGGCGGGGCCGGGCGCCGGGGCCGCGGAGTCGATGACCGGTTCGAAGCGCGGGGTGGCGAGGACGATGCGCTGCCCGGTGGCGGCCGCGAGCCGCCGCACGGTGTCCTCGGCGTCGTTCCAGTCGGGGTGGGTCGCGGCGTAGCCGAGCAGCTGCCGGTAGATCCGGGTCTGGTCCGCGATGGCCTGGGTCTGCTCCTGCTTGATCGCGCCGGTGGTGGTGCGGGCGGCCAGCCAGGCCGTCGCCGCGATGGAGCAGAGCGACACCAGCGCGGAGAGCGCGAGCAGTCGGGCCGTCAGGCTGCGGCGCAGCGGGGTGTCACGGGGCAACGCGCGGCACCTCCGCGAGCTTGTAGCCGATGCCGTAGACCGTCAGGAGGACGGCGGGGCGGCGCGGGTGCGGTTCGATCTTGCGGCGCAGGTTCATCACGTGGGTGTCGACCGTGCGGGCGGTGGTGTACCGGTCGATGCCGTGCAGGTGCTCCAGCAGTTGGGCCCGGGTGAAGACCCGGCCCGGCTGGGCGGCCAGCACCTCCAGCAGCCGGAACTCGGCGGGCGTGCAGTTGACGGGCTGTCCGTGGGCGGTGACTTCGTGGCGCAGCGGGTCGACGGTCAGCGGCCCGACGCTCAGGGCGCCCGGCGGCGGCGCGGTGTCCCGGGGCGGGGCCGCGGGGGCGCCGCGGCGCAGCAGGGCGCGGACCCGGGCGACGAGTTCCCTGGGGCTGTAGGGCTTGGTGAGGTAGTCGTCGGCGCCGAGGTCGAGGCCGAGCAGCAGGTCGTCCTCCGCGCTGCGGGCGGTCAGCATCAGCACCGGCAGGGCGGACTCGGCGCGCAGGGCCCGGCAGACGTCGAGGCCGTCCAGGACGGGCATCATCACGTCCAGGACGAGGAGTTGGGCCCGGCCGAGGCGGGCTTCGCGCAGTGCGGCCCGGCCGTCGTGGACGACGACGACCTGGTGCCCCTCGCGTTCCAGGTACAGGCGGACGAGGTCGGCCTGTTTGGGATCGTCCTCGGCGACGACGACATGTGCACACATGCCGATGATCGTAAAACGCTCCGAAAGGCCCGGCCCCTGACGACCTGTCAGTCCCGGCCCCGGCCCGGGGTGGTTCGCCACCACATCCCAACCGGTTCCTGACAACTTCCTGACACCGACCGGCCAGTGTGGCGGAGTCCGCCGGGACGCGTCCCGGTACCGCTCCGAAAGGCCTCCGCGTGAAGTCCTCCCTCCGCCCGTCGCTCCTCTCCGTCCGGCTGCTCGGCGTGGCCGTGGCCCTGTCCGCGATCGCCGCGGCCGCACCCGCCGAGGCGGTGCGCGCCACGGCCGCCCCGACCGTCTCGGAGCAGGACGTGATGCCGCACCTGAGCGCCCTGCAACGGATCGCCGACCGCAACGGCGGCAACCGCGCGCACGGCACCCGCGGGTACACGGAGTCGGTGGCGTACGTGCGGAACGCGCTGGACCGGGCCGGCTTCCGCACCCGACTCCACCGCTTCGAGCACGACGGCCGGGCCGGCTACAACCTGATCGCCGACTGGCCCGGCGGCGACCCGAACCACGTGCTGCTCACCGGCGCCCACCTGGACAGCGTCGAACAGGGCCCGGGCATCAACGACAACGGCTCCGGCTCGGCCGCCGTCCTGACCACCGCCCTCCAGGTCGCCAAGGCCCGGCTCAAGCCCGCGCGGCACCTGCGGTTCGCCTGGTGGGGGGCGGAGGAGGCCGGGCTGTTCGGCTCCGCCGGCTACGTCGGCGACCTGTCCGCCGGCGACCGCAAGGCGATCGACCTCTACCTCAACTTCGACCAGACGGGCAGCAGGAACACCCAGCAGTGGCTGGTGGTCGAGGACGGGCCGGGGGCCGACGCGGCCGCCGGGCGCGCCTTCGAATCGTGGTTCGCCGCCCGCGGGCTCGCCACCTTCGACATCGGCGTCGGCGGGTCGGACAACGAGTCGTTCGGCAACGCCGGCATCCCGTCCTCCGGCTTCAGCACCGGCATCTCGGACTGCATCCACGAGGCGTGCGACGACCTCGCCAACGTCGATCCGGCCACCGAGGCCACCAGCACCAACGCCCTGATCGGCGTGCTGTGGCAGCTCGCCGCCACCCGTCCCTGACCGAACCGACACCCGAGGAGACCCAGATGCGCACCCGACCGACGACCCGCCGCCGCACCGCCACCGCCCTCGCGACCGCCACCGCCATCGGCGTCGCCCTGACCGCCCTGCCCGCCTCGGCGGCGACCGGCGGCATCGACCCGTACTTCCCCGACGACGGCAACTCCGGCTACGACGTGGCACATTACGACGTCCGGATCGCCTACGACCCGGCCCGCACGGACCACCTGGACGGCGACACCACCGTCACCGCCCGGGCCACCCGCCCGCTGGACCGCCTCAGCCTCGACCTGTTGGGCTTCACGGTCGCCGCGGTCACCGTGAACGGCGCACCGGCGCGGTCGTTCTCGCGCTCCGGCGAGCACAAGCTGGACATCGTCCCGGCCCGACGGCTCGCCGGGGGCGCCACCTTCACCGTCCGGGTGAAGTACGCGGGGAAGCCCGACGCCGAGGGCTGGCACACCCTGGCCGACGGCGGCGCGAACGTCGCGGGCGAACCGCACTCCGCGACCTCCTGGTACCCGTCCAACGACCACCCGTCCGACAAGGCCACCTTCGCCCTCACCGCGACCGTCCCCGACGGCTGGACCGCGATCGGCAACGGCCGGCCCGGGCCGACCACCACCGCCCGCGGCACCACGACCTTCCGCTGGAACGAGGACCGCCCGATGGCGACGTACCTCAGCACCGTCGCCATCGACCGATTCACCGTCCACCGCGCCCAACTGCCCGACGGCACACCGCTCATCACGGCCTACAGCCCGGACGCCACGATCGACCCGGCCGCGGAGGCCGAACAGCAGGACATCCTGGCCTTCCTGGCCTCGAAGTTCGGCCCCTACCCGTTCTCCTCCGCGGGCGCGATCGTGGTCGGCATGCCCAAGGACCCGGGCCCCGGCCCGATCGCCCTGGAGACGCAGAGCCGGCCCACCTACAGCGGAGCCATCTTCGACATGTCGGTCGTCCACGAGAACGCCCACCAGTGGTTCGGCGACAGCGTCTCGTTCACCGACTGGCGCGACGGCTGCCTCGCCGAGTGCTTCGCCCAGTACGCCAACCAGCTGTGGGAGGAGCACAAGGGCAGCGACCTCGACACCGGCTTCTACGCCTTCGAGCTCGCCGCCAACAAGGACAACCCCGCCTACTGGTCCACCAAGCTCTACGACCCCGGCGCGGGCAAGGAGCTCGACTCCGCCCTCTACTTCAAGGGCTCCCTGATGCTCCACGCCCTGCGCCGCACCGTCGGCGACGACGCCTTCTTCACCACCCTGCGCCGCTGGACCGCCGACCACGCCTACGGCAACGCCTCCTTCCCGCAGTTCGAGGCTCTGGCCGCACAGGTGTCCGGCCAGAACCTCACGGGCTTCTTCGACGCCTGGGCCCACGGCACGACGATCCCCGCGAACCAGTACCTCTACCCGGGCACCCTGGCCCCGCTGGCCAAATAGGCGCCCCCGGGCGGGTCAGGTGGCGAACCAGGGGCGCGTGGGGCGGGCCAGGAGGTGCCCCCCACGCGCCCCTGTCTGTGCGCTCCCTCAGCGAAGACGGGGAAGCGGCACAGCCAGCAGCGCCGCCAACAACGCCATCCGCGGCCCCAGTTGGTCGATCCGCAGGTGCTCGTGGCGAGCGTGCGGCCCCGCGCCGACCGCGCCGAGGCCGTCCAGGGTCGGCAGACCCCTCGCGCCGGCGAGGTTCGTGTCCCCCGCCCCGCCGGCGGGTGCGCCGTCGAGGTGGTGGCCGAGGGCCGCGGCGAGTGAGCGGACGTGGCGCAGCAGGGGGTTGGCGGAGCGTTCGGGCCAGGCGGGGCGGGAGGAGAGGACTTCGGTGCGGACGTTCGCGCCGGGCCGGTTCGCGGTCAGGTGGGCGAGCGTGTCGAGGGTGCGGCGCTGGGCCTCGGTGGTGACGAAGCGCAGTCCGATCTCGGCTTCGGCGCGGCCGGCGACGACGTTGGCGCGGGTGCCGCCGCCGATGCGTCCGGTGTTGAGTTCGGTGCCGGGCTGCCGGGTGAGGCCGCGGACGGCGACGAGTTGGTCGACGAGTTCGTCGATCGCGGAGATGCCGTCGGCGGCGTCGTTGCCGGAGTGCGCCTCGCGTCCGGTGACGGTGAGCCGGACTCTCGCGGTGCCGCGGCGGGCGGTCTTGAGTCGGCCGTCGGGGTGGGCGGGTTCGAGTCCGAGGACGGCGGCCGCGCCGCGCAGGTGCTGCTCGAACAGGCGGCGGCCGTCGGGGCTGCCGACCTCCTCGTCGGAGACCACGATCATCCGCACCGGTCGGTGCGGGCGTTGGCCGAGGTCGGCGAGGAGCGCGAACGCGCCTTCCAGCAGGGCGAGTCCGCCCTTCATGTCGAGGATGCCGGGGCCGGTGAGGCGCCCGTCCTGTTCCTCGACGGGCCAGTCGGCGAGGGTCCCGACGGGCCACACGGTGTCGTGGTGGCCGACCACCAGCAGGTGCGGCAGCTCTTCGTGCCGGCCGGGCCAGTTGAGGACCAGGTGGTCGCCGTGGGCGCAGCTGTCGCGGGTGGCGGTGGCGCCGGTGGCGGTGTAGCCGGCGGCGAGTTCTTCGGCGAGGGTGTTCAGCCGGGGCGCGTCGCCGGACGGGGTTTCGATCCGGGCGAGGTCCGCGCAGCGCTTGCGGACGGCGGCGGTGAGGGTGCGGGCCCTGCTGGTCAGGGTGCGGGGCAGGCCCGGTAGTGCGGCGGTGGCCAACGCCGGTGCGGTGGTGGGCGGTTCGTCGGCCGTGGCGGGTGTCGCGGGTGTGGCGGGTGTGGCGGGTGTGGCGGGTGTGGCGGGATGTGGCTCGGGGGCCACGGTATGGCGGCTCACTGTTCACCCCCGGTGGGGCGCGAGGCACTGGGAGGTATGGCCGGGACGGGTGTCGGCGGGATCTGTTGCGGCTTGGGGCTCGGTCGTGGTGTCCGGTGCGATGTGGGGCTGGGCAGCACTGTGTCCTCCTCGCTCGGTCCGTGACCCCGGCTCGGCCCGGGGTCCGGGAAGGTCGGTCTCTGTTCCGCGGTGCGGACGAGCAGCCGTGGCAGGGACCGGGAAGCGAGCCTAGAAGATTCGATCAGTTCCCTGCGAGGTGTCCGCCGTCCGCGTTCTCGCCGCTCGACCCGTCGTCGAGGCCGGGGAGCGGCCACGGACCCTGGCCGGGTGCGGCGAGCGGGGCGCGATCTTTCGAGTGCGCCCGTCTCCCACCTTGAACCCGCGAGGGCGAATCAGCAGCGCGAATCGCTCACGATCGAGCGAATCCCGTCCGATGGATGAGACCGGATCACCCTTCGGCACCAGTGGGAAATCGGCTCGACGGGAGGCGGGGCGGGCGGCCAGAATCGGCGGGTCCACCGTTCCGAGGAGTCGTCATGTTTCCCGTCCCGCCGCCTGCTCGACAGCCTGCACGGTCTGGCGCTGGGCGATGCCTTCGGCGACCGGTGGTTCCATCCGCCGGTGGACGAGGCGTCGGCGGAGGTCGCGGGGCGGCTGGTGCGACCGGGGCCGTGGCACTGGACGGACGACACCGCGATGGCGCTCGTCCTGACGCGTCACCTGCACTGTCGGGGCGAGGTCGAACCGGCTGCGCTGGCCCGGGAGTTCGCGGCGGAGTACCTGGCAGTGCCGCACCGCAAGTACGGGCCGTCGATGCACCAGGTGCTGCGCGCGGTGCACGCGGGCGAGGACCATCTCGCCGTCACCGGCGCGCTGTTCGGCGGGCAGGGCTCGCACGGCAACGGCGCGGCGATGCGGGTGGCGCCGCTGGGCGCGTGGTTCGCGGACGACCTCGGGGTGGTCGTCGAGCAGGCCGAGCGCTCGGCCCGGGCCACCCATGCGCATCCGGAGGCGGTGGCGGGGGCGCAGGCGGTCGCGTTGGCGGCGGCGCTGGCGGTCCGCTCGCGCGGCGGTGCGGCGGCGTCCCGGGCGGAGTTCCTGCGGGAGGTGGCGGCGCTGCTGCCGGAGTCCGAGGTGCGGTCCGGCCTTCGGATCGCCGCGCGGCTGCCGGCCGGGGCCAGTGTCCGGCACGCCGCGGTGGTGCTCGGCTCCGGCCATCTGGTCTCGGCGCAGGACACCGTCCCGTTCGCACTCTGGTCCGCCGCCGGCCACCTCGACGACCTGGTCGAGGCGCTCTGGCACACCGTCTCCGGCTGGGGCGACATGGACACCACCTGCGCCGTCGCCGCGGGGGTGGTCGCCGCCCGTACCGGGGTCGTGGGCGTTCCCGCCGCCTGGCTGGCCGCGCAGGAGCCGCTGCCTGCGCTCTGAGGCGCACAACGCAGGGCGCCCCGGCCGAATTCCTCGGCCGGGGCGCCCTGGTGGCGGTCCGTCAGGCGGTCGGTCAGTCGCGGGACTTGCCGAAGAGCAGCCGGTAGACGATGAGCAGGACGAGCGCTCCGGCGATCGCGGAGATCCAGGTCGGCAGGTCGAAGAAGTGCACGTTGACCGACTTGTGCAGGATCTTCGAGGACAGCCAGCCGCCGATGAACGAGCCGGCGATGCCGATCAGCGTGGTGATGATGATGCCGCCCGGGTCCTTGCCGGGAAGCAGCAGCTTGGCGACGGCTCCGGCGAGGAGCCCGAGGATGATCCAACTGACGATGCCCATGCCGTTCTCCTGCCCTGCGCCACGAGGGCCAATCCCGTCGTGCCTGTCCCTGACAAGGACGAACGGCACAACCGTTCGGTTCCGGCCGCGGCGGGCGCCGGCTGCGGTAGCGTCCGGGGGACGAAAGGGGTGGCCGGGGTGCGGTGGAAGGTGTACGGGGAGCGTCCGGTGTACCAGGATCCGTGGCTGAACGTGTGGGTCGCGGACGTCGAACTGCCGGACGGGCAGCGCTTCGAGCACCACGTGGTGAAGCTGCGCCGCCTCGCGGTGGCGGCGGTGGTGAACGACCGCCGCGAGGTGCTGATGCTGTGGCGGCACCGGTTCATCACCGACACCTGGGCGTGGGAGCTGCCGATGGGCCTGGTCGAGGCGGGCGAGGACCCGGCGGCCGCGGCGGCCCGCGAGGCGCTGGAGGAGACCGGCTGGCGGGTGTCGGACGTCCGCCCGCTGATCTACGCGCAGCCCGCCGCGGGCATCACCGACTCCGAGCACTTCGTGTTCCGCGCCGACCCGGCGGAGTTCACCGGGCCGCCGACCGAGCAGAACGAGTCCGACCGAATCGCCTGGGTGCCGCTGGCGGAGCTGCGCGACCTGGTGGCCCGCCGCGAGATCGTCAGCAGCGCCACGCTGGTGGGCGTCCTGGCGCTGCTGCTCGACGAGGTCGACTGACGGCCCGTCAGGTTCCGCCCCGCCTGCCGTCGGCGCCCGCCGTCCAGTGGATCAGGGCGTGCACGTGGCGCACCAGCCCCTGGGCGTGGCGGCGGACCCGGGTGGGCCAGTGGGAGCCGCGGGCGATGCCGTCGGCGAGGAATTCCAGCGTGGTGAGTTCGGCGGCGCACAGGTCGGCGACCTTCGCGGCCGCGAGGTGCGGCGGCAGTCCGCGGTGGACCTCCAGGGCGCGCAGCAGGCTCCGGCCGGTGGCCGGGCCGGCGGGGCCGAGGTCGCCGATCCAGCGGACCAGGTGCTGAAAGCGCGTCAGCAGGTCGGTGAGCTGCGGGTGGCAGTGGAGGTGGTCGGGCAGGTCGAGGCCGTGGGCGAGTTCCACCCAGCCGGCCGCGCAGCGGCTCGCGCCGTCGCGGCCGCCGTGGGTGAGGTACTGCGGGACGGTCGGGGCGGCGCCGGCGGTCTCCAACCGGTCGAGCGAACTGTCCAGGTGGGAGCGGAAGTCGGCGGCGCAGCGGGCCTGCCAGTCGGACCCGGTGAGCGTCGCGCTGTCCCGCCGGAGTTCCTCGAAGGCCCGGACCAGCGGCGGCTCCGCACCGTCCGGCGCGGTCCGCGCGCCCGGGACGTGGGCGGTGGCGGTCAGCGTCTGCAGGGCGCCGACCGTCCGCCGGGCCGTGTCGTCGTGGCCGTCGAGGTGCTCGTCGAGGATCCGGGTGAGCACCAGCCACTTGGCGGCGGCCCGCAGTCCGGGTCCGGCGGGGACGTCGCCCCAGCTGCGGGCGGCGAGGTCCAGATGGCCCCGGTCGAGGAAGGCGGTGGCGGCGGCCGTGTCGAGGACGCCGGTGGCCGTGAGCCAGTGGGCGAGTTCGGAGCGCAGCGCCTCGGTGTGCGGGTGCGGCGCCGGGGCGGGTGTCCGGGCGAGCAGTTCGGCCAGTGGCCCGGTCGAGGCGCGGTGCGCGGTGGCTGGGCTCATGACGGCTGGCTCCTCCGCCGTTCGGGGGCGATCGACGTGACGAAGTCTGGTCGACCGTCCCCGGCGGACGGCGCAGAACCGGCGGCCGTTCCCCCGCCCGGCCGACTCGTCCGACGATCGGCCCGGCGGCCTTCATGCGCGGCCGCTCACACCCGCATGAGCGTGCACTGCCCGTCCCGGCACTGCCGTTGCAGCTTCCCCCGGGGGAGCGCCTGGGCCAGGCCGATCGCCCAGCACATCGGGCAGCCGCGCAGCGCGACCAGCCCGACGGGCGCCAGCAGC
>NZ_BMRI01000019.1:37587-75664 GCF_014648555.1 Kitasatospora griseola
AGGGCGGCGGGTCCGGCCAGGGGCAGCAGGGCGAACGCGGCGGCGATCGCGCCGAAGCCGAGTCCGCCGCGCAGCAGATGACGTGTCAGGGTCGGGGCGGCGAAGTCGGGTTGTCCGGGTCGTCCGCTCATCTCGGGCCCCCGAGTTCGGCCCGGACGGCCGCTCGGGCCCGGTGCAGCCGGGACTTCATCGCGGCGGTGCTCAGTCCGAGCGCCTCCGCGACCGCCCGGCCGCCGTGGCCCTGCAGGTCGCGCATGATCAGCACCCGCCGCTGGTCGTCGGGCAGCGCGGCGATCGCCGCGGCGACCCGTTCGGTGTCCAGCCGCCGCAGCGCCTCCTGCTCGGCGGAGTCCGCCGGTTCGGCCGGCGCCCCGGGTGCGGCGGGCAGCACGCGGATCCGCCGCAGGCACTCGTTGCGGACGATCCGGAACAGCCAGGAGGCGAGGGCGCCGGTGGCCCGCAGCATGCCGATCCGCCGGTACAGGATGATCAGCGCCTCCTGTGCGGCGTCCTCCGCGTCCTCGGGGCTGGCGCACAGCGAGTGGGCGAACCGCCGCACCTTCGGGTGGGCGCCCGTCACCAGCGCGTCGATCGAGGCCGGGTCGCCGCAGCGGGCCGCGGCGATCACCTCCTCGGCGGGCCAGGCCGTCTCAACCACGCTTGCCCCGCTTCGACTTGAGCACGAACGCGCAGGTGCAGATCAGCACTGCGCCGACGCCGATGACCAGGGCCACCATCATGGGATTCCTCCGAGCTGTCGCCGCCGGCGGCCGTCCGCCGGTGGGTGTGCCCGTAAGAGGGGGCGACCGCCGAAAAGGATTCGGCCCGGATCGGCGGGGCGCCCCGGCCGCCGCCGTCGCGTCAGACCTCGCGCTCCGCCTTGCTGCGCTCCACGCAGAACTCGTTGCCCTCGATGTCGGCCAGCACGGCCCAGCCGGTGCCGTCGGCGTTGCGCCGGTCGTCGACCAGCTTCGCGCCCAGGCCGAGCAGCCGGGCGACCTCCTCGTCCCGGGTGCGGTCCTGCGGCTGGAGGTCGAAGTGCAGCCGGTTCTTGCCGGCCTTCGGCTCCGGGACGGCCACGAACAGCAGGCCCGCGCCCTCGATCAGGGCCTGCGGGTCACCGGGGAAGTCCTCGGCGTGCAGCGGCTGGCCGAGCACCTCCGCCCAGAAGGACCCGAGGGTGTAGGCGTCGAGGCAGTCAATGGTCACGTGGCGAATCACAGAGCTCATGCAGCGGATTCTCGCCCCACCCCGACGGCCCTGCAATCGTATTTACCTTTCACTGACATGCCACCCTGACCTGGTCCGGCCCGCTGGCCGCCGGCGCCTCCGTCACCGTCACCGCCACCGCCACCGTCACCGTCACCGTCACCTACAGCGTCACCGTGAAGGAGGACGCCGCGACGGCGCCAGGCTGCAGAACCTCGCCACCCCGGGCGAGCCCGGCACCTGCGCGGGCAGCTGCGCCACCGAGACGACGATCAGTAACGTCCCGCCGAGCCCGAAGCCCGAAGCCCGAGCCCACCAAGCCCGGCCACGAGCACGAGCGCCTGCCCGAGACCGGCTCGGGCCTCACCGTCCCGGCCGCGGCCGGCGCGGGCGTGCTGCTGCTCCTCGGCGGCGGCCTGATCCGGTGGCGCCGGAAGGGGCAGCGCCACTGACCCCGACCGCTGACCGACCGTCCGGACGGGCCCGTCACTTCGACGGGCCCGTCCGCCGTTCTCCACCCCACAGGCAATCAGTAAAATGTTACTGTTCCGGTCATGTCGCTTCCGCTCCCGCTTCCCGAGGTCAAGGCCGAACTCGACCGCCTGACCGCCGAGTTCTTCGACGCCTTCGACAACCGCGACGGCCGCCCCGCCGACGTCGCCCGCCTGCGCCGCCTGATGCTCCCCGGCTCCGTCATCACGGTCGCCGAGCCGAAGT
The DNA here is from genome assembly GCF_014648555.1 of Kitasatospora griseola. GTDB lineage: Bacteria > Actinomycetota > Actinomycetes > Streptomycetales > Streptomycetaceae > Kitasatospora > Kitasatospora griseola. Next base: position 39,514 of record NZ_BMRI01000019.1, read on the forward strand.
ACCTCACCTACACCCTCGAAGAGTTCATCGGCCCGCGCGAACTGCTGCTCTCCGACGGCCGGTTGACCGAGTTCCACGAGTGGGAGACCAGCGAGCACACCGACATCGCCGGCAGCGTCGCCTGCCGCATCGGCGGGTACCGCAAGTCCGGCCTGCTGAACGGCGAGCCCTACGAAGGCGGCGGCACCAAGACCTTCCAGTTCGTCCGCACCCCCGACGGCTGGCGGATATCCGCGTTCTCCTGGCACGACGAGTCGTAACCCCCGACGCCGGCTCCTCGTCCGGCTGTGCGAAAGTCGGTGCCCTTGCAGGGTGCGGCTGGACCGGAGGTGGCCGGGTGGGCGGGCGGGTCTTGGTGGTCGACGACGATGCGGCGATCCGGCGGAGTCTGGAGCGGGGGCTACGGCTGAGCGGGTTCGCCGTGTCCCTCGCCGAGGACGGGACCGCCGCGCTCGCCCGGCTCGCGGAGCGGCCGCCGGACGTCGTGGTCCTCGATGTCGGGCTGCCCGGGCTGTCCGGCACGGAGGTGTGCCGGACGCTGCGGGCCCGGGGCGACGACACCCCGGTGCTGATGCTGTCCGCACTGGACGAACTCGCCGACCGGGTCGCCGGGTTGCAGGCCGGCGCGGACGACTACCTGGTCAAGCCGTTCGCGTTGGAGGAGCTGGTGCTCCGCCTGCACGCGCTGCTGCGCCGCCGCCCGCCCCAGCCGTCCGACCTGCTCCGGGCGGGCCCGCTGCGGATCGACCCCGGGACCCGCGAGGCGTTCTGGGAGGACGAGGAACTCCGGCTCACCCGGCGCGAGTTCGAGCTGCTCACCCAGTTCGCCCGCAACCCGGGCATCGTGCTCTCCCGCGAACTGCTGCTGGACCGGGTCTGGGGCTACGACTTCGAGGTGCGCAGCGACGCCGTGGACACCTTCGTCTCCTACCTGCGCCGCAAGCTGGAGGCGTCCGGCCGCCGGCCCCGGCTGATCCACACCGTGCGCGGGGTGGGCTTCGTCCTGCGCGCCCCCGACCCCGCCGAGGGCGGCGACCGGTGAAGCTCTCCACCCGGATCGCCCTGGGCGCCGCCCTGCTGGTGCCGCTGCTGGTGGCGGCCGCCGCGGCCCTGCTGCTGCCGCTGGTCAACGCGGATCTGCACCGCCGTCAGGACGCCCAACTGAACGACCGGGCGGCCGCGTTGCTGCCGAGCGCCCGCGCCCTGCTGACCGCCGACACCAAGGGCCGCCCGAAGGCCGAGCAGAACCAGCAGCGCAAGGTCCTGGACGCCGCCCTGGACGCGGGCGTCCGCGTCGCCGCCGCCGACGGAACCGTCCTGCTCTCGGCCGGATCGCAGCCCGCCGACCCGCAGCTCCTGCCCGTAGAGGGTACCGTGACGGTCCGCCAGGGCGGCGCGTCCTGGCGCGTCCTGACGGTGAAGGTGAACAGCGGAGCCACCGCCGGCACGCTCTGGGTGCTCGCCCCGGCCGGTGCGCCGGCAGAGGAGCTGCGGGCGGTACGGCGGCGGGTGCTGCTGGTGGCGCTGCTGGCCGCGCCGCTCTCGGGGCTGATCGCCTTCGTGCTGGCCGAGCGGGCGACGCTGCCGCTGCGCCGCCTGGGCCGCCGGGCGGCCGTGCTGGACCCGCGGACCGGCCACGCGGTGTTCGCGCACACCCGCACGGGCACCGCCGAGGTGGACGAACTCTCGGGCGCGATCGCCCTGTTGCTGTCCCGCTACGACGAGCAGGCGGCCCGCACCGCGCACGCCCTGGACACCGCGCGGTCATTCTCCTCCGCCGCCTCGCACGAGCTGCGCACCCCGTTGATGAGCCTTCGCACCAACCTGGACGTGCTGTCCGCGCACCCGGACCTGCCGGAGGCCGAACGCGCCGAGATCCTGGCCGAGTTGCAGCAGGACCACGTGCGCACCGTGGACCTGCTGAGCGCCCTGTCGACGCTGGCCCGGGGCGATCTGGTGGAGGTGTCGGCGTTCGGCCCGGTGGATCTCGCCGAGCTGGTGGACGCCGCCGTCGCGGAGGCCGGACGCCGTCACCCGCAGACCGTCTTCCGCACCGAACTCCCGCCGGAGGCGCGGGTGTTCGGATGGGACGCGGGCCTGCGCATCCTGCTCGACAACCTGCTGGGCAACGCCGCCGTGCACGGGCGCAGCGGCGACGCTCCCGCCGAGGTGGACGTCCGGCTGCGGATCGAGGGCGCCGCCGCGCGGCTCACCGTCGACGACCGGGGCCCGGGCATCCCGCCCGCCGACCGCGCCGCCGTCTTCCGGCGCTTCCACCGCCGCCCGGACAGCCCGGGCTCCGGCCTCGGCCTGACCCTGGTCGCCCAGCAGGCCGCCCTGCACCGCGGCTCCGCCACCGCCACCACCCGCCCCGACTCCCCCGACTCCCCCGGCTGCCGCTTCGACGTCCGCCTCCCGCTGCTCCGCGACCACGCTCCGACCCCGGAACTCCCGGCTCCGCGCGCCTGGTTGGGCGCGCCGGAACAACCGGCCGGGTAGTCCGGCCGAGGATCCACAGGGTTTCCACAAGAAGCGCCCGTACGGTCGCCTGCACGGCCGGGCGGTCCGGCCGTGAGGTAGTGGGAAGGGGAGTGCCATGCGGATCAACCGGACGGTCGCGGCGGCCGGGGTGCTCGCGCTGGCGGGCGCACTGCTGGCAGCGGGGCCCGCGCAGGCGGCGAGCGGGACGGCGCCGAAGGGCGACGGGGCGAAGGCGATCTGCAAGCGGCTGCCGAAGACCGGGGAGCGGATCGACAAGGCGCTCACCCGCCTGCACGGGGACGCGACCGTGAACGGGTCGGTCGCCCGACTGGAGCAGCGGGTCGACAACGCCAAGAAGGCCGGCCACCCCGAGATCGAGAAGTACCTGAACGACCGCCTGACGGTCCGCCGCAGCCTGGTGTCGACCCTGGACACCCGCAAGGCGGACCTGAAGTCGGTCGCGGACTGGTGCGCGAAGAACGCCCCGGCGGCGGCCAAGTGACCCGCCGCCCCGCCGCCACGGCCGCCCTGGCGGCGCTCACGCTGGCCGCGGCGGCCCTGCTGACGGCCTGCGGCCCGACCGCCGCACCCGCCGACGGCCCGGACAGCGCGCAGGTCCAGCAGATGCAGCAGAAGGTGGACGCGGCGGACAGCGCCGCCGCCCAGGCCGACGACAACGCCGGTCAGGACAACTGAGCCACGTCGAAAACCCCGACGGCCCGCACTCTCCCCGGAGTGCGGGCCGTCGGCCCGTCCGCCCGGACGCCCGCATGCCCGTCCGCCCGGACGCCCGCATGCCCGGACGCTCGAATGCCCGGATGGCGAGACGGGATCGTCCACTGTTCGACCACCTGCGTGGCGGAACTTGACGCGCCGCCACCGGGTCGTGAAGCATCGGCGGCATGAACTCCGGCACCTTCCTGGTCTGCCGCCTGCACGTCGATCTGCGACGCCAGGCGAGCGACATGTGTGCCTGTTGACCTTCCCCGCCTGACCTCCGCGCGCATCCCCGTGAGTTGAACCGGGCCCTGCCGCGACCCCCCGCAGCACCCGCATCCGCCCGTTCGGCGGTGCGCCTTGCCGTCCCGTTCCCGCCGCCCGCCGTCCGCCGTTCCCCGGCGCCGGCCGTCGCGGCACATCCGGAGGAGAGCCATGCCCGCCGATCTCGCCGCCCCCGCACCCCCGGAGGCCGGATCCGCCCGCCCACCGCTGTCGCCGAACGCGCTGCGCCGCCTCGTCCGCGACCTGGCCGAACGCCCGGAACGCTGGCTGCACCGGGTGCGGCTGTCCGGCGAGGACCGCTGGTACGAGCGGCTGGAGCTGGCCCAGGACTACGAGGTGTGGCTGATCAGCTGGCTGCCGGGGCAGTCGACGGGGTTCCACGACCACGGCGGCTCGCGCGGGGCGTTCACGGTCGCGCTGGGCGAGCTGGAGGAGCTGGCGCTGGCGGGCCCGGAGCACGGCCTGACGGTGCGCCGACTGACCGCGGGCGCCGAGCGGGCGTTCGGGCCGCAGTACCTGCACGATGTGCGCAACACCTCGCCGGGGCCCGCCGTGACGCTGCACGCGTACTCGCCGCCGCTGGCGCGGATGTCCCGGTACGAGCTGCGGGCCGGCGGCCTGGTGCGCATGGCGACGGAAGGACCGGAGCAGTGGTGACGACGGTGGACCAGTTGGTGGCGCGGGCCCGCGAGGGGATGGAGCGGCCCGGGCCGGAGCAGGCGTGGGCGGCGGTGACGGCCGGGGCCCGGCTGGTGGACATCCGTCCGGCGGCACAGCGCGCCCGGGAGGGTGAGATTCCGGGGGCGCTGATCATCGAGCGCAACGTGCTGGAGTGGCGGCTCGACCCTACGGGCAGTCACCGAATTCCCGAGGCGACCGGACACGACGTGCCGTGGATTGTAGTCTGCTCGGAGGGCTACGCCTCCTCTCTCGCGGCCGCCTCACTAAGGGAGTTGGGGCTGTTCCGGGCGACGGACCTGGCCGGCGGGTTCGTGGCCTGGGCCGCGGCCGGCCTGCCCACCCGTTCGGTGGATCAAGGTTTGCGGTGATCGCGACCCGGGAAGCCGGACAGACGTATTCAGATCAGTGTTCGATAATCCGCTCGGCCATCGCTAGGACCCTTCCGTGATCAGATTCGAGGGCGCCGCCAAGCGCCACCCCGACGGCACGGTTGCCGTCCGAGGCCTGGACCTCGACGTACCGGCGGGCCGCACCACGGTCCTGGTCGGCCCGTCCGGCTGCGGCAAGACCACCATCCTGCGGATGGTCAACCGGATGGTGGTGCCGACCGGCGGCCGGGTCCTGCTGGACGGCGCCGACGTCGCCACCCTGCCGGCGGCGCAGCTGCGGCGCGGCATCGGATACGTCATCCAGCAGGCCGGGCTGTTCCCGCACCGCCGGGTGATCGACAACGTGGCGACGGTGCCCCGGCTGCTCGGCTGGGACCGCAAGCGGGCCCGGGCCCGGGCCGCCGAACTGCTGGAGCTGGTCGGCCTGCCGCCGGAGACCGCCCGCCGCTACCCGGCGCAGCTCTCCGGCGGCCAGCAGCAACGGGTGGGCGTGGCACGGGCGTTGGCGGCGGATCCGCCGGTGCTGCTGATGGACGAGCCGTTCAGCGCGGTCGATCCGCTGGTGCGCGCCGGACTGCAGGAGGAACTGCTGCGGCTTCAGGCCGAGTTGGGCAAGACGGTGCTGTTCGTGACGCACGACATCGAGGAGGCGGTCCGGCTCGGCGACCGGGTGGTGGTGCTTCGCGAGCACGGCGAGATCGCCCAACTCGCGGATCCGCACACCCTGTTGACCGCTCCGGCGGACGCCGGGGTGGCCGCCTTCCTGGGCCGCGACCGGGGCCTGCGCGGCCTGGGCCTGCGCCCAGCCGCCGACGTCCCGCTCGCGAAGCTCGAACCGGTCCACGACGGCTGGCAGTTGACGCTCGATCAGGACGGCCGCCCGGAGCACTGGCTGCACGACGGGCAGCGCCACCCGGTGCCGGTGTTCGCCCCGGCACGGGACACCCTGCGCTCGGCGCTGGACGCGGCGGTGCTGTCCCCGTCCGGCCACGCCGTGGCGGTGGACGCCGACGGCCGGGCGATCGGCACCGCGAGCCGGGCCGCCGTGGTGGCCGCACTCGCCGCGCCGGGGACGCCGGAGCCCGACGCGCACGATTCGGGACCGCCCGAGTCCGACGCGCACGAATCCGGGGCCCACGAATCCGGGGCGCACGGCTCGGGGGCGCAGGTGAACCATGCTGGACGGTGAGCCGCTGGTCCGCTGGCACTGGCTCGGCGACCACCTGGGCTACCTGGCCGGCCTGACGGGCGACCACGCGGTGATCGCGCTCGTCCCGGTGCTGATCGGCCTGCTGCTGGCGGTGCCGCTGGGCCTGGCCTGCACCCGCTGGCCGCGGCTGTACCAGCCGCTCGCGGCGGTGTTCAACGTGGTGTACGCGCTGCCCTCGCTGGCGGTGTTCGTGGTGCTGATCCCGTACACCGGGCTGGCCACCCGGGAGACGGTGATGGTGCCGCTGACGTTCTACGCGCTGGCGGTGCTGCTGCCGACCACGGTGGACGGGCTGCGCGCGGTGCCGGAGCCGGTGCGGCAGGCCGCCACGGCGATGGGCTACGGGCCGTGGCACCGGCTGGCCGCCGTCGAACTCCCGGCCGCCGTACCGTACTTGATAGCGGGTCTGCGGGTCGCGGCGGTCTCCTCGATCTCGCTGGCGGCGGTCGGCGCGCTGATCGGCCGGGGCGGCCTCGGCTACCTGTTCGTGGACGGCTTCCAGCGGACCTTCCCGACCCCGATCCTGGCCGGGATCGTGCTGGTGGCGCTGCTGGCGCTGGTCTGCGACCTGCTGCTGGTCGCGGCCCGCCGCCTGCTCGCGCCGTGGGCGACGGGGGTGGCGCGGTGAACTGGTTCGGCTGGCTGCACGACTTCTTCGCCGACCCCGCGCACCGGTCCGGGCCGGACTCGATCCTCGACCGCGTCCTGGAGCACCTGGCGTTCTCCGCCGAGGCGCTCGTCCTGGCCGCCCTGCTCGCGGTGCCGCTGGGCCTGCTGATCGGCTACACCGGGCGCGGCCTGTTCCTGGTCACGGCGCTGACCGGCATCGCCCGCGCGCTGCCCACCCTGGGCCTGGTCACGCTGGCGGTGCTGCTCGCGGGCGTCGGCGACACCGCGGTGCTGCTCCCGCTGACGGCGCTGGCCGCGCCGCCGCTGCTGGTGGCCACCGCCGAGGGCATCCGCGGCACCGATCCCGACGTCCGCGACGCGGCCCGCGGCATCGGCCTGACGCACCCGCAGACGCTCTTCCAGGTGTGCCTGCCCGCCGCGCTGCCCACCCTGCTGGCCGGCGCCCGCACCGCGGCCGTCCAGGTGATCGCCACCGCCACCGTCGCCGCCTACGTCGGCCTCGGCGGCCTGGGCCGCTACGTCATCGACGGCCTCGCCACCCGCGACTTCCCCACCACCGTCGGCGGCGCCCTGCTGGTGGTGCTGCTGGCCGTCGCCGTCCAACTGCTGTTCGCCCTGCTCATCCGGTACGCGACGCCACGCGGCGCGCGCACCGCCCATGTTGACGAACCCGCGGGCTCCCCCGCACTTTCGAAGGAATCCATATGACGACCCGTCCGGTCCGAACCGCCGTCGCCGTCGCCGTGCTGATGCTCGGCGCGGCGGCCTGCTCCTCCTCCGGCGGGGGCGACCCACTGGCCGCGAAGTCCCCCGCCGCGCAGGGGGGTTCTGGGAAGACCGTGGTGGTCGGCTCGGCGAACTTCCCGGAGAACGTGCTGCTGGCGTCGATCTACTCGCAGGCGCTGCAGGCCAAGGGCGTGAAGGTCGAGGAGAAGTTCAACATCGGCAGCCGCGAGGTGCTGTACGGGCAGCTGCAGTCCGGCGCGCTGACGGTGCTGCCGGAGTACAACGGAGCCCTGCTGGGCTACCTGGACGCCAAGTCGACGGCGACCGGCAAGGACGCCGTGAACACCGAGCTGGCGGCGACGCTGCCGGCCGGGCTGGGGATACTGAACTCGGCGGCGGCCGAGGACAAGGACTCGCTGACGGTCACCCAGGAGACCGCCGACCGGCTGGGCGTGAAGTCGATCGCCGACCTCGTGGGCAAGGCGCAGGACCTGGTGATCGGCGGCCCTCCGGAGTTCAAGTCGCGCCGCGAGCAGCAGTTCAAGGACGCGTACGGGCTCACCTTCAAGGAGTGGAAGCCCACCGCCGACACCACCGCGAACGCGCTCAAGGACGGCACCGTCCAGGTCGGCAACGTGTTCACCACCGACCCGAAGATCGTCCAGCTGAAGCTGGTGTCGCTGAACGACCCGAAGAACCTGTTCAGCTCGCAGAACGTCACCCCGCTGGTGAACAAGGCGGGCCTGGACGCCACCGGGACGGCCGCGCTGAACGCGGTCTCGGCGAAGCTCGACACCGCCGGGCTGACGGCGCTGATGAAGCGGGTCGCGGTGGACAAGGAGGACCCGTCGGCGGTCGCCAAGGACTGGCTGAAGACCAACGGCCTGAACTGACCCCGCACCGCCCGTCGGCCCCGCACCCCGCTGTCCCGGGTGCGGGGCCGACGGTGTGTCAGGACACCTGGTGGGACGGACAGTTAGGAGTCTTGACAGATGAGTGGTCCAGACCAACCATGGGAGCGTTGTTTTTCCCGACCGGAACGCATCGTGGGGGTGTGACCACCGGCCGGGGCTTCGTACGCCCCGCACCACCCCGGCACTCCCTGTACCAGGCCGAACACCCTTGCCCCGTGCCCGAACTGCGGCACGAGGCCGTCCTCCCATGCCTGATGGAGCCTCGATGCGCCTTCACCGACCACTCCAAGCGCTGCTCGCGACGGGCGCGATGGCGGCCGCCTCGCTGGGGCTGATCTCCGCCCCCGCGCAGGCCGCCACCCCGCTGCCGCAGCGGGTCTTCGCCCCGTACTTCGAGTCCTGGACGGGCGAGAGCCCGGCCGCGCTGGCCTCCCAGTCCGGTGTCAAGCACCTCACCATGGCCTTCCTGCAGACCGCCGCCAAGGGCAGCTGCACCGCGCTGTGGAACGGCGACACCTCGATGCCGGTGTCCAACTCGACCTTCGGCGCCGACATCGCCACCATCCGCGCGGGCGGCGGCGACGTGATCCCGTCCTTCGGCGGCTACACCGCCGACAACACGGGCACCGAGATCGCCGACTCGTGCACCGACGTCAACCAGATCGCCGCCCAGTTCCAGAACGTCATCACCACCTACGACGTCTCCCGGATCGACCTGGACATCGAGGACAACTCGCTGACCAACACCGCGGGCATCGACCGCCGCAACAAGGCGATCAAGATCGTCGAGGACTGGGCAGCCGCCAACGGCCGCTCCATCCAGTTCAGTTACACCCTGCCGACCACCACCAGCGGCCTGGCCTCCAGCGGCCTCGCGGTGCTGAAGAACGCGGTCACCAACAACGCGCGCATCGACGTCGTCAACATGATGACGTTCGACTACTACGACAACCAGCCGCACGACATGGCCGCGGACACCCAGACCTCCGCGCAGGGCCTGTACAACCAGCTGGCGAAGCTCTACCCGAGCAAGACCTCCGCCCAGCTCTGGGGCATGATCGGCATCACCGAGATGCCCGGCATCGACGACTTCGGCGCCGCCGAGACCTTCACCGTCGCCAACGCCACCACGGTCTACAACTGGGCCGTCTCCAAGGGCATCAACACGCTGTCCTTCTGGGCGCTGCAGCGCGACAACGGCGGCTGCGCCGGCACCGGCGGCCGTGACGACTGCTCGGGCATCGCGCAGAACAAGTGGGACTTCAGCCACATCTTCTCGCAGTTCACCAGCTCGACCACCCCGGCGAACGACTTCTCGGTCGCGCTGAGCCCGGCCACCGGCTCGGTCACGGCGGGCGCGTCCACCTCGGCGACCGTCAACACGGCCGTCACCTCCGGCTCCGCGCAGGCCGTCAACCTGTCGGTGTCCACCGTCCCGGTGGCCGGCATCAGCGCCTCGCTGAGCGCCTCCACCGTCACCGCCGGCAACTCCGCGACGCTGAACGTCTCCACCACCGCGGCCGTCCCGAACGGCAGCTACCCGCTGACCGTGACCGGCACCGGGGCCGGCGGCACCCACTCGGCGACGTACACCCTGACCGTCACCGGCGGCACCACCGCCTCCGACTTCTCCCTGGCGCTCTCCCCCGCCGCGGGCAGCGTGCAGGCCGGCGCCTCCGCCACCAGCACCGTCAACACGGCCGTCACCGCCGGCACCGCCCAGACCGTGGGCCTGACGGTCTCCGGCGCTCCGGCCGGCGTCACCGCCACCGTCAGCCCGGCGAGCGTCACCGCCGGCGGCTCCGCCACGCTGAACATCGCCACCACCGCCTCCGCCGCCCCGGGCACCTACACCCTGACCGTCACCGGCACCGGCGCGGGCCGGACCCACACCGCGACCTACGCGCTGACCGTCACCGGCGTCACCCCGCCCACCGGCCTGGTCAACGGTGACTTCGAGACCGGCAACCTCGCCCCGTGGACCTGCCAGGGCGGTGCGGCCGTCGTCGGCAGCCCCGTCCACGGCGGCTCCAAGGCGCTCCAGGTCACCCCGACCGCCGGCGCCACCGGCGAGTGCGACCAGACCGTCACCCTCGCCCCGAACCACGCGTACACCCTGACCGCCTGGGTCCAGGGCCCGTACTCCTACGTCGGCGTCAGCGGCGGCGCCACCGCCTCCACCTGGGCCAACGGCACCGGCTGGACCAAGGTGAGCGTCCCGTTCACCACCGGCGCCTCCGGCACCGTCACGGTCTACCTGCACGGCTGGTACGGCCAGGGCGCGGTCTACGGCGACGACTTCTCCATCGCCTGACACTTCGCCCGGCGGCTCACTTGACGCCTTCTCGGTGAAACGCCCGCGCCCGGCCGGTGGCTCCTCCTCGCCACCGGCCGGGCGCGGCCGCGTCTGCGGTCAGGTCCTGGTCCGGTACAGCGGCAGGAAGGACACCAGCGCCAGCAGCGAGCAGCCCAGCACGATCACGCCCAGGGCGGCCGCGGACGGGTGGCCGCCGGCGCTGCTGAGCGGGGCGACCAGCGAGCCGCACAGGAAACTGCCGGTGCCGAGCAGCGCGGACGCCGAACCGGCGGCGTGCGGGGCCATGGTGAGGGCCTGTCCGTTGGCGTTCGGCATGATCACGCCCATCGAGCCCATCAGCACCGCGAACGCGGGCCACACCCCGGCCAGGCCGGTGTCCCACACCGTGGTGCACAGCACCACGGCCACCGCGGCCGCCACCGCCACGGAGAGCGCGGAGACCAGCAGCACCGGGCCGGGGAAGCGCTGCACCAGCACCCGGCCGTTCAGCTGGGTGACGGCCAGCAGCACGATCGAGTTGACGGCGAACACCAGGCTGTAGGTCTGCGGGGAGATCCGGTACACGTCCTGCAGCACCACCGACGAGCCGCCGACGTACGCGAACAGCGCGCCGAACGCGAAGGTGCTGGTGAGCAGGTAGCCGAGGAACGGGCGGTCGCGCAGCAGTCCGCCGATGGCGCGGACGGTGGTGCCGAGGCCGTCGCCGTGGCGGAGCTCGGCCGGCAGGGTCTCGCGGATGCCGAGCGCGGAGCCGACGGTGAGCAGCGCGCCGAGCACGGTCAGGACGAGGAACGTGCCGCGCCAGTCGGTGACATGCAGCAGCTGGGCGCCGGCGACGGGGGCCAGGATCGGCGCGAGGCCGGATATCAGGCCCATGGTGGCGAGGAAACGTATCATCGGGACGCCTTCGAGCCGGTCGCGGACGATCGCCCGGGCGATCACCAGCCCCGCGGAGCCCGCCACGCCCTGCAGAGCCCGGCCGGCGATCAGCATCGGCATCGAGCCGGCGAGGGCGCACATCAGGCTGGCCGCGGTGTAGACGGCGAGACCCGCCAGCAGCGGGCGGCGCCGGCCGATCCGGTCGCTGAGCGGGCCGAACAGCAGCTGGCCGAGGGCCATGCCGAGCAGCGAGCCGGTCAGGGTCAACTGGGCGGCGGGCGCGGTGGAGTGCAGGTCCGCGGTGAGCTCGGGCAGGGCCGGCAGGTAGAGGTCGGTGGTGAGCGGCCCGAGCGCGGCGAGGCTGCCCAGGACGCCCACGGTGGCCGCCGCGAACGGGGCCTTGCCGTTCGCGGTGTCGGATCGGCCGGGGGCTGCGGGGACGGTCTGGTCGCCGTCGGCGTCGACGGTCGGGCCTGGCATGGTGCTCCTAGGGGTGGCGGGTATGCGCACCGTCCTATCGCATCGGCCCGGCCGCCCGGTAGGGCGGGTCCCGTCGTTCAGCGGACCGGCACGCCGCCGGGCCGGGCGCTGGCCACCACAGCCGCGTCCTGCCAGCCGTACAGCTGGTCGCCGACCAGCGCGACGTCGTACAGGCCGCAGTGCGCGGTGGCGCGCTGCGGGGTGTCGGTGGGGAACCAGTGCGCCCGCAGGTGGACCGCCCCGACCGGCCGGCCCTCCGTGCACTCGGCCGGCAGCGCCCGGTCCGGCAGCGTGGCCCGGATCAGCCGGTCGCCGTCGTGGCTGTCCGTCAGGAACGCGATCCGCAGCGCCGTGTCCGGCAGCCAGCTCGGCACCCCGCTGTCCTCCGCCTTGGCCGCGGCGCCCGTCGGGTACCGCAGCGTCTGGTCCATCCGGTCCTGGGCCTGCTGGATCGCGGCCGGCGCGAGCATCACCATCAGCGCCGCAACAGCCGCTCCCCCCACCACCACCGCCGTCGCCTGCCGCGCGCCGCCCATCTCCGCCTGCCCTCCCGCCCGTGTCCCGTCCCTTCCATCCTCTCCGGGCCGCTCCCCACCGACCATGCGCACCAGGTACCGACCCTCCTCGTCCCCGAGGCTGACCCCCCGCCTCCGGCCCCCGACTTCCGACGGACCCCGGCCCACCCACAAGGGGGACCCCGCTCCCCGCCGCAGCGGCGCCCGCCGACCGAGGACCACCGGGCCGTGGGCGTTCGGCGCGGCGGGATCCGCCCCGTGCGGAGGGGGCTCAGCGGAACTCGTGGACCACCTGGATCCTGCCCACCAGGTGCTGGTTGAACTCGTCCAACTCCTCGGCGGGGACCCACAGTTCGAGGATGGTCCGGCCGCCGGCCTGCTGGACGGGGTAGCGCTGCAGGAACTCGGTCTCGACCTCGAAGCGGGTGACGTAGCCGACGCCGGACGCCGGGACGTTCCAGTCCCGGGCGATCCGGATCGCGTAGTCCTCGTTCATGACGGGGTAGAAGATCGGCTGCTCGGGCAGCCGCGGCGGCCAGGCGCGCCAGCCGGACGCGGCGACCAGGGCAAGCTCCTCGGGGCCGGTGGGGCGCCAGAGGGTGGTGGTCGGCTGCTGTTGCGTCGTCATGGCGCCACCGTAGGGGCGGCGCAGCGGCCGTGACCAGCGAATATCAGCGGTAGGCGGACTCGCCGGTGATGGCCTCGCCGAGGACCAGGGTGTGGATCTCGGAGGTGCCCTCGTAGGTGAGGACGGACTCGAGGTTGTTGGCGTGCCGCAGGACGGGGTAGGCGGTGGTGATGCCGTTGGCGCCGAGGATGGTGCGGGCGGTGCGGGCGATCTCCAGCGCGGTGCGGACGTTGTTGAGCTTGCCGAAGGAGATGTGCGCGGGCTGGGCCCGGCCCTCGTCCTTGAGGCGGCCGATCCGGACGGCGACCAGGTAGGCCTTCTCCAGTTCCAGGGCCATGTCGACGAGCTTCTGCTGGGTGAGCTGGAAGCCGCCGAGGGGCCGGCCGAACTGTTCGCGGTCGCGGGCGTAGTCGACGGCGGCCCGGTAGCAGTCGCGGGCGGCGCCGACGGTGCCCCACAGGATGCCGTAGCGGGCCTCGCCGAGCGAGGACAGCGGGGCGCGCAGGCCGCGGGCGCCGGGCAGCATCGCGTCGGCGGGCAGCCGGACGCCGTCGAAGGCGAGTTCGCTGGTGACGGAGGCGCGCAGGGAGAGCTTGCCGGGGATGTCGCGGGCGGTGAACCCGGGGGCGCCCTGCGGGACGAGGAAGCCGCGCACGCCGTCCTCGGTGGCGGCCCAGACCACGGCGACGTCGGAGACCGAGCCGTTGGTGATCCACATCTTGGCGCCGTCGAGGATCCAGTCGGCGCCGTCGCGCCGGGCCCGGGTGCGCATCGCGGCCGGGTCGGAGCCGACCTCGGGCTCGGTCAGGGCGAAGCAGCCGACGGCCCGTCCGGCGGCCAGCTCGGGCAGCCAGCGCAGCTTCTGCTCCTCGGAGCCGAAGGCGTGGATGGAGCGCATGGCGAGCGAGCCCTGCACCGAGACGAAGCTGCGCAGCCCGGAGTCGGCGGCTTCCAGTTCCATGCAGGCCACGCCGTACTCGGTGGCGGTGGAGCCGGTGCAGCCGTAGCCGTCCAGGTGCATGCCGAGGACGCCGAGCTTGCCGAGTTCGGGGGCGATCTCCCGGACCGGGAAGGTGCCGTGCTCGAACCAGTCGGCGAGGTGCGGCCGGATCTGCCGGTCGGTGAAGGCGCACACCGTGTCGCGGATCAGCCGCTCGTCGTCGGTGAGCAGTTCGTCGACGCCGAGCAGGTCGAGCGGGTCGGGGCGACGGGAGGCGGATTCGGGCGTGCTGGCCATCGGGCGGGCTCCTCGGAGGGTTGCGGGGAACAGGGCTACCGAGGAGTATGCCGCCCGCCCGGCCCGGAGTCTTGACGCGGACAGAGCGAACTGATTCCCTGTCAAATCAGGAAACTTTCCTAACAGTTGAGCGGCCGGGCGGCCCCTCGCCCGGCCGCGTCCGCGACTCCCGGAACGGTGACCCATGGCCAAGCCCGCCCTCGCCCGCCCGCTCCTCGCCCTCGCCACCACTGCCGCCCTGGCGGCCGGCGCCCTCGCCCTGGCCCCCTCCGGCCAGGCCGCCTCACCCGACCCGGTCGGCCTGAACGCCCCGTACGAGTACCTGGGTTGGGGCAGCCCGCAGAACCCCGTGCAGGTGATGCAGGCCACCGGCGCCACCCAGTTCACGCTGGCCTTCATGCTCTCCGACGGCGGCTGCAACCCGAAGTGGGACGGCTCCCGCGCGCTCACCGGCGGCAGCGACCAGCGCACCATCGACGCGATCCGCGGCGCCGGCGGCGACGTGCTGGTGTCCTTCGGCGGCTGGAGCGGCAACAAGCTGGGCGAGAAGTGCAGTTCGGCCTCCGCGCTGGCCGGCGCCTATCAGAAGGTGATCGACGCCTACCGGTTGAAAGCGATCGACATCGACATCGAGAACACCGAGGTCTCCGACGCGACGGTCCGCCAGCGGGTGATCGGCGCGCTGAAGACGGTCAAGGCCAACAACCCGGGCCTGAAGGTGTACGTCACGTTCGGCACCACGCCCACCGGCCCGGACTCCACCGGCACCGACCTGATCAGGAAGGGCGCGGCTGCCGGCCTCGCGGTGGACGGCTGGACGATCATGCCGTTCGACTTCGGCAGCCACAGCGGCACCATGGGCAGCGTCTCCACCAAGGCCGCCGACGGCCTGAAGAACGCGGTGGTGAGCGCCTACGGCTACGACTCGGCAACGGCGTACCGGCACATCGGGATCTCCTCGATGAACGGGAGGACCGACGAGTCCGACGAGACGGTCTCCACCGCCGACTTCACCACCATCCTGAACTACGCCAAGAGCCACCACCTGGCCCGCTTCACCTTCTGGGCGGTCAACCGCGACCGCCCGTGCCCGTCCGGCACCTCCGCGGGCGACACCTGCAGCGGCATCAGCCAGTCCGCGTACGCCTTCACCAATGTCGTCGCCTCGTACCACGGCTGAGCCCGTGTCGGCCCGTGCCGCCGTGGGGGGTGGCACAGGCCGACACGCTGGTGCGGCGCGGCGGGAATGCCCGGCGGCCGTGGAAGGCTGACGGGACCAGGAGGTGTCCCACCATGGACAGCAGGAACGAGCAGGGCTGGCGGATCGAGCACGACTCGATGGGCGAGGTACGGGTGCCGGCGGCCGCCAAGTGGCAGGCGCAGACGCAGCGTGCCGTCGAGAACTTCCCGGTGTCGGGTCAGCGCCTGGAGCGCGCCCACATCGCGGCGCTGGCCCGGATCAAGGCAGCGGCGGCCGTCGTGAACGCGCGCCTCGGGGTGCTGGAGGAGCCGGTCGCGGAGGCGATCCGGTCCGCGGCCGAGGAGGTCGCGGCGGGCGGCTGGGACGCCGAGTTCCCGGTGGACGTGTTCCAGACCGGCTCCGGCACCTCGTCGAACATGAACGCCAACGAGGTGATCGCCACCCTGGCGGGCGAGCGCCTGGGCCGCCCCGTGCACCCGAACGACCAGGTCAACGCCTCGCAGTCGTCGAACGACGTGTTCCCGTCCTCGATCCACATCGCGGCCACCGGCGCCGTGGTGCACGAGCTGATCCCGGCGCTGGAGCACCTGGCGGGGGCGCTGGAGGCGAAGGCCGGGGAGTTCGCCGAGGTGGTGAAGTCCGGCCGCACCCACCTGATGGACGCCACGCCCGTCACGCTCGGCCAGGAGTTCGGCGGCTACGCGGCACAGGTCCGCTACGGCGTGGAGCGGCTGACGGCCGCGCTGCCCCGGGTCGCCGAACTGCCGCTCGGCGGAACGGCGGTGGGCACCGGCATCAACACCCCGGCCGGGTTCTCCGCCGCGGTGATCGCCGAGGTCGCCCGGGCCACCGGGCTGCCGCTGACCGAGGCCCGCAACCACTTCGAGGCGCAAGGCGCGCGCGACGGCCTGGTCGAGCTGAGCGGCCAGCTGCGGACGATCGCCACCGGCTTCACCAAGATCGCCAACGATCTGCGCTGGATGGGCTCCGGCCCGCGCACCGGCCTGGCCGAGATCAACCTGCCGGACCTACAGCCGGGTTCCTCGATCATGCCGGGCAAGGTCAACCCGGTGCTGCCGGAGGTGGTCCTGATGGTCGCCGCGCAGGTGATCGGCAACGACACCACCGTCACGGTGGCCGGCGCGAGCGGCAACTTCGAGCTGAACGTGATGCTCCCGGTGATCGCCCGCAACGTGCTGGAGTCGGTCCGCCTGCTGGCCAACGCGGCCCGCCTGCTGGCCGACCGCACCGTCACCGGCATCACCGCGAACACCGAGCGCACCCGCGAGTACGCCGAGTCCTCGCCGTCCGTGGTGACGCCGCTCAACCGGTACATCGGCTACGAGGAGGCCGCGAAGGTCGCCAAGCAGTCCCTGGCCGAGCGCAAGACCATCCGCCAGGTCGTCGTCGAACGCGGCTACCTGGATCGCGGACTGCTCACCGAGGCCCAGCTCGACGAGGCCCTCGACGTCCTGCGGATGACCCGCCCGGCCGGGCAGGGCTGACCTCAGCGCCGCAGCCCGGCCTCCGCGGCGGCCGCGACGTCGGCCGTCGCCGGGTCGCCGTGGCGGCGCAGGTACCAGGCCAACCAGTGCAGGGAGTCGGCGAGTTGGGCGCGTTGGTGGCCCCGGGGCAGGTGGCTCAGCTTGACCGCTTCGCGGATCAGGGGTGCGACGGGCTCGGTGTTGCGCAGCCGGGCCTCGCGGAGGGCGAGGTTGGTGAGCGCGTGCACCAGGCCGGTCAGGTGCTCGGGGCCGGCGAAGGGCAGCGAGCGGTAGCGGGCGACGGAGCGGCGGGAGGCGTCCCGGGCCGCGCGGTGCCGCCTGCGGTCCGCGTACCGGATGCTCAAGTTGTTGAGCATCCGGGCGAGTTCGCGGTTCTCGCGCTCCCCGCCGGTCCGGTCCGCGACCGGTTCCTGGAGCTGCACCGCCTCCCGGGTGGCGGCCAGCGCCGCCCGGTGGCGGCCGAGCGCGGCGAGCCTGCTCCCGAGCGTGTCGAGGCTCTCGGCGAGCAGCGGCGCCACCGGCGCGCCGCGCTCGGCGAGTTCGGCCCGGTGCAGCCGGACGGACTCCTCCAGGACGCCGATCGCCTCCGCCGGGCGGCCGTCCTGGCCGAGCGCCAGGCCGAGGTCGTGCAGGACGGCGGCCAGCGTCGGCCGCGTCCGGGCGTCGGCGGCCGGCAGCTGCCGGGCGAGCGCCAGCGCCTGCCGGAATGCCGTCACCGCGCCCGCCGGGTCGCCGTGCTCCGCCCGGGCGTGCCCGTGCCGGGCCAACTCGGCGATTCTCAGCGGCTTTTCGCGTGCGGCGTCGGGCGCTGCCCGGTGCTGCTGCTCCTGGGCCGCTCCGGGTTGCGGCACGTCCGACCCGCCGTGCGCTGCTCCGGGTTGCGACCGGTCCGACCCGTCGCGCGCCTCCCGTCGCGGTCGTCCGTCGGGGCCGATGCGGTAGCCCCGGGCGCGCAGGGCGGCGTCCAGGTGGGCGATCAGTTCGGGGGTCTGTCGGGCGGCCTGGCGGCGGGTGTCGGCGAGTTCCGCCAGGATCCGGTCCTGTTCGTGGTGGCGGCCGGTGTGCTCCAGTTCCTCGACCAGGCTGAGCAGCGCCGCCCAGTACGCGACCCGGTCGGGGCCGCGTCCGCCGCCCGCTGCCCGGTATCCCGCGACGGCCTCGTGGGCGACGTCCACGGCTTCCCGGTGGCGGCCGGCCTCGCCGAGGGCGATGCCCAGGTCGGCGAGGGCGGAGGCGAGTTCGAGGTCCCGCTCCGGGCCGGGGTGGCGGGCGGCGAGCCGGCGGCGCAGCGCGACGGCCTCGCGGGCGACCTCGACGGCCTCGGTGCGGGCGCCGGTCCCGGCCAGCTGGTTGGCCAGGTTCTCCAGTGCGGCGGCCGTCGGCGGCCCGAACGTCCGGAGGTCGTCGTCGGCCAACTCGCGGTAGTGGACGAGTGCTTCGCGGGCGGGGGGCAGGGCGCGGGCGCGTTCGCCGCGGTGGCCGAGGGTCAGTGACTGCCGGTACAGCGCGGCGGCCAGCGCGGGCAGGTACTCCGGGCGGTCGCGCACCAACTGCCGTGCGGCGGACACGCATTCGGCCAGTGCGGCGTCCAGTTCGGCGGCCCGTGCCGGGTCGCCGAGCAGCGGGGCGCACCACCGGTGCAGCGCCTCCACCAGGGCGGGCAGCGCCGCGTCCCCGTCCCGCCGGACCTGGTGCCGGGCCGTCTCGACGGCCGCCCGCAGCCGCTGTTCCCGTTCGGTCATCCGGTCCTCCCCCGTGGCTCCACAGCGTGGCTGCCCGCCCGGCGCCCGCGCCATGCCACCCTGCCCCGGGCTGTGACCGTTCCCCTACTCGCCGTTCACTTTCCGTCCACTGCGCCGGACACGGGTCCGCCCCGGCGGTCGGGCCGGGGCGGACGGGGAGGTCGCGCGACGATCAGTGGCGTCGTCGCGCCGCGCCGGAGGCTCCGGCGAACACCATGCCGACCGCGGCCAGCGCCAGCAGCGTCATGACGCCGCCGGTGATCGCGTTGGTCAGGATGGTCCGACGGATGTGCGCTCCGCCGTTGACGGCCCAGGGCGCGATGATCGTCCACACGCCGATGGCCGCGCAGGCCCAGGCGCGTGCGTGCGTGCGGCCCCATGCCGGGCCGTAGCCCGCCATCAGGACGGTGTAGGCGATACCGAGCACCAGGTTGCTGATGGCCAGGCCTGTGAAGCCGCTGAAGCCGACCACCCACGGCGAGATGGCGAGGAACAGGCCGGCGCAGATCGCCAGCGCTTCCGTCCCCTGCCCTGCGGTCGTGGATGTCGCCCGTTCGGCGTGTTCACGCATCTCCAGGATGTCCGGGTGATGCTCCATGCCCGACGGCAGCTGGGTAGACACCTGGATCACCTCCTCGTTGTCAGGCCAATGCGAAACCACTTGGTCGCTACCCGGTCTGCGATGAAACTAACGCTATCCGCCGGTTAATCCTTATTTTTTACTTATCACCCGATTTGCGGTACTTCTGCCCGCCTCTCCACCGCCTCCGGGCGCGCGTACGGTGGAGAACGGAGAGGTTCCCCATGTACTTCACCGACCGGACCGAAGCGGGCCGCGCACTCGCCGCCGCGCTGACCGACACCCCCGCGCTGGGCGCCGACCCGCGGGGCCCCGTCGTGGTGGCGCTGCCGCGGGGCGGCGTGCCGGTGGCGGTTGAGGTGGCGGCGGCCCTGGGGGCGCCGCTGGACGTGTGCGTGATCCGCAAGGTCGGCACCCCGGGGCAGTCCGAGCTGGCGATGGGCGCGGTCGGCGAGGACGGCGCCCGGGTGGTGAACCAGACGGTGGTGGACGCGGCGGGCGTCACGCCCGAGGAGTTCGCGGCGGTGGAGGCCCGGGAGCGGGCGGAGCTGGCCCGCCGGGCGGCCGCGTACCGGGAGGGCCGGCCGCCGGTGCCGCTCACCGGGCGCACCGTGCTGGTGGTGGACGACGGGGTGGCGACGGGTTCGACGGCGCTGGCGGCCTGCCGGCTGGTGCGGGCCCGCGGCGCGTCCCGGGTGGTGCTGGCGGTGCCGGTCGCCCCGCACGACTGGACGTCCCGACTGTCCGGCGCGGCGGACGCGTTCGTCGCGGTGCACACCCCGTCCCGGTTCATGGCCGTCGGCGAGTTCTACCGGGACTTCCGGCAGGTCGAGGACGGCGAGGTGCTGGCCGCGCTGGCGCGGGCGGGCCGGCCGCGGCACCCGGAGGTGGACACCCACGAGCTGGCCTTCCCGACCGGCCCGGCCGCCATCGCGGTGCCCGAACACGCCGTCGGCGTCGTGCTGTTCGCGCACGGCAGCGGCTCCGGCCGGGACAGCCCGCGCAACCTGCGGGTCGCCGAGCGGCTGCACCGGGAGGGCCTGGCCACCGTGCTGTTCGACCTGCTGACGCCGCACGAGGCCGAGGACCGCTGGAAGGTGTTCGACCCGGGCCTGCTGGGCGGCCGGCTCGCCGAGGCGACCCGCACCGTGCGCCACCACCCGCCGCTGACGGGCCTGCCGTTCGGCTACTTCGGGGCCAGCACCGGCGCGGCCGCAGCGCTGTGGGCGGCCGCCGAACCGGACACCGCGCCGGGCGCGATCGTCTCCCGGGGCGGCCGCCCGGACCTGGCGCAGGCCCGGCTGCCGCTGGTGACCTCCCCGACGCTGCTGATCGTGGGCGGCGCGGACGACGAGGTGGTGGAGTTGAACCGGCAGGCCCGCTCCGAGCTGCGCTGCGAGAGCGCCCTGCAGATCGTCCCCGGTGCGGGCCACCTGTTCGAGGAGCCGGGGGCGCTGGAGACGGTCGCCGACCTGGCCGCGCAGTGGTTCGCCGGGCACCTCGCGGTGCGCCGACCCGGCGACGATCGGGCGGGTCGTTGAGCAATCCGCCCAGTCGGACCTGCCCCGAGCTGCTCACCTTGTACACATTGAGCAGCCGGAATCGGACCTGTTGCCCACCTCACCGAGCAGGAGGAAGCTCCTCGCAACCGACTCGACGTGGAGGAATGCACCGATGACCGCCGACGCCGCTGTTGAACTGACGCCCGAGGAGCTGCAGGCCGGACTGACGGCCGAGCAGCTGCGCACTCTGGTGGGCCTGGTCGAGTACGACGCCTCGACCGACCCGTTCCCGGTGACCGCTCAGGACGCCGTCGTCTTCGTGGTCGGCAACGCGACCCAGACGGCGCAGTTCTACCAGGCCGTGTTCGGCATGGAGCTGGTCGCCTACTCCGGTCCGGAGACCGGCCGCCGCGACCGCAAGGCCTTCGTGCTGCGCTCCGGTTCCTGCCGCTTCGTGATCAAGGGCGGTGTGCTGCCGGACAGCCCGCTGCTGGACCACCACCGCCGCCACGGCGACGGCGTCGTCGACCTGGCGATGGAGGTCCCGGACGTGGACAAGTGCATCGAGCACGCCCGCGCCCAGGGCGCCGTGATCCTGGAGGAGCCGAACGACGTCTCCGACGAGCACGGCACCGTCCGCCGCGCCGCGATCGCCGCGTACGGCGAGACCCGGCACACCCTGATCGACCGCTCCCGCTACACCGGCCCGTACCTGCCGGGCTACATCGCCAAGGATTCCACGGTGGTCCGCCCCGAGGGCGCGCCGAAGCGGCTGTTCCAGGCGCTGGACCACGCGGTGGGCAACGTCGAGCTCGGCAAGATGGACGAGTGGGTGTCGTTCTACAACCGGGTGATGGGCTTCGTGAACATGGCGGAGTTCGTCGGCGACGACATCGCCACCGACTACTCGGCGCTGATGTCGAAGGTGGTCGCCAGCGGCAACCACCGGGTGAAGTTCCCGCTGAACGAGCCCGCCATCGCCAAGAAGAAGTCGCAGATCGACGAGTACCTGGAGTTCTACACCGGCCCGGGCTGCCAGCACATGGCGCTGGCCACCAACGACATCCTCACCACCGTCGACGTGCTGCGTTCGCGCGGCGTCGAGTTCCTGAACACCCCGGACTCGTACTACGACGACCCGGAGCTGCGCGAGCGGATCGGCAAGGTGCGCGTCCCGATCGAGGAGCTGAAGTCGCGCGGCATCCTGGTGGACCGCGACGAGGACGGCTACCTGCTGCAGATCTTCACCAAGCCGATCGGCGACCGGCCGACCGTGTTCTACGAGTTCATCGAGCGGCATGGTTCGCTGGGCTTCGGCAAGGGCAACTTCAAGGCGCTCTTCGAGGCGATCGAGCGCGAGCAGGACCGGCGCGGCAACCTCTGACGGGCGGCAGGAACCAGGGCGACGAGGGAGAAGCGGGACGATGGCGTACTACCGGCAGCTGGGCTCGGTGCCGCCCAAGCGGCACACCCAGCACCGCACCCCCGAGGGGGGCCTCTACTACGAGGAGTTGATGGGCGAGGAGGGGTTCTTCTCGGACTCCTCGCTGCTGTACCACCGGCACATCCCGTCGGCGGTGACGGCCGCCTCGGTGTGGGAGCTGCCGGACCAGTCCACCACCGCCAACCTCCCGCTGCTCCCCCGTCACCTGAAGCTGCACGAGCTGTTCCCCGGCCAGGAGTGGAAGTCGGCGGACGTCGTCGGCGGCCGCCGGCTGGTGCTCGGCAACGCGGACGTGCGGATCTCCTACGTCGCGGCCGGCGCGCCCAGCGAGCTGTACCGCAACGGGCTGGGCGACGAGTGCGTGTACGTGGAGTCGGGCGCCGCCGTGCTGGAGACGGTCTTCGGCTCCCTGACGGTCGGCCGGGGCGACTACGTGATCATCCCCCGAGCCACCACGCACCGCTGGGTGCCGACCGGCGACGAGCCGCTGCGCGCCTACTGCATCGAGGCGAACAGCCACATCACCCCGGCCCGCCGCTACCTCTCCAAGTACGGGCAGCTGCTGGAGCACGCCCCGTACTGCGAGCGCGACCTGCGCGGCCCCGAGGGCCCGCTGCTGGTCGAGGGCGGCGAGGTGGACGTGCTGGTCAAGCACCGCGGCCCGGGCGGCGTGGTCGGCACCCGCTACACCGTGCCGAACCACCCGTTCGACGTGGTGGGCTGGGACGGCTGCCTGTACCCGTACGCCTTCAACATCGCGGACTTCGAACCGATCACCGGCCGGGTGCACCAGCCGCCGCCGGCCCACCAGGTGTTCGAGGGCAACAACTTCGTGATCTGCAACTTCGTGCCGCGCAAGGTGGACTACCACCCGCTGTCGATCCCCGTCCCGTACTACCACGCGAACGTGGACAGCGACGAGGTGATGTTCTACTGCGGCGGCAACTACGAGGCCCGCAAGGGCTCCGGCATCGGACAGGGGTCGATCTCGCTGCACCCCGGCGGCCACACCCACGGCCCGCAGCCGGGCGCGTACGAGCGCTCGATCGGCGTGGAGTTCTTCGACGAGCTGGCGGTCATGGTGGACACCTTCCGCCCGCTGGAGCTCGGCGAGGCCGCCACCGCCAGCGAGGACCCGAACTACGCATGGACCTGGGCGAAGCGATGAACGTACCCGAGCTGTACCGGGGGCTGTTCGACGACGCGGCGGTCTTCCCGCCCGGCGACCTGCCGCTGGCCGAGGCCGTCCCCGCGCACCTGGCGCACCGCGCCGCACCGTACGCGGCGGCGGTCGGCCCGCTGCTCGCGCCGGTCGACAAGCTGGCCGAACTCTCTCTGCTGGCACCGGAGTTCCCGATCGTGGTGACGGTGCCGACCGGCCGGCTGGCGGACGCCCTGAAGGCTGCGGCCAGGCTGCCGCTGGCGGGCGTCGAGTACGTGGCCGGCGAGGACGTCCGGGCGGCGGTGGCGGAGCTGGACGCGCTGCTGCCGGACGGCGTCGACGCGGCCGTCGAGGTGCCCCGCGCGGCCTCGCCGGACGCCCTCGACGCCCTGGCCGGCACCCGCTACCGCGCCAAGTACCGCACCGGCGGCCTGAGTTTCGCGGCGTTCCCGAGCGTCGCCGAGCTCGCCGGGTTCCAGGTGGCCTGCGCCGAGCGCGAGCTGCCGTACAAGTGCACGGCGGGCCTGCACAACGCCGTCCGGCACACCGACCTGGGCACCGGCTACGAGCACCACGGCTTCCTCAACGTGCTGCTGGCCGCCGGCAGTTCGGACCGGGAGCAGGCCACCGAGCTGCTCGCCGAACGCGACGGGGCCCGGCTGGCGACGGCCGTGCAGTCGCTGACGGAACACCAGATCGCGCGGATCCGTTCCGCGTTCACCGCCTTCGGCACCTGTAGCATCGCCGAGCCGTTGGAAGACCTCGCCCGACTCGGCCTCCTGGAGAACTCGTGACCGCCACCACCTGGCTCGATCTGCCCGCGGACTCGCCGTTCGGCGTGCACAACCTCCCCTACGGCGTGTTCACCGCCGCCGACCGGCCCGGCCGGCGACGGATCGGCGTCCGGATCGGCGACCGGGTGCTGGACGCCGGCGCGGCCGCCCGGGCGGTCGGCAGCCCGTCCGAGCTGCTCGACGCCGAGACGCTCAACCCGCTGATGGCGGCGGGCCGTTCGACCTGGCGCGAGGTGCGCGCGGCGCTCACCGAGTGGCTCACCGACGCCGCCCACCGCCCGGCCGTCGAGCCCTGCCTGCTGGACCTGGCGGACGTCTCACTGCACCTGCCGTTCGAGGTCGCCGACTACGTCGACTTCTACGCCTCCGAGCACCACGCCACCAACCTGGGCAAGATCCTCCGCCCCGGCCAGGAGCCGCTCACCCCCAACTGGAAGCACCTGCCGATCGGCTACCACGGCCGCTCCGGCACGATCGTGATCTCCGGCACCCCGGTGACCCGCCCGCACGGCCAGCGCAAGGCCCCCGCGGACCCGGCGCCGACGTTCGGGCCGAGCCGCCGCCTCGACATCGAGGCCGAGGTGGCGTTCGTGGTCGGCACGCCCAGCACCATGGGCACGCCGGTGGCACTCGCCGACTTCGCCGAGCACGTCTTCGGCGTCTGCCTGCTCAACGACTGGTCGGCGCGCGACATCCAGGGCTGGGAGTACGTGCCGCTCGGCCCGTTCCTCGGCAAGTCCTTCGCCACCTCCCTCTCCCCCTGGGTGGTGCCGCTGGAGGCCCTCCAGCACGCCCGGATCGCCCCGCCGACCCGCGACGTGGAGCCGCTGCCGTACCTGGACGACCGGGACGCCGAGCCCTGGGGCCTGGACCTGGCGATCGAGATCGCGCTCAACGGCCGCACCGTCTCCCGCCCGCCGTTCGCCACCATGTACTGGACCGCCGCCCAGCAGCTGGCCCACCTCACCGCGAACGGCGCCAGTCTGCGCACCGGCGACCTGTACGCCTCCGGCACGGTCTCCGGCCCCGAGCCGGACACCCGCGGTGCGCTCATCGAACTGACCTGGAACGGCGAGCACCCGCTGAAGTTCCCCGACGGCACCGAGCGCGCCTTCCTGGAGGACGGCGACGAGGTGTCCATCAGCGCCACCGCCCCCGGCCCGGGGGGGCTGCGGGTCGGCTTCGGCGAGGTCACCGGGCAGATCGTCGGCTGATCTGTCCCTCCGTGGGCTGCGGGTGCGTCAATGACGCGCCTGCAGCTCGCCGCTGTTCGGGTGAGATTGCGGGACGCCGAACCCGTCCGCCGCTAGAAGTTGACGCGACATCACGCGGCCCGACTCCCGAGCCGGCCGCGACCGTTCGCGGACGACTCGCTGCCGGAGGACCCGATGATGAAGCTGCGCACCCTGGTCTGCGGAGCCGCGCTCGCAGCCGCCAACCTGCTGATGCCCGCCGCCCCGCAGGCCCAGGCGTTCCCGTCCGCCCCGCACCCCGTGAAGCTCTGCGGCTTCGCCTCGCAGCCGGTCGCGCCCACCGGGCCGGTGCTGCTCACCACCCCGCTGCACCCCTGCTGACCCTGCCGCCCCCGGCCGCCTCACCGGCCCGGTACCGTGCACGGGAAGATCGTCGTACTTTCCGGACGGGAGCGGAGACAGTCATGGTGATGGACACCCCGCAGGACGTGCTGATCGACCGGGTCGGCCGCACCGGCCGGATCACCCTCAACCGCCCACGCGCCCTCAACTCCCTGACCCACGGCATGCTGGAGACCGTCCGCACCGCCCTGGACGCCTGGGCCTCGGACGACCGGATCTCCGCCGTCCTGCTCACCGGCGCGGGCGAGCGCGGACTGTGCGCCGGGGCCGACATCCGCGCCATCCACGACGACGCCAAGCTCGGCGGCGCCGGCGGCCGGGCGTTCTTCCGCGTCGAGTACCCCCTCAACGAGCTGATCTCCCGCTACCCCAAGCCGTACCTCGCGCTGATGGACGGCATCACCATGGGCGGCGGCGTCGGCCTCTCCGCGCACGCCGCGACCCGGATCGTCACCGAACGCTCCACCGTCGCCATGCCCGAGACCCGGATCGGCCTGGTCCCCGACGTCGGCGGCAGCCGCCTGCTCGCCCTCGCCCCCGGCGAGCTCGGCACCCACCTCGCCCTCACCGCCGCCACCATGACCGCCGGCGACGCCCTGCACTGCGGCTTCGCCGACCACTTCGTCCCGTCGGCCGCGCTGCCCGCGCTGCTCGACTCGGACGACCCGGTCGCCGCTCTCGCCCCGCTCACCGAGACCGCCCCCGCCTCCGAACTCGCCAAGCACAGCGAGTGGATCGACCACTGCTACGCCGCCGACAGCGTCGAGGAGATCCTGGAGCGCCTCCGGGCCACCGGCCTGCCCGAGGCCAAGGAAGCCGTCGAGCAGCTCCTCGGCAAGTCCCCCACCATGCTCAAGGTCACCCTGGCCGCGCTGCGCCGGGCCCGCACGCTGCCCTCGCTGGCCGCCACCCTGGAACAGGAGTACCGGATCTCCTGCGCCGCCCTCGCCCACCACGACCTGGTCGAAGGCATCCGCGCCCAGGTCGTCGACAAGGACCGCGACCCGCACTGGAGCCCCGCGTCGCTTTCCGAGGTCACCGCCGCTGACGTCGCACGTTTCTTCACCCTCCCCGAAGGCGGCGACCTGCGACTGCCGAGGTGACCATCGTCTCGCCTGTCGAGACTGGCATCCGGGGCGGCGTTCCGAGATCGTATCCACCGTCAGTGTTCCGCTCAGCGTGGAGAGGATTTGCGGCGATGACCGAGTACGAGACGATCCTGGTGGACCGCAAGGGCCGGGTCGGCATCATCACCCTCAACCGCCCCAAGGCGCTCAACGCGCTCAACAACCAGTTGATGACCGAGGTCGTCGCGGCCGCCAAGGCCTTCGACCGCGACCCGGAGATCGGCTCCCTCGTGATCACCGGCTCCGAGAAGGCCTTCGCCGCGGGCGCCGACATCAAGGAGATGCAGGACAACCGCTTCCCCGACGTCTACCTCGACGACTGGCTCGGCCCCTGGGACGAGCTCGGCCGCCTCCGCAAGCCCGTCGTCGCCGCCGTCGCTGGCTACGCCCTCGGCGGCGGCTGCGAGCTGGCCATGCTCTGCGACATCCTGATCGCCGCCGACACCGCGAAGTTCGGCCAGCCCGAGATCAAGCTCGGCGTCATCCCCGGCATCGGCGGCTCCCAGCGCCTCACCCGCGCCGTCGGCAAGGCCAAGGCCATGGACCTCTGCCTCACCGGCCGCATGATGGACGCCGAGGAAGCCGAGCGCGCCGGCCTGGTCTCCCGCATCGTCCCCGCCGACCAGCTCCTCCCCGAGGCCCTCGCCGTCGCCGAGACCGTCGCCGCCATGTCCCTCCCTGCCGCCGTCATGATGAAGGAATCCGTCAACCGCGCCTTCGAAACCACCCTCGCCGAGGGCGTCCGCTTCGAACGCCGCCTCTTCCACGCCGCCTTCGCCACCGCCGACCAGAAGGAAGGCATGTCCGCCTTCGCCGAGAAGCGCCCGGCCTCCTTCACCAACAAGTAGCCGCAGCGCCGGCACGTCGAAGCCCCGCCGGGCGGAGGCGACTTCGAGGAGTCACCTGCCCGACGGGGCTTCGCTGCGCACCGCTCCGGCTCCGGCGGACCTGTCAGACCGCCGTGCCCCATACGCTCACAGGATCACCTCGGGGGTAGCGGTGTCCTGCCGGGGGCCGCTCAGAAGTGGATCATCCACTGGAAGGCGTTGTCCGCGCTGCTCACGTGCATGCCGCTGCGGGTGCCGTAGGCGAGCTTGTTGTTCCAGTTGTACTCCTCCACGTCGAAGGAGCCGTCGGAGTAGACCGCGTTGACGTAGGCGACGTGGCCGTAGATGACGCCGTCGCTCGCCCGGTGGACGTCGTTGACGGCGATGGCGCCGACGGACGGGGTGGTGTTGACGGTGATGCCGAGGCGGCGGGCCGCGTCGTCCCACTGCGCCGCGTTGCCCCAGGTGGTGCCGCCGTAGGAGTTGCTGAAGTTCGGAACACCGAGACGGCTGGCGACGCGGTAGGCCGCGAAGGCGGTGCAGTTGTTGGCGGCGAAGCCGCGGGTCCCGCCGTCGAAGTCGTTGGTGGCGTTCTCGTTGCTGCCGCTGCCGCCGCCGCCGAGGAACTGGTGCGAGGCGTTGTTGTTCTTCAGCGTGGAGTTGAGGTTGCCCTTGGCGCCGGGGGCGAAGTCCTGGTAGGAGCCCGCGTAGCCGCTGTTGAAGTAGACGCGGACGGTCTGGCCGGAGCGGTTCCACACCGACGCGGCGTTGTTCTTGATGCAGACACCCTGGCCGTTGCCCGCGCTCTTGAAGTCGTAGCAGGACGGCTGGGTGTCGCCGTAGTTGCTGAGGGAGCCGGTGAAGTCGGAGATCGAGCCCGCGTTGTCGCTGTTGTAGTAGTAGCAGAACTCCCCGGAGTCGCAGGATCCGTCGCGGGACGCGGCGAAGGCGGGGGTGGCCCCGATCAGGGGAACGGCCAGGGCCAGCGTGGTGCCGGCGACGGTCAGGATGTTGCGTATCTTCTTCACTGCTGACTCTTCTCGTGGTGTGTCGTCGAACGCTGCGTGGTCGACCGGTGCGTGGTCGTGCTCGGGTGGAGCCGCGCGCGGTCAGTGGGTGCGCTGGTACTGCTCCCAGGTCTGGATGGTGATCCGCTGGCCGTCGTCGGGGCCGTGGTTGGCCAGACCGTTGAAGCCGAGGTAGTAGTCACCGACCTGGTTCTGGGCCTGGGTGGCCAGGTCGGTGTCGTTGATCGCCACGGCGTGGATGTGCCACGGCCAGTTGCCCTGGGTGGGGTTGCGGACCCAGGCGGCGAACCCGACCTGACGCAGCACCAGGGCCACGTTGTTGCGGGTGGCGCTGGTCATGCCGTCCACGTTGATGTCCACGACGCCGCCGCCGTCGTGGGTGCCCGCGGAGGTCGGGTCGCCACCCGGGTTGTACGAGCCCTGGTCCAGGGTCAGGTGGAAGCCCAGGAGGCGCTCGGCCTCGGTGAGCATGTTCTGGGTGCGGGTGTTGACGGTGTATCCGTCGCGCTGGAGCTTCGCGCCGGGACCGATCTGGTGGGTCAGGGTGTACCGGCCCTGCCCGAGCGAGGTGAGCGAGGTGGCGCCGGGCAGCCCGTTGGCGTCCAGGCCGCTGAAGCCGAGGGAGCGCTGGTAGGCGGCGTAGGCGCTGGTGGTGCTGGTGCCGAAGTACCCGTCCACCCACTGGGCGGCGAGGAAGCCGCGGGCCTGCAGGGCCTGCTCGACGGCCAGGACCGAGTCGTGGGCGCCGGGGGTCTGCGTGCTGTCGGCGCGGCGGGGGTCGATCTGGGCGGCCAGCACGGTGGCTTCCATGTCCACCACGGGCAGCACGGTGGCGGCGCTCTGCGGCGGCGAGGTGGTGGCGTGGGCCGGTGCGGCGCTCAGCACCAGGCCGCTCAGGACGGCGACGGCCGCGAGCAGCCGGGTGGCGGTGTTCCGGGTCTTGGTGACGGTTGCCATGCGGTGGTTCCTTCTTGTTCGGTGGAGGATCGGCCCCTGTCCCGCCCGGTGCCGGCACCGGGCGGGACAGGGGTCCGACGGCCCGCGGCGCACCGCTGCCCGATCGACCCGGCCGGCGTCGGAGAATGCGCCGGCGGTCGTCGACAGCCGCCCCGGGCCCGGTGTTGCAGGGCTCGCCGGTGGGCGGAGCGGTCAGCAGCGGACGTCGGTCTTGGCGACGACGTCGTAGCGCGTGTCGGGGAAGGGGCCGTAGCCGTTCCAGCCCATGGCCTGGGTGCACTCGGACAGGGTGTCGGCGCCGGAGGACCAGATCTCCACCATGTTGCTGTCGCACTGGACGTCGCGGACGGTCGTGCCGGTGAGGATGGTCGTGCACGCGTTCCAGCTGCTGTGGGTGTCGCGGTAGCCCTGCCACACGTACAGGTAGGAGTAGTTCTTCCCGCAGCCCTTGTACTGCTTGACGGACGCCATGGTCTGCCCGCCGACGTTGAGGTAGGCGGTGGTGCCGATCTGGGTGACGCTGGAGCAGCTGGCCGCGAGGGAGGCGCTGATGGTCTCGGGGACAGCGGTGGTGGCGTTGGCGACGCCGGGCACAGCCGCGAACATCGGCACGGCGAGGGCCGTGGCGGCAGCGATCTTGGTGAGCATGCGCATGGTGAGCAATGTCCTTTCGGAAAAGGGGGGTTGGGAGGAGATGTCCGCCGACCGCGCCCAGGGACTCCAGGGCGCGCGAACACCGGCGGACGGGTCGGGGAACCCCGTGACGACCGCCGCACCGGCCGTCGGGGCTGTCGCTCTCGGGCGCGTTGCTTCCCGAGCGGACGTCAGGTGCCCTGGCGCTCCGCGGAGTTCGGTCGGAGGCGGGCAGTCGGTGGTCGATCTCCGGGCGCGGCCGCACGCGGGCGGCCGGCCGGGCCCCGGGCCCGGCTCGCGGAGGTGTCAGGTGAGGGAGAGGCGCCAGCCGCGCAGGGCCGGCACTTGCTGCAGGGCGCGTTCGCAGACGCTGCGCAGGTTCGCGGCCGCCGCATCCGGAGTATCCGCGATGATCGCGGCGGCGATGCGGCACCGGTCGAGGTCGACGCGGGTGCGGATGTGTTCCACGCGGTCCGCGCGTCGGCAGTGGAGCCAGATCAGATCGGTGACCGCCCCAGCGGCCAGCCTCGGTGGCACCGGGTCAGAACAGGTGAGAGTCACCGCGACCAGGTGCACGGGGTCCAGTCAGCTCTGCGCGGGCGGCGCGGCAGGAGCGATGTCCCAGTCGAAGCCCGTGCTGGCGGCGGTGCGTTGGCCCCCCGAGCGGTCGGCGGAGGCCCCGGCCACTGCGCCGGAACCCAGGCCGACGGTGAATGCGAAGACCAGGCCGGTGCAAACGATCCGTATAGAGCGGGCCACGACTGTTCCCTCCTGTTTCGTAACCATGCTGCGCGCGTGAGCGGTTCGCGGAACTCGTCCCGGTCAATGCGGTGCTTTCCGCGCCGTTGAGGAAGATCTTGCCTTCCGGGGCAACGCGATGTCACGACTTCAGAGGTGGCACCAAGTCACTCGGCAACTACGTGCCAGATCATTTCGTCTGCGGAAAGCATTGCATCGCCGACCGCAGCGAAGCGATGATGATGATCATCGACCCGGGGGAGGGCCGCGTGTTACAAGCACTCGGATTGAACGCACTGACAGAGACCGTCTACAGGACCCTGCTGGCCGAGCCGGACAGAGGGGTCGAACAGATCGCCGCCAAACTGCACCTGTCGGAAGCGGAGGTACGGGAAGCACTCGACGAACTGCTGGAACTGACGCTGCTGCGCCCCGCGAGCGACTCCCGCACCCTGCGGGCCGTCAGCCCGGAAGTCGGACTGATCAGACTGCTCGCCCACAACCAGAACCAACTGCTCCACCGCCAGCAGCAATTGGAGACCGCCCGGACCGCGATCGCGGCCCTCTCCGCCGAGTACACCGACCGGCGGCTCGACGACGAGATGGTCGTGCGGCTGGACTCCCTCGAAGCCGTCCGCGACCGCCTGGAGGAACTCGCGGCGACCGCGGCCGAGGAGTGCCTGTCGCTGATGCGCGGAGGCGCCGTCCGCCCCGACTCCATCCAGGCCGGCAAGCACCCCAACCAGGTGGCGCTGGAGCGCGGAGTGGCCATCCGCAGCATCTTCCAGGAGAGCTTCCGCAACGACCCCGACACCCTGCGCTATGCCCGCTGGTTGGCCGATCTGGGCGGCTCGACCCGGACCGTGCCCATACTCCCGATGCGGCTGGTGATCGTCGACCGCAGCATCGCACTGATCCCGAGCGACCCCAGCGACGGCCGCCGCGGCGCACTGGAGCTGCACGGCGCCGCCCTCGTCCAGCCGTTGTGCGCACTGTTCGAGGAACTGTGGCGCAATGGCGCCGACTTCGGTCAGCAGCCCGCACCCCGCGACGACCAGGACCTCACCGGGTCCGAGCGCGCCCTGCTGCAACTGCTGGGCCAGGGGCACACCGACGAGTCCGCCGGCCGGAAGCTGGGCCTGTCCTTACGGACGGTGCGTCGAATGATGAAAGACCTGATGAATCGCCTGGGCGCCGAAAGCCGCTTCCAGGCCGGGGCCCAAGCCGTCCGGAAGGATTGGCTGTGAACCCGGGAAGCCGTCCGCAATCCGCCGGCGGAATATAGATTTTCGCGGTTCGGGAACGGAGCGGACCGGTCCGACTTCGACCGCGCCTTCCTTATTGGGCGAATTGTGATCCGTTCCGCGAAAGCGGTATCCGAAGGCCGCGGTTCCGGCATGGGGTGAGCGGCGCGGGGATCAGTCCTGCTGGAACTCGACCACCCGGTTGGTGCGGTCGACGTCCACGTGGACCGGGCCCCCGGGTGCGGGGTAGGTGAAGCGTCGCCGGCCGCCCACGCCGCCGTGCGGGTCGAACTTCGGTTCGCCGGGGGCGACGCGGCCGGCGGCCCACTGGGCGAGGAAGCGGTCGGCGGCCTCGCGGGCCTGCTGGTCGGTGGCGGGGCCGCTCTCCGTCTCGGCGGGGAGGAAGCCGCCGTCGACCGCGCGCAGCAGGCCGGACGGCCAGTCGAGGACGAAGCCCTGGCGTTCGAGGGTGACGACCAGTCGGTTCATCCCGGGGCCGAGCAGTTCGTGCTGCACAGCGACCACCCTCGCCCCGGGGCCGAACAGCAACTCGGCGTCACGGTAGGCGAGTTCGCGTTGCGGTCCGGTGGCCCCGAACATGCCGGTGGCGACGGTCGGCTCCAGCACCATGAACTGCAGGGTCAGCACCGGCGCTCCGAGGGCGACGGCCATCGCGGAGCCGAACGCCAACTCCCGCCCGCCGAGCCGCATCCGCCGCCGCTGGACGAGCCGCACCGCGCAGCCGAGCACGACTCCCGCCAGCCCGCCGAGCGCGTTCGCGGCGAGGTCGCCGCCGTCGCAGGCCCGGCCGAGGAACGGCAGCAGGCCCTGGACGGTCTCGGTGACGCCGGTCAGGGCCAGGACGCCGACGGCGACCACCGCGGGGCGGCCGAAGGCGAGGACGGCGAGCAGCCCGATGGGGGCGTACATCAGCAGGTTCAGCCGGCCCAGTTCCCCGTTCAGGGTGAAGCCGAGGGCGGCGCCCCAGGCGCAGGACGAGTCCTGGGTGCCGCCGAGGCCGGTGGGGTACAGGGTGGCGGTCAACTCGCCGGCCAGGGCGACGGCGAGCAGCGCGATGGACCATCGCGGCAGGCCGCGCCGCGCGGCGAGCGCCCAGGCCCAGGCGCCGAGCGGCAGGGCCAGGACCAGGAAGGCCGGGATCAGGCCTGCGTTGCCGTTCAGGATCGCGCTGATCATCGACGCCTCGTCAGTTTCCTTCGCATCGCCCAGGGTTGGGGTCGCCGTTCACTGGATGATACGAGCCAGTCCGGCCCGGGTGGCGGCAACCACGATGTGGTCGCCGGGGACGAGGCGGCGGGAGCGGTCGGCGAAGTTCCACTGGTAGGCGTCGGCGCGGCGGTGCAGGCGGACGGCGACGACGCGGACGCCGCCGGAGGCCTCCAGGTCGCCGGTGTTCCGGCCCTCCAGGACGGAGCCCTCCTCGACGGTGAGTTCGGCGACCAGCAGGACGTGGCGGAACACCGAGAGGGTGCCGAGGACTTCCCGGCCCATCAGGGCGGCGGCGAAGGCGGGGGCGGCCAGGTAGGAGACCGAGCGGGAGGCGACGTTGCCGAGGGTGGCGTACACGTGGTGGGCGAAGTCGTCGTCGAACAGGCGGACCACGATGCGGACTTCGGGGCGGACGGCGCGGGCTTCGAGGGCGGCTTCCAGGTTGGCGGCGTCGTCGGAGGTGACGGCGGCGACGGCGCGGGCGTGCTTGACCCGGGCCTGCTTGAGCTGGGCCTCCAGGGGGCCTTCGCCGATCAGGACGGGGATGCCGAGGGCGCGGGCGGCGGCGATGCCGCGGGCGTTCGGGTCGCGTTCCAGGCAGACCACGGGCAGGCCGGTGCCGTGGACCAGGGTGGCGACCCGGGTGCCGACGTTGCCCAGGCCGACCACGATGACGTGGTCGCGGGTGCGCGAGCCGGGCGGGCGGGGCAGGCCGCGGCGGCCGCTGGCGAGGGCCTCGACCGCGATGGCGGTGACCAGTGGCACGAAGGTGATGCCGCAGAACGTGATCAGCACCTGGGCGGCCCGGGCCCACGGGTCGCCGAGCGCCTGGTCGGTGGGCAGGTCGGGCTGGGCGGCGCCGGCCGCGTCCAGCAGGGTGGAGTAGAGCGTCCAGCCGAGGCCGGGCGGGTGCTGGGTGCGGTAGTAGAGCACGGCGGCGCCGACCACGATCGCGGCGAACGCGGTGATCAGGATGACCCGCAGCCGGGTGTTGGTGAAGTACTTGAGGCTGTCCAGCAGCCACCACTTGACTCTCTTGCCGAGCGGCTGCTGGAGGGCCGGTTCGGCGTCGAGGGGCTGCAGGGCGGCCAGGCCGCCGGGTTCGCGGGCGGGGGCCACATCGGGGCGGCCGAGTTCGATCGGGCCCTCGCCGCTGCCGAAGCGTTCGGCGATCCGGATGAAGTCGGCGGCCCGGCCGCCGGTGTCGGGCAGCAGGCGCAGCTGGGACAGGTCCTGCGGGTCGATCCGGTCGGCGACCAGGCACAGCTGGTTGCTGTGGATGTCCTCGTCGTAGGCGACGTACAGGTGGCGTCCGCCGACCTCGACGGAGTGCGGGCGGCCGAGGGCGCCGTTGGCGAAGGCGGGCGCGGCGGTCGCGGAGGCGGACAGCGCCGCGCAGTTGGGGAGCAGCTTCTCCAGGTGCTCGCCGAGCCGCTGGTTGAAGATCCGCAGCACGATCCGCACCCCGTGGTTGCGGTTCTCGGCGGCCAGCGCGGCGTGGATGTTCTCCTGGTCGGTGCCGTCCATCAGCGCGATGCCGCGGGCCCGGTCGACGCCGGCCGCGTCGAGCGCCTCGCCGGTCAGCGTGGAGTACTCCAGCACGGCCGCGACACCGGGCAACTGTGCGATGGCGGGCCCGTGTTCGCGCGAGCGGTCGGGCACCACGGCGACCACCGGCACCTCGTACTGCTCGGTGAGTTCGAGGACCAGCCGGTGCGCGAGCGAGTTGCCGCCGCAGACGATGTAGTGGCCCTCGATCGACCCCGCCCCGCCGCTGCTCGACCCGGCTCCGCCGCTGTCCGCCCCGGCCCCGCTGCTGCCCGGCCCGGCCCCACTGGTGCGCGTGTCCCCCGCGTCGGCGGCGTCCTGTGGGCTCCCCCGCCCCTGATCCGTCATAGCGTCAGATGGTAGACGCCCCGTCAGGACCCCAGGGTGAACAGACGGTATCGGATCCGCGCGCGGGGGGTTGCCCCGTTCGGCGGATTCCGCCGCGCCCGGGGGTGGGGCGGGAGTCGAGGGTGGTGGGTGAAATCCGTGTTCCGCAGCAGCACCTCGGAGGAGCCATGGCAGACCCTTATCGGACCGACGACCGCCCCGGGACGGTCGGACCGTTCCAGCAACTGGCGCGGATGGCCTGGCAGGCGGTGCTGACGGGGGGTCTGATCTCGCTGGCGCTGGGCATCGTGATCCTGGTCTGGCCGAAGCAGACGCTGTGGGTGGTCGGGGTGCTGTTCGGCGTGTACCTGGTGGTGATCGGCATCGTGCAGCTGGTCGCCGCGTTCGGCACGCACGTCTCGACGGCGCTGCGGGTGCTGGCGTTCGTCAGCGGCGCGATCTGCGTGCTGCTGGGGTTGCTGTGCTTCCGCTCGGCCGCCCAGTCGATCCTGCTGCTGGCGCTGTGGATCGGCATCGGGTGGCTGTTCCGCGGCATCACCCACCTCGCCGCGGTGGCCTCCGACCCGCTGATGCCGGCCCGCGGCTGGCAGGGCTTCATCGGCACGCTGTACCTGCTGGCGGGCATCCTGCTGATGGTCTTCCCCGCCCACTCGATCACCGCGCTGGCGATCCTGGCGGCCGTCTCGCTGCTGGTGCTCGGCCTGACCGAGATCGTCGCGGCCCTGCAGATCCGGCGCGGCGCGAAGCTGTACCCGCGCGAGCTCTGACACCCCGCGGGGCCCGCCCGGAGACGCTCCGGGCGGGCCCGCTGTCGGCTACCGGCTACCGGCTACCGGCTACCGGCTACCGGCTACCGG
>NZ_BMRI01000019.1:75748-103060 GCF_014648555.1 Kitasatospora griseola
GCCGGCCGGGATGCGGCCGCAGTCGCTGGGCGCGCTCTTCCCGGCGAACCGGTCGTTCAGGTAGGCGACCGCGGTGGGCGCCCAGGGGACGGCGGCGCCGAGGTGGCTGAGCAGGTCGTACTGCTGGTACGCGATCCGGCCGTTGCCGGTGGCGCAGTACTGCCGGGCCAGCGCGCGGACGTCGCCGGCCACCATCACGCCGTCGCCGGTGCCGATGCCGGGCAGGTTGCTGTACGTGCCCTCCAGCACGCCGGCATTGCCCTGGGCGAGGTAGCCGGGGACGGTGGGGGTGGCGGCCGAACCGAGGTTGACCTTGTTGACGGCGGCCAGGAACGGGGGGACGGAGTTCGGGTCGCCGTACTCCGGCCTCGCGAGCTTCTTCCAGGTCAGCCCGGGGTACTGGCCGAGCGCGTTGACGATCGAGGCGTTCTGCATCTTCGCGTACACCTGCTTGCCGTAGTCGCTCAGGTACGGCGTCAGGTCGAGGTCGTAGGCGCGGGCCACGCCGATGATCGCCATCGGGATGACGCCCGGCCAGACCACCCCGCCGTCCACGTACTTGAGGTTGTGCGCGGGGTCGACCAGCAGGCCGCCCTCGGCGAAGCCGACCAGGCGGCGGTTGACGTCCGGCGCGTAGCCGGGGGCGAGGGCGGCGGCCCAGTTGGTGGCGATCGCGCCGCCGGAGTAGCCGAGCAGGCCGAACCGGGTGTTCGCGTCCATGCCGGTCGCCCCGGAGGCGGAAGCGGCGCGGATCGAGTCCAGCGTGGTGGTGCCGTACTCGGGCCCGGCGGCGAAGTCGGCGCTCTGGCCCTCGGTGTCGGGGATCACCACGTCGTAGCCCTGGAGCAGGAACGGCACCACGAACAGCGCCTCCGCGTTGGGGATCGCCCCGCCCAGCGTGAGGCCGCCGGCGATCGCCCGGGACGGGCCGTCGGCCGGGTTCAGCGAGTCGTAGAACGACTGGTACGACACCGCCCTCGACCCGTCGCTGCCCAGGCCCCGCACCACCGTGGTCACCCCGGCGGACGGGCGGCCCTGCGCGTCGGTGGTGCGGAACAGCAGCTGCACGGCCTGCACCGGGGTCGGTATGCCCAGCAGGTGGTACGCCAGGGTGCGGGTCTTCAGCACGGTGCCGGGGGCCAGCGAGGACAGCGGGGTGCTGCCGTCGTAGGTGTAGAACCCGTCGGTGGCCGCCGCGGCGGGGGCCGCGACGGCGGTGACGGTGGGGGCCGCGGTGGCGAGAGCGGCGGCGGCGAGGGCGGTGGCGATCGTCCGGGCGACGGCTCGGTACATGGCTCTCCCGTTTCTGACGGTGTCCGACTGGGGGCCGGAGGCGCGACCTGATGGGGGCGAGTGGGGGATCGCGCGAGTTACCTACGGGTAGGTAACCTCCGGGGAAACCATCATGAACGCGTCGCCCCGCCACGTCGCCGGGCCGCTGCACAGAGATTCGCGAGGTGGATTGTGACCGCGCCCAACGTCCGACTCTCCGCCCCCGAACCAGAGTTCGGCGGCACCCCGGCCCACCTGCG
Source organism: Kitasatospora griseola (assembly GCF_014648555.1). Taxonomy (GTDB): domain Bacteria; phylum Actinomycetota; class Actinomycetes; order Streptomycetales; family Streptomycetaceae; genus Kitasatospora; species Kitasatospora griseola. The sequence goes on from NZ_BMRI01000019.1 coordinate 77,281, forward strand.
GCTGCTCGCCCTGACCCCCGGGCTCGCCGTCGAAGTGATGACCCGACTGCTGGACCGCCTCCCGGCCTACCACGCACTGCCGCCCGAGCAGCTCCGCGGCGAGATCACCCGTCAGGTCGAGCGCGGCATCCGGGCGTTCGTCGACGTCCTGCGCACCGGGCAGCTGCCCGGCGAGGACGAACTCGACCGGATCCGCGAGTCGTCCGCCCGGCGGGCCGACGAAGGCGTCCCGCTGGAATCCGTGGTCGGCGCCTACCACCTCGGCGCGCAACTGTGCGCCGCCCGCCTGCTCGCCGAGGCCTCCCCCGCCGACCTGCCCGACATCGCCACCGCGCAGGACCGTCTGCTCGGCTGGCTACGGGCCGTCAGCTGCGCCGTCGCCACCGGCTACGTCCAGGAACGGCAGGCCGCGCTCGGCGACGAACAGGTCGCCCGGCAGGCCCTGCTGTCCCGCCTGTTGGAGGGCGGCGACCCGCGCACCGCCGCCGACCGGGCCGGCATCCGGCTGCCCGCCCGCTACGTCGTGCTCTCGCTCGCGATCGGCCCGCACCCCGACGAGGCCCGCCCCGGCGTCAACCGCTCGGTCGTCGCCCGACGAAAACTCCGCCGCCTGCGCGCCGAGCTGGAGCGCCGCCACCCGGACGGCGTCCCGCTGGCCGCGCTGGCCGACGACGGGGGGACGATCCTGCTGCCCTCCGACGCCTTCGAACGGGACGTGCTCACCGCGCTGGTCGAGCGCCTGGCCAGGGCGTGCGGCGCGCCGCTGGTCGTCGGCGCGACCACCGCTGCGCCCTCGGCGGTGGCCGACGCCGTCCAACTGGCCACCGAGGTCCGGCAGATCGCCGACGCGACCGGCCGCGGGCCCGGGCTCCACCTGCTCGACGACGTCCTGCTCGCCCACCAGCTCAGCCGCCCCGGACCGGCCCGCGACGCGCTCGCCGCGATCCTCGCGCCCCTCACCGACCGCCCCGAACTCCTCGAAACCCTCCGCACCTTCCTCAGCTGTGGCCTCGACCGCCGCCGCACCGCCGCCCGCCTCCTGGTCCACCCCAACACCGTCGACTACCGCCTCCGCCGCACCGCCGCCCTCACCGGCCTCGACACCGTCCGCGGCCCCGACCTCCTCACCCTTCACGCCGCCCTCACCGCCCACGAGACGAGCACCGCGCACGCCACGACCCGGAAGGACCACGACGAGGGGAGGCGGTGACGGCGCCGCGCGCGAGCGAGGTGCAGAACACCGACGGACCCCCGAGGGGCGTCAGGCGGCCGCGGTCACTCCGGCCACGGCGAGGAGCAGGACGGCCGAGATCGCGGACAGGCGGCGGGCCGCGGTGGGGGTGGTGGTGAGGCGGGTGGCGAGGCGGGCGGTGGTGAGGGCCACGGCGGTGTAGATGGCGGCGCAGCACAGGACGTTGACGGCGCCGAGGGCGGTGACCTGGGCGGCGACGGGGAGGGTGGTGCCGGGGGTGACGAACTGGGGGACGAGGGAGAGGTAGAGGAGCAGGCCCTTGGGGTTGAGCAGGGCGGTGAGCAGGGATTGGCGCAGGACCACGGAGGTGGGCTGCGGGCGGGCCGCGGTGAGGGCGTCGACGGGGCCGCCGCGGCGCAGGGTGAGCAGCATGGTGACGGCCAGGAAGGCCAGGTAGCCCGCGCCGGCCAGGCGCAGCGCGGGGAGCAGGGCGGGCAGCGCCCGCAGCGCGGCGGCGAGGCCCGCGGCGGAGAGCAGGGTGTGCACGGCGTAGCCGGCGCAGACGCCGGCGACGGCGGTGAGGGCGGCGGTCCGGCCCTGGCCGAGGCCGCGGGCGGCGATGTAGAGCCAGTCCGGTCCGGGGGTGCAGACCAGCAGCAGGTCCACGCCGAGGAAGAGCAACAGGGCGTGCGGGTCCATGGCACCTTCGGTTTCGGGTTCGAGGGGGTCGGGGCGACGTCCTGGACGCTATCCGTCCGACGCTGGCAGCCGATGTCCCGTTTTCGCTGGTCAGCCCCCTCGTGGGGCAGAATGTTGCGCCATGGACCGCCTCGACCGCAGAATCCTCCACGAGCTCCAGCAGGACGGCCGGCTCACCAACGCCGAACTCGCCGACCGGGTGGGGCTGACGCCGTCGCCGTGTCTGCGCCGGGTGCGTCAGCTGGAGCAGCAGGGCGTGATCCGCGGGTACCGCGCGCAGCTCGATCCGGTGGCGGTCGAGCGCGGGTTCCAGCCGTTCGTGACGGTGGTGATGCGGCACGAGGACCGGTCGACCGTCGCCGAGTTCGAGCGTCGGGTCGCGGAGTTGCCGGAGGTGGTGGAGGCGCACCGGCTGTTCGGCGACCCCGACTACCTGCTGCGGGTCGCGGTCGCGGACCTGGCCGCGTACGAGCGCTTCGTCACCGATGTGCTGTCCGGCCTGCCGGGCATCGCGCAGGTGCACTCGCACCTGACGATGAAGCAGGTGAAGGCCGACGCGGGCATCCCAGTGCAGCGCGGCTGACAGGGGTCAGTCGCCGGGGAGCTGGTCCATCCGGCGCAGCGAGTGGTAGTGCGCCACGGTCGGCGGGTGTTCGAGTTCGTGGAGTTCGCCCTCGGACCAGACCGGGCGGATCTTCCACATCGGGCCGGCGTAGGCGCGCAGGGCCTCCTCGTCGCGCCAGCGGGTGATCATCTGGACCCGGTGGTCGCCGTCGGCCAGGGCTCGCAGGAGTTCGCCGCCGAGGAAGCCGTCCCACTGGTCGAATTCGGGCAGGACGATCGAGGCGAGCCGGGCGCAGAAGTCCTCGACCCGGAGTGGGGAGACCTGGGCCTCCCAAATTCGAATGATCATCTCGGCCTCCTCGACTGAACCCGGCCTTTCTGACCATTATCGGACCTGACCGTGTTCCGACAGCTCGGCCCGGTCCGGGGCCGCCCGCACCCACCGGGATCCGTTCGGACCGCCGCCGATTGCCGCCGGTGCGGTGCGGGCCAAGACTCGGCGGTGGACCCGTACGGCGAGAGGAGCCCGACATGGCGGTCTGCGTGGTGTGCCAGAACGACTACTGGCTTTCCTTCGAGGTCAAGACGATCACCGGAGACACCTACGTCTTCGACAGTTTCGAGTGCGCGATGGAGAAGCTGGCGCCGCGCTGCGAGCAGTGCACGGTACGGATCGTCGGCCACGGCGTCGAGGTCGCCGGCCGGTTCTTCTGCGGCGCGCACTGCGCCCGGACGAACAGCGTGCTCGGCGCCGAGGTCCGCGACGCGGTGGGCGCCCACCCGTCCTGACCTGCGACGTCCGGGTGCGGAGGGGCGGCCGCCCCCGAGGCGGTCGCCCCTCCGCGCTGTCCCGGGCGGGAGCGGCTCAGAAGGTGAACCGCAGCGCGCGGACCCGGTGGTCGAAGGACGACGGGACGAGTTCCGGCTCGGCGGTGGAGCGGATCTCCGGCAGCCGGGTGAGCAGTTCGCGCAGCATGGTGCGCATCTCCTGGCGGGCCAGGTGCGCGCCCAGGCAGAAGTGCGGGCCGCCGCCGCCGAAACCCAGGTGCGGGTTGGGCGAGCGGGTGATGTCGAAGGCGTCCGCACGGTCGAACACCGCCTCGTCGCGGTTGGCGGAGCCGTAGAACAGCACCACCTTGTCGCCGGCCGCGAGCCGGATCCCGGACAGCTTGTGGTCGACGGCGACGGTGCGGCGGAACTGCACGATCGGCGTCGAGTGGCGGACGATCTCCTCCACCGCGCCGCCCAGGTGCGCGTCCGGGTCGCCGAGCAGCAGCGCCCGCTGCTCGGGATGGACGGTCAGCAGGTGCAGGCCGTGGGCGAGCGCGTTGCGGGTGGTCTCGACGCCGGCGACCAGCAGCAGGGAGAAGAACGCGCCCAGTTCGCGGGAGCCCAGCCGGCGGCCGTCCACGTCGGCGGTGACCAGGGCGGAGATCAGGTCGCCGGTCGGGCGGCGGCGGCGCTCCCGGCCCAGCGCGGCCACCGTCAGGTGCATCGCGGCCAGCGCGTGCAGCCCGCGGCCGGGCACCCGCAGCCCGCGCCGGGTGACGCCCGCCGACGCGGACGCCCGGTTGATCCGGGCCAGGATGTTGCGGCGCTGCTCCTCGGGGATGCCCATCATCGAGCAGATCACCTGGTACGGGAGCTCCCCGGCGACGGCGGCGACGAAGTCGGTGGGGCGTTCGCGCTCCAGCCGGTCCACCAGGCGGGCGGCCGTGCGCGCGATGTCCTGCTCGACCTCGGCGAGCAGCCGGGGCGTGAACGCCCGGCCGACCACCCGGCGCAGGTCGGCGTGCCGGGGGTCGTCCAGGTTGACCATCGAGTCGCCGAACACCGCCCGCACCCAGCGGGCGGGCTCCGGCGAGGTCACCCCCGGCCCGGAGAGGTACACCTCGGGCGACCGGCTGGCGGTCATCACGTCGGCGTGCCGGACCAGCGCCCAGCACCGCCGCCCCGTCGCCCGGTCGGTGAAGGCCACCGGCCCCGGGCGTTCCCGCAGCCGGGCGAACGCCTCGGCGCGCAGCTTCTCGGGGAGCCGCCAGAACGCGGGGTCGCCGAGGTCAATGCCGCGCGGGGCGGCGTCCACGGATACGGGCATGGGGACGTTATCGCGCAGTCGGTGACTCTGCGTCAAATCCTCGTCAACGCTCGGTGAAGGTTCCGGGCACCTCCGGCGCGGGTCCCCGGGTCAGGGCTGCTGGTACGGGTTCGCCTGCGGCTGCTGGTACGGGTTCGCGTAGGGCTGCTGGTAGGGGTTCGCGTGCGGCTGCTGGTAGGGGTTCTGCGGGTACGGGTTCGGCGGGTACGGGTGGGCCGGATGGCCGTCCGCCGACGGGTGTGCGCCGTTCGGGTCGTCGTCGAGGCCGCCGTCGGGGCCGTCGGACGGCGTTTCCCCGGCGGGCTCCTCGTGCGGGGCGATCTCGCGGGCCAGCAGCGTCGCGCCGGCCACCGCGCCCGGCATCGCCAGGACGGTCAGCACCGGGATCAGGAACAGCAGCACCAGTCCGGCGCCGAAGCCGACCGCCATCGACGTCCGGGAGCGCAGCAGACGCAGCCGCTGCTTCTGGGCCAGGCCGCGCTTCTGCAGCGGCGTGCCGGTCAGTTCGACGGTCAGGAAGAAGCCGGAGACGCAGATCCCGATCACCGGGACCACGGTCTGGCCGACCACCGGGATGAACCCGCAGAGGAACAGCAGGACGCCGAAGCCGGCGGCGCGCAGCAGCACCGCGAGGCTGTCCTTGGCGCCGGTCCACAGTTCGCGCCACAGCGGCAGGTCGGGGCCCTGCGGGCCGCCGCCCTCGGTCTCCTCGACCTTCGCCGACAGCGACTCGTAGAACGGCTCGCCGATCAGCAGCGTCACCGCCGTGAAGGTCAGCATCGCCAGCAGTCCGCCGATGCCGACGGCGGCCGCGCCGACCGCCACCCGGACGGTGTCCCGCCACGGCTCGGACCAGTGGTCGGCGAACGGTGTCGCCCAGGCCGCCAGGTCGCCCGCGTAGACGATCAGCACGGCCAGGACGGCCAGGTAGCCGACCAGGGTGATCAGCGCCGGGATCAGCCCGAAGCCCCACCAGCGGCCGTGCCGCGCCACCCACCGCTGCCCGTTGAACAGGAATCGCAGTCCCGCCCCGAAATCTCGCATTCCCGCACCTTAAAGGAACCGTCAACTCGCCCGGACACCCGGCCGGTTCCGATCCTCCGCCGGCCCGACCGCCGCCGACCCGGCCACCGTCCGTCCAGCGGGGACCGACCCGGTCGCGGTTCGTCCGACGGCCGCCGACGCGCCGAGGGTGGCGGCGGCGAGGGCGCCCCACAGGGCGAGCGGGCCGACGGCGGCGAGGGCGGTGATCACGGCCGGGGAGACGGCCAGGCCGAGGCCGGTGGAGAGCTGGAAGCGGGCCAGCGCGCGGCCCAGCACCGGCGGCGGAGCCAGCGCGGTGACCAGCGCGGTGGCGCTGCCCGCGTAGAGGATCTCGCCGAGCGTGCACGGCACCGAGACCAGGGCCACCGCGAGCGGCCCGAACGGCGCCGCCAGCAGGAAGCCCAGGTAGCTCGCGGCCAGCACCACACCGGACAGCGCCAGCACCGTCCCGCGCGACCAGCGGGCCGCCGCCCAGCCGGTGAGCGGCAGTTGGAGGGCCACCACCAGCACCGTGTTGAGCACGAACACCGCGGCCGGCCAGGCCGGGGAGGCGTGCAGCACCGTCACCAGGACGAGGGGCAGCGCCACTTCGGGCACGTTCAGGCAGAAGACGTACACCACGTTCGCCAGCAGGACGGTGCCCAGGGCGCGCCCGGTCGCCGTCGCCGCGCGCTCGGCCGTCCGGCCGGACGGGGCGGCCGTCACCCGCACCGAGCGGGCCAGCAGGGCCGCCGCCAGGAATCCGGCGCCCGAGACCGCCGCGAGCGCCCGCAGCGCGGGGGCGCCGCCGCTCAGGCAGACCGTCGCCAGCAGCGCGCCCGCCCCGAGGCCCGCGTTGCGCACGGCCCGGCCGGCGGCGAGCGCGGCGTCCCGCAGCCGGTCCTCGGCGACGGTGGCGACCAGCGCCGCGTGCGCGGCGGGCCAGGCCTGGTTGCCGACGCCCAGGATCAGCGCCGCCGCCGCGAACAGCACCGCGCTCCCGCGCGGCGCGGCCAGCAGCACCACGACGCCGGCCACCCGCACCAGCATCGACGCGGCCACCGCCGTGCTGCGCGCGCCCCGGTCCAGCCAGCGCCCCAGCGGCGGCATGGCGGCCAGCCCGGCGACGATCCCCACCGTCATCGCCAGGCCGGTGGCGGCCGCGCCGAGTCCGAGCACCGTGATCCCGTACAGCAGCAGGAACGGCCGCAGCAGCCCGGTGCCGAGGGCGTCCACCGCCAGCGCCACCGCGTAGCGCGCGCCGCCGACGGCCCGGACGAGTTGACGGGGCGTCGGGCGGGGCGTGGTGATCGTTGTCATGCGGCCCACCGTGGAGGCCGGGCCGGGCCGCGGTCACGCCGGTTGACGTTCCCCGTCAATCGGGGAAGGGCGGCCGGGGCACGCCGGGGGCGCGCGGGGGCGCGGAGATGCGCCCTCGACGGGTGACGGGCGGCGGGCCATCCTCGACGAGTGCGCGGATCGCCCGTGCGCCTCGATCCGTGAAGGAGCCCTCGTGGAGCGTCAGTCGGAGAACGGGCCGACCTCGCTGAACCGTCCGTTGAAGTGCCCGGTCGACCACTCGCTGCTCGTCCTCGACCCGACCGGGCGGGACCGCGACGCCGAGAGCGCCGAGCTGATCGCCCGCGGGCCCGCCACACCGGCCGACATCCTCGGCGTGCAGGTGTGGGCCGTCTCCGACCCCGACGTGCTGGAGGACCTGCTCAGGGACCCGCGGGTGTCCAAGGACGGCAGGCAGCACTGGCCCGACTACGAGGCGGTCGCGGCCGGCTGGGCGCTGACCCTGTGGCTGACAGCCCGCAACATGTTCTCCGCGTACGGCGAGCGCCACCGCCGGCTGCGCCGCATGGTGAGCTCGGCCTTCACGCCGCGCCAGGTCGCCGCGCTGGGCGACGCCATCGAGGAGATGACGACCACGCTGCTCGACGCGGCCGCCGCCGCGGGCGCCGACGGCACGGCGGTGGACCTGCGGGAGCACCTGGCCCGCCCGCTGCCGATCCTGGTCATCGCCCGGCTGCTCGGGCTGCCGGACGAGCTGCGCGACGGCTTCCGCCACCACGTCGACGGGGTCTTCGACACCACCCGCACCCCGGAGGAGTCCGAGGCCAACAACGCGGCGTTCTTCGCGATGATCGCGACGCTGGTCGCCCTCAAGCGCGAGCAGCCCGGCGACGACATGACCTCGCTGCTGATCGCCGCCCGCGACACCGAGGGCGACGGCAGCGCCCTCACCGAGGAGGAACTGCTCGGCACCGTCGTGCTGATCGTCTCCGCCGGCTTCGAGACCACCGTCAACCTGATCGACAACGCCATCACCCTGCTGCTCACCCACCCCGACCAGCTCGACCTGGTGCGCACCGGCAAGGCGGGCTGGGACGACGCGGTCGAGGAGGCGCTGCGCCGGGAGGCGCCGGTGGCGCACCTGCCGCTGCGGTTCGCCCTGGAGGACATCGAGCTGCCGGGCGGCGTGACCGTCCGCGCGGGCGAGGCGATCCTGGCCTCCTACGCGGCCGCCGGCCGCCACCCCGCGCGGCACGGCGACACCGGCGCGGTCTTCGACGTCACCCGGGCGGTCAAGGACCACCTCGCCTTCGGCTACGGCCCGCACTTCTGCCTCGGCGCACCACTGGCCCGGCTGGAGGCCCGCACGGCGCTGAGCGCGCTGTTCGAGCGGTTCCCCCGTCTGGCGCTCGACCCGGCCGCGACGCTGGAGCCGGTCGACTCGCTGATCTCCAACGGGCACCGCACCGTGCCCGTCCTACTGGCGGGTCCGGCGCAGCCCTGACCCCGGATGTGTCGGCCGGGCGGGGAGGATGGGCAGGTGACCCTGCGCATCGACCTGACCGGGACGCCGCCGGAGCGGATCCGGTTCGCCGTCTCCCCGCTCGCCGAACTCACCGCGATGCTGCACGTGCTGGCCTCGCCCGAGCACCATCCGCCGTACGCCGGGTGGGCGGCCGGCGTGCGGGCGGGCCTGCGCCCGGAACTCGCGGACCGGCTGCACGAGGCCGAGTTCCTGTGGCGCTCCTCCCGCGCCGACTTCCTGGTGCCCGCCCGGCCCCGGGCGACCCTCGCCGCCGAACTCGACGACCTCGACCGGATCGACGACGACCGGTACGTCCGGGCCGCGCTGATCACCACCTGCGGCTCCAACCGCCTCACCTTCGTCGGCGGTTCGCCCCTGCACGACCCGGACGCCCGCACCGACGCGCTCGACCGCGCGCAGGCCCGCGGCCCGCGGCAGGAGGCGTTCGCCGCCCGGCTGCTGGCCGACCCGCGGGCCGTCCGGGCCCGGGTCCGGGACACCCTGGAGCAGTGCGCAAAGGCGTTCTTCGACGCCGAGTGGCCGGCCCTGGCCGCCCGGCTCGGCCAGGACGTCCGGGCCAAGGCCGAGCTGACCCGCCGCCAGGGCCTGCCCGCCGCGCTCGCCGAAGTGTCCGCGGCCGTCGCCCTCACCCCCGACGGCGGCTCGCTCGTCCTCGACAAGCTCCAGGACAACAGCACCGCCGCCGGCGCCGCGGGCGTCACCTTCCTGCCCAGCGTCTTCGGCCACCCCCACCTGGTCGCCGTCCACGCCCCGGGCTGGCAGCCCGTCGTCCAGTACCCGGCGGCCGGCGGGGAGCACGCCGCCACCGTCCCGCTGGACGCCGTCCGGCTGCGCCTCGACGCCCTCGCCCACCCCGTGCGGCTGCGTCTGGTCCGCAGCCTGGCCCGCGGCCCGCACACCACCTCCGAGCTCGCCCGCGCCTGGGACCTCACCGCGCCCGAGGTCTCCCGGCACCTCGCGGTGCTGCGCCGCGCCGGTCTGCTCACCGCCCACCGGCGCGGCCGCTACGTCCACCACGGTCTCGACCTCACCGTCACCGCGGCGCTCGGCGCCGACCTGCTCGCCGCGGTGCTGCGCTGAGCGGCGGGCTACCGGGCCAGGTCGAGCCGGGCCATCAGCTCCCGCAGCGCGGGGGCGCACCGGTCGCTGTCGGCGGCGGTGATCCAGGCGAGCTCCGCGATCTCCGCGCCCGGGGTGGGCGCGCCTTCGGCGGGGCCGGTGTAGCACCGCATGCGCAGCCGGACGCCGGGGCGGCCGTGGGCCGGGGCCTCGACCGTGTGGGCGTGGGCGAGGTCCTCGGGAGCGCAGGTCAGTCCGAGTTCCTCGCCCAACTCCCTGGCCAGCGCCCGGGCCGGGGTCTCACCGGGTTCGAGCTTGCCGCCGGGGAGGTAGAAGGCGTCCTTGCCGTGGGTGCGGACGGCCAGCAGACGCCGGTCGCGGACGCAGATCCAGCCCACGGAGTCCAGCACCGGCTGGTCCGCCGCCGGGGCGGTCTCCCACTTGGGCGTGGGCGGCCGCCAGCGCTCGATGGCGTCGAGCAGGGCGTCGGGGTCCGTCTCGGCGATCAGGTTCCGTAGGGCGGGGCGGACGAAACCGGTGTCGACCAGGTAGTCGGCGAGCCCGGTCAGGGGCTGCCAGAATCCGGGCGGGCCGAGCAGGGCGACGGGCTTGGCGTGGAGTCCGAGCTGCTGCCAGGTCCACGCCTCGAACAGTTCCTCCAGGGTGCCGGTGCCGCCCGGGAGCGCGACGAACGCGTCGGCGGCCCCGGCCATCGCGGCCTTGCGCCGGTGCATGTCCTCCACCACCTGCAGGCGGGTCAGGCCGCGGTGGGCGATCTCCTTGTCCACCAGGGCCTTCGGCATGACGCCGACCACCTCGCCGCCGGCGGCCAGCGCGGCGTCGGCCAGCGCGCCCATCAGTCCGACCCGGCCGCCTCCGTAGACGATGCCGATGCCTCTGCGGGCCAGCGCGGTGCCCAGTGCGGCGGCCAGGGCGGCGTACTCGGTGCGGGTGCCGGCAGCGGATCCGGCAAAGACTGCGAAGCGCATCAATCCTCCAAATGCGACGCGACGTCGCGTCGCATTATGGCAGGCTGGACCCCATGACCACCTCCCGCCCCACCTCCTCTCCCCCGTCCGCACCGCCCAAGGGGCCCCGGAGCCGCGAGCGGGTGCTCGACGCCACGCTCGCCCTGCTCGGCGAGGCCGGGTACGCACGACTGACCGTCGAAGGCGTGGCGAGCGCCTCGGGCGTGCACAAGAGCACCCTGTACCGCTGGTGGCCCGACAAGGCGGCCCTGGTCGCGGACGCCCTGGCCTCCCGCATGGACACCGGCCCGGTGCCGGACACCGGCAACACCCGCGACGACCTGACCACCTGGCTGCGCGGCACCATCGCCAACTACACCGCCACCCCCGCCGGCGCGACGATGCCCGCCCTGATCGCCGACCTCTCCGGCCGCCCCGGCGCCCTGGAGGCCTTCCGATCGGCCTTCCTCACCGAACGCCGGGCCAACTGCGCCGCCGTGATCCGCCGCGGCCTCGACCGCGGCGACCTGCCCGCCGACACCGATGTCGAACTGTTCATGGACGCCCTGGCCGGAGCGGTCTTCTACCGCCGGCTCGTCACCGGGCTCCCCATCGACGACGGGCTCCCCGAGCGCCTCGTCCGCATCCTCGGCCTGTCCTGACCAGCCGTCGATTCTCGGTTACGGCCATCTCGCTCCGAACACTCGATCGAGCGAAGTGCGCGCTGGGCGCGGTGTACGTGCGCGGGAGCGGGTAGACCGGTCGCGGACTGAGGAGGTGGCCGGTGACGGTTTCGACGGAGCAGGCACAGGAGTGGCTGACGGTCGCGGTGGCGGAGGCGCGGCTCGGGCTGGCCGAGGGCGGGATCCCGATCGGGGCCGCGCTGTTCGGCGTGGACGGCGAGTTGCTCGGCCGCGGCCACAACCGCCGCGTCCAGGACGGCGATCCGTCGATGCACGCGGAGACCGCCGCCTTCCGCGCCGCCGGCCGCCTGCGCGGCTACCGGGACACGGTGATGGTCACCACGCTCTCCCCATGCTGGTACTGCTCGGGCCTGGTGCGGCAGTTCGGCATCGGACACGTGGTCATCGGCGAATCCACCACCTTCACCGGCGGCCACCACTGGCTCGCCGAACACGGCACCGGAATCACCCTGCTGGACGACCCCGAGTGCGTACGTCTGATGACGGACTTCATCGCCGCCCGCCCCGACCTCTGGCAGGAGGACATCGGCGCATGACCCGCGACGCGCTCAGAAACTCCGCACGATGAACCACACCGCAACGATCGCGCGACCGACGCCCTCGTGTGCCTTCTCGCCGATGACGTTGCCGGCGATGCCGACCAGCGGCGCGCCAAAGACGATCAGAACAATGCCGATCACGTGGTTCACCATGGCCGCACTCCCCCCGGAGGTTCACTCCCGCAGTGATCCGGAAGCAAGATCGTAAATCCGCGCCGCCCGAGCAGGAAGGCGAACATCCACGGCCCTGCGCCCACCCCCCGAACGACCGTGCCCGCCGCTGCGCGAGATCGCACAACGACGGGCACGGGTTTGCTTCTTGACGCTGTATCAGCTCCGCACGGAGGCGACGGCCGCTCCCAGCGCCTCCTTGATGCGCGGCCCGAGCCGAGCGAACCCGAGCTCCTTCATCGCCGCCCGAAGCAGCTCGTCGTCACTCCGCTCGGTCCCGTCCGCGTCGAACCACGCCACCAGCGCGACCAGTTCCTCCGCGGAGTAGCCGGTGATCGGCTTACCGGGGGTCAACTCCGGCTTGACGGGCGCCGCGTCGGCAAGGGGCTCCGCCTCGGGCTCGGCGGCAGGCTCATCGACGACCTCGGCCACAGGCTCGACGGCGGGCTCCGCCTCGACCTCGACGGCGGGCTCCGCCTCGACCTCGACGGCGGGCTCCGCCTCGACCTCGACGACCGACTCGGCAACGACGTCCGCGACCGGCTCCGCCTCGGCGGCAACCTCCGGCTCGGCGACGACCTCGACGGCGGGCTCCGCCTCGACCTCGACCTCGACGACCGACTCGGCAGTGACGTCCGCGACCGGCTCCGGCTCGACCTCGGCCGCGACCACAGGCTCCTCGATGACCTCAGCCTCAGCCTCGGCGACGACGTCCGCGACCGGCTCCGGCTCGACCTCGACAACCGACTCGGCCTCGGGCCCCGCGGCAACCTCGGCCTCAGCTTCGGCGACAACCTCAGCCTCGACAACGGTCTCCGCGACCGGCTCGGCCTCGACCTCGGGCTCCGCAGCAGCCTCGGCGACGACGTCCGCAACCGGCTCCGGCTCCGGCTCGGCCTCGGCGACAACCTCCGCCGAAGCCTCAGTCACCGCCTCGACCTCGGCGTCGTCCTGCTCGACCTCGACCTCGGCCTCCGTCTCGACGGCAGCCTCAACAACTGTCTCCGGCTCGACCTCGACAGCCGGCTCCTCGACCGCCGGCTTCTCGGCGACCTCGGCAACTGGCTCAACAATCGCCTCAGCGACCGGCTCCGGCTCGACCTCCACGGCCGACTCGGCCTCGGCGGCAGCCTGCTCGGCAGCCAGCTCGACCTCGGGCTCCGCTACGACCTCCGGCTCGGCAACGGCTTCCACCGCCAGCTCAGCCTCAACCGCAGCGGCAGGTTCCTCGACGACCTCAGCGACCGGCTCAACAACCGCCTCGACCTCAGCGACCGCGGCCGACTCCGGCTCGACCTCAACGACCGACTCGGCGACAGCCTCCACGGCCGCCTCCGACTCGACCTCGGCGTCAGCCTGCTCGGCGACCGGCTCGGCCTCGGGCTCCGCAACGACCTCAGCCCCGGCCTCGGCGACAGCCTCCGGCTCGACCTCGACCGCCACCGCAGCAACCTCGGCGTCCTCTTCGGCGACAACCTCTGCCGAAGCCTCAGTCACCGCCTCGACCTCGACCTCGGCGCCAGCCTGCTCGACCTCGGCCTCGGCCGCCGTCTCGCCAGCAGCCTCAACAACCGCCTCCGGCTCAACCTCGGCAGCCGGCTCCTCAACCGCAGCCTCGGCCTCGACGGCCGTCTCGGCCGGGCTCTCCTCCGTCGCCTGTCGCGGCCCCGCCGCCAGTGCCGCGCGGGCGGACTGGTGACGGTCGTAGGCGGCCAGCGCAGTGTCCTTGTCGGCCTGACGCTCCGTCAGCTCCTCCAGCAGCTCCGGCAGCCCCTGCTCGGCGAGTTCGAGGCGGAGCTGACGGAGGGTGGAGAGACGGTAGAGGGTGCCTTCGTCGGCGGCCAGGCGGTCGACGAGGTCGGCGAGTTCGGGCAGCGGGAGGGAGTCGAGGGCGCGCTCGGGGAGCAGCCGGGTGAGCGAGCGGACGGCGTCGGCGAGCGATTCGACGACGTTCGAGGTCTCGGTCAGCAGGGCCCCGTCCACGGGCACGGAGGGTCGCGAGGAGCCCGCCGCGGCGTCGGCCGCGAGGGCCAGCCAGTCGCGGTGGGCCACCGCCGCGGCGACCAGCGCGGCGTGCAGCTCGGCACGGCCGGGGGCGCGGGTGCCGGCGGGGGTGAGGGCGCGGGCCTGGCTGCGGAGGGCGCGGCGCCGGGCCCAGCCGAGCTTGATGCCCTCGTACTTGCGGTAGCCGCTGGTGCCGGTGGCGGCGGCGAGCTCGGACAGGTCGTGCTGGTAGGCCTCGGTACGGAGGACGGCGGAGGTGGCGTGGACGCGCTGGAGCAGGTCGAGCAGGGTGGTGAGGCCGCCGAGGGTGTCGGGGATGCGCAGGCCGGCCTTGTCGGCGATGGCGTTGGCGGCCTTGCCGACGGCGCGGGTGTCGCGGCTGCGGAGTTCGGCGAGGACGGTGGACGCGGCGCGGGCGTCCTCGGGGCCCTTGAGGGTGTCGGCGGCTTCCAGCCAGGGGTTGGTCTCTTGGTTGAGTGTGAAGCCGCCCTGGTCGGCGAACCGGCCGAGCTCCTCACGGGTGCTCTGGCGGGTCTCGCCGTCCGTCGCGGACGCGGTCTCGGACGCGGCGTCGTCGGCGTCGTTCAGGGTGCGCACTGTCATGTGAAGTCCGGTTCGTGGCGTGTGGCGGGCAGGGGCGCGGGTGGGGTGGTTGCGGCGGCGGTGGCGTCGCGGGAGGCCAGAATACGGGTGCGCGTTCGACGCTTGCACGCACCTGACCCCGTGAATTGCCGGGCCGCGCCGGACCGGTGGCGGCGGGCCCGGGCCCGGTCGCGTGGTCCGTACGGTAGGGATCGGCACCGACAGTACGCCCTTCCCGGGTGGCGGGCGGGAGTTGGGTCGGATCACCGGCGGGCTCCGGGCGCTCCGGGGGCCAGGTGGCGCAGTTCGGCGAGGCCGACGGGGCGCTGGTAGTCGCGCAGCGGGGTGCGGTGCCACCAGGCACCGGTGTCGCGCAGTTCGGGGCCGGTGGTGAAGCGGTAGCGGTACAGGCGGGCGCGGACGAGTGCGGGCGGAGCGTCGGGGAACGGGTTGCGGCGCAGCAGCCGCAGGGTGTCGGGGTCGTTGACGAGAAGCCGGGCGAGCAGCGGCAGGAACCAGCCGCGGGCGTAGGCGGGCGAGATCGCGGCGAACCACATCAGCCAGTCCAGGCGGAGGTGGTAGGGCGCGAACTGCCTTGGCAGTCGCCGCGGTTCGCCGGGCTTGCCGCGAAAGTGGTACTCCTGCCAGCCGTGGACGCCGTCCTGGTCGTGAGTGCCTTCGAGGACGATCTCGTGGCGCACCCGGTTGACGGAGCCGAATGCGCCGTAGGTGTTGACGAGGTGGAGCGGGTCGAAGGAGCGGTTCATCTGCTGCCGGGGGGAGAGCAGGTTGCGGACGGGCTGCCAGGAGCGGATCAGCACGAGCAGCGTGTAGGCAGCCACCAGGGCCTGGTACCAGGCGGGTTGGGCGGGGTAGTGCGGGTCGGGGGCGATCGGCAGGACGCGGCGCAGGGTGCCGGTGTCGAGGGCGCCGAGGGCGAGGGCGACGGTGAGCCAGTTCAGCCAGGCGAAGTTGCCGGAGGCGATCAGCCACAGCTGGGTGGCGACCATCAGCAGGGCGGCGTCCGAGGCGATCGGCTGCGGGAGGAACAGGCCGAACGGGACGACGAGTTGGACGAAGTGGTTGGCTGCGGCCTCGGCCTTGTGCAGGGGCCGGGGCAGGTGGTGGAAGTACCAGCTGAGCGGGCCGGGCATGGGCTGGGTCTCGTGGTGGTGGTAGAGGCAGGTGAGCTTGCGCCAGCAGGCGTCGCCGCGCCATTTGATCAGTCCGGCGCCGAACTCGACGCGGAACAGCAGCCAGCGCAGCAGCCACATGCCGAGGACGGGTGGCGCGGTGTCGGCGTTGCCGAGGAACACGGCGAGGGCGCCGGCTTCCAGCAGCAGGGATTCCCACCCGAAGGCGTACCAGGTCTGCCCGACGTTGACGATCGACAGGTAGAGCGCCCAGGCGAGCGCCCAGAGGGCCATCGCGGCGGCGAGCGGAACCCGGTCGGCGAGGCCGGCGAGCAGGGCGGCGGCAAGCGCGGCGCCGGTCCAGGCGACGGCGGCGTAGAGGCGGTCGCTGTAGTGCCAGTGGAACAGGCTCGGGGCGTGCCGCAGCGGGACGCGGGCGACGAAGCGCGGGATCGGGAGCAGGCCGCGGGTGCCGAGCAGGGCGCGGAACTGGCGTGCGGCGGCGACGAATCCGCACAGGTAGACGAGGGCGAGCAGGCGCAGGAACAGCTCGCGGGCGAGCCGGTACTCGGGGGCGGCGAACCATGCCATGCGGCCGCTCCTCGGGTCGGCTGCGCTCGGGCCGCCACCATGCCTACCATCCGCGGCGGCCGGGGCGGGGCCGGTTGGGGGTGCGGTGGTGCGCCGGTTCATCCGGTCGGCCCTGCCCGGCGTGCGGGATCGGGCTTCTGCCCGTATCGGCCGGTGAAACCCCCTGCCGGTCGCGGGCGGAGTGTGGTGTCATTCCGCCGAACCCCTGTCAGGAGCAAGAGAAGGAGACGCCCATGTCCGCCACCTCTCCGCAGTCCGCCGCCGAACCCGACTGTCCGCCCGCCGACGGCTCGCCCGGCCCCGGCGGCCGCCCGGCCGGGCTGGGGGCGGCGGTCTGGGCGGCGCTCGGCATCGTGTACGTGGTGTGGGGGTCGACCTATCTGGCGATCCGGGTGGTGGTGGAGACCATGCCGTCGCTGCTGTCCGGCGCGCTGCGGTTCGCCGCCGCCGGGCTGCTGCTGGCGGTGGGGCTGGCGGCCCGTCGCGGGATCGGGGTGCTGCGGGTGACGTGGCGTCAGTTCGCCTCCGCCGCACTGGTGGGCGTGCTGCTGCTGACCGGCGGCAACGGCATGGTGGTGCTCGCGGAGAAGACCGTCCCGTCGGGGCTGGCGGCGCTGATGGTGGCGAGCGTGCCGCTGTGGGTGGTGCTGCTGCGCCGGGCGTTCGGGACCAGGACCGACCCGGCCACGCTGGCGGGCGTGCTGCTCGGCCTGGTGGGCCTGGCGGTGCTGACCGCGCCGGGCCTGACCGGCCAGGTGGGGCTGACCGGCCTGGTGCTGGTGGTCATCGGCGCGGTGGTGTGGGCACTCGGCTCGGTGCTGGCCGGCCGACTGCCGCTGCCGGCCGACCCGTTCGTGGCGAGCGTGTACGAGATGCTGGCGGGTGCGGTGGGCGCGCTCGCGCTGTCGTTCCTGCGGGGCGAGCCGGGCGACTTCGATCCGGCGGCGGTGTCCACGGCGTCCTGGGTGGGGCTGGGGTACCTGGTGGTGTTCGGCTCCATCGTCGCGTTCACGTCTTATGCCTGGCTGTTGCAGCGCGCACCGCTGCCGCTGGTCGCCACCTACGCGTACGTCAACCCGGTGGTGGCCGTGTTCCTCGGCTGGCTGCTCCTCTCCGAAGCCCTGACCTGGCCGATCATGCTCGGCGGCGCGATAGTCGTCGGCGGGGTGTTCCTGGTGGCCCGCAACGCCCGCTGAACGCGGCGCGGACCGACCCTGCCTGATGCCTTCAAGAAGGTAACGACTTGCCTCACCCTCCCCGGGCGATGATTTACTTCTTGACGACACATGACGGGTGGGCTTGACTCCCCTTCACTCTCGCCGCAAGGACGCGGCGCTCTCAGGGAGGCACCACCCACCATGAATTCGATGACGCGTCGACTCGTCATCGGCACGGCCGCCGTGTCGATGACGCTGTCGCTTGCCGCCTGCGGGGGCGGCAAGAACACGTCCTCGGGCAACCAGGCGATCGGCCTGCTGCTGCCCGAACGCGCTTCCTCCACCCGGTACGAGGCGTTCGACAAGCCACTGATCGAGACCGCCGTCAGCGGCCTGTGCACCAAGTGCACCGTCGACTACGCCAACGCCGACGGCGACGAGAAGGCGCAGAAGCAGCAGTTCGACGCGCTGCTCGCCCGCGGCGTCAAGGTGATCCTGCTCGACCCGGTGAACGCCGCCGTCACCGCGCCGTGGGTGGACGAGGCCACCAAGAAGGGCACCAAGGTCATCGCGTACGACCGGCTGGCCGCCGGCAACGTCGCCGCGTACATCTCCTTCGACAACAAGCGCACCGGCGAACTGCAGGGCCAGGCCCTGCTGGACGCGCTCGGCGGCCGGGCGGCCGGCGCCGAGATCGTGATGATCAACGGCGCGGAGACCGACCCGAACGCCGCCGACTTCAAGGCCGGCGCGCACCACGCGCTGGACGGCAAGGTCAAGCGGGTCGCCTACGAGCAGTCCGGCGAGTGGAAGCCCGAGGTGGCCGCCGCCAAGGTCGGCGAGGCGATCAACAAGCTCGGGAAGAACGGCTTCCAGGCCGTCTACTCCGCCAACGACGGCATGGCCGGCGCGATCATCGACGAGCTGCACAAGGCCGGACGCACCGACGTCCCGGTCGGCGGGCAGGACGCCTCGCTGGACGCCGTCCGCCGGGTCCTCACCGGCGAGCAGGCCTACACCATCTACAAGCCGTACCAGCCGGAGGCCGAGGCCGCCGCCAACATGGCGGTCTACCTGGTCAAGGGCATCGACGTCACCTCGGTGGCCTCCACCATCAC
The DNA here is from genome assembly GCF_014648555.1 of Kitasatospora griseola. Taxonomy (GTDB): domain Bacteria; phylum Actinomycetota; class Actinomycetes; order Streptomycetales; family Streptomycetaceae; genus Kitasatospora; species Kitasatospora griseola. Next base: position 95,728 of record NZ_BMRI01000019.1, read on the forward strand.
CGACTCGAACGGCAGCCAGATCCCGTCCATGCTGCTCAGCCCGGTGGTCGTCACCAAGGCGAAGGTCGCCGAGACCATCGTCGCGGCCGGCCTGTACAAGGCCGAGGAGATCTGCACCCCGCAGTACGCGCAGGCTTGCCGGGCCGCGAACATACCCGGCGCCTACTGACCGGGACGGGCCGCGCGACTCCGCTGTGCGGGGGTGTCGCGCGGCCCGCTCCCGTTCGGCCCGTTCTCCGGGGGGCGGCCCCGGCGGCGGCCGCGAGGTCACAGGACGGCGGCGAACCGGGGGCCCGGTACCCAAGCGTCCGTTCGCCGTGGTCCACTGGGCACCTTGCCGAGCGAGGGGAGCGTGCGACATGATCCTGGACCTTGACCTGCAGACCGACTACTTCCGGGCTGCCGACGAGACGGCCGTGCGAACGGTGATGGCCGACAAGGAGGCGAAGCCCGCGGAGGCGTTCGAATCCGTGCGGGCCAAGCGGATCGATCCGACCACCGTGCTGCGCCGACTGGTGGCCGCCGTGGAGACCAAGGAGTTCGAGGCCGGCGGCGCGCCGGACCGTTCGATCTGGCCGACCGGGCCGCAGCCCTGGGTGACGGAGGAGGGGTCGATCACCGAGGTCGACCGGGAGGACCCGTGGATGACCGGGCCCTGGGTGGTGGAACTGCCCGACGAGACCCGCGACATCCTCGCCACCATCGAGCGCAAGCGGCTGCCCGAACTCGCCGCCCGCTGGGCCCGCGCCGAGGAGCTCCGGCCGCTGGCGACCGCCGAACTCGTCCAGCTGATCCACCGCCTGGGCGTCCTGGCCCGCCGCGCCCAGAAGGCCCAGCAGCACCTGTACTGCGCCCTCTCCGGCTGACTCCGCTTGTCCGAAGTCGAGTTCTTCCGCGCCCCGAACGCCGCCGCCGTCCTCACCGCCCTCGGCGGCGGCCCCGCGCTGCCCGCCTTCGACGGCCTGCGCGCGCGCCTCACCGACCCGGTCGACGTCCTGCTGCTGATGGAGGAGCTGGTCGTCGACGGACCGGACCCGTCGCTGATCACCGGCCTGCTCTGGCCGGAGATCGACCCGGCCGCGTACGGCTGCTTCCTGTCCGCCGCGCCCCACTTCGGGGAGCCGTGGACGTACGGGATCAATCCGGCCGTCCGCGACGCGCTGGCCGCGGCGAGCCCGGCCGAGCTCGCCGCGCTGCGCCCGTACGAAGGCGTCGAACCGCCTGCCGCCGCGCTCGAACAGCTCTGTGCGATGGCCGAGTTGGCCTGGCGCGCGGTGGCGGCCGGCGAGTCGCTGTACTACCGGACGGGAACCGCCGCCTGACCCGCCGTCACGGCGCGGGCCAGCCGCTCGACGCCCTCGCGCAGCCGTCGCTCGCCGAGTTCGGGCAGCAGCGCCGTGACGTGTTCGGCGGCCAGCGCCGCCAGCAGGGCGTGCGCGGTGTGCTCCGGGTCGGGGGCGCCGGCCAGCAGCACCGTCAGGTGGCGGTGCCAGAACCGGTACGCGCCGATCCGGTAGCGGGCGCCCGGCGCGGCGGTCTCCGACATCCGCACCAGCGCCAGGTGCGGCAGCAGGTAGTCGAGGTACGCCGCGACGAACGCGACCGCGCGCTCCTGCGCCCGCGCGCCCGGACCGAGCGGCGGCGGCCCGTGCAGGATCCCCTCCTGGAGCTCGCGCTCGCGGGCGTCCAGCAGCGCCACCGCCAGCCCCGACTTGTCGCCGAAACGCCGGAACAGCGTGCCCTTGCCGACGCCCGCGGCCGTCGCCACCTGGTCCATCGAAACCGCGTCCACGCCGTGCTCGGCGAACAGCCGGGCGGCGGCGGCCAGCACCGCGGCGCGGTTGCGGGCGGCGTCGGCGCGCTCCTTGGGCGGCGGGGTCCGCAGCAGCTCCAACGGGATCGCCGCATTCTCCCTTGCCGAATCGGACCGCAGTCCGCTACTGTCCTGAGTCATAAGAGGACTGTAGTCCGATTCCTTTGGAGATGTGACATGACCGCTCTCATCACCCGTGCCGACCTGTCGGCCGCGATCGACGCCGGCGCCGTGACCGTCGTCGACACCCTGGCCGGCGAGTACTACGCCCAGCAGCACCTGCCCGGCGCGCTCGCCCTGCACCCGTCCGAGGTCGACACCCTGGCCGCCGCCCTGCTCCCCGACCGGGCCGCCGCCATCGTCACCTACTGCTCCAACCCCGCCTGCTCCAACAGCGGCCAGGTCGCCGACCGTCTCACCGCGCTCGGCTACACCGACGTCCGCAAGTACCGCGAGGGCATCCAGGACTGGGTCGAGGCGGGCCTCCCCGTCGAGTCCGCCTGACCCCCGCCGCTCAGTCGCTCAGCGCCCGCCCGCCGTGCGCTGGGTGACGGCGATGCAGGCGACGACCGCGAGGGCGGTCGGGACGGCGAGGGCCGGGAGCGGCTCGGCGAGCAGCAGGACGGCCCAGCAGATCGTCAACAGGGGCTGGGCGAGCTGGAGCTGGCTGGCGCGAGGGACGCCGATCGCGGCCATGCCGCGGTACCAGACCACGAAGCCGAGGAACTGCGAGACCACGCCGAGGTAGGCCAGCCCGGTGACGCCGCGCCAGGTCCAGTGGACGGGTTCGGCGGCCAGGCCGAGCGCGGCGGTGACGGCGGTGACGGGGAGGGCGGCGACCAGGCTCCAGGCGATCACCTGCCAGCCGGGCAGGGTGCAGGCCAGTCGGCCGCCCTCCGCGTAGCCGACGGCGCAGATCAGCAGGCCGACGAAGAGGTACAGGTCGGCGGTGGCCAGTCCCGCGCCGTGACTCTGCCGGACGGTGAAGGCCAGCACCGCGAGCGCCCCGGCGAACGCGGCGAGCCAGAAGGCGCGGGGCAGCCGGGTTCCGGCGCGGCGGGCGGCGACTGCGGCGGTGACCAGCGGAAGCAGGCCGATCACCACGGCGGAGTGCGCGGTGGAGGCCTGCTGCAGGGCGAAGGTGGACAGCAGCGGGAACCCGACCACGCAGCCCGCCACCACGGCGGCCAGGCCCGGCCAGGCGGACCGCGGCGGCATCCGGGCGCCGGCCGCCGCCAGGCAGGCCGCGGCGAGCAGCCCGGCCAGGACTCCACGCAGCCCGGTGAGCGTCCAGGGCCCGAAGCCCTGCAGGGCCCACGTCATGGCGGGGAAGGTGAAGGAGAAGGCGAGCGTCCCCAGCGCGGCCTGGACGGTTCCGGTGACTGCTACTGGCAGTGGGGCGATAGCGCTATTCTGTGCTGACATACAGGACGGTAGCAGTTGCCCTCAGCTGATCGGAAGGTCCGTCAATGTCCGTGCAGGAGCTGACGAATGCACTGCGCAGCACGGTGTTGCGCTACTCGCCGGGCGAGCGGATTCCCAGTAGCAGGGAGCTGGTGGAGCGCTACCGGGTCAGTCCGGTCTCGGTGTCCCGGGCGATCCGCGAGCTGGTCGCGGAGGGCGTGGTGGTGGCGCGCCCGGGCGCGGGGGTGTTCCGGGCCGAGCCGCGGCCCGCTCCTCTCCCGCAGGGCGACTTCTCCTGGCAGGAGGTGGCGCTCAGCGCGGAGGCGGGTGTGCCGCCGGCCCGGACGGTGGACGCCGCGGGGGTGCTGACGGCGCTCGCGCTGGCCCCGCCGGAGGTGATCGACCTGAACAGCGGCTACCCGCACGCGTCGCTGCTGCCCGAGCGGGCGCTGGCCGGTGCGCTGTCCCGAGCGGGCCGCCGCCCCGGCGCGTGGGGGCGTCCGCCGCTGGAGGGCCTGCCGGAGCTGCGCGGCTGGTTCGCCCGGGAGGTCGGCGGGGGCGTCACCGCGGCCGAGGTGCTGATCACCGCCGGCGGCCAGAGCGCGCTGACCACGGCGCTGCGTTCGCTGGCCCCGCCCGGTGCGCCGGTGCTGGTCGAATCCCCCACCTATCCGGGCCTGTTGGCGATCGCCCGGGCCGCCGGGCTGCGTCCGGTGCCGGTTCCGGTGGACGAGGACGGGGTGCGTCCCGAGCGGCTGGCGGAGGCGTTCGCGGTGTCCGGCGCCCGGCTGTTCGTCTGTCAGCCGCTGTTCCAGAACCCGACCGGCGCGGTGCTCGGCGCGGAGCGGCGGCGGGCCGTGCTGGCCGCCGCGAAGCGCGCCGGGGCGTTCGTGGTGGAGGACGACTTCGCCCGGCTGCTGGCCCACACCGACGCCCCCGAGCTGCCGCCGCCGCTGGCCGCCGACGACCCCGACGGCACCGTGGTGCACGTGCGCTCGCTCACCAAGGCGGCCTCGCCGAGCCTGCGGGTGGGGGCGCTGGTGGCCCGCGGCCCGGCGCTGGCCCGGCTGCGCGCCGTCCAGACGGTGGACTCCTTCTTCGTCCCGCGCCCGCTCCAGGAAGCCGCCCTGGAGCTCGTCACCTCCGCCGACTGGCCGCGCCATCTGCGCACGCTGGGGCGGGAGTTGACCGTCCGCCGGCAGCTGTTCGCCGCCGCCCTGGCCGACCGCGCCCCGACCCTGCTGCCCGCCCGGCTCCCGTACGGCGGCTTCCACCTGTGGCTGCCGCTGCCCGCTCACCTCGACCCGGCCGCTTTCGCCGCCGCCGCGCTGCGCCACGGCGTCGCCGTCACCCCCGGCACGGGCTACTTCACCGCGGAACCGGCCCCCCGGGTCCGGGTGAGCTGGGCCGGAGCCGAGAACCACGCCCAACTGGCGGACGCCGCTGACCGGTTGGCCACCGCGTCGGCATCACTTGGCGGATAGCTTCGCCCGGTCGGCCTCGACGGCGGCCTCCCAGTCCTCCTTCGCCGGGACGTCGAGGACGGCCGACTGACGGGCCGTGATCCGGCGGACCACCTGGATGAACAGCACCGTCAGGACGATGTCCGCCACCACGGGGGCCGACTTGTCACCGGGCAGCAGGCCTCCGAGGGCGGACAGCGGAGCCACCACGCAGAGCAGGTGCACCAGGATCGGGTCGGCGCTCACCCCCAGGGTCCGCCACAGGCCGAGCAGGATCCGCCAGCGCATCCAGAGGTTGGCCACCGGGATCAGCCAGCCCGCGGTGGTCAGGCCCAGCCGGTACGGCTGGCTCCCGGGCGCGAGCGCCTCGGCGTTGCGCCAGCACTTGCGCACCCAGACCGCGCCGGCCGAGCAGGACACGACGACGAGCAGCAGGTAGCCGACCATGGTCAGGCCCACGACCTCCGGCGCCGGCCTCATCCCGCTCAGGACGACGACGAACCCGAACTCCAGGAGCCCTTGGAGCGCGAGCGCCCACCCGAGGCCGCGCGCAGACTCTCGCGGATTGGCGGGTGCGGTCGGCCGGTCCATCTGAACTCCCCCTGGCTGCGAACGAAATCCGCTGGACGTCAGCAGACCCGGCCCGCCGTCAGTGCGCGAATTCCAGCAGCGCGATGCCGATCAGCACGGTGGCGCTGGCGGCCAGGCGCAGCGCGCCGAGGCGTTCGCGCAGGACGAGGGTGCCGATCAGGGCGGCGATCACGATGGAGGTCTCGCGCAGCGCGGCGATGGTGGGCAGGTCGCCGACGGTCTGCGCCCACACCACCAGGCCGTACGCGGTGAGCGACATCAGGCCGCCGGCCGTCGCGGCGGCGCGGCCCTCGCGCAGCGCGGGCAGCAGGGCGCGGCCGCGGACGGCGAGGACGGCGCCGAGGACGGCCAGGCCCTGCAGGAGGAACATCCAGGCGATGTAGCCGGCGGTGGAGTCGGCGGCGCGCACCCCGCTCCCGTCCACCACGGTGTAGCCGGCGATCAGCACGCCGGTGCCGAGCGCGGCGGCCAGCGCCGGGAGTTGGTCGCGGCGCGGCCACCCGCCGACCAGGGCGAGTCCGGCCAGGCCGAGCGAGATCACCGCGACGGCGGCGACCTGCCCCACCGGCAGCGGGTGGTGCAGCACGGTCGCGGCGAGCAGGGCGACCACCGCCGGGGAGGTGCCGCGGGCGATCGGGTACATCTGGCCGAAGTCGCCGAGCCGGTAGGCCCGGGCCAGCAGCAGCTGGTACCCGAGCTGCAGGGCGGTCGAGGCCAGCAGGTACGGCACGGCGCGGGCGCCCGGCAGCGGCACGACCAGCGCGAAGACCGCGCCGAAGGCCGCGAACACCACGTTCATCAGCGCCACCCCGGCCAATCGGTCGCGCACCCCGTGCACCAGCGCGTTCCACACCGCGTGCAGCAGCGCGGCCGCCAACACCACGACCGGCACGGCGTCCTGGCTCACCGGCGTCTCCCTCCGACAGCTCCCCGACCATCCACTTGTACAGACAACTTAGCGTGCGGCCGTCACCCGTCCACCACCGCCCCGGTGGCCCGCCCGCGCGGGGCCGGGCGAGACTGGACGGGTGCCCGAACTCCCCGAAGTACAGGCGCTCGCCGAGTGGCTGACCGCCGCCTGCGCCGGACGCGTCCTGGAGCGTGTGGACGTGCTGTCGATCCAGGCGCTGAAGACCGTCGACCCGCCGGTGCAGGCGCTCACCGGACGGGCCGTCAGCGGCGTGTCCCGCCACGGCAAGTTCCTCGACCTGGCCACCGCCGGCGGCCCGCACCTGGTGGTGCACCTGGCCCGGGCCGGCTGGGTGCACCGGCGGGAGTCCTTCCCCGCCAAACCGCCGAGCCGGCGCGGCCCGCTCGCACTGCGGCTGGTGCTGGACGACGGCAGCGGCTTCGACCTCACCGAGCAGGGCACCACCAAGCGGCTCGCCGCCCACGTGGTGACGGACCCTCAGCAGGTCCCCGGCATCGCCCGCCTGGGCGTCGACGCGCTCGCCGTCACCCCCGAGGAGCTGACCGCACTGGCCGCCGGGGCCCGGCAGCGGCTGAAGACCTTCCTGACCGACCAGACCGTCCTGGCCGGCATCGGCAACGCCTACTCCGACGAGATCCTGCACACCGCCAGGCTCTCCCCGTACGCACTGGCGGCCTCGCTGGACGCTGAGCAGCTGGCCCGGCTGCACGCCGCCGTCCGGCACGAACTGGGCGGCGCGCTGGAGCAGTTGCGGGCGGCGCCGGCCGGCGGGCTGAAGTCGGAGAAGAAGGCCGGCCTTGCGGTGCACGGCCGGGCGGGCGAGAGCTGCCCGGTGTGCGGGGACACCGTGCGCTCGGTGAACTTCGCCGACTCCTCGCTCCAGTACTGCCCGACCTGCCAGACCGGCGGGCGGGTGCTGGCCGACCGCCGACTGTCCCGACTGCTCAAGTAGCAGCCCCGCCTTGATCGAAGCTTCCGTGATCGAAGCTGCGCGAATCTCGCTATGATCAAGCAGCTTCGATCAGCAGACCGACCGTATCCAAGTCCCTGGGGGCGTCCACCGTGATCCTCACCGTCACACCCAACCCGGCGCTGGACGTCACCTACACCGTCCCCCACTTCCGCCCGCAC
>NZ_BMRI01000019.1:103099-103598 GCF_014648555.1 Kitasatospora griseola
ACCAGCCACCGGGTCACCGGGATCGCTGCCCAGGCCGGCGGCAAGGGCGTCAACGTGGCCCGGGTGCTCACCGCGCTCGGCCGCCCCGCCCGCTGCGTCCTGCCGCTCGGCGGCCCCACCGGCGAGGCGGTGCGCACCGAACTCGCCGCCGCCGGACTCGACCACGCCGCCGTCCCGGTCGCCGGCGACACCCGCCGCACCGTCGCCGTGGTCGACACCGCCGACGCCACCATGTTCAACGAGCCCGGCCCGGCGCTCGCCCCCGCCGAGTGGGACGCCCTGCTCGCCGAGACCGAGCGCCACCTCCCGCAGGCCGCCGTCCTGGTCCTCTCCGGCAGCCTCCCGCCCGGCGCCCCCGCCGACGGCTACGCCCAACTCGTGACCCTGGGACGCGGGTTCGACGTCCCCGTGGTGCTCGACGCGGACGGCCCCGCCCTGCTCGCCGCACTGCCCGCCCGCCCCACCGCGGTCAAGCCGAACGCCGCCGAACTCACCGCCG
>NZ_BMRI01000019.1:103621-138617 GCF_014648555.1 Kitasatospora griseola
CCACCGGCCTGCCCGACCCGCACGACGCCGCCCGGACGCTGCTGCGCCGCGGCGCCGAGTCCGTCCTCGCCTCGCTCGGCCCCGACGGCCTGCTCGCCGTCGACGCCCACGGCGCGTGGCGCTGCGCCCCGCCCGCCGCCGTTGCCGGCAACCCCACCGGCGCGGGCGACTCCGCCGTCGCGGCCCTCGCCGCCGGCCTGTCCGGCAACGCCGGCTGGTCCGCGATCCTCCCCGACGCGGTGGCGCTGTCCGCCGCCACCGTCCTGCACCCCCGGGCCGGCCACTTCGACGACGACGCCTACCGCCGCCTCCGCCACTCCCTCACCGCCGCCCGCCTCGGCGCGGCCTCCCCCTCCGGCTGGTGACTCCCCGTCCCCACCGGCCGGTTGACCGGGGCCGGCGGGCGGGCCGTACGCTGACCACCGTGGCCCACCGGAGACGCCGCTGACGGGAGGTCGGGATCGTGGGCGTTGCGGCGCTGGGAGTGGTGGTACTGGTCGGGGCGACCGTGCAGCGGCTGTCCGGGATGGGGTTCGCGCTGATCGCCGCGCCGGTGCTGGTCCTGGTGCTCGGCCCGGCCGGCGGCGTGGGGCTGGCGAACTGCGCCTCGGGGGTGATCAGCGTGCTCGGGCTGGCCGTCGGCTGGCGCGGGGTCCGGGCCGGACGGATGGTGCCGCTGGTGCTGGCCGCCGCGCTCACCGTGCCGCTCGGCGCCCGGCTGGCGACGGTCGCGCCCGAGGCGGTGCTGCTGGCCGCGATCGGCACGGTGGTGAGCGCGGTGTCCGTGGCGGTGATGCTCGGCGTACGGGCGGCGGCGCTGCGCGGGGTGCCCGGGGCGGTGGTGGCGGGCGCCGCCGGCGGACTGCTGAACGCGGCCGCGGGCGTCGGTGGCCCGCCGGTGTCGCTGTACGCGGCGAACTGCGGCTGGTCGGCCCGCGAATTCCTGCCCAACGCCCAGTTCTTCGGCCTCGCGGTGAACGTCATGTCGCTGAGCGCGAAGGGCCTGCCGGCCCTGTCCACTCCGCAGTGGACGGTCGCGGCCTGCGCCGTCGCGGTCGGCACCGTCGCCGGCCACCTGATGGCCGGCCGCGTCCCGGACCGCCCCGTCCGCCGCCTGGTCCTCGGGCTGGCCCTCGCCGGCGGCCTGCTCACCCTGTTCAGGGGCCTGGCCGCCGGGCTCTGACGCCGGTCCGATTCGCCCGGCGGCGCCGGCTCGCGCACCGGACCGGCCCCGAATCCCGCGCCGGGAACACCCGGGAACAACTCGCTTTCCGGCTGGGCTTTTTGACGGTGCATATCGTCGACTTCCGCCGCAGCGCCCACTCGACCGGCGACAGCCGACGTTCACTCGGACGGCGTATTGGGCGAAATGGTTCGAGCACAATACATTGGATTTCGACGACGCCGACGCGGCGTCCGGCACCGGGCGCATTCGCCGCCCCGACCCGTCAGGACCGATTCACCGACGAATCCGGCGACCTTCCGTACGGCCGCCGACGAGGACCGCCGATTCCAACGGCCGTCCGACGGACTCCTTTCCGGGGAATCGCACCGCCCCGAAGTACACCCCTCCTCTGGGCACGGCCTGCGCAGGCCGCACGGGATGCGCCCCCGGCACACCACTCACTCGGGAGGAACCATGAACGCCGCCGCCAGCTGGGACGACATCCTGGTCCGGGACAACTTCCAGGACATGGGGCAGACGCCCACCGCCGACCCGGTCTGGGAATCCCCGGACATCATCCCCTTCGGCAGCGACATCCTCGACTTCGACCTGCTGGAGTCCAGCTACAACGGGCCCGACCTCGGGCTGCGCCACCCGATCGTGCAGGGGCAGCTCAACCGCATCTACGTCCGCGGGAAGAACCTGCGGACCGGCTGCCCCACCTCCGGCGACGTCAGGCTCTACTTCGCCCCCGGCGGACTGCTGCTGGATCCGCGGGCCTGGACCCCGATCGCCGCGGAGGGCGGCGGCACCAGCGTGCCGTTCACCGTCCGCGGCGGCTCCCGGGAGGTCCCGCCGGGACGGATCTGCGTCAGCCGGTCCGCGTTCCTCTTCCCCAGCGACACGCCTCCGGGCCACTACTGCACGATCACCACCGTGGACACCCCCGCCCACCCCATGTCCGCGACGCTGCCCACCTTCACCTCGCTCGCCGACTACCTCAACTGGGTCAGGTACAACCCCAACGTCGGCTGGCGCAACATCGACGTCATCCCGTGCCGGCGGACCAACTACGTCCTCGCCAACCTGGCCATCTGCAACCTGAACAGCACCCCCACGCGATTCGTCTTCGGAATCTCCGGCACGGACCTGCCCTCCGGCACCGCGACCTTCTCCAACACCGACCAGAAGGCCCCGTTCAGCCTGACCGCACAGATCTACTCGCCCGGCACCGACGAGGGCTACACCCGCTCGGTCCTCCTGCCCGCCAACTACTCCGGCACCGTCACGGTCGTGGTCCAGCTCGACCGGCCCCTCCCGTGCGACGCCCGGATCGTCCTGCGCGCCTACAACCCGGTCACCAACAACGCCGGGGCCCTCGAACGCCGGCTCGCCGTCCCCCTCACCGGCGTCCCCGAACTCGCCGACGCCCTCTTCCTCGAACTCGGCGCCTACACCTTCGTCGCCGCGGACACCGGCTCCTGACCCACCCGACCGAACTCCGCCGAGGCCGGTGCGCCCCGCCAACGGGCACACCGGCCACCGGCCGTCCACCAATCCCGGCTGCCACCGCGCACCCTGACGTCGCATCACCGGCGAGCACCGTCCGTAGCGCAAAAAACGGGCAATGTCACGGAGGGTCACGTGTCGGGCACGAAAAGAGTTGGTATAGGCCCGTGATCAAAAAAGTAAACAGACGATGAAGATCGCATGAGAGCATGACCGCTCCGGGCACGCACCGAGGCCCGTGAACTGGGAGGATGCTCGATCCATGGCGCAGACTGACGGGATGTCGGCCGCACCGGAGGCCGCGCCGGAGCGGAAGGCGAAGCCGCGCCGCAGGGGGCGGCGGATCCTGCTGATCGGTGGCGGCGTGGTGCTCGCGCTGGGTCTGGCCGCCGGTGGCACCGGGTTCTGGATGTACCGGCACCTGGAGGGCAACCTCGACACCGTCGACATCGACAAGGCGCTCGGCGAGGACCGGCCGGCCGTGCTGCCCACCGGTGCGCAGGACATATTGGTGCTCGGGTCGGACTCCCGCAGCGGCGACAACGGCGAGTTGGCGGGTGGCGACGTCGGCGGCACCGCCCGTTCCGACACGGCGATGGTGGTGCACATACCGCAGGGCCGTGCCAACGCCACCGTGGTGAGCATTCCGCGCGACACCATGGTCGCCCGTCCGGCGTGCACCGCCGCCGACGGCAAGCAGGTGGCCGCCTCGCCCCGGGTGATGTTCAACTCGATCTACACCACGGCGGGTCCGGCCTGCGTGGTGAAGACCGTCGAGTCCATGACCGGGCTGCGGATGAGCCACTACGTGGAGATCGACTTCGCCGGGTTCAAGGACCTGGTGGACGCGATGGGCGGGGTGGAGATCACCACCGACGTCGCGATCGACGACAAGTACAGCGGCCTGCACCTGCCGGCCGGCACCCACACCCTGGACGGCGCCCAGGCGCTGGCCTTCGTCCGGACCCGGCACGGCATAGGCGACGGCAGCGACCTCGGACGGATCGGCCTGCAGCAGAAGTTCCTGCTCTCCGTCCTCTCCCAGCTCCAGCGCAAGGGCACCCTGTCCAGCCCGACCAAGGCGTACGGCGTGGCGAACGCGGCCACCAAGGCCCTCACCACCGACACCGACCTGGGCTCGGTCAACGGCCTGCTCGACTTCGCGCAGAGCATGAAGGGCCTGCAGCCCGAGCGGATGAAGACCGTGATGCTCCCGGTGGTCGCCGACCGGATCGACCACAACCGGGTGGTGGCCGACGAGCCCCGCGCGCAGAAGCTCTGGCAGGCGCTGCGCGAGGACAAGCCCGTTCCGGCCACCGCGGGCTGACGGAGGGACGGATCCCGTGGTTGCCAATCGCCCGAGGATGAGCGTCGTCGTGCCGTTCCAGGACGTCGAGACGTACCTCGCCGAGTGCCTGGAGTCCATCGCCCGGCAGTCGTTCCGCGACTTCGAGGTGATCCTGGTGGACGACGGCTCGACCGACGGCTCCACCGGGATCGCCCGGGCGATGTGCGCCCGGGACCCGCGGTTCAAGCTGATCCGGCAGGAGGCGCACGGCCCGGGCCACGCCCGCAACACCGGTCTGCGGGCGCTGCACCCGGAGGCCGAGTTCCTGGTCTTCGCCGACGGCGACGACGTGGTGCCCGAGCACGCCTACGAGACGCTGCTGCGCACCCTGGAGGAGTCCGGCTCGGACTTCGTCTCCGGCAACGTGCAGATGATGAACTCCACCAAGAAGTGGCAGTCCCCGCTGCACAAGGGCCCGATGGCGGCCAACCGCCGGGGCACCCACATCACCCGGTTCGACAAGCTGATCTACGACCGCACGGTGTGGAACAAGCTGTTCCGGCGCAGTTTCTGGGACTACTACTACATCGAGTTCCCCGAGGGCGTCCTCTACGAGGACTCCTGGGTCAACATGTTCGCCCACTTCCGGGCGACCAAGGTCGACACCATCACCGACGTCGTCTACTACTGGCGCCGCCGCGAGGGCAACGCCGCGCCCTCCATCACCCAGCGCCACCACGAGCTCGACAACCTGCGCGACCGGGTCAACGCCGTCCTCACCGTCAGCCGCTTCCTCGGCCGGCACCGCTCCAAGAGCTTCGCCGAGTCCAAGCGCAAGTACGACCTGGCCTGCCTCACCTCCGACCTGATGCTCCATCTGAAGGCGCTGCCCGACGGCGACGAGGAGTACCGGCACTCCTTCGTCACCTGGGCCAACGAGTTCCTGGACGAGGCCGGCGAGGACCTGATCGAGGAACTGCCCGCCGAGGCCCGGGTGAAGTGGCTGCTGGTGCGCCGCCGCAAGCTCCAGGAGCTGCTGGACGTCGTCGAGTTCGAGCGCCGGGGCGGGCCGATGCCGGTCCAGCGCCGCTTCCACCGCTACCTGAAGTACCCGCACCTCGGCGACCGCCGGGTCGGCATCGGCCGCAAGGCGTACCGGCTCGGCAAGGAGCTCTCGCTGCACGGTTCGGTCGGCGAAGTCCGGTGGGACGGCGACCGGTTGGAGTTCTCCGGCAACGCGTACATCCGCTTCGTCAACGTCCACAAGCGGCACATGTCGGTCAAGGCGCTGGCGCTGCGCAACACCAAGCAGGACCGGATGCTGCTGGTCCCCGCCCGCACCGTCTACGCCCCGCAGGCCACCGAGCACTCCAACCAGAACCGCTACTGCTACGACTGGTCGGGCTTCACCGCGGCCTTCGACACCAACCGGCTCAAGCAGAAGGGCCAGTGGGCCGAGGGCACCTGGGACGTCGCCGCCGGCGTGCTCAGCCGCGGCCTGTTCCGCTACCGCGGCCTGGACCGCGGCAGCGTCGGCAGCGCCGCCAACCCGCCGTACCGGTATGTCGACAAGAACACCCGAGTGCTGCCGCTGTTCGTCCAGAACCGGCTCAAGCTCCGGGTCGAGGTGGTCCGCTGCCGGATCACCGGCCACCGGCTGGTCGGCGAGCACCTGGAGCTGCGCGGCGTCCACCTCGGCCCCACCGTCCCGGAGAGCGGCCGGCTGCGCCTGGTCAGCCTCGGCGGCGCCGGCCGCACCCAGGCCCCCGTCCACTTCACCCCCGGCGGTGAGGGCTGGTGCACCTTCACCGTGCGCGTCCCGCTGCGCTCCCTGGTGCCCGCGCACCGCGGCGACGGCGCCGACGGGTCCGTGCCGGAGTCCTGGGACCTGGGCGCCAACGGCTGGAAGACCACCTTCCACGTCGCCGGGCGCAAGATGACGATGTATCCGGTGATGGCCGAGGACACCCCCGACGGCCACCACCGCCTCCCAGCCGGCCTGCAGACCCCGGAGGGCGACCGCGAACTGGTGGTGCACCGCAACGGCGCCGGCTACCTCGTCCTGTTCGAGCGCGCCACCCTCCCGCTGGTCACCCGCCACGTCTGGGAGGAGGACGGCACGCTGGAGATCGTCGGCCGCTACCCGGCCCTGCACCTGGTCCCCGCCGAGCAGCGCCCGCAGGTCCACCTGGTGCTGCGCTCGCGCGCCCAGGGCACCGAGCGCACCGTCCCGCTCGACCTGATCGGCGAGCACTTCCGGGCCCGCTTCGCCCCCGCCCGGATCCGCACCCTGGCCGGCACCGTCCCGCTCTCCGCCGGCCGCTGGGACCTCTACCTGCGCCGCCAGGACCCCGCCCGCACCGCGCCGGCCGACCTGCTGCCCGAGCTGATGCTCAAGCTGGAGCAGGACGCCGTTCCCGGCCTCCCGCAGACCATGGAGGCCGACGGCCGCGGCTACGAGCTCCAGGCCGAGAGCTACGACCGGCTCTCGCTGCAGGTCCACTCCGCGATGCCCGACCACGCCCGCGGCCCCTACCGGCAGAAGTTGCTGCGCACCAAGGCGTACCCCGCCGCCCGCCAGCAGCCGGTCCGGCCGACCGTGCTGTTCGACGCGTTCAAGGGCACCCAGTACTCCGACAGCCCGCGCGCCGTCCACGAGGAACTGGTCCGCCGCCAGGTCCCGCTGGAGCACCTGTGGGTGGTCAAGGACGACCAGGTGGACGTCCCCGACACCGCCCGGGCCGTCCGCATGTGGTCGCCCGAGTGGTACGAGGCGCTCGCCACCAGCCGCTACATCGTCGCCAACAACCACCTGCCGGACTGGTTCCGCAAGCGCCCCGGCCAGGTCGTCGTGCAGACCTGGCACGGCACCCCGCTGAAGAAGATCGGCCACGACATCGAGGCCGTGCACTTCGCCGACAAGCGCTACCTGGAACGCCTGGCCGTCGAGGTCGAGAACTGGGACCTGCTGGTCTCCCCGAACTCCTTCTCCACGCCCATCCTGCGCCGCGCCTTCGCCTTCCCCGGCGAGATCGTCGAGTCCGGCTACCCCCGCAATGACGTGCTGCGCCGCCCGGGCACCGAGCAGCGCGCCGCCGCGATCCGCCGGCGGATCGGCATCCCCGAGGGCAAGCGGGTCGTGCTGTACGCCCCGACCTGGCGCGACGACCAGTACTACGCGCCCGGCCGGTACAAGCTCGACTTCCGGATCGACCTGGACGACGCCCGCGCCCGGCTCGGCGCGGACCACGTGCTGCTGGTCCGCCGCCACCCCAACGTGGTCGACCCGGTCCCCGGCGCGGGCGACGGATTCGTCCACGACGTCTCCGACTACCCCGACATGGCCGACCTGTCGCTGATCACCGACGTGATGATCACCGACTACTCCTCGCTGATGTTCGACTTCGTCAACACCGGCCGGCCGATCCTGTTCTTCACCTACGACCTGGAGCACTACCGCGACACCCTGCGCGGCTTCTACTTCGACTTCGAGACCAGCGCCCCCGGCCCGCTGCTCGCCGACTCGGCCCAGCTGATCACCGCGATCCGGCACGCCGACGCGGTGCGGGAGCGCTACGCCGACCGCTACCGGCGCTTCCGACGCGACTACTGCGACCTCGACGACGGCCGCGCCGCCGCCCGGCTGGCCGACCGCCTGCTGGTCGCGGGCGGCGACCTCGCCGCGCCGGTCGAGCCGCCGGCCGCACCCCGGCACGAGCCGACGGCCCCGGGCGGCTTCGAGGGCGTCCCGTGGCCGCTGCCGGCCCACTTCGCCGGCCCCGACGACCCCGACGGAGCCGCCGCCCGGCTCCGCGACCTGCAGAGCATGCGCAGAGGAACGGAACCCCACCGTGTCTGAGAAGCCCCGCCCCGCCCGCCCCGTCGTCGAAGGCCGGGACGAGAGCGGGCCCGTCCCCGTCGAGTACCGGTTCAGCCACGCCCGCAACGGCACCCGGCACCTGGTCGTGGTGTTCGCGAACTTCTCCGCCCCGCAGGAGTACGGCTTCTCCAACGGGGTGCTCGACCAGGTCCGCGCCAACATCCTGTGGGTCCGCGACCTGTTCGACGGCGGCAACGCCTACTACCTGTGCAAGGACATGGACTTCGGCGTCGAACGCTCGGTCGCCGCGCTGATCGCCGGGTTCGTCCACGCTCTCGGCCTCACCGCCGACCAGGTCACCATGTTCGGCGGCTCCAAGGGCGGCACCGCGGCCCTCCAGTTCGCGCTGCGGCACGGCTACGGCAACGCGCTCGCCGTCGTCCCGCAGTTCCGGATCGGCACCGCGCTGCGCGAACGCCGGCCGGCGGCGGCCGCCCTGATGATGGGGCAGGCGACGCCCGAGAAGGTCGCCGCGCTGGATGCGATCATGCCCGAGCTCGTCGCCGCCACCCCGCACCGGCACACCAACGTCTACCTCGTCACCTCGCCGCAGGACGAGCACTACACCCGCCAGGTCGCGCCCTACGTCGAGCTGTTCCGCGACTACCCGAACTTCAACCTGGTGTTCAACGACTCCCCGCTGATCACCGGCCACGACACCGTCACGGCCCGCACCCTGCCGCCCGTGATGGGCCTGCTCAACCTGCTGGTCGCGGGCATCGCGCCCCGGATCGGCCACGTCCGCATCGGCGGCGAGCAGCCCGGCCGGGACACCTCCGCGATCGACGAGCTGCTCGCCGGCACCGAACGCTTCCCCCGCCCCCGGGTCGACCACCCGGCGCCCGGCGCCACCGTCCCCGGGCACGCCGTCGCCGTCGCCGGGTACGCGCCCGGCGCCGCCCGGGTCAGCATCTGGCTGAGCGGCAAGTACATGGGCTCGGCGCAGACCGACGCCGACGGCCGCTGGGAGCGCCGCTTCAGCCGCCCGTGGGAGGCCGGCGAGTACACCCTGAAGCTGTTCGGCGTCACCGACGACGGCGAGCAGAGCCCTCGCACCCGGCACACCCTCACCGTCACCGAGCCGGCCCCGCCGCTGCCCGCGCCCGTGGTCACCGACCCCGCCGACCAGAGCTACGTGCCCGGCCCCGCCGTCCGGCTGACCGGCCACGCGCCCGGCGCCGACCGGGTCGAACTCGCCATCGGGGAGCACGTGCTCGGCGCCGTCCCCGTCGAGAACGGCCTGTGGACCTGGCAGCCCGCCTGGGAGTGGCGCGGCGGCGGGCACACCGTCGAGGTCCGCGCCGGCGACGCCGACGGCCGTGTCTCGCCGCCCGGCCAGGTCAGCTTCGTGGTGGCCGGCGCGCTCGCCCGGGACGCCAAGCTCCAGCAGCGCTACGGCGGTTGACGCTCCGTCAGAACGCGGCCGCGACGGTGAGCAGCTCCGCCCGGTGGTCGGAGAAGCCGGTGTCCTCCTGGGCGCAGCCGTGCCGGGGCAGCGCGGTGAACAGGTAGTCCAGCTTGAGCCCGTTCTCGTGGGTGGACTCGAAGCCGGTGTGCTGGCGCGGCGTGTTCTGGGCGCACTCCTGGACGGTGTCGAAGTAGGCGGCCGGCCAGATCCAGGCGTCCTTGTTGCGCGGGCCCGGCGGCGAGGAGTTGAAGTCGCCGCCGAACACCGTCCCGGCCGGGCCCGGCGTCCCGGCCGTTCCCGCCGTTCCTGCTTGGAGCAGTGCGGACAGCTGGTCGTCGCGGAGTTCGGCGGCGCGGTCCGAGCGGTCGGTGGGCGGCAGCGAGAGGTGCGCGACGCAGAGCCGCAGGCCGCCGCCGGGCTGGACGGTCGCGGCTGCGGTGGCTGTGGCGGTGGCGCACAGGATGCCGCGGCGCAGGCCGTGCTCGGGCTGGGGTGCGGCGACCGGTGAGACGTCCGTGAGCGGGGCGGCCGCGAGGATGCCGATGCCGGCCTCGCCCCGTCCGCTGCCGCAGTCCACCGGGGTGGCGCCGCCTGCTCCGTCCAGCTGCTGGTACGGCTGGAAGGCGAGCTGCCAGGCGGTGCCGAGCCCGGCCCGGGCCCGGTCCAGGTCGCCCCGGCAGGCCTCCTGCACCAGGATCGCCCGGGCCCCGTGGTCCTTCGCCAGCGAGCGCAGCGCCTTGGCCTTCTGCTCGCCGCCGCCGTACTCGCCGCAGCCCCAGGCCGTCACCCCGCACATGTTCCAGGTCGCCACCGTCACCCGGGGTCCGTCCGGCCCGCCCGCGCCGATCAGCGACTCGGCGCCGTGCCGCACGGCGGGCACCATCCCGAGCAGCAGCGCCGCGGCGGCCGCACCCACGACCACCCGCAGGCGGTGCCGCGGCCGCGGCCCCGGAACACTGGCGTAGTTGGGCGGCACGACTCCCCCGAGCGCTGAACGGTGACGGCGACCAGCATAACTTTGCGCCCGAACCGCTCCGGGCGGCGGCCCTAGGCGGTCACGGAGACCAGCGTGAGCAGGCCGCAGACCGTCAGGTTGATCCACTTGTGGGCGGCGAGCACGGCGACGAACTCGCGGATGGTGGCGCTGGGCCAGAAGTAGGCGGCGGTGGGGGAACCGGCCACCTGGCCGTTGAGGGACTCCTGGCGGGCCAGGAGGGCGGTGCGGAAGGCGTGGAAGTTGTTGGTGACGACGATGCAGCGGTAGTGGGGGTCGGCGGCGGTCATCAGGTCGCGGGAGAAGCGGAGGTTCTCCTCGGTGGTGCGGGAGCGGTCCTCGCGGATGATCCGCTCGCCGGGGAAGCCGCGGTCGATCAGGTGGGCGGCCATCGCGTGGGCTTCGGGGAGCTGTTCGTCGGGCCCCTGGCCGCCGGAGACGATCAGCAGCGGCGGGCGGCCGGTCGCGGCCTGGCGTTCGTACAGCGCGCGGCCGCGGTCGAGGCGGCTGGCCAGCAGCGGCGGGACGCGGGTGCCGCCGAGCAGGCCGGAGCCGAGGACGACGACGTAGTCCACGTCCTGGCGGGGGGTCAGCCGGCCGTAGAGGTAGGCGTAGCCGATGAAGCAGAGGAACAGGAAGGACAGGTAGCAGGAGAGCAGGAAGACGGTGCGGGCGATCACCACCAGCACGGGCGAGTCGGCCTGGGTGGCGGCGAGCAGCAGGGCGACGACCACCAGGATGCCGAGGCCGCACAGCAGCGACAGCAGGTTGGCGAGCCGGCGGCCCTCCTTGCGGAGCATCTTGAAGCCGTTGGCGATCAGCAGGGCGGCGAGCACCAGGGTGGCGAGCGCGGGGGCGAGGACGACCGCGATCAGCACGATCTCGGCGAGCACGGAGTCGACCTGGCCGAGGGTGACGAGCAAGGCGAAGGCCAGGAAGGTGACGGCGAGTCCGAGGTACAGGGCGTTGCTGAAGCGGCGTCGGTCGCGCAGCACGCCGACGGCGGCCAGCAGCAGGAAGAAGATCGCGGGGGCATACAGGAGCATGGGGGCCAGCCTAGAGACAGGCGCGGCCGGGGCGGCCTGACGCCCTGTGAGGTCGGGGCCGCCGATCCGACGGTCCGACGAACGCCGACGTCACATGACGGCGGGTCAGGAGGACGAACCGGCCGGCACGCCGCCCTGCGGGAACCCTTCGGCGAGGTCCTCGGCGATCATGCGCTTGGCGATGGTGTCGGCGGCGGCCCGCAGTTCGGCGCTGCGGGGGCGGCCGATGTCCTGCTCCAGGCGGTGGTTCAGCCACTGGGACCAGGCCCGGCCGATGGCCGCGGCCTCCCGCTCGCCGGCCTCGGTGTGCGCATAGAAACCGCCGTGGGCCTCCAGGAACCCTTCGGCGACCATCCGGTCGAACACCGGCTGGAGCACCTCCGGGGGGACCCGGCGGCGGGCGGCGATCAGGTTGAGGGTGGCGTGGCCGACGCTGCGGGTGAACAGCTCGACCTGCATGACGGCCCAGGCGCCGGCCATGTCGAGCCGGGTGCCGGAGGAGGCGACGACCTGTCGGGCGGTGTCCAGTCCGACGCCGCCGAGGAGTTTGGCGACGGACAGTTCGAGCAGCTTGGCGGAGTCCCCGGAGGACGGCTGGGCGAAGCCCTCGCCCATGTCGGTGCAGGTGGCCCGGGCGGAGTCGCGGAGCTCGACCTGCTTGAGGAAGAGCGCGACCACGAAGCCGAGCAGCGCGACCGGCACCGTCCACAGGAACACGGTGTGCAGCGAGTCGGCGTACGCCTGGATCACCGGCTCGGCCGCGGCCGGCGGGAGGCCCTGAACGCCGTGCGGGCTCTGCGCGGCGCCGGCGATCTGCTCGGGGCTGCTGCCGGTGGCCCGGGCGGCCGCAGCGACGCCGTCGGCCAGGTTGGTCTTCAGCGCGTTCGTGTAGATGGTGCCGAACACGGCGGTGCCGAACGAGGAGCCGAGGGTGCGGAAGAAGGTGACGCCGGAGGTGGCGGTGCCGAGGTCGGCGTAGTCGACGGTGTTCTGCACGGCGATGGTGAGCACCTGCATGCACAGGCCGATGCCGGTGCCGAGCACGAACATGTAGAGGCTGGCCAGCCAGGCGCTGGTGCCGGGGTTCAGCAGCGAGAGCAGGTACAGGCCGAGCGCCATCACCAGCGAGCCGACGATCGGGAAGATCCGGTACTGGCCGGTCTTGGACACCGTGTTGCCGCTGAAGATGGAGGCGATCAGCAGGCCCAGCACCAGCGGCAGGGTGCGCACGCCGGAGACCGTCGCCGAGTCGCCGTCCACATACTGCAGGAAGGTCGGCAGGAAGGTCATCGCGCCGAGCATGGCGAAGCCGACGATGAAGCTGAGCACCGAGCAGACCGTGAACACCTGGTTGCGGAACAGCCGCATCGGCAGCGTCGGTTCGGCGGCGCGGGTCTCCACCCAGCAGAACAGGCCGAGCGCGACCACGCCGCCGACGAACAGGCCGATGATGACGGGCGAGGTCCAGGCGTACTCGTTGCCGCCCCAACTGGTCGCCAGAATCAGGGCGCTGGCCCCGATCGCGACCAGGGCGATGCCCAGGTAGTCGATGACGGGGCGGGCCGCGGAGCGGACCACGGGGATGTTCCGGGCCGCCGCGACGACCACCAGGACGGCGATCGGCACGTTGACGTAGAACGCCCAGCGCCAGGACAGGTGGTCGGTGAACAGCCCGCCGAGCAGCGGGCCGATCACCGTGGCGACGCCGAACACCGCGCCGATCGCGCCCTGGTACTTGCCGCGTTCGCGCAGCGGGATGACGTCGGCGATCAGCGCCATCGAGGTGACCATCAGACCGCCCGCGCCGATGCCCTGGACGGCGCGCCAGGCGATCAGCAGCGTCATGTTGGTGGCGAGGCCGCACAGGAACGAGCCAGTGATGAAGACGATCGCGGAGACCTGGAAGACCACCTTGCGGCCGAACAGGTCGCCGAACTTGCCGACCAGCGCGGTGGTGACGGTCTCCGCGAGCAGGTAGGACGTCACCACCCAGGACATGTGCGCGGCGCCGCCGAGGTCCGCGACGATGGTGGGCAGCGCGGTGCCGACGATGGTCTGGTCGAGGGCGGCCAGCAGCATGCCGAGCACGATGGTGCCGAAGACGACGTTCCGCTGGCGCCGGTCGAGGACGGGCGGGGCCGCCTGGCCGGTCTCGCTGGTGGTGGTCACCACGGTATCGTCACACTTTGTCCCGGACTGTCCGGTTCGACACCCCGTCCAGCCAGCGAACGATCAACTGATGATCCTTCAAAACGGTGCGACAGGACCGCCGTCCCACCGCGTTAGAGGGGCATGGACAGCACGACGACGAGCGGGGCCGGCGGCGGACCCCTGGAGTTCCGGGACTTCGCGGCCGCCCGCAGCCGCCACCTGATACGCACCGCTTACCTGCTGACCGGCGGCGACGCCCACCTCGCCGAGGACCTCGCCCAGGAGGCGCTCGGCAAGCTCTACGGCAGCTGGCGGCGGGTCTGCCGAATGGAGAACCCGGCCGGGTACGCCCGCACCGTCCTGGTCAACACCTTCCTCAGCCACCGGCGACGACGCAGCAGCCGCGAACACGTCACCGACACCTTCGCCGAATCCGCGGCGCCGGCCGTCGACCCGGCCCTGCGCCTCACCCTGCTCCAGGCGCTCGCCGAACTGCCGCAGCAGGACCGCGCGGTGCTCGTCCTGCGCTACTGGGAGGACCTCGGCGTCGAGGAGACCGCCTCCGTCCTGCGGCTCACCCCGAGCGCCGTCCGATCCCGTGCCTCCCGCGCCCTCAGCCGCCTGCGCACCGGCCTCGGCAGCGAGTTCGACGAACTCGCCCGCCCCTGACGTCCCCTCAGCATTTCCCATCACTCCGGAGCCTGCCGATGACTTCCGAAGAGGACTTCGCCCGCGCCCTGCGGGCCTCCGCCGACCACGCCCCCGAACCGCCCACCGAGCTCTTCGCCCTCGCCGCCGAACGCCGCGGCCGCACCCGGGTACGCCGCCGCCGCACCGCCGGCGCCTCGACCCTCGCCCTGGTCGCCGCGGCCGGCTGCGCCCTCACCCTGCTGCCCGACCGCTCCCCCGCGACTCCCGCGCCGGGCACCGCCCCCCTCGGCCGGGCGTCCCTGCCCGCCATCCTGCGCTCGCTGCTGCCCACCGACGGCACCGTCACCGAGCCCCAGGACACCGTTCCCGCCGACCCGACGCTGATGACCCTGCTGGACTACGACGACGGCCACGGCCCGGCGCGGGTGACGGTGTCCCTCAACCGGCTGGCCACCCCGATCGCCGACGCCACCGCCCTCCAGTGCCCCGACACCCTGGCCCAGCCCACCACCACCTGCCAGTCCAGCACCCGCCCCGACGGCTCCCGCCTGGTCACCGCCGTCACGACCCCGCGCTGGGGAGGCGACCGCTACTGGGCGGTGATGTACGCCGCCCCCGACGGCCGGATGGTCTTCGCCGGCGAGAGCACCGACGGCACCCCCGGGCAGCCCGCCCGCGAACAGCCGCCGGTGACGCCGGAACGCCTCCTCGCCATCGCCACCTCCGACGCCTGGCGGCCCGCCTTCGACGCCCTGCCCGCGTCCACCGTGCCACCGGCCCCGCCGGTCGACGCCGCAGCCGTCCTCGCCGCCCTGCGCACCGCGCTGCCCGCCGGCGCCACGCTCGACCCCGGCGCCGAGGCGCAGGACACCCCCGGGCGGGCCCGCGGAACGGTGTCCTTCGCCGGACGCGCCAGCCAACTGACCGTCACCGTCGAACACGGCTGGCAGCGCGGCTTCCCCGACGACCCCGCCACCCGGTTCCGCAACCAGTCGGGCGGCTCGTCGAGCTACCGTCAGAGCCCGGACGGGAGCCGGTACTTCCTCCAGGAGCTCCAGTTCCCGTACCCCGACGTCCCGCAGAGCACCCCCGGCATCCAGTGGATCACCAACGCGCTGCTCCCCGACGACACCATGGTGACCGTCAAGCTGTGGACGTACGGGCCCGAGTACCGGATCACCTCCGAGCCGGGCGCGCTCGACCAGCAGCAGTTGATCGACCTGGCCACCTCCCCCGCCTGGCAGCACGCCTGACGCGACGTCACGTCACGGGGCGCGCCGGATGGGTCCGGCGCGTCCCCGCCGCGATGATGGGGCGATGGACTGCCTGTTCTGCCGCGTCGTCGCCGGCGAGGTCCCGGTGGAGACCGTCCTCGCCGACGACACCGTCCACGCCTTCCTCGACCACCGGCCGCTGTTCCCCGGCCACCTGCTGGTGATCCCGCGACGCCACGTCCCCACCCTCACCGACCTCACCGCCCCCGAGACCGGCCCCTACTTCACCCGCGTCCGCCTGCTGACCGCCGCCGTCGAACGCGGCACGGCCGCGGCCGGCAGCTTCGTCGCCACCAACAACCGCATCAGCCAGTCCGTCCCCCACCTCCACACCCACATCGTCCCCCGCAACCCCAAGGACGGCCTCCGCGGCTTCTTCTGGCCCCGCACCCACTACCGCGACGCGGCCCACGCGGCGGAGACGGCGGCCCTGATCCGCGCCGCCCTCTGACCCCACCCACCCGAGCGCCCCACCGCCGTCCGGAACGAGAGCACAGCGCTGCGCGAGCAGAACTGGTCGTGCTCTCGTGGGTTCGGCTTCCGGGTTCAGGCGAACACGCGGGGCAGGTGCCGAGCGGGTCCGCCCCTGGGTGCCTTCCCTGGAAACGGTCCTGACACCGCAGGAGTCATGAGAGCAGAAGGAACGACACCGGAACCGGAAACCTCTGTGCAGAGTGGGCTCACATCTCTGGGTGAGGTAGCGTGCCGTTATCAGGCGGATGAGATACGCCCGGAAGATCTGCCGATGATCGCTGCTGAGGTGCTCGCAGCCGAACTGGACACCCCGACATTGTGCGAGCTCGCCGGTTGGCCTCGCAACGCGGATGCCCGCGACATTCCTTACGCGTTCGAGCAAGCACTTGCGAGTCCGGGATCCGGTTGCCGGATCGGGGCCTGGCGCGGCGCCACGCTCTGCGCCGGATGGCGGCGAGATTCATCGATGGAGAGATAACTCCCGCTGAAGCGTTCCGCAGCTGGGCCGCCCATGTCTGCTGGTCAATCCCCAACGTGTGCCCTCGCCCTGACATCGTCTCCGCCGATCAGCCGCGGATGCTGACTGTGCCTGGCGTGCTCATCCTCAGCAAAGGCGTGGACCGTAAAGCAGATTTCACTGAGCCTCTGTCATTCTCTGCTGGAAGGTGTTTATGCGTGCAGAGAATACTTCGATGGCGCTGCCGGACGAGCATCGTTTGCACAGACCCGTAACTCCTATGCGCAAGGGGTCTGTCTGCAACTGACGGTCCCGCGCACTGCATCAAGGGAGTGAGTCATGAGTTCTCAGGTGAAGGCATTCGGGTTCGGCATGCCACTCAGGTCGGTGACACGGTTTATGTGTCGGGGCAGCTGTCTCATGACCGTCACGGCAACTTCGTGGGTGCCGGCGACTTCGAACTGCAGGTCCGCACCACGCTGGAGAATCTGGACCTGGTGCTGAGGCAATTCGGGGCCGAGCGTGGCCAGATAGCGGAGACCACGGTTCTGGTGAGGAACCTGCGGAAGAACTTCGACACGACAGCACGCCTCCACGCCGAGTACTTCGGGGAGCACCGGCCCACCAGCACGGTCATGGGCGTTTCCGACTTGGCACTGCCGGACCAACTCGTGGAGATCGGCGCGCTCGTGCGTCTCGATGTGAAGCCATAGGTGGGGAGGCCGGCCTGATTTCTTCAGTGATCCTCTTACATCCTGAATAGTTGCAGGTCAGCAGCGTGTGGACGGCTTGGACGATGGTGCTGATGAGGCGGGTGGAGCATCTGGCTCGTCGTAGCAGCCGCCAGGCTTCAACTGGGCGAAGGCGCGTTCGCCGGGGGCTCTCAGCCGGGCGTGATCGCGGATGAACTACTGGTAATGCGGGGACTGTTCGCGGTGGCCATGCGGGACGTCGAGCGGGGCAGGAAACGGAACCAACAGGGCCTCTTCGGCCGCCGGTGTGATGAGTGGAATCACCACGCCGACGACGAGGGGCCCTGCCTCGTCACCACACCCGCTGACCAGCCCATTTCATCCTCCGGCACAGGACGAAAGAGGTTCACTGAAGTGGCTGTTCAGCGGCCTGCTGCAGCAGCGCCCGTGCGGAGTCCGCGTAGCGCATCGCGGTCTCGTCGAGCCCGAACACCTCGGCGAGGTGGAGCGGGTCGGGCCCGTGAGTCAGGGCCTCTTCGAATTGTCGACGGAATGTCGCACACAACCGAGGGCCGGAGCCGGCGAACGGGCCAGGGTCGTCGACTCTCGCGCTGCCGCGCGGAAGGCACGTGGATTCCCGATTACCGTCCCAGGACGCCCCGCCGGCAACCGGAGCAGGTGCTGCGCATGCGGCGCTGCGCCTTGTCCGCGCCCCTGGGCCGCTGACCGGAGGAGCTGCGCGGAAAGGGCAGGCCGCGGACCGCAAGCCTGCCGTCACGTCTCGTCCGCGATGCCCGGACCCCATGCCCCACCACCTCCCACCGGAGGCGCAGCGTGCCGTACCCCGATGCCGGCGCGCCACGACGAACTCAATGCCTCCGCCTGGCCTCGCCGCAGGCGTTGGCATTGCGGCTCGTCGGCGACGCCCCGGATCAGGCTCCACCCCACCGCAGGCACACCACACACCATGACAAAGCCACCCCTCAACCCCGGCCCGCCACAACCACCAGCGCCACGTGCCGTCCAAGGCACCCCAAACCAGATCCCCCCGCCGCAGGCACACCACGCTACAACGAACTCAACCCCCCGACCCCGACCCGCCGCAGGCGCCGATCCCACGTGCCGTCGAAGGCACCCCAAACCAGATCCCGCCCCGCCGGAGCCGCGCCACGCACCACAACGAACTCAACTCCCCCGGCCCCAGCCCGCCGCAGCCACCAGCACCACGTGCCGTCGAAGGCACCCCGAACCAGGCCTCGCCCCGCAGCAGGCACACCACGCCACAACGAACTCAACTCCCCGGCCCCGGCCCGCCGCAGGCACCGGTGCCTATGTGTCGTCGGTGGCGCCCCGGACGGAGGTGCGGAAGGCGATGGGGGTGGTGCCGGTGCGTTGGTGGAAGAACTTGGCGAAGTTGGCGGCGTCGGCGAAGCCGAGGTGGTCGGCTATGCGGGCGGCGGGGGTGTCGCTGTGGGCGAGGAGGCGTTTGGCTTCGAGGACGACGCGGCGGTCGACGAATTCCTTGGCGCCGATGCCCGCGGCGGCGAGGGTCGCGCGGGAGAGGGTGCGGGGCGAGTAGCCGAGGGCTTTGGCGTAGTCCTCGACGCGGCGGGTGCGGGTGAAGTGGTGCTCGACGGCGTGGCGGAAGCGGCGGTAGGTCTCGCCGGGTTCGGCGGTGGCGGTGCCGCAGGGGGTCGCGGGGTTGGCGAGGCGCAGCAGGAGTGCGGCGAGCAGGTGGCGGAGGAGGGCGTGGTGGATGTCGGCGGGCAGGTCCGCGCCGGAGGCGTACTCGTGGTGGAGGTGGTGGAGCGCGGCGCGCAGCGCCTCGCGGGTGGGGCCGGCGGTGTGCAGGACGGCGGCGGCAAAGGGGTCGTCGAGGTGGGCGGCGGCGACCGTCGCGGGGTCGGGGAAGCCGGGTTCGAAGAGGACGAGGGTGCCGTCGGCGTCGCCGAGCTCGCCCCATTGCTGGACCTGTCCGGGTCGGACCCAGAGCCAGCTGCCGGGGTGGACGGCGTGCTCGGTGAAGTCGACGGTGTGGTGGAGGGTGCCGCGGTCGAGGGTGAGCAGGTGGTGGAAGGCGGGCCGCTGGGGGCGGTGGAAGGTGCGGTCGGTCGCGGTGGCGCGGCGGGCGCGGAGTTCGGCGAGGGTCATCACTTCGACGCCGGCGGGCCCGCCGGGGGGCGCGGCGAAGGGGACCTCGGGGATCGCCGTCCCGGACGTCGGGTTGTCGCTGCCTCGCATGGTCACCACCCGCAGCCAGGCTACCTCCGGTGGATCTTCCGCCGGGAGGGCGGCGGTACGGTCGGTGCAGCAGTGGGACGGGAGGGGAGCGGGGATGGAGCGGCGTCCGACGTTGCACGATGTGGCGCGGGAGGCGGGGGTGAGCGCGAAGACCGTCTCGCGGGTGTTGAACGGGGACGGGCCGGTGGCGGCCGCGACCCGGGAGCGGGTGCAGGCGGTGGTGCGGCGGCTGGGCTTCCGGCCGAACCTGCTGGCGCGCAGTATTCGCACGGGCGGTCCGGATTCGACGGTGGGGCTGGTGGTGCCGGATCTGGACAATCCGTTCTTCGGGGCGCTCGCGGGCGGGGTGGAGGAGGCGGCGCGGGCCCGCGGGTTGACGGTGCTGCTGGGGTGTTCCGGTGGTGATCCGGCACGCGAGACGGAGGTGGTAAGCGCTTTCCTTGCGCGTCGGACGGCCGTCCTGCTGGTGGTTCCGGCGACGGGCGGGGAGGCGTCGGCGCAGGCCCGGGCGGCGGGGGTGCCGCTGGTGTTCGTGGACCGGCCGGGGCCGGATGCGGACTGCGTGGTGTCCTCGAACCGGGCGGGCGCCCGCGAGGGCGTGGCTCATCTGCTGGGTCTGGGCCACCGTCGGGTGGCGTTCCTCGGCGATCTGCCGCCGGAGCTGTACACCCGCCGGGAGCGCCTGGCGGGCTACCTGGAGGCGTTCGCGGCGGCGGGCGTCACCCCGGCCGACGCGCTGGTCGCGGAGGCCCGGACGGCGGCGGACGCCGAACTCGCGGCGCTGCGGCTGCTCGCGCTGCCGGACCCGCCGACGGCGCTGTTCGCGTCCCATCTGAACGCGGCGACGGGTGCGGTGCTGGCGCTGGGACGGGCGGGGCGGCGCGAGGTGGCGCTGCTGGCGTTCGACGACCTGCCGCTGGCGGAGGTGCTGGATCCACCGCTGTCGGCGGTCGCGCAGGCCCCGGCGGAGCTGGGCGCGGCGGCGCTCCGACTGGCGCTGGCCCGGCTGGACGGGGACGACTCGCCGCCACGCACCGAGACGGTCCCGACCCACCTGGTGCTGCGCGGCAGGCCGGTGACGGCGCGCCCTTGACCGCCCGCCGGTGGCGGATGGAGGGTGGCGGCCACGACGATCACCACCCCAGGAATCCCTTGAGGAGCGCGGATGGCCCCGCAGTTCGGCGACTACCAGAACGAGATCTACTTCGAGGCGCTGTTCGGCGTCGCGCCCAAGTACCCGATGACGTTCGCGGGCCTGGCGGAGCGTGCGGAGCGGACGCTGGCCCCGGACGTGTGGTCGTACGTGGCGGGCGGCGCGGGCGACGAGCACACCCAGCGGGCGAACGTCGCGGCGTTCGAGCGCTGGGGGCTGGTGCCGCGGATGCTGGTCGGCGCGAAGGAGCGGGACCTGCGGGTGGACCTGTTCGGTCTGGAGCTGGCGTCGCCGCTGTTCCTGGCCCCGGTCGGGGTGCTGGGGCTGTGCGCGCCGGACGGGCACGGGGATCTGGCGGCGGCCCGGGCCGCGGCCCGTACGGGGGTGCCGATGGTGGCGTCGACGCTGTCGGTGGACCCGATGGAGCAGGTGGCGGCGGAGCTGGGCGACACGCCGGGGCTCTTCCAGCTGTACACGCCGACCGACCGGGCGCTCGCGGAGTCGCTGGTGCACCGGGCGGAGGCGGCCGGCTTCAAGGGCATCGTGGTGACCCTGGACACCTGGGTGACCGGCTGGCGGCCGCGCGACCTGGGCAGCGGCAGCTTCCCGCAGCTGCGCGGCCACTGCCTGGCGAACTACACCTCGGACCCGGTGTTCCGGGCCGGGCTGAAGGACCCGGACGGGGATCCGCGGGGCGCGGTGATGGACTGGGTGCAGATCTTCGGCAACCCGCTGACCTGGGACGATCTGCCGTGGCTGCGTTCGCTGACCGACCTGCCGCTGATCCTGAAGGGCCTGTGCCACCCGGAGGACGTCCGGCGGGCGAAGGACGCCGGCGTGGACGGCGTCTACTGCTCCAACCACGGCGGCCGGCAGGCGAACGGCGGGCTGCCGGCGCTGGAGTCGCTGGCCGAGGTGGTCGCGGCGGCGGACGGCCTGCCGGTGCTGTTCGACTCGGGGGTGCGCAGCGGCTCGGACGCGGTGAAGGCGCTGGCGCTGGGCGCGACGGCGGTGGGCGTGGGCCGTCCGTACGTGTACGGGCTGGCGCTGGGCGGCGAGGCGGGGGTGGTGCACGTGCTGCGGTCGCTGCTGGCGGAGGCGGATCTGCTGATGGCGGTGGACGGCTATCCGTCGCTGGAGTCGTTGCGTGCGCCGGGGGCGCTGCGCCGCCGCTGAGCCCGGCCCGGGCACTCGCCCGCCTTATTGCGACTTACTTGCAATAACAGACTGCATGCAGCAGAGTGGGGCCGCGGGGTCGTCCTCCGATCGTCTTCCCAACCGGCGCCCGCCGGGACACGGCGCCGGCCCCGCGCCAACCCCTCCCCCGCGACGGTCACCACGGCCTCAGCCGAGCGGCAGCCGCACCACCATGGTCTTGCCGCCGCCGTCCGGATCGGCCAGCGTCGCGGTGCCGCCACCGGCCAGCAGCGCCATCTCGTGCACCAGGTTCAGGCCCCAACCGCCGCTGCCGTCGGGGTGCGGCGCCTCCCGGCGGCGCGGACAGTACGGGTGCCGGTCGTGCACCCGGATCGTCAACAGGTCCGGTTCGAAGTCCAGTTGGAGGGTGGCGCGGGGCGAGCGCACCGCCGCGTGCCGGACCGTGTTGGTGACCAGTTCGCTGACCACCAGCAGCACGGTGTCGGTCAGCGGATGGTCCGCGTCCAGGCCGCGGGCGGCCAGTTCGGCGCGCGCACTGCGGCGCGCTTCGGGCACGGATGCGGGCACGGTCGCCAGGCTCAGGCGGTACCGCACGGTCTGGGGTGGGTCCGCGACAGCCATGGTCGGTCCCTTCACGGCGGGGCAGCGACCGGGGCGGAGCGGGAAGCGCCGTCGTCCGGCCGCGTCGGGGCTCGGCAGCCCTGCCCGTCCGAACCGGACGGCGAACGAACCGGACAGATGGCCGACAACCAGTACGGTACGGCCGAACCGGCCCATCTGCGGCGGCGGATGGTGGACAGTGGCCACAACTCGCCACCCCCGCCAGGAACTCCGCGCGGCCCCGCCCGGTCCGACGTCAGATCGGCGGCGTGGCGCCGGGGATCCGTTCGAAGACCAGGTTGGTGCGGGTCTGCGCCACCGCCGGATGGGTCGTCAGGTGCTCCACCACGAAGCGGCGCAGCGCCTCCGGGTCGGCCACCGCCACGTGCAGCAGGTAGTCCTCGCTGCCGGCCATGTGGAAGACCGCCAGCACCCCGGGCAGGTCCGGCGCGGCGGCGCGGAAGCTGCTGTTCTGCTCCTGGGTGTGCGCCCGCAGCCGGACCGAGATCATCGCCTGCAGCGACAGGCCGACGGCCGGCAGGTCCACCTCGGCGTGGTAGCCGCGGATCACTCCGCGCTCGCGCAGCGCCCGCACCCGGGTCAGGCAGGTGGACGGGGCGATCCCGACCAGCTCCGCCAGCGCGTTGTTGGCCATCCTGGCGTTCGCCAGCAGCGCCCGGACGATCGCCCGGTCGGTCTCGTCCAACGCCGCACGGGCCCGTGGAATGTTCGGCACGCCCCCAGCGTGGCGGCCCGTACCGAAGATCCGCAAGACCGCGTCCGCCCGCGCCGAATGATCGACTGCCGCTATGGCCTTCGACCAGCGGCAAGTTCACCATCGACGGCCATGAGCCGACTCGACACCAGAGCCGTGCACGCCGGCCGCGACGACCTCGCCGGCCTCGGCACGCACGTCCCCCCGCTCGACCTGTCCACCACGTACCCGGTGCCGGACCTCGCCGCCGGCGGCGACGCCTACCAGGCGCTGGCCACCGGCGGCCGCCCGCCCGCCGAGGGCGGGCTGGTCTACCAGCGGCTGTGGAACCCGACCGTGGCCCGCTTCGAGCAGGCGCTGGCCGAACTGGAGGGCTGCGCCCAGGCGGTGGCCTTCTCGTCCGGCATGGCCGCGCTCACCGCCTGCCTGCTGGCGGCCGCCGCGGAGGGCCGTCGGCACGTGGTCGCGGTGCGGCCGCTGTACGGCGGCTCGGACCACCTGCTGGACTCCGGGCTGCTCGGCACCGAGGTCACCTGGGCGACCCCGGAGACCGTCGCCGACGCCGTCCGGCCGGACACCGGACTGGTCCTGGTGGAGACGCCCGGCAACCCGACCCTCGATCTGGTCGACCTGGCCGCGATCGCCCGGCAGTGCGGCGACGCACCGCTGATGGTCGACAACACCTTCGCCACGCCGGTGTTGCAGCGCCCCGCCGAGTTCGGCGCCGCGCTGGTGCTGCACTCCGCGACCAAGTCGATCGGCGGCCACGGCGACGTGCTGGCCGGCGCGGTCGCCTGCACCGCCGCATGGGCCGAGCGGCTGCGCCGGGTGCGCGCCGTCACCGGGGCGGTCCTGCACCCGCTGGCCGGCTACCTGCTGCACCGCGGCCTGCAGACCCTGCCGCTGCGGGTCCGCGCCGCCTCGGCGAGCGCCGCCCGGCTCGCCGACTGGCTGGCCGAACAGCCCGAGGTGTCCGCCGTGCACTACCCCGGCCGCTCCGGCTCCCCGCTGCTCGGACACCAACTCCTCGGCGGCGGCAGCACCTTGGCCTTCGAGGCGGCGGGCGGCTTCGAGCACGCCGCGGCGATCGCCGAGCGCTGCGAGCTGATCACCCACGCGGTCTCGCTCGGCGGCGTGGACACCCTGATCCAGCACCCGGCCTCGCTCACCCACCGCCCGGTCGCCGCCGCGCACAAGCCCGTCCCCGCGCTGCTGCGGCTGTCCGTCGGCCTGGAGGACCCGGCCGACCTGGCGGCGGACCTCGCCAAGGCGCTGCTCCGGTAGGCGCTGAGGCCTGCCGTACGTCGGGTGCGGGGGCTTTCCCCCGCACCCGTTCGGTGGCCCGCCCCAGCGCGTCGCGCCGTCCCGCCGAACCATGATCGTCACGGGGGTCGCGCCCGGCGGCCCGGACAGGGAGACACGACCATGACGGCATCCGACCGACGCATCAGCAGGCGCGGCGTGCTCGCCGCCACCACCGCGGCCCTCGCCGTCCCCGCGCTGCGCCTCCCCGCCGCCTCGGCGGCCGACCGGACGGACCGCCATGAGATGCTCGTGGTGGAGCAGTTGGAGTCCGTCGCGCACCCGCTGCGCTCCACCGCGCCGGGCGGCCGCAGCACCGACCTGGCGGCGCTCGGCGACCTGATCGGCGACTCGCTGGTGGTGGGCCTCGGCGAGGCCACCCACGGCTCCCACGAGTTCTTCGCCCTCAAGCACCGGATCTTCCGGTACCTGGTCGAGGAGCGCGGCTTCACTGTCTTCGCCCTGGAGATGAGCTGGACCGCCGGCCTGGAGATCGACGAGTTCCTCCAGGGCGGCGAGGGCGACGCCCGCCGGGTCGCCGACCGCGCCCTCGCCGGATCGCCTTGGCACCGCGAGGAGTTCGCCGACCTGATCGCCTGGATGCGGGACCACAACCGCCGCCACCCCGGCCGCCCCGTCCACTTCCTCGGCGACGACCTCGGCCTGCCCGGCCTCGGCGACCGCGTCTTCCGGCGCGTCCTCGACCTGGTCCGCCCCGGCCACCCCGAGGAGGCGGCCCGGCTGGCCGACCTGTACGCGCCGCTGCGTCCGCTGGACGACGCCGTCGGCTACCTCGGACGGCCGCTCGCCGAACGTCGCTCCAACGCCGAACTCGCCCGAAAGGCCTTCGAGTCGGCCTCCTCGGTGGGCGAGCCGTGGGCCGAGCAGCACGCCCGCGTCATCGCCGACACCTTCGCCTTCCTCACCATGGACTCCGACAACCCTGGGACGGTCGCCGCCGCCGAGCAGCTCCGCGACCGCGCCATGGCGTACAACGTCCTGTGGTGGCAGCGGCGGACCGGCCACCGCATCCTGCTCTCCGCGCACAACGGCCATGCCGGCTACGCCTCCACCATGCCGGAGCTCTATCCGTTCCCGCAGGGCGCCCAGCTGCGCCAGGCGCTCGGCTCGCGCTACACCGCGATCGGCACCACCTTCGACCGGGGCGCGTTCCTCACCACCGCGGACGGCCCGGGCGGCGCGTGGCGTCCCGTCGGCGTTCCGGCCGCCGCGCCGGGCAGCGTCGAGCACACCCTCGACCAGGTCCGCCACCGCGACTACTACCTCCCGCTGCGCGGGCTGCCGGGCGCCGCACGCGGCTGGCTGGCGACTCCGCGCCCCACGTACGACGCCGGGACCACCTTCACGACACCGCTCCGGGAACTCGCCGTCGGCGCGGCCTACGACGTCCTGGTCCACCTGCACGAGGTCACCGCTGCACGGGAGTTGACGATCTGACGCGGTGGCGGCCGGGTCAGCCGGCGGCGGCGGTGCGCAGGTGGTCGAGGACCAGCGGGTCGATGCGGCCCTCGACCAGGCGGCCTTCGAGGTTCTCCACGCCGGCCCAGCGGTCCAGGTCGTCGTAGCCGAGCGCGGCGAGCAGGGCGCCGACCTCGTCGGCGAGTTCGCCGTCCAGCGGGAGCAGCGTGGCCGGGTCGGGGGTGCCGTGCAGGACCTCGTGCAGGGCGAGCAGGCGGCGCAGTTCGCCGACCGGGTCGGCGTGGTCCTCGACGCGCAGGTCGTGCGAGGTGTCGCCCCAGCCGCCGACGCCCTTGCCGGGCTCGACCACGTACAGGGCGGCGCTCTGTCGGCCCCGGGAGTCGCCGCCGGCCGCGTCGCCCGCCGCGAGGGCGGTCAGCAGCCGTTCGGCGAAGGGGAGTTCGGCGGAGGACAGCCAGGCGGACTCGATGTCGGCGACCACCTCGGGGCCGGTGAGGATGTTGCCCTGGATCGCGTAGTCCGGGCCGGCCACGCCGCCCGCCCAGGGCAGGCACTCCTCGCCGGTCCAGCTGACGGCGCTCTCGGGGCCGACCACGCCGAGCTGGCGGTGCACCCGCCCGTCGTCGGCGGCGAGCAGCGCGGCGACGGTGTCGGCGGG
The DNA here is from genome assembly GCF_014648555.1 of Kitasatospora griseola. GTDB lineage: Bacteria > Actinomycetota > Actinomycetes > Streptomycetales > Streptomycetaceae > Kitasatospora > Kitasatospora griseola. The sequence goes on from NZ_BMRI01000019.1 coordinate 129,878, forward strand.
CGAGGCGCCGCTGCGGAGCATGGCCAGGCCCTGCGGGCGGTAGGCGAGGTTGGCCCAGGCCTGGGTGGCGAGGGCGCCGATGCCGGTCTCGGCGGCCGGAACCAGGGCGCCGACCGCGAGGAACTTGCTGGCCACGGCCACGCCATAGGCGTTGCCGTGCCGAGCGACGATGGAGAAGGTCACGACGGGCGACGATAGCTGCGCAGGAACGTTTCGTCCACGGTGAGTCCCGGTCCGGCACACTCCGTCAAGTTCGGTAGCGGGTGCCGGTCTCGTCCCCGGCACCCGCCGTCCGTCGGCCGCGGCGACGGGTCAGAGGTCGAACTTGGCGCGCTTGTCGGCCGGCACCAGGTCGACGTACTCGGGGTGCTTGGCGATCCAGCCCCGGATGAACGGGCAGTACGGCAGGACGGCCAGGCCGCGCTCGCGCGCCGTGTCGAGGACGCTGCGGGCCAGCTTGCCGCCCAGGCCCTGGCCCTCGAAGGCCGGGTCGATGACGGTGTGGACGAAGGCGATCCGCCCGCCGTCGCGGAGCTGGTACTCGGCGAATCCGGCCAACCCGGCGTCCGTGGTGATCTCGAAGCGGGACTGCTCGGTGTTGTCGGTGACCTGGGGTTCCATGGCGCACTGCTCCTGGTTGTCGGGGCTGTCGGTTCGCAAAATACGGGCTCGGCGGCCCGTCAGTGTGCTCGTAGCGCAGCGAGTTGTTGCTCGAAGGGCACAACCTGCTCGACCTGCCGGTTCTCGGCGGGCCGTCCGGCCAGCAGGGCCGCGAGTTCGCGGGCGGCGCGGTCGATCCGGCCGGCCAGCGAGCCGTCGGCGCCGTTCGCACCCCAGTCCTCGGAGGCGGCGAAGACCGCGGTGGGGACGACCACCGCCCGCAGGTGGGCGAAGAGCGGGCGCATCGCGTGTTCGAGGGCGAGGCTGTGCCGGGCCGTGCCGCCGGTGGCGGCGATCAGCACGGGGGTGCCGGTCAGCGCGTCCTTGTCGAGGACGTCGACGAAGGACTTGAACAGGCCGCTGTACGAGGCGGAGAAGATCGGCGTGACGGCGATCAGGCCGTCCGCCTCCTCGACCGCCCGGACGGCGTCGCGCAGCGCGGGCGGCGGGAAGCCGGTGACCAGGTTGTCGGCGATGTCCCGGGCGAGCTCCCGCAGTTCGACCACCCGGAGGTCCACCTCCCGTCCGGCGTCGCCCAGTTCGCGGGCGGCGGCGCCGGCCAGGCGGTCGGCGAGCAGCCGGGTGGAGGACGGGACGGAGAGGCCGGCCGTCACCACGACCAGTTTCAGCGCGCTCACTCGGCGGCCTCCTGCTCCTTCTCGCGCGCCGTCACCAGCGCGGCGTGGGTGGGCCCGTCGGGGACCTCGACCGGGCGGTTCTTCGCGAACTCCTTGCGCAGCACCGGGACGACCTCCTCGCCGAGCAGGTCGAGCTGCTCCAGGACGGTCTTCAGCGGCAGGCCGGCGTGGTCCATCAGGAACAGCTGGCGCTGGTAGTCGCCGAAGGTCTCGCGGAAGGCCAGGGTCTTCTCGACGACCTCCTGCGGGCTGCCGACGGTCAGCGGGGTCTGCTCGGTGAACTCCTCCAGCGAGGGCCCGTGCCCGTAGACGGGGGCGTTGTCGAAGTACGGGCGGAACTCCCGGACGGCGTCCTGCGAGTTCTTGCGCATGAAGACCTGCCCGCCGAGGCCGACGATCGCCTGCTCGGGGGTGCCGTGGCCGTAGTGGGCGTAGCGCTCCCGGTAGAGGTCGACCAGGCGCTGGAAGTGCGCCTTGGGCCAGAAGATGTTGTTGGCGAAGAAGCCGTCGCCGTAGTAGGCGGCCTGTTCGGCGATCTCGGGGCTGCGGATGGAGCCGTGCCAGACGAACGGCGGGGTGTCGTCGAGCGGGCGCGGGGTGGAGGTGAAGGACTGCAGCGGGGTGCGGAAGCGGCCCTGCCAGTCGACGTTCTCCTCGCGCCAGAGCTGGTGCAGCAGCGCGTAGTTCTCGACGGCGAGCGGGATGCCCTGGCGGATGTCCTTGCCGAACCACGGGTAGACCGGGCCGGTGTTGCCGCGGCCCATCATCACGTCCACCCGGCCGCCCGCGAGGTGCTGGAGCATCGCGAAGTCCTCGGCGATCTTCACCGGGTCGTTGGTGGTGATCAGCGTGGTGGAGGTGGAGAGGATCAACTTCTCGGTGCGGGCCGCGATGTAGCCGAGCATGGTGGTCGGCGAGGACGGCACGAACGGCGGGTTGTGGTGCTCGCCGGTGGCGAACACGTCAAGGCCGACCTCCTCGGCCTTGAGCGCGATGGCGACCATCGCCTTGATCCGCTCGTGCTCGCTGGGGGTCCGACCGGTGGTGGGGTCGGTGGTCACGTCGCCGACGCTGAAAATGCCGAACTGCACCGCGCTCAACTCCTCCTCGGTTGATTCAACATTCAACCACCCGGTGCAACGGGACGCCACTCCGACCTATTCCCGCCAGCCTTCCGCCCGGACTGACCGAAACGCCGACACTCTCGGCAGTCGATCGGGCACGCAGAGTTGACTGAAGGTCAGACATTCCGCTTTCCTGATGCACGCCTTCGGGTGCGGACCCTCAGCTCCGCGCCCCGGCCTCCTTCCTGCCCGCCTCCCCCACCGGAGTGTCCGTGCGCCTGCGCCAGTTCCTCGCCCCGCTCGTCGCCGCCGTCGCCCTGTTCGCCACCGCCGCGCCCACCGCGGCCGCCGCGACCCCGACCGAGCTGCGGATCGGCCTCACCACCGAGTGCTCCGTCGACTTCCGGCACGGCGACTCCCGGCTCGGCCCCGACCAGCTGCCCAACGCCGGCCCGGTCGGCCGCCAACTGATCGGCTACTTCCGCACCGGCCTGCTCGGCGAGCAGCAGTTCCTGGCCACCTACTACGACAGCGCGGCCGGCAGCTGGAAGTACCCGCCGTCCAACGGCTACCTGCTGCTGCCCGACGGCACCCCGATCGAGAGCGACACCACCCTCCAGCCCGGCCAGGCCATCGACCGCTACGGCAGCGAGTACGGCTCCTTCCTCGCCCCCGAGGGCCTGCCGTACGCCACCCGCTCGATCCCCCCGTCCAGCCTGGACGGCAACCCGGCGGCGGGCTGCAACTACCACGACTACCGGGTGCTCAAGGCGTTCACCGTGCACTCCGGGCCGATCGCCCCGTGGTTCGGGCAGCCCGGCCTCGGCCTCCAGTACCAGCTCGACGCCGCGCTGGTGCCGGGCGCGCCGAGCCGGATCAACGTCGGCTGGCTGGTCGACAACGGCTACCTGGCCCGCCTGGCCTGACGCACCGTCACTTCCCTTCCAGCGCCTGGTCCAGCCAGGCCAGCCAGAACGACTCCAGCTGGATCCCCGCCTGCAGCACCACGTGCTGCAGGCGGTTCTCCGTCTCCGCCCGCTCCGGCGGGAAGTCCCGCGCCTCGATCTCCAGGTACTCGGCCAACTGCGCCCGGTGCAGCTCCCGGTGGCGCGCCAGTTCCTCCTCCAGGCCGTCCACGCCGAGCACCGCCGCGGCGCGCAGCCGCAGCAGCAGCGGGTCCCGGATCGGCTTCGGGTCCTGCGCCTGCCCGACCCACTCGCGCAGCTGCGCCCGCCCGGCCGGCAGCACCTCGTACTCCTTGCGCTGCCCGCGCCCGGCCCCCGGCCCCGAGGCCCGCACCAGCCCCTCGCGCTCCAGCCGCCCCAGCTCCCGGTAGATCTGCTGATGCGTCGCGGACCAGAAGAACCCGATCGACCGGTCGAACCGCCGGGTCAACTCCAGCCCCGAGGACGGCTTCTCCAGCAGGGCGGTGAGGATCGCGTGCGGCAGTGACATGCGGCGATCGTACGGGCCGCGGGCCGGACGGCGGCCCGCCGACCGCGGACCGCGGACCGCTGCGCCGACTCGGACCGCTCGGTCGAAACCTTCGACTCGCCCTTTCCGTACGGGAGTTGACGGTGCGCCGGTGCGGTCCGGGGTCTTGTGCCGCCCCGCCGGGTGGCGAATACTCCCGGGTAGCGCTTGTCAGGGGCAGATCAGAACCAGGGCCGGGAGTCGACCGGCCCGCGATCGCGCCTGCCCGCGCCTCACGGCCCGTCGGTTGACCGGGCCTCCCCCACACCCCAGGAGGAGAACTGTGAGGACCATGCGCACCACCCCCACGTCGCCGTCCCGCGCCCGCGGCCGGGTGCTGGCGCTCGCCGCCGCGCTCGCCGCGGCGACCGCCCTCGCGGCGCCGAGCGCCGGAGCGGCCGCGCCGGTGGCCGACGCCACCGCGCTCGCCCAGGTCAGCGCCTCGGTCGAGCAGACCGGCGTCAACGGCATCGCCTGGCACACCGACCAGGCCACCGGCCAGGTCGTCGTGACGGCGGACAGCAGCGTCACCCCGGCTGCGCTCGCCGAGCTCACCAAGGCCGCCGGGTCGAAGGCCGCCCACCTGAAGATCGAGCGCACCGCCGGCACCTTCAACCCGCTGCTGTCCGCGGGCGCGGCCATCTACGGCGGCGGCTACCGGTGCTCGCTGGGCTTCAACGTGGTCAAGGGCGGCGTCTACTACTTCCTGACCGCCGGGCACTGCGGCAACATCGCGAGCACCTGGTACAGCAACTCCGGCCAGACCTCCACGGTCGGCACCACCGTCGGCTCCAGCTTCCCGGGCACCGACTACGCGCTGGTGAAGTACAGCAGCACCTCGGCCAGCCACCCGGGCGGCTACACGGCGGCCAGCGCGTACGTCGGCGAGTCCGTCAAGCGCACCGGTTCCACCACGGGCACCCACGGCGGCACCGTCACCGCGCTGAACTCCACCGTCCGCTACTCCGACGGCAGCACGGTGCGCGGCCTGATCCAGACCAACGTCTGCGCGGAGGGCGGCGACTCCGGCGGCCCGCTGTACGACGGCAGCAAGGCCATCGGCCTGACCTCCGGCGGCAGCGGCGACTGCACCAGCGGCGGCACCACCTTCTTCCAGCCGGTCACCGCGGCCGCCGCCGCGTACGGCGTCTCGCTCTACTGATCGCATGCCCGTGGCCCCCTCGGACCGGGCCGGTCCGAGGGGGCCACGGGCATGGCTTCCGCTCGCGGCGGAGGACGGTAGACTCGGCCGCTGCGAAGGGGAGTAGCCCCGCAAACCGGTCGTCGACATGCTGGAGCCCGTTGCCGGGTTCCCGGTGGCCGGGCCCGCCGTCGGCGACGGTGGCGGGTGGGCGAGACCTTCGGCCCATGTGTCGACGACTGTGCGCGTCGGCGGGGCCGAGGTCGTGCTGCCCCCGTGTCGCTCGCCTTTCGGACGCCCGTCGGCGCAGGAAGGCCTGACGAGTTCCGTGATCCATTTCGTTCTGCTCATCGTGTGCGCGGTGGCGATCTACCTCTCCTGCGAGTGGTTCGTCAACGCGGTGGAGTGGTTGGGCGAGCGCCTCAACGTCGGAAAGATGGCGGTCGGCACGATCCTGGCCGCGTTCGGCACCGCGCTGCCCGAATCGGTGGTCACCCTGGTCGCCGTGACCACCGGCGGCACCGAAGAGGCGAAGAACATCGGCGTCGGCGCCGCCATGGGCGGCCCCCTCGCGCTGGCCACCGTCGCCTACGGCATCACCGGCGTGGCGCTGCTCGTCAAGCGCCGTCGCGACCGCGCCGCCGCCCTGGCCACCGGCGCCGCGCTCGTGCCGGCCTCGGTGGCGCTCGGCACCGAGAAGGACATGCGGCGCCTGGCCAAGGACCAGAAGTGGTTCCTGCCGATCTTCTTCGTGAAGGTCTCGCTCGGCCTGGTCGCCTTCGCCTTCAAGCCGACCCTCGGCGTCCTGTTCTTCGCCGCGTACGCCGCCTACTTCTGGCGCGAGATCCGGGCGAGCCGCGCCGACGAGGCGGCCGGTGACGAGGAGGAGGAGGAGGAGCTGGAGGCGCTGAAGATCCAGCCGAAAAAGGCCTCGCCCGACACCTGGGCGGTCGTCGCCCAGACCCTGGCCACCCTCGTGGTGATCTTCTTCGCCGCACATTACTTCGTCGCCCAGCTCGACGTCATCGGCCCGATGCTCGGCCTGTCCGCGACCGTGACCGCGCTGCTGCTGTCCCCGATAGCGACCGAGCTGCCCGAGATCATGAACGCGATCATCTGGGTCCGCCAGGGCAAGGTGAAGCTGGCGCTCGCCAACGTCTCCGGCTCGATGATGATCCAGGCCACCGTCCCCAGCGGCATCGGCCTGCTGTTCACCAAGTGGCACTTCGACGGCCCCCTGCTGTGGTCCGGCCTCGTGACCATGGCCGCGATCGTCTACCTGCTGCTCACCATGCGCGCCCACCGCCTCACCCCCGCCCGACTCGCCGTCGCCGCCGGCTTCTACGCGGTCTTCGCCGTCGGCCTGGTCCCCCTGCTCGCCTGACCCGCCCGGCCGGTCCGCCCCGATCCACGGCGGACCGGCCCGGGCTTCTCCTGACCGGGCGCGCTGTGTCAGCGTGTGCGGCATGAACAGTGATCACCCACGCGACGCGGCGCTGGCGCAGGCGGTGCAACTGCGCGAGCAGGGTCGTGCCGAGCAGGCCCGGACACAGTTGCTGCTCCTGACCGAGCGCTACCCGGACGATGCCGAGATCGCCTACCAGACCGCCTGGGCGCACGACGTGCTCGAACTGGAGGCCGAGGCCGTCCCCTTCTACGAACGCGCCCTGAGCACGGCGGGCCTGACCGACGAGGACCGCCACGGCGCGTTCCTCGGCCTGGGAAGCACCTACCGGGTACTGGGCCGGTACGAGCAGGCCGTGCGGACCCTGGGCTGCGCACTGGAGGAGTTCCCGGACGATCCCGCCCTCCAGGCCTTCCTGGCCATGGCGCTGTACAACCGCGGCGAGAGCCGCCAGGCCGTTCGCCTGCTGCTGAAGACACTCGCCGCCACCAGCGGCGACCGGCGCGTGCAGGACTACCGGCGGGCGATCGAGCACTACGCCGACGACCTGGACGGTGTTCAGCAGCAAGGGGAGTAGAGCTGCCCGCCCGAGCCGGTCCGCCCGGATCCGCGACGGACCGGCCCTGTCGGCGGAGCCCGCCGGCGTGCGCGGCATGGGGATCCACCTGGTGAGCGCGGACGTCGAGGAGTGGTTCGGCGGGGCGGTCGCAGCCGCCCTCGACGAGGAGTTGGCGCGGCGGGGCCTGCCGCCGCAGCTGCCGCCGGCTGCTTCGGTCGCGTCGTTCGCGCCGTTCGAGGAGAAGGTGATGCCGCCGATGGGCACCTTCGGCGCACTGTGCCGCGAGGTGCTCGCGCCCGAGGAGGCAGCGGGGCTGCTCGACTGGACCGAGCTGGTGCCGGTGCCGTTCGACGGCGTCATCGAGCTTCCGGTCCCGTCGACGTACGGCGACCGGGCGGTGGTCTTCTCGGCCCACCGGCTGCTGCCGCTCGCGGAGCGGCTGGCAGCGGTCCTGGAACTGCCCGAGGACCTTCGCCGCAGCGGCTTCCGGACCATGGGGGTGTCCAGCTAGTTCCTGGACGTCGCGGGGAAACCGGACGCGCTCGCCGGTCGGACGGGGCGCTGGACGCGGGATCTGCCCGCCGCCTTCTACGCCGCGACGTACCTGCGGGCGGCCCAGTACTGCCTGCGACAGGGCCGCCCGCTGACCTACTGCTGACGCGACAGCAGGGTGTGGACCTGGCGGGGCTTGACCTCGCGCTCATCGAACACGACCGCCTCGGCGCACTCGTGGGCCACGGCGGCGAACGCGCCCTGGAACGCCTGCGGGGACTCGAACTCGCCGGTGGTGACGACGGCGTCGCCCTCGGGGGTGACCCAGACCTCGACCCGCAGGAATCCCGGCTGCCGGGTCAGCACCTCGCGGACCCGGTGGCAGCGGCCGACGAACTCCTCGACGTACTCGGCCTTCGGGTAGTGGTAGGCGACGAAACCGAACGACATGGTGATGCCCTCCCCGGATTGTACGATGGCGTACAACGAAACTAGACCCGTTGTACGCCCCCGCACAACGGCGGAGATCATGAGGTGGATCACACCATGGGCGCACTGCGCACACCGCGCGAGAAGTGGGTCGGGGCCGGCCTGCAGACCCTGGCGTCGGGCGGCGTGGACGCCGTACGCGTCGAGGCGCTGGCCAAGTCCCTCGGCGTGACCAAGGGCGGGTTCTACGGCTACTTCGCCGACCGCGACGCCCTGCTGACCGAGATGCTCGACGCCTGGGAGCGCGAGGCCACCGACGACGTCCTGGAACGGATCGAGCACGAGGACGCGGACACCCGCGCCAGGGCCCGCCTCGCCGGGAAGCTCACCTTCTCCGACCGCCTGCGCCCCATCGACCTGGCCGTCCGTGACTGGGCCCGCCGCGATCCGGCCGTCGCCGAACGCCTGCGCCGCGTGGACAACAAGCGCATGGACCTGCTGCGCGAGGCCATCGGCAGCTTCTGCGCCGACCCCGACGAGATCGAGGCCCGCAGCCTGCTCGCCTTCTGCCTCGCCATCGGCAACCACTTCCTCGCCGCCGACCACCCCGGCCGCACCCGCGCCGAGGTCCTCGACCGGGCCGGTCGCCTGATCCTGGAGCGCCCGACCGACGACCCGGCCCGCTGACCGCCGCTGCGCGCCGGACCACCGACCCTGCGCGCCTAGCCACCCGCCCCGGAAACGCCCGGTGGGCCGGAACGCGGTCGCGTCCCGGCCCACTCGTCTCCCTACTGCCGACGTCTGCTCAGAGGGTGTTCGATAGGGGAATCCCCCTAACCGTCCGGTTTTGATTGGCACGGCACGGACTCGGTTTCATGA
>NZ_BMRI01000020.1:0-27037 GCF_014648555.1 Kitasatospora griseola
CGCCGCCGCATGTCGCGTCGAGTCACGGCGGCCCGCCGTCGGCTCCGCCCGCGCCGCCGCATGTCGCGTCGAGTCACAGCGTGCCGCCGTCGGCTCCGCCCGCGCCGCCGCACGTGCCGTCGCAGTCGAACCACGGTGGTCCGGCGCACACTGCGACGTCGTCGGCACACAACCCGTTCGAGACGCCGTTCGACACCCCGCCGGGCTCGCGGCCGAGCACGCCGTCGAACGACGCCGCCTCGCCGCGTCCTGACAGCGCGCCGGCGGGGTTGCGGCCGGATCCCGAGCCGGCCGGGCTGTCCGGGCCGAAGAAGTCGCTGCTGTCCGACCAGGGGCTCACCCCCGAGGGCAAGAAGCTGCTGCACCAGAACCCGGAGGGGCCGTCCCTCGTCTACCCGCCGAGCAACAACAAGGCGGCGCACGCCGGGAAGGCCCTGGCGAACAAGTTCAAGTCGGACTTGCCGCCCGAACTGAAGAACGTCAGCAACCACCTGCCGGTGAAGGACGGCAAAACCCACCAGACGGCGGGTTCGACGGCGAGCGGGAAGCCGAACGCCAGGATCAAGGACCAGACCTTCAAGGCCTACGTCGATCCGGCGACGATGACGCTGGTCGAACCCGAGGTCGGCAAGAACATCCGGGAGCCGCTGCGCAACGCCATCGGCCCGGACGCCATCGCCTACACGGGCAACAAGGTGCTCGAAGAGGCCGCGAAGCTGGACTACCGCTCCAGGGAGACCTTGGCGCGGCAGGAGGAGCGCCGGCAGCTGCTGAAGGACCTCGCGGACCAGAACCAGGAGCAGGGCACCTGGATCGACGGTGAGCGGGTGCAGAGGCAGGTCCACGGCCAGGGTTCCGCGATGGACGGCGTGGACCGCCTGCTGAACGGCCACGGCGACGACGCCGGATTCCCCGGCATGGTGATCGGCGAAGGCCACACCAACGCCGCGACCTGGCCGTTCCTCCGCGACAACATGAAGCAGTTGAAGGCCAGTGGAGTCGACACCGTCTACCTGGAGGCCCTGCGCGACGACGCCGTCCAGCACGACCTGGACACGTACTTCGACCCGCGCCACGACGGGCCCATGCCGCCGACCCTGAAGGCGGCGGCCGCGAAGTACGACCAGCAGTACACCGCCAAGCTGACCGAGATGCTGGAGGCCGCGAAGGCCAACAACGTCAAGGTCCGTGCGGTGGACGGATACCCGGCCCGGACCATCAACGAGGACGGCGGAACCCACGAGCGGGCCCGCCTGATGAACTCGTACGCCCACGACGCGATCACCTCGGACACCGCCCGCAACGGGAAGTACCTGGTCGTGGTCGGCGCCAGCCACGCGCACTCCACGACCGGCCCGGACGGCACCGGGCGGATCCCCGGCACGGCCGACCTGCTGGGGATCCCGGCCGTGCACCTGACCGACGGTTCGGGGACTGCGGAGGCGGCGCCGAACCGGGCGAGCGGCAGCACGGATTCGAACAATGTCCGGGTCGGCTACCTGCCCACCCCCGACAACCACTCCCCGGCCGGCGCACCGCCCCAGCACACCGACGCCACCCACCAGTCGGCCCCGGCGAACCCGGGCGGGCTCGGCCCGGTGCACCCCGACGCGCAGACGCCGCACGGGAGTTCCGACCACCTGGCAGGCCAGGGGCCGCAGCACGACCAGCACGAGGGCGGCACCACCGACCACCGGTCCGGCAATGAGCACGACAGCACTGGGAAGCCGCAGCACGAGGGCGGTCCGCGTCACCCGGCCTCGGACGGGCGGCCGTTCGAGGTCGAGGGCGGGCTGAAGCGGCCGTCCGCGCACGAGCAGCAGGAGCTGCACGACGCGGTTCCGAAGAACACGGACGGCACGCCGCAGCGGCACCCGGACCCGCGGGTCGGCGACTGGCTGAAGAAGCTGAACGGCGGCGAGCCGCACACGGCCAACCAGAAGAACAACTGCCTGGACGCCGCGCTCGCGATGGTCGACACGGTCAACGGCCACCCGACGGTGGCCGCGCCGCGCCTGGAGGGCAACGGCCTGGGCGAGAAGGGCGGCCGGGACCGCGCCGAGCAGTCGCTCGGCGCCAAGTTCGAGCACCTGGGCGCCGGCCCGGACGGGCACGCCAAGCTGGCGGAGATGCTGCACGAGAGCGGCCACGGCTCGCAGGCCGTGATCACCAGCCGTGACAGCGACGGGCGTACGCACGCCTGGCACGCGATGAACCACGAGGGCCAGATCGTCTACAGCGACCCGCAGTTGGGCCGCGTGAGCGACAAGCCGCTGTACGCCGGCGAGGGCGGCCTGTTCGCCATCCCGCTGACCCCGGACCGCGCACCCCTGCACCCCGCGAGCCAGTCGCCCGGCGACCACTCCGCGCCGGCGCAGCCCGCCGGCGTCGGCGGGAACTCCCGTCAGGGCAACTCGGTCTCGGATGCCGTCGCCATGGCCAAGAAGGCCGAGGCGGACCGGACCGCAGTGGCGCAGCGGAAGCGGGAGCAGATGGCAAGGGAGAAGCAGCACACCTCCGAAGAGGGGCTGGCGAACCTGCCGGACCGGACGAAGCAGCGGCTCGCCGAACAGCAGAAGGTGACCGCACAGCAGGACGATCTGGCCGGTAGGCAGAGCGAGCTGCGGAAGCAGCAGCAGGGCCTGGCCGACGAGCAGTGGGTGCTCGCCGAGAAGCGGTTCACCTCGAACAACAGGCAGTTGGAGGCCGAGCAGCGCCGGGTGGAGGAGCACCAGGAGCGGCTGGAGCAACAACAGGAGCGCCTGGCCGGACAGCAGGAGCGCCTGACCCAGCAGCACGATCGGATGGCCAGGCACGAGGCCCTGGACGGGCAGGCCGAACGGGCAGCCGAGAAGCAGAAGCAGGACCATGCTCCGGGCGAGGGCGACAAGCCGCCGGTCAAGGGCGAACTGGACGTCCGCCGCGAGACGTTGATCAAGGACCAGAAGCTGCTGGACCAGGAGCACGGCGCTCTCGACGCCAAGCAGGCGGAGCTGGACGCACGCCGTGACAAGCTCGTGGCGGACGGCGACAAGCTGGCCGAAGACCGCGCCGCGCTGGCCAAGCGGCGGAGGGAAGGCGGGGCGGATTCCCGCAAGGCCGTTGCCGACGACCAGAAGAAGCTCGACGGGCGGCAGTCGAGGCTCGACACCGAGCGAAAGAAGGTCGACGCCGACCAGCATGCCCTCGGGGAGACCCGCGAGTCCCTGAACCAGCGGCAGAAGTGGCTTGACAAGAGCGAGTGGCTCGTCGACCAGCACGGCCGGCTGACGGAGCAGGAGCTGCAGGCCAAGCGGGACAACTGGCCGGAGGACCGGCTGAAGGCGTTGGCCGACTGTCGGGAACGTCTGGACAAGTGGAGCGCCGAACAGGCCAAGTCGGAGCTCAAGGCGAAGACCGGCGCGCCCGACGAGGGCAAGTGGCTGGCGGACAAGCAGAAGTGGCTGGAAGGGCAGCGCGACGGCGAAGGGAAGTGGCACTCCGCCGACCAGAAGGCCCGGTTGAAGGAGCAGCTGGACGTCCTTGAGGAGCTGAAGGACTCGGCGTCGAAGCCTGAGAAGCAGCAGGAGCAGCTGAGGCAGCAGGAACGTCTGCTCGACGAGCGGAACCGGCTGAGCGAGAACAGGGAGCTCCTGGAGGATCGTCAGAAGCACAAGGACGGCGACCCCGAGCAGCTCAAGTGGGAGGGTGAGCGGCTCGCCCACGAGCAGGGTCTCAACGATGCGGCGCGACAGGCCCTCGCGAGCGGCTACGCAGGTGAGACCGATCCTGCACCCTTCGAGGCACCGCAAAGGTACACACGCGTCAAATCCGGTGAGAAGGGCTACTACTACAAGGACACCCCGAAGAAGCTGATGAATGTCAGCATCGAGGGAGCCTTCGACGTGATGAACGATTCCGGGTCCGCCATGGCGAACGGCATCGCGGGGGACAAGTTCCGGCCCGGCTGCGTGGCTTCCGGGCTGTACATCGACGGGCAGTCGGGCGCCAGGCGCTTGCTGGTCGTCACCGCGAGCAGCACGAAGGGCCTGGCCGGTGAGACCGCTCCGCAGCACGTCCACCCGCTCGTCAAATTCGCCTACGGCAAGGAAGGGGACCCGGCGTACGATCGCGTGAAGAGGGAGCTGGGTTGGGACAGCTATCCGGCAGGCAATCCGAACACGCGGTGCAAGTGCGCCGAGCCGTCCGTGATGACGGACATTCTCGAACAGGTCGGCGGTCGCTTCCCGGGAATCAACATGAACGATCCCGTTGCCGTGGGCAGGGCCATGGAGTACGCCAGGGGAATCCTCGGAAAGGCATTCGTCCGCCCGCTGGAGACCGGGGCTCTGAAGGACAGCACGGGCGGTCGGGTTCCGGGCTACGGCGAATACAAGGCGCCCTGCGACAACTGCGCCCCGGTGGTGGGATACTTCGGGATGAAATCGGTACAGCTCCTGGATTGACCACGTGAATCAACCTCCGGCTTTCCTGATGATGCGTCAAATGCCGGGTAGTGCCGATTGTCGAGACTGCGGCCCAGTGGCCGTCCGAAAAGAGAGTGCAGAACGCTCATGCCTCAACCCCGCGACCCTGACGGGACGATGTCGTGGCTGGCCGGCTGCGGCTGGTCGCCCTCGCGTGACATCGGCGAGCACGCCCGTGAGTTGCTCGCCGACTGGATGAGTGGTGCGGCCGGGGAGGAGTCGGCGGCCGTGCGGGCGGCGCTGTCCTTCCTCGGGCGGTTCGGTGATCTGACGCTGCCGACGGCGTCCGGTGGTGCGCTGCGGACGGTGCCGGCCGGGCCTGCCGGACCGGAGCAGGCCGCGCAACTGGCGGAGCTGGCTGCGGGGTTGGGGGAGGAGGTCGTTCCGGTCGGGGCCGAGGCGGACGGGCCGGGGCGGCTGGTGGTCTCGGCCGGCGGCAGCTTCTTCCACCTGGACGCGGACGGGGTCGAGTTCCTCGGCGTCAACCCGTACGAAGTGCTGGACCGCTTCCGGCCGGTCGGTGAGGCCGAGGCCGAGGTGCCGCACACGGTGTCCACGCTGCTCGTCGACCGGACGGTCTTCACCCAGTCCAACGCGCTCGGCGAGGGGGACCCGGAACTGCACCCGGCGGTGCGGGAGTTCCTGGACGGGCTGCCGCCCTACCAGCGCGAGCCGTTCGCCGCCCGGTGTGCGGAGACCGGTCTGATCTCCGACGTGCTGCACCGCCTGGACGAGCAGCGCGGCGACGGTGCGGAGATCACGCTGGACGAGGCCCGTCCGCACTTCGCGGAGAGCTGGATCAGCAGCATCGCGGTCCGGCCGGACGACAGCGCGGAGCACGGCCGGCCGGTCGCGCCCTGCCGGTCCTGCGCGGCGCTGCTGGCGGAGCTTGGCGTCGAGGTGGTCGAGGTGGGGCAGCGATGACAAGCGTCCGTTTCACCACGGCCCTGCACGAGGCCCTGGTCGAGGCCGGCTGGACCGCGGGCCGCCGACCCGATGCCGATGCGGAACAGCGGCTGCTGACGGCGATCCTCTCGGTCGTCGACGAGGACGGACTCGTGGAACTGTCCGAGGCGGCGCAGCGATTCCTGGAGCAGTACGGCGACCTGACGCTGCCACCGGCCGGCCCGGGGGTGGAGGTCGCGGCGCACGGCGCGGTGATCGACCTGGCGGCGGCGCGCGGCAGCCGTACGGTGGCCGCCGGGCTCGCCCGGCGGCTGGGCACCTCGGTGTTCCCGGTCGGGTGGACCGGCGACGATGTGCTCGCCGTCGACGCGCAGGGCCGACTGTTCCGGCAGGGCCGGAGCGACTGGTGGTATCTCGGCGGCACGCCCGAGGAAGGGCTCGCCCGGCTGGTCGAGGGGTACGCCCCGGCCCGGGTCGGGGCCGACGGCCGCTGGTCGGGGCCCGCTCCGCTGCCGCGCACCGTCCACCAGGACGGGTGGGTCGACAACGGCCCGGCCAGTGAACTGCTGGCCGCCGGAATGGCGTTGGCCGCCGAGGCGACCCGCCCGCTGCGCCGGAACGGGGTGCCGGCGCTCGGGCGCCTGACCCTGACCGTCGAGGGCGAAGGCGCGGAACTGCCCATCCTCTACCGGGAGTTCGACCTCGACCCGGCGGACCCGGAGGGGCAGATCGCCGAGATCGTGGACCGGACGTTCCTGCGGCCCGGGACGCGACCGGTCCGGGTGACGATCCGGCTGGCCGCTCCGCCCAGTGCGGCCGACCACGACTGGGACGTCCTGGTCGTCGCCCGCGCCGACCGCAGCCGGCAGTTGACGCTTCGGCACCGCGGCCCGGCCGGGGGGCCGATGCCCGATTCGACCGAACTCGCCGCGACCGTCGCAGCACTTGCCGCGCTCGGCGCGGCACACCGCACCACAGGAGGAACCGCATGATCACCCAGGACGAGGCCCTCGCGAAGGCACAGGCGTGGCTGAACGAAGGCAGCCCGGAGGGGGCCGGGCGTGAGGTCAGGTTCCGGGAGTTCGACCTCGGTTGGGTGGTGTGGGCCGCGCCCGCGCCGCTGGAGGTCGACCCGGTGACCGGCCAGGTCCGGCCGCCGGCGGACCTCGGGGACTCCACCGGTGTGGTGGACCGGGGAACGGGCGAGCTCAGCACTTGGCCGTCGATCCCGATCGACGCGGTGATCGCCGAGTACCAGGAGCGCCAAGCCGGACAGTGACCACCGGTGGGGGTGGATGTCACCGTCCACGGCGGCCGGGCCTCGGCGTCAAGAGGTCCGGCTGCTTCCGCTTTTCGGCAAAAGTTTTCCAACTCTCACCGGACATTCACGACTACCCGCAAGGGGAGCGCCCCTGCCGTCGGAAGCCGGGTGATTCACACCTCGAATTTACCAACTGCATACCTTCGGGGCCGATGTCCCGACCTGAAGCTCTGCGAAGCTCGTCACGAGGTGACGTCCCGTCACCTCGGCGAAGGCGCTTGGCCGTACACCCTCGGACAGCAAGTAAAGTTGCCTGACAATTGAGCGGGTGCGGCAGCCCAGGGTGTCTTCGGCCTGCCCCGGATCCGGTGCGGGCGCTGCGGCGTGCCCGGCCCCGGTGGGGCAGGTCCGGTGCTGTCCCGCTACCCGGGGGCAGTGAGCTGGAGGGGTGCACGATGGCGGACGAGACGGTCTGGCTCGACCTGGACGAGGTCGAGGCGGCAGCCAAGAAGATCATGGACCTGCTGCATGAACTGGAAGGCCCGGCCAACCACCTGGAGGCCGTGGTCAAGCAGGTCGAGGAGTCGGTGTACGGCACCGACCTGGTCGGCAAGGCCCTCAAGGGCGGCGGGTCGTCGGTCGGCGGCCTGAACAAGCACCAGCAGCAAGTCCTGCAGGGCATCCGTGAGTTGATGAAGAACGCCACCGCGGTGGGGCAGAACCTCCAGGCGATGGCCTCCCGGCACCGGGCCAACGACGAACTCCACGGCACCGAGATCGGCCGGATCACCACCAACGGCGACATGCCGGCCGCCCCGCGCCTGTCCGGCGTCGTCGACGCGGTGCCCGCCTCGCTGCCGAGCGCGCCCCGGGTGCCGGACGCCGACCCCGTGCCGACCCCGCCCCCGCCGGCGCCGGTCGCCCCGATCGGCGACACCGGCGCGGGCGACGGCTACCACGGCCCCGACGCGCCCACGCTCGACTACAACCACCACAAGGACATCCCGGACCCGATCCGCGGCGGCGGCGGCCCCGGCACGCGACAGGTCATCTGACGAACACCCCTGGGCGGGTAGCCGCCCGGGGGTGTCTGTTCACCAGCCGTCCATCGCCATCGGGGACGCTCGCCGTCCCCGCTCCGACCACGATCGTCCTACCGGAGAGCCTCCCCGCCATGATCACGCTGCCCGCCGATCTCGCCGAAGTCCTGAAGACCGTCCAGAAGAACGAGAACGGGAAGGACATCGCCTTCCCGGACGCCAACGAGGAACTCCTCGGCGAGCTCGCCGCCGCCTGGGACAAGTGGAACCAGGTCGCCGACACCCACGTGCGGGCGATCACCGAGGCCGCCCAGCGGGCCATGTCCAGCATGTCCGGCCCCGCCGCCGACAGCTTCCAGCAGTACCTGCAGAAGTTCGCCGGCGGCGGTGAGTCGCACGTCGCGACCACCCTGCAGTCCGGGCAGGCGATCGCCACCTCGCTGCACGGGGCGCAGGGCGCGGTGATCGACACCAAGAACGAGATGGTCCGTGAACTCCAGTACGCCAAGACGTACATGGAGCAGAATCCGGCGGGCAAGCACGACGACATCGCCAACTCCGAGGGCATCAAGCAGGCCGCGGCCGTCTAC
Source organism: Kitasatospora griseola (assembly GCF_014648555.1). GTDB lineage: Bacteria > Actinomycetota > Actinomycetes > Streptomycetales > Streptomycetaceae > Kitasatospora > Kitasatospora griseola. The sequence goes on from NZ_BMRI01000020.1 coordinate 8,264, forward strand.
CACCAGTACGTCGGCCAGGTCGGTACCCACGTGGACGGCCTGCTGCGGAAGAACGCCAACCACATCGCCGACATGAGCGGCATGGCGAAGACCTGCTCCCTCAACGGCCAGGGCGGGGCCGCCGGTTCGGGCGGCGCAGGCGGCGGGACGGGCGGCGGCGCGGGCAGCGAGATGTCCGCGCGCACGCGCCCGGACGGGCTGCTCGGTGCGGACGGGGCCGCGGGCAACGGCGGCGTCGGCGGTGTGGGCGCCGCGGGCACCCCCACCCCGTTCAGTCTGCCGGACGCCCCCGGTGCGCCCGGCTCGCACCTCGGCGGGGCCGGGGCGGCGGGCGGTGCGGCCGGGTTCGGCGGCGTCGGATCGGCGGGCGGCGCAGGGCAGTTCGGCGGAGCGGGCAGTTCCGGCGGTGCCGGTGGCCCGGCCCTGACGCCGTTCAAGCTGCCCACCCCGAACATGCCGAACTTCGGTTCGGGCGGCTCGGTCGGTTCGGGCGGCGGGGCGCCGGTGTTCACGCCGCCCGGCATCGGCACCGGCACGGGGTCGCTGAACCTGGCCGGCATGGGAGACCTCGGCTCCGTAGGCTCCGGTCCCTCGTCCGCCGGGCACTACACGCCCATCGGCGCCGGTTACACCCCGAGCCCCGGCACGACCGGCGGCGGTGGCGGCAGCCCGTTCACCGGAGGGTTCCCCGGGGTGCCCAACATCGGTAGGTACCCCGGTAGTTCGGGAAGCACCGGAGGTCGCAGCCTGACCCCGTTCAAGGGCACCACCGGCAGCACGTTCGGCAACTCCGGCGGCTCGACCGCGCGCGGCGGGGGGAGCGGCATCGGCGGTTCCGCGGTGCGCGGCGGCGCGGGCGCGGGCGGTGGCGGCGGCTCGGCGATGCGCGGCGGTGCGGGCGGCAGCAGCTCGCTGGCGTCCCGGGCCGGTGGCGGAGCCGGACTCGGCGCGGCCGGTGGGGCGTCCGCCAGGGGAATGTCCGGCGCGTCCGGGGCCGGGCGGGTCGGCTCCAGCGGGCTCGCCTCGGGCGGCGCGGCCGGTCGCGGTGCGGCGGCCGGCGGCGGCGCGATGGGCGCAGGCGGCCACATGCCCGGCATGGGCGGCGCGGGCCGCGGCGGCCAGGGCAAGGACGGCAAGGCGGGCAACCGCTTCCTCAGCCCGACCCGGTTCGGCGTCGAGGGCGAGGAGGACGAGGAGTTGATGCACGACAGCGGCATCCTCGGCCGGGCCGGCGACGTCGACCCACGCGACCGCCACTGGCAGCGCGCCCGCCGCCGCTGGCTGGACGACGCCCGCTCCGACGGCACCTTCACCACGCCCGAGCCCGCCGTCGCCCAGGTCGCGCCCGCCGGCCCGGCCAGCGAGCAGGAGGCGCTCAGCCAGCTGGCCGGGATCCTGCTCGGGACGGGCGGCGGTGAGGCCGGTGCTTCCGGTGCAACGGCGGCGGATGCGACCGCTACGGGCGGCAGCCCGGCGACTGGGCTGACGATGCGTCAGGAAACGTCTGCTGCTTCGGCGGAGACGTCGGCGGCCGGCGGGGATGACGCCTACCTGGAGCGCTCGCGCAGCGCGGCCGCCCGGCGTGGGCACGGGGACGCGTCGGCCGCTGCCGGCACTGCGGAGGCGCCGGCCGCCGCGTCCGCCTCCGGCGCTGCGTCCGGCACGGCGTCAGGTGCGGCGTCCGGTGCGGCGTCCGGTACGGCGGAGGAGAAGCCGCAGCGTGCCCCGCTGCGCGAGGAGGGCGGCTTCCAGGTGCCCAGCCCGTTCCTGCGTGCCGCGCTGTCCCGCCTGGCCACCGCGCCCGGCGCTCCCGCCGCGGACTGACCGCGCCCGCCGTCGAACCGAACTGACGAAGGAGCACCATGAGCAACGACGAGCAGGCCTGGTACACCGCAGCAGAAGCCGAGGCACCCGTCCGGTTCCGGGTGGGCACGGTCGTCCCCGAGCCGTTCCAGGAGGCCGAGGCGGCCACCCCGCTCCGGCCGTTCGAGCGGGCCGAACCGGCAACCCCGGTACAGCCGTTCGAGCGGGCGGAGTCGGCGCGGATCGCGCCGGAGGCGTTCCAGCGGGATGCGGCGGTCACGCCCGTGGAGCCCTTCGAGCAGGCGCGGCCGGCACGCATCGCCCCGGAGGCGTTCCAGCGGGATGCGGCGGCTGTGCCTTTGCAGCCGTTCGAGCGGGCGGAGTCGGCGCGGATTGCGCCCGAGGCGTTCCAGCGGGCCGAACCGGCCACGCCCGTGGAGCCCTTCGACGGTGGGCAGGCCCCGCGGATCGTGGACCGGGGGCTCCGTCAGGGCGAACCGGCGTCCGCCGCCGGGCCGTTGCACCGGCAGTCGGTTGCCGCGCCCGCCGAGCAAGCGACCGCGCCGACGGCCGCGCACCGGACGGAGGCTGTGGCGGGCAACCGGATCAGTGCCCGGCCCGCTGCCACCAACCGGGACGTGTCCGGGAACGCGGGCCAGGGCTTCCAGGTCGACCCCGCGCAGTACCAGGCGGCAGTGTCGCCGATGCTCGCCGTCTCCGAGCAGGTCGGCTCGCTGTACAGCGCGCTGAGCTCGTACCTGCCCGCGTTGGAGTCCCAGAACCCGTGGGGCAACGACGAGTCGGGCAAGCAGTTCGCCGAGGGCGACAAGGGCTACCTGAAGTACAGCAAGGACACCCTGGACGTCATCAAGGGCCTGCCCGCCGCCCTCAAGGCCATCGCCGACGGCCTGAAGTCGATGGCCGACGGCTACCAGGGGGCCGACGAGGGCGTCATCACCGAGCTGAACGGCGTGGACCCCGGCACCGCGCCGATGCCCGCCTCGCCGCAGCTGTCCAACCCGGTCCCGATGCGGATCACCCCGCGGATCTCCCAGAGCGGAAGGCACTGACCCATGGCTGTCGAACTCCCGGAGCCCCTCCAGTGGGTGCTCCTGCTGCTCGCGGGCTGCCGTTGGCCGGAAGCCGACGAGGACCAGCTCCGCGACATGGCCGACCACTGCCGCAAGGCCGCGGACAGCCTGAAGGACGCCGCGCAGAGCGCCGACGCCACGGTGAAGCGCGCCCTGGAGGGCCAACAGGGCGTCGCCGCCGAGGCGTTGGGCAAGTACTGGGAGAAGTACTCGGTCGGCACGGGCACCGAGCAGGACCCCGGCTACCTGCCCGGCGCGATCAACGCGCTGAACGGCATGGGCGACATGTTGGAACAGGTCGCCAACTCCGCGGAGACGGCGAAGATCCAGATCATCGCCCAACTCGGCATCCTGGCCTTCGAGATCGCGACCGCCGAGGCCGAGGCGCCGTTCACCGCGGGCGCCTCGATGCTGGAAGTGCCCGCGTTCATCGCGGCGAGCAAGGCCACGGTCGCGGCCACCCTGAAGCTGCTGCTGAAGGAAATGATCGAGATGGCGGTCAAGCAGGCCGTCCAGATGGCCGCGATCAACCTGCTGGCCCAGGGCATCGAGCTCGCCGAGGGCCACCGCAAGAGCATCGACATGAAGGAAGTGGGGATGAGCGCGGCCGGCGGTGCCGTCGGCGGCGCATCCGGCCACCTGATCGGCAAGGGCATCGGCAAGGCCGGCGAGAAGCTCGGCGTCGAGGCCGCACTCAAGACCACCGGCGGCAAGATGGCCACCGGCGCGGCGGTCGGCGTCGGCGCGGACGTCTCCACCCAGCTGATCACCACCGGCAAGGTCGACGGCAACTCCCTGCTCGGCTCCGGCCTCTCCGGCGGCGCGGGCGCGGGCCTGCACGCCGGCGCGTCCAAGGTCAAGGGGCACCTCGCCACGCCAAAGGCGGCGGAAGCGCCGAAGTTGCCCGGGGCGGGCGCCGGTTCCGGTGCGGGCGAGCACGGTGGCACGCCCAGCTTCAACAAGTCCGACACCTCGACGGGCGCCTCGGCCTACCACGGGCCGTCCGGTGGCTCCGGTGCGTCCGGCGCGTCCGGTGCCTCGCACGCGGCGGACTCGGGTTCGTCCAGCGGGAGTTCGGGTGCGGGCGCGGCTGCGGCCGCGTCGCACGAGACGGGTTCCGGTGCGGGCGCGGGCGCGGGCGCGTCGAAGGTGAACGGGCTGACCCCGTTCGGTGCGGGACGCGGCGGCGACGCCCCGTCCGCCGGTTCCTCGTCGGCCGAGCGCAACGTCGCGCCGACGCCGGGCCACGAGTCCGCCTCGGCTCCGGCTGCGGCTCCGCGTGAGCAGGCGCGCACGCACGTCCAGGAGTCGATGGCGCCCCGGGCCGAGTCGCAGCCTGCTGCGCCGGTGCGCGAGTCGACGCCGCGGTCGGTCCCGCGTCAGGAGGCGGTGGCTGCTGCGCATAAGAGCGTCGCTCCGCGTACCGAGTCGCAGCCTGCTGCGCCGGTGCACGAGTCGACACCGCGGTCCGTGCCGCGCCAGGAGTCCGTGGCGCCCGTGCACGAGAACGCCGCGCCGCGGGCCGAGTCGCAGCCGATTGCGCCCGTGCACGAGTCGACGCCGCGTCAGGAGAGTGTCGCGCCCACCCGCGAGTCGGCGACGCCGCGTTCCGAGCCGCAGCCCGTCGCGCAGGTCCACGAGTCGGCGCCGACGCACACTGCGCCGCAGACCCACGACTCGGTGCGGCGTCAGGAGAGCGTCGCGTCGTCGCGCGAGTCCGTCCCGACGCGCGAGTCCGTCCCGACGCACACTGCGCCGCAGGCGCACGAGTCGGTGCCGACGTCGCAGTCGCAGGAGACCCCGCGGACGTACGCCGCTGCGCCCGTGCATGAGTCCGTGCCGCGGCAGGAGAGCGCCACCCCGGTGCAGGAGTCGGTGCCGGTCGCGCAGGTGCACGAGACGACGCCGCGTCAGGAGAGTGTCGCGCCCGCCCATGATTCGGTGCCCACGCACACCGTGCCGCCGGTGCACGAGACGACGCCCCGGCAGGAGAGTGTCGCGCCCTCGCACACCACGGAACCGACTCCGGTGCAGCAGTCGATCCCGCGCCAGGAGAGCGTCAACCCGGCTGCCGCGCACGACACTTCGGCGGCCTACGAGCCGACGCCGCAGAACGATCCGCGGGAGCCGCGGCCGAGCGGCGCGTCCGCGATGCCCAATCTGTCGGGCGTGCTCAGCGGCGCCGGGGCCGGCGGCGGCACCCACCTGGACGGCGGGACCCGACTGTCGGCCGGGCCGGCCACGGCCCGTCCGGCGGGGCCGGAGCCGGTGCCCGGGCAGATCGTTCCGGACGGCCCGGGCGAGACCTCGCCGGCCGCGAGCACCACGCAGGGTCCGGTGGCAGGTGCGCCGATGGCGGGCGGGTTCACGCCCGGCCCGGTCGGCGGTGCCGGCGGGCACGGCGGGTCCGGGGCTGCGGCCCACACCGCGCCGTCCGCGACCGTTCCGCAGCAGGGCGGGGCCAAGCCGGCCGCCGCCACCCCGAACCCGGCCGCCGCGGCCGGTGGCACGATCCGCCCCGGCGCGGGCCGTACTCCCGAGACAGGTCGTCCGGTCACGGAGCAGGCGCACGACCAGCTGTTGGACCGTCAGCGGCAGGAACGGCAGGCGGAGCTCGATCGGCTGGGTCGGGCGACGAACGTGCGGGACGCCGTCGACCAACTCGGCGGCACGCAGCGGAACGTGTCCCGGGTCCGGCCGGCCGATGCCGATCGGCTGCGGCAGGACATGCCGGGCATGACGCGGGAGCAGCGCGCCCAGGAGCTCGCCAACCTGAAGCCGGAGCACCGGCGTTGGCTGGCCCGCGACCCGGAGTTCGTCGACTCGCTGAAGTCCGCGCTACCGGCGAAGGACTTCGCCAAGGTGGCCTCCGAGCTGATCGTGCACGTGGACCCGCGGGCCGAGCAGGCCGCGTCCGCCCGTCAGGAGGCGCAGGAGCAGGTCGCCCGGATGCTCCAGGACCCGGAAACCGCCGCGCAGTTGATGAAGAACGGTGCGGACGTGGTGATCGTCCCGAAGGACGTCCGGATGCCCGACGTCCCGGGGCTGCACGAGCTGCGCGGGGTCAGCAACGACACCGAGGCGGGCGGCGGTCGCGGCTACGACGACATGCGCGGCTCGGGCGGCAAGCACTCCGCCGTCACCGAGGAGAATCTGCTCGGCGAGCACACCTCGATCGGCGAGGGCGGCCACTACGAGCACGGATACTCCACCACCACGCACGAGTTCAGCCACACCGTGCACGAGTACGGGCTGAGCCCCAACGACAAGCAGGCGATCACGGACGCCTTCGACCGGAAGACCAAGGCCGCCGAGGAGGCCGCGGACCCCAAGAACGGCAAGGACCCCGTGCAGTGGCCCGACGGCAAGACGTCCGGCAACTACTCGTCGCGGGACGAGCGCGAGTACTTCGCCCAGGCCACCAACGCCTACCTGGGAACGAACGAGGGCCACGACCCGTACACCGGTGACCGGCGCAACAACGGCCCGGAGTGGGTGAAGCAGCACGAACCCGACCTGTACCCGCTGCTGAAGAAGCTCTACGGCGAGAACCCGTCCGCGCTCCACGACGGCACCGCGAACCCGGTGAACGAGACCACCGCGCAGAACGCCACCTACGAGGGCTTCCGCGAGTTCATGGAGCACGTGGACGGAACCGCCGCCCCGACCGGCGAGCACCAGCCTGCGGCGACCGGGCATCAGCCCGCGCCGACGGAGCACCAACCGTCGGCGGCAGAGCGGAAGGCCCCGGCCGGTGAGCAGTTGCCGCCCCCGCCGCCGCGCCCCGGTGGTCAGGGTGGGCGTAGGCAGCAGGCGCAGCAGGTCGCGCCGGATACCGGCTACGACCACAAGATCGACAGCAAGAAGACCTTCGAGACCCTCGACAGGTTCCTCAGCGACTCGCCCGAGTTCCAGCAGGTCCGCAGGGACCTGGAGATGTACGCGCGGGAGCCGTTGCTGGACCCCGACACCGCCGTGATGTTCGGCCAGTACCGGAACGAGAAGCGCCAGCACGTGGACGTGCTGTCGCGCAACAACGACCAGCTGTCGAGGTCGGCCACCCGGATCGACGAGCAACTCCGGAACGTTCAGCGCGAGTTGGACAACGGCAACCACGCGCCCGAGCTCCACGACCGGAAGAAGAGCCTGGAGGGCGCGAAGGCGCACCTGCAGGAGCAGCGCGACCGGATGGCGATCTTCGAGCACGAGCGGCTCAAGGACACGGCGGGCGCCAATGAGCTGGCCGTGCTGGCCAGGGCACGGCACGAGGCCGAGATCCGGGTCCTGCCGGGCAGCATCGAGCGGATCAAGGCCGAGGAGCAGCGCAACGACGCGCTGCTCGCGCAGGCCGTGCCGCGCAAGCCGCCCACGGGCAGTGACGGCGAGAAGGTGCACCTGGACCGGATCAAGGACCTGGAGACCCGCCAGGGGGAGTTGAAGGCCGACCGCGAGCAGCGGGAGAACGACCTCGCGCACGCGCTGGCGGAGGTGCAGAAGAAGGCCCCGCCGGCGGTGAGCAGCACCCACGAGGGCGGGGTGCCGGTGCCGGGCGACCAGGTCGCGTGGAAGAAGTTCGACGAGACCTACCGCAAGGCGTTCGGCTACTCCGACCACGGGGTGATGCGGGATCAGCCGCACGCCGAGAAGGTCTCGGCGCGGGTGGCCGACGGCAAGCCCGACCCGGCCTCGACCAAGAAGAAGCCGCCGAAGGAGGGCGACACCGACCTGTCGGCGGCGAAGGTCAACCGCAACCACGTGATCGCCGACTACATGGTGCACAAGTACGTGACGGCGGCGGTGTTCAAGGCGCGCGCGCTGGACGAGGGAAGCCACCGCGCCGCGTCGGACGCGTTCGGCGACTTCGTCTCCGCGATGGCCCCGGACCGGCACCGCATCCTCGACGCGTACGGCCGCAAGGCCGAGGCCCGGATCCGTCAAGGGGGGCCGGGCGAAGCGGAGTTGGCGCGCCGCGACCTGACCGCCACGCCGGGCACCGTCGACCTGCGGGCGACGTACGGCAACGAGCGGCTGCCGGGCGCGTTCGGGACGACCGGCATCACCGACCACCGCAGTGCCGACGCGGCGGCGAAGAACCTGGAGCGTGAACTCGGCAGGTCCGGCCTGGACGGGCCGGCCGGCCGGGAGCTCGACAGGCTGAACGACGCGGTGGCGGGCGTGCACCCGGACAGCCCGACGCCCGAGCAACTCGGGGCGGTACGCGACGCGATGGGCGCGGTCCACGAGAAGGTCAAGCAGCAGGCGGTCGACGACCTGGCGCTGGTCAACGGCATCACGGGGCCGCAGAAGTTGGACGATGCGGCGGCCGTGCTGCACGCCGCCGCCGACCGGCCGGGCGGGCTGTCGACGCCCGCCCGACGGGAGCGGCTGGCCGGAGACCTGGAGGATCTCGCCGGTCACGTCGAGCGGGCGGGGAAGAGCCCGGACGCGCTGCGCGCCCTGGCGGGTGACCTGCGGGCCACCGCGGGCCCGGTCGCTCCGAACCGCTACCGCGAGGTCGCCGAGCAGCTTGCGGCCGACCGGGCCGAGGTACGGAAGCACGAGGTCGCCGAGCGCCTGTCCGACCTGGCCGTCCCTGGCAAGGATTCGACGCCCGGGACGGACCAGGCGCAGAAGGACGTGACGACGGCGGGGAAGGAGCTTCCGGCCCGTCAGGCCAAGGCGGCCAAGGCCGAGAAGGCCTTCGAGACCGCCGAGAAGGCCCACACCAAGGCCAGGGACACGGCCGACAAGTCCGCGCGGGCAGCAGCGGCCGATCCCAGCGACACGCAGAAGCAGCAGGAGGCGAAGAAGCACGAGACGGCGGCGGGGAAGGCCGCGGCGAAGGTCGAGAGCGCCCGAAAGGAGCTGAAGAACGCGGAGGCCGACCTGGCCGCCACGGAGCGGAAGATCGCCACCACCGAGACGGTGCGCGACCGGGTGGACCAGGTGCACACGAAGGAAATGCGGGACAACGCGCAGCTCGGCGAAGGCGCGGCGGCCCGGGTGGCCTGGGCCACGGCCGACCGGGAACTGGTCGCCCGGCAGTACGGCGGCGTGCACGCGCGCGCCGGGGCGGGGGAGAACCACCCCGCCGGCATGTTCGACCGGGCGCTGACGGCGCACGTCGAGGACGTGCCGGCACTGATCGAGGAGATGTCCGCCAGCCTGTCCAACAGCGCCTCCAACCTGCGCTTCGGCGACGAGACGGTGAACAAGTGGATCCAGAACTTCCTGGACCCGCACGTCATTCGCGAGCCCGACATGCTGACCGCGGTCGCCCACGAGCAGCTGCCGCCGGAGGTGTTGTACGCGCCGCACACCGCCGACCTGTTGCAGGCCGTCCGCGGTCTGGAGGCGAACGGCCTGGTGCCGCCCGAGCTGCGCGACATCATGGCCCCCAAGACCCAGGACGACCTGGAGCAGCTGCGGACGGCCGGGAAGCTCAGTGACAGCGCGCAGATGATCGTCGACGATCTCGGCATCCCGTCCCCGCACGCCGGCAAGCTCCCGGTCTCCTCGTCCGGCGACTTCGCCAACCGCGCCGACACCGCCAAGCTGACGGACGACCAGCTGAGCCGGCTCGGCGTGGAGGGCCTGTACCGACCCGACCACGTCCCGCAGCCGGCCTCCGACCACGACGTGGTGATGGCCGACGCGAGCCAGTCCGGCAGCCACACCCCGGACGCGGACGTGCAGATGCACGACGGGACGGCCGACACCGCGCGGCCGGAGCGCAAGCGCCGCCGGGACGACAGCGAGTCCGACAACGAGAGCGAACCCGGGCCGGACGCCGTGCGCCGCCGCCTGAACGACCTCAACCTGACCGGCCCCACCCCGCCTCCGCCGCCCCCGCCGCCGCCCGCGGTCGGCGGGCACGGCACGGCCACCGGCACCCGCGGCTTCGGCAGCCCGGCCGCCCCACCGCCGCCCCCGCCGACCGGCGAAGGCATCGGCGCGCCGGTCACCGGGCAGCACGGCACCACCCCGCGTCCGTCGGCCGCCGAGCAGCTGGCAGGCCGGTACATCTCGGACCGCCCCCTGCCGGACAAAGCGATCGACCTGATCGACGAGTCCGGTCACCGCTTCCGTGACGAGCGGCCCACGAAGCCGGTGGACCGCGAGACGCTGCGGGCGGAGATCGACGCCCTGCAGGCGAAGCGCGCCGGCGAGCGGGGCACCGAGTCGCCGGCCGAGATGTCGTCGTCAACCATGCGACGCGGAGCGGACGTTGAGCGCGTTGCCGACCGTGACGTCGATCCGATGGACATCGAGCCGATGGATGTCGAGGGGGCGCCGGCCGAGCGCCGCGTTGATCGGGGCGTCGAGCCGATGGACGTCGAGACGCCGCAGGAGCAGCCCCGCAACGACCGCAAGCGTGGCCGGGACGACGAGGAGGTGGCGCTGCGCCGGGAGTCCGAGCCGGACGGGCGGCAGGCCAAGCGGCAGCGCACCCCCGCGTACGAGAACTCCAACGCCGTGATGCAGGACCGCGGCTACCAGGCGGTGGGCCCGCAGCACGAGTTGACCCAGCGGCTGGTCAACTACCTTGGCGAGGGAACCAAGTTGCACCCGCAGATGAGCAACACCCTGCTGGGGCACGTCAATCCGCACCAGTCGCCCGTGCGGCCCGCCGAGGGCTTCCGGCCCGGCGACGACATGAAGGCCTGCCTGGAGAACGTCGAGGCGTACCGGGACACCCACTTCGGGCGGCCCCGGGTCTCGGGGCAGACCTTGCACGGGACGGTCGAGCCGATCCCCGGCAACGTGCTGTGGAAGCGGCACGACGGGCCTGCGTTGTTCGGTGAAGGGCCGGGCGCGGTGGGCGAGTTGATGGCGAAGCTGCAGGCCGGCGGCAAGGGCAGCTTCGCCACCGTGCTGGGCGCCGGACCGACCGGTGCCGGACACGCCGTCGCGCTGGTCCACGACCGGGACGGCGTGCTGCGCTGGGCCGACCTGACGGACCGTCGGGTGGTGCCCGCGCGGCCCGGCGAGATGCCCTACAGCTTCGACCCCTCGTGGACGGTGTGGGCCTCCGTCGCCGACGGGCACGAGACCAACATCTCCGGGCCGCACGACCCGCAATTCATGGAGCGCTACAGCACGTTCACTCGCGGCGAGCCGTCGCACGACACATCCGAGCCGATGGACATCGACGACGGCTTCGGCGCCGAGCACGCCACCCTCGACCACGCCAACCCCGAGCAGGTGCCGAAGGCTGCCGCGGCGCAGCCGGCCGCTCCGCAGCCGACCGACCGGACCTCGTCCGGCGGTGACGGATCGGACACGCCGGGGCCGACCACGACCACCGTTCCGCCGTCGAGCATCCCCGGCGGCGGCAACGGCCAGGTGGTCGGCGGGCCGAACCGGCCCCGATCGGCCTCGGCCCCGGCCGAGTTGGGCCCGCGCACCCCGGCCCTGGCCCCGGCCCCGGTCAGGTCGGAGACCGTCACCGAAACCCGTACCGGGACGGGCCAGGAGAGCCCAGTGCGTTCGACCTCCCCCGCGGAGGGCGCGCGCACGTCCGAGCCCGTGCGTGTGTCCGAGGCGGAGTTCCCGCCGCCCGGGGAGCGGGTGCCGGTGGCCGGGGACGGCTACTGCCTGCTCCGCTCGGTCGCGGTGGGTGCGCCGGACCTCGCGGGACCGCAGCAGCTGCAAGCCGCGGTCGCGGACCACTTCCGGGCGCTCCGCCCGGAGGACTGGCCGACCGAGGTGGTGTCCAACTACCGCGGCAACCTGCTCGGTCGTCCGGACCTGCCCGCGGGCGACCTGCTGGCCTACCTCCCCGTCGACATCCACGAGGCGTTCCGAGGCATGCCCGTCGACGAGTTGAAGGAGATCGTCGGCCAGCACCTCACCGACAACGCACCGCCGCCGTCGCAGCAGGAACGGGCCGCCCTGCTCCGCACCGTCCAGAGCTGGGACACCCAGTGGCGGTCGACCGGCGGCGAGATGCTCCCGCCGGCCACCGCCCACGCGCTGGGCCTCCGGCTCCGGGTGGTCGACCACGACGGCAACACCCATGCGGTCTTCGGCCCCGAGGACGGACGCCCGGTGACGGTGTACCGCGCCGGCGACCACTACGACGGCAGCACACCGCCGCTGCGGCGCACCCTGGCGACCGAGCACGTCCCGCCGACCGGCGACATCCCGGTGACCGAGCATGTTCCGCCGCCCGGCCAGGCCTCGACCGGCGACGCCTCGGTGACCGAGCGTGTCCCACCGGCCGGCCAGGCCTCGACCGAGCACGTCCCGGCGACGGAGCATGTTCCGCCGACCGGCGACATCCTGCCGACGGAGCACGTTCCGTCGACCGGCGACGTCCCGGTGACCGAGCACGTTCCGGTGACCGAGCACGTCCCACCGACCGACCAGGCCTCGACCGGCGGCGTTCCGGCGACGGAGCACGTTCCGTCGACCGGCGACATCCTGCCGACGGAGCACGTTCCGTCGACCGGCGACGTTCCGGTGACCGAGCACGTTCCGGTGACCGACCAGGCCTCGACCGAGCACGTCCCGGCGACGGAGCATGTTCCGTCGACCGGCGACATCCTGCCGACGGAGCATGTTCCGTCGACCGGCGACATCCTGCCGACGGAGCACGTTCCGTCGACCGGCGACGTCCCGGTGACCGAGCACGTTCCGGTGACCGAGCACGTCCCACCGACCGACCAGGCCTCGACCGGCGGCGCTCCGGCGACGGAACACGTTCCGCCGACCGGCCACGTCCCGGCGACCGAGCACGTCCCGCCGACGGCGCATGCGCCGGAGACCGACCACGTATCCGCGAGCGAGCACGTGGCGGAGACCGACAGTACGTCAGCGACCGAGCACGTCCCGGCTGCCGACCGCACCCCGGTCACGCCGCCCGTGGACGAGACGCTCACGCCGACCCCGGCACCGACGTCCGAGCCCGCACCGACGTCGCCGCAGGAGACCGTCGCGCCGAAGCCGATCGCCGGCACCGACCTGGTGGTCGGGCTGACCGGGAACGAGAAGGCGGTGCGGGAGAAGGTCATCGATGTCATCGAGCGGGCGGTGCCCGGGGACCGGGCGGCGGCGCAGGCGTTCGCGGACGCGCACTTCGGTCCGGCGACGCTGCGCCCGATGCTCGGTGCGCTGTCGCGGGGCGAGGTGTGGACGGCGCCGTTCGAGGGCAGCGGCTGGAGCGGGAGCGTCAAGCTGCGCGGCCAGGTCACCGGGTCGACGCACCTGCGCACCGAGAAGATCGAGTTCGAGAACGGCGCCGACCGGACGGTGGCGACCGGGACCAACCGTGATGCGCAGTGGCAGTTCAACGTCGGTGTCCAGGCCCGGCAGGCGCGTGGCATCGGGGATCCGGCGGAGCTCGTCGCGTACTACCACGACCGCGGCCAGGCCGAGGTCAACCTGGATCTGGGCGGCATGGTGGCCCGGTCGAAGACCAGTGGGCCCGCCGAGGTGTACAAGTCGACAATGGAGCTGACGCTCGACTTCGGCGACCTGCGCCACAACGGCGAACCGGTGCACACCGGTTCGGCCGACCGCACCGACCGGGTGGATCTCGACCTGACCGTCGCCGTTCCGGAGCGGCCCGACGTCACATCGGGCGGCGAGCTGCGGGTGCCCCCGCAGCGGCTCCGGGACGGGCGGGTCGGCGGCCAGGAGATCGTGCTCGACCTCGCGCCGCGCGGCACGGACCGGAACCGTACGCCGGTGGAGGGGCTGCTGGACCACGCGGAGGCGGCGGCCAGGCAGGAGTTCGGCGGTCACTGGCCCGCGCTGCGCGAGAAGGTCCTCGCCGAGGTCGACTTCGCCCGGCTCCAGCGGGACCTGAAGAGCATGACGGCCGGCGAGCCGGTCTCCGTCACGCTCACCGACCGGCGCGGCAAGCCCGTAGGCACGGTCGACATCACCGCGCGGGTGGGGGAGTTGAGGCAGGTCGGCACCACCAAGGAGACCGAGTTCAACATCGGCACCACCGTGCAGCAGGTGCGCAGCACGTCGTCGAGCGGCGGCCACGCGGGCCAGCTCGGGTTCTCGGCCGGAGTGAAGCCGGGCACCGGCCTGATCGGCGGCGGTGGCGCCGGGCGACTCGGTCGGGACCACGTGGAGATCAGCGGCGACGCCCGGACCTCCCAGCTGACCAGCAAGTCCAAGGTGCCCGGCGTGCTGTACGACGGCACCGTCCACTTCGAGCTGTCGTTCAACGGCAAGCCCGTCGCCCACGACTCGGCCACGACGGACGGCGCCGGCCCGGCGCACGACGCGACCGCGGCGGACGTCCGGCTGCTGGTCGACCGTGCGGACACCGCCCCGGAGCGGAGCGCCGCAGAGGCGTCAACCCCGGTGCCCCGACCGGACGGTGAGCCGCAGCTGCACGAGGTGGTCGGCCCGCCGGACAGCGTCTGGCGCGGTGGCGACGACCGCGGCGGACTGGGCGAGACCGTGGTCGTCCGCGATCTGGAGAGCACCTCGGACCTGCGGGCGGCGCTGGACGTCAAGGGCCGGGAGCGGTTCGGCGACGACTGGAACGCCGTCCGTGACCAGGTGATGCGGAGCTTCAGCCAGCCGAACCTGGCTGCCCGGCTGACCGGGATGACCCGCGGCGAGCCGCTGGAGGTGAGGATCCCCGGCAAGGAGGTCCAGGTCGTCACGGCCGTCGCCCGGGTCGAGGCGATGACCTACCGCCGGGAGGACGGCAAGGCCGAACTCAACGCCGTCAACGAGACCGGCGCGTTCAGCGTGAACCGCCGCCTGGACGCGCGGACCGTCATCGAGCAGGGCCAGCTCGGCGGCACCGTCGCCAAGGCCGCCAAGGGCACGCCCGGCGCCGAGATCGGCGTCACCGGCTCCGGCCAGCAGCGTCGGCGAGCCGGCGGGCAGGGCCGGCAGGCCGACCGGGTGTACGCCAGCGGCAAGTACAGTGCCCCGCAGGTGATTTACGGGGCCGAGTTGGTGGTGGACGTGCACGTCGGTCGGCCCGGCGAGGCGGGCGGCGGACGTCCGGACGTCTCGGTGCCGGTCCGCGTCGAGGTGGGCCTGGACGCCCGGGAGACCGTCAAGGTGCAGGCGCCGCGCACCGAGGACGGCGTGATCGGGTTCAAGCGGCCCGAGGGCGCCGCGCCCGCCGCTCCGACCAGTGCCCGCACCGAGCCGGCCCCGCACCGGGCGCCGAGCCGGATGACGGACCGTCACGAGCTGAACGCCTCCTACGTGGTGCACACGCTGAGCGGCGCCGACAAGGTGCGCGCGGAGGTGGAGAACGCGGTGCGGACCAAGCACGGCGAGCCGTCGGAGGAGGTGAAGCAGCGGATCGGCGCGAGCTTCGACCGGGTCGCGCTCAAGGCCCAGCTCTCGCAGCTCACCCGCGGCGGGAGGATCACCGAGACCGTCTCCGGCAGGACCTGGTCGGCCGAGGTGACCGTCACGGCGAAGCTGGGGGAGTCCACATACCACTCCGCCGCGGACAAGTACGAGTTCGAGTCCGGCACCCGCACGTCCAGCGGCAACGGCAACCTGCGGGACAGCCGGGACCGGTTGAACGGCGGCGGCCAGGTCAAGGTGAAGACCGAGGTCGTGGACGTCAGCGGCGGCTACGCGTACCGGGTGGACCGCGGTTACGGCCGGGCGACGGAGACCGTCGGCTCGGCCTCCAACCGGGGCAAGCACGTCGAGCCGGCCGTGTTCTTCGACGTCGCGGCGCCCTACCACGTGGAGGTCGCGTTCAAGCGGCTGGGCGTGTCCGACGGCGTGCACAGCACGGACGTGGAGACGGTGGCCCGGGTGGCCGTCCCGACGCGTGACGCCGTCCCGGCGTCCGGGCCGGTCGAGCGGACCACGGAGAAGCTGCCGAAGGGCTTCGCGGAGGGACGGCGCCTCGACTCCTCGGCGATCGTCACCGACATCCACGCGCTGCCCGGGGCGACCGGCGGGGCTCCCCGGCGGACGCTCGGCGAGTCGGTGCTGGCCCAGGTGGAGTCGGGCTGGAAGCCCGGCGGGCTGCGCGCCCTGCGGCGGAAACAGGCCGGGCAGCCGGAGTTGACGCGCAATCCGTTCGGCCGTGACTGGGCGGGCATCCGCGGCAAGCTGGACGCGGAACTCACCCCCGACCGGCTGCAGTCCCGGCTGAAGGCCATGACGGCCGGCGACGAGATCGTGGTGCGGCACGGCCGGACCACCGTCCGGGTCGGCGCCCAGCTCCGCGACCGGATGGTGCACCTCGGCGACGCGGGCACCACCGAGTTCAACGCCGGCACCGACGTGCAGCGCAGCTTCGCGCACACCGACGCCACCGGCACCGGCCACCAGGGCGCGCTCGGCGTGACGACCGCCGTCCCCGTGCCCGGCGCGCCCGCCGTCTCGGTGACGGCCGGTCTGACCGGCACCGCCGGCCGGGGCCACGACCGGGCGGACGTGCAGACCCGGGCCACCTCGGCCGGGTCGGCCACCAAGGCCAAGCTGCCCGGCAGCGCCTACGCCGGTGAGGCGGAGCTGGTGTTCAGCATCGACCGGCGGCCCCATCTCGGCCGGCAGGTGTACCAGCGGCGCACCGCGGCGATCGGGTTCGAGGCCCTGGTCGAGACCGGCGAGACCGTGGCGGTTCCCACGACCGGGGCCGCCGGGGCGACCGGCACGGTCCGGCCGCCCGAGCCCGTCACCGTCCAGGTCCCGCCGGAGCGGGTCTGGGAGACCGGCCTGCGCGACACCGACGTGCTGCGCTGGCTCGGCGACGTCGGCGGTGTCCAGGACCTGGTGCGGCTGCGCGGCCCGGAGTACTTCGGCAAGTCGGCCTGGAAGGAGATGGAACCCGTGGTCGGGACCGTCACCTCGCACAGCCACCTGTCGGCGCTGTTCGGAACCGCCACCCAGGGAATGGGCGTCGCGGCGACCCTCCCGTCCAACCGGGTGACGCTCGGCGGCGGCAAGGGCGTCGAGGTCGGCGTGAAGGTCGTCTCGCTCGAACACCGGGCGGTCGACGACAAGGTCGAGCTCAGCCCGGCCAACGGCGTCACCTCCGGCACCACCCGCAACGACCTGTCGGCGAAGAACGCGGGCGTCCAGGCCCAGCTCGGCGCCAAGATCACCGGTGACGTCACCAACAGCCCGGCGATCGTCGGCGGCGCGCAGCGCCTGTGGCGCGACGGCGGCGGCCACAGCGACTCCGGCCAGGTGATCTCCAACGGCAAGTTCGCGGCCCCGATGGCGCGGTACGCCGGCCACGCCGAGGTCGAGGTGACGCTCTTCGACGGGAGCCGAAACCCGGTCAAGGAACGGGGAGTCGTGCCGTTCGCCGTCGACATCCCGCTGTCCGAGACCACCGGCCGGGAGGTGTCGGGCGACCAGTACCTCGCCTTCACCGAGCGGCAGCGGGCCGGTGAGCTCCGGGTCACCGACGGGGCGTGGCGGCTGGACGAGGTCCAGCGGCTGCTGGCGCCGGACGCCGACCCGTCCGCCGTCCGCACCCCCGCCGAGCACGAGCAGCTGCTCGGCACCGTGCGGCTCGGACGGGCCGTCTACGACCGGGAGTTCACCGCGAGCACCGACGCGGGCGCCGCCCACGTCCGGGCCACCCACCGCCTGGTCGAACTGGGCGGCGGCACCTCGGAGGGCACCGCCGCCCTGCTGGGCGAGCTGCTCGGCACACCGGACGGTGCGCCGCCGGCCGCGGCCGAGGTGCGCAAGGTGATCGGCTACGTCGAGCGGAAGTCGGCCGAGGGACCGGTCACGCTCGACGACCTGACGGCCGGGGCGCAGGAGGGCTGGGCGGCCTGATCCACCGGGCACAGCACGACCGCCGGGACCCGTACCCGGGCCCCGGCGGTCGCCGCAAGGGGGCATTGACAGCCGATCAGTTCGGTCGGTCTAATGCTGACGCCCGAGAACGGGCAGCTCACTGGGGGGAGCCGTGATGGGGACTGCAAGGATCGACGCACTGTTCGAACGGGACCGAGCCTGTCAGGGCGCGGGCATCACCCTCGACGAGGTGACCGGCGGACGGGCGGTGGCCCGGATGAAGGTCACCGAGGAGATGGCCAACGCCCACGGCATCGGCCACGGCGGGTACGTGTTCCTGCTCGCCGACGCCGCGTTCTCCTACGCCTGCAACAGCTACGGCCCCGTCGCCCTCGCCCAGGGCGCGCAGGTCACCTTCCTCGCCCCCGCGCAGATCGGCGACGAACTGGTCGCCGAGGCGACCGAGCGCACCCGGTCCGGGCGGCAGGGCGTCTACGACGTCACCGTCCGCACCACCGCCGGCACGGTGGTCGCCGAGTTCCGCGGCCAGAGCGTCCTGGTCGCCGGAGTGCCGCACAGCGCCTGACCGGCCCGGCCCGTTGGCGCCCGGCAGGACGTGTACCGGTGGGCCGTCGACGGGTACCTCTCCGGGAATGGAACCCACAGAAGCGGTAACGGAGTTGGCCGAGCGCGAGGGCTACGGCGAGCTGCTCGCGGCGCACCGGATGCCGCTGCGGTCGGTGCTCTCGCCGATCGGCCTGTTCCTCCTGCCGGTCGCGATCCTGAGCACCGTCCTGGCCTGCGCGGAGCGCTTCGGGCCGGCAGCCCGGTCGGCCGGCGCCGCCGTGGCGCTCGGCTGCGTCGTGCTCGCCGCGCTCGCGGTGCGCCAGGACCGGCGCATGGCCCACCGCATGCCGGTCGTGTTCTGGTACGCGGACGGCCTGGTGATCGCCCGCACCGACGAGCCGCCCGCCGCTCACGGCCTCGACGGCATCACCCCGTACGAACACACCGTCACCGTCTGCAACGGCCGCTCGCGCGGCAGCAGTTTGACCGTGACGCAGATCCCCGTCCTGGAACTGCGCGGACCGGGCGGTGCGCCCGTGCTGACGCTGAACGGCCGAGCACGGACGGCACGCTTCGCCGCGCTGCTCGCCGCCCGCCGGGC
>NZ_BMRI01000020.1:27059-38978 GCF_014648555.1 Kitasatospora griseola
ACCGGCGGCCCGCGCCCTCCTCGCGGCGGGGGAGCGGCTGGAGTTCGGCCCGTTCGCCGTCACCCCCGAGGGCCTGGCGCTCGACGGCGCCCCTCACCCGTGGTCGCGGGTCCGCGCGCTGCGCATCACCGCCCGTCGGGTCCTTCTGGAGCTGACCGACGGCCCGGTGCGGCCCGTCGCCCTCCGCGACGTGCCGCACCTGCGCACCCTGGACGCCCTCGTTAGGGAACACGCCGCGGCGCTCGACTGAGGGCTCGGGCCGTGCGGCTCAGACGTCGCGGCGGGTGCCGAAGAACAGGGTGACGACGATGCCGCCCAGCGCCCAGGCGAGGTAGACCACCCACTCGCCGGCCGGTTCGGCCGGGAACGGGATGTGCGGGTTGACCGGGGCGCCGACCAGGTCGTGCAGGACCTGCCAGGCGCGGAACGGCGTCGCGTGGAACAGGCAGGCCGACCAATGGTGGTTCTCACTCAGGAAGTTGGGGATCAGCAGCAGCACGGTGGTGGTGCCGACGATGGTCGCCGCACTGTGCCGGATCAGCGCCGCGAGGCCGAGGCCGGTCAGTGCGCAGACCGGCGGCAGCAGGGCCGCGGCCAACAGGGCGCGCCAGATGCCCGGTTCGGTGATCGAGATGCCGGCGTGCTTGCCGGAGAGGATCGCCTGCGAGACGAAGAAGGACGTCCCGGTCGCCACCAGGCCGAAGACGGTCATCACCGTCGTGAGCACGATGATCTTCGCGGAGAGCAGCGCCCGCCGGGCCGGCACCGCTGCGAAGGTGGTCCGGATCTGCCCCGTCGAGTACTCGCTGACCAGTGACACCGCGCCCAGGCTGCCCGTGATCAACAGGGTGGCGATACAGGCGTTGTTGGTGAACGAGGCCGCCAGCGACCCGGCGGGCACGAAGAACTCCCGCTGTGCGGGCAGGAAGTGGTCCCAGTCGTTCACGTCGGCGATCGCCGCGTTGGCGTTGAGGAAGACCAGCCCGAGCATGCCCAGGATCAGCCCCCAGCGGATCGACCGCAGCGACACGAGCTTGAACCATTCGCCCAGCAGCAGGTCGCGGAACCGGGCGCGTGGCTCGTCGACCGTGAGCGGCGCGGGCGGGGGGAGGGAGGTGAGCGCGGTCATCGGGATTCTCCTGCGAGGTATTCGACGCTGTCGGCGGTGAGTTCCATGAACGCCGTTTCCAACGAGGCGGCGCTGGTGGCCAGTTCGCGCAGCCGATGACCGTGCCGGTGCGCCAGCTCGCCGATCGCGTCGGCGTCCAGACCGGTCACCACCAGCCGCTCCTCGCCGTCCGGCCGCACCTGCGCCCCGGCGGCGGTCAGCACGCCGGCCAGCGCGTCCGCGTCCGGCGTGCGGACGGTGACGCTGCTGCCCCGGCCGCGGGCGGCGAACGAGGCCAGCGGCTCGTCGGCGATCAGCCGGCCGCGGCCGACCACCACCAAGTGGTCGGCGGTGTGCTCCATTTCGCTCATCAGGTGGCTGGAGACGAACACCGTCCGTCCCTCGGCCGCCAACCGCCGGAACAGGCCGCGCACCCAGCGCACCCCCTCCGGGTCGAGCCCGTTCAACGGCTCGTCGAACAGCAGCACCGGCGGGTCGCCGAGCAGCGCGGCGGCGATCCCCAGCCGCTGCTTCATGCCCAGCGAGTAGCCGCCGATCCGCCGCCGGGCCGCCCCCGCCAGCCCGACCTCCGCCAGCACCTCGTCCACCCGCCGCAGCGGAATCGCATTGGTCCTGGCCAGCACCCCGAGATGGGCGACCGCACTGCGGCCGCCGTGCACGTCGGAGGCGTCCAGCAGTGCGCCGACGTGCCGCAGGCCGCGCGGATGGTCGCGGAAGCGGTGGCCCTGGACGGTGACGCTGCCACTGGTCGGCTCGTTCAGCCCGATGATCATGCGGAGCGTGGTGCTCTTGCCGGCCCCGTTCGGGCCGAGGAACCCGGTGACGCAGCCGGGTTTGACGGTGAAGGTCAGGCCGTCGACGGCGACGGTGCGGCCGTAGCGCTTGGTGAGTTCGTTGACTTCGATCACGACAACCAGCGTTCCGTGACGGCCTGTCGTCCCGCGTCGGCCTGCCGCCGACACTGCCCGCGGCCGGTGTCTTCCCGGGTTGTACGTCCCTGGTCCGACGCCTCGTTCGGGCGCGGCTGACTACGATCACCCCATGCCCGTGAACTCGCCCTCCCTGCTCAGACGTGTGACGCCCGGCGGCTGGGCGGCGATCGCCTGGGCGGCGGGCCTGGTGTACTCCTTCGTGGTGCTGGTCCGGCTGCCGGGCGAGTCGCCGGACAACTTCTACCGCGGCGTGCTGCTGGCCGACGGCAACCAGGTCTGGCTCGCCCTCAGCGCGGTGGCCTCGCTCGCCGGCTGCGCGCTGCTGCGCCGCACGCCGCTGACCGCCCTCGGGCTGCTGCTGGCAGGCACGGTGTTCGGCGCGTGGGCGATGCACTCCACCGCGATCGACGTCCCGCTGGTGCTGGGGCCGGACGTGGCGCTCTGGTACATCGCGGCGACCCTGCCCCGCCGCAAGGTGGTGCTCGCCTCCGGCCTGGCCGCCCTGGTCCTGCTCGGCTACCCGATCGGACGGGTGCTGGTGGGCTTCATCATCGGCACCTCCACCGCGCTCGCCGTCCTGCTGACCGCCGCCGTCGCCGTGCTGCTCGGCAACTCCGCGGGGGAGTCCCGCCGGCACGCGGCAGAACTGAGTTCCAATGCCGCGGCCCGCGCCGTCGCCGGTGAACGCCTGCGGATCGCCCGCGAGTTGCACGACATGGTCGCCCACAGCATCGGCATCGTCGCCCTCCAGGCCGGCGCGGCCCGGCTGGTCCTCACCACCCAGCCGGAGGCCGCCCGCGACGCCCTCGGCCAGGTCGAGACCGCCAGCCGGGAGACCCTCTCCGGCCTGCGCCGCATGCTGGTCGCCCTGCGCGCCGCCGAGGACGACCCCTCCGGGCAGCCGCCGCTCACCCCCACCCCCGGCCTCGCCGATCTCGACCGCCTCGCCGCCTCCACCACCGCCGCGGGTGTCGCCGTCGACCTGTGCTGGCGCGGTGAACGGTGGGGCCTGCCACCGGAGTTGGACCTCGCCGCGTACCGGGTCGTCCAGGAGTCGGTCGCCAACGTGGTCCGCCACGCCGGCGCCCGTTCCTGCCAAGTGACCATCTCCCGCGAGGAGGACTCCGTGTCCATCGAAGTCCTCGACGGCGGCGGCCTGCGCGCCACCCAACCCGGCGGCGCGGGCTTCGGCCTCCTCGGCATGAGAGAACGCGTCGCCCTCCTGCACGGCTCCTTCACTGCCGGCCCCCGTCCCACCGGCGGCTTCCGCGTCGCCGCGACCCTCCCCGTCCCGGCAGGTGCCCGATGACCGTCCGCATCCTCCTCGTCGACGACCAGCCCCTCATCCGCGCCGCCCTCTCCATGGTGGTCAAGGACGCCCCCGACCTGGAGATTGTCGGCGAGGCCGGCGACGGCGACGAAGCCGTCGCCCTGGCTGCGGAGTTGACGCCGGACGTCATCGTCATGGACATCCGCATGCCCGGCACGGACGGTATCGAGGCCACCCGCCTCATCACCTCGGGCCCCTGTTCGGCCCACGTCCTCGTCCTCACCACCTTCGACGACGACGAGTACGTCTACGGCGCGCTGCGCGCCGGCGCATCCGGCTTCCTGGTCAAGGACATGGGCCTCGAAGAGATCCTCGCCGCCATCCGCGTGGTCGCCGCCGGGGACGCCCTGCTCGCCCCCCGCGTCACCCGCCGCCTGATCGCCGACCTCACCTCCCGCCCCACGCCCGGCAGTTCGGCGCCGCCCCGCACCCTGGCCGCCATCACCGAACGCGAACAGGAAGTCCTCACCCTGATCGCCAGCGGCCTCTCCAACACCGAGATCGCCGACCACCTCCACCTCAGCGTCACCACCGTCAAGACCTACGTCACCCGCCTCCTCTCCAAGCTCGACGCCCGCGACCGCGTCCACCTGGTGATCCTCGCCTACGAGGCGGGCCTGGTGACCACCTCCCGCTGACCGCCCGACGCCCAGCATATTTGAACACGTTCAAGACTGCGGTAGCGTACTGATCGTGCGCTGCCGAACTGCGGCGTTCATTCCGGCGTGCCCGCAGACGGGCGCAGCACCAGTACCAGCGTGAGGGCGGAGCCATGTCCGAAAGCGAATTCACCAGCTGGGTCGCGGAGTTCGAAGCCGAGAAGACGCGGCGGGCGCGGACGGCGGACCCCGACTGGAGCCGGGGCGCCGGGATGTCCGCGGAGATCGCGCGAAGCCTGCAGAAGTTCCAGGTCGGCG
Organism: Kitasatospora griseola; assembly: GCF_014648555.1. Lineage (GTDB taxonomy): Bacteria > Actinomycetota > Actinomycetes > Streptomycetales > Streptomycetaceae > Kitasatospora > Kitasatospora griseola. The sequence goes on from NZ_BMRI01000020.1 coordinate 31,368, forward strand.
AGAACGGCGACGGCGCGAACCTGCGGGCCAAGGCCGACCGGGCCGGGGACGCCGCCTACTCGGCGGCGGTCCGACTGTTCATCGACGAGGAACGCAACCACGCGCGCCTGCTGGCCGAGCTGCTGGACGCCGCCGGTCACCCGCTCCTGAACGGCCACTGGAGCGACAAGATCTTCGTCCGGGTGCGCCGACTGCTGGGCCTCCGCACCGAGTTGATGGTCCTCATGGTCGCCGAGCTGGTCGCCGTCGAGTACTACCGCAGCGTGCGCGACGGCTTCGCCGACCCACTGACCCGCGAGGTCACCGACCGGATCCTGCGCGACGAACGACGCCACATCCCGTTCCACGTCCTGCGCCTTCAGCGATCCTTCGCCGAACTCCCGGCCGCCGCCCGCCCGTTCATGAACCTGATCTGGCTGCTCCTCACCTCCGCCGGCGCCCTCTTCGTCGCCATCGACCACGGCCCCGCCCTGCACGCCGTCCGCACCACCCGCACCCGCTTCCTCCTCGCGGTGGCCCGCCACGCCTGGCACGTCGGCACGCAGTTGGCCGCCGGGCCGGAAGCGCGGGCGGCGCGGCGCGACCCGCTCGCCGAGTAGCCGAAGCGGCTGTCGGGGCGTGCACTGTCCGGGTCAACGGCCGTTCAAATGGCGGCAAGTGGGCGGCGTTCCGATCAATTCGCGTGCGAATGTCACTCGGTGGTGCCACTCTCTACGCGCACGTGTGTTGATGGCTTCTCGGACCAGGAGTGAACACTGTGACCGTACGTCGTCGGGGCGCTGCCCCGTCACGCCTCGGAGTTCTCGTCGGAGCGCTCGCCCTTGCGGTGGGGCCGGTCGTTCCTGCGGCCTTTGCCGCGGACGGGGCCGGGCCGGTTTTGGGCCAGGTGCTCGATGTGCCGGTGAATCCGGGCGCGTATCCGGTGCCCAGGACGGTGGACCCGGCGCAGGAGAACCAGTCCTGTGGCAATGACGATTCCGCCGCGTGGTCCTGGCTCGGTGCGGGCAGCGAGCAGAGCCAGGCCGTCGCGCTGACCGCGACCGTCTCCAGCCCCGCTCAGGCGCAGGCCAGGATGTGGACCCACCTCCGGGACCACAGCCAGTCCGGTGAGCCAGAAGTCGCCACCGGCTCGTCCGACCTGGTCGCCAGTGGCGCCGTGGCCACGTGGTGGGTTCCCGGCGGGGTGTTGCAGGACGGGCACGCCTACGGCTGGAGCGCGGTGGCCGACGACGGTGCGGACACCAGCGGCCCGACGTCCGCCTGCCACTTCAAGGTCGACCTCACGGCGCCCGTCCTGTCCTTCCCGGACACGGTCGCCGACCCGAGCACCCAGTTCCCGCCGTCCGGCAACGGGCAGGTCACCACGTTGCGGGTCGGACAGAGCGGAAACGTTCCGTTCACCGTCGCCGACCCCGATCCGAGCGGCCTGAACAGCTCCGGCGTCGCCTGCCTGCGGTGGAGCTTCGACCCGCAGTTCGCGGTCGGCGACGGCTGGAAGTGCGGCAGCGCGATGCCCACGGGCGCGATCTCCGTCACGCCGGGCCACTGGGGCACCAACGTGCTGTACGTGCAGGCCGAGGACAATGCCGGGAACGTCTCGCCGGTGGGTCAGTACAGCTTCTTCGTCCCCTCGAACCCGAACGGGGCGGCCCCGGTGTTCGGCGACGTCAACGGCGATCGCATGCCCGACGTGGTCACGGCCGGCCCGTCCGGCGACCTGCGGGTCTACACCACTGCGGCTGCCGGCGGTCAGCAGAGCACCGTCGGCGCCGCCATGGCGCAGTCCCCGAACGGCGATTCCTGGGCCGGCTACCGTACGACGCACCGCGGCAGCCTCCGCAACGGCCCGGACGTCGACGACCTGATCGTCCACAAGGACGGCGATTCGTGGCTCTGGGTGTACCGGAACCCCGGCAACACCGGCGTCAAGGGCGTGTTCGACGTGCGGAGCGGGCTGGCCAAGCCCGCCTGCGTGGTGACGGCCGAGAACCCGGACTGCACCGGATACCAAGCCAGTTGGTCGGGCACCCTGCAGATCGCCGCGATCGGCGACCCGACGTCCACCGACCTCGGCCCGGCCAACACGCAGAAGCGCCGCACCGGCCTGGTCACCACCGAGACCAACCCGAGCGGTGACGCCGCGCTCTGGTACTACCCCGCGATCAGTGACAACCTGTTCGGCAACCCGGTGCGGCTCGCAGCGACCGGCTGGAAGGACCGCGACCTGATCAGCCCCGGAGACTGGGCCGGGCAGGGCCGGCCCGGCCTGTGGGCCCGCGACCGCGCCACCGGTGAACTCACCGCCGCCACCTTCGCCGTCACCGTCATCAGCAGCACCGACGAGGACGGCATCACCATCAGCTACCGCGTCGCCACCGGCATAGCCACCACCAAGACCGTCGCCACGGGCATCACCGCCGCGGCCTGGCCCCGCCTCGGATCCGACGGCGACCTGACCGGCAACGGCGCACCCGCGCTCTGGGGCATCACCCCGCAGGGCACTTTCCAGACCTGGACCGGTTCGCGCACCGGCACCACGGCCGACCCCGGCTTCGCCCTGACCGGCCCCAACGCCTGACGGTTCATCGGCAGTGAAAAGGCCGGGCCCCACCCTCGAACGACGGGGGTGGGGCCCGGCCTCGTCGGCATCCGCCGCGGGTCAGTGTGCGGGGCGTTCGTCGATGACCTGTTGGAGTTTGCCGGTGCGGGGGTTGGTGGTGAGTTCGGAGCGGGGGACCCACTCGATCTGCAGGGGGTGGATGGCGCCGATGGCGGCTTCGTCCTCGTAGGTGGGGCGGGCGTCGAGGACGGCGCGGAGGAGGGTTCCGGTGAGGGCGGGCGGGGGCGGGGTGGTGTGGCCGAGGCGGATGACGAGGCCGTCGCGGCCCGCCCAGCGGCGTTGGACGAGTTGCATGCCGGTGATGTGGTGGTCGGGGTCGTGGGCGAGGAGGACGTCGCGGACCTGCTCGGTGGGCATGGAGACGATGCCGACCCGGGCGCCTTCGGTGGAGCGGCCGAGGAGGCGGAAGCGGCGGCATTCGGGGTCGACCCATTCGGCGCGGTCGCCGGCGGGGTAGCGGAGGATCGGGACCAGGGTGCGGAAGAGGTTGGTGACGACGACGCGGCCGGGGACGCCGGGTTCGGTGATGGGCTCGCCGGTGGCGTCGTCGACGATCTCGACGACGGTGCGGTTCGGGAAGGCCTCGTGGACACGGAGGTCGTCGCCGGCGGGGACGGGGCCGGCGACCAGGCCGGCGTCGACGGAGGCGTAGCCGATGGAGGAGAGGGCGGCGTTCGGGAAGGCCGAACGGAGCAGCGGGCGAAGGTCGTTGAAGAGGATGTCGCCGCCGAAGAGGATCAGTTCGACCTGCGGGGCGGGCCGGTCCTGCTTGAGCAGGGTCTCGGCGACGGCGGAGAGCTTCATGGGCTCGCCGGCCAGGACGTCCGCGCCGAAGCCGTGGATGACGTCGGCGACGTACTCGTCGGGTGCGGTGGCGATCGGCAGGCGGACGTTGTCGATCGGGGCGTGCTGCAGGGCGTACTCGATGAAGAGGAAGCCGCTGTAGAACTCGCCGGCGCGGAACAGGTTGGCGACCTTCTGGCCGGGCCTGAGGCCGGCGTTGACCAGGCCGGCGCCGAACGCGGCGACGGAGTCGACGTGTTCCTCGCGCGTCCAGGGGGAGAACTTGGGCTTGCCGGTGGTGCCGCCGGACTTGTAGACGCAGGCGTCGGTGAGCGGGCCGGTCAGAAGCCGATTGTCGGGCCAGGAGTTGGCGGCCCAGAACGCGATCTGGTCGATGACGGGCAGGTCGGTGAGCGAGGTGACGGTGGCGGGCACGTCGCGGTAGAGATCGGCGTAGAACGGGGAGTTGCGCCGGGCGTGGTCGACGAGGGACTGAAGCGGCTTGGCGGGCATGGCGGTTGCTCCAAGGTCACGGAGTGGGGGTGAGGCCGATCCAGTCGTGGGCGAGGCGCTGGACGGTGCGGCCGTCGCGGTCGGCGAGTTTGGCGTCGAGGTAGGCCGCGGCCCACGCGTTGGTGGGGATCCGGAACGGCGGCCGGTCCTCGGCGAGCGCCCGCACCACCGCGTCGGCGACCTCCGCGGCGGGCTGCCCGGCGTTCGCCCAGCTCTGTCCGAGCCGGTCGACGTACGCGGCGAAGGTGTCCGCGTACGGGCCCGAAGCGGCCTGCACGGTACGGCGGTTGACATCCGGAAAGTGGCCGAAGCGGGTGTCGGGCACGTAGCCGGGCACCACCATCGAGACGTGGACGCCGTGCGCGGCGGCGACGGGGGCGAGTGCCTCCATGAAGCCCTCGACGGCGAACTTGGCCGCGCAGTAGGCCTCGTTGAAGGGCTGGCCGATCACGCCGTGCACGCTGCCGATGGTGAGCAGCCGGCCCCCGGAGGCGCGCAGCAGCGGCATCGCGGCGCGTGAAACGGCCACCGTGCCGAAGAAGTTGACCTCCAGGTTGGCGCGCAGCGCCGTCGAGGTGGACATCTCCAGCGTCGGGTCGAAGTTGGAGATCCCGGCGTTGTTGACCACCGCGTCGAGCCGGGCGAGGTCGGCGAAGCAGGCGGTGACGGACTCCTCGTCGGTGACGTCCAGCCGACGGACGACGGCGTCGGGCGCGGCGGCCCGCAGTGCATCGGCGCGGTCGGGCGAACGGACGGTGGCGATCACCGTCCAGCCGGCCCGGCTCGCGGCGGCGGCGGTGGCCAGGCCGATGCCGGACGAGCAGCCGGTGACGAGGACGACCTGGCGATCCGTCATGAGGCGGTCTCCGCGAGTTCGGTGACGCTGTCGGCGGCCTTCGGCAGGCCGGCGTCCATCCGGGACTGGACGGCGAGGGCCGGCAGGAAGGAGCAGGCGGCCAGCAGGGTGCCGCCGACCATCGTCCAGCGGGCCGCGTCCAGGACGCCGAGCGGGCCGGTGAGCAGGGAGACGGAGAGGCCGCCGGCCAGGGCGGCGAGCGGGATGACGCCCCAGGTGGCGGTGCGGAACGCGGCGTGCATGACGCCCTGGTGCTGGGCGGACATCCGGGACTGCCGGGCGGGCGCGGAGCACACGTTGATGCAGGACATGAAGAAGCCGTAGCAGCCCATGGTGACGGCGATGACCGGCCCGGCGGGCAGCGCGGGCGCGGCCAGCACGCCCAGGCCGACCAGGCAGTGCAGCAGCAGCGACCAGGCCATGGTCCGGCCGATGCCCAGGCGGCCGCTGATCTTCGGGGCGACCAGCGCGCCGAGCAGCGCGCCGACCGCGCCCGCGGACATCGCGGCGCCGAACACGCCGACGGTGACGTGGAGGCCGCGGTAGGCGAACACCGGCAGCACGGTGACGAACACCGGGCCGCCCGAGTTGAGGGTCACGGCGGCCAGCACCACCCGGCGCAGCACCGGGTCCTGCCAGTTCAGGCGGAAGCCGAGGGTGAGGCGCTGCCACACCGAGCCCTGGGCGACGGTGCGTTCGCCCCAGGGGCGCATCCAGCGGAAGCAGGCCGCGGAGACCAGGTAGCTGGCGGCGTCGACCAGCAGCGAGGCGGCGCCGAGGGCGCTGTACAGGGCGGCGGCGATGGACGGTCCCGCCACTTCGGCGACCGAGCCGCTGCCCTCCAGCCGCGAGTAGGCGCGCACCAGGTGCTGCTGCTCGACGACGGCGGGCACCGCCACCAGGTAGCCGACGTTGAAGAAGATGGTCGCGCCGGAGACCGCCGCGACGCAGCAGAACAGCAGCGGCGTGGAGAGGAAGTCCAGCCAGTACGCGAGCGGGATGATGCCGACGGCCAGCAGCCGAACCAGGTCGCAGACCAGCAGCGTGATCCGCTTGTCCCAGCGGTCCACCAGCACGCCGGCGATCGGCCCGAGCAGGGGAATGCCCAGGTACTGGGCCATGGCGACGATGCCGACCTGGAAAGCGGAGGCGTGCAGTACGAAGATCATCAGGGTGGGGACGACGAACACCGTCACCCGGTCGCCGACGTTCGAGATCGACTTGCCGAACCAGAACAGGTTGAAGCCCCGGCCGAGGCGCTCGGGCGCGCGGAGTCTCACGACGCCTCCCGGACGACGAAGCCGGCGGTCTTGCCGGTGCGGTCGTTGCCGATCAGGGCGTCCACCACCCGGACCCGGACGTGCTCCGGATCGTGCACGAAGGCGGTGCTCAACGTGAAGGTGGCGGACAGCAGTTCACGGCGCAGCGCCGCCGGGTCGGGGAGGGCGCCGAGCACCAGGACGTCCACCTGCTGGGCCCGGCCGCCCTGCTCGGTGATCACCACCTGGGCGCGGGTGACGCCGGGTTCGCGTTCCACCCGGGCGAGCAGCTCGTCCACGTGCAGACCGAGGCCGCGGACCTGCACCACGTTGTCGCGGCGGCCCAGCACCCGCATCGCCGGTCCGGTCCTTCCGCACGGGCAGGACGTCAACTCGCCCGCGTCGCCGGTGCGGTAACGCAGCACCGGGTTGAGCATCGCCGGGTCGAGGGAGGTGAAGTCGAGCAGGCCGTCGTCGCCGACGTGCACCAGCTGGTGCGGGAACGGGTGGAAGGTGTCGGCCGGGCAGTCGGGGGTGTTGGAGCCGACCACCCAGGTCTCGGTGGAGCCGAACATGCCGTGCCGGCGGGCCTTCGGCGCGACGACCGCCAAGTCCTCCTCCAGCTGCGGCTGCCAGGCCTCGCCCAGCCACAACACCTTGCGCAGCGACGGGAGTTCGATCCCGGCCGCGCGGGCGTGGGCGAACCACAGCCGCAGCACGCTCGGGGTGCCGCCGATCGCGGTGACCTTCCGGTCGGCGAGGAACGCCAGCCACTCCGGGTACTCCTCGCGGGTCACCGAACCCAGCGCGATCACCCGGCAGCCGCACAGGTCGGCCAGGCCCGCCGCGAGGAAGTGCGCGCCCCACATCCGGCCCGCACCCCAGGCGTTGACGAAGACGTCGTCGCGGTCCAGCGGCTGCCAGTGCTCGAACACCTTCGCCATGTAGAACCCGGTCGGCGCGTACCCGACCTTCGGCGCGCCCGTCGAACCGCCGCTCTGGAACAGCCAGGTGGCGCCCTGCGCGGCGGACGGCTCCAGGTGGGCGAGAGCCGTGTTCAGGTCGTCCTTGGCCAGCGGCGGCAACGCCGCCAGCTCCGCGAGCGTGCCGGGCGCGGCGACGTCCGCGTACCGGTCGCCGAACTCCGGGACGGTGCGCAGCAGTTCCAGGGTGTGCCGGGCCACCGCCAGGCCGTCGGCGGCCTGCGCCTCGGTCAGTGAGAAGCTCATCGGGCAGCGCCCCCGTTCGTGAGGAAGGCCGCGTGCGCGTCGCGGTAGGCCGCGAACCGGGCCCGGGTGACGTCCCGTTGGACCGAGCGGTCCGGGTCGTCGAAGTCCGGGGCGATCACCCCGTCCGGCTCCAACTCGGAGAACCAGAACCGCTCGCCGTCGTGCAGGAAGTCCACGCAGAAGAACGGGATCGGCAGCTTCTTCGCGAAGTAGGCGGTGGCGTCGGCGAGTTCGGCCGGGATCTCGCAGAACTCCATCGACCCGCCGCGGCTCGCGTTCGCCACCGGCGACCCGGCCTCCGGGGTGCGCCGCAGCACCGCGTACGGCTTCCCGTCGATCACGTACACCCGG
>NZ_BMRI01000020.1:39003-88364 GCF_014648555.1 Kitasatospora griseola
TAGTCGGCCGTACCGTCGCCCAGGTACGGCTGCGCCACCAGCGTGGTGTCACCGCCCTGGGCGAGGCTGGCCAGCCCGCGCACGTCCTCGGGGGAGCGGGCCAGGCAGATCCCGCCGCCGCCGCACCAGCCGGCCGGCTTCACGATCGCCGGGAACGTCAACTCGCCCAGCGCCACCTCGTACTGGTGCTTGGAGACGTCCCGGCCCGAGCCGATCCGCACCGACGGGATCGGCGGCACCGGCGAGTCCGCCAGGAACAGCATGGTCGCCAACTTGTCGTTGCCCAGCAGCGACACCTGCGCCGGGAACGGCAGGTAGAATCCGGCCTGCTCCAGCACCGTGCACAGCGCCAGCTGGTTGAACACGTCCATCGACTGGTACGGCAGCGAGTACAGCGCCGTGATGAACAAGGTGTCCTCGGGCGTGACCGGCTCGTCGTCCACGTACACCCGCGGCCGGGCCGGATCGGTGCCGTCCACCGTCACCGCCTCCGGGGCGTGCCGGGACCACTCCATCCCCATCCCGGCGGCCACCTCGGCGAACATGTCCCAGAAGTAGTGCTTCCACATCGCCCCCGACCGGGTCGACTCCCGGTCCGGGAAGATCCAGCACATTCGGCGCAGCGGCGCCGAAGCCTCGCTCACTTGCCCTCCAACAGGCCCAATAGTTCGGGAAGTTCTGCGACACCACCGCGTTCCAGCTGCTCCGCCCACCAGGCGCGGCCCGCTTCCGGCAGCGTGTCCACCGGATCCACGTACGGGTACCGGCGGTTCAACGGCGCGTCCTCGCACGGCTCTTCGGCCGACGGGAGCTCAACGGTGGTGCGGTAGTTCTTGGTCCAGTACGAGATGCCGCGTTCCCGGTCGTAGTCGACCGCCTGGTGCACCCAGCGCTTGCCGACGTGCGGCACGTCCGCGACCAGCCGCGGCGTCGCGTAGCCCGGCAGGTAGCCGAGGATCGCCTCCTGCAGGCGCTGCGCCTCGGAGAGCGGCAGCCGCCAGTGCTCGGCGTTCGGGATCACGTCGCACAGGTAGAAGTAGTACGGCAGGATGTTCGCCTCGCCCTGGAGGGCGAAGCACAGGTCGAGCAGCGCCGCCGGGGTGGCGTTCACCCCGCGCATCAGCACGCCCTGGTTGCGCACGTCCCGCACGCCCGCGTCCAGCAGGCCCCGGGCCGCCTCGGCGACCAGGGGCGTCACCGAGGCGGCGTGGTTGGCGTGGGTGTGCACCGCCAGGTTGACCGAGCGGCGGGCGGCCAGCCGGGCCACCCGCTCGACGCCGGCCAGCACCTTCGGCTGCAGCCAGTGCTGCGGCAGGCCGACCACCGACTTGCTGGCCAGCCGGATGTCGCGCACCGAGCCGAGCTCCAACAGCCGCAGCAGGAAGGACTCCAGACGCGGCCACGGAACGTTCGCCAGGTCGCCGCCCGACACCACCACGTCCCGCACCGACGGGGTGCGCTTCAGGTAGTCGAGCATCTGCTCCTCGCGGTCGGCCGGGCGCAGCACCAGCCGGGCCTTGGTCACCTGCGGCGTGGAGCGGCCGACCAGGTCCATCCGGGTGCAGTGCCCGCAGTACTGGGGGCAGGTGGACAGCAACTCGGCCAGCACCTTGGTCGGGTAGCGGTGCGTCAGCCCCTCCACCGCCCACATCTCGCTCTCGTGCAGCGAGTCCCGCGTCGCCAGCGGATGGCTGGGCCACTGCGGATGCCGGTCGGAACGCACCGGCAGCATGTACCGGCGCACCGGATCCGCCAGGAACGCCGCGGTGAACGCCGCCGGCTCCAGCGGGGCGTCCGCCGCCATGGTGTTCAGCATGTGCGGCGGAAGCAGGATCGACATGGTCGCGAACTCGGCCTGATCGGCGGCCAGTTCACGGTAGAAGTGGTCCGTCAGCAGCGGGCCGAACAGCTCCCGCAACTGCCGCTCGTTCTGCACGCAGTGCGCCCGCTGCCACTGCGCGTCCCGCCACTGCGCGGCCGACACCTCCCGCCAGCCCGGCAGCCGCCGCCAGTCCGGCTCCGTCAACTCCCGCCGCGCGTAGGAGTACGGCTGAGGCACCTGACGATTCATCAGGGACGCGCCGGAGCGGCGGCGGAGAGCAGGCCGGCGTGCCGGGTGCGCAGCTCCCGCTTCAGCACCTTGCCGGTCGGGCCCAGCGGGAACTCCTCGGCGCGGTCCGCGACTCGGAGCGCCGCCAGCTCCGCGAGACCGGCCTTCGCCAGCTCGGCGTTGGCCGCCTCCAGCAGCCCGTCCGCGCTGGCCCCGTCCTGCAGCCGGACCACCGCGATAGGCCGCTGCCCGCCGTCCGGGTGCGGCACGCCCACCACCGAGCAGTCCTGCACCTGCGCGGCGCAGTCGGCGAGCAGCACCTCCTCCAGCGGCAGGCTGTACACCGGCCCGTCCAAGGTGTCGATCACGTCGACCGTGCGGTCCAGGTGGTAGAACCGCCCCTCGGCGTCCCGGTACGCCACATCGCCGGTCAGCCAGTACCCGGCCTGCCGGAACGACTGCGTCAGCCGCTCGTTGTTCCAGTACCCGGGCGTGATCGACGGCGCGGCCACCGCCAGCAGACCGACCGTGCCGTCCGGGACCTCGACGCCGTCCTCGTCCAGCACCGCCGCCCGCTCCACCACCTCCGAGGGCGTGCCCACGCAGCGGTCGTCCCGCTCCGTCTCCGGCGAGGTCACCTGCCCGAACAGCGCCATGCCCATCTCGGACGACCCCAGCCCGTCGACGAACTGCGAACCCGGCAGCGCGGCCTGCTCGGCCCGCTCCTGCGGCAGCAGCCACGGACGGATCAACCCCGCCGGGCGCTCGCCCAGTTGGACCAGCCGGCGGATGTGCCCGTAGTGCGCGCTGTCGCCCGTGTTGAACCACGAGTGCACCATGGCCGCGCCCGCGGTCGGGAGTTCACCGGTCGCCAACTCCACGAAGGTGCGCGGGAACGACGCCACCATGGTCGGCCGGAACGCCTCCATCACCGGCTCCACCGCGACCCGCCGCCAGTCCGACATCACCACCGTCGGCAGGCCCAGCAGCGTCGTCGTCATGAAGTAGCTCAGGCCGCCCGCATGGGTGTGGGGCATCAGCGACATCAGCCGGTCGTACGACTCCGCCGGGAAGCGCACCATCCGCGGCTGCTTGCCCTCCCAGAACTGCCGGTGCGCCAGCATCGTCGACTTCGGCGTGCCGGTCGTCCCCGAGGAGTGGATCAGCGCCACCACGTCCTCGGCCGCGTGCTGGTACGGGTACCCCTCCGGCAGCGCCGCCGACGCCGCGTCGAAGGCCTGCACCTCGGCCGTCAACGACAGGAAGCGGGGCCGCAGTTGCGGGTCCTTCCGGTACGCCGACGCCAGCCGGGTGGTGTCGTCCGCGACCACCCCCACCACGCCGACGTGGCTCAGGTAGCGCACCATCACGTCGTGCCGCATCGCGTCGTTCACCAGCGCCGGAACCGCACCCAGCGCGGTCAGCGCGAAGAAGTGCAGCAGCGGCTCCAGGCCCTCGGCGATCACCACGCCCACCGGCTCGCCCGGCCGCACGCCGTTCGCGTGGTACCAGGCCGCGTACCGGTCGCGCAGCGCCACCAGGTCCAGCAGGCTGTGCCCGCGCAGCACCACCTGCCCGCGGTGGTCCAGCCGGTGGCTGAACGCGAACGGCACCGCACGGTGCGGATTCGCCTCGACCGCCCGGTCGAGGAAGTTGCCCGCACCCAGGGTCGGGTCGGACATGAACCGCTCTCTGACGGCAAGCGGCGCGATGGATGTCTGATCGCTCATGGCGGTCTCCGGTCTCTCCGGTCTTCCGAAGCAGGACTCGATGCCCGGGCGCCCGCGTGCGAAGCGCGCCACCGGGTCGGGGGAAAGGGGTTCGAACTGGCAACTGACGTGATGCCAGGTGCTGTTACTCGTCCAGGAGGTCGGCGGTGACGCGGCGACCCGAACGGATCGCGCCCTCCAGCAGGCCGAAGAACTCGGTGCTGGTCTCGGTGCCCGCGAAGTGCACCCGGCCGTGCGGCTCGGTCAGCGTCGGGCCGAGCGCCGACCAGTCGCCGGGTCCGAAGAGCGCCGCGTAACAGCCCTTGCTCCAGGGCTCGTTGACCCAGTCGGTGACATGGAAGGCGATCGGCTCGGGCAGCATCGGGAACAGCCGGGCCGCCTGTGCGACCGCCGCCGCGCGCTGTTCCTCGGGTGGCAGCGCGGCGAAACGATGGGCCTCCGCGCCGGTGACGAAGCCGGTCAGCACACCCGGGGAGCCCTCCGGCGGAGTGTCGTCCACCGTGGACAGCAGAGGACCGGTCGCGTTCACCGACCATCCCGACAGGCCGTGCGCCCGCCACACCGGCTCCGGGAAGACCAGGTTCAGCTTCACTGCGCAGCCGCGCTCGGTCCGCGACGCCGCCCGCGGGGTGGGCAGCGGCGGACGGTACTCGATCGCGTCCGCGAGCAGCGGCGGCACCGCCACGACCACCGCGTCCGCCCGGTAACTCCCCTCGGGCGTACGGACGACGGCCTCCCGTTCGGTCTGCTCCACCGACAGCACCGGCTCGTCCGTGTGCAGCACCCCGCCCCGATCCAACAGCCGTCGGGTCAGCCGCTCGCACAGCCGGTGCGAACCGCCCGCCACCCGGTCCTGCTGGGCGCCGCCCTCGAAGGCGTTGAGATAGCGCAGGCCGCCGCCGGACCGCAGGTAGAACGCCATGTGCAGGACCGAGATCCTGGCCGGATCGGCCGCCATCATCTCGCCCAGGAACAGTGGGAAGAACAACTTGGCGTCCGGGTGGGTGAGTTGCTGCTCCGCCCAGTCGGCCACCGTCAGGGCGTCCAGCCGCTCCGCATCCGGTGAGAGCCACGGCGCGTCCGGGCGGACCGCGGACGTCAACTCCTCCAACTGCTCGAACAGGTCGCCCAGCGCGACGGCGCTCAGTGGCGGGAACCGGCCGTCGCGGGTCGCCGCGCCGTCCGAGCGGTCCTCGGTGAGGGCGAACCGGCTGGCGCCCGCCATGGTGGTGGGCGCGGTCTTCAAGTCGCAGGCGGCGAGCAGGGCGTGGAGTTCGGTGTGCAGGTCACCGAGGTAGGCCGCGCCCGCGTCGATCCACCGTCCCGGCGCCACCTCGATGCCGAGCGTGCGCCCGCCGACCCGGTCCCGGGCCTCCAACACCGTCACACACACGCCGCGGTCGGCGAGTTCGACGGCCGCGGTCAGCCCGGCCAGGCCCGCGCCGACCACGATCACCGACCGCGGCACCGAGGCGGTGCCAGGGGGAGTCGCGGCGGTCATCGGCCGGCCACGATTCTGTGCGCGTCCGCCGTGACGCTCCCGGTGGCGATGCGGGTGGCCAGGCCGGCCGGGGTGGGGTCGGCGAGGAAGTCCTCGAAGGTCAGCTCCACGCCGTGGTCGCGGGCGACGGCGCTGAGCACCCGGGTGGCGATCAGCGAATCGCCGCCCAGCAGGAAGAAGTTGCCGTCGGCCGGGACGTGGTCCAGCTCCAGGATCCGGCGGAACACCGCCGCGAGCGCCTCCACCGGGTCGGGCGTGCGCCCGGGACCGGCTGCGGCGGGTGCGGTGACGGGCATGTCGAGGCTCATCGGGGTCTCCTTCGACCGGTGCGGGGTGCGCGTGGTCTGGCGGATGCCAGGTAGGCAGTACTCGGTGCGGCGGTGCTTTGTGGTGCGGCGCCTGGGCGCGCGGGGTTCTGCGCCCTCGGCGGTACGTGAACTGATGGTGCGTCAGATATGAGGGCCGGTTCGATGCCCGGTCGGGTGCCACGGCGGTGGCGGGCGGGACTCAGCGCGGGGCGGTGCTGTGCAGGCGGTGCGAGGCGGCGCGGTCGACCTTGCCGCTGGCGGTGCGGACCAGGTCCGGCACCACGGTGATCCGGCTCGGGACGAGGTGGCCGGGCAGGCGTTCCCGCAGGTAGAGTAGGAGTTCGGCGGCGAGCGCGGGGTCGGGCCCGCCGGTGCGCGGGACGACGTAGGCGACCAGGGCGGCCCGACCGGCCAGCGTGGTGGCGGTGACGGCCGTCGCGCCCACGCCCGGGTGGGCGCCGATTCCGGCCTCCACCTCCGCCGGGTCGACCCGGATGCCGCGGATCTTCACCTCGTGGTCCAGCCGTCCCAGCGGGGTCAGCACCCCGTCCTCGTCCCGGGCCGCCCGGTCGCCCGTCCGGAACCAGCGGTGCCCGTCGCGGAGCACGAAGCGTTCGGCGGTGGCCTCCGGCAGCCCCGGGTAGCCGGTCGCGATGGCAGGTCCGCCGATCAGCAACTCGCCATCAGCGGTGAGGAGTTCGTCGACGTGGGGGAGGGCGCGTCCGATCGGTGCGCGTCCGGTGGGCTCCCAGTGGCGGCCCGGCTCCGGGGTGCGCGGGCCGAGCAGGTCCACGGCGTGCGTGATCAGGGTGGTCTCGGTGCAGCCGTAGGTGTTCAGCAGCCGGATCCGCGAACTGCCCGCCAGCCGGCTCCAGTCGGCCAGCCGGGCCGGATTTGCGGCCTCGCCGCCGATCACCACCAGCCTTACGCACTCCGGCAGTTCGGCCCGTCCGCCGTCCTCGGTGAGGTGCAGGACCAGCTCGTGCCAGAACGCCGTGGGCAGGTCGAGCACGGTGATGCCGCGCCGCTCGACCATCCGCAGCAGCCGGGGGAACGAGGCCGAATGCGCCTCCGGATCGAACACCAGCCGGCCGCCGGCCGTCAGCGTGGGCAGGATCTCCTCGAAGCAGGTGTCCCAGTTCAGCGAGGCGAACTGCAACACCCGGTCGTCCGGCCCGACTTCGAACAGTTCCCGCAGCGAGCCGACCGTGGCCGTGATCGCCTCGCGCGGCGTCAACACCGGCTTCGGCCGGCCCGTGGACCCCGAGGTGAACAGCAGATAGGCGGGGTCGCCGGGCGCGACGACGGTCGTCCTCCAGGCGGGTGCCTGATCGGTCGAGTCGTGCAACTCCAAGGGCGATAAGCCGAGTTGGTCGGCGTGTTCGGATGTCCCGGGACCGACCAGCAGTCGGCAGCCGGCCGTCTCGGTCATCTGGCGCTGCCGCTCCACCGGGAAGGCCGGGTCGATCGGGACGTACACGCCGCCCGCCGCGAGGATGCCCAACAGCGCCACCACGGTGTCCGGGTGGTGCCCGGCCGCGACTGCGACCGGACCCGGCCGGTCGCCCAGTCGGGCGGCCAACCGCTGTGCGGAGAACGCGAGTTGCTGGTAGCTGAGAGTGTGCTCGGGAGACTCGATCGCGGCGCGCTCGGGCCACCGGAGAACGGCGTCCGCGAACGCATCCAACAGATCGGAACCCGATCTGTCGATGCCACCGTTCTTTGACATGCCCGCTCCAAGATAAATGCCCAGAGGTGCCCGTCCGTGCTTCGGCGAACCGGGACTCTACCTCTCGGCATCCGACCCCACAATGGTTGTTGAGGCGATTTCCCAAGCGGCATGTGAGTGAACTGTGAACTCCCCGCGCCCGAACCTTGATCACGTTCCGTGATCACGCCCCCCAGCTGGGGTCGACCGCCCTGCAGCTCCCTGTCGGACACCCCCGAGGGCTGGTCCAGTCCACGGTTCGGGGGAGTGTCGAGGGTCGGGCGGCGGTGCGGCGAACTGACCAAGAATGCGTCCGCATCGGTGGTTCTCGTTACCGAACAAGCCCGCTTTGCCTCCGAACGAACACCGGCCCCCGGAGGGGCGGACGGATCTGTCCGAGAATGGAAAGCGATTGCCTGCCGTCGCTTCGGCCGCGGCCAATTCGTCCCGTGCGTGCGACGGTTGCCGTGCCGGGGTTGACCGCCGAACGACAACGGAGCGTGACCGTACGAAGGTTCGACGGCTCGTCCTTCCGCTGGAGAGGGCGGCGCGGGTGCAGGCCGTCGGCGGGGCGGATCGAGCCGCCCGGTTCGGCGATGCGGGCGACGCCGTGCCATGGGCGGCAGGGCGTCGCATGCGATGTTGTCCGGATTGGCGGTGGAGCGTGCCCGGTCGTCCGTTTGCCGGGCCGGACGAAGTACGAACACCTCGCACGTTCGTGGGGGCGAGGGCATGAAAGGCGGGTCTGCTTCCGGAATCGGGAAGTGGCCGTTTCTTCCTCCTGACCGGATGAGGTGAGCGGCGGTTGGGCGGCCGGGCGGCCACCGCAACCGGAGCCTCGTGCGGTCGCGTCCATGGGGGGACGGGCTGCCGACAGCCCGTGGGGCCGGAAGGGGGCACGTGACGGTGATGTCGAGCAGGGGAAGCGCCGGTTGGCGAGTCCTGGCAGCGGCCGCGCTGCTTGCCGTGCTGGCGCCGGTGCTCACGGTCTACGCCGTTCGGACGCACGACGAACTGGCGTGGCAGCTCTGCCGGCGGCTCGGCACCCGGCCCGCCAGGGTCTGGGCGGCGGCGTTCGGTGCGCCGGTGGCGAGCGTCGCGGCCGCGGTGGGGGCGGTGCGGCTCGCGGTGAAGGCCGAGCGGCAGCCGGGGCTCACGGTGGCCGCGGTCGTCCTCGCCTCCGTGCTGGCGCCCTTGCTCCTCGTGGAGGCGTCCACCGCGGTGAAGCTGCTGTTCGTGGACGACAGCGGCGGGGACGCCTGCGGCCCCTGAGGCCGTGGAGTGCCGAGCCGCCCGGTGCTTTCCCCGGTGGTCGGCACCCGGAGGCGTGACCGTCACGGCAGCCACCCGAGCATGCGCCGGTAGATCGGCGACGGCCTGGCCGGCACCCACCCTCACCTCGGCTGAACCGTCCGGGCCGCGTCGATCGGCGCTGTCGCCGCGAGGATCTCCGGCGCCGCCCGGCGGATGAACCGGGGCGACCGAGGTGTCCGGCAGGGCAGGCGAACGGCGTCAGTAGGATCTCGCGGATGACCGTCACCGTGCTGCTGATCGATCTCGCCGTGGTCCTCTCGGTGGCCGCCGGCCTGGGGTTCGGGCGGCGGGTGCTGGGCGGGGCGACGGTGGGGCGAGGCGGGTGGGCGGTGCGGCCCGAGGTGGGGGTGGCGGTGGTGGTGGGGGCCGTGTACGTCAACCAACTGGTGTGCGCGGCCTATGTGGTGAGGGTGCACGGCGGGGACGCGTCGTTCGTGACGCGGTATCTGCCGCCCGGGTGGTTCGCGCAGCCGGTGGGGGATCCGGTGGTGCGGACGGTGGCGGGGTGGATGCCCGCGCCATGGGTGTTCGGGCCGAGCGTGCTGCGGGTGCAGGCGTTCCTGGAGCTGCCGTTCGTGCTGTTCGCGTACGGGACGGCGCTGCGGCGGCTCAGCCCCGCGCTGTACCGGGCGGCGCTCGGGTCCGGGCCGCTGGTGGGGGCGGCCGCGCTCTCGTACACGATGGTGTTCGGCGTGGTGGAGTGGGCGCTGCGCAACCCGTGGACCGTCCAGGACCTGCTGATCCGCGCGGCCTCCGCGGCCGTCACCGTCCCGCTGGTGCTCGCCCTCGCGCGCCGCGACCGCGGGCCGGAACTCCGGCCCGGCCTGGGCGGGTTGCTGCACTTCACCGTCTCGCTGGGGGCGCTTGGCGGACTGGTGATGGTGCTGTACGACACCGCGCTGCTCTACAACTCGGCTCATCTGCGCACGCGTTGGCCCGAGCTGGTGCTGTGGCTGACGGTCCTGGCGGCCACCGGGCGCTGGGGCCCGGCCGGGTGGGCGGCGGTCGGCCCGGCCACGGCGGCGCTCGCCGCGGTGCTGCGCCGAGGCCTGGTGCTGTTCCTGGTGCCGGCCCTGGCGGTGCGGTACGGGACGGGGTTCGCCCATCTGCAGGTCGCCGTTGCGGGCGGGCTGTTCATCGTCGGCGCCGCCCTGTGGCGGGAGCAGGTCCGGCGGGCGCTGCTGCCGCTGGCGCTCGGTGCGACGGCTGGTCTGGGCGCCGCGTACCTCGCGCTGCACGCGGTCGCCGACACCTACCCGGAGAGCGGCCTGCTCCGCGCGATGGTCGCCTTCCTGGCGGTCGCGGCGCTGGTGTGTGCCTTCGTCGACCGGTGGACGGCGACCTCGCGCAGCACGTCTGCTGCCTGACGGGCCCTCGGGCGGTGTGGCGGAGCGGTCACCGGGTTTCGGATCCCGTTCTTCGTGTTCCAGGGCGACGGCGACGTGCTCACCCCGCCAGGCGCTTTTCGGCGACGTTCCCGCACCGGGGAAGTCCTTCGAACTCGTGCCTGACACACGCCACTTCGCGATCTTCCGGCACCCCGACCGGTTCCTCGACCTTGATGCTCGCCAAGGTCCGCCCGGCGCTGCGAGCCCCGCCCGGTCAGCCGGCGGCCAGGTCGGTGTCCTCGTCGAAGTCGCCCAGGTGGAGCGAGACTCGGCCCGGGCCGGAGCGGAGCAGTGCGGCCAGGTGCTGGGCCAGCCGGCGAGGTCGGACGGTCTGCCCGGTGGTGGCCAACTCCTCGATGCTCCACCAGTGGTGGCCGTAGCGGGCTTCTTCGGTGTCGATCCGGACGGCGGCGGCCTCGGCGGCCGTGAGACGGCAGAGGCGGTACTCCTCGGACTGGTCGAAGCGCAGGCCGTCGACGCCGAACCGGGTCCGCCGGGTCCAGGCGAGCGGACCGAGCCGGTCGGCGGTCAACGTCAGCGTGGTCTCCTCGCGCAACTCCCGGACGGCGGCGGCCAGTGCGTCCTCGCCGTCCTCGATGCCGCCGCCGACGGTGAACCACCAGCGGGCGCCGTCGCGGCGCGGGTCGCGGCCGCAGAGCAGCAGCAGGCGGTCGCGGTCGTCGAGCAGGAGTACGCGGGAGGTGTGCCGTCGGTGCAGGGTCATGGCGGGCAAGGATACGGAACGGCCGTGCGGGGAGGTCGGGTTCAGGCCGGGAGGCGGACGCCGAACCACTGCTCGGCCCCGAACTCCTCGAAGCGCTCGACCTCGGTGAAGCCCAGTCGCGTCGCGAGGCGGTGCGAAGCGGTGTTGGCGGACTGGGTGCAGAGCACCACCGGCTCGCCCGGCAGCGCGGCGGCCGACCAGTCGAGGGCGGCCGTGCAGGCCTCGGTGGCGTACCCCCGGCCCCAGGCGTGCGGCAGCAGCAGGTAGCTGAGCTCGGGCTCCAGACCCTTCGGGCGGACGTGACCGGGACGGTTCGGGTCGCGTCGGTCGAGGGTGACGCTGCCGATCATCGCGCCGTCCAGGTCGACCACGAAGAAGCCCGGCCGCCGACTCGGCGTCTCGGGCACCACCTGCTCGAACTCCTCGCGCGAACGCGGCCCACCGAGGTAGGCGCAGACCTCGGGCGAGGTGAACAGCTCGATGACCGCCGACCGATCGCGCGCCTCGGGCTCGCGGAGGACGAGCCGCTCGGTGCGGATCGGGGCGGGCGGCCAGGCGACGGTTCCGAGATCGGTCATGCCTTGGAACCTACCGCACGGCGGACGGGCCTCACGGCCCGTCAGGAGAGCGCAGGCCTGGCCGACCGGGCGGGTTCAGGCCGGGAGGCGGGCGCCGAACCACTGCTCGGCCCCGAACTCCTCGAAGCGCTCGACTTCGGTGAAGCCCAGTTTGGCGGCGAGGCGCAGGGCGGCGCCGTTGGCGAGTTGGGTGCACAGCACCACGGGCTCGCCGGGGAGTGCGGTGTCGAACCAGCCGAGGGCGGCCGTGCAGGCCTCGGTGGCGTACCCCCGGCCCCAGGCGTGGGGGAGGAACAGGTAGCCCAGTTCGCGTTCGCCGCCCTCCGGGCGGACATGGCCGGGGCGGTCATCGGCACGCGGATCGAGGGTGACCAGGCCGATCATCGTCCCGTCGAGCTCGGCCACGAACACGCCGGGCCGCTGCCCGGGCACCTCCGGCACCGCGCGCTCCAGGTCCTCCCGCGGCCGGGCGCCCCCGATGTGGGCGCCGACCTCCGGCGAGGCGAACAGGTCGACGAACGCGTCCCGGTCGCGGGCCTCGGACGGGCGCAGCACCAGCCGCGCGGTCGTGATCGGAGCGGGCGGCCAGGCGATGGATCCATGATCACTCATGCCGGGCAACCTACCCGAGCCCTTCGACCCGCGGACCGGAACGGCCCGGACCAGGGGCGGCGGAAGTCCCGGGCGGGGCCGACCGGCGTCGTGTCAGGATCGCCGGATGCCCGCCCGCAATCGCCTGCTGCCGCGCGGCCTCTCCTGGCCGCTCACCCCGACCGGCATCCGCTCCGCGCTGGCGGAGGAGAACGGGACGTCCGTCCCCCTCGACTTCGGGCGAACGGCCCGCGAGGACGGGGTGCTGCTGACGGTCGAGTGGGTGCCGCAGATCCGCGGAAACTACGGAGGCGGCATCCATCCGACCTGGTGGGAGACATGCCGGATCCGGGTCGCGCCCCTACCGTCGGCCCGGCGGGCCGCCGCCAGACAGGCCCTGCGCACTGAGGCACTGCCCGCACTGGCGGCTTGGATCGCCGCCGCCCGCACGGCACCGGAGGGGTGGCGGTCGGCGAGGCACCGTCGGTCCTGGCGGGTCGCGGGTGACGGATTGGTGATGTGGCTGGACGACGGGCGGTGAGGCGGTGGGTCGTCAACCGGTGTGGGTGAACTGCTTGTTGAGGTGGCGAGTCGGCCCTCGGGTGTAGGAGTCGCGCCGGGGCGGGGCTCTGGCTGCGCTCGTGGCCCGGTTCGCGGCCGCCTGCATGGTGCCGGAGGGGTGGCGGGCAGCGACGTACCGCCGGTCCTGGCGGGTCGCGGACGCCAGACGTTGAGGCGATGGGTTGTCAACCGATGCGGGTGAACTGCTTGTTGAGGTGGCGGTTCGGCCCTGGCGGTGCGTTGGACCCCTGCCGGGTCGGGGTGCCGGTTGCGCTCGTGGCCCGGTCCGCGGCCGCCCGCGCGGTGCCGGAGGGGTGGCGGTTGGCGAGGCAACGCCGGTTCTGGCGGGTCGCGGGCGACGGAGCGGTGACGTGGCTAGTCGACTGAAGGTGTCGTCGACCGGTGAGTGTGAACAGCTCGTCGAGGTGTTGCCTGCGTTTGCGCTCGGGACTGCCGCCGCCCGTGCTTGCGCAGGAGAGGCGGCAGTTGGCGCGCCTCAGCTGGTCCTCGCAGTGTGCGGACGACGGCGCGGTCACGCGGTTGGTCGACCGACGACCAAGTGGCGGAGCGTCAATCGCCGAACGTGAACAGCTCGTCGAGGTGGTGGGTGAGGATCGCCAGGGCCGTCTCGCCGTCGCGTTGGCCGCCGAGGACGCTCTGGCCGAGGCCGTTGACCATGGCGGCGAGGCCGGCGGCGGTGATCTCCGGGTTGCGGGCGGGGGAGAGGGTGCCGTCCTGCTGGGCGGTGCGCAGCTGCTTGGCGAGGAAGGACTCCAGGACCTCGGCCTGGCCGGTGCCGTGCTTCTCCAGGGCCGCGGGATCGTTCAGCACCAGGGCGTAGTACGCGGTGTAGGTGCGGGCGATGCGTCGGCTCTCCGCATCGGTGGGCAGGATGCAGGCCAGCACGGCGGTGACCAGGGCGCGTGGAGTGGGCGGGCTGCCGGCGGCGGTGATCCAGCGGGCCATCCGGTCCTGCAGCTGGGCGCCGAGGCGGGCCAGTGCGTCCAGCAGCAGGCCCTCCTTGGTCTCGAAGTAGTACTGGACCAGGCGCAGTGAGACGCCGGCCTCGGCGGCGACCGCCCGCATGCTGGCGGACTGCAGCCCCTGGGTGTCGGCGATCCGCAGCAGCGCCTCGGCGATCTGCCGTCGGCGCTCCTCGTGCTCGACCTTCGTGTTCATGATCCGGCCTCCCTGGTACACCCGTATCATGCCGTGATACACATGTATCATGCGAATGAGCGAGTTCAGGAACGCCCAGGCCGCCGACCGTTTCCGTGCCGCCTACGACCACGCCCTGGCCACCCTCTGGCCCGGCCCGCGCACCGCGCAGGACGTGCCCAGCGCTTTCGGCACCACCCGCGTCCAGCGCACCGGTACCCCGCAGGGTCGGCCGATCGTGCTGCTCCCGGCGTCCGGCGGCAACGCCCTGATGTGGCACCACCAACTGGGCCAACTCGCCCAGCACCACGAGGTGTTCGCCCTGGACCCGATCGGTGAGCCCGGTGCCAGCGTGCAGACCGCGCCGATCGCCGACGGTGCGGACGCCGCCGCCTGGCTGGAGGACGTCCTCGCCGCGCTCGACCTCGCCGACGTGCACCTGGTCGGCTGCTCGTACGGCGGCTGGGTCGCACTCCAGCACCGGCTGCACCACCCCGGCCGGGTCGGCGTCATGACGCTGCTCGACCCGGCCGGGTTCAACGGCTTCGGCTTCCGCTTCTACGCCTGGCTGATCGCCGGCGGCCTCGCCGCGTCCGCACCCCGCGCGCTGCGCCCCCGGCTGGCCCGGGCGGTCGGCAACAGTGCCGTGCTGGAGGACGAGTTGATGAAACTGACCCGCGCCGCGATGGGCTTCCGGCGGGCCCTGCCCGTCCCGCCGGTGCTCACCGACGAGGAACTGCGCCGGATCGACCTGCCCGCCCGGTTCCTGCTCGGCGCCCGCAGCGCCCTGCACGACTCCGCCGCGGTCGCCGCCCGGATCTCCGGCCTCCTGCCCACCGCCCGGGTGGAGGTCGTCCCCGGCGCCGGGCACTCACTGCCGATGGACGCCCCCGATCTGGTCACCGAGCGGATCCTGGCTCAGCTCACGAGCTGACGAGCTATCACCCAGCAGACAGCGTCGCCCAGTTGGGCCGTCCGAATCTGGTGGACGACGAAGGAGCACCTCCGGGTGGTGCCCCGGCCGGGTTGGCGTCAGCATGCGACCCAGCTGAGCGCGGCCGTGTCGCCGTGCAGGATCCGGCGGTGCAGCTCGCGCAGTTCGGGGCCGGGCTCGACGCCGATGGCCTCGGCCAGGTGGCGCCAGACGCGATGGTAGACGGCGAGGGCCTCGGAGGGGCGGCCGGACCGGGAGAGGGCGGTCATCAGCAGCGCCCAGAAGCGCTCCCGTTCGGGGTGGCGGGCCGTCAGCTTTCGGAGCTCGGCGACCGCGGTGCCGGTGCGCCCCAGGAGGAGCAGTGCCTCGACGCGCAATTCGCGGACGTCGAGCCGGAGTTCGCAGAGCCGGATGGCCTCCTCGTGGTGCAGGACGGCGCAGGCGATGTCGGCGAGGGCCGGGCCCCGCCACAGTGCCAGCGCCTGGTCGAGGGCGGCCAGGCCGGCCGTCGGGCTGCCTTCGCGGACCTCGCCCGCGCCGTGCTCGTAGAGGCGGACGAAGCGGTGGGCGTCGAGCTCGGCGTCGGTGATCAGCAGCCGGTAGCCGCCGGGGCCGGTCTCCAGGCGCGGGCCGAGCGGCCCGAGGGCGCGGCGCAGGCGCATCACGTAGCTGCGCAGGGTGGTGGCGGCGCCGGCCGGCGGTCGGCCGTCCCAGACGAGTTCGGCCAGTGAGTCGCTCGGGACGAAGCCCGGCCGCAGCAACAGGGCGGCCAGCAGGACCCGTTGGCGGGCGGCCGGGAGCGGACGCGACCCCGAGTGATCGGATATCACCAGCGGGCCGAGTATCCCGAAGTGCATCTGTTCTCCTCGTGCGTGGGTGGACCCGGGAGCGGCGGCCCGGGACGGGGAGCTGTCGATCGCCCCTGCCTACCCATGGTCCGGCGGAGCGAGGCGCACCGATGCCGCCGGTCAATCAATTCCGGTCAACCGGACAGCAGGACCCGCAGGTGGGAGCCGGTTCCCGGACGCCACACGGGAGCAACGGACGTGCCACGGGCCTGACGAAGGATGGGATTCGCGGGGCCGCCGAGCACTCGGGGGACCCGCCACCACTCCGGTGTCGGATGTTCCGGCACCGCTGTTGAGGAAGGACCACGAGATGCGTCTTCGCAAGCTCATCGCCGCCGCGGGCATCGCCACCACGGTCGCCGGCTTCGGCCTGGCGTCCGCCGGCGACGCCTCGGCCTTCAGCGCCGACTGCCAGGGCAACTCGCACGCCGTCTGCCTGTACTACAACTCCTCTTCGTACGGCTACGGCGCCTACTTCAAGCAGACCGGCAACATCTCCGACTACTCGGGCTACACCTTCTCGTCCGGCCTGAACGGCAGCGCCGGCGCGGGTGCCGCGGTGAAGAACGGCGCCGCGGCCATCGACAGCTGGTACGGCGGCAACTTCGTCGTGTACTACAACAGCGGCTACAACTGCTCCTACGCCTGCCAGACCATCTCGGGCTACGCCCCCGTGACGGACCTGAACGGCTCGCTGAAGAACAACAACGCCTCGGGTTCCTTCAACTAGGTCGACGCTCACCGTCGGCTGAGTTCCCATCAGTAGAGCTGCGGCTTCCGACCGTTCGCGCGGTCCGGGAGCCGCGGCTCCGCGTCGGCCGGTCGGCCCGGCCCGCGGCCGCCGTGCCGCCCCGACTTCGAGGAGTACCCGCCCGTGCCCCGCCGCCCGAGCCGTCCCCGCCGTCCGCGCCGCATCTCCGGCCTGCTCGTCCTGCCGCTGCTGCTGACTGCCGGCTGCGCGGGCGCAACCGCCGCCCCGGAGCCCGTCGAGAAGGCGAGCCAGTCGCCGCTGCCGATGCCCACGGTGGGCGTCGCCCCCGTGACCGACTCGGCCAACGCACTGCCGCTGCCGCTGGACGGCTACCTGCTCAATCCGGCGCAGCTCGCCTCCGTGCAGCAGGCGCAGGCGAAGCTGATCGACGGCTGCATGGCCGGGCTCGGCCTGGACTTCCGCTACCCCCCGGCGCCCAAGGACCTGCGCGACCCGGACGCCCCGACCAGCCGGATCGACGGCCGGTACGGGCGGCAGGACGCGCAGCTGTCGGCCCGCTGGGGCTACCATCCGGAGGGCGGCGTGCCCGCCGACCGTGCCAACGCGAAGATGCCGGAGCAGTCCCCCGAGGTCAGGGTGGCCGCGACCGGGTCCGACCAGCTGAAGGTCCACTTCGGGCCGGGCGGGCAGATCATCAACGGGCACAAGGTGCCCGAGCACGGCTGCGTGGGCCAGGCCAACCGCCGGCTGACCGGCACCCCGGACGGGCTGATCGGCGACCCGCAGAGCATGGGCGACACGAAGTTCCGCACCCTGGACGCCGCGCGGGAGCACCCGCGCACCCAGGCCGCGTTCGCGCAGTGGGCGGCGTGCATGAAGGAGCGCGGCGTCACCGGGTACGCCGACCCGATCGCCGCGATGTCCGACCCCGAGTGGAACCGCACCCCGGAGCCCGGCGAGCGCGAGCTGAAGGTGGCGGGCGCGGACGCCGACTGCCGGCACCGGACCAACGTGGTCGGGATCTGGTACAGCGTCGACTTCGCCTACCAGCAGGAAGTGCTGGACGCGGATCCGGCCGGGATGGCGCAGGTCAAGGCCGGCCTGGAGACCCAGGTCCGCAGCGCCGCCGAAGTGCTGGGCGGCTGACGGACGTTCGGGCCGTGGACGCCGTGGACGCCGTGGACGCCGTGGACGCCGGGGCCCGCGGGCGGCGGTCCCCGGCGGCAGGGTCAGCCATTGATCGGGTAGCGGCAGGCCTCGGCGCGGGCGGCCCGGAGGGCGTCGCCGGTGAGGGCGTCCGGTCGGCCGATCTTTCCGGGATCGAGCAGCAGGGCGTCCGAGGTGTCGGTCGGGGCCTGTCCGCCGAGGCAGGCGGCGGCCAGCACCGGGATCTCCGCCTGCTCGCCGTCGGCGGTGCCGGGTTGCCAGGTGGTGCGGAACTCCTGCTTGGCGGTGGTCATCGCGAGCTGGTGCCAGCGTGGCCGGTCGGCGCCGCGCTCCTGGTAGTAGGCGGCGAACCCGACGACACCCAACTGGCGTCCGGTGGTCGAGAGTTCGACACCGGACGGGTCGGTCGCGGAGGGGCGGGCGGTGAGCGCCAGGTCGGACGGACCGGGGTGCCCGCCGGGGCAGTCGGTGGGCGGCAGTCCGGGCGGCGGGTTGCCGTGGACGACCGCGGAGGAGATGTAGCCGTTGCCCAGCTCGAACCAGCGCACGTCCGGTGAGTTGCCGGTGGCGTCGATCACCACGTCGCCCAGGCAGTAGCCGGAGAACCGCAACCGGCAGCCGGCCGGCAGCTCCTGGAGCACCTGCCCGCCCAGCGAGGGCGCGTCCCGGACCCGGGTGGTGTCGGTGTACGTCCGGCCGGTGAAGCCGCCCTTGGCGTCGGGGAGTTTCGGACATCCCGGCGGGATCTGGGCCAGCTGGTTCAGGTCCTCGGTGGAGAGGTGGAGCGCGAGCAGGCTTCCCACCAGCGCCGTCACCACTCCGGCGGCCAGTGCGAACCTTCCCCGCCACGGCCGTGGCGGGGCCGGCTGCGCGAGGTCGGGAACGACCGCGGTGAGCGTCTCGGACGGTAAGGAGTCGGCCGGGTCGGCCGGGGCCTCGGTCGGTGGCTCGGCGGACTCCCGTGCGGGGGTGGCGAGTTCGCCGTCGTCGGTGCTGCGCCGGGCGTCCGTGAGCTCGGCCTCCAGCCGGTGCCAGCGGCGACGCCAGTCGTCCTCGTCACCCCGGCAGGCGCCGACGAAGGCGAGCGTGACTTCCAGGCTGGGGCGGCGCAGGCCGGCGGCGGCGTCGCTCAGGGTGGTGGCGCTGAAGCCGGCGATGCGGGCCAGGGACCGGTAGGTGGGGTTGCCGGCGGACTCCCGGAGTTCGCGCAGGCCGTGGGCGAAGGCCTGCAGCGGCCCGTCGGCGGGGTCGAGCGGGCGCGGTCTACGGGCCAACTTGGCTCTCCTGTGAAAGGGGGCAAACGGGCGAGAGGTATAGACCAACTGCAGCCCGCCATTCTCCATGACCGGAGAGCGGTCGACAACCAAATGTTCGTCATCGAAGGGGTGGGGCGTGGCGCGGCCCGCCCCGATCAGAGCGCGGGGCGGACGATCTGCACCAGATTGCCGCAAGTGTCGTCGAACACCGCCATCGTCACCGGCCCCATCCGGGTCGGTTCCTGGGTGAACTCCACCCCGAGCGCGTGCAGCCGCTCGTACTCGGCCTGCACGTCGTCCACCGAGAACGACACCGCCGGGATGCCGTCCGCGACCAGCGCCGCCTGGTACGGCGGGACGGCCGGGTGCCCGGACGGTTCGAGCAGCAGCTCGGTGCCCGTCGGCTGCTCCGCCGACACCACCGTCAGCCACCGGGCCCCGCCGCCGAGCGGGACGTCGTGCTTCTTCACGAAGCCGAGCACCTCGGTGTAGAAGCGCAGCGCTTTCTCCTGGTCCTCGACGAACACCGAGGTGATCCAGATCCGCATCGCGCCGCCCTCCGAGCCTCGGAAACCCGCACCGACCTTACGGCCCGTCACCGCCCCGGCCGACGGCGGCGCGCCGGGCGGTCAGGTGAGGTCGTACTCCCGGCGGAACGCGCTCCGGACCACCTCGGCGACATCGGCCGGGGGCAGCTCGGCCCGCAGGCGCGCCAGCAGGACGGCGTACTCGTCGTCGTCGATGGCGCCGCGGTACTCGTCGATCAACTCCTTGATCGTGACCACGAGTTCGGGGCGCAGCTGCATCCAGGCCCGGGAGGCGGCGATCTGCGCGTCGACGAGCTCCAGGAACCAGCGCAGCACCGGCACCGGGATGTGGATGCACGGGTCGATGCCTCCGGCCCACACCGACGGCTCCCGCTCCGGGTCCTCGTCGGGAACGATGCCTGCCAGCACGGTGATGCCGCCACTGGGGAGGTGGTCGAGCTCCAGGTGCCAGGCGTCATCGGGGAGGACGTATATCGCGGTGACCGCGAAGTCAGGGTCGGGGGAGGGGATTCCAGGCACGGTGGTGATCACTCCGGGGCGGGGAGACGGGCGGCGACGGCGGTGAGGAGGAGGTCGAGGGCGAGCGGGTAGGCGCTGCGGCGCATGTCGGCGGCGAGCAGGTGGGTGGTGGCGGCGATGTGCGGGTGGGTGTCGGGGGAGAGGGTGCGGTAGGCGGTGTCCCAGACGGCGAGGTCGGCGTGCTGGGCGGGGGCGGGGAGGGCGAGGGCCGCGGAGTCGAGGACGGCGAAGCCGAGGGCCTGGTCGATGAAGGCGTGGTAGAGGCTGACGGCGTCCGGGTCGGGGAAGCCCGCGTCCCGCAGGATGCCGAGCATGGTCTCGATGGCGCGGATCTCGTTGGCGCGGCCGGTGGTGCGGTACACGGCGAGGACGGCGGCCTGCGGGTGGGCCAGCGAGTGGGCGTGGATGCGCAGGCCGACCTCGCGCAGGTCGGCGCGCCAGTCGCCGGTGGGCTGCCAGCCGTGCAGGCCGAGGCCGATGAGTTCGTCGGCGACGGCGAGCAGCAGGTCGTCCGTGCTGTGGAAGTAGCGGTAGATCGCGCTCGGGTCGGCGCCGAGCGCCGCGCCGAGGCGGCGGACGCTGAACGCCTGCGCGCCGTGCTGGCCGACCAGGCGCAGCGCGGTGTCGACGATGACCTGCTGGGAGAGCACGGTGCCCTGCTTGGTGGGGCGCCGGCGGCGGCGCGCGGCCTCCGGGACGACCCGGTCGGCGGCGAGGTCGGCGGCTCGGTCCGCGGCTCGTTCGGTCATGGCCCGAGCTTATGACAACAGCATTGACGTGTGAAGCGGCTCACGGGTTTCATGGCGTGCCACCGGCCCTTCCGCCGGTGCCCCCACCCCGGCGCGCCGCCCGTCTGCGGCCCGTCCCCGCACTGCCCGCGCCCGCTGCTGTCGCTGCCGGCGCACCCCCAACTCGCGCCCGCCGAGCGGGCGTTCCCCCACGAGAGAATCGGCGGTGATCCCTTGGCGACGACGATCAAGGACAGCGGCCCCGTCCCCGACGGCGCTGCTCCCGAGGCGATGCGCAAGTCGCTCGGCGTCGGCGCAGTGGTGGTGATCGCCGCGTCCAGTACCGCGGCCACCACCTCGATCGGCATCGGCCTGGGCCTGATGGCGGGCGTGGTCGGACTGCACCTGCCGGCGATCATGCTGCTGGCGTTCCTGCCGGTGCTGGGCATCGCCTGCGGCTACGGCCGGCTCAACCGGGTCGAGCCTGACGCCGGCAGCTCGTACCGCTGGGTGGGCCGGACGCTCAGCCCGTGGCTGGGCTTCCTGACCGGCTGGGTGAACATCCTCAGCACGATCGTCTTCATGGCCTACACCACCACCGTCACCGGCTCGGCGATCATCCAGCTGGTCGGGAAGGCCGGGCTGCACGAGCTGCCGGGCGTGGCGCTGGACCCCGACTCCAGCGTCCAGTGCACACTGATCGGCATGCTGGTGCTGCTGACCGCCACCGTGGTCGCGGTGCGCGGACTGGACCTGGCGGCGGCGCTGCAGAAGTGGCTGCTGATCTTCGAGTACGCGGTGCTGATCGCGTTCTGCGGGTACGGGCTGTTCGCCGGCGACCAGCCGTTCAGCCTGTCCTGGTACAACCCGTTCGAGATCCCGTCGCTCAGCGCGCTCGCCCAGGGCATGGTGCTGGCGGTGTTCTGCTACTGGGGCTTCGAGTCGGTGTTCAGCGTCGGCGAGGAGGTGCACGACCCGAAGGACGCCTCCCGCGGCGGTTTCCTGTCGCTGCTGCTGATGCTCGGCCTGTTCCTGTTCGCCGGCACCGCGTTCCAACGGGTGCTGCCGATCGACGAGTTGGCCGACAACGGAGCGACCGGCCTGGCGTACTTCGCCGAGCGGCTCGCCCACCAGCCGCTGGCCGCACTGCCGTTGGTGGCGCTGATGTTCTCCGCGGCGGCCTCGCTGCAGGCCGCGGTGATCCCGACCGCGCGCGGCACCTACGCGATGGGCCGCGACGGCACCCTCGGCCCGGTGTGGACCCGGCTGCACCCGCGCTACCGCACCCCGGCCACCGGCACCTGGCTGATCACCGGCATCGCGCTGGCGCTGGCCGCGGTCTCGCTGGTCATCCCGACCGTCACCGAGCTGATCTCGGCGACCGTCAACGCCATCGGCATCGTGGTGGCGCTGTACTACGCGCTGGTGGCGATCGCCTCCGCCGTGCGCTTCCGGCACCTGCTGCGCGAGAACCTCAGGGAGGGGCTGACGGCGGTGGTCGCGCCGCTGCTCGGCGGCGTGGCGCTGCTGCTGGTCGGCGGCTACCTCGCCTGGACCTTCTACTCCTCCACCGACCACTTCGAACTCGCCGCCGACAACGGCTGGTTCGAGCTCTCGGTGCCGGTCCTGATGATCGGCTCCGGACTGCTGGCCGGCGCCTGGTCGCGCTGGGGCCGCCGCTCGCCGTACTTCGACGGCGCCCAATCCGTCTGATCGCAAAGAAAGTTCGAGGTTCCACCATGACCCGTGCCGACCTGGTCTTCACCGGAGGCCCGATCCACACCGGGGACGCCGCCCGAACCCGGGCCACCGCGCTGGCCGTCACCGGCGGGCGGATCACCGCCGTCGGCCACGACGAGGTCCGGGAGCTGATCGGCCCCGGCACCGAAGTCGTCGACCTGCACGGCAAGTTGCTGATCGCCGGCTTCCAGGACGCGCACGTGCACGCCGTCTACGGCGGCATGGAGATGGCCTCCTGCGACCTCACCGGCACCGTCGGCGTGGACGACTACCTGCGGCTGGTCGGCGAGTACGCGGCCGCGCACCCCGAGAAGGAGTGGATCACCGGCGGGGGCTGGTCGTTGGAGAGCTTCGACGGCGGCCTGCCCACCCGGCAGCTGCTCGACCGGGTGGTGCCCGACCGGCCGGTGCTGCTCGCCAACCGCGACCACCACGGCGCCTGGGCCAACACCCGCGCCCTGGAGGCCGCCGGGCTCACCCGCGACACCCCCGACCCCGCCGACGGCCGGATCGAGCGCGAGCCCGACGGCACCCCCAGCGGCATGCTCCAGGAGGGCGCCGTCGGCCTGGTCGGCAAGCACGCCCCCGCCAGCACCGCCGCCGACCGGCTGGCCGGCCTGCTCGGCGCCCAGCGGATGCTGCACTCGCTGGGCATCACCGCCTGGCAGGACGCACTGCTCGGCCAGTTCGGCGGCAACCCCGACCCGTCCGACGCCTACCTGACCGCCGCGCAGGACGGCACGCTGACCGCCCGGGTGGTCGGCGCGCTCTGGTGGGACCGCGAGCGCGGCGCCGAGCAGATCCCCGAACTCGTCGCCCGCCGCGAGAAGTTGAGCCACGGACGGTTCCGGGCGGGCGCGGTCAAGATCATGCAGGACGGCATCGCGGAGAACTTCACCGCCGCCCTCACCAGCCCCTACCTGGACGGCTGCGGCTGCGCCACCGGCAACAGCGGCCTCAGCTTCGTCGACCCGCTCGCGCTGCGCGAGCACGTCACCGCACTGGACGCGCTCGACTTCCAGGTGCACTTCCACGCCCTCGGCGACCGCGCCGTCCGCGAGGCGCTGGACGCCGTCGAGGCCGCACTCGCCGCCAACGGCCGCCGCGGCAACCGCCACCACCTCGCCCACCTGCAACTCGTCCACCCCGAGGACGTGCCGCGGTTCGCCGCGCTCGGCGCGATCGCCAACATCCAGCCGCTGTGGGCCGCCCACGAGCCGCAGATGGACGAGCTCACCATCCCGTTCCTCGGCCCCGAACGCGCCGCCTGGCAGTACCCGTTCGGCGACCTGCTGCGGGCCGGCGCCACCCTCGCCGCGGGCAGCGACTGGCCGGTCTCCAGCCCCGTCCCGATCGAGGGCCTGCACGTCGCCGTCAACCGCCGCGAACCCGGCGCCGACCCGGCCACCCCGGTCTTCCTCCCCGAGCAGCGCCTCGACCTGGCCACCGCGCTCGCCGCCTACACCGCCGGCACCGCCCACCTCAACCGCCTCGACGACACCGGCATCCTGCGCCCCGGTTACCTCGCCGACCTGGTCGTGCTCGACCGCGACCCGTTCGCCGCCCCCGTCGAGGAGATCGCCGACACCCGGGTGCTGCGCACCTACGTCGGCGGGCAGGAGGTCTTCACCGCCGAGTGAGGCGGCCGGACACCGGGTCGGCCCGTGGGCAGGCGGCCCGACCCGGACACCGTGTCAGCCCGCGGGCAGGCGATCTGACACGGTGTCCGTTGCCGGGCCCGCGGTGGCCCGACTACCGTCCCAGCACGCATCGAGCTCTCCACACCGGCGGAAGCAGGACAGCACATGACCACCGTCAACGGCGGCATCTCCTTCTGGTACGCGGCCACCGGGCTGCCCGAGCGGCGGCCGGCACTGGCGGGCGACATCGAGGCCGACGTCTGCGTGGTGGGCGGCGGATACACCGGACTGTGGACCGCGTACTACCTGAAGCAGGCCGCGCCCGAGCTCGAAGTCGTGGTGCTGGAGAGCGAGTTCTGCGGGTACGGGGCCTCGGGGCGCAACGGCGGGTGGCTGTACAACGGCATCGCCGGGCGGGGACGCTACGCCCGGCTGCACGGGGAGGACGCCGCGCGGCGGCTCCAACTCGCCATGAACGAAACGGTGTCGGAGGCCCTGCGGGCGGCCGAGGCCGAGGGCATCGACTGCGACGCGCACCGCGGCGGAGTGCTGGAGCTCGCCCGGACGCCCGCCCAACTGTCGCGGCTGAAGGACAGGTTCACGCACGAGCAGGCGTTCGGCGCGGACGAGGTGCACCTGCTGAGCGCCGAGCAGGCCGCCGAACGGCTCTACGTGCCGGGCGTGTTGGGGGCGACCTGGACGCCGAACGGGGCGCGGGTGCACCCCGCCAAGCTGGTGGTCGGGCTGGCCGCGGCAGCCGAGCGGTCGGGGGTGCGGATCCACGAGTCGACGCCCGTCACCACGATCGCGCCCGGCCGGGTCGGTACCGCACACGGCAGCGTCAAGGCGCGGGCGGTGCTCCGCTGCACCGAGGGCTTCACCGCCAACCTGGCCGGCCAGAAGCGCAGTTGGCTGCCGATGAACTCCTCGATGATCGCCACCGAGCCGCTGCCCGCCGAGGTGTGGGACGCGATCGGCTGGGAGGGCCGCGAGGTGCTCGGCGACGAGGCGCACGCCTACATGTACGCGCAGCGCACCGCCGACGACCGGATCGCGCTCGGCGGCCGCGGCTACCCGTACCGGTACGGCTCGCGGATCGACCAGGACGGCGCCACCCCCGACGGCACGGTGGCCCAACTCCGGGAGATCCTGCGGAAGATGTTCCCCGCGGCGGCCGACGCCAGGATCGACCACGCCTGGTCCGGCGTGCTCGGCGTCCCCCGCGACTGGTGCGCCGCCGTCGACCTCGACCCCGCCACCGGGCTCGGCTTCGCGGGCGGCTACGTCGGCAGCGGCGTCGCCACCTCCAACCTGGCCGGCCGCACCCTGCGCGACCTGACGCTGCGCCACCTCGGCAAGGGGGAGCGGACCGAACTCACCGAGCTGCCCTGGGTCGGCCACCGGGTCCGCCGCTGGGAGCCCGAACCGTTGCGCTGGCTCGGCGTGCACGGGCTGTACGCCGCCTACCGGCACGCCGACCGGCACGAGCACGCCGCCACCTCCCCGCTGGCCGGCCTCGCCGACCGGATCAGCGGCCGGGGCTGAACCGCCCCCGGCCGCCCCGGTGACCGGCCCGCGAAATGATTCGCACACCTGTCGCACGGACGTGATAGGAATCTCCGTCCGGGGCGGCCGTGCGGCGGCCCCCGCAGATCGGCTCGGCACAAGGGGACCATGGGGATGGGGCTGTTCGACAGGCTGACACGGCGGCGGGCCAAGGTCGGGCCGGTGCTCGACCCGGCCTACGGCGACCCGGAGCTGACGCGGCTGCGGGAGCGCGGCGCGGCCGGCGACTGGCCGGGTGTCCGGGCCGTCCTGGCGCAGGCCCGCGACCAGGCCGACCTGGTCACCATGATCGACGTCGTCACCGACCTGCCCGGCAGCGAGGAGTGGATCGGCCGCGCCGTCGAGCAGGACCCCGAGGACACCCTCGCGCTGCTGGTCTCCGGCGCCCGGCAGCTGGTCTGGGGCTGGGAGGCGCGCAGCGGAGCCCGCGCCAAGGACGTCGGCGCCGACCAGTGGCAGGTGTTCGGAGCGCGGCTGGAACGCGCCGAGGAGCAGCTGTTCGAGGTCGCCGAACGGGAGCCGGACTGGCTCGGCCCCTGGTACTTCCTGCAGATCACCGGGCGCGGCGTCTCCGTCCCCGAGGAGATCGCGACCCGCCGCTTCGAGGCCGCCGTCCGCCGCCTCCCGCACCACCCGTCGTCCTACCGGCAGCGGCTGCAGCAGAAGTGCGCCAAATGGGGCGGCTCGCACGAGCAGATGCACTCCTTCGCCCGCACCTCGATGCTCGCCGCCCCCGAAGGCAGCCGGATCGGCGAACTCGTCGCGTACGCGCACCTCGAACACTGGCTGGACCTCGACAACGGCGAGGACGGCCGCTACATGCGCAGCGCCGGCGTCGCCCACTCGCTGCACGAGGCCGCCGAACGCTCCATCTGGCACCCGGACTTCGTCCGCGACCGGACCTGGATCGGCGCGCACAACGCCTTCGCCATGGCGTTCGCGCTGTGCGGCGAGAACCGGGCCGCGAGCCGGGTGTTCACCGAGCTCGACGGCCGCGTCACCAAGTCCCCGTGGGCGTACCTCGGCGACCCGGTCGCCGCCTTCACCCGCAGCGCCGCCGCCGCCAAGTGACCCGCACCGAACCCCGAAGCGAAGGACCCGCCCGGTGACCCCGAACGACTCCAGCGCGCACACCTTCCAGGTGGACCTGCGCGGACTGGTCGACCTGCTCTCCCACCACCTGTACTCCAGCCCGCGGGTCTACCTGCGCGAACTGCTGCAGAACGCGGTCGACGCGATCACCGCCCGGCAGCAGCTGGATCCGGCCGCGCCGGCCGCGATCACCGTCACCGCCGGCGACGAGTTCTCGGTCGCCGACACCGGCGTCGGCCTCACCGAGGCCGACGTGCACACCTTCCTCGCCACCATCGGCCGCAGCTCCAAGCGCACCCCGGACGGCGCCCTGGACGCCGGCCAACTGGCGGACGCCCGCGCCGAGTTCATCGGCCAGTTCGGCATCGGCCTGCTGGCCTGCTTCGTGGTCGCCGACGAGATCACCGTCCGCACCCGCTCCGCCCGCACCCCCGACGCCCCGGTGATCGAGTGGCGCGGCCGCTCCGACGGCCGGTACACCATCACCACGCTG
This sequence comes from Kitasatospora griseola, assembly GCF_014648555.1. Lineage (GTDB taxonomy): Bacteria > Actinomycetota > Actinomycetes > Streptomycetales > Streptomycetaceae > Kitasatospora > Kitasatospora griseola. The sequence continues at coordinate 65,858 of NZ_BMRI01000020.1, forward strand.
CCCGCCTCCGCCCGCCGCGAGCCCGGCACCACCGTCACCCTCACCCCGCGCGCCGACGCCGAGGAGTGGACCTCCACCGGGCGGGTCACCGAACTCGCCCGGCACTACGGCAGCCTGCTGCGCCACCGGGTGACGGTGGTCGACGCGGCCGGCCGCAGCACGCAGATCAACCAGACCCCCGCGCCCTGGGCCCGTCGGTACGACAACCCGGCCGCCCGCCGCGAGGCGCTCACCGCGCACTGCCGCGACACCTTCGACTTCACCCCGCTCGACACCATCGACCTCGACCTGCCGCTGGTCGGCCTCAGCGGCGTCGCCTACGTGCTGCCCGAAGCCGTCCCGCCGTCCCGCCGCGCCGGGCACCGGGTCCACCTCAAGGGCATGCTGCTCTCCGACCAGGCCGACGAACTGCTCCCCGAATGGGCGTTCTTCGTGCGCTGCGTGGTCGACGCGGAACGGCTGCGCCCCACCGCCTCCCGCGAGGCGCTGTACGCCGACGAGACCCTCGCCGCCGTCCGCGAGGCGCTCGGGCTGCGGATCCGCGACTGGCTGACCGGCCTGTCCGCCAGCGACCCGGGGCTGCTGCACCGCTTCCTCGCCGTCCACCACCTGGCCGTCAAGTCGCTGGCCCGGCATGACGACCAGCTGCTGAAGATGCTGCTGCCCTGGCTGCCGTTCGAGACCACCGACGGCAACGTCACCCTCGACGAGTTCGCCCGCGCCCACCCCGTCATCCTGGTCACCCGCACCGTCGAGGAGTTCCGCCAGGTCGCCCCGATCGCCGGCGCGGCCGGCCTCGGCGTGGTCAACGGCGGCTACACCTACGACCGCGACCTGGTGCACCGGTTGCCCGAGATCCGCACCGGCACCACCGTCGCCGACCTCGACCCGGCCACCGTCACCGCGCACCTCGACAACGTCGACCCGGCCACCGAACTCGCCGCCGCCGCGTTCCTCGCCGCCGCCCGCGAAGTCCTCGGCCGGTTCGACTGCGACGTCGCGCTGCGCACCTTCCACCCCAGCAGCGCCCCCGCCCTGCTGCTCGACGACCGGGAAGCCCGGCACGAGCGCACCCGCACCCAACTCGCCGACCAGGCCGACGGGTTGTGGGCCGACATCCTCGGCTCGCTGGGCAGCTCCGCGCCGCGCGCCCAGCTCGTCCTGAACCACCTCAACCCGCTCGTCCGGCGCGCGGCCGCGATCCGGCACCCCGAACTCGCCACCACCACCGTGGAAGCGCTGTACGGCCAGGCCCTGCTGCTCACCCGGCGCCCGCTCAAGGCCAGCGAATCCGCGCTGCTCAACCGCTCGTTCCTCGCCCTGCTCGACCACGCCATGCTCGGCCACGAGCCCACCACGCCGCACCGGGAGCCGTGATGCTCGACACCATCGACGCCGTCCGCGCCGCCCTGCGCGCCAACGACGAACAGCCGCACGGCCGGCAGCGCACCGTCACCGCCGAGGAACTCGTCGACGCAGCCGAGCAGTTCGACGAACCCGAGCTGCTCGCCTACGCCCTCCTCGACCTGATGGAGGCGTACGAGAACGACGCCGAACGGCGCAAGCTCCCGGTGGTGTTCGCCCGGATCGTCACCCTGCGCAAGAAGCACCCCGACGCCTTCGACGGCTGGGCGCAGCGCGCCACCGACTGGCGCTACAAGTGGGTCGCGCACGCCCTGCGCAGCGTCCCCGACGTCCCGCTGGAGGCGGTCCGCCGCTGGCACGGCGAACTGCGCGAGCACTACCGCACGGCCGGCCACGACCTCCAGCCCTACTACGGCGAGCAGTACCACCTCGCCGCGCTCACCGGCCAGGACGTCGAGCAGGCCTTCGACCTGTGGGCCGGCCGGCGCCGCTCCTCGTTCAGCGACTGCCAGGCGTGCGAACTGCGCGCGCAGGCCCGGCACTTCGTCCGCCTCGGCGACGACCGGCGGGCGCTCGGCGTCTGGCAGTCGGTGTTCGACGGCAGGCACTCGTGCGCCGAGGAGCCGCACGTCAGCCGCGCCCACGCGCTGCTGCCGCTGCTGCGGTCCGACCGGGTCGACGACGCCCGCTCGTTCCACCTCACCGGCTACCGGTGGGCCCGCGGCCGCTCCCGGGCCGCCGAGGAGATCGGCCTGCACCTCGAGTTCTGCGCGCTCACCGGCAACGAACCGCGCGGCCTGGAGATCCTCGCCGACAACCGCGACCTGTTCGGGCAGCACGGCGACCCGCTCGCCCGCCTGCACTTCCTCACCGGCACCCAGCAGCTGCTCGCCCGCCTCGCCGCCACCGGCCACGGCGACCTCCCGGTGGCCGGCCCGCCCGGCACCAGCTGGACCGCCGACGCCCTGCTCGCCGAACTGCGCACCGAGGGCGACGCGCTCGCCGCCCGCTTCGACGACCGCAACGGCACCACCGCCGTCGGCGACGCCCGGCGCGAACGCCTGGCCCGCACCCCGCTGTTCGCCGAACCGCTCGCCCTCGGCCTGCGCGCCGCCACCCCCGCGCCCGCCCCGGCGGCGGCAGCGCAGCCCGCCGCTCCGGCCGGATCCGAGAGCGTCGCCGAACTGGTGCTCCGCGCCCGCGAGTTGCACGACCTGCGGCACCCCGAGGCGGTCGCCCTGTGGCGGCGCATCGAGGCCCTCGCCACCGCCGACGGCTACCGGCACCCCGACGACCCCGAGCTCGGGCCGCTCGACCTGCTGCGCGCCGAACTCGCCGAACAGCGCGCCCGCCGCGACGGCCTGCCCGACCGCGAACTGGCCGCCCACCTGACCGAGGCCGCCGAGCTCTACCAGCAGGTCGGCCGGGCCGCCCAGGCGATCGGCTGCCGCGCGCTGGCCCTGGTCCTGCCCGAGCAGGACACCGACACCGACGCCGACACCGGCGGCGAGGCCGACGTCGCCGCCGATGCCGTCACCGATCAGACGGCGGAACTCGACGCGTACGAGCAGCAGGTCCGCGAGCTGGTCGAGGCCGAGGCCCCCCGGGCCGGCGACGCCCTGCTCACCGTGCTGCACGCCAAGGCCGTGCTCGCCATCCGCCAGGACGTGCCGGAGAGCCGGCGGCGCTTGGGCGACGACCTCGACGGGCGCGACCTCACCCGCACCGAGGCCGCCATCGCCCGCCTGTGCGCGGAAGCCGTCCGGCAGGACGACGCGCCGACCGAGGTCAACGCGCACCAACTCCTCGCCCGCGCCTACTTCCTGACCGGCCGCAAGGAGGCCGCCGTCGAGCTGATCGAGCAGGCCGAGCGCCGGATCGAGGCCGCCGAGATCCCCTGGAAGCTGGTCGCCGTCCACGGCTGGCAGGGCGAATTCGCTCTGCAGCAGGAGGAGTTCGGCCGCGCCGAGGAGCTCGCCCAGCGCGGGCTGAAGGTCGCCGCCCAGTACGGCGACCGCAGCGCCGTCCCCGCCCGGGTGCAGATGCTGCTGGCCCGGGTCCACCTCGCCCGCGGCGAACACGACTCCGCCGCCCGCGCGTTCACCGAGGCCGCCGCCCGCTTCGACCACGCCGGGGAGGCCGACGAGGCCGCCTCCGCCCGCGGCCGCCTCGGCCAGACACTGGCCGAGACCGGCCGGTTCGCCGACGCCGCCGCCGTCCTGGAGGCCGTCCGACTGGAGCCGGGCTTCGCCGCGCTCGACGTCCGCGAGCAGGCGCAGATCCGGCTCGACCTCGCCCGCACCCTGCGCGAGCTCGACGAACACCGGGCCGCCGCCGAGGAGTTCCTGCACGTCGCGGACCTTGCCGCGGGCTGGGAGGACGGCCAGGTGCACACCGCGGTCGCCTGCGAGGCAGCCGTCGCGCTGGCCCGCGCCGGCCAGTGGCCCGCCGCGGACCTGGCCCGGCAGCGCGCCCTGGACAGCCACCGTGCCGCCCCGCACGCCGACGCCGCCTTCGACATGCTGCTGCGCCTCGCCCGGGTCACCGCCGACACGCTCGGCCCCGACGCCCGGGACGCGGCCCTCGCCCGGCTCGACGAGGCCGCCGAGGTGGTGGAGCACGCCCGGCGCGAGGGCCTGGAACTCGGCAGCGGCAGCCCCGACGGCACCCTGCACGACACCCGCGGCCGCACCCTGGTCGGCCTCGGGCGCCCCGAGGAGGCGCTCGCCGAGATGGAACTGGCGATCGCCGCGTTCGGCGCCCTCGGCCCCGAGGGCCACCTGGCCCGCGCCGAGTCCATCCGCTACGCCGCCCTGGTCGAGGGCAACCGCCTCGACCGCACCCAGGACGCGCTGACCCGGCTGGAGGCCGCCATCGCCTGGTGCCGCGAGATCGGCGAACCGCAGGCCGCCGAGGTCCTCGACGACCTGCACACCCACCTGCGCCGCCAGCACTGACGCCGCACCGGCACACCGACGGCCCGCCGGGGACACTCCCGGCGGGCCGTCCGTCCGTCAGGCCTTCGCCAGCACCTCGCCCACCAGGGCGCGGGCCTCGTCCTGGACCTGCGCCAGGTGCTCGGCGCCGTGGAAGCTCTCCGCGTAGATCTTGTACACGTCCTCGGTGCCGGACGGGCGGGCCGCGAACCAGGCGTTCTCGGTGCAGACCTTCAGGCCGCCGATCGCCGCGCCGTTGCCCGGGGCGTGGGTCAGGACGGCGGTGATCGGCTCGCCGGCCAGCGTGTCGGCGGTGACCCGGGAGGCGTCGAGCGCGGCCAGCGCGGCCTTCTGGTCGCGGTCGGCGGGGGCGTCCACCCGGGCGTAGACCGGGTCGCCGTGCCGGGCCGTCAGGTCGCGGTAGTGCTCGGAGGGGGTGCGGCCGGTGACGGCGGTGATCTCGGAGGCCAGCAGGGCCAGCAGGATGCCGTCCTTGTCGGTGCTCCACGGCGAGCCGTCGCGGCGCAGGAACGACGCCCCGGCGGACTCCTCGCCGCCGAACGCCACCGTCCCGTTCAGCAGCCCGTCCACGAACCACTTGAAGCCGACCGGGACTTCGAGCAGCTCCCGGCCGAGCGCGCCCGCCACCCGGTCGATCATCGAGGAGGACACCAGGGTCTTGCCGACCGCGGCCGCCGCCGGCCAGCCCTCGCGGTGCCGGAACAGGTGGTCGATGGCCACCGACAGGTAGTGGTTGGGGTTCATCAGCCCGCCGTCGGGCGTCACGATGCCGTGCCGGTCGGCGTCCGCGTCGTTCCCGGTGGCCAGCGTGAAGTCGTTCCGCCGGTCGATCAGCGAGGCCATCGCGTACGGGGAGGAGCAGTCCATCCGGATCTTCCCGTCCCAGTCCAGCGTCATGAACCGCCAGGTCGGATCGGTCAGCGGGTTGACCACCGTCAGGTCCAGCCGGTGCGTCTCGGCGATCCGGCCCCAGTACGCGACGGACGCCCCGCCCAGCGGGTCCGCGCCGATCCGCACCCCCGCCTCGCGCACCGCGGCGAGATCGACGACGGCCGGCAGGTCGTCCACGTACGCGCCCAGGAAGTCGTACCGGCCGGTGGTGTCGGCCGCCAGCGCCCGCGCGTACGGGATCCGGCGGACCTCCTTCGACCCGCCGGCCAGCAACTCGTTGGCGCGGCGCTCGATCCAGCCGGTGGCCGCCGAGTCCGCGGGGCCGCCGTGCGGCGGGTTGTACTTGAACCCGCCGTCGGCGGGCGGGTTGTGCGAGGGGGTCACCACGATGCCGTCCGCGAGCGCCGCCGGAAGGGTGCGGTTGTGGGCGAGGACGGCGTGCGAGACGGCGGGCGTCGGGGTGTAGCCGTCCGCGGTGTCGAGCAGCACCGTGACGCCGTTCGCCGCCAGCACCTCCAGCGTGGTCGCCCGGGCCGGCTCGGACAGCGCGTGGGTGTCGATGCCGAGGAACAGCGGCCCCGTGGTGCCCTGCTCGGCCCGGTAGTCGCAGATCGCCTGCGCCGTCGCCGCGATGTGGTCCTCGTTGAACGCCGTCCGCACCGAGGAGCCCCGGTGGCCGGACGTCCCGAACGCCACCCGCTCACCGACCACCGCCGGGTCCGGATGCAGCGTGTAGTAGGCCGTCACCAGGCGGGCGACGTCGATCAGGTCCTGCGGCTGCGCCGGCTGCCCGGCCCGTGCGTGCACCATGGTGGCTTCTCTCCTCGGTCGGTACGGCAAGGATGCCCGCCGACCATCATCGGGGCCATACCGCGCCACCTGCGGGAACACGAACGGAAACCGGGCTGACGGTGCGTCGGCCGGCAGGGGCCAGGACAGGCGTCAGCGCTTGCGACCCTTCTTGGCCTGGCCCTGGCGGGTGGCGGCGGCGCGCTGGCCCGGGCGCGGCTTCTGCTGCCGGGCGCCCGGCTGGGACTGGGACTTGGCGGCCTTGGCGGAGGCCTTCTTCGCGGCGGGCTGCTTCTTCGCCGGCTCGGTGGCGGCCCGGCCGCGGGAGCTGTTCGCGGTGCGGCCGCGGACGATGCCGATGAACTCCTCGACCAGGTCGGTGGTCGCCTCCTCCGGCCAGGCCAGCGCGATCTGCGACTGCGGGACGTCGGAGAGGGTGCGGTAGGTCAGGTCGCGCCGGTGGTGCAGCCGGGCCAGCGACTGCGGGACGGCCAGTACGCCGACGTTGGCGGCGACCAGCTCGATCGCGTCGCCGGTGGTGGCCGGCCGCTCGAACGCGGGGCGGCCCGGGAGGCCGTCCGGCCACTCCAGCACGTCGTCCTGCGGGTGGAAGACGATCTCCTCGGCGAGGTCCGCGACACCGACCTCCTCGGCGGCGGCCAGCCAGTGGTCCTTCGGGAACACCACCACGGTGGTCTCGGTGTACAGCGGGATCGCGCTCAGCACCGTCCGGTCCACCGGCAGCCGCACCAGGCCGGCGTCCGCGCCGCCCGACAGCAGCAGGGCGTGCCCGTCCACGGGGGTGGACTGCACCAGTTCCAGCGGGACGTCGGGCAGCCGCTCACCCCACACCCGCAGCCACTTGGTCGGGGTCACCCCGGGCACGTACACCAGGCGGAAGGGGGCGGAGGGCTGCTCGATCTCGGTCACACCCCCCAGGCTACCCACCGTGACCTGGGCAGGTGCGCACTCCCTATACCCTTGTCGCATGACTACGCCCAAGCCCAAGAGCTCCCAGACCATGAAGCCCGCGACCGCGGCAAAGAAGCTGGGGATCTACCTGGCGGCGACCCCCGCCGAGTTCCAGGCGGGCGTCGTCACCCGCGACGAGCTCAACGCCATGCAGGCCACCCCGCCGCAGTGGCTCGCCGACCTGCGCCGCAACGGCCCGCACCCGCGCCAGGTGGTCGCCTCCCGCCTCGGCATCTCCGTCACCGGCCTGAACCGGGCCGGCGTCAGCGAGGCCCTCACCACCGAGCAGATCAACGCCCTCCGCGACGAGAACCCGGACTGGCTGCAGCGCGAGCGCACCATCCAGGCCGAGGTCCGCAAGGAAGCCCAGCGGATCAAGGACAAGCCGGCGCCGAAGAAGAAGTAGCACCGAAGAAGACGCAGTACAGAACGCCCGGGGACGTGAGCCGGTTCACGTCCCCGGGCGTTTCTGCGCTCCCGGTTGTTGCATTGCGGTGCTTCATGTTCGAAAATGTTTGATGTGATGGTCGAACATCGAGGGAGCGCCGCCGTGCACAAGACGGTGACCAAGCTGGCCGACGGCCGGGAACTGATCTACTACGACGCCGAGCCCGTCGTGCGCGACGCGGTCGACGCCCGCCCGCTGAGCCCGGTGGCCGGCGTCTCCGAGGTCCGGGTCGACCCGTTCACCGGCGACGCGGTCACCATCGCCGCGCACCGGCAGGGCCGCACCTACCACCCGCCGGCCGACGAGTGCCCGCTGTGCCCGTCGCGGGACGGCCGGCTCAGCGAAGTGCCCGCCGCGGACTACCAGGTGGCGGTGTTCGAGAACCGCTTCCCGTCGCTGGCCGGCTCCTCCGCCGACCACGTCGCGCCCTGGTCGGACGGCCCGTACACGCTCGCCCCCGGCACCGGCCGGTGCGAGGTGGTGTGCTTCACCCCGGACCACGGCGCCTCCTTCGGCGACCTGACGGAGCAGCAGGCCCGCCTGGTGCTGGACGCCTGGACCGACCGCACCGCCGAACTGCACGCCCGCCCCGACGTCCGGCAGGTGTACTGCTTCGAGAACCGCGGCGCGGACATCGGCGTCACCCTCGGCCACCCGCACGGCCAGATCTACGCCCTGCCGTTCACCACCCCGCGCACCGCGCAGGCCCTCGTCAAGGTCGCCGAGCACCGGCGGGCCACCGGCCGCAACCTGTACGACGACGTCCTCGCCGCCGAACGCGCGACCCTCGGCGACCCGGACTCCCGGGTGGTGCTGGCCGGCGAGCACTGGACGGCGTTCGTCCCGTTCGCCGCCCGCTGGCCGTACGAGGTGCACCTGTACCCCAACCGGCGGGTCGCCGACCTCACCGAGCTCGACGAGCCGGCCCGCGCCGAGTTCCCGCGGATCTACCTCGACCTGCTGCGCCGCTTCGACCGGCTGTTCCCCGAGCCGGCCCCCTACATCGCCGCCTGGCACCAGGCGCCGCGCCCCGCCGAGGCCGAACTCGCCCTGCACCTGGAGCTGTTCACCATCCGGCGGACGGCCGGCAAGCTCAAGTACCTGGCCGGCACCGAGTCCGGCATGGGCGCGTTCATGAACGACATCCGCCCCGAGACCGCCGCCCGCACGCTGCGCGAGCTGTAGAGCTCCGGCGGCTCGGCCGCGGCAGCGCGAAGCCCCGCCCGGGGAAGGGAAGTTCCCGGGCGGGGCTTCGTTCGTGCCGGCGTGCTGTCCGTGCCCGCGTGCTGTCCGTGCCTACGCGATGCGGTGCGCACCCGGCGAGGGGACGGCCGGGAAGACCAGCGGCGCGCCGAAGCCGGCCGCCGCGAACGCGGCGCGCACGGCCTGCTCGACGGCCGCCAGCCGGCCGGTGTCGACCAGCGCCAGCACCGAGCCGCCGAAGCCGCCGCCCATCATCCGGGCGCCCAGCGCGCCGGCCGCGTTCGCCGCCGACACCGCCAGGTCGGTCTCCGGGCAGGACACCCGGTAGTCGTCGCGCAGCGAGGCGTGCCCGGCGGTCAGCACCGGGCCGAGCGCCCGCGGCTCGCCCGCGTCCAGCAGCCGGACGGTGTCCAGCACCCGCTGGTCCTCCGTCACCACGTGCCGCAGCAGCGGCCGCAGTTCGGCCGGCAGCTTCTCCTCGGCCGCCGCCAGCTCCGCGACGCCGATGTCGCGCAGCGCCCGCACCCCGAGCAGTTCGGCGGCCCGCTCGCAGCCCGCCCGCAGCGCGGCGTACGCGCCGTCGCCCAGGTCGTGCTTGACCCGGGTGTCGATCACCAGCAGCGACAGGCCCACGGCGGGCAGGTCGAGCGGCACCTGGCGGCCGGTCAGCGTCCGGGTGTCCAGGAAGAAGGCGTGGCCGGCGACGCAGCAGCTGGACGCCATCTGGTCGAGCGCGCCGCACGGCACGCCGACGAAGTCGTTCTCGGCGCGCTGGGCGAGCAGCGCCCGGGTCGGGGCGTCCAGGCCGAGCCCGTACAGCTCGTCCAGGGCGATCGCGGTGGCGCACTCCAGCGCCGCCGAGGAGGACAGGCCCGCGCCGGTCGGCACGTCCGAGGTGAACGCCAGGTCCGCGCCGCCCACCGGGTGGCCGGCCTGCGCCAGCGCCCAGAACACGCCCGCCGGGTAGGCGGCCCAGCCCGGGACCGCGCCCGGCGCGAGCCCGTCGAGGGCCAGCTCGGTGACCTTCCCGTCGCCCTGTGCGCTGATCAGCCGGATCCGGCCGTCGGCGCGGCGGCGGGCCGCGACCCGGGTGGTGTGCGGGAGCGCCGCCGGCAGCACGAAGCCTTCGTTGTAGTCGGTGTGTTCGCCGATCACGTTGATCCGGCCGGGCGCGGCCCACACGCCGTCGGGGGCGTCACCGTAGGCGGCGGCGAAGGCGTCGGCGGCGTCGGTGGTCATCGGGCTACTCCAGCGGGCGATCACGACATGGGAAGATCCTTCACGGATACTCAACACATTCAAACACACAGCACCAGAGCCGAACAGCGTTCGGTCGGTCGACTATGCTGACGGCTCCCCAGACACCCCGGTGGAGGACCGAGTGACCGACGGCGTACTGCTCGCCGCCCAGCGGCGGGCGCTGATCCTCGACCAGGTGCGCCGCCACGGAGCCGTCAAGGTCGCCGAACTGGTCGACCGGCTCGGGGTCTCCGACATGACCGTCCGCCGCGACCTGGACGCCCTCGCCCGCACCGGCGCCGTCCGCAAGGTCCACGGCGGGGCCGTCGCCCGCACCGCCGCCGCCGAGGAGCCCGCCTTCGAGGCCAAGTCCGGCCTGGAGACCGACACCAAGGCCGCGCTCGCCGAGGCCGCCGCCGCGCAGGTCCAGCCCGGCAGCGTGGTCGCGATCTCGGCCGGCACCACCACCTACGCCGTCGCCGCCCGCCTGCTCGACGTCCCCGGCCTGACCGTCGTCACCAACTCCCTCCCCGTCGCCGAACTGCTGCGCACCCACCCCGGCGAGGACGGCCCCGACCTGCTGCTCACCGGCGGCGCCCCCACCCGCTCCGCCGCGCTGGTCGGCCCGCTCGCCGACCAGGCGATCCGCTCCCTGCACGTCGACCTGCTGATCATCGGCGCCCACGGCGTCAGCGAACACGCCGGCCTCACCACCCCCAACCTCGCCGAGGCCCAGACCAACCGCGCCCTGATCGCCTCCGCCCACCGCACCGTCGCCGTCGCCGACCACACCAAGTGGGGCATCGTCGGCCTCAGCAGCTTCGCCGCCCTCACCGACCTCGACTGCTTCATCACCGACCACGACATCCCGGCGGACGCCCGCGCCACTCTCACCGAGACCTGCGGCGCACTGCTCGTCGTCTGAGGGCCCGCCGGGCCCGGCTGGGTAGAGTCGGGCGCGAACGGCAACGGGGAGGCGCGCGGATGGACGTCGCGGTGTGGGCGGCGGTGCGGCGGCGGCCTCTGCGGTTCCTGGTGTCCGGGTGGCCGTGGCGGGTCTGGGCCCTGCTGGTGGGCGGGGCGGTGCAGGGGGCACTGACGCTGGTGGTGCTGGTTGTCGGGGTGCTGGTGGGCGTCGCGCTGTCGGCGGTCGGGGTCGGGCTGGCGGTGCTGGCCGGGACGGCCGTGCTCGGGGTGCCGGTCGGGGCGCTGGAACGCCGCCGCCTGCGCCTGGTCGAGCCGGTCCGACTCGCCGATCCGCACCGGACGCCGGCCCGGCGCTGGCTCCGCACCCGGCTGCGCGAGCGGGCGACCTGGCGCGAACTCGGGTACGCCGCCGTGCTGTCGACCCTGTTCAGCGCGGTCGGCCTGGTGTTCGCGGCGGGCATCGCCTTCTGCCTGATGCTGGTGGCCGCGCCGGTGTTCATCTGGGCGGTGAGCCCGGACACCGTGATGCTGGTGCCCGGCCGGGCGGTCTCGGGGCCGGCGGACGGGCTCGCCGCGAGCGCCGTCGGCCTGCTCGGGCTGGTGGTCGCGGCGTACAGCGGCGCGCTGCTGGCCGGCGCGCAAGTCAGGCTCGCCCGGCTGCTGTTGACCGTCCGGGAGCAGGACCTCGGCGCGCAGGTGGTCGAACTCACCCGCTCCCGGGCCCGGTTGGCGGACGCCTTCGAGGCCGAACGGCGCCGCATCGAACGCGACCTGCACGACGGCGCGCAGCAGCAGCTGGTCGCCCTCGGCATGACGCTGGGCCTGGCCGAACTCGAACTGCGCGGCCAGGACGGCCCGGCCGCCGCACTCGTCACCCGGGCCCGCGGCGAGGCACGGCTCGCCCTCGACCAGCTCCGCGCCCTGGTGCGCGGCATCCACCCGCAGGTCCTCACGGACCACGGACTGCCCGCCGCGGTCGCCGAGTTGGCGCTCCGTCACCCGGTGCCGGTACGGGTCGACCTGGAGCTGCCGCGACGGCTGCCCGGGCCGGTGGAGAGCGCCGCGTACTTCACCGTCACCGAGGCCCTCACCAACGCCGCCAAGCACAGCGGCGCCGACGAGATCGCCGTCCGCGGCGCGCTGGACGGCGACACGCTGGTGCTGTCCGTCACCGACAACGGGCGCGGCGGCGCCGACCCCGCCACCGGCGCCGGCCTGCAGGGCCTGGCCGACCGGGTGGCGATCCTGAAAGGACGTCTGACCGTGACCAGCCCCGCCGGTGGGCCGACCCGCCTGCACCTGGAGGTGCCGTGCTCCGGATCGTGATCGCCGAGGACGCCGTGCTGCTCCGGGCCGGCCTCGCCGAACTGCTCACCCGGCTCGGCCACCGCGTCACCGCCTCCGTCGGCGACGCCGAACAACTGATCCGGGCCGTCGACGAGGACCGCCCCGACGTGGTCGTCACCGACGTCCGGATGCCCCCCGAGCACCGCGACGAGGGCCTGCGCGCCGCGCTGTACCTGCGCGAACAGCACCCCGGCCTGCCCGTCCTGGTGCTCTCCCAGTACGTCGCCACCGCCTACGCGACGCGTCTGCTCGGAGCGGCCACCGCCGACCGGGGCGGCCTCGGCTACCTGCTCAAGGACCGGGTGATGGACGTCGCCGACTTCACCGACGCCCTCGAACGCGTCGCCTCCGGCCAGACCGTCATCGACCCCGAGGTGGTCCGCATCCTGCTCGCCCACCGCACCGCCGACGACCCGCTGCGCCGCCTCACGCCCCGGGAGCACGAAGTGCTCGCCCTGATGGCGGAGGGCTTCAACAACCAGACCATCGCCCACCGCCTCACCGTCACCGAGGCGTCGGTGGTCAAGCACGCGGGCAACATTTTCATGAAGCTCGACCTCGACCCCACCGAGGGCAACCGCCGGGTCCTGGCGGTCCTCGCCTATCGCAACAGCACCGCGGAAGCGCCGAGCGGCGCCGGCCCGCAGTCGACGAGGTCATGACCGAATCTGGCCGGAAGACCGGGCCCGCGACGGGCCGCGCTGCTATGACTCTCCTACGCGGTCGATCATGTGACGCCGCGTCAGAGCAGTTGCACTGAGGAGAGATTCGCGTGGTGGAGAAGGCGCAGCAGGCCAAGGCGGAGTCGTTGCGGGCGCTGCACTCGGAAGGGGTCCTGGTCCTGCCCAACGCATGGGACGCGGGCAGTGCGGCCGTGATCGCGGCGGCCGGGGCGAAGGCCATTGCCACGACGAGCGGCGGCGTGGCCTGGTCGCGGGGCCGGACCGACGGACACGGTCTGACCCGGGAGGAGATGATCGAGCAGGTCCGGCGGATCGCCGCCGCGGTGGACGTCCCGGTGACGGCCGACGTCGAGGGCGGCTACGGCCCGACCCCGGAGGACGTCGCCAAGACCGTCGAGGCCGCGATCGAGGCCGGCGCGGTGGGCGTGAACCTTGAGGACTCGGTCGCGCCCGGCGGGCCGCTGTTCGACGTGCAGGAGCAGGCGGCGCGCCTGCGCGCGGCCCGCGCCGCGGCCGAGGCGGCCGGGCTGCCCGAGCTGGTGATCAACGTGCGCACCGATGTGTTCCTGTTCGGCATCGGCGAGCCCGAGGGCCGCCTGGACGAGGTGATCGCCCGTGCCGCCGCCTACGCGGAGGCCGGTGCGGACAGCCTCTTCGTGCCCGGCCTGGTCGACCTGGACGCCCTGGCCGTCCTGGTGAAGGCGACCGCCCTGCCGGTCAACGTGATGGCCTGGCCGGGCGCCCCGTCCGTCGCCGAGTTCGAGGCGGCGGGCGTGCGCCGGGTCAGCCTCGGCACCGCCGTCGCGCAGTCGGCGTACACGGTCGCCCGGCGCGCGGCCGTCGAGGCGCTGACCAAGGGCACCTACGAGGAGCTGGGCGACTCGCTCGACTTCGGCACCATGAACAGCTACTTCGCCCGCTGACACGGCGAACTGACGCATCGTCAAGAACGGCCGTGCCGGTTCCGACCGGCACGGCCGTGCGTGCTTCCCCGGGGCGGTTGTCCAGTCCGGTCGACGCTTTCGGCCAATTCGTCCCGACGATTTCGATCGGCGGAGGTCAGGCCCTCGCCGGCTGTGCCTCCCCGGCGAGGAGGGCGTTCAGCCGGTCTGCGGTGGCGTCCCACGACCACTGCTGCTGGACCCATGCGCGGCCGAACTCGCCCGCGCGGGACGGGTCTTCGAGGAAGCGTGCGACGGCGTCGGCGAGGGCGGGGAGGTCGCGGCCGTTCACCACGGCGCCGGTGCGGCCGGGCCGGACGGCGTCCGGGGCGCCGCCGGAGTCGCCTGCGACGACCGGGAGTTCGGCGGCCGAGGCCTCCAGGAAGACGATGCCGAGGCCCTCCGCCTCCAGGCCCGCGCGGCGGGTCCGGCACGGCATCGCGAAGACGTCCGCCGCCGCGTAGAACGGGGCGGTGTCGGCGTGCCGGTGGCCGCCGGCGAAGACGACGGCGCCAGGCGCGTGACTCTCCGCCAGACGTCGCAGCCGGGCCTCGTCCGGGCCCTGGCCGACCAGCAGCAGGGCGGTGCCCGGAACCCGCCGGCGGATCGCGGGCAGCGCGCGGATCAGCGCGTCCTGCCCCTTGCGCGGCACCAGCCGGGCCACGCACAGCACCACGGGCGCGTCCCCGAGGCCGAACTGCGCGCGGACCGCGCGACGAGCGGCGGGCGAGGGGCGGAAGAGCGACGGGTCGACCCCCGGCACCAGCCGCGACAGGCTCGCGTCCGGGCCCAGTGCGGGGGCGATCCGCCGCCGGGTGTACTCGCCGAGGTACGTGACGACGTCGCAGTGGGCGCCGATCCGACGCAGCAGGCTGCGGGCCCCCGGCGTCCGGGCCCACCAGATCTCGTGCCCGTGCGTGGTGGCCACCAGCCGCCGCACGCCGCCGCGCCGCAACGCCGGGGCCATCGCCGCGAGCGGCGCCGCCGCCCCGAACCACACCCGGTCGCACCCGTGCGCCCGGGCCAGCTCGACCGCCCGCCGAGTCACCCGCCCCGTCGGCAGCAGCATCCGCGACCGGTCACGGACCACCGGGAACGGGAGCGTCGCGTCGTACGCCTCCGCGCCGGGCTCGGCGGAGGTGTAGACGACCACGTCGTTCCCGGGGACCCGGACGGCCATCTCGTGGACGAAGGTCTCGATGCCGCCCTGCCGGGGCGGGAAGTCGTTGGTGACGATCAGGGTGGTGGACACGGGTGCCTCGCAGGGGATCGGGGACGGCGGGGGGCCGATGGCGCAGAGGTCCTGGCCGCGGCTCACGGCGCGGAGACGAGGACCGGAGGGTCGGCCGGCGCCGCGGCGGGTGCGCGGGGTCGACGGGTTGCGGGCGGCGGGGCGGCCGCCGGGCGGCGGGGACTCGGCGTCCGGTGCGAGGTGAGACGGGTGAAGACGGCGAGGAAGAGCGGCAGCGCCAGGTAGCCGTAGCGTCCGGCCGGTGCGAGCAGGAACGCCAGGGCCAGCCCGATCGCCAGGCGGTCGGCCGCCGCGACCGCGTCCGTCGGCGGGCGGCGGGCCAGGGACACCGCCACCGCGCCCCCGCCGAGCAGCAGCAGGGCGAGCGCCGACCACCAGCCGCCGGTTCCGAGTTGGGCGAGCAGTCGACCCGGCAGCGGGCTCGCGGCGGGCGTCCGCCACTCGCCGAGACCGAGCGGGAACGCGAACACCTGACGCACCATCGGCCCGGGTGCGAGCACCAGCCACGGAGCCATCAGCGCGGTCGCCCCTGTCACCGCGACCCCGGCGCAACGCCACGCCGCCCGCCGCCCCGCCACCGCGGCCAGCAGCGCCACCGCCACCGGAACGGCCGGCCAGGCCGTCCACTTCAACGCGCACGCCGCCGCCAGCGCCAGCCCGGCCCCACCCGCCCGCCGCCGCGCCGCGAGGGCGAGCGCCAGGCAGAGCAGCCCCGTCATCGGCAGATCGACCCCGCTCACCGAGAGCGGAAGCGCCACCACCGGCGAGGCCACCAGTGCGACGGCCGCGGGGGACAACGGCGTTCGCGTTTGCGTTCGCGTGGAGGGGAGTCGAGCGCGGAGGGAGGCGTGCGGGCGCCGCGGGCGCGGTCGGCGGGTGCGGTGAGTGCGGTGAATGCGGTGCGTGCGGTGAGTGGGGCGACGGTCGTCGGGCGAGGCCGGCGGTGTTGCCGTGCCGGGGACGAGTGCGCGTCGAGCGAGGCGCAGGCGGGCGGGTCCGAGGGCCGCCCCTGCGGCCTGCGGCAGCGACGGGCGGGCGAGCGGAAGTCGGGCGTGCAGCGCGGAGGGGCTCTGGCAGGCCCCGCCCCGGCGCAGCAGGTGCCAGGTGGAGCCCGTCGTTGCCAGGAAGGCCGCCGCGCACCACAGGCGTGGGTCGCCGAGAGGGGTGTTCGGGCCGAGCAGGGCGTGGGGGAGGCCGAAGGCGGCCATGGCCGGGAGGTAGGGCGTCAGGTCGAGGACCGAGGTGGGGGAGTCGAGGTAGGGGGAGCCGTGGGTGAGCAGTTCCGTGCCGGCGCGGCCGATCACCGTGACCTCGCTCTGGCCCGCGCCCGTCCGCAGGGCCAGGGCCAGCGGGAGCAGGCCGGCGGTGACCAGGGCCAGGACGGCGGAGCGCATGCGGGTGTCGCGGCGCCACCAGGGTGCGGCGGCGACGGCGGCCAGCAGGTAGCCGGCCGCGGCGACGACGCCCCAGTCGCGGTGCGGGCCGAGCGGGGACACCAGCGGGAAGACGCCTGCCCAGACTGCGCAGAGCAGCCAGCCGGCGGGCCACAACCAGCGCTGACGGCCGGCGAGTTGACGGAGCGAGATGAACACCCGTCCATTCCAGTCGGCGGACCGGCCGACGTCAGCGGGGCCAGGTCGAGACCTGATGGTCGACTTTTCCCTACCGGGGTCGGGGTGCCACCACCACCCATCCCTGGTCTGGACCACTGGACGGTTCGAGGGGAATCCGCGCACACTGGCGCGATGACGCTCCGACCGCCCGCCGGCCTGGAACTGCACGACCTGGACGTCCCGGATCCCGGGTTGGTGCCGTTCGCCGCCGGCAGCTTCGACTCCATCGGGCCGCTCTCCCGGGCCGACTTCCCGCACCGGCACTCGTTCTACGAACTGGTGTACGTGACCAAGGGGAGCGGGACCCACGTCGTCGATCTCGCGGAGTACCGGATCGAGCCGCCGGTGCTGTACGTGGTGCTGCCCGGACAGGTGCACCACTGGGTGGAGGCACGCCAACTCGACGGCTGGGTACTGCTGTTCAACGAGGACTTCCTGCACCGCCACCCGGAGGACCTGGCCCTGCTGCGCGCGCTGGGCGGCGCCACCGCGCCCCGGCCGACGCGTCAGGGTCACGGTGAACTCTCCCGGCTGCTCGCGGAGTTGACCGCCGAGTACCGGGCCGGTCTGGACGGCCGGCTGGGCGTGCTGCAGGCGCTGCTGCACGTGCTGCTGGTACGGGCGCTGCGGGTGGCCCGGCAGCGGGAGGGTGCGGACGGGGCGGTCGCGCCGCGGGCGCCCGTGCACCCGCTGGCGGACCGGTTCGCCCGGCTGATCACCGAGGCCGACCGCACCGACCGCTCGGTGCTCGCGCTGGCCCGCGAACTCGGCGTCTCCGCCGGGTACTTGCACGAGGTGGTGAAGGACGCCACCGGCCGCACCCCGGCCCGGCTGATCCGCGAGCAGCAGACCCTGGAGGCCAAACGCCTGCTCGCCACCACGGACATGACGATCCGCCAGGTCTCGGCGGCGGCGGGCTTCTCCGACCCGGCCTACTTCTGCCGGTTCTTCCGGCGCGAAGTCGGCCGCACGCCGGGGGAGTTCCGCGAGCACGCCGGCTGACGGACGGAGCGGACGGCGGCCCATGGCAGCGTCAACGGCGGGTAAAAGCTCGGCTGAGGAATGCACCACGTCCGGCGGCACCCGTCCATCGACGGCCCGCCCGGCAGGGCCTAGCGTCTGAGGCACCCCACAGCGCCGCCGCACGGGGACACCCGACCTCTCCAGGTGTCATGTCCCAGCCATGGGAATCCGGGCGGGCGGCGTCGTCCGAAGAAGCAGCCGAACGGAGAGCCATGTCCACCCCCCACAACCCCCTGGGCGACCGGCAGATCAGCCGCAAGAGTCTGCTGAAGGCCGCTGCACTGGCCGGCGCCGTGCCGGTGCTGATCGGCGGTGGCACCGCCCTGGCCCGTGACACCGCCGCCGCCGGCGGCAACACGGCCCCGCTCACCCCCGATTGCCACGACGGCGACGCGCCCACCGGCGCGCAGATCGAGGGCCCCTACTTCAAGCCGGGCTCCCCGCTGCGCACCAACCTGGTCACCCCGGGCACCCAAGGCACCCCGCTGACCGTCAGCGGCTACGTGTTCGGCCGCAACTGCGTCCCCATCGCCGGTGCGCTGCTGGACTTCTGGCAGGCCGACGTCAACGGCAACTACGACAACTCCGGGTACACCTTCCGCGGCCACCAGTTCAGCGACGCCAACGGCGCGTACACGCTGGGCACGATCATCCCCGGCCTCTACCCCGGCCGCACCCGGCACATCCACGTCAAGGTGCAGGCCCCCGGGCAGTCGATCCTGACCACGCAGCTGTACTTCCCGAACGAGCCGCGCAACGCCACCGACACCATCTTCGACCCGGCGCTGGTGATGACGGTCCGCCAGGTCGGCAACGGCAGCCAGGCCAGCTTCGACTTCGTGCTCAACGTCAACGGGACGCCCAGGCCGAGCACCAGCCCGAGCAGCAGCCCGTCCGGCAACTCGCCGAGCCCGAGCGCGAGTTCCTCGCCCGGCGGCACCACCACCTGGAAGGCCGGCACCAGCTACAAGGTCGGCGACCAGGTCACCTACAACGGCGTCACGTACGTGTGCATCCAGGCGCACACCGCCTTCGCCGGCTGGGAGCCCCCGAACGTCCCGGCCCTCTGGTCCCGTCGCTGACCGCTCCACCCCCACGAGAGCGGTCAGCGACGACAGCCACCTGAAGCGGCGGGACGGCCCCACTCCCCGGGAGGGGAAAACCGGGGGTGCGGCCGTCACCGTCGAGCGCCATGGCGGCCCGTGCGCGGGGTGCCCGAGCCGCCATGGCGCACCACCGCCGGACACCGGCGGCAGCAGCCCGAAGCAACCCAGTGCCTCCCTCCCGACCCCCGTAGGCTCGGTCCATGACCGAGCCCCAGCACCTGGTGGTCACCACCACCCACGACGGCGAGGACGCCGCCCGCGCCCTCGCCGTCACCCTGGTCCGCGAACGCCTCGCCGCCTGCGCCCAGGTCCGTCCCGTCCACTCCGTGTACTGGTGGGACGGCGAGGTCCAGGACGCCGCCGAATGGCGGATCGACCTCAAGACCACCGCCCCGCTCGCTCCGCAACTCATCGACCGCATCGGCGAGTTGCACACCTACGACACCCCGGAGGCGATCGCCGTACCGATCGTCGCCGGGGCGCCCGGCTACCTGGCCTGGCTGGAGGCGGAGACCGCCGCCGGATAACCGGTCGCGGGAGTAGGGGCTGTCACGGCAGCGGTTCGCTGTGCCGGCGTTCGAAGGTGCGGCGGCTGTGGGCGGGGAGTTCGGTGCGGCCGGTGGACCAGAGGAGGGTGGGTCAGCGGGCGGTGTCCGTGGGGGCCTCGGGGAACAGTCGGGCCAGGGCCCGGTCGCACAGGTCGGCGGGCGGGCGCGAGTTGGGTCGCGTAGGCGAGCAGTCCGTCCGCCGTGTGCTCCAGGGTCTCCCCGCAGTCCCACGCCAGCCCCCCGGCCGGGGCGCGCCAGTCCGCGTCCAGCGCCTGCGTCAGCGTCGCGACCGCGAGCCGCACGGCCTGCTCGACGTCCGCCGCCGTGGCCGGCTCGCGGGCGGGGCGCGGCTTCGTCGGATGCTCGCTGTACGAATGATGGTGTGCCATGACGCGGAGACCAATCGACCCCCCGTGCGCACCGCGCCGCCATTTCCCGGCCGGTCAACGGGGTGGCGATGCCCTGCCGGGCGGAGGCGGATTCGGCCACGGACGGACGGACCGTCGGTCCGGCCCGCCCGCTACACTCCCGAACGCCCGCGCGCACCGTGCGGGCGTTCGAGGCGGGGGCGGGTACGGACGTGCGGCGATGGGGCAGGCTCGGCAAGGCGGCACTGATCCTGGGGGTCCTCGGCGTGCTGCTGGTGGTCGGCGCGTTCGGGTACGCGATGGTGCTCGGCCCGCAGTCGGTCGCGATCCGGAGCGGCGACATGGAGCCCACCTACCGGCCCGGCCAGACCCTCGTGCTGACCGCCGTCGAGCCGGGGAAGGTCCGGCGCGGCGATGTCGTGGTGTTCCGCTCGTCCCCCGCACCGGGCGAGCCGGTCAGCAGCCACCTGAAGCGGGTGATCGCCCTCGGCGGCGACCGGGTCTCCCAGTGCGGCGACCAGCCGGTCCAGTTGAACGGCGCCCCGCTCGCCGAGCCGTACCTGGAGGGCGGGGAGGTCAACGGCTTCCGCTGCTTCGACACCACCGTCCCGGACGGGCAGATGTTCGTGATGGGGGACCACCGGGCGAACTCGCTCGACTCCCGGGCGTGGGGCGCCGTCCCGCTCGACACGGTCAAGGCGCGCGACGTGCCCAGCACCGTCCGGGCGCTGGTGGCCGTCGGCGCGGCGGGGGTGCTGGGGCTGCTGCTCGTGGTGGTCTCCGCGATCCTCGGCGTGATCGCCGCCCGCCGGCGCCGCACCGCGCCGGCTGCGTACCCGCAGTGGGCGGCCACCGGGCCCTGAGAGCCTGGCAGTTGTCGGTGGCGGCCGCTAGCATCGCGCCCATGCGAGCATCAGGTACCTTCACCGTCCCCGAGTACACCCCCGTGCCCGTCCCGGAGGGCGACATCAAGACGGCCGTGGGCGTCGGTTTCGCCACCATGCGCAAGGAGTTCCAGGGCGAGATCGCAGGGCGGTCCACCACCCTGTTCACCGCCGCGTTCGACCACGCGGCGGGCGTCGGGACGTACCTCGCCATGGAGTCCTTCGAAGGCCGACTGCACGACGCCGAGGGGACGTTCAACTTCGCGCACTCCGCCACCACGCGGGGCGTCGGCCGCGAGGGCGACTACTTCGTGATCGTCCCCAGCAGCGGCACCGCGGCGCTGGCCGGCATCACTGGCGCCGGCAGCATCACCATCGACGAGGACGGCACCCACCACATCCACGTCGACTACGAACTCCCTGCCTAGTCAAGGCCGGTGGAGGCGGGATCACTGCGGGCGCTCCCAGTTCGCCTCCACCCGCCGGCGCTCCGCCTCCACCAGGGTGCGCACCACGTCCGTCGCCGTCCGGTGGGAGAGTTCCGCGAAGTTCTGCAGCCACTCGGCCAGGTCCACCGGCAGGTCCAGCTGCACCCGCCGCTCACCCGGTGCCACTCTGCGGTAACTCCCCATCGGGCTACGCCTCCTGACGGGCCATCGCGGCCCAGTCGCACAGCATCGGAACGCAGTTCTCGGCGAAGTACTCGTAGTCCGCGGCAGTGTTGTACACATGCGTGGACAGTCGGAAGTAGCCCGTTCCGCCGAAGCTGGTGAACGCCGTCTCGACGCCGAACTCCGTTGCCATCCGGTCCCGCAGGGCGTCCGCCTCCAGGCGGGTGCGCCCCAGGCCGGCCGGCAGCTTGACCAGGCGCAGCGCGTCGACCGGCATGCCGACCTCGGCCGCGGCCGGTTCGCCGGTGGCCGCGGTGAACGCCTCGCCGATCAACTCCTGAGCATAGTCGGCGAGTTCCCTCATGTACTGGCGAGCCTGCGGCCAACCCCACTGCCGCTCGACGAAGTCGAGCGCGGTCGGCGCGGCCAGGTAGCCGGTCGCGTCCACCGTGCCCTGGGTGTCGAAGCGCTCCGGGAACGGCTCCTCCGCGCCCCAGGAGTCGATCAACGGGTAGAGGGCGTGCCGGAGTTCGCCGCGGGCGACGAGCGCCGCGGTGCCGCGCGGCGCGCAGCCGAACTTGTGCAGGTTGCCGACCCAGGCGTCGCAGTCCACGCCCGCCCGCGGGTCCTCGGTCAGGCCGGGGACGTGCGCGGCGTCCACCAGCAGCGGGACGCCGCGCTCGCGGGCCGCCGGGCCGATCAGGTCGATCGGGAGGCGGCGCGCGGTGGCGGAGGTGATCTGGTCCAGCACGATCAGCGCCGTCCGGTCGCCGAGCCCCGCCAGCACGGCCGCCGCGGCCTCCTCGGGGCCCGCCGCCAGCGGCACGTGCACGGTGCGGACCGAACCGCCCCAGCGCCGGGCCAGCCGGGCCGCGCCCATGGTGACCGCCCCGTACCCGTGGTCGGTGACCAGCACCTCCCCGCCGGTCCGGTGCGGCAGGCTGTTGTAGACGGCGCTCGCGCCCGCACTGGCGTTCGGCACCAGCGCGGTGAACTCGGCCGGGACGCGCAGGAATTCGGCGATCGCGGCGCGCGCCCGGGCGACCCGGCGGGGGAGCGCGGGGAACCACACCACCGGGGCGCGCTCCATCTCCTCCCGCAGGTCCTGCTGGGCGCGCTGCGCGGCCAGCGGAACCGCCCCGAACGAGCCGTGGTTGAGATGCCGCAGCGACGGGTCCAGCGACCAGCCGGCGGCGGCCGGCCGTCCGTCCTGGAGCAGCAGCGGCTTGGGGGCGACGACGGTTCCCACGGTCCCTCTCCGATCCGGCCGCCGGCGACCCTGCCGGCGCGGCCTGCTGCCCGATCCTGGCACAGCCGTCCGAGCGGCCCTGCGGCCGGGC
>NZ_BMRI01000020.1:88390-91503 GCF_014648555.1 Kitasatospora griseola
CGCTCTGGCCCGTTCGGGTGGCTTCCCGTTGCGCCGTCCGGATGCGGCCGAGCGGGTGCCGCATCCTGATCGCATCCGACCTGCCCCGTCCCACGGGTGGGCCGCCGACCGAGAACGAGGATCCCCGCATGTTCCAGAAGTCCCGCCCGCCGGCCATCCCCGCACCGCGCCGCCCGCTCGGTCCGGTCGGGGGCAGCGTGCGCCCGTCCGCCCGCACCCCGCAGCCGCGCACCCGCCACGAGCGGTGACGGCGCGGCCCCGCTGACCGGCCCGTCCCGGCCGACCGTCTCCCGCGGCCGGGCCGGGCCACCAACCCGCCGTTCAGGCAGCGGATCCGCTCACGGCTCGACCACCCAGTGGCGGGTCCGCAGCACCCGCCCCGCGAACTCCACCTCGCGCTCGCCGAGCAGCTCGAACCCGAGCGCACGGCAGATCCCGTTCGACGCCCCGTTCGAAGCCCCCGGGAAGGCGTGCACCCGGCCCCAGCGCCCGTCCGCGCCGGCCGCTTCGAGCACCTCGCGGACGGCCCGCTTGGCCAGCCCGCGCCCCTGGAACTCCGGCAGCACCATCCACCCGATCTCGGAGATCGGCGCGCCGTCCAGCTCGTGCGGCCACAGTGTCACCGTCCCCGCGACCGCCCCCGGCGCGGCCCCGTCCGGGACGATCATCCGGACCCACCAGTCGTCCGCCGCCGTCCGCTCCACATCGAGCCGGACCTTCTCCGCCATGCGGGCGACCGGCTGCGGCCCGCCCAACTCGGCCATCATCGCCGGGTCGCACCGCATCCGGACGTACGCCGCCACGTCGCCCGGCCCGACATCCCGCAACCGCATCCGCCCGCCCCTTCCACCCGGCCCGGGCCCGCTCGGCCCGCTCTGCCCGCAGCTAAGAACGTACCGAGCGGGTCCGGCGCTCCGTACAGTCCGGAGGCATGACAACGGTCACCACCCGCACGGTCCGCTACCCCGCCGACGGCCTGACCATGGTCGGCCACCTCGCGCTGCCCGCCGGCACCGGCCGCCGACCCGCCGTCCTGATCGGCCCCGAGGGCCCCGGCATCAGCGACTTCCAGCGCGGCCTGGCCGACGCCCTCGCCGAACTCGGCTACGTGGCACTGCTGTTCGACATCAACGGCGGCCGCTGGTTCACCGATCCGCAGGAGATGCTGGACCGCGCCCTCCCGTTGCTCGCCGACCCCGAGCGGATGCGGGAGATCGGCCGCGCCGCGCTCGACGTGCTGCGCGCCGAGCCGCGCACCGACCCCGACCGGATCGCCGCCATCGGCTACGGCACCGGCGGCGCCATCGCCCTCGAACTCGGCCGCGCCGGAGTCCCGCTGCGCGCCATCGGCACCCTCAACGCCGTCACCGTCGGCCGCCCCGGCGAGGCCGCGAACATCCCCTGCCCGGTCTGGGCCGGCGTCGGCTCCGAGGACCCGATCATGTCCGTCGCCCGGCGCGAGGAGTTCACCGCCGAACTGCAGGCCGCCGGCGTCGACTGGCGCCTGACTGTTTACGGCGGCGCCCGGCACGCCTTCCACCACCCCATCGGCGACGCCGTCGTCGTCCCCGGCGTCGGCCACCACCCCCGCCAGGCCGACCGCGCCTGGCGCGACATGCTCGCCCTGCTCGCCGAGTGCCTGCCCGTCACGGAGTCGGGCGATTCCGGCTCATGAGTGTTTGAGGAACCGCAGGTAGCACGCGAGGAACACCAGCACGATGCCGACGTTCAGCATCAGCCGGGGCCAGAAGTGGCCGCGGAAGAACGCGACGTCCAGTCCGACGATCAGACCCACCATCGCCAGCACGTAGAGCACGAGGCCCAGCTGTCTGCCCATGGCCCCTTTCTACTGCGCCCCGGCGGGAAGGGGAACCGGCCGGAAAGGGGAGCCCGGCTGCCGAGAGCCGTCCGGAGCCCGCCCGCCGGGAGCGCTGCCCGCAGAGAGCGCCGCCCGCCGGGAGCGCCGCCCGCCGGGGTTCGCGGTCGCGCGGCGGTCAGGGGCGGACGGCGCCCATGTACGGCATGACGTCCATGTCGACGATCTCGACGTTCTTGCCGGTGCGGGGGGCGTGCAGGAGCTTGCCGTTGCCGATGTAGATGCCGACGTGGTGCAGGTCGTTGTAGTAGAAGAGCAGGTCGCCGGGCTGGATGTCGGCCTTGGCGATGCGCTTTCCGGCGTTCCACTGGTCCTGGGAGACCCGGGGGAGGCCGACGCCGCCGGCCCGGAAGGCCATCTGGGTGAGGCCGGAGCAGTCGAAGGAGTTGGGGCCGGCGGCGCCCCACTTGTAGGGCTTGCCGAGTTGGGCGTAGGCGAAGTCCAGGATCGCCTTGACCTGGCCGGTGGCGGGGCCGGTGTAGGTCTGGCCGCGGGCCGAACTGCGGGACGCGGCCTGCTGATTGTCGCCGAGGACGCGGGCCCGGTCGGCGGCCTTGAGGCCGGCCAGGATCTGGCTGGCCTCGGCGAGCTTGCCCTGGACCTCGGTCTTCTTCGCCGACAGGGTGGTGCGGGCCTGCTCCAACTCGTCGAGCTTGGCGGCGGTTTCGGCCCGGTCCTGGTCGATGGACTGCTGCAGCCGCAGGGCGCTGCGCAGGGCGTCGGCCTGCTGTCCGCCGGCCAGCTCCTGGAAGCCGGCCTTCTGCAGGTACTCGTCGGGGGAACTGCTGAGCATCAGCTGCATGCTGGGGTCGATCCCGCCGCTGCGGTACTGCTCGGCGGCCAACGCGCCCAGGGAGTCCTGGAGTTGCAGGATCTTCGTCTGCTGGGCGGCCAGTCGTTCCTGCAACTTGCCGGCCTGGTCCTGGAGTTGGCCGGCCCGCTCGTTCACCTTGTTGTACTGCTCGGTGGCCGCCTCGGCGTCCTCGTACAGGTTGTCGACCTTCGCCTTGACCTGGTCGAGGCCGGCGGTGCCGGGCTCGGCCCAGGCCGATCCGGTGGGCAGCAGGACGGCTGCGCCGGCCGCCGCGCCGAGGACGGCGGTCCTGGTGCGTCCGGCGGGTCGGGGGCGGCGGTGTGTTCCCATCGCTGCGTCTTCTCCTCGGGTCGGGGCACCCGCCGTCCGGGCGAGAACTACGAGACAACTTAGTAGTTCAGTAGATCGACCGGCAAGCCACCC
>NZ_BMRI01000020.1:91528-97597 GCF_014648555.1 Kitasatospora griseola
CCGCCCACTACGATGAGCCGGACAACGGCGGACCGAGGGGACGGAACGGCAGTGCGCAGACTCGGCGACCTGGAGGCGGAGATCATGGACCGCCTATGGACCTGGGGCCGCCCCGCCACCGTCCGCGAGATCGTCGACGACCTCAACCGGTCCCGGCCGCTCGCCTACACCACCGTGATGACGGTCGCCGACATCCTGTACCGCAAGGGCATGCTGCGCCGCGAGAAGTCCGGCCGGGCCTGGAGCTACCGGCCCGCCTGCACCCGCGAGGCGTACAGCGCCGCCCTGATGCGCGACGTCCTCGGCGAGAGCCCCAACCCCGCCGGCGCCCTGGTCCACCTGGTCGAGCAGCTCACCCCGGCCGAACTCGACGCGCTGCGCGCCGCCATCGACTCCGTCGACCGCGACCAGCCCGGCGGGACGGGCGGCGCACCCGGGAGCGGACGGTGACCGCCGCCCTCGCGCTGCTCGGCTACGCCGTGCTGGTCGGCGTGCTCGCCCCGCTGCCCCTGGCCCGGGCCCGCTGGACGCACCGCGCGCCCCGGCTGGCCGTCGCGCTCTGGCAGGGGCTGGCGCTGTCCTTCCTCACCGCCCTGGTGCTGGCCCTCCACCACCTCGCCGTGCCGGGCGGCCACCTGCACCTCGGGCTGGCCGGCCTGATGCACCTGTGCGGCGTCGACCACCCCGCCGGGCAGGCCCTCGGCGGCGGGTGGCGGCTGCTGCTGCCCGCCGCGGCCGCACTCTGGCCGCTCGGCCGGTTCACCGCCGCGCTGGCCCGCACCGCCCGGCACCGACGGCGCCACCGCGCCCTGCTCGACCTGGTCGCCGCCCGCGACCCGGAGCTCGGCGCGCACGTCCTCGACCACCACGTCCCCGCCGCGTACTGCCTGCCCGGCCGCCGCTCCCGGATCGTGCTCACCCGCGGCGCGCTCGACCTGCTGACGCCCGCGCAGCTGGCCGCCGTCCTCGCCCACGAGCGCGCCCACGTGGCCGGCCGCCACCACCTGGCCCGCACCGCGGGGGACGCGTTCGCCGCCGCGTTCCCGTTCCTTCCGCTGGCCCGCCTCGCCGCCCGGGAGACCCCGCTGCTGCTGGAGATGGCCGCCGACGACCGGGCCGTGCGCCGCCACCCGCGGGCCGTGCTGGCCGCCGCCATGTACCGGGTGGCCGACGGCCAGGTCCCGCGGGCGGCGTTCGCCGCCGGCGGCCCCGCCGCACTGCTGCGGGTCCGCCGCCTGCTCGCCCCCGCCGCCGCCCCGCACCCCGCGCTGCGTGTCGCCGCGGCCCTCACCACTGCCGCCGCCCCCGTCCTCCCGCTGCTGTTCACCTGCGGGCCGGTGCTGCCCTGAACGCGCCGCACCGCCCGTCCGGGCGGATCCGGGCGGGCGGTGCACAGGCCGGGCCGGCCTACATCGGCTGCGGCTTGATCAGCGCGAACGGCGCGCCCTGCGGGTCGGCGACCACCGCCATCCGGCCGGCCGGCATGTCGAACGCCGGGGCCAGCACCGTTCCCTTGCTCTTCACCAGCGCGTCCACGGTGGAGTCGGTGTCGTCGACCGCGAAGTACGTCAGCCAGTGCGCCGGGGTGCCGGGCGGGTCGTTGGCGAGCCGGGTGACACCGCCGACGTCGCGGCCGCCGACCTGCAGCCCCCAGTAGTCCTTCGCGCCCTCCATCGGCTTGATCTCGATGCCGAACGCCTCGCCGTAGAACGCGGTGGCCGCCGGGACGTCACTGGTGTGCAGCTCGTTCCAGACCACCGCGCCGGCCTCGTTGACCACCCGCGCGCCGGCGAACTCGACGGCCTGCCACACGCCGAACACCGCGCCCTGCGGGTCGGAGGCGATCAGCATCCGGCCCAGCTTGCCGACGTCCATCACGGGCGCCAGCAGCGTGCCGCCGGCCGCGACGATCGCGTCCTGGGTGGCCTGGGCGTCGGTGGTGGCCAGGTACGTGGTCCAGACCGTGGGCGGCGTCGGCTGGCCCTCGGGCGCCATCGCCGGGCCGATCCCGGCGACGGCCTTGCCGTTCAGCTCGCAGACCGCGTACCCGCCGAACTCGGCCGGGCCGGGCTTGCCCTGCCAGCCGAGCAGGTCGCGGTAGAAGTCCAGCGCCGCCTGCTGGTTCTTCGCCATCAGATCGACCCAGCACGGCGTGCCGGTCGCATACGGTTTGGTGACTTCGGGCATCTCTCGCTCTTTCCGGTGAGGCGTTCCGGTGCTCCCCCGCAAGTCACCCTGGTGGCGCGGCCCGCGATCCGCCACCGGGCGTACGCCCGTCGGGCAGGCCCGCGGCGCCATCGGTGCGCGCTACTCGGACGGGTGCGGCGGCCCGGTGCGGCGACCGGTCCGGGCCGCTCGCCGGCCGTCCGAGGAGTGGAACGGATCGAGGGCGGACGGGCCTCGCCGGTACGGTGGCAGGGTCGCTGACGGACCGTCACTCTCGGAAGGCTGCGCCGTGATGCTCACCACCGGGTCCCACCCCGCCGTGCTCGCCTCGATCGTCGAGGGCTGCACGTCGCTCGGTTTCACGATGTCGTGCGACCTGGTGACCGGGCAGCTGCTGCGGACGCTCGCGGCGGCCCGGCCGGGCGGGCGGATCCTGGAGCTGGGCACGGGCGCCGGCGCGTCCACCAGCTGGCTGCTGAGCGGGATGGACCCGGACGCCGCCCTGTTGAGCGTGGAGCAGGACCCGGTGGTGGCGGCCGTCGCGGCCGCCCACCTGGGCGCGGACCGGCGGCTGGAGCTGATGGTGGGCGACGGCGCCGAACTGATCGACGCACTGGCCGGCCGCCACTTCGACCTGATCTTCGCGGACACCTGGCCCGGCAAGTTCCACCACCTCGACCAGGTGCTCGGCCTGCTCGCCCCCGGCGGCCAGTACCTGGTCGACGACCTGCTCCCGCAGTCGACCTGGCCCTCCGACCACGCCCACGCCGTCCGGGCCCTGATGGACCGGCTGACCACCGACCCCCGGCTGCACACCACCTACCTGGACTGCTCGACCGGCCTGCTGCTGGCCACCCGCCGCGCGTAGCGCCACCGGGCCGCCCGCCGCGGTGGGCGGCCTGCCGCAGTGGGCCGCCCGCCTCCGCCGGTGGGCCGATCGGGGGAGTGCGGGCGTGGGGCCCGGCGAGGTGGATCGCGCCGGTGCCTACGGTGGCGGGCATGTGGCACGACATGTTCCAGGCGGGGATCTCCTACGGCGAGAAGACGCTGCGCACCGTGCTGGTGTACCTGGCGCTGCTGGTGCTGCTGCGGGTGATCGGCAAGCGCGGGCTGGCGCAGCTGAACACCTTCGACCTGGTGGTCATGCTGCTGCTGTCGAACGTGGTGCAGAACGCGGTGATCGGGAACGACAACTCGCTGGTCGGCGGCCTGTACGGGGCGCTGGTGCTGCTGCTCACGGACTGGGTGCTGGTGCGGCAGGCGATGCGCTGGGACTGGTTCAACCGGCTGCTGGACGGGACGCCGACGGTGCTCGGCCGGGACGGCGCGTACGACCTGCGGGAGATCGACCGGCAGGGCATCCGGCTCCCCGACCTGGACGTGGCGATCCGGCACCAGGGCGGCGACGGGGTGGAGGAGACCGCACTGATCGTGCTGGAGCCGGGCGGCACCCTGCTGGTGAAGCTGAAGCGCGGCGACCAGGTGGCCGACAAGGACGACGTGGCGGCGATCAGGGCGGCGCTGGCAGCCATCGAGGCCCGGCTGCCGACCGCACGGTGACCGTTTCGTCCCGATATGCGGCCCTCGTCGAGCGACATTGACGAATCCTTAACGGCAGCCTTGACGGCCAAAAAGCCTTCGATTCGATCACTCGTACCAGCCCTGGCCTGCGGAAACGTGGGAAATCCAGTGATCGGACAGGCTGCTTGTCTTAACGCCACCGGCGCATACGCTCCCGTGCTGTGTTCAACCTCCCCCAGGCGCTCAAGCGTCTCGTGATCGGCCGGGCCATGCGCAGCGAGGAGCTCGGCGAGACGCTGCTGCCCAAGCGGCTCGCGCTGCCGATCTTCGCCTCCGACCCGCTCTCCTCGGTGGCCTACGCGACCGGCGAGATCCTGCTCGTCCTCACCGTCGGCGGCACCGCCTTCCTGTACCTCACCCCGTGGGTCGCCGTCGGCGTGATCGCCCTGATGGCCGTGGTGGTGATGTCCTACCGGCAGGTGGTGCACGCCTATCCCAGCGGCGGCGGCTCGTACGAGGTGGTCTCGCGCAACCTCGGGGCCAACTCCGGCCTGGTGGTGGCCGCCTCGCTGCTGGTCGACTACGTGATGACGGTCGCCGTCTCGGTGGCGTCCGGAGTCGACAACATCATCTCCGCGTTCGGCTCGCTCGCCGAGTACCGGGTGGCGCTCGCCGTCGGCTTCGTGGCGCTGCTGACCGCGATGAACCTGCGCGGCGTCCGCGAATCCGGCCGGGCGTTCGCCGCCCCCACCTACCTGTTCATCGGCGGCATCCTGCTGATGGTCGTCACCGGCCTGATCCGGCTGGCCTTCGGCGACAACCCGCAGGCCCCCACGGCAGCCCTCGGCGTCGCCGCCGTGGACGGCAAGGACACCCTGCAGGGCCTCGGCCTGCTGATGCTCGGCCTGCGCGCCTTCGCCTCCGGCTGCACCGCGCTCACCGGCGTCGAGGCGATCTCCAACGGCGTGCCCGCGTTCCGGGCCCCCAAGTCCCGCAACGCCGCCGCCACCATGGCCGTGATGGGCATCGTCGCGGTGGTGATGTTCGCCGGCGTCACGCTGCTCGCGCTCACCTCGCACGTCCACTACGTCGAGGACGCCTGTCAGCTGACCGGCCTGGCCGGCGACTGCCACACGTACACCCAGCAGACGGTGATCGCCCAGCTCGCCGCGACGGTCTTCGGCGGCTCCGACACGCTGCTGTTCTACTTCATCCAGGCCGTGACCGCGCTGGTGCTGATCCTGGCCGCGAACACCGCGTTCAACGGGTTCCCGCTGCTCGCCTCGATCCTCGCCCAGCACCGCTACCTGCCCCGGCAGCTGCACACCCGCGGCGACCGGCTGGCCTTCTCCAACGGCATCATCGCGCTCGCGGTGGTGGCCGGCGGACTGCTCTGGTTCTACAAGGCGGACGTCACCAGCCTGATCCACCTGTACATCCTCGGCGTGTTCACCTCCTTCACGCTCTCCCAGATCGGCATGGTCCGGCACTGGAACCGGGCGCTGGCGACCGAGAGCGACCCGGCGGTGCGAGCCGCCGCGCAGCGCTCCCGGCTGATCAACGGGCTGGGCGCCGTCACCACCGCGCTGGTGCTGGTCATCGTCCTGATCACCAAGTTCACCCAGGGCGCGTGGCTGGCCGTGGTCGCCGCGCTGCTGCTCTGGCTCACCATGCGCGGCATCCGCCGCCACTACGACGCCGTCGCCGCCGAACTCGCCGTCGAGGACGTCGCCGCGGAGAGCTCCCGCCCCCGGCAGGTGCACGCCGTGGTCCTGGTCTCCAAGCTCCACAAGCCCACCCTGCGCGCCCTCGGCTACGCGGAGGCGTTCCGGCCGGACACCGTCGAGGCCGTCACGGTGGACGTCGAGCCCGAGGCGACGGCCGACCTGCGGGCGGCCTGGGACGGCAGCGGCCTGGACGTGCCCCTGCGGGTGCTCGCGTCCCCCTTCCGGGAGATCACCAAGCCGGTCGTCGCCCACGTCCGCGCGCTGAAGGCCGCCTCGCCCGGCGACGCGGTGGCGGTGTTCATCCCCGAGTACGTGGTCGGCCGCTGGTGGGAGAACCTGCTGCACAACCAGTCCGCCCTCTGGCTGAAGAGCCGCCTGCTCTTCACCCCCGGCGTGATGGTCATATCGGTCCCCTGGCAACTCACCTCCGCCAGCCGCCGCGCCAACCGCCCCTCCGTCCGCGCCCCGGGCGCCGCCCGCCGAGGCGAAGGCCGCTGATCCGCTCCGCACCCGAAGCCCCCGACAGCCGCGCGTTGCCGGGGGCTCGACCGTTGCCGCAGGTGAAGGCCCGTGCCGACCTAGTGTCCTGAGTCTTTGATCCGTCGGCAGTATCCGGCGAGGGACTCGAGGATCTGGTCGGCTGTTTTGGTCCAGA
>NZ_BMRI01000020.1:97607-97952 GCF_014648555.1 Kitasatospora griseola
GCGACCCAGCAGTACAGGCTGCCGCCCCGCCTGCCGATGCTTCGAGCCAGCCCGGCCAGACCGCCGAGGATCCTGGTCGCGACCTCCGGGGCGAAGACCTCGCCCTCTGCTGCCCGCTCCTGGACCCACAGCTCGCTGACCTCGACGAACCTCGGAGCGTCGGCAGCGGCGAGCGCATCCTGCAGGACTTTGGAAGCGGCCAGCACCATAGGGCCCTCTCCGTCGCCGGGGTCGGCGACGACCGCCGGTTCATCGGCTTCAACGAGCTCTTCAAAGCTTCGACCGGTGAGGATGCTCTCCCACTCGATCATCGCCTCTTCAACATCGAAGTTGCCGAACGCCAGC
>NZ_BMRI01000020.1:97980-98265 GCF_014648555.1 Kitasatospora griseola
GACTCGAAGGCCTCGTCGGGCCCGTGATCCACGATTGCCGCCGCAGCTTCGTCGTCCGGCGCCACGAAGAACTTGATGATGATGCTCACCGGGGCATGCTGCCCGTTCAGCCGACCCTCGTCCACCCCGTCAGCCGGCTCGCGTGCAACCAGCCGAACCACCGTCATCACCGATCGAGTAACCATGATCACGATCTACAGGTGGAGTACTAGTGTCCTGAGTCTTTGATCCGTCGGCAGTATCCGGCGAGGGACTCGAGGATCTGGTCGGCTGTTTTGGTCCAGA
>NZ_BMRI01000020.1:98290-99359 GCF_014648555.1 Kitasatospora griseola
TGTAGGGCCGGGGATCGTTGTTCCAGTCCACGACCCAGGTGCGGATCACGTTCGAGGGCCTGGACGGAGCGGTGGACACCACGGCGGAGCTTCTTGTCGGTCAGCTCGGCGAACCACCGCTCGACCAGGTTCAGCCAGGACGAGCCGGTCGGGGTGAAGTGCAGCTGGAAACGGGGGTGGGCCAGCAGCCACTTCTTGATCGTCTCGGTCTTGTGGGTGGCGTAGTTGTCGCAGATCAGGTGCACGTCCAGGCCGGCCGGGACCTCCCGGTCGAGCTTGGCGAGGAACTTCTTGAACTCGGCGGTGCGGTGACGCCGGTGGAGCGAGCCGATGACCTTGCCGGTGGCCGCGTTCAACGCGGCGAACAGGGTCGTGGTGCCCGACCGCAGATAGTCGTGGCTGGCGCGCTCGGGAACACCGGGCATCATCGGCAGCACCGGCTGGGAACGGTCCAGTGCCTGGATCTGGGACTTCTCGTCGACGCAGAGCACCAGGGCCCGCTCGGGCGGGTCGAGGTAGAGCCCGACGACGTCGTGGACCTTGTCGACGAAGAACGGGTCGGTGGACAGCTTGAACGACTCGGAACGGTGCGGCTGCAGGCCGAAGGCCCGCCAGATCCGCGAGACCGTCGACTGCGACAGGCCCACCCGCTTGGCCATCGAGCGGGTGGACCAGTGCGTGGCGTTCTTCGGTTTCGTCTCCAGCGTCATCCGGACCAGCTCGGCCACTTGCTCGTCGGAGACGGTCCGTTCCCGGCCCGGACGCGGCGTGTCGCCCAGCCCGTCGAGCCGGTCCCCGAGGAAGCGGGCCCGCCACTTGGAGACCGTCTCCGCGGTAACCCCGGTGGCAGCGGCCACCGAGCCGACCGACCGGGGCAGCCCATCGGGCTCCACCCCGGCACAGGCCAGCACGATCCGAGCCCGCAACGCCAGGGCCTGCGGAGTCGATTGGCCCCGTACCCAGGTGCCAAGCACCTGCCGCTCGTGATCCGACAACACCAGTACGACCAGCTTCGGCCCAGGACGCCCCATGCGCTGAATAACGACAGATCAAGGACTCAGGACACTAG
>NZ_BMRI01000020.1:99524-109982 GCF_014648555.1 Kitasatospora griseola
GATGCCGGGGACAGTGGGCAGGTCCGGGAGGAGGACGAGTCGGTGGTGGGGCAGGGTGGGGTTCGGCCGGTGGGTGGGATGTTGCACCACGTGGAGATCTGGGTGCCGGATCTGGGGCGGGCCGAGGCGTCGTTCGGGTGGCTGTTGGGGGCGCTGGGGTACGCGGGGTTCCAGGAGTGGGGCAGTGGGCGGAGCTGGCGGCTCGGGGCGACGTACCTGGTGGTGGAGCAGTCGCCCGCGCTGACGGGCCGTGAGCACGACAGGTGCCGGCCGGGGCTGAACCATCTGGCGTTCCACGTGGAGGACGCGGGACGAGTGGACGCGCTGGTCGAGGAGGCGTCGCGGCACGGGTGGAGCCTGATGTTCCCGGACCGGCATCCGCACGCGGGAGGTGCGCAGACGTACGCGGCGTACCTGGAGAACGCCGACGGCTTCGAGGTCGAACTCGTCGCCATGGACCCGCCGGAGGCGGACTGACGACGCCGCCGCTCCGGTTCCCTGTCCCCGGCCGTGCACCCCCGTTCACCTAGACTTGTCCGGGTTGTCACGTTTCAGTTGCCTTCGGTTGACCGCCGGGGAACCCAGGACGAGGACCGTATCGCTGTGATCACCGATTCCGACTCGCCGGGGAACCCAGGACGAGGACCGTATCGCTGTGATCACCGATTCCGACACCGCGTTGTTCCGTGCCCGCCCTGCGTCCCCGCCGCGGACGCTGGTGGATGTGCTGGCGGCGACCGCGGCCGCGTACCCGCAGGAGCCCGCGTTGGACGACGGGCGGCAGACCTTGAGCTATGCCGCGCTGACGGGCGAAGTGGAGCGGGTGCGGCGGCAGTTGGCGGAGGCCGGGGTCGGACTGGGGGACCGGGTCGGGGTGCGGGTGCCGTCGGGTGGGAACGAGCTGTACGTGGCGATCCTGGGGGCGCTCGCGGCGGGCGCCGCGTACGTGCCGGTGGACTTCGAGGATCCGGACGAGCGCGCGGAACTGGTGTTCGGCGAGGCGGACGTCAACGCGGTGATCGGGGCGGGCGGGCGGCTGGAGAAGGTGAAGCCGTCGGGGCACGAGGCGCAGGCGCCCGGCCCGGAGCACGACGCGTGGATCATCTTCACGTCCGGTTCGACCGGCAAGCCCAAGGGCGTGGCGGTGACGCACCGCAGCGCGGCGGCGTTCGTGGACGCCGAGGCGGCGATGTTCCTGCCGGACGAGCCGATCGGGCCCGGGGACCGGGTGATGGCCGGGCTGTCGGTCGCGTTCGACGCGTCGTGCGAGGAGATGTGGCTGGCGTGGCGGCACGGCGCCTGCCTGGTGCCGGTGCCGCGGGCGCAGGTGCGCAGCGGCGCGGACCTGGGGCCGTGGCTGGCCGAGCAGGAGATCACGGTGATCTCCACGGTGCCGACGCTGGCCGCGCTGTGGCCGGCCGAGGCGCTGAACGAGGTGCGGCTGCTGATCTTCGGCGGTGAGGCGTGCCCGCCGGAGCTGGCGGAGCGGCTGGTCACCGAGGGCCGCGAGGTGTGGAACACGTACGGCCCGACCGAGGCGACGGTGGTGGCGTGCGGTGCGCTGCTGACGGGACAGGCCCCGATCCGGATCGGACTGCCGCTGGACGGCTGGGAGTTGGCGGTCGTCGACGAGGCGGGTGCGCCGGTGCCGATGGGCGGCAGCGGACAGCTGGTGATCGGCGGGGTGGGCTTGGCGCGGTACCTGGATCCGGTGAAGGACGCGGAGAAGTACGCGCCGCTCGAATCACTGGGCTGGGAGCGGGCGTACCGCAGCGGCGACCTGGTTCGGGCCGAGGCCGAGGGGCTGGTGTTCCTCGGGCGGGCCGACGAGCAGATCAAGCTGGGTGGCCGGCGGATCGAGCTGGGCGAGGTGGACGCGGCGCTGCAGGCGCTGCCCGCGGTGTCCGGCGCGGCCGCGGCGGTGCGGACGGCCCGGGGCGGCAACCAGCTGCTGGTCGGGTACCTGGTGGCCCAGGACGGCTTCGACCGCGACGCGGCGGTGGCGCGCCTGCGGGCGGAGCTGCCCGCCGCGCTGGTGCCGCTGCTGGCCACCGTCGAGCACCTGCCGACCCGGACGTCCGGCAAGGTCGACCGGGACGCGCTGCCGTGGCCGCTGCCCGACCTGGAGACGTCCGGCCCCGCCGAGCAGCTGTACGGCACCGAGGCGTGGCTGGCCGAGCAGTGGGCGCAGATCCTCGGCACCCAGGTGCGCGGCGCCGGCGACGACTTCTTCGCGATCGGCGGCGGCTCGCTCGCGGCGGCCCAGCTGACCACGCTGCTGCGCGGCCGCTACCCGTCGGTGTCGGTGCTCGACATCTACCAGCAGCCGACGCTGCGCAAGCTGGCCCGGCTGCTGGAGAGGTCCGCGCAGTCCGAGGGCCGGGCGCGCACCGTCGAACCGGTGCCGCGCCGCGCCCAGCTGCTCCAGCTGCTGCTGATGCTGCCGCTGATCACCCTGACCGGTCTGCGCTGGTCGCTGCTGCTGGGCGTGCTCGGCACGGCGCTGCACCTGGTCGGCGACTACCCGTGGGCCCCGTCCGCGCCGTGGTGGCTGCTGGCGGCCGGTGCGGTGCTGCTGTACTCGGCGCCCGGCCGGCTGGCGATCGCCGCCGGCGGCGCCCGGCTGCTGCTGCGCGGGGTCGGCCCCGGCCGGTATCCGCGCGGCGGCAGTGTGCACCTGCGGCTGTGGACGGCGGAGCGGCTGGCGGAGGCGTCGGGGGCGGTGCAGCTGTCCGGGTCGTGGCTGGTCAGGTACGCGCGGGCGCTGGGCTGCCGGGTCGCCGCCGATGTGGACCTGCACGCGCTGCCGCCGGTGACGGGCCTGCTGCGGCTCGGCAAGGGCTGCGCGATCGAGAACGAGGTGGACCTGTCCGGCTACTGGCTGGACGGCGACCGGCTGGAGATCGGCGCGCTGCGGATCGGCGCGGGAGCGGTGGTCGGCACCCGTTCGACGCTGCTGCCCGGCGCGAAGATCGGCAAGCGGGCCGAGGTCGCGCCCGGCTCCGGTGTCACCGGGCACGTCCCGACCGGTCAGCGCTGGGCGGGCGCGCCCGCCGTGAAGACCGGCAAGGCGGAGCGCGGCTGGCCCAAGGAGCGCCCGCGGCGCACCGCCCGCTGGGCGGCCGTGTACGGCGCCACCGGGTTCGTGCTGTCCGCGCTGCCGCTGCTCTCCGCACTGCCCGCGCTGCTGATCGCCGCGCAGTTCGTCCGCCCCGGCGACGGCCTGGCGGCGGCGCTCCGGGGCGCGCTGATCGCCCTCGTCCCCGCCACGCTGGCGTACGGGCTGGCGTACGCGGCGAAGGTGCTGGTCGGGGTGCGGCTGCTGTCGCGGGGGCTGCGCACCGGGTACCACCCGCTGCACGGCCGGGTCGGCTGGCAGGCGTGGACGGTCAGTCAGCTGATGGACCTGGCCCGGGAGACGCTGTTCCCGCTGTACGCCGGGCTGATCACACCGGTGTGGCTGCGGCTGCTGGGCATGCGGGTCGGCAAGGGCGCCGAGGTGTCCACGGTGCTGGCGCTGCCCAGCCTGACCACGGTCGGCGACGGGGCGTTCCTCGCCGACGACACCCTGATCGCCCCGTACGAGCTGGGCGGCGGCTGGGTGCGGATCGGGCGGGCCGAGATCGGCGAGCGGGCGTTCCTCGGCAACTCGGGGATGACCGCGCCCGGCCGGGCCGTTCCGGACCGGGGGCTGGTCGGGGTGCTGTCGGCGACGCCGAAGAAGGCCAAGCGCGGCAGCTCCTACCTGGGCATGCCGCCGGTCAAGCTGCCCCGGGCCGCCGACACCGCGGACCTGGCGCTCACCTACGAGCCGCCGGCCCGGCTGCGCTGGGCGCGCGGGCTGACCGAGCTGGCCCGGATCGTCCCGGTGCTCGCCTCCGCGGCGCTGGCCGTGCTGACGGCCGCCGCGCTGTGCGCCGTCGGGCAGCCGCTGCTGTCGGGGCTGGTGCTGCTGGCGGCCGGCATCGTCGCCTGCGTGGTGTCCGCCGCCGCGAAGTGGCTGCTGGTGGGCCGGTTCCGGGCGGTCGAGCACCCGCTGTGGTCCGGTTTCGTGTGGCGCAACGAGCTGGCCGACACCTTCACCGAGGTGCTGGCCGTCCCCTGGCTGGTCGGCCGGACGGCCGGCACGCCCGTGATGACGCTGTGGCTGCGGTCGATCGGCGCCCGGATCGGGCGCGGCGTGTGGTGCGAGAGCTACTGGCTGCCCGAGGCCGACCTGGTCACCCTCGGCGACGGCGTGAGCGTCAACCGGGGCTGCGTGCTGCAGACGCACCTCTTCCACGACCGGATCATGCGGCTGGATACTGTGGAGCTCCGCGCGGGTTCCACCCTGGGCCCGGGCGGGATCGTGCTGCCCGGCAGCACCGTCGGCGAACGCACCACCCTCGGCCCGGCCTCCCTGGTGATGCGGGCCGAGACGGTCCCCGCCGACACCCGCTGGCTCGGCAACCCGATCGAAGCCTGGCAGCCCGGCGAGGAGGAGCAGCACCGGTGAGCGGCGATCCCTACTTCCCCCGCAACGGGGACCCGCGGTACCGCGCCCACCGCTACGAACTGGCCCTCGACTACCGGCCCGGCCCCAACCGGCTGGCCGCCTCGGCCCGGATCGCCGCCATAGCGGGCCCCGAGCCGCTGCGGGAGTTCACCCTCGACCTGGGGGCGTTCAGGATCGGCAAGGTGCTGGTCGACGGCCGGGCCGCGCACTACGCGCACCGCGACGGCAAGCTGCGGATCAAGCCCGCCAAGGCCCTCGCCGCCGGCGCGGTCTTCACCTGCGAGGTGCACTGGTCCGGCAACCCGCGCCCGGTCCGCAGCCCGTGGGGCGGCCTCGGGTTCGAGGAGATCGAGGACGGCGCGCTGGTCGCCTCCCAGCCGATCGGCGCACCGTCCTGGTTCCCGTGCAACGACCGGCCCGCCGACAAGGCCGCCTACCAACTGACCGTCACCACCGCCACCCCGTACACCGTGGTCACCGGCGGCCGGCTGCTCAGCCGCACCACCCGGTCCTCCGCCACCACCTGGGTGTACGAGCAGCCCGCGCCGACCGCGTCCTACCTGGTCGGGCTGGCGATCGCCCCGCTGCGCGAGTTCCCGCTGACCGAGCGCGTCCCCGGCACCGTCCCGCAGATCGCCTGGGTGCCGCTGGCGCTGCAGGCCGCGTTCGAGCACGACTTCGCCCGGCAGCCGCAGATGATGCGGCTGTTCGAGGAGCTGTTCGGGCCGTACCCGTTCGGCGAGTACACCGTCGCCGTGGTGGACGAGGAACTGGACGTCCCCGTCGAGGCGCAGGGCATGGCCACCTTCGGCCGCAACCACGTCGACGGGCGGCGCGGCTGGGAACGGCTGGTCGCCCACGAGCTCGCCCACCAGTGGTTCGGCAACAGCGTCACCATCGCCGACTGGCGGCACATCTGGCTGAACGAGGGCCTCGCCAAGTACGCCGAATGGCTGTGGTCGGAGCGCACCGGCGGCCCCACCACGCAGGCCAAGGCCGCCGAGGCGCACCGCCAACTGCGCGGCCTGCCGCAGGACCTGACCATCGGCGACCCCGGCAGACGGCAGATGTTCGACGACCGGGTGTACGAACGCGGCGGCCTCACCGTGCACGCGCTGCGCTGCGCCCTCGGCGACGCCGCGTTCTTCCGCCTGCTGCACGGCTGGGCCACCGCGCACCGGCACTCCGTGGTCACCACCGACGACTTCGCCGCGCACGCCTCGCACTACACCGACCGGCCGCTGCGCCCGCTGCTGGACGACTGGCTGCTCACCCGGGCGCTGCCCGACCTCCCCGAGCTCCGACCGTTCGTGACCTGATGTACTGACCCCATGGCCGCGAAGCCAACGTGGTCTTCGATGTCACCGGAGGAACGAGGAACATGAGCACGCACTACGACGTGGTCGTCCTGGGCGCCGGCCCCGGCGGCTACACCGCCGCTGTCCGCTCCGCCCAGCTCGGTCTGCGCGCCGCCGTGATCGAGGCCAAGTACTGGGGCGGCGTCTGCCTGAACGTCGGCTGCATTCCCTCCAAGGCGCTGCTGCGCAACGCGGAACTCGCGCACACCGTGCTGAAGGAGGCCGACCTCTACGGCATCCAGGTCGAGGGCCGGGTCTCCTTCGACTACGGCAAGGCGTTCAGCCGCTCCCGGCAGGTCGCCGACGGCCGGGTCAAGGGCGTCCACTACCTGATGAAGAAGAACGACATCACGGAGTACGACGGCTGGGGCACCTTCGTCGACGACCACACCCTGCAGGTCGCGCTGCGCGGCGGCGGGTTCGAGCTGGTCACCTTCGACCACTGCGTGATCGCGGCCGGCGCCACCACCCGGCTGCTGCCCGGCACCTCGCTCAGCGAGCGGGTCGTCACCTACGAGGAGCAGATCCTCACCGAGCAGCTGCCGGGGTCGATCATCATCGCGGGCGCCGGCGCGATCGGCGTCGAGTTCGCGTACGTGCTGCACAACTACGGCGTCAAGGTCACCGTCGTCGAGTTCCTGGACCGCATGGTGCCGCTGGAGGACGCCGACGTCTCCGCCGAACTCGCCAAGCAGTACCGCAAGTTGGGCATCCAGGTGCTCACCTCCACCCGGGTCGACGCGATCGACGACTCGGACCCGGACAAGCCGGTCCGGGTCACCGTCACCCGGGACGGCAAGCAGGAGGTGCTGGAGGCCGACAAGGTCCTGCAGGCGATCGGCTTCGCGCCGCGCACCCAGGGCTACGGCCTGGAGGTCACCGGCGTGCAGCTCACCGAGCGCGGCGCGATCGCGGTGGACGGCCGGGGCCGCACCAGCGTCGACCACATCTTCGCGATCGGCGACGTCACCGCGAAGCTGATGCTGGCGCACGCCGCCGAGGCGATGGCCGTGGTCGCCGCGGAGACCATCGCCAAGGCCGAGACCATGGAGATCGACTTCGTGATGGTCCCGCGCGCCACCTACTGCCAGCCGCAGGTGGCGTCCTTCGGGTACACCGAGGCGCAGGCCCGCGAGCTCGGGTACGACGTGAAGGTGCAGAAGTTCCCGTTCACCGCGAACGGCAAGGCGCACGGCCTCGGCCAGCCCGTCGGCTTCGTCAAGGTGATCTGCGACAACACCCACGGCGAACTGCTCGGCGCGCACCTGATCGGCCCCGAGGTCACCGAGCTGCTGCCCGAGCTGACGCTGGCCCAGCAGTGGGACCTCACCGTCCACGAGGTCGGCCGCAACATCCACGCCCACCCGACCCTGGGCGAGGCCGTCAAGGAGG
Organism: Kitasatospora griseola; assembly: GCF_014648555.1. Taxonomy (GTDB): domain Bacteria; phylum Actinomycetota; class Actinomycetes; order Streptomycetales; family Streptomycetaceae; genus Kitasatospora; species Kitasatospora griseola. The sequence continues at coordinate 106,770 of NZ_BMRI01000020.1, forward strand.
CCGTCCACGGCCTCGCCGGTCACATGATCAACATGTAGCACCCGCTCTTCCGGGCGAGCCGCCCCGGCGCCCCCGTCGACCCGGGCGAGGCGCCGGGGCGGCGCCGTCCCCGGCGTCAGCGCAGCACCGGGCGACCGGCCTCCAGGTGCGCGAAGAGGCGGGAGCCGTGGACGCCCGGGACGTCGAAGTAGTGGCCGTCCTCCTCGCCGTCGGCGCGCAGGAGCTCGGGCAGCAGCACCTCGGCGGCGGGCGGCGTGGCGACGTCGTGGCCCAACTCGGCCACCGCGTACGGCTGGGCGAGCACCGGGCCGGTCAGCGAGCCGGCGACCAGGTCGGGGAAGAAACCGCCGGACAGGACGGTGACGCCGGCCTGCAGGTCGCCGCCGATCATCACCAGCTTGTCCGTCATGTTGCCGACGAACGCGCCGACCCGGACGGTGCCGCGGACCAGCAGCTTGGCGTCGCCCTCCAGGTAGACCGCCCCGGCGGTCAGGTCGCCGAGGACGATCAGCGCCGGGCAGCCGTCGTCCAGGTTGAGGATCGTGCCGGTCACCTCCAGGTCGCCGTCGACGACGAACCCGGTGCCGTACGGCTCGGTCGCGTCGAGGTCCAGCGGACCGGAGACGACCAGGCGGCCGGCGTGGACGTCGTAGCCCTCCTCGTAGAGGTTCTGGTAGCTGCTCGAAGGCAGGCCGCGGCTCTCGAAGAGCGCCACGCAGTCATGCCAACTGTGGTGCGCCGCAGTGATGTTCATGGCGCGGAGTCTGCCACGGGGCACTGTCGGAAGAGGCTTCGGAGCGGTCTCGGAGCGGTTTCGGAGCGGCCGTTGATGTGATGTGTCCAGCGCACCGGCCGACCGGTCGGGGCGGAGGAAACGAACCGAGAGGAGGACCTCATGTCGAAGGTCCTGGAGCTCCAGAAGATGGTCACCGTCGAGGGCAGCCCGATCGACCAGGAGGCCATCAGCGTCTCCTCCTGCGACTCGCACAGCTGCTGACCCACCGGTCGTCCGGGCCCCGGCGGAGCCGCGCCGCCGGGGCCCAACCCGTATTTCCACCGCTTCGTCCGGACGGGAACGCCCATGCTCTCCTGGCAATCGCTCCAGTTCTACCTGCAGTTCGACCGGCGCTGGTACGAGACCGCCGACCGCCACCGCCCCGACCCGGCGCACCTCGCGGCGTTCCGCGAACTCGTCCCGGACGGCTGGACCACCCGGCGGCGCGGCCTCTGGTTCATCGCCGACCCGCCCGGCCGCGCCACCCCCGCGCAGGGCTGGAAGCTGCACGTCACCGCCGCAGCGGGGGAGAGCACCGAGGTGCTGCGACTCGCCCTCCCGGTGCTGTTCGCGCACCGGGCGGCGTTCAAGTTCCTGATCGACCCGTGGTCGGTCGACCTGACCAGCGGCAAGAACTTCTCCCGCACCGCCAGCGGCAAGTTCATCACCGTCTACCCGGCCGACGACGCCGAATTCCACGCCGTGGGCGAGGAGTTGGCCGCCGCCCTGGCGGGCCGCGGCGGCCCGTACATCCTCTCCGACCGGCGCTGGCCCGGCTCCACCGCCGTCTACTACCGCTACGGCGGCTTCGCCGCGATCAAGCAGCTGCGCCCCGACGGCATCAGCGACCTGATGATCGCCGCCCCGGACGGCGCCCTGGTCCCCGACGTCCGCCACCCGTACTTCAGCACACCGTCGTGGGTCGACGACCCGTTCCCGCCCGAGGAGGCCGAGCCGGACGGCGCGCTGAACGGCCGCTACCTGCCCACGGCCGCCCTGATGTTCGGCAACCGCGGCGGCGTCTACCTGGCCACCGACCGCGACACCGGCGCACAGGTGGTGCTCAAGGAGGCCCGCCCCGGCATCCTGGTCGGCCGGCCCGGGCGGGAGGCCGCCGAGGTGCTGGAGAAGGAGTACCGGGTGCTGTCGGCGCTCGCCGACACCGGGTACTTCGTGCGGCCGCTGGACTTCTTCCACGAGGGCGGCCACGCCTTCCTGGTCGAGGAGTACGTCGAAGGCCCGCACTACAGTCGGCACGGCATCGTCACCAACCCGGTGATCACCGGCCGGCTCGACGGCGACAGCCTGCGCGCCTACTACCGCACGCAGCGCGCCCTGTGGCGGCAGATCGCCGAGGCCGTCGCCGTCGCCCACCGCCGCGGCATCCTGCTCGGCGACCTCTCGCACACCAACGTGCACGTCACCGAGGACGGCCGGGCCGTGCTGCTCGACCTGGAGTCCGCCGTCCGCGAGGGCCTCGACCCGCACCTCGGCGTGCACACCGTCGGCCTGGCCAGCCCCCGGCTGCGCGCCACCAACCGCTACGACCGGGCCAACGACTGGCACTGCCTGGGCGCGCTGATGCTCTCCTCGATCATGGTGGTCAACAACACCACCGGCTTCCACCCCCCGGCCCGGGACCGCTTCCTGGACGCGCTCGCCGAGGACCTCGGCCTCCCCGCCGAACTCACCGCGCTGATCCGCGACCTGACGGACCCGGAGGCCGTCGACGGCGATACCGACCCGGACGAACTGCTGAAGCGGATCGACGCCCTGCCGTTCGACGACCCGGAGCTGTGGACGGCCCCCGTCCCGCTCGCCGAGCCCGCCGGCCGCCGCTACGGCGACCCCGAGGCGGTGCCCGGGCTGCGGGACGCCGACCTCGCCGCCACCGTCGGGCTCATCACCGCCGAGATCGAGGCCGCCGCCGACCCGCAGCGCGCCGACCGGCTGTTCCCCACCAACCCGCTCGCCCACCAGAGCAACCCGCTCTCCCTCGCGTACGGCGCCACCGGCGTCCTGTACGGCCTGCACCGGCTGCGCGGCGGCGTGCCCGCCCCGCTGCTCGGCTGGGCGCTCGCCAAGGACGTCGACCCGGCCGCGTACCCGCCCGGCCTGTACGTCGGCCAGTCCGGCCTGGCCTGGGCGTTCGACGCGCTCGGCCACCCCGACGTCGCCCGCTCGCTGATGGCCGCCGCCCGCCGCCACCCGCTGCGGCACGCCCTGCCCGGCGTCCTGCACGGCACCGCCGGCCACGGCCTCGCCGCCCTGCACCTGTGGCACCGTCAGCACGACCCCGCGCTGCTCGCCGACGCCGTCGCCGACGGCGAACACCTCGCCGCCGCCGCCGTCCACGGCCCCGACGGCCCGCACTGGCCGCACACCACCCCCGGCGACGACCGGCCCCGGACCCGGCTCGGCCACGGCCACGGCGGCAG
>NZ_BMRI01000020.1:110012-128295 GCF_014648555.1 Kitasatospora griseola
CGGCATCGCCCTGTTCCTGCTCTACCTGCACCTCGCCACCGGCGAGGAACGCTGGTACACCCTCGGCCGCGCCGCCCTCGGCCACGACCTCGCGCACGCCGCCCGGCTCCCCGGCGGCACCCTCGGCTTCCCGTCCCACACCGGCCCCGCCGAAGGCCGCACCGTGCTGCGCAACTACTGGGACGAAGGCACTGCCGGCGTCTCCGTCGCCGTCGTCCGCTACCTCGCGGCCCGGCCCGACGCCGAACTCGCCGCCGTCGCCGACGACCTGCTGCGCGACTCGGCCCGCCGCTACGCCGTCTTCCCGCACCTCGCCCACGGGCTCGCCGGCTTCGGCAACGTCCTGCTCGACGCGGGCGAACTGCTCGGCGAACAGCGCTGGCTGGACGAAGCCCGCCGGGTCGCCGACGGCATCCTGCTCAGCCGGATCGAACACCCCGACGGCCTCGGCTTCCCCGGCGAACAGGCCCTGCGGGAGAGCTGCGACCTGGCCACCGGCTCGATCGGCATCGCGCTCTTCCTCGACCGGCTGCGCCACGCCCGCCCCGGCACCCGCACCGACTTCCACTTCACCGTGGACGGGCTGCTGCCGTGACGACCCACCTGGAGGCGGACACCCGACCCGCCGAGGACCGGCGCGCGCTGCGCCGGTTCCGGCTGGTCGGGGCCAACCCGATGTTCCGGCGGCTGTGGATCGGCCAGTTCACCTCCGAACTCGGCAGCTCCATGAGCGTGCTGGCGGTGCCGCTGCTCGCCGTCGCCGTCACCGGCTCGCCCAGGAAGGCCAGCGTCCTCGCCACCCTGGGCTTCCTCACCACCTGGCTGACCGCCGCCCCCTGCGGCCAACTCGCCGACCGGATCTCCCCGCGCCGCCTGATGCTCGCCTGCGACACCGTCCGCCTCGCCGCCGTCACCGCCGTCGCCGGGTGGACGCTCGTCGGCGGCCCCCCGATGTGGCTGCTCGCCGTGACCACCGTGGTCTCCGGCACCGCCCTCACCGCGTTCGGGCCCGCTGCCGGCAAGATGCTGCGCACCCTCGTCCCCGCCGACCAGCTGCCCGAGGCCGTCGCCGCCAACCAGGTCCGCGGCTACAGCGCCTCCATCGTCGGCCCCGCCGCCGGCGGCGCACTGTTCGGCCTCGCCCGGGCCGTGCCGTTCCTCGCCGACGCCGCGAGCTACCTGGTCTCCCTCGCCTGCGTCCGCGGCCTGCCCTCCGGCGCCGGCGACGCCCCGACCGCCCGCGGCTGGCCCCGGCTGCGCGAAGGCCTCGCCGTCATCCGCCGCACCCCGTTCCTGCGCGGCTCGCTGGCCTACTCGGTGCCCGGCAACCTCGCCGTCTCCATGCTCATGTACATCCTGCTGCTGCGCCCCGGCGCGGCCGGCGGCGGCACCGGCCTCGCGTTCAGCGCCGCCGCCGTCTGCGGACTCCTCGGCTCCCTCGTCGCCGCGGGCGCCCACCGCCGCTTCGGCCTCTGGCGGCTGATGGCCGCCACCGCGGGCCTGCGGCTGCTCGCCGCCCTCGCCGCCGCGTTCATCGGCGGCCAGCTCGGCCCCGCCGCCGCGCTCGCCACCGTCCTGCTGCTCGCCCCCGTGGTCGGCGCCGCCCTCGGCACCACCACCCTCCTGGTCGTCGACCACGGCGTCTACGGCCGGGTCACCGGCACCACCTCCTTCATCGGCGGCGCCCTCCAACCCCTCGCCCCGCTGGCCGCCGGCGCCCTCCTCCAGTCCGCCGGCGCCACCGCCGCCCTGACGGTGGTGGCCGGCCTGTTCGGCCTGGCCCTGACGGCGGTCCTGGCGGGCCGGCGCAGCCTGGACGTGGCGGTGCAGGAGCCGGAGTGACGCCGGGTCAGGCGGGCCGTCGCGCGGGGACGGCCGGTTCGGCGGCGAGGGCCGGGTCGTGGACCAGGACGCGCTGGGTGAGGTGGGCGAGTTCGGGGCCCGGGTGGACGCCGAGCTCGTCGCGCAGGGTGCGGCGGGCGGTGTGCAGGACGGCGGCGGCCTCGGCCTGGCGGCCGCTGCGGTAGAGGGTGCGGGCGCGCAGCGCCCAGGCCGATTCGCGCAGCGGGGCCTCGGTGGTGAGGAGGGCACACTCGGCGACGGCGAGGTGGTGGGCGTCCAGGGTGAGGAGCGCGTTGGCGCGGATTTCCCGCGCGGCGCAGCGCAGTTCGGTCAGGCGCCAGCGTTCCGGGTCGAGGAAGGGCAGGTGGGCGAGGTCGGCGAAGGCGGGGCCGCGCCACAGCGACAGGGCCCGGTCGGCCGAGGTGAGGGCGTCGTGCGGGCGGTGGGCGCGGGCGGCGGCCCCGGCGTGCTCGACCAGGGCGGCGAACCGCCGGGCGTCGACGGCGTCCGGGGCGAGCGACAGCCGGTAGCCGCCGGGTCCGTGGCGCAGGACGGAGGGGGCGTGGCCGGCGGGGCGGTGGGGCTCCAGGGCGCGCCGGAGGTCGGCCACGCAGGTGTGCAGGGCGTGGCGGGGGCGGGCCGGCAGGCGGTCGTCCCACACGGCGTCGATCAGGTACTGCTCGGGGACGGTCGCGCCGCCCGCCGCGACCAGCGCCGCCAGTACCGCGCGCGGCCGGGGCCCGCCGAGGCGCACCCGCGTTCCGCCGACCGTGGCCGCCATCGGGCCGAGGACCTGCACCGCCGTGTCTGTCATGGTCGCTTCCATGGGTCGAGCGTGACGCCGCCCGGCCGCCCGTCCCATCCGGGCGGGGCCCCGAATTCCGAATGCCGCCACCGCCCCCCGTGGGGCGGTCGCGGGAATATGGGGGCCGTCCCCCATGTCGCCCGGCCCGCCGACTGCCATGCTCGCCACCATGACGGATCCCACAGCCACCTGGGGCCAGCACGGCGACGGCGCCTGGTGGGCACCGGCGTTGAGCCTGACCGAGCGCCTGCCCGGACCGGGCGGGGGAGCGGGCGCCCCGCGACCGCCGCGCCCCGGGTTCGTCGCCGCGTTCCGCGACGCCGCCGTCCAGCTGGTGCAGCCGGCCCCGGCGGACGCCGACGAGGCCCGACTCGACGCCTGGCAGCGGGAGTTCGACGGCCGGCTCGACGAGTGGCTGGCCGACCTGGGCGCCGACCGGGGCCGCCTGCGGGCGCTGCTGGCCGAGCCGGCCGACAGCCTGGCGGCGCGGGTCGCCGAACCCGACTGGTCGGCCTTCGTCCGGCGCGCGGTGGCGGCCGCGCCCCTCGCGGCGGTCGCGGCCGACGGACCGGTGCCGTGGGCGGACGGGTTCGCGGCCGTGCTGGCCCCGTTCACCGCCACCGCGCTGGCCGCCCTGCAGGCCGATCCGGACTGGCGGGCCGCCGACGCCGTGGCCGAACTCGCCGAGCTGGAGCGGGACTTCGAGCGCAGCCTGGCGTCCCGGCTGGTGCGGATCGCCGGCCGCACGCTGGTGCTGGAGCTGAACGTGGCGCGGGTCGGCGGCGCCCTGCGCGGCGAGAGCGGCGCGGAGCGGTTCGGCGACTTCGTCCGGCAGGCCGGGACGCGGCCGAGGCTGGCCGCGCTGGTCGCCGAATACCCGGTGCTGGCCCGGCTGTTGGCGCACTGCTGCGAGGACGCGGTGGCCGCCTGGGCCGAACTGGCCGGCCGGTTCGCCGCCGACCGGGCGGCGCTGGTACGGGAGTTGCTCGGCGGCGAGGACCCCGGACCACTGGTGGGGGTGCGGACCGGCGCGGGCGACCGGCACGCCCGCGGCCGCGCGGTCGCCGTCCTGGAATTCGCCGACGGGCGGCGCGCGGTGTACAAGCCGCGCCCGCTGGGCGTCCACCGGCACTGGAACGAACTACTGCGGCTGCTCGGCGAATCGGTGCCGAACGCGGCCCTGCGCAGGCTCGCCGTGCTGGACCGCGACGGCTACGGCTGGCTGGAGTTCGTCGAGGCCGAACCGTGCGCGGACCGGCGCGGCGTGGAGCGGTTCTACCGGCGGCTCGGCGTGCAGCTCGCGCTGCTGCACGTGCTCGGCGGCACCGACATCCACTACGAGAACCTGATCGCGGCCGCCGACCAGCCCGTCCTGGTCGACCTGGAGACGCTGTTCCACCCCGAGCAGGGACCGGCCCCGGGCGACGACCCGGCGCGGCGGGTGCTCGCCGACTCGGTGCACCGGATCTCGCTGCTGCCGTTCCCGCTGCTCGGCGAACACGGCGCACTCGACGTGTCGGGGCTCGGCGGCGACGACGGCGCGCCGCTGCCCACCTCCGTGCCGGGCTGGGCGGAGGCCGGCACCGACCGGATGCGGCTGGTGCGCGAACAGGGCCGACTGCGCCGCGCCGCCAACCGCCCCCGGCTCGACGGGACGGACGCCGACCCGCAGGAGTACACCGAGGCACTGGTCGCCGGATTCCGGGCCGGCTACCGGGCGCTCGCCGACACCGCATATCGACTCGGCGCCCCCGAAGGCCCGGTGGAGAGCTTCGCCGCCGACACCGTGCGCGTCGTGGCCCGCCCCACCCGGCGGTACGCGACGATGCTGGAGGAGTCCACCCACCCCGACGCCCTGCGCGACGGCCTCGACCGCGACCGGCTGCTCGGCCTGCTCTGGCGGGAGTCCGCCGACGACCCCCGGCGCCGTCCGCTCGCCGCCGCCGAACGCGTCGAACTCTGGCGCGGCGACGTCCCGTTGTTCACCGCCGCCGTCGGCGACGGCCGCCTGCACTCCGACGGCCGCCCCTGCGGCCCCGCCCCTGCCGACAGCGGGCTCGACCGCACCCGGCGGCGGCTCGCCGCGCTCGACCGCACCGACCTGTACGACCAGGAGTGGATCGTCCGGGCTGCGCTCGCCACCCGCTCCGCCGGGCCGGGCGCCGCCCCGGCCGCCCCGGCCGGACACTCCCGCCCGCCCGTCGCCCCCGACCCCGACCGGCTGCTCGCCGCCGCCTGCGACCTCGCCGACCGGATCCTCGCCCGCGCGCACGGCGACCGCCGGCGCGTCAACTGGCTGACCCTGGAACCGATCACCGACCGGCAGTGGGCGCTGATGCCGCAGGGCGCGGCGCTCGACGGCGGCTACCTCGGCACCGCGCTGTTCCTCGCCCAGCTCGCCGCCCTCACCGGCACCGCCCGCTACGCCGAGACCGCCCGACGCGCCGTCCGGCCGCTGCCCGCCCTGCTCGACGCGCTCGCCGCCGACCCCGCCCACCTGGACGCCGTCGGCGCGGGCGGCTTCACCGGACTCGGCGGCATCGCCTACGGCCTGGCCCGACTGGACGCGCTGCTGCCCGACGACACGGGCACGCTCGGCGGGTCGGTCGGCACGGCCGTCCGGCTCACCGCCCGGGCCGCCCGCACCGCGCCGCCCGAAGACCCGCACCCGGACCGGCAGTTGCTCTCCGGTGACGCCGGCTGCCTGGCCGCGCTGCTCGCCGTCCACCGGCTCACCGGCGACCCGGCCGCGGCCGCCGCCGCCGACCACTGCGCCGAGCGGCTCGCCGCCACCCCCGACCCCACCCCGGACGGCGCCGCCCACCGGCGCTGGGCCCTGCACCGCTACGCGGCCGCCGGCCGCGCCGTCCACCTGCCCGACCCCGGACCCGCCCGGCCGGTGAGCCCCGCAGCGAACCTGGCGGCCGCCCGGACCCCGGACACCGCGGCGCCGTTGCCGCCGGCCGGACCCGCCGCGGACCACAGCCTGCTGCACGGCGACAGCGCCACCCTGGAACTCCTGCTCACCGGCCGCCCCACCGACGCCGCCACCCGCGCCGCGGCCCTGCTCGGCGAGCTCGACCACTCCGGCCCGCGCTGCGCCACCCCCGCGGCCATCCCCACCCCGGCCCTGCTCACCGGCCTGGCCGGCGTCGGCCACACCCTGCTCCGCCTCGCCCACCCGGCCGAGGTGCCGTGCGTCCTGCTGCTGGAGCCCCCGCGGCACCTGCGCCAGGCCCGCATCTGATCGTCCGTCAGTCCGTTCCGTCTCCCCCCACCAGGAGGACCGCCATGACCGCCTCGACCCTCGTCGCCCAGTGGAAGAACCCCGAGGCCCGCGCCGACGAGAGCGCCCCGCACCCCGCGGGCGAGATCGCCCCGACGCTGCGCTGTGCCGAACTGCCGCGCGTGCGACGGGCGTTGGTGCTGAGCGGGTGGGCGGCGCCCGACCTGGGCACGATCGACGTCAACACCAACGACACCACCACCTGGAACACCGTCACCTCCCTGTCGTTCACCGAGGACTGAGAACCGCCCGACCGTTCCCATGGCCCGTTGACGGCACCGGCGGCTAGCCTGCCGGAATGCTCACCTCCTCGCCTTATGTCGTGGGTCGCGCCGAGGAACTGCGGGTCCTGCTCGACGGGTTGATCGACGCCCGCCGGGGGCAGGGGCGCGCGGTGTTCGTCGGCGGCGAAGCGGGAATCGGCAAGACCCGGCTGGCGGCCGACTGCGCCTACCGGGCGGTCGCGGACGGGATGGCGGTGCTGCGCGGCCGGGGCAGCAGCGCGGGCGCGCCGGTGCCGTTCCGGCCGGTCGCCGAAGCACTGCTGTCGCTGTTCCGGGTGAGCGGGCCGCCGCAGGACCCGGCGCTCGCGCCGTACCGGTCCGCGCTGGCGGCGCTGGTCCCCGACTGGCGGGGCGAGCAACGCCCCGCCGCGCCGCCCTCGTTGACGGACATCGCGGAGGCGCTGCTGCGGCTGCTCGGCGCGGTCGGCCGGGAGGGGCCGGACCGGCCGCCGCGCGGCTGCCTGCTGATCGTCGAGGACCTGCACGAGGCGGACGCGGAGACCCTGGCCGTGCTCGACTACGTGATCGACAACCTCGACGGCCTGCCCGTCCTGCTGGTCGCGACGCTGCGCCAACACCCGGGCCCCGCACTCGACCTGGCCCTCGACGCCGCCGCCCGCCGACAGGCCCGACGGCTCGACCTGCATCCGCTGGACCAGTCGCAGACCGCCGAACTCGCCGCCGCCTGCCTGTCCGCCGCTCCCGGCGCGCTGCCCGCCGCCGTGGTCGAGCGGGTGGCCAGGGACGCCGGCGGAAACCCGTTCGTGGTCGAGGAGCTGCTCAGCGGCATGGTCACCGCCGGGGCGCTGCGCCGCGACCCCGAACGGGGCTGGGAGGTGTTCGGCGACCTCGGCATCGAGGTGCCGACCACGGTGGTGCGCAGCGTGGTGCAGCGCGCCGCCCGGATCGACCCGGCGGGCCGGGAGATGCTCAACGTCGCCGCCGTGCTGGGGCGGCGCTTTGCACTGCCGGTGCTGCAACTGGTCACCGGGCTGGACGACCGCAGCCTGCTGATCCACCTGCGGGCCGGGATCGACGCCCGGCTGCTGTCGCCCAGCGGGCCGGTCGCCGACCGGTACGAGTTCCGGCACGCGCTGGTCGCGGACGCGCTGCTGGCCGACCTGCTGCCCGCCGAGCGGGCCGCGATCGCCCGCCGCGCCGCCGGGGAGGTGGAACGCGCCTACCCCGGACTGCCCGGCGAGTGGCGGCAGTTGGTGGCCGTGCTGCGGCAGGCCGCCGGCGAACCGGAGGCCGCCGCCCGGCTGTTCGCCGAGGCCGCCGAGGAGGCCCGGCAGGACGGGGCGACCGAGTCCGCCGTCGCCCTGCTGGAACGCGCCCTGGAACTGGTCGGCGGGAGCGGCGCCGGCCCGGCCGCCGCGAGCGGGATCCGCGAGCGGCTGGTGCACGCCCTCGCCGACAGCGGCCGGTTCGACCAGGCCCGCGACCTCGCCCGGACGCTGCCGCTGGGCGGTCCGGCCGCGCTCGGCGACGACCGCACCGCCGCCCTGCACCTGCGGCTGGCCCGGGCCGCCGTCAGCGCCGGCCGCCTCGCGGACGCCGCCGAGCAGGCCGCCCTGGTCCGCACCCTGCTCGGCCCGGCGGCCGGCCCGGAACGGACCTGCGCACTGGAGGTGGTGGAGGCCCACCTGGCGCTGACCGACCCCGCGCAGGCCGTCACCGCACCTGCGGACGGGATGCCGGACGGCGAGCAGCGGACCGCCGCCGCCGAGCGGCTGGCCCGCCGCGCCGCCGAACGGGCCGAGGCCGCCGGACTTCCCGAAGTTGCCTGCCAGGCCTGGCAGTTGCTCGCCCTGTTGGAGCGCCGGCACGGCTTCGACCGGGCTGACGGCTGCCTGCGCCGACTGCTCGACCTGGCCGTCCGGCATCGCCTCCCCGGCTGGCAGGTCGACGCCCAACTACGGCTCGGCGTCAACGAGTTCATGCGGATCGGGGAGTCCGTCCAGCTGGAGCGGGCGCACCGGGCCGCACTCGACCTGGGGGCGCTCGACCTGGTCCGCTCCGCCGAGGCGACGCTCGCCATGCACGCCGTGCTGCGCGGCGACTACGCCCGGGCCCGGACGCTCACCGACCAGGGCCTGGAGGCCAGCGCCCGGCTGCGCAACGTCGACCACCACCAGTTCCTGCTGCTGACCCGGGCGATGGTGGCCGCCCACCAGGGCCGCCGGGCCGAAATGACCGACGTACTGGCCGAGTTCGACCGCTGGGACGGCGCCGACTCGCTGCAGCTGCCGCTGGCGCACGGCAACTGCCGGGCGGTGTGCGCCCTGCTGGAGGAGGACCGGGCGCTGGCCCTCGCCGAGTTCGACCGGGCCCGCCGCTGGGAGGCCCGGCACCCGTCCGTCTTCTACCTGAACGGCGCGCACGGCCTGCACCCGCTGCTGCGCGCGCTGGCCGGCACCGGGTCCGCGGAGGAGCACGCCCGGACGGCCGCCGACCACGCCTCCGCGCTGGCCTGGAACCGGCAGTTCGAACGGCTGGCGCACGCCGTCCACCTGGGCCGGGCCGGGCAGCCGGGGCCCGCCGCCGAGGCGGTCGAGGAGGCCGCCCGGGCCGCCCGCCCGTTCGCGATGGCCCGCCACCTGGGGCTGCGGCTGGTCGCGGAGGCCGCGCTCGCCGACGGCTGGGGCGAGCCGGTGGAGTGGCTGCGCAGCGCCGAGGAGTACTTCCACCGCGCCGGAGTGCCGGCCGTCGGAGCGGCCTGCCGCCGCCTGCTGCGGGAGGCGGGGGCCAGCGTCCCGCAGCGGCGCACCGGCACCGAGCAGGTCCCGGAGCCGCTGCGCGGGCGGCGGGTGACGGTACGGGAGTACGAGGTGGTGCTGCTGGTCGCCCAGCGGCTCGGCAACCAGGAGATCGCCGCCCGGCTGAGCATCTCGCCGCGGACGGTGGAGAAGCACGTGGCCAGCCTGCTGGAGAAGGCCGGCCAGCCGAACCGGACGGCCCTCGCGGACTGGGCCGCCCGCGCCACCTCCGCATGACGCGCGGATCCGCCCCGGGAGAGGCTCCCGGGGCGGATCCGGCGGTGGCGGTGCGGCCGGTCGGCGGTGCGGCCGGTCGGCGCCGCAGGCCTCAGGCGGCGTCCGGGCGGCCGATCGAGCAGACCAGTTCGCCGTCCTGGGCGTCCGCGACGATGGTGTCGCCAGGCTGCAGGTCGCCGGAGAGCAGCATGGTGGCGAGCCGGTTGTCCAGCTGGGTCTGGATGGTGCGGCGCAGCGGGCGGGCACCGAACTCGGGCTGGTGGCCGCGGTCGACCAGCCACTGCTTCGCCGCCTCGGTGACGTCGAGGTGGAGGCCCTGCGCCTTCACCCGCCGTTCGGAGTTGGCGAGCATCAGGTCGACGATCCGCAGCAGGTCGTACTCGCCGAGCGCGTCGAAGACGATGATGTCGTCGATCCGGTTGAGGAACTCCGGCAGGAAGCGGCCGCGGAGTTCGGCCATCAGCCGGTCGCGGATCTCGTCGGTCTCGCCGCGGTGGGAGAGGATCAGCTGCGAGCCGATGTTGGAGGTCATGATGACCACCGTGTTGCGGAAGTCCACGGTGCGGCCCTGGGCGTCCGTCAGCCGCCCGTCGTCGAGGACCTGGAGCAGCGCGTTGAACACGTCGGGGTGGGCCTTCTCGACCTCGTCGAACAGCAGCACGCTGTACGGGCGGCGGCGGACCGCCTCGGTGAGCTGCCCCGCCTCCTCGTAGCCGACGTAGCCGGGCGGGGCGCCCACCAGCCGGGAGACGGTGTGCTTCTCCTGGAACTCGCTCATGTCGAAGCGCACCAGCCGGTCCTCGTCGCCGAAGATCAACTCGGCCAGGGCCTTGGCGAGTTCGGTCTTGCCGACGCCGGTCGGGCCGAGGAACAGGAACGAGCCGACCGGGCGGTTCGGGTCGGCCATGCCGGCCCGGCTGCGGCGGACCGCCTCGGAGACCGCGACCACCGCCTTGTCCTGGCCGATCACCCGGTTGTGGAGTTCCTCCTCCAGCTTGAGCAGCCGGGCCTTCTCGTCCTCGGTGAGCTGGGCGACCGGGATGCCGGTCTGCCGGGAGAGCACGTCGGCGATGTCGTCGACGGTGACCGAGACGACGCCCTCGCGGCGCTCCTCGATCTCGGCGCTCTGCGACTCCAGGTCGGCGATCCGGTCCTTCAGCTCGGAGGCGCGGGCGAAGTCCTCGGCGGCGACCGCCTCGTCCTTCTCGCGGCGCAGCTTGGCGAGTTCGTCCTCCCGGCCGATCACCTCGGTGGAGCGGCCCAGGCCTCGCAGCCGGACCCGGGCGCCGGCCTGGTCCATCAGGTCGATGGCCTTGTCGGGCAGGAAGCGGTCGGACACGTACCGGTCGGACAGGTCGGCGGCGGCGCGCAGCGCGTCGTCGGTGAACCGGACCTGGTGGTGGGCCTCGTAGGAGTCGCGCAGGCCCTCCAGGATCTGCACGGTCTCCTCGACGGACGGCTCGGGGATCAGCACCGGCTGGAACCGGCGCTCCAGGGCCGCGTCCTTCTCGATGTGCTTGCGGTACTCGTCGATGGTGGTCGCGCCGATCACGTGCAGCTCGCCGCGGGCCAGGGCCGGCTTGAGCATGTTGCCGGCGTCCATCGCGCCCTCGCCGCCGGCGCCCGCGCCGACCACGGTGTGCAGCTCGTCGATGAACAGGATGGTCGAGTCGGCGGCCTCCCGGACCTCGTCGATGACGTTCTTCAGCCGCTCCTCGAACTCGCCGCGGTACTTGGAGCCCGCGACCAGGCCCGACAGGTCCAGGGAGACCACCCGGCGGTCCTTCAGCGTGGTGGGGACGTCACCGGCGATCACCCGCTGGGCGAGGCCCTCGACGATGGCGGTCTTGCCGACGCCGGGCTCGCCGATCAGCACCGGGTTGTTCTTGGAGCGGCGGGAGAGGATCTCGATGGTCTGCTCGATCTCCTCGGCCCGGCCGACCACCGGGTCCAGCTTGCCGAGCTTGGCGTCCTCGGTCAGGTCGCGGCCGTACTCGTCCAGGGTCGGCGTCCTGCTGTCCTCCTTGGCCGGGACGCCCCGCTCGCCGCGGGCCGCGGCCGCCTCCGCCCCGCGCCGCATGCGGGAGGCGTCGGCGCCGTGCGCGGCCAGCAGGCGGCCGGCCGCCGAGTCCGGGTCGTCCAGCAGGGCGGCCAGGATGTGCTCCGGCCCGATGTACGAGACGCCGGCGGCCTGCGACCGGGCGTGTGCGCCGATCAGCACCCGCTTGGCGGCCGGGGTCAGGCCGGGCTCCGCGGACGGGTCCGCCTCGCCGGCCGGCAGCGACCGTTCGATGGTGACGGCGAGCTTGTCGGGGTCGGCGCCGGCCTGGGCGAGCAGCGAGCGCGCCGGGTCCGTCAGGGTCGCCGCCCACAGTAGGTGCGGGGTGTCGAGATCGGTGCTGCCGTCCTCCTGGGCGCGCAGCTCGGCCCGGCCGATCAGGTCCCGGGCGGACTCGGTGAGCAGCCGTCCGATCGGGACCCGCTGGACGGCGGGCGGGGAAGCGGCCGGATTCAGGCCGAAGAAGCGATTCAGCAGTTCGGAGAAGGCGTCGTTGGAGCCGAGCGAGCCGAAGCCGGGCATGGTCATAGTGAGGGCACTCCCATGGGCGGACGGGCAGCAGTCTCCCAGAACTATGTCAATCCGTTATATGAGCCGCAAAGCGGTGCGATCCGGACAGGTGGCGGGCCGTCGGACGCCGCCCGCTCCCGGCCGGCTCCCAGGAAGCTTCCAGGAACTTGGGACAGCCATTACCCGCGCATGGGACGCTGATGGTCTGAATCCGACGGGCACCCCGGGCCGCAGGCCCCAGGTGCCCGTCCGTGCCACCGGCCCATGGGGGGAACCATGCCGACCACGGACCGCGCCGCCCGGCGCCGGACCCTCGACGCGCTCCTGCGGCACTCCCCGCTCCAGCCCGCCTTCCGGGCCCGCGCCGCCCGCCGGCTCGCCGTCCTCGCCTACCACGGCATCGACGACCCCGCCGCGTTCCGCGCCCAGATGGAGCACCTGGCCCGCACCGCCCACCCGGTCGGCCCCGACCAGGTCGCCCACGCCGCCGAGCACCACCGCCCGCTGCCGCCCCGCAGCGTGCTGGTCACCTTCGACGACGGCGACCCCACCGTCCTCACCCACGCCCTGCCGATCCTCGCCCGACTGCGCATCCCCGCCGCCGCGTACGTCATCACCGACCTGATCGACACCGACCACCCGTACTGGTGGACCGAGGCCGCCCAGCTGATCCGCCGCGGCGGCCACACCGGCGCCCTGCGCGGCCTCCCCTCCGCCGCCGCCGTCCACCGCCTGAAGACCCTGCCGGACGGTGAACGGCTGCACGCCCTCGCCGAGTTGCGCGGCACTGCCAGGCGGCAGGCACCCCGGCAGCGGCAGTTGACCGCCGCCGAGCTGCGCACGCTGACCGACGGCGGCCTCACCGTCGGCAACCACACCGCCTCCCACCCCTGCCTCGACCGCTGCGACGACGACCACCTCGACGCCCAACTGGTCGAGGCCCACGACCGGTTGACCACCTGGCTGGGGCACCCGCCGACCACCTTCGCCTACCCCAACGGCAACCACGACCCGCGCGCCGAGACCGTGCTGCGCATCCTCGGCTACCGCACCGCGTTCCTCTTCGACCACCGCCACACCGCACTCGCCCCCACGGAGCGCCTGCGGATCAGCCGACTGCGCGTCAACTCGCACACCGGCCGCCACCGCTTCGACACCATCCTGTCGGGCCTCCACCCGGCGGTGCACCGCCTGCGCGGGGGGCGTTGAGGGGGCGTTGAGAGGAGTGGGGATGAGTGCCGTGGAGATCGTGCGGACGGATCGGCTGGACGGTGAACTCGTCGACGGATGGCGGCAGTTGATCGCCGACGATCCGGACGGGTCGTGGTTCGCCGGGCCGGACTGGGTGCTGGCCTGGTGGCGCACGCTCGGCGCCGGGCAGCGGGGCGAGATCGCCGTGTGGCGCGGCCCGGACGGACGGGTGGAGGCGGTGCTGCCGCTGGCCCGCGGCCGGCTGCGGCTGCACCACCGGGTGCCGTTCGGGGTGTCGGCGGTGACCCTGCTCGGGGCGGGGCCCGGCGCCGCCGACCACTGCGGGCCCGCCGTCCGGCCGCACCGGCGGGACGAGGTGGCCGCCTGGCTCGCCTCCCGGGCGCGCCGCCGCACCCTGTGGCTGCCCGCGCTGGACCAGGCGCACCACGACCTGCTGCCCCCCGGGGCCCGCACCGTCGCCCGCACCGCCTGCCCGCGACTCGACCTCACCGTCGGCCCCGACCGGCTCGGCTCGCGCGACTTCCGGGCCGCCAACCGGCGCGCCCACCGCCGGCTGGCGGCCGCCGGGGTCACCTTCCACTGGGCGCCGCCCACGGCCGCCCCGCCCGGCGTGCTGGACGAACTGCTGCGCCTGCACCGGCTGCGCCGCCAGGCCGCCGCCGGCGGCGTCAGCAGCTTCGACGCGAGCCGGCTGCCGCTGCACCGGGCGCTGCTGGAGACCGCCCGGCCCGGCTCCGGGCCGGCCTTTCAACTCGCCCGTCACCAGGGCGAGTTGATCGGCGTGCTGTACGGGTTCCGGTGGGCCGACCGGTTCGCCTACTACCAGATCGGCTGGGACCAGCGGTGGGCCGCCGAATCGCTGGGCACCGCGCTGATCGACGCGGCGGTGCGCAGCTGCGCGGCCGAGGGCGTGCGGGTCTTCGACTTCCTGCGCGGCGACGAGCCGTACAAGTACCGGTTCGGCGCGCAGGACCGCACCGATGTCAGCCTGCTGCTGCCGCGCGGCCCGGGCGGGGCGCTGCTCGGCCTCAAGTACCGCCTGCTCAGGGCTGGATGACGCCGTCCAGGTACACCCACTCGCCCTGGTGGCGGACGAAGCGGCTGTTCTCGTGCAGCGAGCCGGCCCGGCCGCGCTCGCGGTAGTGGGCGCGGAACTCGACCGTGCCGTCCTGGTGGAACGGCCCGCCGTCGGTGGCGCCGAGGATCTCCAGGCGCTCCCACCGCAGCGACGGGTCGAAGTCGACGGAGGCGGGCCGGGTGTCCGGGTGCCAGGACCGCAGCAGGTACGGCTCGTCGCGCACCGCGAAGGCGCTGAACCGGGAGCGCATCAGCTGCTCGGCGCTGCCCGCGGCGGCCTCGCCGCGGTGCAGCCGCCCGCAGCAGTCGGCGTACGCGGCGGGCAGTCCGCACGGGCAGCCGGTCGGAGCGGCGGAGGCGGAGGAGGGGGTGCGTCGGCGGGCCATGGCGACCATTATCGCCGCTCGCAGGAGCCGCCTCCGTCGCGGCCGGCCGCGGTCAGGCGGAGGCGGGTGCCCCGGCGGGGACGCTCGGCGGGAACCCGCACGCGTCGATCAGCTCGAAGACCAGGTCCTCGACGAACGGGTCGGCCGGCTTGGCCAGAACCTCCGCGAGCGCGATCGGATCGGCGACGCAGCCGGCCTCGGCGGCCCACCGGGTGATGTGCTCGGCGGCGCCGGGCGGCAGTTCGGGGAACCCGTAGTCGGCCGCCGTGGCAGGGTCCAGGTAGGTCGACCACCGCGCCCCGGACGGCGCCAGGCCGACGACCTCGCACACGTCGCTGTCCATGACGCGCGCGATCAGGACCGGGGCGCCGGTGGAGCCCGCGAGCTGCCGGAACGGCCGGAGTGAGTCGCCCGGGAGGCCGTGGTGGATCTGCAGGGTCTGCCAGCCGCCGGGGCGCGGCAGGCACTCGGTCACGCAGTCCGAGTGGCCCTCCGCGCAGCCGGCCGCGAACGCGGCCAGTTCGCGAAGCGGCCGGTCACTGCGGGCCAGGACGTATTCTCCGCTGAAACCCATGTCCCCCTCCTCGATCGATGCGCAGAGACTAGGCGGCCGCAGTGACAGTCCGGTGCGCCGCGGCCACGCGGACGGGCGTGCCGGACGGGCGCGACGCAGGCCCCGCGGGGCAGGATGGGCGGGTCCGCGCCCGGACGGGGCGGACGGCGACCGGTCGGCGAAGGGGACTGCTGCGATGAGCGACCACCACCACAATGTGCTGCTGCTCGGCTTCACCGACCGGGAGGCGTGCCGGCGGGCGTACGAGGACGCGATGCACCTGCCGGGGGTGCGGCAGGTCGCGGTGCTGGAGCGCAGCGACGAGGGGATCGTCGACATTCCGGAGAGCCACATCCGCGGTGCGGGCGTGCCGACCATCGGCTCCGGACTGGTGGGCGGGCTGGTCGGGCTGCTCGGCGGGCCGATCGGGGCGCTGCTGGGCTTCGCGGCGGGCGCGGCGATCGGCAACGCGGCCGAGCAGACCGAGATGACCGACGGCGGCGCGGGCCTGATCGTGCTGTCGTCGCGGGTGGACAACGGGCGGGCGCTGCTGGTGATGGACGTGGTCGAGCACGACAGCGCACCCGCCGACGAACTGG
This sequence comes from Kitasatospora griseola, assembly GCF_014648555.1. Classification (GTDB taxonomy): domain Bacteria; phylum Actinomycetota; class Actinomycetes; order Streptomycetales; family Streptomycetaceae; genus Kitasatospora; species Kitasatospora griseola. The sequence goes on from NZ_BMRI01000020.1 coordinate 125,622, forward strand.
CCGCGAAGTACGGGGCCCCGGTGGAGCGGATCACCGCCGAGGAGTTCGCCGAGCAGGTGCGGGTCGCGAAGGAACGGGCCCAGGGGTCCTGACGACCGCTCAGAAGTAGGGCCGGTAGCCGTCGCGGAGCTTCTCCAGGTCGCGGCGGTCGCGCTTGGTGGGCCGGCCGGCGCCGCGGTCGCGCAGGCCGATCTCGGCGGGCCGTTCGGCGCGGGGCGGCGGCGGGGGGCTGTGGTCCACGTAGCAGGTCTCCGCGACGGGGGCGCCGACGCGTTTGGCGATCGGCCGGACCACCTGGACGATCCGCTCGCGGCCCTCGATCCGCACCCGGACGTCGTCGCCCGCCTTGACGTGCTGGGCGGGCTTGGCGGTGGCCCCGTTCACTTTCACGTGCCCGGCCCGGCAGGCCGCGCCCGCCGCGGAGCGGGTCTTGATCAGCCGGATCGCCCAGATCCAGCTGTCGATCCGTACGCTCGCCTCGTCCGTACTCATGGCCCGAGCCTATCGCCCGCCCGGGCCCGCACCCGCGTTTGTGCAACTAGTTGCAGAGTCGGCCGGACGGCCCCTACCGTTGGGTAACAAATCCTGACCGGAGGCGTCGATGACTGCTGCGTACCCCCACCTGCTGGCCCCGCTCGACCTGGGCTTCACCACCCTGCCGAACCGGGTGGTGATGGGTTCCATGCACGTCGGCCTGGAGGAGGCCGAGGGCGGCTTCGAGCGGATGGCCGCGTTCTACGCCGAGCGCGCCCGCGGCGGCGTCGGCCTGATCGTCACCGGCGGCATCGCCCCGAACGAGGCCGGACGGCCGTGGTCGGGCGGCGCCAAGCTCACCACCGAGCAGGAGGCCGCCGAGCACCGGGTGATCACCGACGCCGTGCACGCCGAGGGAGGCAGGATCGCGCTGCAGATCCTGCACTTCGGCCGCTACGCGTACCACCAGGACCTGGTCGCCCCGTCCGCGCTGCAGGCCCCGATCAGCCCGTTCGTCCCGCACGAGCTGACCGAGGAGCAGATCGAGCAGACCATCGAGGACTTCGCGCGCTGCGCCGAACTCGCCCGCTCCGCCGGGTACGACGGCGTGGAGATCATGGGCTCCGAGGGCTACCTGATCAACGAGTTCATCGCCCGGCAGACGAACCACCGCACCGACGGCTGGGGCGGCTCGTACGAGAACCGGATGCGCTTCCCGATCGAGATCGTGCGCCGGGTGCGCGAGCGGGTCGGCGCGGACTTCATCGTCGTCTACCGGCTGTCCATGCTCGACCTGGTGCCCGGCGGCTCCACCTTCGAGGAGGTGGTGCGGCTCGCCGGCGAGATCGAGGCGGCCGGCGCCACCATCATCAACACCGGCATCGGCTGGCACGAGGCCCGCATCCCCACCATCGCCACCTCGGTGCCGCGCGGCGCGTTCGCCTGGGTCACCAAGAAGCTGATGGGCAAGGTCGGCATCCCGCTGGTCACCACCAACCGCATCAACACCCCGGAACTCGCCGAGGACCTGCTCGCCACCGGGCACGCCGACCTGGTCTCGCTGGCCCGCCCGATGCTCGCCGACGCCGCCTTCGTCAACAAGGCCGCCGCCGGCACCCCCGAGGCGATCAACACCTGCATCGGCTGCAACCAGGCCTGCCTGGACCACACCTTCAGCGCGAAGATCACCTCCTGCCTGGTCAACCCGCGCGCCTGCCACGAGACCGAACTCGTCCTCGCCCCCACCCGGCTGCGCAAGCGGATCGCCGTGGTCGGCGCGGGCCCGGCCGGCCTCGCGTTCGCCGTCTCCGCCGCCGACCGGGGCCACCAGGTCACCCTGTTCGACGCCGCGAGCGAGATCGGCGGCCAGCTGAACGTCGCCCGCCGGGTCCCCGGCAAGCAGGAGTTCGACGAGACGCTGCGCTACTACCGGTACGAACTCGCCCGCACCGGCGTCGAGTTGCGCCTTAACACGGTCGCCGACGCGGACGCCCTGACCGGCTGGGACGAGGTCGTGCTCGCCACCGGCGTCACCCCGCGCGTCCCCGAAATCGACGGCATCGACCACCCGAGCGTGCTCGGCTACCTGGACGTGCTGCGCGACGGCGCGAAGGTCGGCGACCGGGTGGCCGTGATCGGCGCGGGCGGCATCGGCTTCGACGTCGCCGAGTACCTCACCGACCCGGGCGCCGACTCCGACTTCCTCGCCAAGTGGGGCGTCGACGCCGAACACACCACCCCCGGCGGCCTCGCCACCCCCGAGCGCCCCGCCGTCCCGCGCACCGTCCACCTGCTCCAGCGCAAGGCCGGCAAGGTCGGCGCCGGCCTCGGCAAGACCACCGGCTGGATCCACCGCACCGAACTGCGCCACCGCGGCGTGGTGATGGTCCCGGGCGTCGAGTACCGCCGCATCGACGACGCCGGCCTGCACGTCGTCGTGGACGGCGAGGAGCAGACCCTCCCCGTCGACACCGTCGTCCTGTGCGCCGGCCAGGAACCCCGCCGCGAGCTCGTCGACGCCCTCCTCGCCCGCGGCATCGAGCCCCACCTGATCGGCGGCGCCGACCTGGCCGCCGAACTCGACGCCAAGCGCGCCATCGACCAGGGCACCCGCGTGGCGGCGGCGCTCTGAGAGGGCGTTCGATACCGATTTAGGCTGCCGCAGGTGGTTTCGGTCGGAGGTATTGCCCGGTTCTGTCCG
>NZ_BMRI01000021.1:0-61218 GCF_014648555.1 Kitasatospora griseola
ACAACCTCGCCCTCGCCGGATGACCGGCAGGGCACGTGCCCCAATGCTGCCAGGTGAGTTACGAGACAGCCTTTAGGGTGTCGTGACTGTCACAGCTGTCACTCTGTCACTGCAAGCTTGATGACCTGCGGTGACGGCAGTGACAGCGCAGTGACGGGCTCCGTGGCAGACGCAGATACCGAATCCACGGAGCCCGCCAGCTCCAGCCGGTGCTCCACCCGCTGGGCCGCCGCGTGGATTTCCGGCTCCGCCCGCCGGATGAACCTGCCGACGATGCTGTCCGGCCCGTACCGGCCCACGATCTCCGCGATCCGCGCCGGCGTCGTGGTCGCAGTGCCGTCCGGGGTGGTGGTCATGTCGCAGTAGATCAGCGCATCGACCAGCTCGGGCGTCTCCAGCGGGAACTCGTCCTCCAGCTCCTGGCGCAGCCCCCGCTCCTCGGCCTCCAGCAGAGCATAGGAGTGGTGCGCAACGAGCCGGACGACCCGCTCGTCCACGCGCTTGACGTTGCGGATGAACCGCGCGCCGTCGAGCGGGTGGAATCCGGTGTCGGTGATACGTGGCGAGTAGCCGATGTCGTGCAACACGGCGGCGGATTCGAGCAGTTCCGCGTCCGGCCCGAGAATGGGCGCCAGCAAGCGGGCCCGCTCGGCCACTCCCTGCGAGTGGGCCCAGCGGCGGGGAAGGTTGTCGGAGAGCAGGGATTCGGCGAGGTCGTAGGCCCACACGGTGGTGTCCTCCCTAGGAAGCGGGTGGTGCGGTGTTCGTCCCGGGCAGCGCGCGAACGAAGCGGCCCTTGCCCCGTCGGACTTCCAGCACGCCGGCGCCTTCGAGCTGGGCCAGTGCGCGGCGCACCGTACCGCGGGACGCGTCGGTCAACTTGCGCAGCTCGCTCTCCGACGGGAACTCGTCGCCCGGCTCCAGCCCTTGAATGGCGATTACCCCCAAGACCTGGTCGTAGACCGTAGGCGGCTCCTGGGCGACCGCGACCGTCCGGCGGGCACCCTGTCGCGAGCGGATGAGTCCTTCGTCCGCCAGCACTTTGAGCGCGCGCCCAACAGTCGTCCGAGCCACCCCGTACCGGGCCATGAGCTCCGCCTCGGAGGGGAGCATCGTCGGTCCGGAACTCTCGTCGAGTTCGGCGCGCAGCGCCTCAGCGATCTGCAGGTACGTACCGCGTGGACTTCGCTCACTCACTGGCCACCCCTGCTCATACTGTGATCTCCAGCCACGATGAAGGATGCCGCATCGCGGGAGCCTCATCGAGGGCTTGGCCAGTATGGCCGAGAGGTGACGGTGCTCGGACAGTACCCGAGCCGTAGCAACCCATCTCAGCGGGCTGCGGAACCCATATCAGGCACCGCGCCGGACAGCCAGTGACTAGGGTCTACTGTCCGGGCTGTCCGACTGTCCGGACATCCCACCTGAGTCGGGAAAATAGGCCGGACAGCTTGCATGGCTTGTCCGGGCACTGCGCCTACCTCTTGACCACTGGTGGTTCAGTCACAGGTACCCCACACCCCTTGGCGTTCCAAGTTCCCCATTATGTTAAGGCGCGCACAGCGTGCCAGCGCGCGACACTTCCCGCTCTCCAAAAGTCCTGCCTTCGTTCCCACTCCCGCGGCGTCCCGACTGCACACAAAATCGCGAAATAATTATCTAAGGCAATTGGAATAGGTTCCATCGCTTCATTGCGTTGCAGGATATGCAAACAGCGCCCTATCCACTTCTTTCCGTAATCCGCAAATTAAATATCAAGAAGCCCTTCCCCGCTGGATTCTCTTCCGAGCCAATTCAAATGACCTATTCGGGACAGGCGAGTCCGTAGATACGATTTGAAGATACTCATCGTTCAAGATCCTCACCTTTTCCATAATTCTGTCCATTTCTTCAACTTGGGATATAAGTTGAAGTTCAAGCTTGATTTTGTGTCGCAGCACAGTGTAGGCCCGAGCAGATCCAAGAAAATCTACAGACTTCTTGGCCCCTCCCAGGAATGAAGCAGTAGCAGCCACGGCACCAGCCACTGCTGAAACCGCACCCCAGATCGGTCGACTTGCGAGCGCCGACATAAAGCCAGCAGTGGCAGATGCACAGGCGGGCAAGAAAATCATCAGTCTTCCCCAGCGCTCAGATCGCTTAGATGCTTCAAAATATGCCTGAGCGCTGTACAGGCAATTCTCGTGCATCTCTTGCAGCTGTGCCTTGAGTAGGTCGGTCTGCTCTTGGGTCAACACTGGCATTTCACCTCTCAACAGATCGGGATAGTGGGGCGATCACTCAAATACCGACAAACCCATTTAAGGGGTGGCAGGTACTCTTGCACTTCATTAAGATAATTTCGGGAAATATTTCCTGATTCATAAAGTGCCATCAGGAGAGATCGGCGCATCGCGATACTGGGCTCATCTTCAAATTTATGCCGAAGCAGCTGCGCCTCCCCGATCGATGCATCGCGCCCCAGATATCTAGCTGCAAACTCGCGCGGGAAGTCCTCCCGATTCCTATCGTCGAAAATATTCCAGGCAGCCTCTTTGAGCTGCGCAGTTCGCTCTCCCGAAACTAGGAAGTAGCGTAGGATCCTCTGCTCCAGATAGGGATAACTCGCACTTCCTCCCGAAGTCATAAAACGCGAGAGTTCCCGCTCTATATCCCTGGCCCGACTCTTGCATGACCCCAGATACCTGAATAGCTCCTTGGCGACATGCGGCAAATAGGCAAGGTTATCGAGGCACCAGCCGATGGCGTAATCATCGCCAAATCTGGCAAATCGATTTAGAGCAAACCGGATCTGCGTCTGCTTTACTTTATCCTCCTTGATTGTCTCTTCAAAGAAAATGCGCACTTCGTCCTGAGCGCCAGGGATTTCCATACGGCAGGCCGCACTCAGCGAAGTCATCCTCGGATCTCGAATTTGCACTAGGCTATCAATTCGGTCCAGGATCGCCGTCTTCTGCGAAGATACAGAAAGCCGTCGAGACCGGAAGATTCGACTAACCTCCCCGAGGATATCCCTGAGCTCAGTCCAGTCAGAATGAAATATTCTAATGTCATCAGAATATCTAGCGAAATCCGCACCCGACCTCCCTAGAAACTCATCAACTGGGAACAAGTAAAGGTTCGCCAATATCGCGGAAGCATCGGACCCCTGCGGAAGTCCCCAGGCATGGTTAATTCGCTGAAAGGCAGAGAGGAATCGAATCAAGTTCTGCGTATCACCCCGACCTCCAGTAAGGCAGGATAGATCATCCGAAAGAATTCCCACATCTACGTGCTCATAAAAAGATGAGACATCCAGCGTCGCCATTCTCATCCAGGGGCTGCTATTCAGAAATCTTTGCGATATCTTCTGCATTGCACCCCAGAGCTTTGCCCAGAATATCGGCTCGCGGCGCCCATGATCCCATCGATAGCTCAGAACTCGACCGTCCGTATGCCTATCGACAATGGGCGCAATCGAATATATGAGAGCATCGTAGATTAGCCTGTCTCGTGCCGAAAACCTCGCCAGCGGCCTAAATGTAATCGCATCTTTAGGGAAATCAACAATCTCGGTATAAGTGGGCAGGCAATCCCCGTCGCGAATTGAAGCGATGAGCGCCTTCTTGTAGCCCTGATCCCACTGGTGTGATATGTCCGCATAGCCAGCCACATCGGGGATAGCCGAAAAGTCTTGATTTCCTGCCAGTAGGCGTTTGGCGAGATCCAGCGCATTGGCTGTCACGGCATCTCCAGCCGACTGCACCACTCGCCCCCAGCGCTCACCTAGCATGATTGTAAGAGGTAGGAGTCTACGTCGTCCCAGCCTGGCTTCCCAAGGCTTGGACGGTCTCAGGCTTGGTCAATCAGCTTTCGGCGGCTGAAGGTTCAGGCAGTTGACAGAAGTAGCGACACCACAGGCTGCAATGCCGCTCGCCTCTGGGCCGCCTGGGGGCCGTGCAAGGGTGGTTGACAGCACTCAACTTTGACGGTTGATAACGAGGTTCCCACAGGTCATCGCGCTTCCCGGTAGCAACGCCGCAGGCCACATCGACGGTGCGTCACTCCTGGTACTACTGGTCGACCCTGATCTGACCGGTCGTCATGGCTCGAACGGGCCGCCCCCTCCCCGGGTGCGGCCCGTTCGGCGTTTCGAGGGGTCGGGGCGTCAGGGCAGTCGCGGCGGGGCGGCCAGGGCGGCCGCGACCAGGGCGTGGACGGCGCGGTCGTCGAGGTCGCCGGCGAGGAGGAGGCCGCGGAAGAGCATCAGGCCGGCCCACATGTCGAGGAGGGTGAGGACGTCGGTGTCGGCGGGGAGGACGCCTCGGGCGACGGCGCGGCGCAGGACGGTGGCGGAGCGTTCGCGGCGGGGTTCGATCAGTTCGGTGCGCAGGCGGTGGGCGAGTTCGGGGTCGGTGGCGGCGTCCGAGATCAGGGCGGGGAGGATCGCCCGGACCTGCGGGGCGCCGTAGAGGCCGGCCAGCGCCCGGGCCACGGCGAGGATCTCGCGCGGGCTGTCGCCGAGGTCGTCCACCGGGACGTCGGGCAGCCGGGTGCGGACGGCGTCCAGGGTGAGGGCGGCCTTGTGCGGCCAGGAGCGGTAGACGGTGGCCTTGCCGACGCCGGCCTCCTGCGCGATGCCGCCGACCGTCGCCTTCGGGTAGCCGACCCGTGACAGGACCCGCAGCGTGGTCGCGAGGATCCGCTCCCGCGCCGCCAAGTCCCGGACGGGAGCGCCCTGTTCGTCGGACAGCGGGAGCAGGTTGCGCTTCTCCCCCATGGTGTGTCGCCTCCGTGGTGTCTCGGCTCAGCGACCGGCCAGCCAGCCGGTGATCAGTTCGGCGATGCCGCCGCCGGAGCGGGCCCAGCGGACGTGGTCGGCGGCTTCGCCCTCGGCGGGGACGTGGTGCCGGCGCTCCACGTCCGCGGCGGGGAGCTTGGCGACCAGGCGGTCGACCGCGGTGGCGGGGGCGAGGTGGTCGTCGGGGAGGGAGACGGCGAGCACCGGGAGGGTGAGCGCGGTGAGGGCCTGCTCGTAGTCGAGGTCGGCGCCGGTGGGCGCGTATCGGCCGGTGCGGCCGAGGCGGGCCCAGTCGCGCATCAGTCGGGCCGGCTGGCGGCCGCCGAAGCCCAGTCGGTCGCCGGGCCAGTAGCCCCACAGGGCGGCGACCAGGGCCACGAGTTGGGTGTTCGCCAGCACCCGCCAGCGGGCGGCGCCGGTGAATCCCCGGAAGTCCACCGAACCGGACGCGACCAGCACCAGGCCGTCCACCGCCTTGGGTTCGCGCGCGGCGGCCAGCACCGCGCTCTGCCCGCCGATGCTGTGGCCGAGCAGGAACAGCGGCACGTCCCCGCCGAACCGGCCCCGGGCGGCCGCCGTCGCCGCCGGGAAGTCCCGGGACGCCAGCGAGTGGTAGCCGTGCGTCGAACGGCGGGCGGCGGGCGGACCGCTCTCGCCCTGGCCGCGCAGGTCGACCGCGACGACGGCCACCCCGCGGGCGGCCAACTCGGCGCAGAACGGCCCGTAGTAGCCGGCCGGCACCCCGAGCGCGGGCCACAGCACCAGCACCGCCGACGGCGGGCCGTCCGGCGCCGTCACCGTCGCGGCCAGCGGCTCGGCACCGGGCACCGGTATCCGCAGCTTCTCCGGCTCCGCGATCGGCTCCGCCGCCATCGATTCCTCCGCCGTCCGTCGCCACCCGCGCCGCAGGTCGGAACGGGTCGTCTCGTCCGCACGCTAGCGACACCCGGTACGGGCCGTCAAGTACCGTTCCGGGAGCCGGTTTTGGCCCCTTGCGAGGCGCTTCGCCGAGCGATTACAGTCCGGGACGCCCAGCCCTGCTCGCCAGTCACTTCCAACCGCGGAGGCCCGCGTGACCCGTCAATGGACCCTCCGGGAGAGCGTCACGGTGCACGCGTCCGCCGAAGCGGTGTACGCCGCCCTCGGCGACCTGCAGAACCTGGCCCGCTGGAGCCCCGAGTGCATCGCGGTCCGGCGACTCGGCGGCGGTCCGGTCGTCGAAGGCACCCGCTTCCTGGGCTTCAACCGCAAGGGCCTGTTCCTGTGGTTCACCGACTGCCGGGTCACCACCGCCCGGGCCGCGCAGGAATTCGCCTTCCGGGTGTCCACGTTCGGCCTGCCGGTGGCCACCTGGGGCTACCTGGTCGAACCGGAGGGGCCCGACGCCGTCCGCGTCACCGAGTACTGGGAGGACCTGCGCACCGGACGCGGCTCCCGCCTGACCGAACTCCTCGGCCGGGTCTTCACCGGCACCCGCCCCACCGACCGCGCCGCCGTCAACAGCGCCGGCATGCGCGCCACCCTCGCCCGCCTCCGCGACGCCGTCGAGGCGGCGCACCCCGCGTAGGGCAGGTCGGGCATCGAGGTCAGCCGGCCGCTGTCTGCTCGGCCTTGCGGCCCCTCAGCAGGGCTGCGATGAGCACGAGCAGCGCCAGGCAGATGCCGCCGAGCACCCACAGGACGGTGTGGAAGGCGCCGTCGTAGGCGTGGACCAGGAGGTCGGTGAAGCTGCCGCGCCGCGCCTCGGCGACGTGTCCGACCGGGCCGGAGATGTTGCCGCTCGCGACGGTGCCGGCGACGGTGGCCGGGTCGCCGGCGTCGGCGAATTCGGCGATGCCGTCCCGGGTCCTGCCGCTGATGACGGTCGCGAGCAGCGAGCCGTAGACGGCCACGGCGACGGCCTCGCTGCCGAGGCGCAGGGTGTTGAGGAGACCGGCGGCCATGCCGGCCCGTTCCGGGGCGACGAGTGCCAGGGCCTGGCCGTCGACCAGGCCGGCCGCGAGGGCGAAGCCGGCGCCGGTGATCAGCATCGGCAGGGCGACCAGCCCGAGGTCGATCCCGGGCCGGAAGAGCTGGAGGCCGACGGCGCCGACCACCAGGAGGACCACGCTCAGGCGGATGATGCGCATCGCGGGGACGCCCCTGGCGACGAGCTTGGCGGTCACCAGCGGGAGGACCAGCATCGGGGCCGTCAGCAGCAGCATGGCCGCCCCGGCCGCGCCGCTGGACCAGCCGCCGGCGGCGGTGAGGTAGCCGGGCAGGTAGGTCAGCATGGTGACGAAGCCGAAGGAGCCGGCCACCGGCACCAGGCAGAGCGCCATGAACCGGCGGTCGGTGACGATGCCCAGGTCGAGCATCGGGTGCTCCGTGCGCTTCTCCACCGCGGCGAAGATCGCGAGGACCGCGATCGTGCCGGCGAACAGGCCGAGCACGCCCGGGCTCGCCCAACCCCACTGCGAGCCCTGGGCGATGCCGGTGGTGAGCAGCAGCATGGCGAGAACGAACAGGGCGGAGCCGCGGACGTCGATGCGCGCGCCGTCGACGCGGGTCTCCCGAACGGCGCGGCGCATGGTCGGGACGGCGAGCAGGGCCAGGGCCGGCACGATCGCGTGCACGGCGAACACCCAGCGCCAGCCGGCGCTCTCGATCAGCACGCCGGAGAGCGACGGGCCGAAGGAGACGCCGACGCCGGCGACAGTGCCGAAGAGCGCGAACGCCCGGCCGCGGGCGGGACCTTCGAAGACGGTGGACAGCAGCGCGGCGCCGCAGGCGAAGATCGCGGCGCCGCCGATGCCGGCCAGGGCGCGGGCGGCGTCCAGCAGGATCACGTTGCCGGCGAAGACGCTGACCAGCGAGGCGGCCGCGTAGATCGTGGCGCCGAGGGCGAAGGCGCGGACGCGGCCGATGATGTCGGCGACGGATCCCCAGGCGAGGGTGAAGCAGGCGAACGCCACGTTGAAGGCGTTGACGACCCACTGCAGGGGCACCAGGCCGGCGTCGAGGTCGGAGCCGATGTACGGCAGCGCCACGCCTGTGCCGGAGATGGACATGGGGACGACGAGGACGGCCAGCAGGACGGCGACCAGGATCAACGTCTGCCGTCGGCGCCCCGCCCCCTGAGGTCCGGCGCCTTCCCCGACGAGGGGAACTTCGGTCTGTGCAGCCATGGTTGAGGATGCTCCCGTTCCGGAGGACTCCGAGGACTCCGAACCCAAGGTTCGGTTTTTGTCGAACCTGAGACTGGCAGGAAGCAGAGGTATCATGCAAGTCGAACCTGACCCGCGACTGCGGCGGGCGAGCGACGGGAAGACGGAGAGATGGTCGACGCGGAAGGTCACCCGAGCCGGGACGAGATGGAGCTCGCAGCGGTCCTGAACGCCCTGTCGGACCCCTTGCGGTACCGGGTCGTCCAGGAGTTCGCGGAACTGCCGGACGGCACCGAGCGGACCTGCCTGTCCTTCGAGCTCGGGGTCTCGAAGTCCACGCTCAGCCACCACTTCCGCATCCTGCGCGAATCCGGGCTGGTCCAGCAGATCAACCGGGGCAACAGCCGGAAGGCGCACCTGCGCCGGGAGGACCTGGAGGCACGCTTCCCGGGGCTGCTCGACCTGATCGGCCAGAACCCGCCGCCCCGGAAGGATCCGGCGGACGACGCCGACGCCTGAGCACCGCGTTCGGTCACCTCGGGCGTGCGGGACCCCGGAAATCGGTGTGCAAACTCTTGACCCTCCGCCGTTCGGCGGCTTAGCTGACGGCCGCCGCCCGGTCTTTTCCGACGGGGCGTCACATCAACGACACGGGGGTCAAGTTGATCATCTCTCGCCTGCCCGCGCTCCGGACGGCGGCCGTCGCCGCCGCCGCGCTGGCCGTCAGCTGCACGCTCACCGCCGCCGCGCCCGCGAGCACCGCGGACGCCGCCCCGAAGGACCGTCTCACGCCGTTCACCCTGACCAGTCCGGACTTCCGCGACGGCGGCAAGCTGCCGGCCTGGACGGAGTTCGGCGGGCCGGGCTCCGAGGGCGCGTCGTGCCACGGCAAGAACCTCGCGCCCCAGCTGAACTGGCGCAACGCCCCGGCCGGCACGGCCGGTTACGCGCTGCTGGTGAACGACCCGGACGCCCCGCTGGCCGGCGGCTGGCACCACTGGGTGCTGTACGACATCCCGGGCTCGACGCACCGGATCGACGGCCACGGTGCCCTCCAGTTCACCCAGGGCGCCAACAGCTTCGACGTCTACGGCAGGCCGGTGGTCGGCTGGGGCGGTCCGTGCCCGCCCGCGACCGGTCAGCCGCACCACTACGTATTCACGCTCTACGCGCTCTCCACGCCCACCCTCCCGTCCGCAGGCCTGACGTACGAGCAGGTCACGGCCGCCATCGAGCCGTACGTCCTCGGGGCGACCAGCATCGTCGGCACCTTCGTCCGGGTGCCTGCCTGACACTGCTGAAGCACCGCCGGTGTGGCACTCCGGCGGCTGCGGGCACCCGCCTCTAGCATGGGCGGTGCCCGCAGCCGTCAGCAGCGGCCCTGCCGCTCGCGCGCCGGAGGTACCCCGTTGACCAGCGCACGCGAACTGTACGAACGCACCGTCGCCGAGCTGGCCCCGGCCGCCGCGCACAACCGCCTGGTCGAGCGGGTGGAGGCGGGCACCGCGCCGGTCGGGGCGCTGCAGCGGATCGCCGGGGAGGAGGACCGGATCATCCGCAGCGACCGCCGCTCGTTCGCCCTGCTCGCCGCCCGCTTCGCGGACTCCGGCCCGACCGCCGCCCCGTTCTTCCTCGGGCTCTCGCAGGGCGAGGGCCAGGCACTCGACCTGCTGCCGCCGTTCGCCGCCGCCGTCGGCCTCTCCCCCGCCGACCTGGCCGCCTACCGCCCCCGCGCGGCCGCCCAGACCTACCCGCACCACCTCGCCTGGCTGGCGCAGTTCGGCACCATCGCCGAGACCGTCCTTGCCCTGCTCGCCAACTTCGGCTTCTGGGGCGGCTACTGCGGCCGTCTCGCCACCGCCCTCCCCCGCCACTACGGGCTCTCCGCCGAGGCGACCGCCTTCTTCCGGTTCTTCGCCACCCTGCCCCCGGACTTCGAGCCCACCGCCCTCGGACTCCTCCAACACGCCCTCGACGAAGGCGAGTCCGCCGAGGACGCCCGGCACGCCGCCCACCTGATGCAGGCGTACGAGGCGTCCTTCTGGACGGCGGTGCTCTAACCTGCGCTCGGCCTCAGCCGGTACACCACCGTCCGGCGGTGCGGGCCCGGCGGCAGGGTCGGGTCGTCGAAGTCCGCCGCCGGGTCGTACGTCATGCCGAGGCGTTCCGCCACGGCGCGCGACGGGGTGTTCCCTTCCGCGATCAGGGCCAGGATCTCCGGCAGCGCCAACTCCTGGAAGCCGTACCGGAGTACGGCCTGCGCCGCCTCGGTGGCGTAACCGTGGCCCCAGGCGTCGCGGTGCAGGCGCCAGCCGGCCTCGACGCCCTCGACGGGCGCCTCCTCGTCCACCGGGTCGAGCCCGGCGAAGCCCAGGAACCGTCCTCCGTCGCGGAGTTGGACGGCCCACCAGCCCCAGCCGCGTTCGGCGAGCTCCGCCCGGAAGGCCGCCAGGGAGCCGGCCGATTCGGCGCGGGTCAGCAGACTGCCGAAGTGGCGGCGCACCTCGGGGTCGGCGTTCAGCTCCGCCCAGCGGTCCAGATCGCCGTCCTTCCACTGGCGCAACAGCAGGCGGGGGGTGGTCAGTTCGACGAACTCAGCCATGTCGGACCTCCGCCCCGGCCAGCACCTCGGCCGCCAGTGCCTCCGCCGCGTCCAGCACCGCGCCGAGCGCGGCCGGGTCGACGGCGCCGGGGGCGAACAGGGCCTGCGCCCGACGCTCGAAGTCCGGCGGTGCACAGGCGAGTTGACTAGCTGACGCGATCGCGCCCTTCTCGTTGACCAGCCACCGCCCGGCCCGGGCGTGCAGTGCGTGCACCAGCAGCCCGACCGCCCGGAACAGGCAGCCCTGCACGTGGCCGGCGTCGCCGCGCCGCGCGCCCTTGCGGGCGACCGCCAGCGCGAACGGCGCCTCCCATGCGGCGTCCGCCTCCAGCCGCTTCGTCAACTCGACTGGGAATTCCCGCACTTCGGCCCGGAGCGAGGCCAGCTCGCCGTCCGGGTCGGCGAGCACCCGCCCCAGCGCCAGCTCGCCGACGTACGCGTAGGACGGCACCCCGTACGGGTGCCCGGCCTGCTGGCCGGCGAGGTAGCGGCCGGCCCGGGCCTCGGCGGCGTAGTGGCGGACGCGGGCGATGTCCCGGTAGATCCAGTCGACGCGGGCCGGGCCGAGGTCGAGCCAGGCGCCGCCGTCCACCCACGGGCCCCAGCCGCCGGGTTCGGTCACCTCGACGGGGTGGCCGCAGAGTTCGGCGGCGAGGGCGCGCAGGGCGGCGGTGTCGAGTTCGCCGGCCCGGTAGTACAGGCCGAGGTCGTAGTCGGAGCCGTCGACGTGCGCCCCGCGGGCCCGGCTGCCGCCGAGGCAGACGCCGACGATGCCGTCGATCCCGGCGAGCCGGGCGGCGATCCGCCCGATCTCGCCCTCGATCGCTTCGCTGTTTCCGGTGTTCTCGTTCATCGTCCGTCAGGATGCCGCACCGCTCCCGCCCTCGCGAGGAGGTTTCGGTTCGGACGGGCGCGGCGCGACCGACTGGGGCCCGACGCGGGATCAACCGACCGTGCAGGCCACTCCGTTGAGCGAGAATCCGGTGGCGGCGGCCGGGTTGCCGGTGTGGTTGGCGTTGAACCCGAAGCCGGTGGACCCGCCCGCCGGGATGGCCGCGTTGTAGGCCAGGTCGGTGGCGGTGACCTGCCCGCTCGCGGGGCTGACGGCGGCGTTCCACGCGCTGGTGACGGTCTGTCCGCCGGGCAGCGTGAACTTGACCGACCAGCCGTTGACGGCGCTGCCACCGGTGTTGGTGACGGTGACGTTCTCGGTCAGGCCGGTGGCCCAGGCGTTGACCTGGGTGCTGACCCGGCACCCGGAGCCGGTCGGCGGCGTGGACGGCGAGGCGGAGGACGACGGGGACGAGGACGGCGAGGGCGAGCCCGCGGTGCCGCCGAGCGCGGTGACGGCCGAGCGGTAGGAGGCCTTCGGCTGGTAGTTGTCGTCGTACATGGTGGCGGCGCCGTAGCCGCCGAACGCGCCGGGGATCCACGAGTCGGCGTCGCCGACGCCCCACTGGGAGATGCCCACGCAGCCGCTGACGGCCAGGCAGTTGGCGATCACCGTGGCGTAGTCGGTGGCCTGCTGGGCCAGGTTCGCGGCGCCGGCGGGCACCTGCATCCGGTCGTCGAGTTCGGTGACGGCGACGTCCAGGCCGAGCGCGGCGAAGCGCTGGATGTTGGCCTTCATGGTACTCGGGACCTGGCCGACGATGAAGTGGCTCTCCAGGCCGACGCCGTCGATCGGCACGCCCTGCGACTTGAGCGAGGAGACCAACTGGTACATGGCGTCGCTCTTCGCGTTGACGCCTTCGATGTTGTAGTCGTTCAGGTAGAGCTTGGCGTTCGGGTCGGCGGCGTGCGCGGTGCGCAGCGCGTCCGCGATGTAGCCGCTGCCCATGGCGTTGTAGAAGGCGCTGGTGCGCAGCGAACCGTCCTCGTTGAAGGGCTCGTTGACGACGTCCCAGGAGTAGACCTGGCCCTTGTAGTGGGTGGCCTGGGTGGTGACGTGGTTCTCCATCGCGGCCTGCACCTGGGCGGTGGGCAGGCTGCTGACCCAGGACGGCAGTTGGCTGTGCCAGACCAGGGTGTGGCCGCGGACCCGCATGCTGTGGGCCTTGGCGAAGGAGACGATCTGGTCGCCGGGGCCGAAGTTGAAGGTGGTGGCGGAGGGTTGGGTGGTGTCCCACTTCATCTCGTTGCCGGGGGTGACCATGTCGAACTGGGCGCCGGCGACGGCGGTGAGCGTGGAGTTGCTCAGGTTGGACTGGGTGAGGGCGGTGCCGAAGTAGCGGCCCTTGGCCTCGGCGAGGTCGTGCAGGGTGCCGCCGGCGGCTCCGGCGGGGCCGCTGCCGAGGGTGGCGGCGGCCAGCAGTCCGCCGGCGGCGGCGACGGCGAGCGCCGCGAGGGCGCGCCCGCGCCGGCGTGCTGCGCGCAACTGTGCAGCCATGGTTCGTCCTTCCGGGGGTGGGTGGGTGGACGGACCGTACGGTCGGGTGCGCTCCCCGGGCAACGGACCGCCGAGGCACCGGTCGGCCGCGCCAACGGGCTTGACGCACACGGAAGTTCGACGGAAGTCAGCCCCGTCCGAGCCCCGACCTGCGGCGGGCCGGGAGAACGGCGGAGCGGCCGCCGCCCGCGGATCACGGGTCGACGGCCGCTCCAACCGGCCCGGCGGGTGCGAAAGTTACAGCGTGCCCAGCTCCTTGCCCAGGCAGATGCTGAGCTCGTGGTCCTTGTAGAAGCCGAACTTGCGGATCTCGGCGTAGCCCTCGGAGGCGTACAGGCCGACGGCCTCCGGCTGCAGGGTGCCGGTCTCCAGCACCAGCCGGGTGCGGCCGGCGGCGATCGCGGCGGCTTCGAGGTGGCGCAGCAGGGTGCGGGCGTAGCCCTTGCCGCGGGCTGCGGGGACGACGTACATCCGCTTGAGCTCGGCGTCGCCGTCGCGCAGGCCGTCCGCGTCGCGCTCCTTGACCCGCCAGCCGCCGCAGGCCACCGGCTCGCCGTCCTGGTAGCCGATCACGAACAGCCCGGCGGGCGGGTCGAAGTGGTCGGTGTGCATGACGGTCTGGTCGCCGTCGCCGTAGCGCAGGACGTACTCCTGCTGGACGTCGGCGGCGAGCTGCTGGGCGTCGGGGTGTCCGAAGCCGGTGGTGCGGATCTCCATGTCGGTCAAGGGTACGGGCCGCTATCGGGCGGCCGTGAGGCGGGCGGCCAGATCGTCCTTGCCGAACAGTCGGGCGGCGTCGAGCGCGGAGGGCGTGCCGGCGTGCGGGTCGGCGCCGTGGGCGAGCAGGGCGTCGACGACGTCGGTGGCGCCCTTGAAGACGGCGCCGGCCAGCGGGGTCTGGGCGCGGTCGTTGGCCCGATCGGGTTCGGCGCCGCGTTCCAGTAGTGCGGTGACGGTGGCGGCGTGGCCGTGGTAGGCGGCGAGCATCAGCAGGGTGTCGCCGCGGTCGTTGGTGAGGTCGGCGGGGACACCGGCGTCGAGGTGGGCGGCCAGCAGCGCGGTGTCGCCGGTGCGGGCGGCGTCGAACAGGCGGCCGGCGAGGGCGACGACCTCGGGGTCGGGCGGAGTGTGGTCGGTCATGCGCGAACGGTAGCGGACGCCACTCGGGGCGTGGTTCCGGACGGCCGTTCGGGCGATCTCCGGGCGGGCGGGGCGCGGTCGCGGCGGGCGGCCCGGTGAGATCCACCCGTTTGCCGCACACCATCATCTATTACTTTTTGTCACCATAAAGGCACTTTCTGTCACACTGTCCCCGCCCTTTGTGAGGAGCGTCCCGTGATTCTCTCCATCTCCGGCATCGTGCTGTTCGGCGTCATCGCCTTCCTGTTCTTCCGCCGGGACGGGCTGAAGATCTCGCATGCCCTGGTGTGCGCGCTGTTCGGCTTCTACGTCGCGGGCTCCTCGATCGCCCCGAGCATCCAGGCGGGCGGCGCGAGCCTGGCCAGCCTGATCGGCGGCCTGAAGTTCTGAACCGTCCCGGCTCCCGGCGGCCCGGGCGCGGAGGTCCCACCGCCCCGGGCCGCTCGCCGACCCGGGCCGACCCCGCCCCCGCCCGACCCACCGCCACCACCCCATCCCGCCACCGGAGCCCGCATGTCCTTCACCCGCCACTTCCACCGGGGCCGCGACCTCGCCCGCACCGCCGGCGACCACGCCGCCGACGTGTTCGCGCCGCTGACCGTGATCGGCCGCGGCCTGCGCCGCCACGCCGACTGGACCAAGGCCCGCTGGGCGGCCACCCCGAAGGAGCGCCGCGGCCCGACGCTGCTGGTCGGCGCAGCCGTCACGATCGGCGTCTTCCTGCTGCCGCACGGCCCGCTGATGGCGCTCGTCGCCCTGGTCGCCTCGGCCGCCTGGGCCGGCCGCGGCCCCAAGTCCGAACCCGAACCGGAGGCGGACCTCGCCGACACCAAGCTGACCGCGCTGTACGCGGCGCTCACCCCGTACCTCGGCGGGATCGACGAGCCGTTCGCGCTGTACCGACTGGACGGCGAGTGGCGGGCGGCGTTCTCCGGCTGGGAGTTCGACCCGGACGGCCGCCTCACCGCGCTGGAGATCTCCTACCCGGCGTACTTCACCGACACCGAGCCCGCCGCCCGGGCCCGGATCGAGCAGGTCGTGCAGGGCAAGGCCGGCCGCTCCCGGGAGTACCGCTTCGACTGGGACGAGGAGATCAACCGGCTGCGGGTGAGCGCGCTCGCCCCGCTGCCCGCCGACATCGTGGCGCAGCGGTTCGTCACCGCGCCGGGCGAGATCGTGCTCGGCTTCACCGACGGCGCGGGCAGCAACCGCACCATCCCGGTCGAGCAGGGCGGGGCCACCGAGCAGCAGCCGCCGGTGGTGTGGCGGGTCGGCCCGCGCTCCGCCGAACCGCACCTGCTGGCCCTCGGCACCGCCGGGTACGGCACCTCGACGCTGCTGCGCTCGATCGCCCTGCAGGCGCTGCCGCACGGCGACCTGGTGGTGGTCGACGGGGCGAGCACCGGCGAGCACGCCTGCCTGGTGAACCGTCCCGGCGTGTACACCGTGGAGACCAGCCTGCACGGGGCGCTGGCCGCGCTGGACTGGGTGGCGAAGGAGACCGAGCGCCGGCTGATCGCGCTGAACGCGGCACGCCACCACGGGGTGACCGCGCCGGCCGACGTCACCCGGCCGCTGTGGATCCTGCTGGACCACCTCACCGAGCTGTCCGAGCTCGCCCACGCCGAGGGCCGCACCGACCCGCAGGAGCTGCTGGAGGTGCCGCTGCGGCACGGCCGGGCGGCGCGCGTCACGGTGGTGTTCGTCGACGACCTGGAGGCCCGCCACCGGATCGCCGCCACCGTGCACGCCTGCACCCGGGCCCGGGTGGTGCTCGGTCCGATCACCTCCGAGTCCGGCTCGGCCGGGCTGGGCGTCCCACTGGACATCGCGCCCGCCGCGCACACCCCGCCCGGCCGCGGCTACGCCCGGATCGGCACCGCGGCCCCCGTCCGGGTGCAGGTCCCGGTCACGGTGGACCCGCTCGACGAGGAGGCCCCGCAGGCGCTGCGCGAGGCCGTGGTCGCGCTGCTGCCGCACCGCGACACCCGCACCGAGGAGTCCCCCTCCGCCGGAGCGGAGGTCACGGGGTCGGAGGCCGCCGGGACCGAGCCGGAGCGGGCCGAGGTCCGGCTGACCAAGGACCACGCTCCCGCACAGCCCGGGATGGCCTGACGACCCGCCCTCGACCCGTCCTCGACCTTCCCTCGATCGCTTCTTCGAACGCTCTGCGCGCGCCGACCAGAAGTGCACAAAATGTGACACGCCGGGTGATATCACCGCTCAGATGTGACAAATCGGGCGACCATGGGTACAAACAGGGGCGGCACGACAGGCGACGTATGTCCCGGACGGGAATCTTCGTCGGAGGTCGGGCGTTGGACCCATCGACGAAGACAGCGACCACTAGTCCTGTGGGCAAGAAGCCCGGGAGGCACGATTCATGAGCGAGCGAGCTCTCCGCGGCACGCGACTCGGGGCGACCAGCTACGAGACCGACCGCGGCATTGATCTGGCACCGCGCCAGACCGTCGAATACGCATGTCAGAACGGGCACCGATTCGAGGTTCCGTTCTCGGTCGAGGCGGAGATCCCCGTGGTGTGGGAGTGCCGTTTCTGTGGCCAGGAGGCCGCACTCCTCGACGGCGACGAGCCGGAGGAGAAGAAGACCAAGCCCACACGTACCCACTGGGACATGCTGATGGAGCGCCGGACCCGCGAAGAGCTCGAGGAGGTCCTGGCCGAGCGCCTGGCCGTCCTCCGCTCCGGCGGGATGAACCTGGCGGTCCACCCGCGGGATTCCCGCAAGTCCGCCTGACGGACCGAAACCCGCACCACTGCCGAAGGGCCCCGGAAGTTCCGGGGCCCTTCGGCGTTGCCTGCTATTCGGCGCTACCTGCTGTCGGGATCAGGAGCGGATCACGGGGCGATCGGCGGCCGGTACTCGGTGTCCGGCCCCTTCGGGCCGGCCGGCGGGTCGACGACCTCGCCCTGGACGATCTTGCCGTCCGGGCGGTGGATGCGCAGCTGCTCCTGCAGGCGCATCGCGTCCGCGAACCGGTCCGCGCCGACCGGGGCGGTGGAGCGCAGCACGCTGCCGGTGAGCCGGCGGGCGACGGCGCGCCACACGGCGCGGGTCGGCGGGAGCAGCAGGGTGGCGGCCAGCAGGTCCGACAGGAAGCCCGGCAGGATCAGCAGCACACCGGCCAGCACCGTCATCGAGGTGCCGGTCTGCGGCTGCGCGGACTGCGGGTCCTTGGACAGCTCGACGGCGGCGCGGAACGCCCGCGCCCCGGCGCGCTTGATCACCGTGCCGCCCAGGAACACCCCGGCCAGCAACAGCACCAACGTCAGGAACCAGCCCACCCAGCCGGCCACCACGGTGACCAGCCAGATCTCCAGCACCAGCCAGACGGCGATCAACAGCGGCACGATCCGGGCAAGACGCCCACGCCGGGTCGGACGGGCCGGGGTTGCTTGCTGGGACACGGTACGGATCCACTCCATCGCGGTGCTCTCAGCGACGACCGGCGACTCCGGCCGCATTCACGGCACCACCCTGGACAACGGCCCACCGGGCCCGCGTGTTCCGCCGTACGGGCCCGTGGCCCGTCCCGCCGCCCGATCGGGCCTGCGTGGCTGCTCGACGTCGGACCTGCCTCAGGGGTGCTTCCCGCCCGCCGCGAGGCGGCAGGCCGGGTAGCGGCAGGAGCCCGCTCCGCTGCCCACGGCGCCACTGCCAGACGTCGGACCCGCGAAGGCCGGCGGGCCGCCGAGGGCGAACCTCCCACCCTCGCCCGGCAGCGCTCCGTGCTCCGCCGCCCGGGCCGTGACGCGTCCGGCCGACCGCTCAAGCCTGCTTGGCCGCCCGGCGGCGCTGCAGGCCCGTCGCGGCCGCGAAGGCGCAGGCCAACAGGCCACCGAACGCGAACCTCCCGCCCACGCCCGGCGACGATCCGCGCGCCGCCACCCGGACCGTGCCCGCCCCGCCGCCCGCTCAGGCCTGCCTCAGGGATACCTGCCCGCCCGCCGCGAGGCCGCACGCCGAGCGGAGGCAAGGGCCCGCTCCGGCCGCACACTCCGCTGCCCGCGACCCCGCCACCTGACCTCGGACCCGCGTGACAACCCGGGGCCCCGCGAAGCCGAAGGCCGGCGGGCCGCCGAGCGCGAACCTCCCGCCCTCACCCGGCGGCACCCCGTGCTCCCGCCGCCCGGGCCCTGACACGTCCTACCGACCGCCCGGCCTGCTTGGCCACCCGACGACGCTCCAGGCCCGTCGCAGCCGCGAAGGCGCAGGCCAACAGGCCGCCGAACGCGAACCTCCCGCCCTCGCCCGGCGGCACTCCGTACTCCGCCACCAAGAGCGTGACGCGACCTGCCGACCGCTCAGGCCTGCTTGGCCGCCCGGCGGCGCTGCAGGCCCGTCGCGGCGGCGAAGGCGCAGGCCAGCAGGCCGCCGAGGGCGAGGATCCATTCGGGGCCGGCGCCGACCTTGTCGGCGATGGTCTGGCCGTCGCGCAGCGGGACCACGGCGTTGAGGACCTCCTGGTCGAGCTCCGCGGTGCGCTGCTGGACCTCGCCGTCCGGGGTGATCACGGCGCTGACGCCGCTGGTGGCCGCGATCAGCACGGCCCGGCCGTGCTCGACGGCGCGCAGTCGGGACATCGCCAGCTGCTGCTCGGTCTGGCCGGTCCGGTTGTAGGTGGCGTTGTTGGTCTGGACGACCAGCACCCGGCCGCCCTGGTTGACGGTGTCGCGGACGATCTCGTCGTACGCCACCTCGAAGCAGATCACGTCGCCGATCCGGGCCGGGCCGAGGTGCATGACGCCGCTGCCGGTGCCGGGGTAGAAGTCGCGGGCGACCCGCTGCAGGCGGGTGATCACCTTGGACAGTTCGGCGCGGAACGGCACGTACTCGCCGAACGGCACCGGGTGCTGCTTGGTGTAGGACTCCCCCGGGCCGGTCGTCGGGTCCCACACGATGCCCTCGTTGCGCACGTGCTGCTGGTCCGGTCCGTCGACCAGGGCGCCGACCAGGGTGGGGACGCCGATGGTCTTCACGGCCTCGTCGATCCGGGCGTAGGCCGCCGGGTCGGTGAACGGGTCGAGGTCGGAGGCGTTCTCCGGCCAGATCACCACGTCGGGCTTGGGCACCCGGCCGGCGGCGACGTCCGCGGCGAGCTGCTCGGTGGTCTTGGCGTGGTTGTTGAGCACCAGCATCGGCCGGCCCAGGAAGTCCATGCCGGGACGGTCCACGTTGCCCTGGACGATCGCGACCTTCACGGTGTCGGCGGCCGCGGTCGGCACCGGCACGACATAGCCGATCAGCACCAGCGCGACGGCCGCCAGGCCGCCCGCGACGGTGCGCCACGGCAGCATGGCGGTGCCGGCCCGGCGGGCCCGCAGCACGCACAGCACCGCCCAGGCGAGCAGCGTGCCGCAGCCGGCCACCGCGAAGGTCACCAGCGGGGCGCCGCCGAGCGCGGCGAGCGGCGTGAACGGGCTGGCGGTGTTGGCGAACGCCAGGCGGCCCCAGGGGAAGCCGCCGAACGGCAGCCGGTCACGGGCCCACTCCTGGGTCACCCAGAGCATCGCGGCCCACAGCGGCCAGCCGCGCAGCTTCGAGGTCAGCGCCAGGCCCGCGCCCATCAGCGCGAGGAACAGCGCTTCGATCGCCGACAGGCCGATCACGCCGTCCCAGCCCACCACCCGCAGCCAGGACAGCAGCACCACGAAGAACGGCACGCCGAACACGAAGCCCAGCCAGGCCCCGTGCCGGGCCCGCCGCCCCCGGGTCAGCAGCGTCAGCGCCGCCACCCCGAGGATCGACAGCGGCCACACGTCGTACGGCGGGAAGGCGAACGCCATCGCCGTCCCGCACACCGCGGCCAGCCCCGTCCGGGCCCACCATCCCCCGCGGCCGGGGCGCTGCGGCGCGCTGTCCGCCTGCCCCTCGGTCACGGGGTGCTCCTGCGAAACGGGCAGTGCCACCTGCGCACCATCTCTCTACTTCGTACGACGTCCCCCGAAAGGTACCTCACCCGAAGAGACGGCCTACTGGCCCTGGTGGGTGTGGACCGTCCGGCCCCGGACGACGGTGCGCAGGCAGGTGGGGAGGGGCTCGCCGGGGGTGAGGTCGGGGAGGCCGGGGGTGCCGGAGCGGGGGTCGGTGGACCAGCCGGCGATGCGGTTGTCGGGAGCCTGGACGACCAGGTCGGTGGTGGCCCAGACCGCGTAGGAGGCGATCGCGCCGGGCACCAGGACGCCGTCCGCGTCGTGGCCGAGGGCGCGGTGGCCGCCGCGGGTGTGGGCGGTGAACGCGGCGCGCACCGAGATCCGGTGCTCGGGGGTGCGGTGGAACGCGGCGGCGCGGACGGTGCCCCACGGGTCGAGCGGGGTGACGGGCGCGTCGGAGCCGAAGGCCAGCGGGATGCCGGCCCGCAGCATCGCGGCGAACGGGTTGAGCTGCGCGGCGCGGTCGGCGCCGAGGCGTTCCACGTACATGCCGTCGGGGCCGCCCCAGGCGGCGTCGAAGGCGGGCTGGACGGAGGCGGTGAGGCCGAGTTCGGCGAACGCGGCGAGGGTCTCCGGGGTGAGCGCCTCGGCGTGCTCGACGCGGTGCCGCATCGCCTTGACGCGTTCGGCGCCGAGCTTGTCGCCGGCGGCGCGGACGCCTTCGACGACGGCGGTGATCGCGGCGTCGCCGATGGCGTGGAACCCGGCCTGCAGGCCGGCCTCGGTGCAGGCGGCGACGTGCTCGGCGATCTGCCCGGCCGTCAGGTAGGCGACGCCGGTGTGGTCGGTGTCGGCGTAGTCCTCGTGCAGGCAGGCGGTGTGCGAGCCGAGCGCGCCGTCGACGAACAGGTCGCCGCCGGCGCCGACCGCGCCGAGCCGCTTGGCGGTCTCGACGCCCGCGGCGCCGAGTTCGCCCCAGTAGCCGAACACCTCGGGGCCGGGGGTCTCGGCGGCGAGGGCGAGCAGCGCGGCGAGGTCCTCGGCGGAGGAGATGTCGGGGCCGGCGCACTCGTGCAGCGCGCCGATGCCGAGTTCGGCGGCGCGGCGCAGCGTGGCGAGCTGGGCGTCGCGGCGCTGGGCGGGCGTGAGGTGGGCGAGCGCGGCGCGGCGGACGGCGTGGTGGGCGTCCTGGGTGAGCGGGCCGTCGGCGGAGTACCCGGCGCAGTCGGCCAGTGCCGGGACGAGGGCGCGCAGGGCGCTGGTGGCGAGGCCGGAGTGGACGTCGGTGCGGGACAGGTAGAGCGCGGCCCCGCCGGCGGCGGCGTCGAGTTCGGCGAGCGAGGGGGCGCGGCGCTCGGGCCAGCGGGTCTCGTCCCAGCCGTGGCCGAGCAGGACGCCGTCGGCGCCGCCCGCGGTGAACTCGGCGATCGCGGCGAGCGCTTCGGCGAGCGAGGCGCCGGCGGTGAGGTCGAGGCCGGTCAGGGCGAGGCCGGTGGAGGTGGCGTGCACGTGGGCGTCGACGAACGCGGGGGTGACCAGGGCGCCCTGCAGGTCGACGATCTCGTCGGCGACGTCGGCGTACGCCTCGGCGGCTCCGTCGCTGCCGACCCAGGCGATGTGTTCGCCCTCGACCAGCATGGCGGTGGCGAAGGGGTCGGCGGGGCTGTAGACGTTGCCGCCGCGCAGCAGGACGGTCCGGTCGGTGCGTTCGGTCATGGCGACCAGTCTCGCACCCTGGCCGATTGCACAGTCGGGGGGTCAGAGCTTCGGCGGGCGGGCCTCGTACGGGGTGGAGAGGACGACGGTGGTGCGGGTGGACACGCCGGCGGCGGAGCGGATCCGGGCGAGCAGGTCCTCCAGGTCGCCGGGGCCGGGGACGCGGACCTTGAGGATGTAGTTCTCGTCGCCGGCGACGCTGTGGCAGGCCTCGATCTCGGGGAGGGCGACCAGGCGTTCGGGGGTGTCGTCGGGGGCGCTGGGGTCGAACGGCTTGACGGAGATGAACGCGGTGAGCGCCAGATCGACCGCCTCGGGGTCGACGATGGCGGTGTAGCCGCGGATGACGCCGCGCTGTTCGAGGCGGCGCACCCGCTGGTGCACGGCCGAAGTGGACAGGCCGGTGGCCTTGCCCAGGTCGGTGTAGCTCATCCGTCCGTCCTGCAGCAGCAGCTGGACGATGCGCTGGTCGAGTTCCTCCACAAGGCGTCAACCTACTCGATGGACGGCCGGGCTGTGCAGACAGCTCGCTGGGGGCGCATTCGGGGGGCACATGCCAACGGAATGTGGCGAGGAACACACTTGGTGCATCACCGTGCGCCGGAGCGCAGGGTTATGACGCGTCGTCAGCGGGAAGTGCTGCTGGTGGCCCGGTCAACGAGTGATTCCGGCCCGATCCGAGGGGGATCAGATGCCTTCCACCGACCAGCGTCCCGACGTCGAGGACGAACCCGTCGCGTCCGAGCCGTCCTTCGGGACGGACCCGGGCGCGGCCGACAACTGGGACATCGTCCGGGTGCACTGCCCGGCCTGCGACCGCCCGATCGCCCTGATCGGGGACGAGGAGAGCCTGCCGCAGCACGCGGTGCTGCCCTCCGCGTGGAACCCCTTCCAATCGGCGATCTGCCGGGGCACCGGCGCGCCGACGGCCGACCTGCCGGAGAGCGTGGAGCAGCCCGAGCAGGGCGCCGTCGAAAACCTGGTGGCCCTGCCGACGGCGCTGGACTGGCGCACCCAGCCGTTCTCGCACGCGGGCGCCCACCGCGCCGTGCGCGCCCTGGTGCCCGCGCAGCGCGACCGCCGGGCGGCCTGACCCGCCCGTTCCCGTCGAGGGCGCCGCGGCTCCGGTGCCCTCCGGGAGCTCCCCGCCCAGCCACGTAGGCTGGCCGGATGACCGATGCCTTCCCCGACCTGTCCGCGCTGGCCGCGGGCCTGCTCGCGCTGCCGCCGTCGCTGGGCCCGGTGCGACTGGTCGCGGTGGACGGGCACGCCGGTTCCGGCAAGACCACCTTCGCCGGCCGGCTGGCGGCGGCGCTGGGCGGCGCACCGGTGGTGCACCTGGACGATCTGGCGACCCATCGGGAACCGTTCGGCTGGGTGGACCGGCTGCGCGCCCAGGTGCTGGAGCCGATGGGGCGGGGCGAGTCGGCCCGGCACGGCGTGTACGACTGGACGGCACGGCAGTTCGACGACGTGGTGACGGTGCCGCCGGCCCCAGTAGTGCTGCTGGAGGGAGTGGGCGCGGGCCGGCGGGCGGTGCGCCCGGCGCTGGCGGCGCTGCTGTGGATGGAGCTGGACGCGGCGGCGGCGCGGGCCCGCGGAGAGCTGCGGGACGGTCCGGAACTGGCCGAGTTCTGGGCGGGTTGGGCGGTCGCGGAACGGGCGCACTTCGCCGCCGATCCGAGCCGTCCGTTCGCCTCGCTGCGGGTCGACGGGATCACCGGGCGGATCGCCGGGGACACCCTGAGTGAACCGTTTGAACCACTCTTGACCTGCGACGTCGCCAGGATCTAAGTTCAGCCTGTCGCGGAAATCAGTTGAATCCGCAACCACAGACACGGCGTCTCCGGCTTGTTCCCCCGTGAGCCGGAGACGCCGTTCCCTTGCGCCCCGTGCGGTGTTCGCGCCCCCAACACCCGATCGTCTCGCGCCATTTGACCCGCGCGCCACCCTTACGGATCAGCTCCGCGCCGGTACCATGCCCACGCAGGCCCGTTTGAAGCGGCCCGAGGTCTGGCGGGGGGCGTCAGTGACGGTGGAGAGTTCCGGCGGCAAGGGGCCCGCCGCGGCGGGGCCGGATCCGGAGGCCGACCGCTCGTGGTCGCGTGCCATGGACGCCTACACGGCCGGTTCCTACGCCCGCGCGGAGGAGGAGTTCAAGGCCGCGGTCCGGGTCGACCCGGGCATGGCGGACGCCTGGCTGGGCCTGCACGCGCTGCGCAGCGACACCGCCGGCGCGCTGCTGGCGATGCACCGGCACCGGGAGCGGTTCGGCGAGCAGCGCGAGCGGCACCGTCGCCCGCTCAGTTCCTGGTACTGGCTGGGCTGGTGGGTGCAGCCGGTGCTGGAGAGCGCGCAGGACCTCGCCCTGGCGCACGCCTCGCACTGGCTGGACGGGCGTCATCTCACCGAGCTGGACCAGGCGTTGGCGTCCTGTCCGACGCCGGAGCAGGAGCCCGCGGTGCGGTTCCTGCACGCCTGTCGCTCCTACCTGCTGAAGGACTGGGAGCAGTTGATCCGGGACACCGACCGGCTGCTCGACGATCCGGTGCTGGGCATCGAGGCCGGCCTGTTCGCGGGGATGGCCCGGGTCCGGCTCGACATGTGCGCGCAGGCGCAGCGCCCGCTGGCGGCCTCGCTGGCCCGCTGCCGTTCCGAGCAGCCACAGCGCAAGGAGTTGCGCTACTGGCTGGGCCGGGCGTACGAGGGCGCGGGGCGCAGCGCGGCGGCGCTGCCGCTGTACCGGGCGGTGCACCGGGCCGATCCGGCGTTCATGGACACCGAGCAGCGGCTGGCGGCGATCTCCGCCGAGGACGGGCTGCTGGACGGCGCCGCGCTGTCGGGCGAGTCGTACGGCGAGTACCGGGGCGCGGTGGTGGAGAGCGCGGTCGAGACCTTGGAGGACGTCGAGCCGGAGCGGGCCCAGCCGTCGGCCGGGGAGCCGCGCGGCGGGCAGCTGGCCGAACGGGCGTCCGCCACTTCGCCGTTACCCCTGCGGCTGGGCAACTGGCCTGCGGCGGCGGCGATTCCGCCGGCCGGGCCGAACCCCGGTCCGGCGGCCCGGCTGGAGCTGGACCAGGCGCTGGCGGAGCTGGAGGCGATGGTCGGCCTCGACCCGGTGAAGCGTCAAGTACGGGCGCTGTCCGCGCAGTTGCGAATGGCCCGGCTGCGCGCGGACCGGGGGCTGCCGGTGCAGCCGCCGAAACGGCACTTCGTGTTCTCCGGGCCCTCGGGCACCGGCAAGACCACGGTGGCGCGGATCCTCGGCCGGGTCTTCCACGCCCTCGGGCTGCTCTCCGGCGACCACCTGGTGGAGGCGCAACGAGCCGACCTGGTGGGCGAGTTCCTCGGGCAGACGGCGGTGAAGGCGAACGAGCTGATCGACTCGGCGCTGGACGGCGTGCTGTTCATCGACGAGGCCTACTCGCTGGCCAACTCCGGCTACAGCAAGGGTGACGCGTTCGGCGACGAGGCGCTGCAGGTGCTGCTGAAGCGCGCCGAGGACAACCGGGACCGGCTGGTGGTGATCCTGGCCGGCTACCCGGAGGGCATGAACCGGCTGCTGGCGACCAACCCGGGCCTGAACTCGCGGTTCACCACCCGGGTCGACTTCCCCTCCTACCGCCCGGCCGAACTCGCCGAGATCGGCGCCCAGTTGGCCGGCGCCGACGGCGACGCCTGGGACGTCGACGCCGCCGAGGAGCTGGCCTCGATCTGCGCCCACGTGGTCGCCGAGGGCTGGATCGACCAGCTCGGCAACGGCCGCTTCATCCGCACCCTCTACGAAAAGTCCTGCGCCTACCGGGACTTGCGGCTCTCCGGCCAGCGCGGCATCCCGTCCCGCGAGGACCTGGCGACCCTGCGCCTGCCGGACCTGCTCCAGGCGTACGGCGAGCTGATCGACGGCCGCCAGTGACGGTCAGAAGGGCCAGATCGGCAGGCACTCCAGCAGCAGCAGGACCGCGACGACGCCGCTCACGGCAAGCGCGGCCCACGCGCCTCGGCGCCGCGCCTCCGGACTCCGATCGAGCCTATGGACATACGGGCTCCCGGCCCGTTCGAACTGCGCGATGCCCTCGCGGAGCAGCCAGAACAGCAGCGGGAAGGCGAGCAGTATGTCCGCCGCCACCAGCATCATCGTCGGAACGCTGCCGCCCCGGAGACAGGGCAGCATGATCGCGGGGACCAGCGCCGCGATGGAGAGGAATGCCTTCTGCCGGTTCCTCGGCTCCGTGTAGACGTGCAGCACCGCCGCCACGTTCAGCAGCTATCCGGCCGCGAGCAGGCACAGCACGAGGGGTATCGGCGGTGCGTCGATCAGTGCCATGGTTGTCGGTCCTCCCGCCGCGGCGCATGGATCGCCGCTCACTCTAGGCCCTGTCCGACCTCGGCATCTGCGCCTGTGTTCCCGTCAGGAAGGCGGTGAGGACGCGGCGCAGCCGGGGTTCGACCTCGACGATCGCGTGGCCGAGGCGGGGGTCGGAGGCGTAGAGGGCCTGCAGGCGGGGGCCGGGGGTGGCCATCTGCCAGAGGGCGCCGGCCATGCCGGTGGCGGTGGCGGCGAGGTCGAGCACCTGCTGTTCCGTCAGGCCGAGGAGGCGGTTCAACTCCGCGCCGATCAGGGCGACTTCGTCCAGCGTGACGAGCTTGAAGGCGCGCACGGCGTCCAGTGAGACGTTGCGTTCCAGGTTGAGCGGGGCCTGGGCGAGCAGGTCGCAGAACATCGGGCGGGCCGACAGGGTGGCGGCGAGCACCTCGGCGACCTCGGCGGGGGTGGCGTGCGCGCGGGCCGCGAGATCGGTGCGCAGCGCGCCGGACCACTCGCGCCAGCCCTGGGCGGTGAGTTCGAGGAAGATCTGCTCCCTGGTCTCGAAGTACCGCAGCAGCGCCGACTTGTGCATGCCCACTTCGGCGGCGATGTCCGTGAGGGTGACGTCGCGGATGCCGCGCCCTTCGCCGAGCGCGCGGGCCGCGTCCAGGATCGCCCCTTCGCGCGCCTGCTTGGCCTCGGCGCTGCGCGCCCGTCGGAAGGCTGGCTGAGTCATGGGGCCATTCTAGGAGCCTCTAACACAACGATGTTGCGTTAATAAGAGAACGGTGTTGTACTAAATCCATGAGCGAAGAAGCGCGCACCACCCAGCAGCAGGTCTGGTTCATCACCGGTTCGTCCCGCGGCTTCGGCCGCGCCCTGGTCACCGCCGCCCTTGAAGCGGGTGACCTGGTCGTCGCCACCGCCCGCCGCCCCGAGCCCCTCGCCGCGGAACTCGCCGAGTACGGCGACCGCGTCCTCACCGTGCCCCTGGACGTCACCGACCCCGTGGCGGCGCAGAGCGCGATCGACGCCGCGCTCGCCCGCTTCGGCCGCATCGACGTGCTGGTGAACAACGCCGGCTACGCGAACGTCTCGCCGGTCGAGACCTCGGACGACGCCGACTTCCGCGCCCAGTTCGAGACCAACTTCTGGGGCGTCTACCACGTCACCAAGGCGGCGCTGCCCGCGCTGCGGCGCCAGGGGTCGGGCACCGTCGTGCAGTTCTCCTCGGTCGGCGGGCAGGTCGGCGGCTCCCCCGGCATCGCCTCCTACCAGGCCGCCAAGTTCGCCGTCGACGGCTTCACCCGGGTGCTGGCCACCGAGACCGCGCCGTTCGGCATCCGGTACCTGGTGGTCGAGCCGAGCGGCTTCGCCACCGACTGGGCGGGCGCTTCGATGACCGCCTTTCCCGTCCCCGAGGCCTACGACGAAACGGTCGGCGCGATGAACCGGCGGATGCGCCAG
The DNA here is from genome assembly GCF_014648555.1 of Kitasatospora griseola. Classification (GTDB taxonomy): domain Bacteria; phylum Actinomycetota; class Actinomycetes; order Streptomycetales; family Streptomycetaceae; genus Kitasatospora; species Kitasatospora griseola. The sequence continues at coordinate 27,445 of NZ_BMRI01000021.1, forward strand.
GGCGAGGCCGGGGCCGCCGGCGACCCGGAGCGCGCCGCCGCGATCATCGTCCGCACCGTCAAGCGCGGCGACGCCCCGAGCCACCTGCTGCTCGGCGTGAACGCGGTGACCATGGCGCTCGACTGGTCCCGCCGCCAGCTCGCCGAGGCGACCGCCTGGGAGCAGGTCAGCCGCTCCGCCGACTTCGCCGAGCCGTACCCGGTGGAACTGCCGTAGACGGCGGCGGCCCCGCCGCAACAGGTGCGACGGGGCCGGGAGCAGCGGGTGATCAGTGTCGGTGGTCCGGGTCGTGGACCTCGCCGACCAGTTCCTCCAGCACGTCCTCCAGGGCGACCAGGCCGAGCTGGCGGCCGTCCGCGTCCACCACGGCCGCCAGGTGGGCGGCGGCGCGGCGCATGGAGGCGAGCGCGTCGTCCAGCCGCAGGCCGGAGCGGACCACCGTGATCGGCCGCCACAGCCGGTCCGGGACGGGCGCCGTCAGGTCGTCGACCTCCAGCGAGTCCTTGACGTGCAGGTAGCCGAGCACAGTGCCCTGCTCGTCGGCGACCGGGAAGCGCGAGAAGCCGGTGCGCACGGCGAGCTGCTGGATCTGGTCGCCGGTGACGTCGCGGCCCACGGTGACCAGCTGGTCGGCGGGCAGCAGCACCTCGGTGACCGGGCGGCTGCCCATCTCCAGGGCGTCCTCCAGGCGTTCGCGACGGGTGTCGTCGAGCAGGCCGGCCTCGCCGGAGTCGGCCAGCAGGTGCAGCAGCTGCTCGCTGGTGAACACCGAGTTGACCTCGTCCTTGGGCTCGACCCGGAACAGCCGCAGCACGCCGTTGGCGAAGGCGTTCAGCAGGGTGATCACCGGGGCCAGCCAGCGGGCCAGCCGGTCCAGCGGCGGGCCGAGCCAGAGCGCGGCCTTCTCCGGTCCGGCCAGCGCCAGGTTCTTCGGCACCATCTCGCCGATCACCATGTGCAGAAACACCACCAGGCTGAGCGCGATGGCGTAGCTGAGCAGGTGCATCGCCGAGTCGGGCACGCCGAGCGCGTGGAAGACGGGCTCCAGCAGGTGCGCGATGGTCGGCTCGGCGAGCGCGCCGAGCAGCAGCGAGCAGACGGTGATGCCGAGCTGGGCGGCGGCCAGCATCGCGGAGACGTTGGACAGCGCGTGCAGCACGGTGCGGGCGCGCCGGTTGCCGGCCTCGGCGAGCGGTTCGATCTGGCTGCGGCGCACCGAGATGACGGCGAACTCGGCGCCGACGAAGAAGGCGTTGCCGAGCAGCAGGAGCAGCGAGAAGGCGAGTTGCAGGGCGCTCATCGGTTGCTGTCCTGGTCCTCGTGGTCGTCCTCGGAGCGGGTGCGGCGCACCTCGACCCGGCTGGTGCGGTGGCGGTCGACGGCGGTCACCGTCAGTTCCCAGCCCGGCAGTTCGACGCTCTCGCCGACGGCGGGGAGCTTGCCGAGCAGGTCGGCGAGCAGTCCGCCGAGGGTCTCGTAGGGGCCGTCGGGGGCGTGCAGGCCGATCATGGCGAGCTGGTCGAGCCGGGCCCGGCCGTCGGCGTCCCAGACCGGCAGTCCGTCGCGCGGGGCGAGCGGGCGCAGGTCGGGGGTGTCGGCGGGGTCGTGCTCGTCCTGGACCTCGCCGACCACCTCTTCGACGATGTCCTCGATGGTGGCGACGCCGGCGGTGCCGCCGTACTCGTCGACCACCACGGCCATCGGTTCGCGGCCGCGCAGCAGGTCGAGCAGGCGCTCGGCGGGCAGCGTCTCGGGGACCAGCAGCGGCGGGGACGCCAGGTGGCGGACCTTGGTGTGGTCGCGGCGGTCGGCGGGGACGGCCAGGGCGTCCTTGAGCGTGACGGTGCCGGTGACGTTGTCCAGGCTGTCGCTGTACACCGGGAAGCGGCTCAGCCCGGTGGCCCGGGTGAGGTTGAGCACGTCACCGGCGGTGGCGTCCTGCTGGAGCGCGGAGACGTCGATCCGCGGCGTCATCACGGACTCCGCGGTCAGCTCGCGCAGGCCCAGGGTGCGCACGAACAGCGTCGCCGACTCCTCGTCCATCGCGCCGGCCTGGTACGAGTGCCGGGCAAGCGCGAGGAGTTCGTCGGCGGTGCGGGCGTGGCCGAGTTCCTCCTGCGGCTCGACGCCGAAGAGCCGGACGATCCGGTTGGCGGAGCCGTTCAGGAACGCGATCAGCGGGCGGCAGGCGGCGGAGAACACCCGCTGCGGTCCGACCACGGCGTAGGCGACCTGCATCGGGTGGGAGATCGCCCAGTTCTTCGGGACGAGTTCGCCGATCACCATCTGCAGCACGGTGGCCAGTACCAGGCCGACGATCAGCGCGGTGCCGCGGGCCGCCGAGTCGGGCAGGCCGACGCCGGTGAACACCGGCGAGAGCAGGGTGGACAGCGCCGGCTCGGCGAGCATGCCGACCACCAGCGAGGTGATGGTGATGCCGAGCTGGGCGCCGGAGAGCTGGAAGGACAGTTCGTGCAGGGCCTTGGCCAGGCCCTTCGCGCGGCCGTCGCCGGTGGCCGCGGCGCGTTCGACGGCACCGCGGTCGGCGGTCACGAACGCGAACTCGGCGGCCACGAACAGGCCGTTGGCGAGGATGAGCAGGAAGGCCGCGAGCAGCAGGAGCCAGGCGGTGGTCATCGGGCCGCCCGCCTTCCCTGGCTCGGAATGTGCATGGCGGCGCGGGTACTACCGGACGGATCGTCCATCGAGGGGAGGTGTCACTCCTCAGGTCGCGGGTGGACGCGGCAGGCCTGACACTGGTGGGCTTTGCCGCGGTTTTACCAGCGTAGACGATACCCGAACGGTCCTCCGGCGCTGTTCGGCCGGGCTGCCGGGGGCGTGTCAGCCCCGGGCCGCGCCCCGCTCCTCGACCAGGTCGCGCAGCGTGCGGGCGGCCGTGACGGCCTGGTCGCGTCCGCCGGCGGGCTGGATGCCGACGGCGGCCAGCGCGGTGCCGTCGGCGAGGTCGAGCATCACCCACGGGTCGCCGTGCTTGAGGTTGACCCGGACCACCTCGGCCCAGGCCAGCCGGCGGCTGCGGACGAAGTTGACCACGGTCAGCCCGTCGGCGTCGGCGACCACCTTGGGCCGGGCCAGCATCAGGCCGACGGCGGCGAACAGCAGCCCGCTGATCACCATCATCGCCCGGTCCCTGAGCTGCCAGTTCTCCGGCAGCGCGACGGCGAGCACGGCGAACAGCACCACCATCAGGGCGCCCAGCGTGAGCAGCACGGCACGGTTGCGGCGGGGGGCCCAGGTGACGGGCAGGGTGAGGGGGGTCGACACGGGTGGCTCCAAGAAGAAGCGGGGGCCGCCGGGCGGGCGACCCCCGTTCCGGTGACGGATCAGATGCGGCAGGCGTGGATGTTGGTGACCAGGATGGCGCGGGCGCCGATCGCCCACAGGTCGTCCATGATCCGCTGGGCCTCCTTGCGGAGCACCATGGAGCGGACCGCGACCCAGCCGGCGGTGTGCAGCGGCGACACGGTCGGCGACTCCAGGCCGGGCGTGAGCGCGACGGCCGCGCTGACGTTCTCGGCCCGGATGTCGTAGTCCATCAGCACGTAGCGGCGGGCCACCAGGACGCCCTGCAGGCGGCGCAGGAACTGGTCGACGCCGGCGTCCTGGCCGGCGCCCTTGGGCCGGACCACCACGGCGTCGGAGATCAGGATCGGGTCGCCGAACACCTCCAGGCCGGCGTTGCGCAGGCTGGTGCCGGTCTCCACCACGTCGGCGATCACGTCGGCGACGCCCAGGTGCACGGCGGTCTCCACCGCGCCGTCCAGCTTGGTGACGGTGGCCTTCACGCCGTGCTCGGCGAGGTGCTGCTCGACCAGCCCGGTGTACGAGGTGGCGATCCGCAGGCCGTCGAGGTCCTGCACGGTGGCGATCTCGGCACCGACCGGCTTGGCGAACCGGAAGGTCGAGCCGGCGAAGCCGAGCGCGAGCACCTCCTCGGCGTCCGAGGCGGAGTCCAGCAGGAGGTCCCGGCCGGTGATGCCGATGTCGAGCCGGCCGGAGCCGACGTAGACGGCGATGTCACGCGGGCGCAGGAAGAAGAACTCGACCTGGTTGTCCGGGTCGACCAGGACGAGTTCCTTGGGATCCTTGCGCTGCCGGTAGCCGGCCTCATGGAGCATCTCCGCCGCGGGACCCGAGAGCGAACCCTTGTTGGGGACGGCGATGCGGAGCATGAGAGGCGAACCCTTCGTCGACTGCGGTGGGATTTACAGGTACTTGTAGACGTCTTCGAGCGTCAGCCCGCGAGCGATCATCATCACCTGGACGTGGTAGAGGAGCTGGGACATCTCCTCCGCCGCTTCCTCGGGCGACTGGTACTCGGCGGCCATCCAGACCTCGGCGGCCTCCTCGACGACCTTCTTGCCGATGGCGTGAACGCCCTGCTGCACGAGCTGGGCGGTGCGGGAGGTCTCGGGGTCGCCGGTGGCGGCCTTCTGCTGGAGCTCTGCGAAGAGCTCCTCGAATGTCTTGGAAGCCATGATGACCTCACCTTACGGGGTGCGGGCTGACGGGCGGTAAACGGTTCCGCACCGTGGACAGTCCGTTGGACATCCGAACGGACCGCCACGGTGCGATCAGCCGATCAACGCCAGGGCTCGACGACCTCGCGGAGCGCGGCCGCGGTGGCGACGGCGGCGGTCGCCGCCTCGTGGCCCTTGTCCTCGACGGAGTCGGGCAGCCCGGCCCGGTCCAGCGCCTGCTGCTCGGTGTCGCAGGTCAGCACGCCGAAGCCGACCGGGACGCCGGTGTCCACCGCGACCTGGGTCAGGCCGAGCGTCGCGCCCTGGCAGACGTAGTCGAAGTGCGGGGTGCCGCCGCGCACCACCACGCCCAGGGCGACGATCGCGTCGTAGCCGCGACCGGCCAGCTGCTTGGCCGCGACCGGCAGCTCGAAGGTGCCGGGGACGCGGACCACGCTCGGCTCCTCGATCCCGACCTCCTTGAGCGCGCGCAGCGCGCCCTCCAGCAGCCCGTTCATCACCTGGTCGTGCCACTGCGCGGCGACGATCGCGACCCGCAGGTCGGCGCAGTTCTGCGGGGACAGCACGGGGGCTCCGTGTCCGGCCATTTTCGGTTCCTCTTTCGACGGTGCGTCAGAACGGGTGCTTCGACGGCTGCTTGTCGTCGACGGCTATTTGTTGTCGTCCTCTAGCCACGGCAGGTCGTGGCCCATTCGGTCGCGCTTGGTGCGCAGGTAGCGCAGGTTGTGTGCGCCGGCGGCGGTGGGCAGCGGGCGGCGGGCGGCGACCTTCAGGCCGTGCTCGGTGAGCGCGGCCTGCTTGGCCGGGTTGTTGGAGAGCAGGGTGAGCGAGCGCACCCCCAGGTCGGCGAGCATCTGCGCGCCGATCGAGTAGTCGCGGGCGTCGGCGGGCAGCCCCTGGTCGAGGTTGGCATCGACGGTGTCACGGCCCTGCTCCTGGAGCTGGTAGGCGCGCAGCTTGTGGGTCAGTCCGATGCCGCGGCCCTCGTGGCCGCGCAGGTAGAGCACCACGCCGCGGCCGGCCTCGGCGACGGCGCGCAGCGAGGCGTGCAGCTGCGGGCCGCAGTCGCAGCGCAGCGAGCTGAACACGTCGCCGGTCAGGCACTCGGAGTGCACCCGCACCAGCACGTCCTCGCCGTCGGGGAGCTTCCCGTCGGCGTCCAGGCCGCCGGCCACCAGGGCCAGGTGCTCGACGCCGTCGATGGTGCCACGGTAGCCGACGGCGGTGAAGTCGCCGTGGTCGGTGGGCAGTCCGGTGACGGCGACGCGGTCGACGTGCAGTTCGGTGCGGCGCCGGTAGGCGATCAGGTCGGCGATGGAGATGATCGCCAGGCCGTGCCGGCGGGCGAAGGCGTGCAGCTCGGGCAGCCGGGCCATGGTGCCGTCGTCGTTGACCACCTCGGCGATCGCCGCGGCGGGGGCGAGGCCGGCCAGCCGGGCCAGGTCGACGGCGGCCTCGGTGTGCCCGCCGCGCGCCAGCACGCCGCCGTCCACCGCGCGCAGCGGGAAGACGTGGCCGGGCCGGGTGAGGTCGCCGGGCTCGGTGCCCGGGGAGGCCAGCAGCCGGACGGTGCGGGCCCGGTCGGCGGCGGAGATGCCGGTGTCGATGCCCTCACGGGCGTCCACCGAGACGGTGTAGGCGGTGCCCTTGCGGTCCTCGTTGACCTGGGTCATCGGGGGCAGCCTGAGCCGGTCGAGCTCGGCGCCGGTCATCGGGGCGCAGACCACGCCGGAGCTGTAGCGGATGGTGAAGGCCATCAGCTCGGGGGTGGCGGCCGACGCGGCGAACACCAGGTCGCCCTCGTTCTCGCGGTCCTCGTCGTCGACCACGACCACGGCACGGCCGAGCGCGATGTCGGCGATGGCGCGTTCGACCGGGTCGAGGGCGATCGGTTCTTCGGGCTGGTCGGCGCTCATGCGGCAACTCCCTCGGCGCGCGGGACGGTTCGGACGGTGCGGGCCTTCGTCCACCAGCTGGCCAGGCCGGCCACCACCAGGACGAAGTAGACGGTGAAGGTGAGCGCGGAGAACACGTAACCGTGGGCGTAGCTGTACGGCACGCTGATCACGTCGACGGCGATCCAGGCGAACCAGAACTCCACCCAGCCGCGGGCCTGGGCGTACATCGCGGCCAGCGTGCCGGTGAAGATGTACGCGTCCAGCAGCGGGTTCCAGGACAGCTTCGGGAAGGCGTTGAACAGCGCGGCGACGGCGGCGGTGCCGGCCGCGGTGGCCAGGACCAGCACGGCGCGCTGCCGCCAGCCGGCGAACCGGACCTCGATCTCGCCGGTGTCGCGGCGGCCGCGGTTCCACTGGGTCCAGCCCCAGATCGCGGTGACCACCACGATCACCTGCTTGCCGATCAGGCCGGGCACCTGCCCGCCGAGGAAGACGCTGATCAGCACGGCGCCGGCCAGCAGCTGGGCGGGCCAGGTGAGCACGGAGCGCCGCCAGCCGAACGCCAGCCCGGCGAGCCCTATCAGGTTGCCGACCATGTCGGCCACCTTCACCTTCTCGCCGAAGGCGGTGAAGGTCAGATCTGCGATCGCGCTCACTTGGATTCCCCCAGGGTGTCGGGCAGGGCACGGGTTTCGAGCAGTCGTTCCACGTACTTGGCGAGCACGTCCACCTCCAGGTTGACGGGGTCGCCCACCGCCTTCACCCCGAGCGTGGTCAGGGCGAGCGTGGCGGGGATCAGCGAGACGGTGAAGCTGTCCAGGGCCGCCTCGACGACGGTGAGGCTCACTCCGTCCACGGTGATCGACCCCTTCTCCACCAGGTAGCGCGAGATCGGCTGCGGCAGGGAGAAACGCACCACCTCCCAGCGCGGATTCCCGTCCGCGTCCAGGTCGCCCGGCTCGCGGGAGAGCAGAGTGCCGGTGGCGTCGACGTGGCCCTGCACCAGGTGGCCGCCGAGTCGGGCGCCGAGCGCCATCGCCCGCTCCAGGTTGACCCGGGAGCCGGGGCGCAGCGCGCCGAGGCTGGAGCGGCGCAGCGTCTCGCGCATCACGTCGGCGCTGAACTCGCCTTCGCGCTTGGCCAGTTGCTCGCTGTCGTCGACGACGGTGAGACACACGCCGTTGACCGCGATGGAGTCGCCGTGGCGGGCGTCCGCGGTGACCAGCGGGCCGCGCAGGCGGATTCGCGAGGATTCGCCGATCTCCTCGATGGAGACAACCTCGCCGAGCTCTTCGATGATGCCGGTGAACACCCGGGTTCTCCTCGCGCTTGGGGGCGCGGACTCCGGGGCGGCATTCGGGAGTTGACTGCGGACGTGGCGTGCCGAGGACGCCCCCGCGAGGCCATGACTCGTCGTCGTGGCACGGGTTCGCCGCCGGAAATGCCGTGCTTCCGCACCCCGGCCCTCGGGTGGGCCGTGGTGTGAACACACCTGTCCGCCGCGCACGCCTCCCATCCGGACTTTAACCGTCGGTCCAGGAATTTCACCTGGTCAACCGGCCGCTGGCTGCGGACGGGTCGCGGACTGTAACCGCCGGCTCGGAATTTCACCGACCCCGGAGTGCGCTGAACGTCACTGCTACTGCACCAGCATTCTTGCACGCGCATGTACGTCGAAGGCAAGAAACGCTCCCTGTGGCCTGGTTCACGCCCCGGGGCGCAGGGTGGAGGTGAGCGCCCCCGCACGGGGGGCTCCCGGCCGAGGAGTTGAGCGACGATGACGATGTTCATGGACGTCCACCACGGGATGGCCGGCATCACCGCCGAACAGTTGAAGGCCGCCCACGAGGCGGACCTCGCGGTGCAGGACAGGGAAGGCGTGGAGTTCCGACAGGCCTGGGCCGACCCGGAGTCCGGCACCGTCTACTGCCTGTCCTCCGCACCGTCCAAGGAGGCCGTCCAGCGCGTCCACGAGCGCACCGGACACCCCGCCGACGAGGTGCACCCCGTTCCGCTGCAGGTCTGACCCGCTCGCCGCGGACGCGGTGAACGGGGATAGGGTCGGGTCGCGTGATCTTCGACGCCCTCGCCGCTGAGGCGATCCACGACCCGGCCCGACTCCGGGAGTTGTACGAGCAGCCGAGCCCGCTGGTGCAGCGCAAGCAGGTCGACCGCCTGCACGAGGCGGCCCGCCTGCTGATCGGCTGCGCCTCCCTGGTGTTCGTCGCCACCGCCGACGCGGACGGCAACTGCGACGCCACCCCGCGCGGCGGCCCGCCCGGATTCGTCTCCGTGCTGGACGAGCGGACGATCGCCGTCCCCGACGCCACCGGCAACCGCCGGCTGGACAGTCTGCACAACATCGTCGCCACCGGAAAGGCCGGGCTGATCTTCCTGGTGCCCGGCCGGGCCGCCACCCTGCGCATCAACGGCCGGGCCTGCGTCAGCACGGACCCGCGGCTGCTGGAACAGCTCACCCCGGTCGGCAAGCCGCCGCGCAGCGCGATCGTGGTGTCCACCGACGAGGTCTACGGGCACTGCCCGAAGGCGCTGCTGCGCAGTTCGGCCTGGAATCCCGAGCAGTGGCTGGCCGCCGACGCGATGCCCAGCTCCGCCGAGATCACCCTGTCCCACCTGGACGACCCGTCGCTGACCCTCGACCAGATCCTGGCCGCCGAGGAGGAGTCGCTGCGCCTGCGCTACGAGTGAGTCCGGGCCGGTCCGGGGGCGGGGCGGCGCTTCGTGCATGCTGGAGGGCACGGGGAAAGCCGCATAGGCAGAACTTTGGGGGGCCATAGCTTCGACTTATGACGACATAAGCCGAAGCACCGTACCGGGCGCGCCCGCACGCCGGAAGGCTGGCGGTACGCGCCCAGAGCCGAACAGGAGTACCTGCCCATGTCCCGCCCCGTCCGGGTGGCCATCGTCGGTGCCGGCCCCGCCGGGATCTACGCCGCCGACGCGCTGCTGAAGTCCGAGCTGGCCACCGCTCCCGGTGTCTCCATCGACCTGATCGAGCGGCTGCCCGCCCCCTTCGGCCTGATCCGCTACGGCGTCGCCCCCGACCACCCGCGGATCAAGGGCATCGTCACCGCCCTCCACCAGGTCCTCGACAAGCCGCAGGTCCGCCTGCTCGGCAACGTCGACTACCCCGGCGACCTCTCCCTCGACGAGCTGCACCGCTTCTACGACGCCCTGGTCTTCGCCACCGGCGCCGAGGCCGACCGCGACCTGGCGATACCCGGCATCGAGCTCGACGGCTCCTACGGCGCCGCGGACTTCGTCTCCTGGTACGACGGCCACCCCGAGGTCCCCCGCGAGTGGCCGCTGGAGGCCGAGCAGGTCGCCGTCCTCGGCGTCGGCAACGTCGCCCTGGACGTCGCCCGGGTGCTCGCCAAGACCGCGGACGAGCTGCTGCCCACCGAGATCCCGCCGAACGTGTACGAGGGCCTGTCCGCGAACCGCGCCGTCGAGGTCCACGTGTTCGGCCGCCGCGGCCCCGCGCAGGCCAAGTTCTCCCCGATGGAACTCCGCGAGCTCGACCACTCCCCCACCATCGAGGTGGTCGTCGACCCCGAGGACATCGACTACGACGACGCCTCGATCGCCACCCGGCGCGCCAACAAGCAGGCCGACATGGTCGCCTCGACCCTGGAGAACTGGGCGATCCGCGACATCGGCGACCGCCCGCACCGCATCCACCTGCACTTCTTCGAGAACCCCGTCGAGGTCCTCGGCGAGGACGGCCGGGTCGTCGCCCTGCGCACCGAGCGCACCGAACTCGACGGCACCGGCAACACCGTCGGCACCGGCGCCTTCCGCGAGTGGCCCGTCCAGGCGGTCTACCGCGCGGTCGGCTACCGCTCCGACGAGCTGCCGAAGCTGCCCTTCGACGCCCTCTCCTCGACCGTTCCGCACGAGGCGGGCCGGGTCCACGAGAACGGCGCCCACCTCCCCTCGGTCTACGTCACCGGCTGGGTCAAGCGCGGCCCCGTCGGCCTGATCGGCCACACCAAGGGCGACGCCAACGAGACCGTCGCCTGCCTCGTCGCCGACCACGCCTCCGGCCGCCTCCGCCCCGCCACCGAGCCCGCCGAGGACGCGGTGGTCGACTTCCTCCGCTCCCGCGGCGTCGACTTCACCACCTGGGAGGGATGGAACCGGCTCGACGCGTTCGAGAAGTCCCTCGGCGACGCGGAGGGCCGCGAGCGGGTGAAGGTCGTGGACCGGGTGGCGATGCTCGACGCTTCGGCGAGCGACCGGGTGGCGGAGCGCAAGCCTCAGTAGCCGGCGGGCTCGAACCCGGCAGCGCACCACCAGGGGCGCGTGGGGGCACCTCCCGGCCCGCCAGGGCTGGGGGAGAACTGCGCGACAAGCGCACGCCCGTCCGCAAGGTCGCGATCACGTGCAGGTCGTTCTCCTGCGTCGCGATCTTGCGGACGGGGTGCCTTCCGCTGCGCGCAGTTCCTCGCGCCCCTGCTTTCGCGCTCGCCTACATCGAAATCACCTCTGTCGCCGCGTCCACGACCACCGGATCGTGGGTCGCCACCAGTGCCACGCAGCCGCGTGCGCGGGCGGTGCGGGCGATCAGGTCGGTGAGGGCGCCGGCCTGGTCGCGGTCGACGGCTGCGGTGGGTTCGTCGATCAGCAGGAGCTGGGGTTCGAGGAAGAGGGCGCGGGCCAGGGCGACGCGTTGCCGCTCGCCGCCGGAGAGCTGGTCCGCGCGGTGGCGCAGGCGGTGGCCGAGGCCGACGTCGCCGAGGGCCGTCTCCGCCGCGGCGCGCAGCCGCCTGGCGGGGCGCCCGGCGATGGACGCGGCGGCCAGCAGCTGCTCGACGGTGGTGAGTCCGCCGAGCAGGTTGCCGCTCTGGAACATGTAACCGATCCGTTCGCGCCGGGCCTTGGCCCGCCCGCCGTCCCCGAGCTGCGCCAAGTCCGTGTCGCCGAGCAGCACTTGTCCGCTGTCGGGTCGCAGCAGCGCACCGGCCACGGCGAGCAGGGTGGACTTTCCGGAGCCCGACGGTCCGACCAGGGCGGTCAGCTCGCCGGGGCGGCACGCGGCGGAGACGCCTCGCAGGACGGGTGTCCTCGCGTCGCCGTGGCCGAGCGAGACGGACACCTGGCGCAGGGTGAGTGAGGTCATCGTCCGGCTCCCAGCATGGTCATCGGGTCGGCGTTGGCGACCCGGCGGAGGGTGAGGGCGGCGCCGGCGAGGGCCGCGAGGGCGACGGTGGCCATGGTCGCGGTGAGGGCCAGTCCGGGGAGGCTGAACGGGACTTCGGCGCCGACCAGGAGGCCGACGGCGGAGGCGAGCGCCGCGCCGGCCAGGGTGCCGCCGAGAACGACGGCCGCAGCCTGGACCAGGGTGTGCCCGAGGAGCCGGCGCCGGGAGGCGCCCATCGCGCGCAGCAGGGCGAGCTCGGGTTGCCGTTGGACGGTCCAGACGCCGAAGAACGCGCCGACCACCAGCGGGGCGATCAGGTACAGGAAGAACTGGATGGACGTCATGGTGACGCGTTCGCCGGTGTAGCCGGGCGCGGCGGCGTACGCGTCGGTCACCGAGACGGTCCTGGTCCCGAGCTCGCCGTCCGCGCCGTCGAGGTCCGCGGAGGACGCCGCCCGCAGGGCTATCGCGCTGTACTGCTGCGGCAGCCCGGCGGCGGGCGTGCTCGCGCCGGGGGCGGTGAAGCGGATCGCCTGCCAGGTGGCGGTGGTGACGTAGCCGGCCGGGACGTGGCCGTAGGAGGCGCGGCCGGTGATGCCGGTGACCTTGAGGGCGATGCCGAGCCGGTCGACGGTGAGGGTGTCGCCGATCGCGACGCCCTCTTCGGCGAGCTTCCGGGAGATCACCAACTGGCCGTCGCCGCCGAGGCGTTGACCGTCCTCGACGGCCGGGTCGAGGAACGAGCCGACCTCGACGCCGAACGCGGCGAGGTCGACCTCGGCGTGCCGGTCGGTGGTGCCGCGGGTGATGGTGACGCCCAGCGGGGTGGCCTGCACGCCGGGGCGCTGCTGCCAGCCGGCCAGGGTCTCGGCGGGGACGAGGCTGCGGGCGAACTGGTCGGACTTGGCGTCCGGGGAGAACGCCAGGTGGGTCGCGGGCAGGCGGCGCAGCGCGGAGACGGTGTCGTCGCCGAGTCCGGTGGTGAATCCGGAGACGATTCCGACCAGGGCGGCGACCAGCAGGACGACGCAGCCCATGAGCAGGAAGCGGCCGCGGGCGGCCTTGAGTTCGAGCAGGGCGAGGTACACCGTGCTCCTTCCGAGAGGCGGACAGTGATGGGGACAGTGCGTCCCCAAGATAAACATGGCGACACCGCGTCCCCAACACCGGGGGTACCGCCTCCTAGACTGTCGGGGTGCCGAAGATCAGCGCCGCCACGGTCGCCGACCATCGCGCCCAGCAGCGCCGGGCGCTGGTCGACGCTGCCCGCGAGCTGCTGGAGAGCGAGGGCGACGCGGCCGCCGTCACCTTCGCCGCGGTCGCCCGCCGCACCGGCCTGGCCCGCAACAGCGTCTACAAGTACTTCGCGGACCGCGCCGAACTGCTCTCCGCCGTGGTGCGGGAGTCCGCCCCCCGCTGGACGGAGCGCATCACCGCCGCGATGGCCGCCGCCGACACCCCCGAGCAACGGGTCGCCGCCTACGTCCGCGCCCAGTGCGAGCTGGTCCGCGACGGCGAGCACCGCATCGCCCGCGCGCTGGCCGGCGACCGCGACGCCGCCGCCCTGCGCGAGGCCGCCGGCCACGCACACCGCGAACTGCTCACCCCCCTGATCACCGCCCTCGTCGAACTCGGCGACAACAGACCGGAGTTCACCGCCCAACTCCTCCAGGGCCTGGTGAACGCGACCGTCACCGCCCTCGAATCCGGCGCCCCGTACGCCCCCACCACCGACCGCGCCACCACCATGGCCGTCGCCGCCCTCGGCGCAATCCGGGGCGCACAGCACAACCAGACGTGATCGCGGCCTTCCGCGTGAGCGTTCTCGCGCCCGTTCGGGCGACCGGCGGTGTGTCAGGCCCCGCACTCGCTCCTGTACTTCGCGGCCGCGTGTTCAGCTCAGGACGCCCCTATCGCCGATCCGACGGGTCGTCATGCGCACTCTGCGGGTTCCTGCTCATCGCCGCGGTCCTCGCGGCACTCCCCGGTGCGGCCGCGGCCGCACCGGAGGCTTCCGACGCCTTGCTGGTCACGTACGTCGCGCGGGTGTGCGACAACTACGACGAGGTGATGGCCAACAGGGCCCGCAACAATCTCCAGGAGTCGTTGCGGGATCTCGGCCCGGATTCGAACTACGCCCCGGGCGTGGCGGTCAATCCGACCAACGAGGCGGAGGGGACGCCCGTCCCACCGTGTCGTCCGCTGCCCGGGTGGTCGTTCAGCACCGGGACGGGGTTCTTGGACGCGAACGAGCTCGCGGCCGCCCGGAAGGCCGCGCTGGTCGCGCAGGGCGGCACCAAGTCCGCGCCGCTGAACGGGATGCAGGACACCTACGGCTTCGCCGCACTGCGCTGCTCGCAGGACAACCAGAACGGCGACAACGCGGAGTACGTGGACTTCCCGTCCGGCACCACGCACGTGTTCTGCTACTACTACGCGATCACCCCGCCGCCGGGCGCGGGCACCATCACGGTGACCAAGCGGATCGTCGACGGCTCCAACGGCGTGGGCTCGTTCCGCTACGACGGCAACCTGTCGTACGCGGACACCAACAACGACGGCGTCAACGACTTCGTGCTGACGGCGAGTTCGACCAATTCCGCGTCGATGAGCTTCGTCCGCGGCGAGACCCGGGAGGGGGACGAGCCGTGGCACATCACGGAGTTCGTCGATCCGGACAGCGGGTGGGTGCTGGTCGGACGGCCGGTGTGCACGGCGGTGAACGCCGGCGGCGGGCCCGGCACCAGCACCTCGGTGACCGACCACAGCGGGCTGGCCTCGGTGACGCTGGCCGCCGGTGACCATGTGACGTGCGTGTACAACAACGAGCGGGCGGCGGGCCCGGCCCTGCTGGAGAAGGAGAGCCTCGGCGGGACGGGCGCCTTCGACCTCACCGTCACCGGGCCGCCCGAGGCGGAGATCACCGCCGAGAACGTCGTCACCACCACCGACCCGGGCGTGCCCGTCACCGTCGCGTACGCCGCGCACCCGGTGCCCGGGCACTACGAGCTGAGCGAGGTGATCCCGGCGCCCGACGCCACCGGCCACTGGGCGACGCCGACGGCGTTCTGCAACGGCACCGAGCTGCCCATCACGGTCGGCACGCCGACCCCCGCCGCGCCGAACGGCACCTGGCGGGCCGGGTACGACCTGGTCACCGACGTCGAGGCGAAGTGCCTGATCACCAGCCGCTTCGTGCCCGGCGGCCGGATCGACATCGAGAAGGTCACCGAGGGCGGCACCGGCACCTTCCGCTACACGATCAGCGCCGGCCCCGAGCCGCGGGACGAGAGCGTCGCATTCCCGAACCCGCAGTCCGCGGTCGTCACCACCACCGCCTCGGGCACCCCGACCACCGCGCACCCCGCCGACGGCTCCTCCGGGCCGGCCGCCGACCTGCTCCCGGTCGGCACGGGGCAGCCTTACGTCATCCAGGAGCTGCTGCCGGCGCCGCCCGAAGACGGCTGGTGGGAGCTGGAGGCGGCGGACTGCGGGTCCGGCCAGGGCCGGACGGACCTGGAGCAGGCCGTGGTCGAGGTGAACCTGACGGCCGACCACCCGACGCCGACCTGCCGGTTCACCAACCGGCTGCACCACTTCACCGGCCTGGACGTGGTCAAGGTGACCAGCGACGACACCGGGCTGCGCCCGGGCGCCGCCCACCTGGACCTGCGCTGCCCCGCCTACGCCGAGCCGCTCGGCCTGGACGTCCCGCCGGGCACGGACCGCGGCGAGATCGAGGTGCGCACCTCCATCCCGCCGGCCACCTGCGTCCTCACCGAGCCCGCCACCGGCGCGGCCGACGACGTCACCGTCGTCACCAGCGCGGTGCTGACCGGCGACGACGGCAGCAGCACGCCTGTCACGCTGGGCGAGGAGTTCACCGTTCCCGCCGAGCACACCTCGACGGTCACCGTCACCAACCGGATGACCCGCCGGGCCCCGTCGCAGTCGCCGTCCCCCACGTCGACGCCGACGCCGCCCCCGTCCGCCGGCGCCCCGGGCGGCCCGCAGCCGTCCGCCCCGGAGGGCCCCGGGTCGGAGGAGGCGGCGGGGACGCCCGGCCACCATGCGCTGCCCAGCACCGGCTCCTCGCCACTGCCGCTACTGGTCGCGGTGTCGGCCACCGTCCTGCTGCTCGCCGGCGGCACCCTGTTCGCGGCGGCCCGCCGACGCCGGCACTGACGGCGCGGCCGACGAACCCTCACCCGCCCCGGGCCGCGTCGAGCGGTTCCGGGGCGGGTTGCAGTTCGGCCCGGCCGGCGGCGTCGGAGAGTTTGATCAGGACGGCGGTCAGCAACCAGTTCGCGGTCAGCGAGGAGCCGCCCGCGGCGAGGAACGGCAGGGCCTTGCCGGTCAGCGGTATCAGCCCGGTGACGCCGCCGACCACCACGAAGACCTGCAGCGCCACGGCGGCGGCCAGGCCGGAGGCGAGGAGTTTGCCGAACGGGTCGGTGACGGCGACGGCGGTGCGCAGGGCGCGCTGCACGAACAGGCCGTAGAGCAGCAGGACGGCCATGCCGCCGGCCAGGCCGAGTTCCTCGCCGATGGTGGTGAAGATGAAGTCGCTGCGTCCGGCGAACCCGATCAGGAAGGGTTTGCCCTGGCCGAGTCCGGTGCCCAGCACCTGGCCGCTGCCGAGGCTGAACATCGCCTGCGCGGGCTGGTCGGAGACCAGGGCCGGGTTGTGCACCGGTTTGTAGTAGTCGAGCGGGTGCAGCCAGGCCTCGACCCGGCCGTGCACGTGCGGTTCCAGGTCGCCGACCACGGACGCGCCGGCGGCGGCCATCAGCAGGCCGATCAGCACCCAGCCGGTGCGTTCGGTGGCGGTGTAGAGCATCACCACGAAGACGCCGAAGAAGATCAGCGAGGTGCCGAGGTCACGTTCGAAGACCAGCACCAGCAGGCTGACCACCCAGATCGCCAGCACCGGCCCGAGGTTGCGGCCGCGCGGCAGGTTCACGCCCCACACCTTGCGGCCGGTCAGCGCGAGCGCGTCCCGGTTGGCCGTCAGGTAGCCGGCGAAGAACACCGCGATGGCGACCTTGACGAACTCGTCGGGTTCGAAGGAGAGCCCGCCGAGCCGGATCCAGCGCTTGGCGCCGAAGCTGTCGCCGGGGAAGAACGCGGGCGCGGCCAGCAGCACCAGGGCCCCCGCCATGATCAGGTAGACGTACTTCTGGAACAGCCGGTGGTGCTTGACCACCGCCAGCAGCACGGCGGCCGCCAGCATGGCGATCACCGTCCACTGCACCTGGCTGGGCGCGGCGGGGATCTTCTGCCAGTCGCCCTTGGCGGCGTGCCAGATCGCGTACGAGTGGTCGAGGCGGTCGAGGAGCACCAGGCCGAAGCCGGTGAGCAGCACCGCCAGCGCCAGGATCAGCGGGTCGGCGTAGGGGGCGAAGCGGCGCACGACGAGGTGCAGGACGGCGGCGAGGGCGGTCAGGCCGGCGCCGTAAGGGAGCAGGCCGGGCGGGAGGGTGCCGCGCAGGGCGAGGTTCGCGGTGCACCAGCCGGCCAGGCAGACCGTCACGGCGAGGGCCAGCAGGCCGAGTTCGACGTTCCGGCGGTGTGCGGCGCGGCGGCTGCCGACACTGCGTTCGGTGCGTCCCACCCGGCCCCCCTCCCAGTAGATTTCTACAGGCGTGTAGAACTTCAGTGCCGGATCCTCGCACGGACCCCGGCGCTGCGACGACGCCGGGCGCCCGCCTCCGGTTCCACCCGCCGGGCGACGCGGCCGGAAGACGACCGAAGGAGAGCCACCGCCATGTCCCGTTCCGCGCCCTGGCACTGGTCGGCGCTGGCCGACACCTGGACCTTGGAGCCGGCCGTCGCCGCCCTGACCGTCCTGCTGGCCGGCAGCTACCTGGTGGGCGTCCGCCGCCGCGGCGGCTGGCCCTGGTACCGGACGGCGGCGTTCCTCGGCGGCCTCGCGGTGTGGGTGTGGACCACCAGTTCCGGCCTGGGCGTGTACGAGCGCGTGCTGTTCACCGACCGCGCCGTGCAGCTGGTGCTGCTGCTGATGCTGGTCCCGTTGCTGCTGGCGCTCGGCGCCCCCGTCTCGCTGCTGGCCGACACCCTGCCGGCGGCCGGCCGGGAGCGGCTGCGCGCGGCGCTCGGCGGCCGGGTCTCCCGGGTGCTGATGTTCCCGCTGGTGTCGACCGTGCTGCTGGTCGCCCCGCCGTGGCTGCTGTACTTCACGCCCTGGTACCGGGAGACGCTGACCAGCACCGCCGGGAACATCGGCTTCCACCTGCTGCTGGTGCTGCTCGGCCTGCTGTACTTCTGGCCGCGGCTGCAACTGGACCCGGTGGCGCACGAGTACCCGCTGCTGCTGAGCGTGGTGATCACCTTCGTCGAGGTGGTGTTCGACGCGGCGCTCGCCCTGGTGCTGCTGTACGGTGGCCATCTGGTCGCCGAGCCGTACTACGCCTCGCTGGCCCGCGACTGGGGTCCCTCGCTCGCCCGGGACCAGTTCGTCGGCGGCAACGCGATCTGGATCCTCGGCGACCTGGTCGGCCTGCCGTTCCTGGTCGCGCTGATCCGCCGCCTGATCGTCACCGGCCGGGCCGAGACCGCCGCCGTGGACGCCGCGCTGGACGCCGCCGAACGGGCCGCCGAGCGAGCGGTGGACGCGGGCGAGGCCCCGGCGGGCGACCGGCCGTGGTGGCTGGACGACCCCAATCTGCGCCACCGCTACGGCGGCTGACCGCCGTCCGGCAACCGGGTGAGACGCGCGTCACCCGGCGCGTCCGGGAATGCGCCTCCCGACAGTCCGGTTGCACCCGACGTACGCTGAATACCCATGGGGGTATCGAAGCGCCCCAATTCGGACAACGCGGCATCGACCAGAGAGGCTCGGCGACATGACCGACGACTTCACCGCCCTCCTGAACCACCCGTTCACGGACGCGGCCGACCGGGTCCGCGCGGCCCTCGCCGAGCAGGGCTTCGGCATCCTCACCGAGATCGACATGCCGGCCACCCTGAAGGCCAAGATCGGCGTCGACATGGAGGACTACCTGATCCTCGGCGCCTGCAACCCGGCGCTCGCGCACCGCGCCCTGGAGATCGACCGCCGGGTCGGCCTGCTGCTGCCGTGCAACGTGGTGGTGCGGGACATCGGCGGCAGCGTCCTGGCCGAGGCCATGGACCCGCAGCTGATGGTGCAGTTCACCGGCCGTCCCGAGCTCGGCGCCGTGGCCGACGAGGCCGCCGCCAAGCTGCGCGCCGCGATGGCCGCCCTGAAGGCCTGACCCGCACACCCCGGCAGGGGGCGCCCCCACGCCCCCTGCCCGCTCCGCATTCGCACCCTGGCCCCCGCCCGCCTCCGCATATACCCCCCTAGGTATTACCCTTGGACCGGCGGACCCCCGCCCGCTTGGAGAGAAACCTGTGAACCGCTCCGCCCCCGCGCCGGCCGCCTCCGCGCCCCCGGCCGTCGCCCCGCCCCGGGACGGGCTGCTCGGCCGCCTCGGCGTCTGGTCCGTCCACCACTTCAAGACCGTGCTGGTCGGCTGGCTGATCGTGGTGATCGGCCTCGGCGCCTTCGCCCCCAAGGTCACCTCCGCGCTCTCCGGCGCGGGCTGGCAGGCCAACGGCTCCGACTCGGTGAAGGTCCGCACCCTCGCCGAGGAGCACTTCGCGGGCAACGCCTCCTCCGCGATCCAGATCGTGGTGCACGCCGACCGCCCGGTGACCGACCCCGGCGTGCAGCAGGTGGTCGACCGCGTCACCGCGCTGGCCGCCGCCGACTCCCGGATCTCCACCGTCGTCCCGCCGCAGCCCGGCGCGACCATCAGCCAGGACGGCCGCACGGCCGTGCTGCTGGCCGGCGCCAACGCCTCGCCGGACGACATGGTGCGCGCCGCCGACGACCTGAAGGAGCCGCTGCGCGAGCTGTCCGGCGGCGGCGTGGACGTCACCGCGACCGGCGCGTCCGTGCTGTGGAGCGACTTCAACACCGCCAACCACGACGCGATGATGAAGTCCGAGATCATGTCCTGGCCGGTCACCCTGGCCATCCTGGTGCTGGCGTTCGGCTCGCTGGTCGCCGCCGGACTGCCGCTGCTGCTGACCATGGCCGGCCTGGCCGCCTCGGCCGGCTCGCTGGTGCTGATCAGCCACCTGTTCCCGGTCTCCATCTGGGCGATGAACTTCGCCATGATGTTCGCCCTCGCGCTGGGCATCGACTACGCGCTGTTCCTGGTCGTCCGGTTCCGCGCCGCCCGGGCCAAGTCCGGACGCGGCAGCGACAGTTCACGGTCGGTCGCGGAGACCATGGACACCGCCGGCAAGGCCGTGCTGCTCTCCGGCGCCACCGTGCTGGTCAGTCTGTCCGCCGTGATGCTGGTCCCGTCCCCCGCGTTCCGCTCGATGGCCGGCGGCATCATGCTGGCCGTGCTGTTCGTGCTGGCCGCCACCCTGACCCTGCTGCCCGCCGTGCTCGGCAGGCTCGGCCACCGCGTCGACGCCCTGTCGCTGCCCTGGGCCAAGCGCGAGGCGCAGACCTCGCCGCGGTTCGAGGCCTGGGGCGAGCGGCTGTGGAAGCAGCCGCTGCGCTGGGGCGCACTGGCCCTGGTCGCCCTGCTGGCCCTGGCCGCGCCGGTGATCGGCCTGCGCACCGCGATGCCCTCGATCAACGTGCTGCCCGACGACGCCAGCGCCAAGGCCGGCTACACCGCCGTCCAGCAGGCGTTCGGCGACGGCGCCCCCGGCACCCTGCAAATCCTCACCCCCACCGACCAGGCCGCGGCCACCGCGCAGACCGTCGCCAACACGCCCGGGATCGCCGGCGTGATGCCCGCGATGCCGGCCGCCGACGGCGCGAACTGGTCGATGATCCAGGCCGTCCCGTCCGTCGACCCGTCCGACCCGCAGCTGGGCCACACCGTGAACACGCTGCGCGCCGAACTGCCCGACCACACCCTGGTCGGCGGCGCCTCGGTGGAGAACCTCGACCTGCAGCACCTGCTGACCGAGAAGACCCCGCTGGTGATCGGCGTCGTCATGGTGCTCGGCTTCGTGCTGCTGCTGCTCGCGCTGCGCGCCCCGCTGATCGCGGCGCTCGGCACCGCGGCCAGCCTGCTGTCCACCGGCGCGGCGTTCGGCGTCGCCCGGCTGGTCTTCCAGGACGGCCACGGCTCAGGGCTGCTGGGCTTCACCCCGCAAGGCTTCCTGGACGGCTGGGCGCCGGTGTTCTTCTTCGCGATGATCTTCGCGATCGCGATGGACTACACCGTCTTCCTGCTGGCCTCCGCGAAGGAGCAGTACGAGCGCACCGGCGACCCGCGCAAGGCGATGGTCGGCGCGCTGTCCCACTCCGGCCGGGTGATCTTCGCGGCGGCCGCCGTGATGGTCGCGGTGTTCTTCACCTTCGCCATCTCCGGCCCGCTGCCCCCCAAGGAGATGGGCATCGTGCTCGGCGTCGCCGTCCTGCTGGACGCCGCCCTGGTCCGCCTGGTCCTGCTGCCCGTCCTGCTCCGCCTGACCGGCCGCGCCGCCTGGCACACGCCCCGCTGGCTCGACCGCATCCTCCCCAACATCCCCTTCTCGCACTCCTGACACCCCCTCCCCCGAAAGGACCCACCACCATGTGTCGTCGCATCACCTGCAAGACCTGCAACAAGCCCTCCTACGCCGGCTGCGGCATGCACGTCGAGCAGGTCCTCGCGGGCATCCCCAAGTCCCAGCGCTGCTCCTGCACCCTGGCCGACAAGGCCTCCTCGGGTTCCTGGCTGAGCCGGATCTTCGGCCGCTGACCCGACCGGACCGCGCCCCCGCCCACCGTCAGGGCGGGGGCGCTCCGCGTTCCCGGGGGTCAGACCCCGGCGGGCTCCGCGCTGTCGGGGGAGGCGGCCAGGACGCGTTCGGCCATCGCGGGGTCGAGGGCGGCGCGGACCAGGGCGTCGGCCAGCCGGTGGAGGTCGGCGGGGTCGATCAGATCGGCGAGCTCGGCGGGGTCGGTGGGGAGACCGAGGCGTTCCGCGCCGACGGTGGCGCGGGGGTCGAGGGCGGGGCGCAGGTGCGGCCAGACCGCCTGGGCCTCGCGGCAGAACGCGGCCGCGCCGGCCGGGCCGATGCCGGGGAAGCGCTGCAGCAGGGCGCGGGTGCGCTCGGGGCGGCCCTGGGACGCGGCGGCGAGCTTGCGCAGGTCGCCGCCGTACTCGCCCTCGGCCAGCCGGGCGCATTCGCCGAGCCGGGTGGCGGTGCCGTCGGCGAAGTGCTGGTAGCGGCCGGCGATCAGCGCGTCCTTGCGCTGCTGCCAGTCGAGTTCCAGCGTGCCGGCGGGCGTGCCGGCGCCGGCCGCGACCAGGGAGGCCGTGCCGGTGACGGCGATCTCGGCCTGGATCCGGGCCGAGACCAGGTTGCTGAGCATCAGCAGCTGCCACAGTTCGGCGGGGCGGTCGGCGATCTCGATGCCTGCCTGTTCGGCGTGGGTGGTCCCTGCGTCCGCCACCAGCACCGCCACTCGTTGTCGCGCGTCCATACCGGCCTCCCTGGATCCCTTCGCTGACGAACCGTCAGCCCTCCGGCCCGACGGTACGCGGAGGGGGGCCCGGGCGGCCCGGAGGCACGCCGCGCAGGGGGTCAGTCCAGGAGTAGGGCGACCTCGGCCAGGGTGCGGACCCGGGGCACCTCGACGGCGACGCCGGTGGGCTCGCGCTCCAGCCAGATGCCGAGCAGCCCGGCCTCGGTGGCGGCCTGCGCGTCCACGTCCAGCCGGTCGCCGACGTACGCGGTGCGCCCGGGGGCGACGCCGAGGGTGCGGCAGGCCAGGTGGAAGATCGCCGGGTCGGGTTTGGCGCAGCCCGCCTCGGCGGAGGCGGTGGTGTGCGGGGCCAGGACGCCGAGGCCGACGGTGCGCAGCTTGTCGCGCTGTATGTCGCCCTCGCCGTTGGTGATCACGCCGAGCTTCCGCCCGGCCCCCAACTCGCGGATGGTGCGCGGCACTTCGGGGAACGCCCGCCAGGATCTCCGGTACCTGCGCAGGTAGCCGGCGAACCAGGCGTCGGCCCGTTCGTCCGACCACTCCCCCAGCCCGAGGTGCCGGGCCAGGCCGAGCGCGCGGACCCGGCGCTGCTGCTGCACCGTCAACTCGCCTGCCAGGTAGCGGTCGTACTCGCGCTGTTCCAGCTCCCGCCAGAACTGCAGCAGCCCGTCGCGGTCCAGCTCCCGCCCGGGGAGTTCGGCGGCCGCGCCGGCCAGCACGGCGGCCTCGGCGGCCCCGTCGTGGTCCATCAGCGTGCCGTCGAGGTCGAACAGCACCGCCTCGATGCGCATCCGCCCCTCCTCGGCCCGTCCTGCCTGCACCGTCACCCTATCCGGCGCGCCGACGGACCGTCACCAGGGCCCCGCCGGCAGCGGCCCGCGGGTCTGGAGCCGGCCCTCCAGTTCCATGACGGTGGCCAGCAGTACGCCGGGCCGGCGGGCGCCGTTGCAGTGGGACGGGTGCGACTCGACCTCGGCGCCGACGGCCCGTTGCCCACTGCCGGACGGGATGACCTGGATGGCGGCGACCTCGTCCCCGGAGACGGCGAAGTGCAGGTGCAGGACGCCCTCTTCGGCCCGGGCCACCCAGCGCGCGGCCCGGTAGCCGGCCCGGTAGCGGTTCCACTGCTCCTCGGCGAAGTGCATCGCCTCCGGGACGGGGTGGGGCCGGGGCAGCCGCATCCGGGTGAGGTGCGGCAGCGGCGCGGGGATGCCGCCGGGGGCGGGGAACGCCCAGCCGGGCAGCGGTTCGCGGGCGTCCAGCCAGGCGGCGGGGATGCCGGCGGCGCCGGTGCGGGCGGCGACCACGCCGCCGGTGATCGCGGCGACGGTGTCCATGTCGCCGCCGGCGCCGATCGCCGACCGGACGGCCGTCGGGTAGTCGTCGAGCCACCGGGCGGCGCACCAGAGCGCGAACGGGACGGTGTCGAGGGCGCTGGTGCGGCTGCCGTTGCCGAGCACGGCCGCGACCTCGCGGGCGTCGCCGCGGTCGAGCAACTGCCGGGCCTGGTACAGGCCGTCGCGGACGACGCCGTACGGGGTGAGGTCGGCGACGGCGGACAGGAAGCGCTCCGCGGTGAGCGGTTCGGTGCGGCAGCGCACCGCGTGGGCGGCGGCGACGGCCACCGCGATCGCGCCGTCCACCGCGTCCGGGTGGGTGTGGGTGATCACGGCGGTGTCGGCGGCCGGCCGGACGACGGCGGCCGGGTCCTCGGCGTACGCGGCGCCCAGCGGGGCCACCCGCATGGCCGCGCCGTTGCCGAACGAGCCCTGGCCGTCGAAGAGTTCGGCCGCCAGTCGGCGGGCGTCGCCGCCCTCCCGGATCAGCCGCAGCAGGCGGTTCGCGGCGGGCCCGTAGCCGCGGTCGAAGTCGTGGCGGTACGCGAAGGCGTGGGTGAGGTCGTAGCTGTCGATGGCGCCGCGCTCGGTCTGCGCGGCGTACACCGAGCAGGCCATCTCGGTGTCGTCGGTCCACGGCCAGGGGCCGGGCGGGACGGTGCCGGCGGCGAAGTGGGCGCGGGCGGTGGCGGGGACGAAGAACTGGGCGCCGAGGGCGTCGCCGACGGACAGGCCCTGGAGGGCGTCGAACGCGGGGCCGGTGTGCGGGGCAGGCGTGGTCATATGGCCCCCACCGAAGCGCGCCGGACGCCGGTCCGTCAAGTCCGGCCCAGTGGGCGGTAATTCGTTTGCGGCACCGCGTGGACCGGTCGAGAATCCGCTCCCATGAGTGTCCTTTCCGAGCAGCAGATCGAGCGTTTCGTCACGGACGGCTTCGTCCGTCTGGAGGGCGCGTTCTCGCCCGAACTGGCCGCCGAGTGCCGGGAGTTCCTGTGGCAGGAGATGGGCCTCGACCCGGCCGACCCGGCGGGCTGGACGCAGCCGGTGGTGCGCCTGGCGGGGTTCGGGCAGGAGCCCTTCCGGCGGGCCGCGACCACCGAGCGCCTGCACGGCGCGTTCGACCAACTGGTCGGCGCAGGCCGCTGGACGCCGCAGCCGTGGCTGGGCGGCTTCCCGATCCGCTTCCCGCACCCGGACGACCCGGGCGACGCCGGCTGGCACATGGACGCGAGCTTCACCCCGGACGGCGAACAGGGCTACTGGCTCAACCTGGTCTCGCGCGGCCGCTCGCTGCTGATGCTGTTCCTGCTGTCCGACGTGGACGAGGCGAACGCGCCGACCCGGATCAAGGTCGGCTCGCACCTGGACCTGCCGCGCCTGCTGGAGCCGGCCGGGGACAAGGGCGTGGAGATGTTCGCGTTCTGCGCCGAACTCGACCGGGCCGGAGTGCTCGACAGCCCCGAGCGGGAGATCGCCCTCGCCACCGGACGGGCGGGGGACGTGTACCTGTGCCACCCGTTCCTGATCCACGCCGCGCAGCCGCACCACGGCACCGAGCCGCGCTTCCTCGCCCAGCCGGCGCTGCTGTCCACCACCGACCTGGTGCTGGAGCGCGCGGACGGGGCGTACTCGCCGGTGGAACGCGCCGTCCGGCTCGGCCTGGGTCGCGCCTGACGCCGTCCCCTCCTGCGAGGATCGGGACAGGTTCGCGGAAGGGGAAGCCATGATCGGCGTGTTGCTGGTGGTCGTACTGCTGCTGGTGGTGGGCGGCTGCGGCTGCGTGGTGTGGGCCGAGCGCGGCGGGCCCGCGTGGGTCCGTGCCGTGTCGCGGGCGACGCTCGGCGCGGGCGAGGCGACCCGGCGGGCCGCGCGTCGCCGGGCGATCGAGCAGCGCCGCCACCGGAACGACTCGGGCGACACGGACTGAGACCGACGGCGCGTCAGTCCGCGATCCCCAGTGGGTCGGGGGCCTCGGCAAGCAACTGCGGGCCGTTCTCGGCGACCCGGTTGACGGCCGTGGGCACCGCCCGGACCAGGATGTCGCCGTCCGCGGGGCGGTGCAGCAGGTGGTGCAGGTCGGCCCGGTCGCTGTGCGCCGGGTCGAGCCAACTGTCCACGTCCTGGCGGGTGATGGTGAGCGGCATCCGGTCGTGCACCCGCCCCGCGCTGTCGGTGGCGTCGGTGGTCAGGATGGTCGCCGTCGCCAGCCAGGCCGCCGGGTCGTCCTCCGGCAGGCTCGCGTCCCGCCAGAACTCGTACAGCCCGGCCATCAGCATCAGCTCGCCGGTGCTCAGGAAGTACGGCTGCTTGTACGCCTTGCGGCCGTCGCCCGCCGGGACGGGCCGCCACTCGTAGTAGCCGTCGGCGGGGATCACGCAGCGCCGGGCGGCGAACGCCTTGCGGAACGAGGGCTTCTGGTCGACGGTCTCCGAACGGGCGTTGATCAGCCGGGCCGCGCCGGAACGGTCCTTCGCCCAGGACGGCACCAGGCCCCAGCGCAGCGTCCGCAGCTGGCGCACCACCTCGCCGGTGTCGTGGTCGACCCGTTCCAGCACCGCCGGGATCGGGTCGGTCGGCGCGACGTTCCAGCTCGGCGCGAGCGCCTCGGTGGGGTTCCAACGCGCGACGTCGAGCAGGGCGACCAGGTCACCGGGCTCGGTGGTGGAGACGAAGCGACCGCACATGCGCCCCACCCTGCCACCGAACCCCGACAACCGCACGCACCCCACGCGATCCCGGACGGCTCAGGAGTAGAAGTTCCGGTCCCAGCGGTGCCCGGCCAGCACCTTCAACTGGCCCTCGGCGAGCGGCACTCCGTCACCGACCGCGGCGTTGCGCTCGACGTTGCGCACCGAGCGCATGCCGGGGATCACGGTGGACACCGCCGGCTCGCTCAGCACGAACCGCAGCGCCGCCTCCGCCAGCCCGTCCGCCCCGATGCCCAGGTCCGCGGCGATCGCGGCGGCCCGGCGCTCGACCTCCGCCAGCCGGTCGCCGCGGAAGTAGCGCTGCCGGAAGTCGCCGTCCGGGAACACCGTGTCGGGCGTCAGCCGGCCGGTCAGCCCGCCCTCGTCCAACGCGACCCGGACGATCACCCCGACGCCGTGCTCCTGGCAGGCCGGGAACAGCTCGTCCAGCGGCGACTGGTCGAAGACGTTGAAGATCACCTGGACCGCGTCGACCGCGCCGCTGCGCACCAACTCCACGGCGCTGTGCGGCTCGTGGTCGTTGATGGAGACGCCGAACAGGCCGATCAGCCCCTCCTCCTTGAGCTCGGTGACGGTCTCCAGCCAGTCGCCGCGGCCCATCCACTCGTCGTGCCAGACGTGGAACTGCACCAGGTCGAACCGCTCCAGGCCACTGGCCCGCAGCGAGGTCTGCACGCTCTCCCGGATGTGCGCTCCCGGGAAGGTCTCCGCCGGGTCCACCCCCGGACGGGCCGGCCACTGCCGGTTCAGCGGCGGCACCTTGGTGGCCACCCGCACCTGCTGCCCGGCCGCGGCGCGCTCCCGCACCACCTTGCCCACCAGCCGCTCACTCTCGCCGTACCCGCGGGCGGTGTCGATGAAGTTCACCCCCAGGTCGATCGCCCGGTGCAGCGCCGCCAGCGACTCGTCCTCCCGCGCCCCGATCCAGCCCGACGCGCCGATCCCCCACGCCCCGAAGCCGACCTCCGACACCTCGACCCCGCTGCGCCCCAACTGCCGGTACCGCATTCGTCGTTCCTCCTCCGCGCCGAAAGTCCCTCAGCTCGCGACGATAGGCGGCGGGGCCGCCGGAAGCCAGCGAAATCCGGTCCTCCCGAACGGCCCGACTACACTCCGCGCCATGACCGTCCCCCCGCCGCTGTCCGCCCTGGGCCCGTACTTCGCGACCCTCGCCGGCGACCCGCCCGCCGGGTTCCGGCCGCTGCGCGAACTGTCCGCCCCGGACGGCCCGTTGGCGGCCCGGATCGCCGAGGTGGCCCGGCTGCTGGGCACGGACGAGACCCGCGTCGCCGCCTCCACCGCCCACCTGGGCCTGGCCGCCCGCCTCTGGTCGGTCGCCCTCGGCGCCGCCGTCACCACCGGACGCCTCCCCGACCTGGACGCCGCCCGGTTCGCCCTCCCGCCCGAGGGCCCGTTCGACCTCTGGCTGCCCGACCCGCTCGGGCCCGAAGCCACCCCGGCCGCACTCCATGCCCTGGTGATGGACCGCCACCTGCACCCTCTCGCCGGTGCCGTCCGCGCCCTCACCCCACTCGCGCCCGGCCTCCTCGCGGGCAACGCCGCCTCCGCGCTGGTCGGCGCCGCCCGCCAACTCGCCACCGTCCCACCCCTCCGCACCCCCGCCGCTGCTCTGGCCCGCGCCCTCCTCGCCTCCCCCGCCCTCGCCCCCACCGGCACTCCCACCCCACCCCCCGCTCCCCTCGCCTTCCGCCGGACCTCCTGCTGCCTCTACTACCGCACCCCGTCGGGCGGACTCTGCGGCGACTGCGTCTTCACTCGGGCCCCGAAGTCCCGCCGCTGACGGGAGACTTCGAGGGACGAAGGCCCGGACTGTCGGACGGCCGCAGCTGCCGCCAGGTGCGGCAGCTGTTCACCGCACCGCTTCTCGGGCCGTCCCGGTCGTGAGCGACCGGCTGCGTCGGCTCGCGCAGCACGGATGGGCACGGCGGACTCGTGGCCGGCCCGGCTGCCACGGCCGACTCGGTGCGACTCCGCCGGCGGCGGGCCGCAGTGGCAGAGGAGATACCGCCGGCGCGGGCCCCTTCCACCGACGAGCCGGCACGTGCTCGTGTCCGCCCGCGTGCAGGCCGCGGTGCGGTGCGTCAACCCTTCGCGCCGTTCCCCGCGCCCGGGCGTCAGCCCGTTGCGGCTTCGGCGACCAGGGCGCCGATGCGGTCGACCGCCGTTGCGGGGCCGGGCGAGAAGCGGTTCCTGGTGAGGGCGAAGGAGAGGCCGGTGGCCGGGTCGGCCCAGGCCGCGCTGCCGCCCATGCCGGGCATGCCGAAGACGGTCTGGGTCCGCCCCGGGTCGGCGCCGGGGCGGCCCAGGTTGTAGCCGAGGGCGCGAGGGGTGGGGAAGCCGACCATC
Source organism: Kitasatospora griseola (assembly GCF_014648555.1). Taxonomy (GTDB): domain Bacteria; phylum Actinomycetota; class Actinomycetes; order Streptomycetales; family Streptomycetaceae; genus Kitasatospora; species Kitasatospora griseola. The sequence goes on from NZ_BMRI01000021.1 coordinate 55,913, forward strand.
TGGTCGGTCTCGGCGGTGGCGAGTGCGGTGATCTCGCGCAGGCGCGCTTCGGGGAGCAGCCGGACGCCGTCCACCTCGGTGAGCAGCGCGGCGTACATCCGGGCCACCGCGCGGGCGGACATGGTGCCGCCGGAGGGGATGTCGGCGGTGAGCACCACGGGGTCGTTGCCGTAGGCCGCGCTGGGGGTGAGGGCGGGCGGGGTGGCCTTGAACAGCGGCAGGTCGGCGGGCATGGCCGCCATCGTCTCGGCGCTGCCGGGGGCGTCCTCAAGTCGGGCGAGCCGGCCGAGTTCGGCGGCGGGGACGCCGAAGTACAGCTCGTCGGCGATGCCCAGCGGCGCCGCCACCTCTTCCCGGAGCACCTGCGAGATCGGTCGGCCGGTGGCCCGGCGGACCACTTCGCCCAGCACGTATCCCCAGGTCACCGCGTGGTAGCCGGTGCGGGTTCCGGGCTCCCACCAGGGCTCGGAGTCGGCGATCAGGGCGCACATGCCGTCCCAGTCGGCCAGGTCCGGCGCCGTGAGGCGGGCGGGGACGGCGGGCACGCCGATCGAGTGGGTCAGCGCGTGCCGGAGGGTCGCCTTCTCCTTGCCGTGCGCGCCGAACTCCGGCCAGAGCTCCACGATCGGCGTGTCGTAGTCGAGGGCGCCGCGCTCCGCGAGGACGTGCACCACGGTCGCCGTGACGCCCTTGCCGGTGGAGGCGCTGAAGAACGGGGTGTCCGAGGCGACCGGACGGCCGGTGGCCGGGTCGGCGACGCCCGCCACCGCGTCCACCACCTGCTCGCCGTGCCGGTACACCGCGACCTGGATGCCCAACTCCTCCCCGGAATCCACCAGTTGGTCAATGACCTGCTGGACGAGCTGCTGCATGGCGTGCTGCCTTCCCGGTTCTCGACTGCGGTGCTCACGGGCACCGTTCACCCGACGGTCGAGGCCGCCGGCCGGATCTCGACATCACCGGCATCGCCACCTCACCGGCCCGGGGTTTCCGCGGCGGCGAGCTGGGCGGCGAGGACGGCGGGCGCCTCGGCCAGCGAGGGCCCGTACCAGGTGAGATGGCGGCCGCTCAGCAGCGCGTACGGGAGGCCGGGGAACGCCTCCGGGCCGTCGGTGGCGGTGAAGCGGTACGGCTCGTCCGGGAGCACCAGCAACTCGGCTCCGGCGTCGAGGAGTTCGGGGAGCGGGATGCGAGGGTACCGGCCCGGGTGGCCGGCGGTCACGACGGTGACGCCGAGGCGCCGGAGCAGGTCGGCGGCGAAGGTGTCCGCGCCGAGCACCATCCACGGCCGCCGCCAGATCGGCGCCACCGCCCGCACTCCCGCCGCCGGGTCCGGCACCCTCCCCCAGGCTTGCCGCGCCGCCAACAGCCAGGCGGGCTCCGGCAGTTGGCAGACTTCGACCAGCAGGCGGCGCAGCGAGTCGAGCGCCTGGTCGAGGTCGCGGATCCGGGTCGTCCACACGGCCAGGCCGGCCGCCCGCAGCGCGGCGAGGTCGGGGGCGCGGTTCTCCTCCTCGTTGGCGATCACCAGATCGGGACGGAGCGTGACGATCCGCGGCACGTCCGGGTTCTTGGTGCCGCCGATCCGGGGCACGTCCAGCTCGGCGGGGTGGGTGCACCAGTCGGTGGCGCCGACCAGCAGGCCGGGTGCGGTGGCGGCCACCGCCTCGGTGAGCGAGGGGACCAGCGAGACGATCCGGCGGACCTCCCCGAGCCGTACCGCGCACCCCTCGTCGTCCGTCAACTCCCTTGTCGCACACATGAAGGCCACGGTACCGCCGCCGTCCGAGGGTCACCCGGCCGGGGCGCGGCGACCCCGCCGCACGCCCTCGCCAGAGCCAATCGGACGTGCACGGATTTATTTCGCCGCTCTCGCCGCGCGCCCCCTCGACAGCTGACCTAGCGTGGGTCTCGCCCCGGTCGGACGGGGATCTGCAGGTGGGCGCCCCAGGCGCCCCCTGTCAAACCAATCACTCTCAGTCACATCTCAGTGAAAGTGGAACGACATGGCATTCGGAAAGATGCTCGGCACCATCGGCGTTGCGTCGGCCCTCGCGTTCACGGCCCTCGGCGCGGTCAGCTCCGCCGCCTACGCGGACACCGCACCGGCCGCCCAGCCCGCGGTCCAGACCGCGGTCGTGCCGGCGGCCGACGCCGCCGCGGACGTCCAGACCCCGGCGATCACGCTGGCGAAGCCGACCAACAAGCCCGCCATCCACGCCGACGGCACGGTCACGAGCATCGCGCCGCTGAACCTCGCCTGCGGCAACTTCGTGTTCAGCGGACCTTCCTTCCTGGAGACCTGCAACGGTCCGCTCTGGCAGCCGTTCGTCGACTGCTCGGACGGCAACCGCTACGTCTCCACCGTCGCGTTCTCCGGCCTCTTCCGGGTCCGCCTGGTCTGCCCGGTCGGCGTGGCCGTCGGCGGCGGCGCCTTCGACCTGTCGTAAGCACCTGACGACACCGGCGAAGTGAGCCCAGGCCGCCGACCCTGCCTCCGGGCACGGCCGGCGGCCTGACCCGTGTTCGCCCCGCCACCGCCAACCCGCTTGCGCCGCACCCCACTTCCCCGGACGGACGGAGCCACCCCCGATGGAACGCCGGATCAGCATCGCACTCACCGCCCTGGCGGCCACCGCCGCCGCCCTCCTCCCGACAGCCGCGACCGCGGACCCCGCCGGCCCGACGGCGACCCGCCCCGTCGCCGCGCCGAACCCGGACTTCGCCGTCCAGTGCGCCACCACCGGCGGCGGCGTCCAGCAGATCGAGAGCTGGGTGTTCGTCCCGGCCCCGTCCACGGACGGACGCACCGTCACGGCCACCCACCGGACCAGCTACAGCGGCTGCTCGGGCAGCGCGAAGAGCACCCTGAACCAGAACACGCCCGTCCAGTGGACGGCGAGCTGCACCGACCCGTTCCCGGCGTCCGGCACCGAGACCGTCACGTACGTCTGGGACTCCGGCGACAGCACCACCGTCACCTACGACAAGGTGACGACGACCAAGGACGCCGGCGGCAACGTGATCCGCTTCCGCACCGTCAGCACGGGCACCGTCACCGACGGCAGCGGCGTCGGCAAGGCGGTCAGTCGTTCCACCCTGTTCGACCCGGTCGGCTCCGGCTGCGACCAGGACAGGACCGAAGTCTTCGGCACCACCGACCAGTTCAGCATCGGCTGAGCCCCGCTCAGCTGCGGCGACACCGTGGCAACCCGCCGGAAGGCGGGGTGGGCGGATACACCGGACGGTGGACGGTTCTTCGGCCTACCGTTTCGGTTGTACACCGTGTTTCAACCCGCTGGGCGACTCCTGGCCCCCACCCGGATTCCTATGGTTCCGGCCATGACCTCCAACGGACAGATCACCAGGACCGGGTCCCTGCGCAAGTGGGCCGGCGCCGCAGCCGCGACCATCGGCCTGTCGCTCTCCCTGCTGGGCGCGGCCGGGCCGGCCTTCGCCGCGGAAGCAGACCCGGGCGACGTCGTCACCGGGACCAGCACCGGCGGCTGGTGCCACTACGCCAGCCCGTGGGGCGGGACATTCTACTGCAACAGCAACGTCAAAATCAAGCTCCCCAACGGGTACTGGCAGGTCTTCGTCATCGGCACCGACCACGGCGTCTACACCCAGTGGAGCTCCAGCTCCGGCCTCAGCGGCTGGAAGCTCCTCAACAACGGCTACTGCAAGGATCCCGGCAACCACTCCGTGGACGTCTGGGACGTCAACGGCTGGCAGTTCAACGTCACCTGCATCGGCATGAACGGCACCCGCTACTACGACCACCGCAACAGCAACGGCTCCTGGTCCGGCTGGACCACCACCCGCCGGCGCTGACCCGAACCCCGGCCGACGCTTCCCTGTCGGCCGGGGCCACATCGATCCGCTGTGCGCCGCCTTTCGCGAGGGCGGCGCACAGCCCTTTCCCGTGTCCGCAGGTCAGCGAGCCAGGCGGCCGAGGAGGGCGGAGGCGGCGGCGATGCCGGCGGTGGTGGCGAGGGCCAGGACGCCGAAGTCCAGGGCGAGGTGGGAGGGGGTGCCGATGAGCAGGCCGCGCAGGGCGTCGACCTGGTAGCTGAGGGGGTTGGCGCGGCTGACGGCCTGGAGCCAGCCGGGCATCAGGTCGACGGGGTAGAGGGCGTTGGAGCCGAAGAAGAGCGGCATGGTGATGGCCTGGCCGATGCCCATCAGCCGGTCCCGGGTGAGGACGATGCCGGCGATGGTCATCGACAGGCAGGAGAAGAACGCCGACCCGAGGATGACCACGACGGCAACTCCCAGCAGCCGCAGCGGGTTTGCGGTCATGCCGACGCCGAGCACGGCGGCCAGCACCACCACCACGGCGGCCTGGACGACCGCCTTGACCCCGGCGGCGAACGCCTTGCCGGTGACCAGTGCGGCCCGCGGAGTGGGGGTGACCAGCAGTTTGGTGAGCACCCCGGAGTCGCGCTCCCAGATGATCATGATGCCGTAGAAGATCGCGATGAACATCGCGGACTGGGCGATGATCCCGGGCGCCAGGTAGTCGAGGTACGGGATGCCTCCGGTCGGGATCGCCTTCAGCCGGGTGAAGGTCTCACCGAAGATCAGCAGCCAGAGCGCGGGCTGGACCGCCCGGGTGTACAGCTCGGTGCGGTCGTGCCGGAGCTTCTGGAGCTCGACGGTGCACATCGCGACCACCCGGGCGGGCACCACCCGCCAGCCGGTCCGGGCCTTCGGCGGCACCAGCAGGAGCCCGAAGTCCGGTTCAGCCGACGCGACTTGCGGTTCGGCGGGTACGGCGGACATCTCCGAAGTCTCCTTCCTTGGCGTCGGCCAGCGTGCGGCCCGAGAAGTGCCGGAACACGTCGTCCAGGGTGGGTGCGGCCTGTTCCGGGTCCTCGGCGCGGACCCGGGCCTTCAGCTCCTCGGGGGTGCCGAGGGCGCGGATCCGGCCGCGGTCCATCAGCGCGACCCGGTCGCAGTGGCGGTCCGCCTCGTCCATGTAGTGGGTGGTGACGAGGACCGTCATGCCGGTGGCTCGGCGCACCGCGTCCACCCGTTCCCAGACACCGGCCCGGGCGATCGGGTCGAGGCCGATGGTCGGCTCGTCCAGCACCAGCAGCCGGGGGGCGCTGACCAGCGCCTGGGCGAGTTCGAGGCGGCGCACCATGCCGCCGGAGTAGGTGGCGGCCATCCGGTCGGCGGCCTCGGTGAGGTCGACGGCGGCCAGCGCCTGGACGACCCGTTCGGCCCGCTCGGCGCGCGGGGTGTCGAAGACCCGGGCGAACAGTTCGACGTTCTCCCGACCCGTCAACCCGGCGTCGGCG
>NZ_BMRI01000021.1:61240-68517 GCF_014648555.1 Kitasatospora griseola
GACAGCTGTTGGGGCACGTAGCCGAGCAGGCGGCGCACCGCGACGGGCTCGGCGCTGCAGTCGTGGCCGAACACGGCGACCATGCCGCGTGCGGTGGGCAGCAGGGTGGTGATGGCCCGGATGGTGGTGGTCTTGCCCGCGCCGTTCGGCCCGAGCAGCCCGAAGACCTCTCCGGCCCGGACCGTCAGGTCGATGCCGTCCACCGCCCTGGCACCGCCGTCCTTCTTCCGGCCACGCTCGAAGGTGTACACCAACTGCCGGCATTCGACGGCCACTTGGTCGCTCATGGAGCCACCTTCCGGTCGTTCGCCCTGGTGCGCAGCTCGGCCGCGACGGTGCGCAGCGCCGGCATCGCCTGGGTGAGTGCGGTCCGCTGGTCGGCGGGGAGTTCGGCCAGTACCTCGCCGACCAGCGCGGTGCGCCGGGCCCGCCAGTCGGCCAGCCGTCGGGCGGCCTCCTCGGTGGTGTACAGCAGTGCGGCGCGGCGGTCGGCGGGGTCGGTCTCGCGGCGCAGCAGGCCCTGTCCGACCAGCTGGTTGACCAGGGTGGAGACCGAGTTGCCGGCCAGGAACAGTTCCTCTGCGGCGTCCGAGACGCGCAGGCCGGGGGCGTCCTGGACCAGTCGCAGCAGTTCGACCTGGGCGCCGCGCAGCGGCGGGTGCTCCAGGCCGGAGCGCAGTCGGCGGCGGATCAGCCGCTGGATGCCGACCAGCAGGGCGGAGAACTCCTCGGTGTCGTCCACACTTTCGAGGTTAGCTCTGGGTGAGAGGTATCGGAGGGGGTGCGCGGGCAAAATCCTGGCCGGGAACAGGCCAAGGGCCGGCCTCCCCGGAGGGTGGCCGGCCCTCGGCGCGGGGCGACGGCGCCGGTCAGCAGTCCTGGTAGGCGGTGCAGACCGGCTTGGCGAGCGCGCTCAGCACGGCGCTGTCGGCGGGCGCGGACCAGGCGGTCTTCGGGTGGCCGCCCTTGGCGACCTCCGCCTGCAGGGTGAGCTCGACGACTGCGCCGCCGGAGGTGGTCAGGTACTCGTGCACCTGCACCGTGCCGCCGCCGGACTGCGGCAGCGTCACGGTCGCCACCAGGAACTCGCTGTCGTCGCCGGTGATCTCGGCCTTGGCCCCGGGGACGGTGGTGGCGCAGTTGCGCACCTCGTCCTTGAGCGCCCCGAGCAGGCCGAACGCGGACTGCGCGGCGGCGCTGCTCTTCGCGGCGTCGCCGAAGCTCGCGATGCTCTGGTCGGCCTTCCAGTCGCCCTCGGCGCCGCCCAGCGAGGCGGTGTCCACGCCGGGCACGGTGTCCGCCCAGTCGTCGGAGCGCTTTCCGTGGCAGAGCTGCTCGATCCGGAACCGGCCCTTGGCGCCCAGGCTCTTCGCCGAGGAGGCGGGCGCCGTCCAGTGCAGCGCCGCGTTCAGCGGCACCTGCTGGGCGCCGATCCAGGCCGCCGCCGGCACCGTCGAGGCCTTCCCGCCGCCGGTGGGCGCGCTCTGGCCGGGCTTCGGGCTGCCGGACTCCGGGTCGGCGGTCGACGGCGTCGCACTGCCGGCGGGCGCCGCGGCGCTCGTCCTCGCGGTGTCGCTCCCGCCCGTCCCGTCGGGGTCGCAGGCGGTCAGGACGAGGACGGCGGACAGGCAGGCCGCGGCGGTGGCGGTGAGGCGGAGCGGACGCACGTGGATCCCCGGGTTCGAAGTCGCTGGACGGTGGTGCCGGCCGGTCCCGCCGGCCGCCGCCGACCGGTGGACGGGCGGCGGCGGCAGGCGGATCGCGGGCGGATCAGTAGCCGCGGGCCGGACGGTTCGGGTCGGCCTGCTGCACCTTGGACGCCAGGTCGTGGCCGTCCGCCGAGACGTGGTACCGGCTCCGGATGTAGTTCATCGACGCCGCCACGTTCGCCACCGGGTCGTAGATGTCGGTGGAGGTGCCCTTGACGTGGTACGCCGCGAAGGTGGGCGGGATGGTCTGCCAGCCGCCGCGCGAGCTGTTCAGCGGGGCGCCGTCGGCCTGCTTCGCGCCGTGCGCGTTGGTGTCCCACAGGTTCACCTGCGAACCGGCCGCGTTGTACGTCGACTCGCGCTTGGCGATGGTCAGCATGCCCTTGGTCCACGCCTCGCGGGCCGCCGGGTCGGTGATGCCCATCGCGTCCAGCGCCTGCGCGATGTAGTCGCGGCAGGCGGCCTCGCCGCTCTTGAACTTGCCCTTGCCGCCGTACGTGACCTCGCTGGTCTTGATCGCTCCGGCGTGCGAGATCTCGATCTTCGGGTCGCTGCCGCCACCGTGGTCGCCGCCGCCACCGCCGTGGTCGCCTCCGCCGCCGTGGCCGCCGGGCTTGTTCGGGCTCTTCGGCTGCGGCGTGGTGGGCTTCTTCTCGGCGGGCTTGCCCGTCGGCGTGTGCTCGCCGCCCTTGCCGGGGCTCTTCGGCTGCGGCTTGGAGGGGGTGGGCTTGGTGACGATGTCGTGGGCGTGCTTCTCCGCCTCCTGGTACCGCTTGATCACGGTGCCGATCTTCTGGGTGTCCTGGGCGAGTTCCTTGGTGAGCTTCGCCTTGGTCGCCTCCAGCGCCGCGACCTGCTCGTTGATCGCGTTCACCTGCTCGCGGACCTGGGCCACCACGGCGCCGAAGCCGATGATGTTGCCGAGCGCTCCGGCAGCCAGGTCGGTGGCGACCGCCTTGCCGATCACGCCCTTGATCCGGCCGGTCTGCTGGGTCATCTCGTTCATTCGCTGTTGGATCGCCTGGAAGTCCTTCTGGATCTTCGCGAGCTCGCTCAGCGTGACGCCGAAACCTGTCATGTCGTGTCTGCTCCCCCGTCGAACCTGACGCCCGTTCAGTCGTTTATCCCACCACAGGCCGTCCCGGGGCAATCACCGGCCCCCGGCCGCGTGCGCGGCTACCCGCACGGCGGCCTCCGCAAACCACCTGACCGGGGCTTTCGCCGAGATGCCGGGACGCGCCCGGCGCGCGACCATGGCGCGTGTGGACCGCCCTCCGACGGTCCGCGCCCGACCGCACTGCCGGGGCTCGCTCCGAGGCCCGCCGCCGATCGGCCGGCGCCCTACCGGAAAGGCTGGGATTCGATGTTCCAACTCCTCTGGATTCTGCTGATCGGCTTCGTGCTGGGTGTGCTGGCCAAGCTGATCCTGCGCGGACCGCAGGCCATCCCGTGGTGGCTGACCATGCTGCTCGGCGCGGCCGGCGCCTGGCTGGGCAACGCGGTGGCCGGCTGGATCGGCGTCCGGCACACCTCCGGCATCGACTGGATCCGCCATCTGCTCCAGCTCGGCTTCGCGGTCGCGCTGATCGCCTTCGTCTCCCCCGCATGGGCGAAGTCGCACCCCAGCAGATGACCCTCCGCACCCTCCGCACCGCCGCCCGTCGAGCACTCCCGCTCGGCGGGCGGCGGCACGGCGGGCCGGGTCACCGTCCGGTCGGGCGGTGGGCGGCGGCGCGCATTCCCCTGGCCCGGGCGGTCTCCGCGGCCTCGTCGGCGGCCAGCAGGTCCAGCACCCGGCGGGCCGGGCCGGGCCGGGCGGAGGCGGTCAGGACGGCGCCGGCGAAGGTGGTGCTGATCCCCGCGTCGCCGGGCAGCGGGCCGACCACCCGCACCCCGGGCAGGTCCATCAGCTCGCTGTGCTGCTGGAAGGCGAGGTCGGCCTCGCCGGAGGCGAGCAGGGTGCCGGCCGGAACCCCGGGCGGCGTCTGGACCAGGCGGTCCCGGAGTGCCTCCGCGAGCCCCTGACGGTCGATCAGGTAGAGCACGGCGGCGCCGCTCGGCCCGGTCGAGAAGGCGATCCGACGGGCCGTCAACAGGGCGTCCCGCAGGGCCTCCTGGGTGTCGAGGGTCGGCACCGGGGAGCCCTCCGGGACGGCGGCGACCACCTGGGACACCCACAGCGGGCGGACCGTCCCGGCGCGCACCAGCCCCTCGGCCGCGAGCGCGGCCAGCGCGTCCTCGGCGAGCACCAGCACGTCGCCCGCCGCCCCTTCCCGGACCCGCCGGGCCACCTCCACGCCACCGGCCGGGACGAACCGCACCGGTAGGCCGTGCACACGCCCGATCCACTCGGACAGCTCGGCCAGGATCGGCCGGGTCGCCATCGAGGACAGGCCGACGATCTCTTCGTCCACGTCTGCTCCTTGCGTCCGGCAGATGCTACGACGGGCGAACGGGCTGTTCAACGGTGGTCTGCGACACTGCGCGGATGAACCCCACCCCGAGCACCGCCGCCGGAAAGGTCCTGGACGTCCTCGCCGTCTTCGACCGCGAACACCCCGTGCTGACCCTGTCGGAGATCGCCCGGCGGGCGGGTCTGGCGGTCAGCACCGCGCACCGGGTGGTCGCCGAACTCGCGGCGTGGGGCGCGCTGGAGCGGTCGGAGGACGGCTCCTGGCACGTCGGCCTGCGGCTGTGGGAGGTCGCCTCGGGCTGCCCGCGGACGCAGATCCTGCGGGACGCGGCACTGCCGTTCATGCAGGACCTGTACGAGGCGACCCACGAGAACATCCAGCTCGCCGTGCGCGAGGGCACCGAGCTGGTCTTCGTGGAGCGGATCGCCGGGCACCGCTCGGTGGAGTTGGTGACCATGGTCGGCACCCGGTTCCCGGTGGCGTCGACGGGCATGGGCCGGGTGCTGCTGGCGCACGCGCCGGGCCCGCTCCAGGAGGAGGTGCTGGGCGCTCCGCTGCCCGCCTGGACGCCGCACACCGTCACCGAACCGCGGACGCTGCGGGCGCAGTTGGACCTGATCCGGCGCGAGCAGGTCTTCGTCAGCGACCGGCAGCTGTCGCAGAGCACGGTGGCGGTGGCCGCGCCGGTGCGGATAGGGCGGGACGGGCCGGTGAGCGCCGCGCTGGGCATCGTGATCGCGGCGCGGGACGCGGACCGGGCCCGCGGGCTGCGCGAGCCGCTGCTGCGGGCGGTGGGCGCGATCTCGGCGGAGCTCGGCCGACGGGCCCGCACCGTGCGGTGAGGACGGGCCCCCACCGCACGGCGAGGACGGGCCCGCGCCGGGCCGGTGAGGACGGGCCCCCACCGCACGGCGAGGACGGGCCCGCGCCGGGCGGTGAGGACGGGTCCCCACCGCACGGCGAGCAGCTGGCTTTCCGCCTGACGGAAAGGCGGGCGACCGGTCGCGGCCCGGGCTGCCAGCGTTCGGGGGGAGGAAATCCCCTGCCGCTGTTCTGGAGACGCCATGGCCGCCGCCATCCCCGCCGCCGCGATCGACACCGTCACCCGGGCCCCCGTCGCGATCGTCGGCGCCGGGCCGGCCGGTCTGATGCTGGCTCACCTGCTGGGCCGCGCCGGGGTGGAGGCCGTCGCGCTGGACACCCGCACCCGGCACGAGATCGAGACCACCCAGCGGGCCGGCATCCTGGAGGCCGACGCGGCCCGGGACCTGGTGGAGACCGGGGTCGGCGACCGGATCCTGCGCGAGGGCCACGAGCACACCGGCGTCGAACTGCGCTTCGACGGCCGGGCCCACCGGATCGACTTCCAGGGCCTGGTGGGCGCCTCGACCTGGCTCTACCCGCAGACCGACGTGTTCGTCGACCTGGCCGACGCCCGCGAACGCGACGGCGGCATCGTGCACTTCGGGGTCCGCGACACCGAGGTGCTGGACGTCGACACCGCGACGCCCCGGGTCCGCTGGACGGCGCCCGACGGTGCCCGCCACGAGGTGCGGGCGCGGTACGTGGTCGGCGCGGACGGCTCCCGCAGCATGTGCCGGGACCTGGTGCCGCAGCAGCGCCGGGTGCGCTACGGGCACGAGTACCCGTTCGCCTGGTTCGGCATCATGGCCGAGGCCCCGATGAGCGCCCCGGAACTGGTCTACGCGCACTCCGAGCACGGGTTCGCCCTGATCAGCCGGCGCACCGACACGGTGCAGCGGATGTACTTCCAGTGCGATCCGCAGGACTCCGTGGACGCCTGGTCGGACGAGCGGATCTGGCAGACCCTCCAGGCCCGGGTGGCCGGCGAGGACGGCTTCCGCCTCCAGGAGGGGCCGGTGCTGGAGAAGAGCGTGCTGCGGTTCCGGTCGTTCGTCCAGGAGCCGATGCGCTGGGGTTCGCTGCTGCTGGCGGGCGATGCGGCGCACACCGTGCCACCGACCGGGGCGCGCGGCCTGAACCTGGCGCTGCACGACGTGAAGGTGCTCGCTCCGGTGCTGCTGCGGGCGCTCGGCGCCGAGGGGGCGGCCGCGCTGGACGACTACCAGCCGCGGGCCCTGCAGCGGGTGTGGCGCGCCCAGCACTTCTCGTCCTGGATGACCGCGCTACTGCACCTGCCGCCCGGCGCGAGCGCCTTCGACCTGCGGCGCCAACTCGGCGAACTGGACTGTGTGGTGGGCACCCGGGCGGGTCGCAGCCACCTGGCCGAGCAGTACACCGGCTGGCCGACCCGGGCCTGACCCCGGCCGCTGACGCCCCATCGGAGAGGACCTTCACGTGATCATCGACTGCCACGGCCACTTCACCACCGCCCCGCCGCAGCTCGCCGCCTGGCGCGAGCGCCAGCTCGCCGCCTGGCGCGAGCGTCAGCTCGCCGCCCTCGGCTCGCCGTCCGACGCGCCCGACCCGGCCGAGCTGCGGATCTCCGACGACGACCTGCGGGCGGCGATCGAGCCCAACCAGCTGCGGCTGATGGACGAGCGCGGCATCGACCTGACGGTGTTCTCGCCGCGGGCCAGTTTCATGGCGCACCACCTCGGCGACTTCGCGGTCTCCGCCGTCTGGGCGCGGATCTGCAACGACCTGGTGCACCGGGTCAGCACGCTCTACCCGCGGCGCTTCGCGATGGGCGCGATGCTGCCGCAGTCCCCCGGCGTCGACCCGGCGAGCTGCCTGCCGGAGCTGCGGCGCGCGGTGGAGCAGCTGGGCGCGGTCTCGGTGAATCTCAACCCCGATCCGTCGGGCGGGAGTTGGACGGCCCCACCGCTGACCGACCGGTCCTGGTACCCGCTGTACGAGGCGCTGGTGGAGTACGACGTGCCGGCCATGATCCACGTCAGCACCTCGTGCAACCCGGCGTTCCACACCACCGGCGCGCACTACCTGAACGCGGACACCACCGCGTTCATGCAGCTGCTCCAGGGCGACCTGTTCGCGGACTTCCCGACGCTGCGGTTCGTCGTTCCGCACGGCGGCGGCGCGGTGCCGTACCACTGGGGCCGGTTCCGCGGGCTGGCGCAGGCCCTCGGCGGGCCGCGGCCGGAGGACCTGCTGGGCCGCAACGTCTTCTTCGACACCTGCGTGTACCACCGGCCGGGCATCGACCTGCTGG
>NZ_BMRI01000021.1:68555-85345 GCF_014648555.1 Kitasatospora griseola
CCTCCGTCGTCCCGTCCGAGGGCGTGCTGTTCGCCAGCGAAATGATCGGCGCGGTGCGCGGCGTCGATCCGCTGACGGGCCACCACTTCGACGACACCCGACGGTACGTGGACGCCACCGACCGGCTCTCCGACGAGCAGCGGGCGGCCGTGTACGCCGGCAACGCGCTGCGCGTCCACCCCCGACTGGCCGCCCGCCTCGCCGCGTCCGGCCGCTGACCCCCAGGAGCGATGCACATGCACCCCGAACTCGGTGTCGTCCGCACCACGATCGAGCGGCCCGATCCGGCCGCGGTGGCCGCGCTGTCGGCGTTCGGCACGGCGACCGTCCACGAGGCGATGGGCCGCACCGGCCTGACCCGCCCCTACCTGCGCCCGGTGTACCCGTCGGCGCGGCTGTGCGGCCCGGCGGTCACGGTGCTGCTCCAGCCCGGCGACAACTGGATGCTGCACGTCGCGGCGGAGCAGATCCGACCCGGCGACGTGGTGGTGGCGGCCTGCACGACGGAGAGCGAGGACGGCTTCTTCGGCGAGCTGCTGGCGACCTCGTTCCGCTCCCGGGGCTGCGCCGGCCTGGTGATCGACGGCGGCGTGCGGGACGTCGCGGACCTCACGGCGATGGACTTCCCGGTGTTCTCCCGGGCGGTCAACGCGCGGGGCACCGTGAAGGCGACCCTCGGCTCGGTCAACGTGCCGGTGGTGTGCGCCAACGCGCCGGTGCGCCCGGGCGACGTGGTGCTGGCGGATGCCGACGGCGTGGTGGTGGTGCCGCGCGAGCGGGCCGCCGAGGTCGCCGAGGCCTCCGCCCGGCGGGAGGCGGCCGAGGCGGGCAAGCGCGAGCGGCTGCGCTCGGGCGAGCTGGGCATGGACATGTACGGCATGCGCGGCCCGCTGGCCGAGCTCGGACTGCGCTACGAGGACTGAACCATGACGACGGATCAGCACAAGACCCCCGGCTGGCTGGACTGGCACCCCTACCCCGCCCGCCCGGCGCTCGCCCTCCCGGCCGGTGCCGTGGACGCGCACTGTCACGTCTTCGGCCCGGCCGCCGAGTTCCCGTACGCGCCGGAGCGCAAGTACACGCCGTGCGACGCCTCCGCCGAGCAGCTGTTCGCCCTCCGCGACCACCTGGGCTTCGCCTGCAACGTGATCGTCCAGGCGACCTGCCACGGCGCCGACAACCGCGCGCTGGTGGACGCCCTGCACCGCTCCGGCGGCCGGGCCCGCGGCGTGGCCACCGTCCGACCGGGTACCTCGGACGCCGAACTGCGGGAACTGCACGCAGCCGGCGTGCGCGGGGTGCGGTTCAACTTCGTGCGCCGCCTGGTCGACGTGACGCCGCGCGAGGACCTGTGGGACGTGGTGGAGCGGATCGCCCCGCTGGGCTGGCACGTGGTGCTGTACTTCGAGGCGGCCGACCTGGCGGAGCTGCGCGAGTTCTTCCTCTCCATTCCGGTGCCGCTGGTGATCGACCACCTGGGCCGACCGGACGTCTCGAAGGACCCGGACGGCCCGGAGTTCGCCGCGTTCCTCTCCTTCCTGCGCGCCCGGGACGACATCTGGTGCAAGGTGAGCTGCCCGGAGCGCCTCTCGCTCACCGGCCCGCCGGCCCTGGACGGCGAACGGAACGCGTACCGGGACGTGGTGCCGTTCGCCCGCCGGGTGGTCGAGGAGTTCCCCGACCGGGTGCTGTGGGGCACCGACTGGCCGCACCCCAACCTGAAGGACCACATGCCGGACGACGGCCTGCTGGTCGACTTCCTCCCGCACATCGCCCCGACCGAGGAGCTGCGCCGGCGGCTGCTGGTCGACAACCCGAACCGCCTCTACTGGCCTTCGTCGGAAGGGAGTTGACACCATGGCAGTCGACCGGACGTACCGGCTCGTCCCCGGGACCACCATCTTCGACGCCGAGCAGTCCGCGAAGGGCTACCACCTCAACCAGTTCTGCATGTCGTTGATGACGGCCGAGAACCGGGCCGCGTACCTGGCCGACGAGCGCGGCTACCTGGACGCCTGGCCGCTGCGCGAGGCACAGAAGCAGGCGCTGCTGGACCGGGACCTGAACGCGGCGATGCGCGAGGGCGGGAACATCTACTTCCTCGCCAAGTGGGGTGCCACGCTGGGGTTCTCGTTCCAGCAGATGGCGGGCTCGATGACGGGCATGACCGAGCAGGAGTACCGGGACATGATGGTCGCCGGCGGCCGCTCGGCCTCCGCCCCCGGCAACCGGATCGACCACGCGGTGCTGGAGGCCGCGCACGCCGACCCGTCGCCGCCCGCCGAGCACGCCGCCGTGTCGGCCGCCGTGTTCACCTCGCACGTCCCGGCGATCGGCGCGGCGATGGACCACGCAAAGACCGAAGAGCCGTACTGGCGGCCGGTGTTCGCCGGCTACCAGCACTCGCGGCGGTGGGCCCGGGAGAACGTCCCCGACGTGGTGATCCTGGTCTACAACGATCACGCCAGCGCCTTCGACCTCTCGCTGATCCCGACCTTCGTGCTGGGCACCGGCGCCGCCTACCCGACCGCCGACGAGGGCTACGGCCCGCGCCCGGTGCCGGGCGTCGAGGGCGATCCGGAGTTCGCCGCACACCTCGCGCACTGCCTGATCCGGGACGACTTCGACCTGACGCTGGCCAACGAGATGCCCGTCGACCACGGGCTGACGGTGCCGCTGTCGCTGATGTTCGGCGACGTGGACGCGTGGCCGTGCCGGGTGATCCCGCTGCACGTCAACGTGGTGCAGTACCCGGTGCCGTCCGGGGCCCGCTGCTTCGAACTCGGCCGGGCGCTGCGCCGGGCGATCGAGTCCTACCCGCGGCCGCTGAACGTGCAGGTCTGGGGCACCGGCGGGATGAGCCACCAACTCCAGGGCCCGCGCGCCGGGTTGATCAACCGGGAGTGGGACAACGCGTTCCTGGACCGGCTGGTCGCCGACCCGGCGGGCCTGGCCCGGGTGCCGCACCTGGAGTACGTCGAGGAGGCCGGCTCGGAGGGCATCGAGCTGGTGATGTGGCTGATCGCGCGCGGCGCGCTGAGCGACGTCGACGACGGCGGCCGGGTCGACGTCGAGCACCGCTTCTACCACGTGCCGGCGTCCAACACCGCCGTCGGCCACCTGATCCTGAACAACCGTCCGCGGGCCGCGACGCCCACCGAGGAGAACTGACATGACGAAGCAGCAGCCCCTGAGGATCGCCCTGGCCGGCGGTGGAGCGTTCGGCGCCAAGCACGCGGCGGCCCTGCGCCGGATCGAGGGCGTGGAGCTGGCCGCCGTGGTCTCCTCCTCGCCCGAGAGCTCCCGCAGGTTCGCCGCCGAGCAGGGCGTCGCCCGGGCCGCCGGCAGCCTGGAGGAGGTGCTGGCGATGGGCGACGTGGACGCGGTGATCCTGGCCACGCCGACGCCGCTGCACGCCGCGCAGACCCGGGCCTGCCTGGCGGCGGGCAAGCACGTGCAGGTGGAGATCCCGGTCGCGGCCTCGCTGTCGGACGCCGAGGCGTGCGTGGCGGCGGCGGAGCGCACCGGGCTGGTGGCGATGGCCGGGCACACCCGCCGGTTCAACCCCAGCCACCAGTGGGTGCGCCGACGGATCACGGCGGGCGGGTTCGCGATCCAGCAGCTCGACGTGCAGACCTACTTCTTCCGCCGCACCAACCTCAACGCGCTCGGTCAGCAGCGCAGTTGGACCGACCACCTGCTGTGGCACCATGCCGCGCACACCGTCGACCTGTTCGCCTACCAGACCGGTTCGCCGATCGTGCAGGCCAACGCGATCCAGGGCCCGATCCACCCGGAGCTCGGCATCGCGATGGACATGTCGATCCAGCTGAAGGTTGCGAGCGGCGCGATCTGCACCCTCTCGCTCTCCTTCAACAACGACGGCCCGCTCGGCACGTTCTTCCGCTACATCGGCGACACCGGCACCTACCTCGCCCGCTACGACGACCTGGTGACCGGCGCGGACGAACCCGTCGACGTCAGCGGCGTCGACGTCTCCCTGGACGGCATCGAACTCCAGGACCGCGAGTTCGTCGCGGCGATCCGCGAGGGCCGCGAGCCCAACGCCTCGCTCGCCCAGGTGCTGCCCTGCTACCGCACCCTGGCGGCCCTGGAACAGCAGCTCGCCGACACCCCGACGCCCGCCTGACGGGGCGTCGCCGCCGCCTTGCCCGCCTTGACATCGGAGCGGACGTTCCGGGCCCGGTCGATCGCCCGGTCTGCCTTGGCCACCAGGGCGGGGTCTGCGGCCTTCAGAGCGGCCACCCGGACGACGGTCTGCGCCTTGCCGGGTGACGGTTCGATGTCCGTGCTCCCGGTTTCACTCCAACGGAGCTGCCAACTGGTGCGTCAAGCGCTGATCGTCTCCGACCAACGGCCCCGGGACAGGTGAATCACACCGGCGGGGTCGATCCGGGCCTTGCAGCCGTAGAGGGGAAGTCCGCCTTCGACCTCCCGCCAGTTCCGAATCCGCTCCAGGTCTTCCCAGAGCCGGCGCGGCCCGCTCTGGTGCACCGTCGGCGATTCGAAGCGCTCCGCCTCCGCCCGGGCCCACGACCCGTCAGGATGGATGAGGTAGGCCGTTCGCCGGCCGGGCCGCTCTTCGAAGTCGATCTCGACACCGGGCACGTTGATCGTGAACATGGACCACGTCTCCCAGTGCTCGCGAATGTCCGCAACGGGGTAGCGGTACGACTTGACCTCTTCGCCGTCGGACTCCCGAGCGGTCTTGAACAGGTGCTCAAGGCCCGGCGGGTAGTTCGGGCCGTGGCGGGCGGTCATGAATCCCGCCCAGTCCCGTTCGATGACGCCGGTCGCCCCGCCGTCCGGATCCTTCCAGGCAGTCAGGATCAGGGCGGTGTCGGCAATGGTGGTGACGAATCGTCCGCCGGGGTGGAGAGCCCGAAGCCATGAGGGCGGAACGGGCCGAACGGACACCGTGGAGACGATCCGATCGTATTCACCAGGGATCGGGCCGGTGGCGTCCACGGTGATGAACTCGGGCTTCAGCCCCATCTCACCGAGACGGGCCTTCGCCGCGTACGACAGGTATCCGTCCACATCCACGCTGGTGACGCGGTTCGCGCCCAGCCTGATGGAGGCAATGGCCGTCAGCCCGCCGGCCCCGGTGCCCACGTCCAGCAGAGTGTTGTGGTCGCCGATTCGAGCATGGCGGAGCATCTTGACGACCAGCGCCGTGAGCGTGGCGGAACTCGTCGGGCGGCCCGTCGGAACGTCGTCCGGCCTTGCATGGTCCGCGTGGAGCCCGCCCACGCTCGTGACCACTGACTGGTGGCCGTAAGCGCGCCGGAACCAGAGGTCCGGGTCCGTCTCGCCGACCTGAAGTCGCCAGCCGCCGCCTTCGGCGGGCTCCCACCACTTCGGCACCAGCAGATGCCGGGCCACCTCCGACACCGGGTATCGCCACCGGGAATCCGGGTCGGTCGTCTGTTCGGACAGGTCGTGCGCGTACTTCGTCCAGCTCATCGAATCCCCTTTGCTACAGAGCGAACGCAGGGTTGCACGGCGTTTCGGTCGGGGCACAGCTCTGGGAGTCGCTCGGCGGGCACCCCCCGAGCAGCACCGGAACCGGAGCGACACCGTACGCGGGCGCACAGGCGGGCGTGTTGCTCGGGTCGCAATCGTTGGAGTCGTTCGGCGTACATGCGCCGAGCGATGCCGGGCCCGGCGCAACGTCGTACTTCGGTACGCACGCGGGGGTGTTGGACGGGTCGCAGTCGTTGGAGTCGTTCGGCGGGCAGGCGCCCGTGGCGGTGCGCTTCGGCGGGATGCCGGCAGCGGTCTCCGCCCATGCCTGACTGCTGAGCACGCCCCGGAGTCCGCCCTGGGCCTTCACGTTCTCGGACCCCAGCCACCGACCGATCACGCACGGGGCGACGGTCCCATCAGGGAGGACGGCGAGCCGGCCACGCGTGCAGTTGCCGCACAGCGCATCCATCGTCGGAGCCTGCCCACCGCTGCCCCGACCGACTCCCCGGGCATCGTCCAGGGTGATGTGGTGGACGCCCAGCGCCAACAACTCCTGACGGGCCAGTTCCTCAAGCTGTCCGTCGTGGCAGCGGACGATTCCGGCCCGGATCGGGATACCGCGTTCGAGGGCTTCGATGATGTTGGCCCGGGTCTTCGCGTGGCTCCCGGCGACGTTGGTCACCCGGTCGTGCTCCCCGGCGTTGACGGAGTAGTACGAGGTGCCCAGCCTGACACCGGGCTGGGAGAGCACGGCCCAGCCCTTGGCCGTGACGTGGTAGAGGTTCGAAAAGACCTCGACATCCAGACCCACGCTCAGCGCGTGGTCCACGAGATCCGCCCAACCCGGGTAGGCCGTGGGCTCTCCGCCGATCAACTGTACGTTTCCGACACCGAGTTCGGCGCACTCGGAGATGACAGCCCGCCAGTCGTCCAGCGTCATCGTGCCGTGCGACATCTGCGGGCCGGAGTCGTTGTAGCAGTGGCCACAGGAGAGCTGACACTTGCCGGTCAGCTCCAGCTCGACCGACGCGGGCACATTGAACGCCGCGGGGCGTTCCGTGGTCGCGGTCACGTGGTTCTCCTTCGTGTTGGCATGAACGAGACCCGTCCCGGGCACAGGGTCGATGGTCGTGTTCGGGACGAGGATCACCAATCCCGACCGTCCGAGGCCGGGATCGGCACCGTCCTGGGACCCGGACGGAGTTCGCCGTCCGCCCGGATGGCAAGGCCGGGGTGGGGACGCCCAGGACGGTCATCGGGAAGCCGCGACCGAACGTCGCCACCCTCAGCGCCTGAATGATGCGGAGCTTCGAGGGGTCGTCGATCTCCGCCTCGAAGACCTTGCTGACCGGCACCAGCTTGATCTCCCCGTACCCGCTTCCGGGCATCGGCCGCATGAGCGCCGCTTCGATGGCGGTGCTGGTGCCGCCGTCCGACACGATGTCGAGCCCCGGTGCGTAACGGTCCGCCGGCACCCGGTCAGTACCGATCGAGGACGGGTAGCTGCCAGACCTGCAACCCAGGCGCACGCCCAGTTGCCGCGCGGTGGTGTCGGCGGGGTCACAACAACTCCGATCTTGAGGGCAGGCACGGGCGGCGACGATCACCCGTCGTTCCGCGCCGCTGTCGGCGTGTAACCAGGATGGACCCCTGCACGTAAGATCTCCACCAATGCAAATCAACACTAGTTGCTGTTGAATTGGAGCCGAACGCCTTTGCGGATCACCGATATTGACCCTTCGTCATCTCCACTCCACGCGTTCGGGTGGCAGCTTCGTGAACTGCGACGCCATGCGGGTATGACCCAGGCAGAGCTGGGCCGTGCAGCCAGGTTCACAGGTGCCTACGTCTCCCTGATCGAGCTTGGGAAGCGCCTGCCGCCGATCGAATTCGTTCGCGCCGTCGATCGCGCACTTGGAGCGGGTGGCACACTTGAGGGTTCCTGGTGGATGCTCAGTCACAGCGCGTTCATCGAAGGCTTCGACGAGTACCGGGCCCTTGAGCTCACCACAGTGGAGATGCGGCAATGGGAGGTTGGGCTACCTCCGGGCATCGCTCAGACACGCCGATTCGCCACCGCTCTCCAGGCCGGCTACGTGGTGCGCGGATCGATCACCCAGGCCCAGGCTGACGCTCGGGTCCAAGCCCTCATGGAGCGCCAGGCCCCCCTTCGAGGGCCGAACCCACCACGCCTTCGGCTCGTCCTGGACGAGAGTTGCATTCGAACCGTGATCGGCTCCCCCGGCGTTACCGCTGAACAACTTGACTGGATGGCGGAGCTGGCGCAATGGCCGACCGTGACCCTCCAAGTGCTGCCCTTCGAGCGGGCCGGGAGGCGGCCGTTCACACAGTCCGTGACTCTCCTGACCCTGCCCACGCACGAGACGGTTGGGTACACCGAGACGCACCACCGTGGGTGCGTCCAGCGCGAGAACGCAACGGTGGCCGCATGGTTGACGGACTACCATCGCCTGCAGGCGGAGGCTCTGGCCCCGGCTGAATCAATCGCACTGATCCGAACTGTTCGGAAGGATCTAACCAACATGTCCGCCACTCCGATCGACCGAACCGGCGCAAGCTGGCTCAAGTCCAGTTACTCAAACGGTCAGGGTCAGTGTGTCGAGATCAGCACCGACTACATGTCTTCTCACGCCGCACTGCTCGTTCGGGACAGCAAAGATCCGAACGGCCCCGTTCTCACTGTCTCCTCGTCCGCCTGGGCTGCCTTCGTCGCGGCGGCGGGGCGCGGCGAGTTTGGCAATGCCTAACAGCAACTCGCCGCACTCACCGATCAGTTGAGCCCCCGCCGCCTTCGACGGGGGCTTCACTGTTTCTACTGCGCGGCGAGGGCGGGCAGCTCGACCACCAGGGCACGCATGCTGGGCGGCAGCGACGCGGAAGCGGTCGGCCACCTTGCCCAGCACGACCGGTACGCCCTCGCCCGGGCTGCCCGCACGGCCCTTGACGGCGTGGGGCCGCTACGGCTCGGTGGGGCCTGAACCACGCCGGATGCCCCGGCGGAGATCACCTGCCGTTCGGTGACGACGCCGCAGAGATCGAGCATCTTGCACAGCACGGCCCGCGAGACATCGCATGGCAACTACTGCGGTCAGGCGTAGAACCGGGAGAGGCTCTGCAGTACGGCGGCCGGCTTGGTGGCGCCTTCGATCTCCACGGTGCCGTCGACGGTGATCTGCACACCGCCCGGCACCTCCTCGACCTCGGTGAGCCGGGCGAGCAGGCGGATGCGGGAGCCGACCTTGACCGGTGAGGGGAAGCGGACCTTGTTCAGGCCGTAGTTGACCTTGGTGGTGACGCCCTCGACCTCCAGCAGTTCGGTGAACAGCGGGATGAACAGCGACAGCGTCAGGTAGCCGTGCGCGATGGGGGCGCCGAACGGGCCGGTGGCGGCCCGCTCGGGGTCGGTGTGGATCCACTGGTGGTCGTCGGTGGCGTCCGCGAAGGTGTCGATGCGCTGCTGGGTGACCTCCAGCCAGCGGCTGGCGCCGAGGTCGGCGCCGGCCTGCGACTTCAGCTCGGCGAGGCCGTTGACGGTGAGTGCCATGAGGGTTGCCTTTCGGTGGGTCAGCCGCCGTGCCGGGCACGGAGCCGATGCTTGAGGATCTTCCCGGAGGCGGTGCGCGGCAGTTCCTGCGCGAGCACCACCGACCGGGGGAGCTTGTACTTGGCGAGCACGCCCGCCAGCGCGGCGAGCAGCGCCGCGGGGTCGAGGTCCGCCCCGGCCGCGGGGACCACCACGGCCCGGCCGACCTCGCCCCACTTGGCGTCGGGGACGCCGAAAACGGCGCATTCGGCGACGCCGGGCAGGGCCAGCAGGGCGCCTTCCACCTCGGCGGGGTAGACGTTCTCGCCGCCGGAGATGTACATGTCCTTGAGCCGGTCGGCGATGGTGACGTAGCCGTCGGCGTCCGCCCGGGCGGCGTCGCCGCTGCGGAACCAGCCGTCGTGGAAGGACTGCGCGGTGGCCTCGGGCAGGCCCCAGTAGCCGGTGCCGACGTTGGGCCCGTGGACCACGACCTCGCCGACCTCGCCGGGGCCGACCTCCCGCCCGTCGGGTCCGTGCAGCCGCACGTCGGTGAAGAAGTGCGGGACGCCCGCGCTGCCGGCCTTGCCGACGGCGTGTTCGGCGTCCAGGAAGAGGGCGCCGGGCCCGGCCTCGGTCATGCCGTAGCCCTGCAGGAAGGCCAGGCCTCGGCTCAGGTAGGTGTCGATCAGCGGCCTCGGGACGGGGGCGCCGCCGCAGTTGAGGATCCGCAGGCTGCTCAGGTCGGCGTCGGCCCAGCCGGATTGACGGGCCATCAGGTCGAACATGGTCGGCACGCCGAACATGAAGCTGATTCGCTCGCGGGCGATCAGCTCCAGCACGCCGGCCGGGTCGAAGGATTCGGTCAGCAGGCAGGCGCCGCCCTTGAGCAGCACCGGCAGCGCGAGCATGTTGAGGCCGCCGGTGTGGAACAGCGGCGCACTGACCAGCGCGATGTCGTCGGCGACCAGGTCGGTGTCGACCAGGACGTTGTACGCGTTCCAGGTGATGTTGCCGTGGGTGAGCATGGCGCCCTTGGGACGGCCGGTGGTCCCCGAGGTGTACATGATCAGGCAGGTGTCGTCCAGGTCGACCGGCTCGTCGATCGGGGTGGCGTCCGCCCCGGCCAGCCAGGACTCGTACGCCGGTCCGGTCTCGACTGCCACCGGCACGGCGCCCGCCGGAACCAGCGGGGCGCAGTCGGGCGCGTGGATCAGCGCCCGGGCCCCGCAGTCGTCGAGCTGGTGGGCGATCTCGGGCGGCGCCAGCCGGGTGTTGAGGGGGACGAACAGCGCGCCGAGCAATCCGGCGGCGAACAGCGTCTCCAGGAAGGCGGGGTGGTTGGGGCCGAGGTGGGCGACCCGGTCGCCGCGGCGGACGCCCGCGGTGCGCAGCGCGTGCGCCAGCCGGGTGCTGCGATCGTTCAGTTCGGCGTAGGTGTAGGTGCGTCCGTGGTGGCGCAGGGCGGTGCGGTGCGGGGTCTTCCGGGCCCGGCGGGCGGGCCAGGAGCCGATTCCGTCGTTGCGCATGGGCGGATTGGGCCCTTTCAGCTCAGCCCGAGCAGCCGGGCGGCGTTGTCCTTGAGGATCTTCGGCCGGACCTCGTCCTTGATCGGCAGCTTCGCGAAGTCGGCGAGCCAGCGGTCGGGGGTGAGGACCGGGTAGTCGGAGCCGAACAGCACCTTGTCCTGGAGCAGGGTGTTGGCGTACTGCACCAGCTGCGGCGGGAAGTACTTCGGGGACCAGCCGGAGAGGTCGATGTGCACGCCGGGCTTGTGGGTGGCGACGGCCAGCGCCTCGTCCTGCCAGGGGAAGGACGGGTGGGCGAGGACGATCTTCAGGTGCGGGAAGTCGGCGGCCACGTCGTCCACGTGCATCGGGTTGGCGTACTTGAGCCGGATGCCGCCGCCCCCGGGGACGCCCGCGCCGATGCCGGTCTGGCCGGTGTGGAACAGGGCGACGGTGCCGGTCTCCTCGATCAGCTCGTACAGCGGGTAGGCGAGCCGGTCGTTGGGGAAGAAGGCCTGGATGCTCGGGTGGAACTTGAAGCCCTTGACGCCGAACTCCTCGACCAGGCGGCGGGCTTGACGGACGCCCGCCTTCCCGCGGAACGGGTCGATCGAGGCGAACGGGATCAGCACGTCGGCGTTGGCGGCGGCGGCCTCGGCGATCTCCTCGTTGGGGACGGGCGGGCGGCCGGTGGCGTGTTCGGCGTCGACCGTGAACACCACGGCGGCCGTCTTCCGCTCCCGGTAGTACGCGGCCATCTCGGCCACGGTGGGCCTGCGGTCGCCCGCCACCTTGAAGTAGCCGCTGGAGGCCTCGTTCAGCTCCTCGTCGAGCGAGGCGTGGCCGTGCGCGGAGACCTCGGCGTGGGTGTGGACGTCGATCGCGGTCAGCTCGGCGAGGTTCACTTCGCGCTCCCGGGGACGACCGGGGCGGGGATGCCGACGCTCTGCGGTTCGCGGCCGACCGAGCCGGCCCAGGCGGCGGCGATCGTCTCGGGGCTCCAGCCGCCGTCGGCGTACGCGGTCGCCACCTCCTGGGGGTGCGACCACAGGGCGAGCTTGTCGCCGCCGATGCCGATGCACTGGCCGGTGATGCCGGCGGCGGCGTCCGAGGCGAGGAAGGGCAGCAGCGCGGCGCAGTCCTCGGCGGTGCCGAAGCCCTCGCCCTTGCGCAGGAAGTCCGGCAGCGGCGCGCCCTGCTTCATCGCCTCGATGTAGGGGGCGAAGGCGGGGATCGTCTCGGTCATCGCGGTGGCGGCGACCGGGACGACGGCGTTGACGGTGATGCCGGCCCGGCCGAGCTCCATCGACCAGGTGCGCACCATGGCGGCGATGCCGGCCTTGGCGGCGGCGTAGTTGGTCTGCCCGAAGTTGCCGCGCTGCCCGGCCGGGGAGCCGATCATGATCAGCCGGCCGCCGTCGCCCTGTTCGCGCATCCGGACGGCGGCGGCGCGGGCGCAGGTGAAAGTGCCGCGCAGGTGGGTGGCGATGACCGCGTCGAAGTCGTCGTCGGTCATCTTCCAGAGCACCTTGTCGCGCAGGATGCCCGCGTTGGTGACCATCACGTCGAGCCGCCCGAAGGCGTCGACGGCCCGGTCCACCAGGAGTTGCGCGGCTTCGGCGGTGCCGACCGCGGCGGCCTGGGCGGCCGCCTTGCCGTCGGCCTCCCGGATCGTGGCGGCGGCCCGCTCGGCGGTGTCGGCGTCCAGGTCGTTGACCACGACGGCGGCGCCGGCGCGGGCGAGGGCGGTGGCGTAGGCGAGGCCGAGGCCGCGCCCGCTGCCGGTGACGACGGCGACCTTGCCGGTGAGGTCGAGGGGCGTGGCAGGGCCGGAGAAGGATTCGTTGCTCATGGCCATTGAAGCTAAGAACAATGATTGCTGTTGTCAATGATTGCTGAGGACCCAGATTTCCGGGCATGATGGGCCCCATGAGTGACGCCCCCTGGATGCACCGCCTGCAGACCGACGCCGGATACCTGCTGTACCGGCTCGGCCAGCGGTCCGGCAGCCTGTTCAACGCCGCCCTGGAACAGCACGGCCTGCGCCTGCGCCACCACGCGATCCTGCGCTACCTGGCCACCGTCGACGGCGCCCGCCAGCGCGAACTCGCCGACCGCCTCGGCTACGACCCGAGCGCCGTCGTCACCCTGCTCGACGACCTCCAGCGCCTCGGCCTGGCCGAACGCCGGGCCGACCCCGCCGACCGCCGCAACCGGATCGTGGTGCTCACCGAGGCCGGCCGCGAGCTGCTGCGCACGGCCGACAGCGACAGCCGCCGGGTCACCGACGACCTGCTGCAGCCGCTCGACGCCGCCGACCGCGCCACCCTGCTCGCCCTGCTGCGCCGCCTCGCCGAACCCATCTCCTGACGGCCGCCGGTCAGCCGGCCCAGATCTCCCGGACGGCCCGCAGCGGGTCGCGCTCGACCCGCGCCTCCGAGCCCCATCGCATGGTGGCGCGGCCGTCGCGGTAGGGCGGCCAGACCGGGTCGAGGTCGCGGACGAAGGCAACCCAGGCGGTGTGCACCGCGTCGGCGAGGGCCTGCTGGGGCCGGGCGCCCAGCGCCTCCTCGACGCCCTCGGCGGCCAGCGCGTCGAAGGCGAACGGCAGGTCGGTGCAGTGGTAGGCCTGACCGGACCGGCCCGGGGCGCTGCCCGTCCACTCGAACTGGTAGAGCCAGGTGGGGAGTCCGGCCGCGACGCGGGCCTCGGCGAGGGCCAGCGCGGGGGCCCGGAACAGCCAGTCGGTGAGCACCTCGCCCGATGCGGCCTGCGGGTTCTCGGCGTGGAACCGGGCGGCCCGCTCCGGGTCCAGGCCGAACGCGGCGAGCATCGCGTCCACCTCGGGGCCGCCCGGCACGGCCGGCCCGGGCGCGGCGAACTCGTGCGCGGTGAAGCCGAGCAGCAGCGGCACCTCGGACTCGGCGACCGCCTCGGCCACCGGACGGGTCACCAACTCGCCGTCCACGCACGGGGCGAGGGCCAGAAGCGAGTCGCCGTCGTCGCCCAGCGCGTCCTGGAGCGCGAGCAGCTGCTCGTCGCTCGCGTCCTGCAGGGCCTCTGCGGTGAGCACCGCTCCGGTCAGCCCGGCCAGCGCCGCGGCGACGGCCGGGGCGTCGGGTTCGAGCACCGCGCCGGACGCGGAGATCGCTGCGCGCAGCAGCCCGCGGGCCGCGGGCACGGCCAGCAGGGTCTGCACCGCGCCGCCGCCCGCCGACTGCCCGGCGACGGTGACCTTCGCGGGGTCGCCGCCGAAGCCGGCGATGTTGTCGCGGACCCACTCCAGGGCGGCGACCCAGTCCCGCACGCCCCGGTTGTCGGGCGCGTCCGGCAGGTGCAGGAAGCCCTCGACGCCGAGCCGGTAGCCGACGGTGACCAGCACCACGCCGTCCCGGTTGAAGGCCGCGCCGTCGTACCAGGGGCTGGCGGCGCTGCCCGCGACGTAGCCGCCGCCGTGGATCCACACCAGCACCGGCAGGCCGGCCGCCGGGTCGGTGGCGGGGGTGAAGACGTTCAGGTTGAGCGTGCCCGCGCCGGGGATCGTCGGCTCGGGGATGGTGGTGACCTCGCCGAACGGCCGGCGCTGCGCGGTCGGCCCGTACGCGGTGGCGTCGAGCACCCCGGTCCACGGCTCGGGCGCCACGGGCGCGGCGAACCGCAGTGCCCCGACGGGGGGTTGGGCGTACGGGATGCCGAGGAAGCGCACGCTCCCGTCGGCGCGGCGCTCGCCGCGCACCGGGCCGCTGCGGGTGGGGACGACGGTCATCTGTTCTGCTCCTGGACGGGTCACGGGGTGGGCCCCTGGTGTTCGACGTAGTGGCGGACGCGGTTGAGCTCGGCCGGGTCGGCCGGGCGCGCGCCGTAGGTGCGGTCGGGGGTGACGGGGGTGACGGAGATCCGGTTGTCCCGCAGCAGCGCGGTGGCGTCGGCGTCCGGGGCGGTCTCGGTGCAGCTGTCGCCGGGCCGGTGCTCGCACCAGCCGAGGCTGATGGCGTAGGCGCCGCCGGCGGTCGGCTCGTAGGCGTGCCAGACCTCCCGGCCGCGGCCGACGGAGGTCCACCGGGCGGGCCCGGCGGGGCGGCCGGCGGTGATGTCCGGATAGTCCACCTTGAGGGCGAAGGCGCGGCTGAGCAGGTCGTGCCCGCGCAGGCCGGCGATCAGCCGGGCGGCGTAGTCGGCGGTGGCCCGGTAGTCCGCGGTCGGGAAGTACTCGCCGCTGTCGTCGCCGGTGGTGGAGAAGGCGAGCGCCGGGACGCCGTCGTCGACGGCGGCGAGCGCCGCGCCGACCGTGCCGGAGTCGTTGACCTGGGCGCTGACGTTGGCCCCGGAGTTGATGCCGGAGACCACCAGGTCGGGCCCGCCGGACCAGCCGGTCCGGTCCGCGAGGGCGGCCCGCAGGGCGAGGTGCACGGTGTCCACGGGGGTGGCGGCGGGGCTGTCGGGCCGGCAGGCGTCGTCCAGGCAGACCCCGTACACGGCCCCGCCGGACGGGGCGGCGGCGCAGTCCGCGCCGTAACCGGCGGGCAGCTCGCCGCGGCGGGCCAGGGCCAGCGTGCCGCTGTTGCTGACGGCGGTGCCCTTGCCGGACTGGACCTGCCAGGGCGCCATCACCACCACGTCGGCCCCGGCCGCGCACAGGGCGCGGCGCAGCTCGTACAGGCCGAGGCCGTCGGACTGCGCGGCCTTGGCGGCCCGCATCGAGTCGTCGTCGGTGAGCAGCACCCGCAGGCCCGCCAGCGGCCGGACGGCCGGTGCGGGGGCGGCGGGCGCGGCGTCGGCGGGGACGGTGACGGCCAGGGTGCCGGCGGCGGTGGCGGCAGCGAGCAGGCGGGCGGTGCGTCTCATGCGCGGGTCCCTCTCTGACGGGGGGTCACAGGTCGAGGCCGTGACCGTACGGGAAGACCGGGTCGGCGGTGTCGTTGGGCACGTCGGGGCGGGAGGCCGCCACGGCGGCCATCGAGCGCGGCAGTTCGAACGGCAGGCGGCCCTCGGGGCGGGCCAGTCCGAACACCGCGTCGAGCAGGGCGTCGTCCTGCGCGCCGTAGTCGGCGACCAGGGCGTGCGCCCGCTCGGCGATCTCGGGGAGCACCGCGGGCCGCTCCAGGTTGATCAGCACGACGGTCGGCACGGCGTCCAACACGGCGAGGATGCGGGCGAGTTCGTCCGCGGGGAAGTCCAGGTGCCCGGAGTGGAACAGCGACTCGAAGCGGTTCGGGCGCTGCTCGTACGGCGTGTACAGGCGCAGCACGGCGAGGTCGGCCTCGGCCGGGTCCTGGACGGCCCGGCCGTGCCGGGCGACGACGGCCGGGTCGAGGCCCTCGGTGTAGAGGCGGGGGGCGGGGCGAGTGACCGGCAGGGTGCCGTCGCGGTTGACCAGGACGGTCAACGAGCGGCGCTGCGCGGCGGCGCCCTCGGCGCGGAACTCCGGGTTGCCGACGACCAGTTCGGCGGCGTCGGGGTCCACGTACCGGCGCTCGTCGAACAGGCCGAGGACGAACTTCTCCCGCAGCAGGCGTCGCACCGAGGTGTCCAGCCGCTCCTCGGTGATCCGTCCGTCGCGCAGCAGGGCGAGCAGCAGTTCGGGGCACTCCTCGCCGCCGAACTGGTCGACGCCGGCGTCGAGCGCCTTGGCGGCGCGTTCGGCCGGGGTGAGGTGTTCGACGCCCCAGGCGCGGGCGCGGTGCGGTTCGCCGAAGATCTCGTCGTCGTTGAGCAGGCCCCAGTCGGTGCACACGATGCCCTGGAAGCCGAGCTCGTCGCGCAGCAGGCCGGTGACCACGTCGCGGTTGAAACCGAAGCCGACCTCTTCCCAGTCGGTTCCGATCGGCTGCCCGTAGTAGGGCATCATCTGGGCGGCTCCGGCCGCAACGGCCGCCCGGAACGGGGCGAGGTGCAGTTCGCGCATCCCGCCCGGGTAGACCTGTTCCTTGCCGTGCGGGAAGTGCGGGTCCTCGCCGTCCTTCTGCGGGCCGCCGCCGGGGAAGTGCTTCACCATGGCGGCCACGCTGTCCGGGCCGAGCCGCTCGCCCTGGAGGCCGCGGATGTAGGCCTCGGCGAGTTCGGCGGTGAGGGCGGCGTCGGAGCCGAAGGTTCCGGTCTGCCGCGACCAGCGCGGTTCGGTGGCGAGGTCGAGCTGCGGATGCAGGGCGACCCGCAGGCCGACGGTGAGGTACTCGCGGCGGGCGATGTCGGCGAAGCGGCGCACCAGTTCGGGGTCGCGGACGGCGGCCAGGCCGATCGGCTCGGGC
>NZ_BMRI01000021.1:85385-120884 GCF_014648555.1 Kitasatospora griseola
CAGGCGGAGAACGCGCCGGCCCGGATCGAGGCGCCGATGTTGGCGGTGAAGGAGTGGCGGGGGTCGGTGGAGAGCGTGACCGGGATGCCGAGCCGGGTGCCGTGGGCGATCTCCTGGACGGCGTTGTGCCATTCGGCGATCCGGCGCGGCTCGGCGGTGCCCACCAGGTTGAAGTGGCTCAGGCCCTGGTCCCTGATCAGGCCGGTGGTGTCGGCGGGGAAGTCGCTGTCGTCACCGTCCTCCACGGGCCGGCCGTCGGCGTGCATCGGCAGCATGGTGTGGAACATCAGGCCGGCCTTCTCCTGCGGCGTCATCCGGCCGAGCAGGTCCTCGACGCGTTCGTCCACCGGCCGGGCGGGGTCCTGGTAGGGAAGGGCGGTGTGGTGCATGGTGGTTCTCCGAGTACCGGGGGGGGTGAGGGTGAGGGTGAGGGGCGGTCAGCGGACGCCGCGAATCGGGACGACGGCGAGCGCGCCGCCCAGGATGATCAGGGCGCCGGCCAGGTAGAGCGCGTCGTAGCCGGCCAGGCCGACCACCGCGGAGGCGACCAGCGGGGCGAGGATCTGCGGCCCGGCGTTGGCGATGTTCAGCACGCCCAGGTCGCGGGCGGCGTCGGCGGCGCTCGGCAGCACCTGGGTGACCAGGGCGGTGTCCACGGCCATGTAGCAGCCGAAGGCGATCCCGGCGAGCACGGTGTACAGCAGGATGCCGGTCCAGGTGGGCATCAGAACGGGGACGGCCATGGTGGCGGAGGCCAGGACGCAGGAGACGGCGATCAGCGGCTTGCGGCGGCCGAGCCGGTCGGACAGCCAGCCGCCGAGCACGGTGGCGGCGAGCGTGGAGACCGCGTCCACCGGGGCGAGGTAGGTCTGGGCGCCGGGGGCGTCCATGCCGTCGGGGAGCCGGATGTGGTCCTGCAGGATGTAGAACTGGAACAGCGAGACGGCGAAGAAGCCGAGCATCATCAGGAACCGGCCGATGAACGCCCAACGGAAGTCGGCGACCTTCAAGGTCTCGGCGAACGCGGCGAGTTGGCGGCGCAGCGGGACGGGTTCGGTCTTCGTCGGGCGCCCTTCGCGGACCAGTGCGGCGAACAGCACGGCGGCGAGTGCGATGACGGCGCCGATCAGCAGGTAGCCGGTGCCGAGCGAGTCGGGGACGAAGCGGGCGGCGAGCAGGATGCCGACCACCGAGCCGATCGGGGTGCCGATGCCGACCATCGCGGAGGCCACTCCGCGGCGTTCGGCGGGCACCCGGTCGGGGACCACGGCGGTGAGGGCGGCCTGGAAGCAGTTCATGGTGGCCTGCACCAGGCACCAGACCAGGGTGACCAGCAGGACGGTGCGGACCTGGCCGAGCAGGGCGAGCGCGCCGAAGGAGGCGAGGCCGCCGCCGAGGATCCACGGGTTGCGGCGCCCGGAGCGGTCGGAGAGCAGCCCGGCGAGCGGGTTGAACAGGGTGGCGAACACGGCGGCGACGCCGGAGACCAGGCCGAGGCTGCCGACCTTGCCGTCCGGGTCGAGCAGTTCGATCTGGGCGGGCAGCAGGACGCCGCCGACCCCGAGGTAGACCAGGTACAGCGCGGAGTTGCCGAGGGTGAGCATCGGCAGCAGCGCCCGGCCGGCGGCTCTCGGGCGGTCGACGGCGTCGTCGGCGGTGGTCATGACCGGCCTCCTGGGGTGGCCACGGTCCCGTGCGGCGGGAGGGTGAAGGGTGGGGGTGCCCCGCGCGCAGGGTGCGGCACGGCGAACGGACGGCACGTCAGGTGGCCGTCCGACCGGAACGGGCACGGCGGCGGGGCCGGACCAGCAAAGCACGAAAACCGAGTGGTCAGTAGGTATTCATTTTGTGACCTGGATCACACCGAACGGGGCTGTGCGGCGCGTTGGCTAAGGTGGCAGCCATGGACGTGAAGCACGAGCCGGCCCGCCGCGGCAGCTACGCGGTCGGCGACGAGCGCCGCACCCGCATCCTGGACACCGCCGTCGCGCACTTCGCCCAACTCGGCTTCCGCGGCACCTCGTTGGCCCGGATCGCCAAGGACGCGGGCCTGACCCAGGGCGGCCTGCTGCACCACTTCCGCACCAAGGAGGCGCTGCTGGTCTCGGTGCTGGAGGCCAGCGACGAGAACGACATCGAGCAGTTCTTCGCCGAGGAGTGCGCCACCGTCGCCGAATGGTTCCACCGCCTGGTCGACCTGGCCGCCCACAACGCCGACCGGCCCGAACGCACCCGGATGTTCAACGCCCTGGTCGGCGAGTCCGGCGACCCGGAGCACCCCGCGCACGCCTTCTTCACCCGCCGCTACCGGACCCTGACCGCCGACGCCGCCCAGTCGCTGCACCGCGGCGTGGACAGCGGGGAGCTGCGCGCCGACACCGACTGCCCGGCCGAGGCCCGCCAACTGCTCGCCGTCATGGACGGGTTGCAGCTCCAATGGGTGCTCGACCAGTCCGTGGACATGCCCGGCCAGCTGCACGCCTACCTGGACCGGCTGTACCGGGCGCTGTCCACCGCCGGCACGCCGCTGCCGGACGCCGCCCGCCCGCGCGGCTGACGGCCGGACGCGACAGGCGGTCGCCCACCTGAGTCTGCGGCGTCCCCGGCGCGCTTATGTCAACGCCATTGACGTTGGACGACGGCGAACGGTCTGATGACGGCATCCGGGTCCCGCAACCCCGCTCCGGGGCCCGGAATCCCCCGTGCACCGTCGAAGGAGCCCCGCCATGGCCGACCCCGTCCACGCCCTCCGGGACGCCCAGCCCGTACCGTTCTGGCTGGACTCCCCCGACCGGCCCGAGGCCGAGCCCGCACTGGTCGGCCAGACCCGCTGCGACCTGCTGGTGGTCGGCGGCGGCTACAGCGGACTGTGGACCGCGCTGATCGCCAAGGAGCGCGACCCGTCGCTGGACGTGCTGCTGATCGAGGCCCGCGAGGCCGGCTGGGCCGCCTCCGGGCGCAACGGCGGCTTCTGCGAGGCCAGCCTCACCCACGGCCTGGCCAACGGCCACCAGCGCTGGCCCGGCGAACTCGCCGTCCTGGAACGCCTCGGACAGGCCAACCTCGACGCCATGCAGGAGACCGTCCGCCGCCACGGCATCGACTGCGACTGGCGGCGCAGCGGCTCCCTCAGCATCGCCACCGAGCCCCACCAGGTGGACGAACTGCGGGAGTTCGCCGAGCTCGCGGCCCGCTACGGCAGCCACCTCGACGTCCTCGACCAGGACGCCGTGCGCGCCGAGGTCGACTCCCCCACCTTCCTCGGCGGCCTCTGGGACCGCGACGGCGTCGCGATGCTCGACCCGGCCCGCCTCGCCTGGGGCCTCAAGCGCGCCTGCCTCGACCTCGGCGTCCGCATCCACGAGCACACGCCCGCCACCGCCCTCGCCGAGACCCCCGGCGGCGTGGCCGTCCGCACCCCCTACGGCCGGATCGCCGCCCGCCGCACTGCGCTCGCCACCAACGCCTTCCCGTCGCTGCTGCGCCGCCACCGGCCGTACACCGTCCCGGTCTACGACTACGCGCTGATGACCGAGCCGCTGACGGACGCCCAACTCGCCTCCGTCGGCTGGCAGAACCGGCAGGGCTGGGCCGACAGCGCCAACCACTTCCACTACGTGCGGCTGTCCGCCGACAACCGGATCCTGTTCGGCGGCTACGACGTCGTCCACCAGTACCGCGGCCGGGTCAGCGCCGAGCGCGACCAGCGGCCGGAGACCTTCGCCACCCTCGCCCGGCACTTCTTCCGGACCTTCCCGCAGCTGGCGGGCCTGCGCTTCACCCACGCCTGGGGCGGTGCGATCGACACCTGTACGCGGTTCTCGGCGTTCTTCGACCTGTCCCACCGCGGGAAGGTCGCCTACGCCGCCGGCTACACCGGGCTCGGCGTCGGCGCCACCCGGTTCGGCGCCGAGGTGATGCTCGACCTGCTCGCCGGGGAGCGCACCGAACGCACCGGGCTGGAGCTGGTCCGCCGCAAGCCGCTGCCGTTCCCGCCGGAGCCGGTCCGCTCGGTCGGCATCGGCATCACCCAGTGGGCCCTCACCCGGGCCGACGCCAACGCCGGGCACCGCAACCTGTGGCTGCGCACCCTCGACCGCTTCGGCCTGGGCTTCGACAGCTGACCGAACACCCCGGCACGGCCGGCTCGCGGGCAGGTGCGCACCCGCTCGCGCCCTCGGGTTCACCCGCTCGCGGCTCGGCGCGACGCCGAGGCCGCGGCGACTGCAACGGCCAGCGGGTCCGTCAGTGGGCGGCCGAGGAGGTTAGGGAGGTCGGGGCCGGTGGCCGACAGGAAGCCGTGGCGGACGGCGGTGGCGATGGAGCTGAGCATCGGGGGCTGGAAGGGGAGCAGGCCCGGGGCGGTGTTCAGGAGGCGGTCGCGGTAGGCGGCGAGGTCGAGCGTGCGGTGCGGGACGGCGAGGGCCGTGGCGACCCGGGTCGCCGTGATCGGGGCGCCGACGAGGTCGTGGACGAGGCCGGTGTGGGGGGTGGGGTCGGCGGCGACGGTGGCGGCGGCCTCGGCGAGGTCGGTGCGGGCGACGGCGGCGAGGGCGCCGTCGCCGAAGGGGGATTCCAGGCCGTCGGAGGTCCAGGCGAGCAGGCCGCCGAAGAGTTCGGCGTAGAGGCCGTTGCGCAGGATCGTCCAGGGCAGGCCGCTGCCGCGGATCAGCCGTTCGGTGGCGCGGTGCGCGGCCGCGAAGGCGAGGTGGTCGCCGGCAGTGGTGAGGCTGGTGTAGACGACGTGGCCGACGCCGTCGCGGGCGGCCGCGTCGAGGACGGCGGCGTGCCGGGCGAGGACGATGTCGTCCTCCGCGTATCCGGCGGAGATCAGCAGCAGGGTGGTGACGCCGCGCAGGTCCAGCGTGGCGGGATCGTCGAAGTCGAGGTGCCGCATGCCCCCGGCGGGGGTGCGGCTGCCGCCCTGCGCCGGTACGCCGGCCAGGCGCAGCGCGGCGAGGGCGGCCGCGCCGAGGTTTCCGTTCGCTCCGGTCACCAGAATCATGATCGGTCACAGCCTTTCGCGCCGCCGGGTGCTGGTTCTCTTCGGTAACCAGTCGCTACCGTTGATCCTCGGCCGCGCGGCGACCGCCCACAAGGAGGCAGTTCGATGTCACTGACGCACACGGAGGTAACCACCCCCGCCACCTCCGCCACCCCCGCCGAGCTCGAACCGTGCGGGCGGCAGGACCATCCGGACTGCGGGATCCGGGACGTGCTGGACCGGATCGGCGACAAGTGGTCCGTCCTGGTGGTCGTCGAACTCGCGGGCGGGCCACGGAGGTTCAGGGAGCTTCAGCGCGCCGTCGAGGGCATCTCGCAGCGCATGCTGACCCTCACCGTCCGCCGTCTGGAGCGCGACGGCCTGGTGCTGCGCACGGCCTACCCGACCGTCCCGGCGCAGGTGGACTACCGGCTGACGGCGACCGGCGCGGGTCTGACCCATCTGGTGAAGGCGCTCGCCGACTGGTCGCTGGCCCATCGCGCGGCGATCGCGGAGGCCCGGCGCGCCTACGACCTGGCGCACCCGGAGAACGAGATCCGCTGATCCGGGAGGGCGTCGACCGCCCACCCTCCCGGGTCAGTTGCTCAGGCGGGGATCCGCCCGTTGGGGCTGACCGCCGCCGGAACCTGGAGCGGGTCGGAGACGGACTTCGCGGTCATGCTGGGGAACTGCCCGCCGTAGCCGGCGGTGTTGAGCGCGACCACCCGGTAGGCGTACGGGGTCGTCGTCGAGGAGGTCATGTCGACGAAGGTGCGGTCCTGGTGGGTGTTGGGCTGGTCCAGCGGCGAGGCGATCGTCCCGACGTCGGTCCAGGTCGTGCCGTCCGTGGAGCGTTGGACGGTGAACGAGGTCTCGTTGATCGAGTTGTCCCGCCAGCTGAGCTGCACCCTGGCGTTGCCGCCCTGGCCGATCACCGAGGCGGTCAGCCCGTCGGCCTTGGCGGGGGGCAGGACCAGTGATTCGGGCCGCATCATGTCCATCTCCTCGTGGCTGAGGATGTGGCAGTGGATGACGTACTCCCAGCCGAAGTTGACCAGCTGGTTGGTGATCGGCGCGGTCCCGTTGCCCTGCGGGTCGACGTTGTTGAACATCGAGGTGTCGCCGGCCGGCATCGCCGGGTCCAACAGTCGCACCGAGTTGGGCACTTCGAAGGGCGTGGTGGGCACCACCGGGCGCAGCGCGACGATGGTGTCCTCCAGTGGGCTCATCCGCACGGTGTCCTTCCAGCCGAGTTCGTTGGCGTCCGGCCGCAGGATGATGTTGTCCCAGGTGACCCGGTTGAGCACTTGGACGTCGTAGAGGTGGAAGTGCATCGGGTGGGTGTCCACCCCGTTGTGGGTGAACCGCCAGATCTGGGTGCCGTCGGCGGTCGAGCCGATCGGGGTGACCTTCGCGTCCGCTCTCGGCAGCGCGGTGCCGTCGATGAGTTCGGTCTGCGGGTTGATGTAGGGGTAGAGGGTGACGTTCTGGGCGCCCGGGGTGGGCGGTTGGGCCTCGACGCCGAGGGTGGCCTGCATTCGGCCGTAGGCGTCGAAGCTGGTGGCGTTCATCTCGTCGTGGATGGCCTTGGGTTGCAGGGTCAGGGTGCTCTTCGCGTTCGGCGCCTTGAGGGTGTTGAAGTTGAACGCCGTGGTGTCGTTGACCCGGACCAGTCCGTCGCAGGTCTTGACCGCGGTGTTGGCGGTGTTGCAGTTGCTGCCGGCCGCGAAGCTGGTGCCGTAGGCCGAGTTGTACGCGGCCTGTCCGACGATCACCGGGTTCTGGCCGGATTCGAAGACGCCGGAGCCGTCCGCGTGGTGGCGGAATGCGGCCTGGAGCTTCGACAGGTTGAACGCGGGGGCGGGGGTGGTGTCGGCGACGGTCACCTGCATGACGGTGCGGGTGTTGGGGCCGTAGCCGGGCATGATCTTCGGCGCCCCCGCGGGGGCGAGGTCGGGGGCTCCGGTGTAGTAGTCGTAGGAGGCGATCCGGGCGGGGTAGGCGGCGGGCGCGTCGTTGTAGAGGATCAGCGTCTTGCCCGCGAACTTCGAGAAGTCGACCAGCACGTCGGCCCGTTCGGCGGGGGCGAGGGTCAGTGAGTGCTTGTCGACGTTGCCCACGTCGAAGCGGGTCGGGTCGGTGATCCAGGTGGTCGGCTGCTGTCCGTCGATGACGGCGGGGGCGGGCAGGAAGCCGCCCTCGTTGGCGATCTGGATCCAACTCGGCCCGGCGGCGCTGTTGTTGGCGTCGACGGGGGTGGGCGCCACGTTGGGGTCGGTCTGCGCGGCCTTCAACTCATCGGGCTTCAGGGCGACTTCGGTGGTTCCGTCGCCCTGCTTCGGGTCGGCGGTGTACCACTGGAAGTTGAAGAACCGGTCGTTGGCGGCGTTGAGCATCTTCAGCCGGTAGGTCTTCGGCTGGACGGTGGTCTTCGGGTAGGCGACGCCGTTGACCAGGGGCGTGTCGTTGAACTGCTCCATGCCCATGGAGATGTTGGGGGTGCCGGGGATCTGCTCGGGCTCGCAGTAGGGAGCCGCCTGGTACTGCCAGGTCGTCGGGTCGTCGAGCTTGCAGTGCGGGTCGTGGTAGGGGTTGGGGATCGGCCCGTACGTGGTGTCGCCGGCCGGCGGCCAGAACCACGGCCCGTACATCCAGCGGCCGTAGGAGCTCATCCCGCTGGGGTCGCCGGGGTTCTGCGCCGGCATGTAGACGTGGTGGTACCAGAAGCTGCCCTTCCCGCCCCAGCGCTTGGCGTCCCAGGTCGGGTCCTGGCCGTAGGAGACCCGGTCGCCGCCCGCGTCCAGCTGGTCCTTGAGCTGGGCGTCGTCGGGGACGAAGGTGCGGTCCTGGACGAGCAGGGGCAGCGTCGACGCGGCGTCGGGAATGGTGCCGCTGCTGACCAGGGCCTTCTCGGTGTCGTCGGTGATGGTGTAGCCGGCGGCCTCGCCCGCGTACACGTTCAGCCGGGTGATGCCGTAGGAGTGGTCGTGGTAGAACATCAGCCGCGCGCTCTGCTGGTTCGAGTAGTAGAACGTCGAGCAGCCGTCGTCGGCGGCGGCGCACAGCGTCGCGCCGGCCGGGTCCACCATGTCGGGCACGTTCTGCACGCCGACGCCCTGCGGCCAGTCGGTGTGCTCGCCCGCGGGGGTGATCCACTGGTGCGGGGTGCCGTCGCTGATCCACGGGGTGATGCCGCCGTGCAGGTGCAGGGTGGCGCGGTTGTCGGTGTAGCAGCCCGGCTTGGCGTCGGTACAGGCCGGGTTGCGGACCTCGTCGGTGACGGTGGAGCTGTTGCCGGGCGCGGGCATCGTCATCGGGCCCATGCCGGCGCCCATCCCGGTGCTGTCGACGGGCAGGAACAGGTCGCCGGCGGCGCCGGTGGGCAGCAGGTTGCGGAACACGATCCGCACCGGCCGGTCCTTGGTGGCGGCGATCAGCGGCCCCATCCACTGCGGCGCGGCGACGCCGGTGTACGGCAGTTGCTGCCGGGTGCCGTCCATCAGCTCGTTGTACAGCGGGACCTTGCGGCCGGGCACCGCGTCCGTGGAGAGCTGGACGTAGCCGCGCACCAGGGTGGGCGGCAGGTCGGAGGAGAACCGGGTGCGGTACTGCACCAGGCCGATGACGTACTGGTCGGCCTGCTTGCCGCTGGTGGTGACGGTCTCGGGCACCGCCTCGGGGATGAACTTCGCCGCCGGGTCGGTGCTCGGGTCCGCGAGCTGCTGCACGTCCGGGCAGCCGGCGCCGTTCGCGCCGGGGTTGCAGGTGGTCGGCAGCCGGTCCTGGAACTTCTTGATGCCGGGCGTCAGGTAGCCGGCGCCCGGGCTGGTGACGGTGACCGAACTGATCGCGCCCAGGTTGGTCACGGCGCTCGCCGCGGCCCCCGAACCGCCGTTGCCGGTGGGGTCGGTGACGGTGACGTCGGGCGTCGAGGCGTAGCCGGTGCCGGGCGTGTCGACGGTGAGCGCGAGCAGCTTCAGGCCGCTGGCGGCGGCCGCCGGGGTCGCGCCGGGGATCGGGTCGGCCAGCGTGCCGTTGCGGACGGTGACGCCGGGCGCGGCGGTGTAGCCGCTGCCGGGGTCGTCCACGGTCACCTTGGCGACGCCGCCGGACGGGGTGAGGTCGGCCGGGTCGACATGGCCCTTGGCCACCGTGCCGTCCGGCTGGGCGGGCAGGTCGAAGTCGACGGTCGGCATGGTGTAGCCCGCGCCGCTGTCGGTGACGTTCACGGCCGCCACGCCGCCGGAGGCGATGGCCGCGGCCCCGCTCCCGCCGCCGCCGGTGACGGCGACCGCGAAGCCGCCGTAGCCGCTGCCGCCCGCGCCGACCTTGTAGTCGACGACGCTGCGGGTCTGCTGGACGGCGGCGGTGGCGGTGGCCGCCGTGGTGCCGCCCTCGACGGTGACGGTGGTCGCGCCCTCGACGTAGCCGTGGCCGGGCGTGGTCACCTCGATGCTCGCGATGCCGCCGGTGCGCGGGTCCACGGTGGCGGTGGCCTCCGCGCCGCTGCCGCCGCCGGCCAGGGCGACCTGGGCGCCGAAGGAGTACGTCCGGTCCTGGACGGCGTAGCGCTCCCAGCCGGGCGCGCCGACGGTGACGGTGGCGTCCTTGACGGGGGCGACTCCGGTCGGCGGGCTGGTGCTGCTGTCCGCGCCGGCCGGGTACACCAGGGTGTCGGTCGGGTGCGCCACGCCGGTGTCGACGGGGACGCCCTCGCCGTAGAAGGCGATCAGGTCACCGGCCTGGACGGGCGTGTCCGGCATGTCGTACGCGGTGACCTCGCCGCCGGGGGTCCCCGACGCGGGCACCGTGCGCGGTCCGCTGTCGGCGACCACCGTGTACTGGTCGGCAGTGCCGGTCGGGCGCAGCACGTAGCCGTGGAACAGGCCGCCCTCGGAGCCGGTGGGGCTGCCGCCGGGTTCGGTCTGGTTCCAGCTGCGGAAGCCCTTCAGGGTGCCGGTGGGCAGCGGAGTGCTGGTCAGAACGACGAACACCGGCCCGAGTTGGCCCTTGGGGGTCGCGTAGTCGGTGGCGTAGGCGCGGGCGGTCAGCGGGTTGCCGACCTGGGCGGTGGTGGCGCTGCTGGTGATCGAGACCTTGGCGCGGGACACCGTCAGCGGGCTGTTCGCCCAGTTCGGCCAGGGGCCGAAGTAGTGCGGGACCTTGGTCGCGTCGGTCGGTCCGGCCGGGGCGGCGGCCGCCGATTGGGGCTGTGCGGGCGGCAGTCCGAGCAGGGCTGCCGCCACCACTGCCCAGACGCCGGCCATCGCGGTGAGGGCCCGCCGCGTGCGGCGCGGCGGCCTCGTTGTCTGGCGCGTGAACACGCCGTTTCTCCTCCCTGTCGGCACCCGGCCGCCGTCGCGCGGGTCCGTCCCTTCCGGCGCGGCGGACGACGGCGGGTGCCACGGGGGTGTGGACGGCCGTGCCGCCGGCCGGCCACGAGCTGCGGCGGATGCGGCCCCCAGTGTGCGGACGGCCCGCGGACGGGCCGGGGAAGATGACAGTCTTGTCATGAGGACGTCATGACGGCACATCAGCTCCGCAGACCACACACAAAGTGCGATAATCGTCCGCAACTTGGGCGTGATCGGCGTCCGGAGGGCGGGAGGGGCAGCACCGAGCATGGCGCGACTGCTGGTCGTCGAGGACGAGACCCGGCTACGGGCCTACCTGACCCGCACGCTGAGCGCGGACGGCCACCTCGTCCAGGGCGCGGGCTCCGGCCCGGAGGCCGTCCACCGCCTGCGCGAGGACCCGTACGACCTGGTCGTGCTCGACCTGATGCTGCCCGGCTTCGACGGCTTCGAGGTGATGCGCCAGACCTTCGAACTCCGCCCCGAGCAGCGGGTGCTGGTGCTGTCCGCCGTGGTGGACGTCGCCACCCGGGTGCGCTGCCTGCGGCTCGGCGCCGTGGACTTCCTCGGCAAGCCGTTCGCCACCGCCGAACTGGTCGAACGCGTCCGCTCCCGGCTGCGCACCGCCCCCGTCGGCGCGCCCCAGCGGTGGCTGCGCGTCGGGGACGTCGCACTCGACCTGGAACGGCAGGCGCTCGGCATCGACGGGCGGCAGATCCCGCTCTCCCACCGGGAGTTCATGCTGCTCGGCCACCTGATGCGGCAGGCCGGGCAGGTGTGCAGCCGGCACGAACTGCTGGCCGGCGTCTGGGGCTGCAGCGACGACCTGGCCAGCAACGTGGTCGACGTGACGGTCCGTCGGATCCGCGGCAAGGCTCCGCGGCCGATCATCGAGACGGTGCGCAACGTCGGATACGCGTTCAGTGCCTGCTGACCGCGGCGTACGCGACCGCGCGCTCTTCGCGGGCTGGGTGCTGTTCGTGGCCTGCACCCAGCTGGTGCTGCTCGTCGAGCCCCACCTGGAGACGGTGGCGTTCCACCTGGTGTGGATCAGCATGTCCATCGTCTACGGCTTCCAGGCCTGGTCCGCCCGGCGGACGGCCGCGGTGCTCACCGCCGTCACCCTGGTCACCGGCGGCACCATGGCCGGGTACGCCCGGTACGGCCACCTCGGCTGGGACGAACTCGCCGAAGTACCGCTGATGGCCCTGGTGTTCCTCGCCATGGCCTGGCACGTGCGCCGCCGGGCCGCGGCCCTCGCCGAGGTCCGGGCCGCCGCCGAGCGGGAGCGCCGCGCCCAGCAGGACAAGGAGCTGTTCGTCCGCACCTGCTCGCACGAGATGCGCACCCCGATCACCGTGGCCCGCTGCTACGCGGAGCTGGTGCAGGGCGAACTGCCCGCCGGGGCCGGGCGGGAGGACCTCGACGTGGTGCTCGACGAACTCGACCGGCTCGCCCGGCTGTCCGGCCGGCTGCTGGTCCTGGCGGACGCCTACCACCCCGCCGCGCCCGAACTCGGCCCGGTCGACCTCGACGTGCTGGTGCACCGCACCGTCCAGCGCTGGCGGCCCGCCACCGACCGCCGTTGGCACCTGGACGCGCCCGCCGTGCGCGTCGAGGGCGACGAGTCCCGGCTGGAGGCCGCCCTCGACGCGCTGGTGGAGAACGCGGTCAAGTACACCGCCCCCGGCGACGCCATCACGCTGCGCTGCCGCACCGCCGGCCACGGCGCCGAACTCGACGTCGAGGACACCGGCGTCGGCTTCGCCCACTCCCCCGCCACCGGCCTGTCGGGCACCGGCCTGGGCCTGGCCATCGTCCGCGCCGTCCTCGACGCCCACGCCGGCGACCTCAGCATCTCCCCCGCCCCGCACGGGGGTTCGCTGCTCCGGATGCGCCTCCCGACGGCGCTCCCGCAGTGAGACCGACGGGTCAGTTCAGCGGGCGGCACAGCAGCGCGTCGGGCACGCCGCCGTGGTTCCACTTCCAGGTGTAGGCGACGCCCGCCAGGTACTCGTTGTCGGCGCACTGGCCCTTGTAGTAGCCGGGCGCCCAGTCGCTGGCGGCCGAGCCGCCGGTGGCGGGCCGGTTGTCGCCGCCGTCGAACCACACGTTGCGCCCGGTCAGCGGCAGCGCGGCGGCGGAGGGCGCGCACAGCAGCGCGGACATCGCGTTGCGGTTGACGCTGTAGCCGACGGCGAAGGCGTTGTCCGGGCACTGGAGCTTGTTGTAGCCGCTCGCCCAGTCGCCGTGGGTGACGTAGCGCTCGTCGGTGACGGTCGTCCAGGCGCCGGCGCCCTTGGCGGGCCGGCCGGCGTCGGTGCACAGGCCGCGGCTGTCGCTGCGGCCGAGGCCGACCAGGCGCTGGGTGTCGGGGCAGTTGCCCTTGCGGTTGCCGGGTGACCAGTCGGGCCCGGCCAGCATGGTGGCGGAGGTGTTGGCGTCGTAGTGGTCGAGGTTGAGCATGTTCCAGCGCGGGCCGTCGGCGACCGGCCCGCTGCGGGCGGGGGCGTCGATCAGTTTGCTCCAGTCGGCGGCGCGCCAGTCGCCGGGGTCCATGACGCCGAGCCGGGCGCCGTTCGCCGCATAGTTGACCATCGCCCAGTTGTCCTGCGGCGTGCCGGTGGAGTCGCTCCAGCCGACCAGCGGCCAGATCGCGAAGTCGGTGTCGTTCCGCACCAGGAGGTCGGTGAAGGTGTCGAACCAGGCGCGTTCGCGGGCGTCGACGGGGCCGCGGCCGGCGGCGCCGAACTCGCTGATCCACACCGGTGCGGTGAAGTGCTGGCCGGTGCGGGTCACGAACAGCGCCTCGTCGTCGACCGCCTGGGCGAGCTGGTCGGGGGTGAGTTCCTCGTAGCGCGGGTCGTGGGTCTCGCCGGTGCCGGTGGCGCCGGTGTGCCGGGGGCCGGTGTAGCCGTAGAAGTGCGCGGAGTAGACGAGTTTGTCGGAGCGGATCAGGGTGTTGGACAGGGTGGCGACGGGCGTGAGCGTCGGACGCCAGTGCGGGGTCACGTCGGTGGGGATGCCCTGCCAGTTGATGCCTTCCATGACGATCAGCAGATCGGGATCGGTCCGCAGGATCCGGTTGCCGGCGTCCTCCAGCGCCTGGTTGAGGTCGTGGTCGTCGCCCCAGCCCCAGTTGGCGTCGTTCCAGGTGTCGCGGCGGACCTCGTTGCGCAGGTCGGCGCCGACCACCCGCTTGTCGTCCCGGTACCGCTGGGCCAGGAACACCCAGTCGTCGATCCACTGCTGGGTGGACTGTCCGCTGTTCCAGCGTTCGTTGCCGTCCAGGCCGCAGCAGAACCGGTAGCTGGTGGTGTGGTTGTTGAGGATCACCGCGAAGCCGTCCGCGGTCAGGGCCGCGACCACGGCGTCCATCACCTGCAGCGGCGTCCTGCCCCTGAGCTGCGGGTTGGCGGCGACGGCGGAGTCCGGGACGGCGGCGGTGTCGTGGACGAGCGCGTTGGCGAACGGCAGCCGGATGCTGTTCAGGCCCATGGTGTGGAAGTCGGCCAGGATCCGCGCGATCGGCGTCCGGTCCAGGCCCAGCGGGATGTTGTTCGACAGCTGCCGGGCCTGGTGGTTCGCCGGGTCGCGGACGTCGCCGCTGCCCTGCCAAGTGCCTTGCGCACCGGCCCAGTTGCCGGACTTGAGCTTGAACCGCTCGCCGTTCGCGTCGACGACGTAGCGGCCCCGGGTGGACAGCGGGCCGGTCCAGGAGGCGGCGAGCTGCGGGCCGGTGAGGACGGGCGCCGCGGTCGAAGCGGCCGCAGTGGGGACGGCCGCGGCGGACGCGACGGGGGCGAGGGCGCCGAGCAGGAGGGCGGACGCCGCGAGGAGAACAGCGGACGCGCGCCCGAGCGCGGTGGTGCGAGGTTTCACGGAACGCTCCTGACGAGGGGGGAGAGGTGCGTCGGACCTTGCCGTGGTGCGGTGGTGACGCCGGGTCGGCCGTCGAGGCCGCCGGAGGCGGTGTCCCCGACGGTGTACCGCCGGGCGGGCAGGAACATGCCGACCGGCGGCGTGACGGTCGCCACGGCGCCGGCGGACTCGCGGCGAACTCCGCTGCCGGGCCCGCCCGGCAGCGGTGCGATCGGGCCCGCGAGCGCGCCGCCCCGCGGTCGGCTTCGGCCGCGCAGCGGTGTGGCGCGCCCCCACCGGCCCCTCCGGCGCGGGAGGATGCGGGCGGTCGTGCACGCAGCGGTGCGCGGGCGGGCGGGAGGAGCACGGGGTGCGGAGCGACCGCGAGGCGGACGGCGCGGGATACGGGGTCGGCCGGGTCGGGCGGGCGGTGTCGCTGGGGACGGCCGCCCTGATGTACTGCGTGATGGTGGGCCTGCAGTTCGCGCCCGACGGCTGGCAGACCCCGTCGGTGGTGGTCGCGGTGCCCGCCCTGGTCTCGATGGCCTTCCCGCCGGCGATGATCGTGGCGTCGGCGGTGCTGGCGATCGGCACCCGCTGGGCCTTCGTGCCGGACGAACCCGGCCGGGTCGGCGCCGCGATCGGCACCACCGGGGTGATCGCCATCATCGCCGCGCTGGGCATCTACCTGGTGCACCGCCGCGAGCAGGCGGCCGCGCACCTGGTGGAGATCAGCTCGGTCGCCGAGGCCGCCCAGCGCGCGATCCTGCGCCCGCCCCCGCCCGTCGTCGGGCCGTTCCGCATCGCCGCGGCCTACCGCGCCGCCGCTCAGTACGCCCGCGTCGGCGGCGACCTGTACGCGGTGGCCGACACCGCCTACGGCGTCCGCGCCCTGATCGGCGACGTCCGCGGCAAGGGCCTGGACGCCGTCGCCACGGCCGCCGTCATCCTCGGCTCGTTCCACGAGGCCGCCCAGGACCACGCCCGGCTGGCCGACCTCGCCGACCGGATGGACACCAGCCTGCGCCGCCACCTGAACGACTCCGAGGCGTTCGGCACCGCCTTCCTGGTCGAGATCACCGCCGACGGAACGACCCACGGACTGTCCTGCGGGCACCCGCCGCCGCTGGTCCTGCGCGGCACGACGGTCAGCGAACTCCCGGTCTCCCCGCGGCCGCCGCTCGGCCTGAGCAGCCTGCTCCCGCTCCCCGCCGACGACCCCGCGCCCGCCGTCCGGCTGCGCCCCGGGGACACCCTGCTGCTGTACACCGACGGCCTCACCGAGGCCCGCGCCGCCGACGGCTCCTTCTACCCGCTGCTCCCCCGGCTGGCCGCCCGCCTGGCGGCGCACCCCGACGACCCCGACCCCGCGCCCCTGCTGGCGTGGCTGCACCGGGACGCCCGGGCCTTCGCCACCGGCGGCGC
The DNA here is from genome assembly GCF_014648555.1 of Kitasatospora griseola. GTDB lineage: Bacteria > Actinomycetota > Actinomycetes > Streptomycetales > Streptomycetaceae > Kitasatospora > Kitasatospora griseola. The sequence continues at coordinate 101,010 of NZ_BMRI01000021.1, forward strand.
CGACGACGACGCCGCCCTGCTCGCACTGGCCTGGCCACCCGACCCGGCGCATCCCAGAAAGCTGGGATATCCCGGGCCCGCATCCCTCTGACAGGCTGATCTGTCATGGACGCACGCAGCAACGGTGCACCGTGCGCACGAGGAGGTTTCGTGGTCGCCGCCCCGAATGGCCGCTCCGTCACCGTCCCCACCACCGCGGTCGCCGCCCGCCCGGCGCTGCGGTTCCGCCTGCTGGGGCAACTCACCGCCGAGACCGACCGCGGCCCGCTCCACCTCGGCTCGTTCAAGCAGCGCGCCGTGCTGGCCGCCCTGCTCGGCCACCCCAACACCCTGCTCTCCACCGACCTGCTGACGGAGGCGGTCTGGGAGGACGAGCCGCCCCGCTCCGCCCGCAAGAACCTCCAGGTGTACGTCTCCGGCCTGCGCGGGACACTCGGCGCGGACCGCCTGGTGCACCGCCCCGGCGGCTACGAACTCCAGGTCTCGGACGAGGAGTTGGACGCCCAGCGGTTCGACGCCCTGGTGCGGGCCGGCCGGGAGGCGGCGGCCGGGCAGGCGGACGAGCGGGCCGCCGGGCTGCTCGGCGAGGCGCTGCGGCTCTGGGACGGCCCGCCGCTGCCCGGCTTGCGCCACTCCTCCGTCCTGCGGGCCGTCGCCGAGCGGCTGACGTCCCGTTACCTGGGCGCGGTCGAGGACTGGGCGGAGGTGGAACTGCGACTCGGCCACGCCGCACCCGTCGCCCACACGCTCGCCGACCTGACGGACCGTCACCCGCTGCGCGAACGCCTGCAGGCCGTCCACCTGCTGGCCCTGCACCGGGCCGGGCGGCGGGCCGAGGCCCTGGCCGCGTTCGCCCAGCTCCGCCAGCAGCTCTCCCGCGAACTGGGCCTGTCACCGGGCCCCGAGCTGGAGGCCTGTCACCGCGAACTGCTCGCCGACCGCCCCGCACCGCGACCCGCCCGCCGCACCGGGCGGACCGTACTGCCGCCGGACACCACCGCGTTCACCGGCCGCGAGGCCGAGACGGCCGAACTGGTCCACGCGGTGCGCCGCGCCGAACGGCCCGTGGTGCTGACCGGGCCGGTCGGCGTCGGAAAGACCGCCCTGGCGATCCGCGCCGCCCACGCGCTGCGCGAGGACTTCCCCGACGGCCGCCTCCTCGTCCGCCTGAGCGACGCCTCCGGTCACCCCCGCGAGCCGCACTCCGTCGCCGCCGACCTGGCCCGCCTGCTGACCCCCGACGACCGGCCGCAGCCGGCCGACCCCGCCGACCCGGCCCGGACGCACGCCCGCTGGCGCGAGTGGCTGGCCGAACACCGGGCGCTGGTCGTCCTCGACGGCGTCGCCGACGAACGCACCGCCCGCGCCCTGCTCCCGCCCGACGGCCCCGCCACCGCCCTGGTCACCGGCCGCACCGCGCTCCCCGGCCTCGGCGCCGCCCACCGCATCGACCTCGTTCCGTTCACCGCCCCCGAGGCCCTCGCCCTGCTGTCGCTCCTGGTCGGCGCCCACCGGGTGCACGCCGCCCCCGCCGCCGCCGAACGCCTCGTCACCGCCTGCGGGCTGCTCCCCGCCGCGGTCCGCCTGGCCGGCTACAAACTCGCCGCCCTGCGCCACCTGCCGCTCGCCGAGTTCGCCGACCGCCTCGCCGACCCGCACCGCGCCCTGGACGAACTCGCCGTCGGCGAGACCCGCCTCCGCGACCGCCTCGACACCCAGTGGCACGCCCTCGACCCCGAGCAGCGCTGCACCCTCACCCGCCTCTCCCACCACCCCTGGACCCCCGCCTTCGACCTCGCCCACGCCCGCCGGGCCCTCGCCCTGCCCCCCGCCCCCGCCCTCGCCGCCCTCGAACGCCTCATCCTGGCCGGCGTCCTGCTCTGCCCCACCGAGGAGGTCTCCGCCCACACCGCCCACTACGCCCTCCCCCGCCTCACCCACCTGCACGCCCACCTGCAGCCCTGACGCCACGTCAACTCCGTGATCGCGCCGGCCGGGTGGGACGGCGCGGGTCGAAGCGGACGCGGCGCCGGGCAGCGGCTGTTCGGGTCCTGCCGATTCCTGCTCGGTGGTCATCGGTCTTCGATAGTGTGCAGAAATGCTTTCTGGTGATGCGTTACGGACCGGTTGGGTCTACGAACGGGCAGTCGACGGTTTTGGGACGGTCCGTCTGCGTCCGGTGGATCCCGTGGAGGATGTGGACCTGATCCACGCGTGGGTCACGGAGCCCCGGGCGAGTTTCTGGGGCATGGGCGAACTGACCCGCAGTCAAATCCTGGGCATCTACCGCCACTTGGACGCCCTGCCCACCCATCGGGCGCACCTGGCCTACCGTGACGACACCCCGGTGGCGCTGTTCCACACCTACGAGCCGGCCGACGACCGCATCAGCGCGTGCTACCCCGTCAAACCCGGGGACGTCGGCATCCACCTGCTCCTCGGCCCCACTCCCGGCGCCGCGGAAGCGGGCTTCACCAGCGTGCTGTTCCCCGAACTCCTCAGACACGCGCTCACCGGCCGCAGCCGCATCGTGGGTGAACCGGACGCCCGCAACGCCAAGGTCCTCGCCCGCCTGGAACGGACGGGCTTCACCCTCCACCACGAGATCCTGCTGCCCGCGACCACCGATCCCGAGTTCACCCAGGCCGAGAAGCTGGCCCGGCTGGTCTTCTTCACCCCCGACAAGCTGCCCGCCCGCTCCTGACGTCGCACCCCGGCGCCCGGACGGGCGGGACCGGCGCCAGGGCGTTCACCGGGCGTAGTCGACCTCGGGGAAGTCGGGGGAGGGACCGTCGAGCAGCCGCCCCCGGTCGCGGAGGTGGAGGTCGAAGAAGGCTCGCGGGTAGGCGCGTTGGAACGCCTGTGCGCGGTGCCCGGGGATCGTCCCGACCTCCTCCTCCAGATCGGCCGGTGACCTGCCCAGGAGCGGGGCGATCAGCGGCAGGATCAGCACGTCGTCGCCGAACGAGTGGTGCGCGGCTCCCCGTACGGTCAGGTGCAGGCGCCAGCCGCGCAGGTGCGACCAGAACGCGCGCAGGGCGGGGTTGTTCTCCATGCCGCCCTTGCCCGGGGTGTCCACGACCAGGAACGGACGGTCGAGCCCGGCGTCCACCACCGGGCCCGCCGCGCCCCCGTCCAGGCTCGCTCCCGCCGTGATCCGCCCGTCGGCGAGCATCGTCGCGGCGGTGGTGGCGCCGCCCAGGGAGTGGCCGATCATCCCGACGCGCCGCAGGTCGAGCGCCCCGCGCAGGCCGGTGGGCAGCGGGGTGCGGCAGACGCCGGGCCGGCCGCCCGAGCGGAGGACGGCGAGCCGGTCCAGGACGAAGCGGATGTCGGCGGTACGGACCTCAAGGGCCTTGGCGTAGTCGCTGACCCCGCCCAGCGGATTCGTCTCGACGCGTCCACCGGGGAAGGCGACCGCCGCCGCGTCGTAGGTGTGGTCGACGGTGACCACCACGAAGCCGTGGCTGGCGAGGTCCTCCACGGCGCCGGTGCCGAACGACCGTGACGCGTCGGCGCCGGGAGAGTAGAGCACGACGGGCAGGGGGCCCGGTGGGCCGCCGACGGGAGCGCCTTCGTGGCCGTGGGTGCCGCCCAGCCGCACCCGGCCGGGAGGCAGGCCGAGGAGGCTCAAGTACCGGTCGGCCGCCGCCGGCGGCATCCAGGGAGCGGTGGGGCGGGCCGCGCAGTCGCGGGCGGGGTACCAGACGCTGATCATCAGCTCACGGCAGGGGCGGGAGGGCACCCAGGGGTCCGGCCGCGTGGTGTCGACCAGGTGCAGCGCGATCGTCCCCAGCGGGTACGGTCCGTTCGGGGCGGGCAGCCGGAACCGCACGGGTTCTTCCTCCTGCCCCGGTCGCGCGACGGCCGCCGGCGCGAGCGGACCCGGGATCATGGCGGCGGCCAGTGCGGCGCCCGAGGACAGCAGTGTTCTCCGATTCATGCGCTCCACTGTTCCGTCCGACGAGCCCGGCGGCTTCGCCCCCGGGGACGAACCCGGTGTCAGCCCAGGAGGGTACGACGGGCATCGGCCGCGCGGATGACTCGGCCCGCGGGATGACGTCCTCCGGGCTGACGGGCCGCGGGCCCCCGCGTGGATAGCGTGGCCGGCATGGGCGACGGGGAGGCACGGCCGCTGGTGGCCGGACGTCTGCGGGACGGGCAGTGGCACGGCGTGGACACGGTCGCGGCCGTGCTCCTCGCCCTGGCGTTCGGCGCGAGCGGGACGCGGAGCGGTGGCTGGGGCGCGGGAGCCGTGGCGGCGCTGGTCTGGCTGCCGGTCGCGGTACGGCGCAGCCGGCCCGTCGGGGTCCTGTACACGGTCCTGGCCGGAGCGGTCCTCGCCATGGCGTTCACCGGCTGGGAGGAGTCCTGGCTCCCCGTCGGGGTCGCCCTGTACACGGTGGCGGCGCGGGAACCGCGGCGCCGGTCCGCGACGGCGCTCGGCTGCTCGCTGGGCGCCGTCGCGGCGGCGATGGCCCTCGTACCGCGACCGGTCCCGGCCTCCGGGGTCGCGGGGGACGTCGTCTTCGCGTCCTTGATGATGGCCCTGCCCTGGCTGGTGGGCACCGCGCTGAGGGAGCAGCGGTCGTACGCGGAACTCGCCGCCCGGCAGGCCCTGACGGACGAGCGCCTGCGGATCGCCCGCGAACTCCACGACGTGGTGGCCCACCATCTGACGGTCATCGCGGTACGGGCCGAGGTGGCCCGTGCGGTGGCCGCCACCGACCCGCAGGAGGCCGATCGGACCCTCGCCCTGGTCGGGACGGCGGGCCGGACGGCGCTCACCGAGATGCGCCGCATGCTCGGCGTGCTGCGATCGCCGGGCGACGGGGCCGAGTTGGGCTCCGCTCCCGGGCTGGCGGACCTGCCCGCGCTCGCGGACGGCGCGGGCCCGCGCGTGGAGCTGTCCGTCGACCCGGGCCCGCCGCTCCCCCCGGGTGTGGAACTGGTGGTCTACCGGATCGTTCAGGAAGCCCTCACCAATGTCGTCAGGCACGCGGGATCGGCGGACTGCCGGGTGCACCTGTCCCGGACGGATCCCGAGGCGGTCGGGATCGAGGTCGTCAACGACGCGCCGGCCCGGACCCCGTCCCGGCGTCGCGGCGGCGGGCACGGACTCGTCGGGATGCGGGAGCGGGCGGTCATGTGCGGCGGGACCCTCTCCGCCGGCCCCCTGGCGACGGGCGGGTTCCGGGTGCATGCGCGGCTGCCCTGCGGATCGGAGGCGGCACGGTGAACCGGCCGGTCCGAATCCTCGTCGCCGATGACCAGGCGCTGTTGCGGGCGGGCTTCCGCCTGCTCATCGACAGCGTGCCGGACCTCACCGTCGTGGGCGAGGCCGTCAGCGGCGAGCAGGCCGTCGAACTCGCCCTGCGGCTGCGGCCCGACATCGTGCTGATGGACATCCGGATGCCGGGCACGGACGGTCTGGAGGCCACCCGGCGGATCTGCGCGGACCCGGAGGCCGTCGGCACCCGTGTGCTGGTCCTCACCACGTTCGACCTGGACGAGTACGTGTACGCGGCGCTCCGCGGCGGGGCCAGCGGATTCCTCCTGAAGGACATCCTCCCCGCCGACCTGCTGACCGCCCTGCGGGTGGTCGCCGCCGGCGACGCCCTGCTCGCGCCCGCGGTCACTCGCCGTCTGATCGGCGAGTTCGCCGGACGCCACGAGCCGCGCCCGCACCTCGCCCTGGACCTGGCGGGCGTGACCCCGCGGGAACGGGAAGTCCTCCGCCTGGTGGCCCGGGGACTGCCCAACCCCGCGATCGCCGAGCATCTGGGGCTGAGCGTCGCGACCGTCAAGACCCATGTCCGGCGGCTGCTGGCCAAGCTCCACGCCCACGACCGGGCCCAGATGGTCGTCATCGCCTATGAGACGGGCCTGGTCACCGCGGGTGGGAACCGCCCGCCCACCGGCTGACGCCCCACCGGCCGGGGCGGTGGACCCGAACGGGAACTCCCCCGGGCAGCCCGGCGCCCGCCCGTTGTACCGACCCTTAGGCGTTCCTGTACCGGCCCGCAACCGCCGTCCCCCACAGTCCAGTTGACACTCGCTCGGACGGAGGGGACGGACGTGGAGCTGTCGGAGATCCTCGACCTGCGGCCCGAGCCCGCCGGCGGCCTGCTGGTCGCACTGACCCGGCGGTGCCCGCTGGCGTGCGCGCACTGCTCGACCGACTCGTCGATGGACTCCCCCGACCACCCGGACCGCGAACGCCGCGCCCAACTGCTGCGCTTCGTCCGCTCGTTCACACCCGGGTCGCGGCCGGACGTGGTCCTGCTGACCGGCGGCGAGCCACTGCTGCTGCCGGGCCTGGCGTACGACCTGACGCGCGCCGCGCAGGACGCCGGGGCGCGGGTCTCGCTGCTGAGCGGGCTGTTCTTCGCCCGCGGCGGCGGGCGGATCCCCGCGCCGATCCTGCGGACGATCACCGCGCTCGACCACTTCTCCGCCAGCCTGGACGCCCCGCACGAACGCGAGGTGCCGCGCGCGGACGTGTTCCGGGTACTGGCGCAGGCGCTGGACGCGGGCGTCCCCGTCAGCCTGCACCTGACCGGCGCCGGCCCCGACGACCCGTACCTCGCGGACGCGACGGCCGCGGTGCTCCGGGAGTTCGGCGACCGGGTGCCGATGCTGGTCAACGAGGTGCGCGCGGTCGGCCGCGCCACCACCGGCCGGACGGCGACCGGCCCGGGCGGGCCGTGCGCGATGGCCGCGTGGCCCACCGTCGCCCCGGACGGCACGGTGCTCGCCTGCTGCAACCAGCGCACCGTGGACGTCCGGCCCGCCCCGCCGCACCTGACGCTCGGTCACATCGCGGAGGACGACTGGCCGACCGTCCGCCGCCGCACCCTGGACTCGCCCCGGCTGCGCCTCATCCGCGCCCTCGGCCCGGACCAGCTGCGCGTCCGCAGCGGCGCCGGCCCGGCCCCGAGCGGCTACTGCGCCGGCTGCCGCGCCCTCCCGCAGCAGCCGGGCCCGGACGACGCCGCCGCCGCGGGCGCGGCCGGCCGCCTGCTGGACCAGCTCTCGGCCGCCCGCCTGCGCGCCCAGGGCCCCGCCGCCCTGCTGCGCCGCCACGGCTGCGCCCCGTACGCCCACCTGGTCCGACCCGGGGGGACGGCATGAGCGTTCCGCCCCCGCACGGGCCGCGGACCCGCTCCGGGGGCACCCCGTGAGCATCCCGTTCTCCCGTGCGTTGAACGCCCGGCTCGCCCTGGTCACGCCCGCCCTGCACCGGGCGAGCGCCCACCTATGGCGTCCGGACGGCGACCTGACGAGGCGCTACCTCCGCTACCTCTGGGCGATGCACGCGCTGACCACCGCGTCCGTCCCGCTGCTGGAGTGCGCCGCGGCGGCCTGCGCGCGGCTGGACGACCCGTGGGCGCCGTCGCTGGCCGCGTACTTCACGGAGCACGCGAAGGAGGAACGGGGCCACGACGCCTGGCTGTTGGCGGATCTGGTCGCGGCCGGGGAGCCGGTGGGGCCGGAGCGCCCGTTGGCGCCGCCGCTGGTGGTGGAGTTGGCGGGCGCGCAGTACTACCGGATCGCGCACCGGCATCCGGCCGCGCTGCTGGGCTACCTGGCCGTGCTGGAGGGCCAGGCGCCGTCACCCGTGCTGGCGGGGGCGCTGGCCGCCCGGACGGGGCTGCCCGCGGCCGCGTTCCGCACCGTGCGCGATCACGCCCACCTGGACACCGAGCACCTGGCCGAGGTCGAACGCCAGCTCGACCGGCTGCCGTTGACGTCCGACCAGCAGACCGAGGTCGCCGTCAGCGCCCTGCACACCGCGGGCATCCTCGCCCGGCTCTTCCACCAGCTCGCCGCGGACACCGGAGGACAGCGATGACCGACCACCGCACCGACCGCACCAACGGCTCCGACCGCACCGACGGCGCCGACCCCGGCCCGGCCCTGGCCGCGCTGACCGCCGCCGGGTTCGACCTGAGCGGCCTCACCGAGGAGCAGCACGCCGTGCTCCGTTCGCTCACCGATCAGGAACTGGCCCTGCTGGCCGACCTCAAGGGACGGCTGGAGGAGGCCGGGCCGGAGGTCCAGGGACATGCGGAGGTGGCGGGCGGTGCTCTCTTCTGACGCGTTCGGCGCCGCCCCGGGCCCGGCCGGCGGCCGCTGCCCGGGCTGCCACCGTCCGCTGCCCGCCGAGGCCAGGTTCTGCGCGGCGTGCGGGACCGCGCGGGCCGAGCTGCGCGGCCCCACCACCGCCGGCCGCAAGATCGTCACCGTGCTGTTCTGCGACCTGGTCGGCTCCACCGCGCTGTCCGGGACGCTCGACCCGGAGGCACTGCGCGGGGTGACGCTGCGGTACTTCGACGCGATGCGGGCGGCGATCGAGGAGCACGGCGGGACGGTGGAGAAGTTCATCGGGGACGCGGTGATGGCGGTTTTCGGGGTGCCGTCCGTCCGCGAGGACGACGCCCGGCGGGCGGTGGCGGCGGCGCTCGGCATGCTGGCGGCGCTGCGGGCCCTCAACGAGGAGCTGGACGCCGAGCTGGGCATCCGACTGGCCATCAGGATCGGGGTCAACACCGGCCGGGTGGTGACCGGTTCGGACGCGTCGGCGCGGCAGGCGCTGGTCTCCGGCGAGGTGGTGAACGTCGCCGCCCGGCTGGAGCAGAACGCCGCCCCGGGCGAGGCGCTGCTCGGCCCCGACACCCTGCGGGCGGCCGGCCCGGGCGTGCGGACCGCCGAGGTCGGGCCGCTGCAGCTCAAGGGCAAGGCGCAGGCGGTGGCCGCACACCGGCTGCTCGGCCTGGACCGCGGCACGCCCGACAGCCTCCGGGTCGACCTGCCGTTCGTCGGTCGAAAGCCCGAACTCTCCCTGCTGGAACGGGAGTTCACCAAGGCTGCGGAGCGCCGCTCGGCCCGGCTGCTGGTGCTCGGCGGCGAACCCGGCCAGGGCAAGACCCGGCTGCTGCGCCACTGGCTGGGGAGCGCCGGCGCACGACGGTTCGGCGCGGGCCGCTGCCGCCCGCCCGGCGAGCGGGCCGGCCTCCAGCCGCTGGCGGACGCCGTCACCTCGCTGCTCGCCAGGTCGCCCGACCGTCCGCACCCGCCCGGCCTGGACGTCCTCGCCCAGGGCCTGCTGGCCGACGGCACGCCCACCCCGTCGCTGGAGGACACCGGCGCGGCGCTGGTCGAGGTGCTCGCCGCGCTGGCCGACCCGGCACCCGTGGTGCTGGTGGTCGACGACGCGCACTGGGCGGCCCCGCTGCTGCTCGACCTGCTGGACCGGGTGGTCGCCGCCCTCGCCGACGCGCCCGTGCTGGTCGCCGTGCTGGGCCGCCCCGAACTGCTGGACGTCCGCCCGGCCGGCGCGCACCGGGTGCTGACCCTCGGCGGACTGCCCGACGCGCAGGCGCTGCGCCTCGCCCGGGCGCTCTCCGACGCCCCGCCCGCGCACCTGCTGGAGCGGGCCGGCGGCAATCCGCTGCACCTGGAGCAGCTGCTCGCGGCCCCGGCGGGCGCGGGCGGCGACGGGGTGCCGCTGACCCTGCAGACGCTGATCGGGGCCCGGCTGGACGCGCTGGACCCGGCCGAGCGGCGGGCCGTCGACCTGGCGTGCGTGCTGGGCCGGGAGTTCGCCGCCGCCGAGCTGGCCGCGCTGGACACCGGCGGGCCGGACCTGTCGGCGGCGCTGCGGCGCCTCGTCCGGCACCGGCTGGTGGTGTCGGACGGCGCCTCGTTCCGGTTCGCCAGCGGCGTGGTGCAGGAGGTCGCGTACGAGTGCCTGTCCAAGCAGGGCCGGGCCGAGCGGCACGAACGGGCGGCGGCGCTGCGTTCGGTGCGCGCCGCCGGACCGGCGGCCCTCGGCGGCCACCTGGAGCGCGCCCACCGCTACCGGGCCGAGCTGGGCCTGACCGGCGCGCGCACCGAGGGCCTGCGGCGGGCGGCCGCGTCGTCGCTGGCCGAGGCGGGCGCGCGGGCGGCGGCCCGCACCGACCCCGGCTGGGCGGTCGACCTGCTGACCCGGGCCACCGGCCTGCTGCGCCCGGGCGAGGACGGCCGGCTCCCGGCCGCCCGGCGGCTCGGCGAGGCGCTGCTCGCGCTGGGCCGGATCGAGCCCGGCCGGGCACTGCTCGCCGAGGTCGGCGCGAGCGTCGAGGACCCGGTGGAGGCGGCGCACGCCCGGCTCAGCCTGGCCGCCGTCGGCCAGCAGCGGGCGCCCGCGCCGGTGGCCCGGCAGACCCTGCCGGTGTTCGAACGGGCCGGCGACCAGTTGGGCCAGGCCCGGGCCTGCCTGCGGCTCGCCCAGCAGGAGCAGACCGACGGGCGGCACGCCGCGGCGACCCGGCTGCTGGCCCGGGCGCTGCGGCACGCGGAGCGCTCCGACGGCGAGCAGGAGCGGGCGTCGGCCCTGGGCGCGATCGGCGTGTCGCTGTGGCGCGGCCCCGTCCCGGCGCCGGCCGCGGTGGCCCGCTGCCGGGAGCTGCTGGCGGCGCAGGGCCGCGGCCGCCGGGCGGTGCGGGTGACGCTGAACTGCCCGCTGGCGGTGCTGCTGGCGCTCGGCGACGACGAGGCCGGCGCGGCGGCCTGCCTGGCGGAGGCCGGGAACCACGCCGAGCGCCTGGGCTACGCGGAGGCGGCGGCGTTCCTGCCGCTGTTCGGTGCGACGGTGGCCGCGCTCGGCGGACGGCCCCGGGAGGCGCTGGAGCTGCTGACCGCGGCGGCCGCGGCCGCCCGGGAGCTGGGCGGGGGCGCCCTGCTGAGCGGTGCGCTGCTCGACACGGCGCGCCTGCACCTGGACCTGGGCGAGCGGGCGCCGGCCCGGGCCGCGCTGGCCGCGCTGGAGGAGGAGCGGGCCCGCACCGGCGAGCGGCTGTCGTTCGCGGCGGTGGCGGAACGCGACGGCCTGCAGGCCCGGCTGGCGGCCACCGGCCGCGACCGGGACGCGGCGCTGAAACTGGCCCGCGGCGCGGTCGCCGAGGCCGGCCGGACGGACTCGCCGATCCTCCAGGGCCTGGCCGCCGCCGACCTGGCCCGCACCGCCGCCCTGCTCGGCCTGGACCGGGAGCGCGCCTCGGCCGCCGCCTCGGCCGCCGGCCGCTTCACGGCCAAGGGGCACGGCCCGGGCGTGCGGCTCGCCGAGGCCCTGGCCGACCACCACCCCCGCAGAGAGGCAGTCTCCTGATGACGACCCTGCCCGACGCCGCGCCCCCGCGCGGCCTGACCTGGCGCCTCACCGGCAGGACGCCCGAGGACGTCCGGACGGAGGCGGACGCCCTCCCCGACCGCCCCACCCCGGGCGCCCTCGTCGGCGGCTCGGGGCGGGGCGTGCGGGTCTGCGTGGTCGACTCGGGGGTGGACGCCACGCATCCCCTGGTCGGCGGGGTGGCGAGTGCGCACGTGGTGCGCAGGTACGAGGACGGGGCGATCCGGGTCGATCCGCTGAAGGCCGATGATCCGGGCGACCTGTGCGGCCACGGCACGGCCTGCGCGGGCATCGTGCGGCGGGTCGCGCCGGACTGCGAGCTGCACAGCGTCCGGGTCCTCGGCGAGCGGTTCACCGGCCGCGGCGACGTGCTGCTGGCGGGGCTTCGCTGGGCTGTCCGGCAGGGCTTCGAGGTGATCAACCTGAGTCTGTCCACCACCCGCACCCGGTACTTCGAGGACCTGCACGCACTGGCCGATGAGGCGTACTTCGGGAGCAGCGTGGTCGTCGCCTCCGCCCACAACACCCAGGTGGAGAGCTTCCCTTGGCGTTTCTCCTCGGTGGTCTCGGTGGGCAGCCACCCGGTGTCCGATCCCGACATGCACCTGTACAACCCGGAGCCGCCGGTGGAGTTCTTCGGCCCCGGTGTCGACGTCGAGGTGGCGTGGCTCGGCGGCGCCACCCTGCGCAGCAGTGGCAACAGCTACGCGACGCCGTTCGTCGCGGGCCTGTGCGCGCGGATCCTGTCCGAGCGGCCGCGGCTGACGCCCTTCCAGCTGAAGCACGCCCTGTACCTGTCCGCAGCGAACGTCCATGTCGGCGGTTCCCGGTGAGCGCCGGCCCGCACGTCGTGAGAAAGGGACCGTGGTCGAGATGACCCAGCCAACCGCCCCCGCCGCGCCGTCGACCGATCCGGTGGTGGCGGAGCTCCTGCAGTCGGTGGTCGATGTGGCCCGCGCCATCTTCGGCGCCCAGGCCGGCTCGATCATGCTGCTCGACCACCAGTCCTTCGAGCTGGTCTTCCAGGCGGTGTCCGGCCAGGGGCAGGAGTTCCTGATCGGCCGCCGCTTCCCGGCCGGCCAGGGCATCGCCGGCTGGGTGGCCGGCTCGGGCGAGCCGATGATCGTCGACGACCTGCGCCGCAGTGCGACCTTCGACCACGAGACCGCCGAGTCCACCGGTTACGTGCCGGACGCCCTGATGGCCGCCCCGCTCGTCCACGACGACCGGGTGCTCGGCGTCCTGGAGGTCCTGGACCCGGCCCCGGGCCCCACCAGGGCCGGCCTGCCGGAACTGGAGCTGCTGGCCCTGTTCGCCCGCCAGGCTGCCGTGGCCCTGCGGGTGGCCGTGGACAGCTCCGCGACCGTGCCGGCCGCCGAGGAACGCGACCGGGCGGTACGGCTGCTGGCCGAGGTGCAGCGACTGATCGGCGACCGCGCCGACTGGTGAAGCACCGGTTGTACCGACCCTGAACCGCACTCGTACCGAATCTGAAGTTCCCCCAACTAGCTTTGTTTCAGCGGCAGTTGCCGCCGCAAAGTCTACCGACGGGAGATCACCGTGAGCATCAACCCCACCCCCGAGGACAACGCGGCCGAGGTCGAGGCCGTGCTCTCCCTCCAGGAGGCGCCCACCGCCGAGACCCCGGACGACGTGGAGGCGCACATCAGCTCCGTCAGCGTCGACCACTGCGCCAACGAGGGCACCAAGGGCCGGATCTGACACCCCGCCGGTCGGGCCCGCCGATTTCGGCGCGGTCCGACCGGCCTTTGTCCGAGCCACAGTTCGCGCTTCAGAAACGCAGGACGGGAGACCACGATGAGCAGCAGCCCCGAGGACCGAACCGCCGAGACCGAGGCGGTCCTCTCCCTCCAGGAAGTGCCCACCACCGAGGACCAGGACGACGTCCAGGCACACATGAGCGCCACCAGCGTCCACTTCTGCGACCCCCGGACCGCAACCGAGACCGAGGCGTTCTAGCAGCTCACTGCGCGTGCCCGTACCGCCCGGCGGTACGGGCACGCACCACCGTTGTCTCGCACCGCCGTCGGGGCGGGCGGGCCGTCACCACCCGACAGGAGACGTTCATGGCCGACGCGCTGGCGGATTTCACCGTCGCGGACCCGGAGTACTACGCGCCGCTGGCGAGCGCCGCAGCGGAGGGCGATGTCCTCGCGCCGAGCAGGCCCGCCGACGGTTGGCGGGGATCCGTCGGCGGGATCTGGACCATGTGGCGCCGGGAGGGCATGCCCGTCATTCCCGACGACGGCTGGAAGGTGCACGTCTCGGCGCGCCGCACCCGCCTCGCCGCGGTCCTCGACACGGTCGCCGAGATCTGCTTCGCCCAGGACGTGGCGTTCAAGCACGCCGCCACCGACCGGATGTACTGGTGGCTGCACCGCAAGCACGCCTCCCGGCCGCAGAGCGGCAAGTTCATCGCCGCGTACCCGGTCGACGTCGAAGCCGCCCGCCGGCTGATGGAGGCACTGCGGGAGGCGCTCGACGGCGAGCAGGGACCGCTGATCCTCTCCGACCGCCGCTACCGGGGCAGCGCCACCGTCCACTACCGGTACGGGGCGTTCCGGGGCCGCGACCGGGTGGAGGCCGAAGGCACGTACACGCAGTTGACCCGGGACGGCAACGGCGAGCCGATACCCGACAAGCGCGGTGTGTCCTTCCACCTCCCGGAGGGCATCACCGACCCGTTCACCGAAGCGAAGCCCGGGCCGGCCGCGCGCGCCGAGGGCCCGGTCGTGCTGCACGGCTTCGCCATCGAGACGGCGATCGTCCACTCCAGCGGCGGCAGCACCTACCAGGGGCTGGAGACCTCCACCGGCCGCCGCGTCTTCATCAAGGAGGCCCGCCCGCACCACGGGCTGAGCGGTGGCGAGGCCGACGCGGTCGCCCGCCTGCACAACGAGTGGAAGACGCTCACCGCGCTGCACGCGCTCGCCCCGGGGCTGGCCCCCGAGCCGATCGCCCAATTCGGCGCGGGTGGACACGAGTTCATGGTCACCGAGTTCATCGAGGGCAAGGCGCTGAGCCATCTCGCCCCGACCAGCCACCCCCTGCTGATGGCGGGCACCGGCCCGAAGGAGTACGCGGCCTACTACGCCCGCTGCGAGCGCGTGATCACCGCCCTCGATGACGCCCTGGACCGCCTGCACGAGCTCGGCTGGACGTTCATGGACCTCAGCCCGTCGAACGTGATGGTCACTGCCGAGGACGGCATCCGGCTGATCGACTTCGAAACCGCCTTCGGTCCGGGCGAGATCCTGTTCCGGATGGGCACGCCGGGCTTCTACCCTCCCCGGGAGGTCGTGGAGCGGGACGGCCGCACGGCGTACGACGACTACGCCCTCAGCGCGGTGGTCCAGAGCCTGCTGGGCTCCGTCGTCCACGCCGCCGGACGGACCCCGGACGTGATCCCGCACCTCCACCGCGACCTGACCGAACGGGCCCCCGTCCCCGACGCTCTCTGGAAGCGCAGCACCCGCTACCACCGGCCCGCCGACGCCCCGGCACTGCCCTCGCCCGAAGAGGTCGCCGCCGACCCACTGCGGCACCTCACCGACCTGCGCGAGGCCGTCGCCACCGGAATTCTGGCCGCGGCCGACCCGGAGCACCCACTGCGGACCTTCCCGACCGTCCCGCCGGGCTACTCCACCAACACCCTGTGCGTGGTCCACGGCGCGGCCGGTGTGCTGCACGCGCTGCACCGCTGCGGCATCCCCGCACCCGAGGGCGCGCTGGAGCGGCTGCGCCGCGACGCCCTCGCCGCCGCCTCCGACGGGAAGCTCGCCCCGGGTCTGCACATCGGCCTGGCCGGCATCGCCTGGGTCCTGGCGGAGCACGGACTGCCGGAGGAGGCCCGCACCCTGCTGGACGCCGCTGACGCACACCCGCTGGTCGAACAGAGCGCCACCCTGTTCGGCGGCGCCGCCGGTCTCGCCATGGGCCACCTCGCACTGCACCGCCGCACCGGCGACGCCCACCACGCCGAACGCGCACACGCCCTGCTCGCCGCACAGCCCGACGGCGAGGAGCTGGTGCCCCGGCTCGGCCGCGACGACGCCACCGGGTTGCTGCACGGGCGCGCCGGACTGGCCCTGGCCTACCAGCAGTTCGCCCAGATCACCGGCGACACCTCGCTGCTCGCCCGGGGCGTGCGGCTGCTGCACGCCGAACTCGACCGGGCCACCGACCCGGATGCCGCGGGCCTGCTGTTCCCCGTCTCCACCGAGGACAAGCGCGCCATGCCCTACCTGTACTGCGGATCCGCCGGCCTGGTCCACGTCGCCACCCGCTACCTTCGCACCGCCGACGACGAGCGCCTGCGCGAGGCGATGCCGCGCCTGCTCGCTCCGCTGCACGGCACCTACACGGTGCTGCCCGCCCTGTTCGTCGGCACCGCCGGGTACGCGTTCACGCTCGCCGAGCACGGTCTCCTCGCCGACGACGAAACCTCCCGGACCGCGGCCGTCCGGGCCGCCCGCGCCCTGTACAAGCACGCGGTGCCGTACGGCGACACGGTGCGCTTCCTCGGGATGGGCCTGCAGCGGTTCAGCACCGAACTGTGGTCCGGCTCGGCCGGCGTCCTGCTCGCCCTCGACCAGGTCCTGAACCCCCGCGCCGACCTCCTGTTCACCCTCGACGCCCCGGCGGAGTGAGCCCGTGGCCCGCGATCTGACGCTGTACTGGTGGGGGCAGACCGCCTCCACCGTCGGCTCCCTCTTCACTGCCGTCGCCCTGCCGGTGGTGGCCGTCGTCCACCTCGACGCGTCCCCCGGTCAGATCTCGTTGATAGGCGCAGCAGCCACCCTGCCGGCCCTGCTGTTCGGCCTGCCGGCCGGCGTGCTGGCCGACCGGATCGCCCGGCCCCGCCGCGCCCTGATCCTGCTCGACACCATTTCCGCGCTGGCGATCGCCGTGGTGGCCGCCGGGCTGGCGGGCGACGTGGTGTCGATCCCGTGGCTGATCGCCCTCGCGCTGGTGTCCGGCTCGGTGTCGGTCGTCACCGAGGTGGTCTACTTCCTGCACCTCAACCAGGTCGTCGAGGCCGGCGGACTCACCAAGGCCCGGGCCCGCCTGCAGAGCGGGCAGTTCGGCGCGGGGCTGATCGGGCGGCTGGCGGCCGGCCCGGCGATCGTCGCGTTCGGCACCGCGACCGCGCTGGCGATCGACGCCGTCAGCTACCTGCTCAGCGCCGCCGTGCTGCTCGCCATGCGCCCCGCCGCTCCGCTGGAACGCATCCCGCGCTCCGGGCGGACGACCTTCCTGCGGGACGCGCTGGCCGGCGGCCGGATCCTGTTCGGCAACCGTTTCTACCGGGCGCTGATGCTGCTGCTGACCGTGCCGATCTTCACCGGCGCGGGCACCGGCGCGCTCGGCGGCATCTACCTGCTGCACACACTGCGCGTCCCGACCGGCGTGTACGGCCTGGTCGGCATGGTGGCCGGGCTGCTCGGCCTGCTCGGCTCCACGCTGGCCGGCCGGATCCTCTCCCCGCACCGCGATGCCCGTCGCGTCATCGTCCTGTGCTACGCCGCGAGTTCGCTCTGCGCACTGCTGTACCCCGCCGCAGGCGGTCCGCTCCCGCTCGCCCTGGTGGTGGCCGGGCTGGGCATCGGTGTGCCGGCGCTGTTCGGCGCCGTGTCCAACGTCGCGCTCAGTCCGGTGCTGGTCGCCGAGACCAGCGAGGAGGCCCTCGGCCGGGTCACGGCGACCCTGCACGTCTATGCCGGCGCACTGGGCCTGCTCGGCGCGCTCGCCGGCGGTCTGCTGGGCGACCGACTCGGCGTCCGCCCCGCCATCTGGACCCTCGCCGGCGCCTCCGCGCTGGTCATGCTGCTCACCGTCCCGACGGCCCTGCGCGCGATCCGCGCCGCACCGTTCCGCCCCGAACCGCCGGAGCGGACCACGGCCCCCGCCGAGGAGTCCGCCGCCACCCAGTGAGCATCCGCGCACACACCGTCGCCACACCCCGAACACAAGTGCTACCGTCCGCCCATGGGATTACGCGGACCGCAGCGCGCCACCGCGCGCGCAGCGATCGAAGGCCTGCGCGAGCTCACCGCTCCCGGCCTGACGAACAGTCAGATATTTCGTCGTGCCGATGAACTCCTGCGCCCCGTCCTGGAGTTCGACGCGGTCTGCTGGCACACCAGCGACCCGGCCACGGGGCTGGTCAACTCGGTGCAGAGCGACGACCTCAATCTCGGCCAGTTCCAGGACGCGGTATATCTGGAGGTGTGGGCGGACGACCTGGCCACCTTCCCGAAGATCCGGAACAGCGGGGTGCACGCGGAGACGTTGAGCCGGGCCAGCCGGGGTGCGCCGCAGCAGAGCATTCGGTTCCGGGAGCAGATCTCCCGGTACGGCTTCGGGGACGAGTTGCGCGCCGTGTTCGACGCGGCCGGCGGCATGTGGGGGTGCGCGGCGTTCATGCGGGCCGCCGACCGCGGCCCGTACCCGGCGAAGCAGCGTGAACTCGCGGACTCCGCAGCCAAGTTGCTCGGGCAGGCGCTGCGCGCCAGTCACATCCCGTCGGCCGCGCCGGGCCCGGCCGATCCGGCGCCGGCGGTGTTCCTGCTCGACCGGCACAACCGTCCGCGGGCGCTGTCCGGCCCGGCGGAGGAGTTGCTGGCCCGGCTCGCCGATCCGTCGCCGACCTCGCTGCGCGTGCCGACCGCGATCGCGATGGCCGCCGAGCACGCCCGGCGGGCCGCGCACGGCCTGCCCACGCCGCACGTCCCGGTCCGGATCCGGACCCACGACGGCCACTGGTACCTGCTGCACGCCGCGACGCTGCGCGACACCCTGCCCGCGGATCCGGCCGCCGACGAGGTCACCGTGGTCGCCTCACCGGCCTCCCCGGCGCAGGTCATTCCGCTGCATCTGGCGGCGTACGGCCTCACCGGCCGCGAACAGGAGGTCGCGCTGCTGCTGATCCGCGGCGCGGACACCCGCGAGGTCGCGCAGCGCCTCGCGATGACGCCCTACACCGTGCAGGACCACCTGAAGTCGGTGTTCACCAAGACCGGCGTCAGCCGACGGCAGGAGCTCACCGCCCTGATCATGCTGGCGCTCAACTCTCCGGGCTGACGTCCGTCAGGCGGCGCAGCCACTCGCGCAGCAGGGAGGTCTCGGCGGCGGTGAAGCGGTGCGGCCGCTCGGGCAGCGTGGCGTCCAGGGCGATGGCGAGGGCGGCAGGGGTGGACACCTCCGCGGCGGGGGCGCCGGTGATCGCGGCGAGGACGGTCTCGCGCATCCGGATGGAGAGCGCGACGTCGCGGGTGGCGGGCGGCTCGGCGATCAGGGTGAGGGTGACGCCGAGGGCGGTGGCGCGGATCATCCGGGCGGCCGTCGGGACGGGCACCAGCAGCCGGCCGGCCCGGGCGACGCGCTCCAGCATCGTGGCGAGCACCCGTCCGGACCGCTCGGCGGCCTCGGCGGCCTCGCCGGAGCGGTCGGAGCTGTACATCAGCGGATAGAAGGACGGGTGGGTCAGGCCGAATTCGACGTGCAGGTCCCAGCCGCGGCGCAGGTCGTCGACCGGGTCGGGGCCGGGCGTGCGGGAGGTCTTCTCGGCGAGGTAGCGCTCGAAGCCGTAGTTCACCACGGCGTCGATCAGGCCCTGCTTGTCGCCGAACAGCCGGTAGAGGGTCGGGGCCTGGACGCCGGCGGCGGCGCCGACGGCGCGGGTCGACATGGCCTCGCTGCCGCCCTGCGCGAGGAGTTCGGCGGCGGCGGCGAGGATGCGCTCGCGGGGGTCGGGGGCGGCGTCTGCGTTCATGTGGAGCAACGTTACCGGATTCTTGTTAGCAGCGAATTATCGGTGCTACGGTTTTCTCGACAACGCCGCTAAAGAGCGAACGGGGAACCTCCCATGGACACGCGCACCCTCGGCACCGACGGACCGGTCGTCTCCACCCTCGGCCTCGGCCTGATGGGCATGTCGGACGCCTACGGCGCGGCCGACGAAACCGAGTCGATCGCCACCGTGCACGCCGCGCTCGACGCCGGCATCACCCTGCTCGACACCGGCGACTTCTACGGCGCGGGCCACAACGAACTGCTGCTGCGCGACGCCCTGCGCGGCCGCAGCCGCGACAACGCCGTGATCAGCGTCAAGTTCGGCGTCCAGCGCGACGCGCTCGGCGCGATGCTCGGCATCGACACCCGCCCGGCCGCCGTCAAGACCTCGCTCGCCTACTCGCTGCGCCGCCTCGGCACCGACCACATCGACATCTACCGCCCGGCCCGGCTCGACCCGGCCGTCCCGATCGAGGAGACCGTCGGCGCGATCGCCGAGCTGGTGCAGGCCGGACTGGTCCGCCACATCGGCCTGTCCGAGGTCGGCGCCGAGACGCTGCGCCGCGCCCACGCCGTCCACCCGATCGCCGACCTGCAGATCGAGTACTCGCTGCTCTCCCGCGGCATCGAGTCAGAAATCCTGCCCACCGCCCGCGAGTTGGGCATCGGCATCACCGCGTACGGGGTGCTCTCCCGCGGTCTGCTGTCCGGCCACTGGAGCCGGCAGCGGGAGATCGGCGCGCGCGACTTCCGCAGCCACAGCCCGCGCTTCCAGGGCGAGAACCTCGACCACAACCTGGCCCTGGTCGAGGCCCTGCGCGCCGTCGCCGACGCCAGGGGCGCCACCGTCGCCCAGGTCGCCATCGCCTGGGTCGCCGCCCGGG
>NZ_BMRI01000021.1:120927-126351 GCF_014648555.1 Kitasatospora griseola
GCAAGGACGTCGTCCCGCTGGTCGGCGCCCGCCGCCGCGACCGCCTCGCCGAGGCGCTCACCGCCGCGACCCTCGACCTCAGCGCCGCCGACCTCGCCGCCGTCGAGCAGGCCGTCCCCGCCGACTCGGCCGCCGGCACCCGCTACGCGGCCGCGCAGATGGCCCACCTGGACAGCGAGAACTGACCGGGCCCCGGGCCCCCGGTCCGATGCCGGCCATAACAGCGGGGCAATTCATTTGATCAACTACCACTCCTCCTATAGCAATTGACCATGCTTCATGGCGAAAGGATCGGGCTTCGGGCCCGACACGAGGACGACATCCCGGTTCTGCACTCCGAGCTCTACGACGACGTGGCCACCCGGTCGCGCGCCGACTCCCGCCCCTGGCAGCCCATTGCCGCGGCCTCGGGCCACTCGCCCTTCGTGGTGGCCGGGCCGTCGGACGAGGCGGCGTGCTTCTCCGTCGTGGAACTGGAGTCGGCGGAACTGGCCGGCGAGGCCCTGCTCTGGGGCATCGACACGCACAGCCGCACCGCCCACCTCGGGCTCGCCCTGCGCCCCGCGTTCCGCGGCCGCGGCCTCGCCGTCGACGTGGTGCACACCCTGTGCGAGTACGGCTTCGCCGTCCGCGGCTTCCAGCGCCTGCAACTGGAGACCCTGACCGACAACGCCCCGATGCTCGCGGCCGCGACCGCCGCGGGCTTCACCCTGGAGGGCACCCTGCGCCGCTCCGCCTGGGTCTGCGGCGAGTACGTGGACCAGGCCGTCCTCGGCCTGCTCTCCGACGAGTGGCAGCCCCGGAAGGCACGCCCCTCCCAGTAACGCAACGGCCTCGCCCCCACCTCGGGGCGCTCCCCTGCGGAGCGCCCCGATCGCGTTGGGTGACTCGGCCGGTCGGGTGATCCCCCGAGGTCAGGGCGGTGGGAGCGATAGGAGATCATGTCGCGACCGGCTGCATGGTCGCCCACCAGGGTTTCGCACGGTAGAGCACAGAGACGAGGCAGGGACATGAAGGTCGCGTTCGGGTGGAAGCCGCACGGGGACGGCCGCGCCCGGCAAGGCCTCGAACAGCTTCTCCGCCTCCACAGATCGCTGGTGATCCGCCGAGCCCGCTGACGCCCCGACAGGGCCGGCGGGTCCGGTGCCCTCGGCGATGGCGAGCAGCCGCAGGTCGACGTCCGCAGGCAGTGTTGCGGTGCCCGCTCGCCGATGGGCGGACAGCGGTGACGGCCTGCCGTCTCAGGCCCCGACCAGAGCGCGCAGGTCCTCCGAGGCGTCCCAGCCGTAGGTGGAGAACCCCCGGCCGTCGCCGGAGAGGTAGGCGGTGAGGGCGGCGTGCGAGGTGGGGAACATCGGGGTGGGCAACGCGGAGGCGTCCATCCACAGGACAGCGAGGTGCTTGTCCGGTTCGGTGTTCGTCAGCTCGCCCCGCCACGAGGTCGCGGCGAAGACCGAGAGCAGGAACGGGCCCTTGCCGTCCCACCCGGCCTTGACCTGGATGGTGTGGACCAGCCGCAGCTCCTCGGCGGTGACGACCAGGCCCGCCTCCTCGCGCAGCTCGCGGGCGGCTGCCTCGTCGAGGCGTTCGCCCTCCTCGACCTTGCCGCCGGGGACGGTCCAGGCGGAGACCGTGGACCAGGAGTCGTTGGCGTAGTGGACGCAGGCGACCTTTCCCGCCTGCTGGTCGTGGACGATGACGCAGACGGTCTGACGCAGGGACTGCATGGAGGCTCCAATCGGTAGGGGAAGAAGGGGCGTTCACACAACGCGGTTCAGTTCGCGCAGCAGGTCGAGGACGGTTCGGGCGTAGCCGAGGACCTCCTCGTCCCGACGGTGGTCCAGGGCCCAGCACAGGGCGGCGGGGCAGTCGATCGCGGCCCACGCCCGGGACGCCGCCCGCTCCTGCGCGGTGAGGTCGCGCCCGTACCCGGCGAGGAACGCCGCACGCAGATCGGGTCGGTGAGGCGTGAGCTGAAGGATGACACGCATCAGGTCGCGCCGGGCCGGGGCCTCGACCTGGCTGCGTTCGAAGTCGATCAGCCCGAGCGTCAGCGGGTCGGCGTCGCGGCGCACGAGCCAGTTTCGCGGGCCGAAGTCGCCGTGGCAGTAGGCGAGCGCGATGGGAGGGGGCTCAGTGCGGGTGGCCTCGGCCAGGACCCCGATGTCCTCGTCCGGCAGGCGGGCATCGCGGGCGCGGGCCAGGGCCCGTGCGCGTTCCTGGGCCCAGGGCAGGTACTCGCCGACGGGGGCTCCGGTCGTGGGCTGCGCATGGACGGCGGCCAGGAGCTGCCCGGCCTGCCGGTACACCCCCCGTTCCTCGGCGGCAGTGAGGGCGGTGCTGATGACCGGGGTACCGGGCAGCGCGGTGGTGACGATGAGCAGGGAGGAGGCGTCGGCGGCCAGCAGCGAGGGTGCGCGGCCTTCGCCGAGAGCCGGTACGAGCAGTCGGTAGGCGGCGGTTTCCCGCTCGTGCATGAGCGCGTTCTTGTGGCGTTTGGCGAACAGGCGGCGCTCGCTGCCGTCGGCGACCTCCCAGACGTTCGGGTGCCCGGCGCGGTCGTGGGCGCGCACGCCCAGCAGTTCGTAGCGTCCTGCCGTCTCGCGCATTAGCCGGTCGGCGTCCTGGGGCAGTAGGGGCGAAGTCATGCCGGCCGACCGAGGGTGGACAGGGCGCTGCCGCGGGTGATCCGGCCGAGCGCGTGGACGGTGTAGGGCACGGTACTGGTCGGGAGTTCGTCGAACGGCCAGAAGCGCAGTTCCTCGCACTTGTGCGGTTCGGCGTTGCAGACTTGGCCGTCGTAGCGAGCGGGCCGGAAGAACAGCTGGAGGCGGCTGCGGCCGTCTTCGGCGTCGAGGTGGTGCAGGGTGTGGACGAGAGCGAGGTCGTCCTCGGCGATGAGGATCCCGAGTTCCTCTTCGGCCTCGCGCGTCATCGAGCGGGTGACCGTCTCCCCTAGCTCCATGTGTCCGGCCGGCAGGTGCCACAGACCGTTCGCGTAGCCGGTGTTGTGACGCCGGCCGAGCAGAACGGTGTTGGCGTCGAGCAGGACGAGGTGGACGCCGACGAGCAGGGTCGGCGGATCCGTCCTGGTGACACCGGGCCTGATCGTGGCGGGGTGGCGGGCGCCGTCGAGCGGAGTCACGAGGTCCTCCCGAACGGCAGGCCGGCCGCCTCGGCGAGCATCGGCAGGTAGTGCCGCAGGTACGGCGGGACCTTCAGATCGAGCACTTCGTCGAGGGGGACCATGCGCACGGCCAGGCCCTCGTCGCCGAGCCGCAGATCGCTCTCGGGGCCGTCCCAGACGGCGTGCAGGACACGGGTGAGCGGCAGGCCGAGGCCGGTGTGCGGATCGGGGAGGGCCCGCGGTCCGGTGATCTCGATGCCGGCCTCCTCGCGGACCTCGCGCACGGCGGTCTCCTCGGCGCTCTCGTCGGCCTCGCGCCAGCCGCCGACCGGGGTCCAGTGGCCGGGCCACGGCATGCTCGGCAGGTCTTCGCGCCGGTGCATCAGCAGTCGGCCCGCGAGATCGGTGACGAGGACGAGGACACCCTCGAAGTCGTCGTCGGCCGGGGCGGGGCGCTCCAGGTAGAGGGGGGTGCCGGAACGGTGGGCGCGCAGAACCTGGCGGAGCCGCTGATAGCGAGCGGGCTGCATGAGCTGCCGCCAGTCGTGAGCGGTCTCGAACCGCCACTCGGTGTGCTCGGCCGGGTCGAGCCGGATCCGGGCCTGCTGCTCTGTCGTGAGGACGCCGCCGTCGAAGACGTAGCCGCAGATCGGCACGGGGTACTCGGTGCCGGCTTGTTCGTGGATGACGGCGACCAGACGCCGCCGGGCGATCACCTCGGGGTTCTCGGCGGCGAGGTCGAGGCCCAGCTCCTCCTCGGCCTCCCGCAGGGCGGTGGTAAAGGGCGTCTCGCCGTGCTCGACGTTGCCGCCGGGGAAGTTCCACACGTCCGGGTTGATGGTCGAACGCATCCCGAGGACGCGGCCCTGCGGGTCGGTGACCAGGAGACAGCCGTAGGAGCTGGGTCGGGCAATGGTGGTGAGATAGCCGCCGACCGGCCGCCAGCCCGGGACGCCCAGGCGTCGGGTGAGCCATTCGACCACCGTGCGCTGCCCGTCGCTGGTCGGTGGCAGGGCGTCGGGGTGGGCCCACTGATGGCCGTCGTGGTCCGGGGAGAGGGCGATCTCGGCGCCGTCCGGTACGACGGTGGTGAACACGAACTGACGCATGCGCCGCCCGCACTGGTTGGTGAAGTCGAGATGCCGCGCGTATTCCAGCGGCAGGCCGGTGAGCCCGGTCTCTTCGGCCAGCTCGCGGGCCGCGCCGTCGGGCACCGCCTCGCCGTCCTCCCGGCTGCCGCCGGGGTACTCCCACAGGCCCGGCGGGACGTCGCGCGGGGACCTACGGATCATCAGGAGCCGTCCTGAGGAGTCCCGGACCACCACGCCGACGCCGATCCGTTCGATGCCCTCGCGTGCGGCGAGGTTCGTGAGTACGTCGAAGTCGATCACTGAGCGGGCTCCTCAAGGGCGCGGGCGGGCACGGCCGGTCGGCCGGAAGAGGTGATGCCGGCGGCTTGGCCGGTGGGGTTGTCCACGAAGACCTCCAGACATGGGCGGCGTTCGAGCGTACGGAGCCCGCTGTCGACGATGGGCGCGGCAAGTGCGCACTCATGCGCCGGAGTTGGGTGGGTTCGCGTGAGCGGAGGTGACTGATGATGGTGCTGTTCGAACGCGGCGCTCAAGCGGCTTTCCTCCGGGCGCGCCCGGGTCGAACGGGGACGTTTCGAGCACCCCGCGCGCATGCCGCAACGCCTCCTCCAACCAGGCGCGCAGGGCGTCCGGCAGGGCGGCGGAGCCCAGTGCGCAGGCGGCGAGAGCCCGTTCGAGTGCTACGCCCTGGACCGGGTCGGGACGGCGTCGGACGCCCTCGTGGGTGAGGAGGTCGCACAGCGCGTGGCCGTCGCCCGGATTCACCCGTACGGCTGGTCAGGTGGGCGAGGAGGTTTCGGGCGGCGGGCGTGTGGGTGTCGAGGGTGGTCAGCGTGAGGCGGGCCGTGAAGACGGCCAGGCCCTCGTCCGGCTGGAAGGCGAGGCAGTGGCCGATCGCGTGGCCGGCTGCCCGCTGGCTGCCGGGGCGGCACAGCGCGGCAAGCACCGCGGTGACCACGTCCGCCCACGGGTCGCCCGGCTCGGTGTCCTCCAGCAGTGCGAGCGCGCCGGGCAGGCCGCGCTGTAGGAGGACTACCGCCCTCCGGGGCCGCGCCCGGCGTGGTGAGCGACTTTCGGAGGTGGTCGTCCTCGGCCCAGCGGCGGGGCGTTGGTGTCACTAGGACACGGTCTTAGAAGTCATCTCATTTGGATAGCTAGACTCTGGGCGTGCTGATCGTGGAGCGTCTGGTGCCGGACGAGTTGTGG
>NZ_BMRI01000022.1:0-16363 GCF_014648555.1 Kitasatospora griseola
GGCATCCGGCTTGGTCGTCCGAATGCCGTCGGCGATCGCCTTGGCGACCTGCCCGGTGTTGCCGTACATGCTCTCGTGGACGATCACGGCACGCGTCGTTCGTTCACTGCTCTCTGGTCAGCGGGTCGTCGGCGCCGGGCCCGGCGGGGACGGTGACGACGGGGCAGAGCGCTTGGCGGATCAGGCCGTGCGGGACGGAGCCGAGCCGCAGTCCGGTGAGTCCGCCGTGGCCGTGCCGTCCGACCACGACGGCCAGCGCGTGGGCGGACACCCGGACGAGTTCGTCGACGGGGTGGCCGCCGATGACCTCGTGGGTGAGGTCGAGGTCGGGTTCGTCGGCGGCGCAGCCCGCGGTGGCCTCGAACAGGCGCCGCCGGATCTCGGATTCGCTCTCCAGCGGCTCGAACGGCCGCACGGGTGTCCGCCGGACCCGGACGGCGCGCAGCGCCGCTCCCCGTCGGGCGGCCAGGTCGGCGGCGAAGCGCACCGCGGCCGCGCACCACGGCGAACCGTCGACGCCGACGACGACGTAGGGCGGCCGGAGGGTGGTGTGCTCGGGTTCCCGTACGACGGCGACCGGGCAGTGCGCCTGGGCGCTGACCGGAACGGTCACGGAGTAGCGGCTCAGCTTCTCCTCCAACCGGCCCAGACGGCGCGAGCCGAGCACCACGAGCGCGGCCCCCTCGGACTCCTCGCAGAGCAGCGGGGCCGGGCTCCCCTCACGGAGGACGGACTGCACCGGGAGCCGGGGGTGGCGTTCCAGCGCGATGCCCTCGGCCTTCTCCAGCGCGACCGATCCGGCGTCGCGCAGCGATTGGAGGAAGCTGCGGCCGTCGCCGTGCAGGTCACGGGGTTCGTCGGGGACGGCCTGCACCAGGCGGAGCGGGAGCCCGCGCCGCTCGGCCTCGGCGGCGGCCCAGCCGACGACCATGGGGCTGACCTGTCGGGCGTCGACGCCCAGCACGATCGGGCGGGGTTCGGTGGGCGACGTCATTGCTCCTCCACCGTTGCGCCGGCCGTTGTCCGGTGACGACCGGATCTGTTTCCACGCTAGGCGGGGCCCGGTGGGGCGGGCGAGGGCCGACCGGCCCGGCCGGGTGGGGCCTGTCGGGCCCCGTGTCGCTCGGCTTCCAGTGCGCCCGCGGCGGCGACGGCCGTGCCGCCCCGGTGGGCGGCGGGCAGAATCGGAGGGGATCGAATCCGATGTCTCCGGGAGCCGACATGGACGGGACCGGGCCCGGCGCAGCCGGACGGCGTGTGACGGTGTTCCTGCTCGACGACCACGAGGTGGTGCGCCGCGGCGTCAGGGACCTGCTGGAGGCCGAGCCCGACATCGAGGTGGTCGGCGAGGCCGGAAGTTGCGCCCGGGCCCTGGCCCGGATCCCGGCGCTCCGCCCGACGGTGGCGCTGTTGGACGTGCGACTGCCGGACGGCGACGGCGTGACGGTCTGCCGGGAGCTGCGGGACCGGCTTCCGGAACTGACCTGCCTGATGCTGACCTCGTTCGACGACGACGACGCCCTGCTGGACGCGATCATGGCGGGTGCCGCCGGGTACGTGTTGAAACAGGTCAAGGGCGCGGATCTGGTGAGCGCGGTGCGCACGGTGGCTTCGGGCCAGTCGATGCTCGACCCGGCCACCACCCGCAAGCTGATGGAGCGCCTGCGTCACCACGACGAGAGCGGCACCGGGGCGGCCCTCGCCCAACTCACGCCGCGGGAACGGGAGATCCTGACGCTGATCGGCCGCGGTGAGACCAACCGCGAGATCGGGCACGACCTGTACCTCTCCGAGAAGACGGTGAAGAACCACATCTCCCGGCTGCTGGCCAAGTTGGGCGTGGAGCGGAGGCTGCAGGCCGCCGTGCTGGCCGCGCATGCCGAGGACGAGCAGCGCACCCCGCGTCCGCACTGAGCCCGGTCGGCCGGCCCGCGGGGGCCGACCGGCCCATGCGGCGGCGGCCCGCCCCGGTGCACCGTGAACAGTGAGGGGCGCCGGCCCGGTGCCCACCGGCCAGGGGAGGCCGCGATGATGTACTGGAACGACAACGGGATGAACGGCTGGGGCATCGGCCTGATGATGCTCTCGATCCTGGTATTCCTGGGCCTGCTGATCGCCGCTGCGGTCGTGCTCCTCCACCATCTGCGCCCGGTCGCGCAGCACTCCGCGACGCGGCGACCCGACGCCGAACAGGTACTCGCCGAGCGTCTCGCCCGCGGCGAGATCGACCCCGACGAGTACCGCCGCCGCCTGGAGGTGCTGCGCGAGGGCACCGGACCGGGCGCGAGCTGAGCGGAGGTGGGCACCATGACCGTCCCGACCCTGGACGCCCTCGCGCTGGAGACCCTGGTCTCCGCCGCCGTCGCGGCGCCGTCCGTCCACAACACCCAGCCGTGGCGCTTCCGGCTGGTGCCGGAGACCTCGATGCTGGAGGTCAGGGCCGCCGCCGAGCGCGCGCTGCCGGCTGTCGACCCGGAGGGCCGCGCGCTGCACGTCTCGGTGGGCGCCGCCGTGCTCAACCTGCGCACCGCGGCCCGCCATCTCGGCTGGGCGCCCGAGGTGCGGCTGCTGCCCGACCCGGCCGAGCCGGAGCTGCTGGCGGATGTGCGCCTCGACGAGTCCGAGGCCTGCCACCTGCCGGCCGTCGAGGCGTTGTACGACGCGATCTGGCGACGGCACTCGATCCGTTCCCCGTTCACCGGACCGCCGGTCCCCGCCGAGGTGCTGGCCGAATTCGCGGACGCGGCCCGTGCGGAGGACACGGAGCTGCTGTTTCCCGACGACGCGGAGACCGAACGGCTGCTGCGGCTGACCGCCGAGGCCGAGCGGCGCAACACCACGGACTCCGATCAGAGAACCGAGACCCGCAGTTGGGTCCAGGGGCCGGGCGCGCCGCCGTACGGCATCCCCGTCTCCGCTCTGGGGCCGCAGGACGCGGGCGGGCACCTGCCGATGCGTGACTTCGGCGCGCTCGCCCCCGCGCGCCACCTCGCGCCGGTGGAGTTCGAGTCGCAGCCGCGGATCGCCGTGCTGCTGACCCGCGGGGACCGGCCGGTGGACTGGCTGCGGGCCGGCCTCGCCCTGGAGCACGTGCTGCTGGCGGCGACCGTACGCCAGGTCCGGGCCTCGCTGCTGCACCAGGCGATGGAGTGGCGGTTCCTGCGCTGGGAGGCCCGGGACCCCCGGCACGGGCCGGCGTTCGCACAGATGCTGATCCGGCTCGGCTACGGCCCGGAGGGCGCGCCGACACCCCGATTGCCGGCCGCCGACGTGATCGACAGCTGAGGTCAGCCGTCCGGCAGCGGTACCCGCCAGACCAGTTCGGTGCCGCCGGAGGGGCGGGCACGGGCGTGGAACTCGCCGCCCAGCGCGGCGGCCCGCTCGGCCAGGTTCGCCAGCCCGCTGCGCCGCCCGCCCTCGGGCAGGCCCACGCCGTCGTCGGACACGCTGACTGTGAGGTGCCCGTCGCCGGTCTCGACCACCACGTCGACGGCGCTCGCCCTGGCGTGCTTGGCGGCGTTGGACAGGGCCTCCTGGAGGACGGCGGCGGTCTCGTCGGCGATCTCCCGGGGTACGCCGACGTCGAGCAGTCCGGTCATCCGCAGGGCCGGGGCGAAGCCCAGCAGGCCGGTGGCCCGTTCGGTGGCCGCCACCACGGCGGCGCGCAGGCCGTGGGCGGCCGGTCCGGCGTCGCGTGCGCGCAGGCCGAAGATGGTGGCGCGGATGGTCCTGGCGGTCTCGTCGAGTTCGTCGATGGCCCGCAGCACCCGTTCCTCGGCCTCGGGGTGCTCGATGAAGCGGGTGGCGCCCTGGAGGGTCATGCCGACCGCGAACAGTCGCTGGATCGCCAGGTCGTGCAGGTCGCGAGCGATCCGGTCGCGTTCCTGGAGCAACGCGACCTGCTCGGAGTCGCGGCGGCGTTCGGCCAGCTCCATGGCGACTGCGGCCTGCCCGGCGAACCCCATCAAGGGCGTCGACTCGTCCGGTTCGAAGAGCGCCGACCCGGTCGTCCTGGCCAGCATCAACACGCCGCGCACGCCCAGTTCGGCGGTGCCGATCGGCACCGCGACCGCCGGGCCCAGTCCCTCCCAGCGGGGTGGGCCGACAGTGATCCGCGGGTCGTTGCGGACGTCGCTGCTGGTCACCAGCATGCCGGAGCGAGCGGCCGCACCCATGAACGTGCCTGCCAGCGGGAGCATCAGCCCGCGGTGTTCACGCGCTCCCTGGCCGACGGCAATTCGCACCTCCAGTTCTTCGCCGTCGGGCAACAGCAGGGCGACCGCCGCGAGGTCGGCGCGGGCGATCTCGCCGGCGCGCGTCACCAGCAGGTCGAGCACCTCCTGCTCGGCGCTGCCCGACAGCAGGCTGCTGGTGACCGCCGCGCCTGCGGCCAGCCACTGCTCGCGCAGCCGGGCCCGGGCGTACAGCCGGGCGTTCTCGATGGCCACACCGGCCGCGACGGCGAGGGTCTCCAGCACCGCCTCGTCCTCGGCGTCGAACTCGTCCGCGCCGCGCTTCTCGGTCAGGTAGAGGTTGCCGAACACCTTGCCGCGGATGCGGATCGGCACACCCAGGAAGCTGTGCATCGACGGGTGGTTCGGCGGGAAGCCGTAGGAGGCGGGGTGGTCGGCGATCCGGGCGAGCCGAAGCGGCTCCGGGTGGCGGATGAGTTCGCCGAGGATGCCGTGGCCGGAGGGCAGCGGGCCGATCCGCCGGGCCTGTTCCTCGGTGACGCCGACCGGGACGAACTGCGACAACCGTTGGTCCTCGCCGATCACGCCGAGCGCCCCGTACTCGGCGTCGACCAGGTTCGCGGCGGCCTCGACGATGTGCCGCAGCACCTGGGTCAGATCGAGGTCGCGCCCGACCGCGAGGACGGCCTCCAGCAGGTTGTGCACCCGGTCGCGGGTTCCGCGCGCAGCGTCCAGCCGGCCCTGCAGCTCGTCCAGCAGGTCATCCAGCCTGAGCTGCGGCACCGGCGTCGGGCTCTCTTCTGCGCTGCCCACCGTGATCCTCCGGGCTCGGTGACGGCGTTTCCAGCGTAGGTGCGACGTCCCGGGAGAGCGCGTGGTGCGGCCGGTCCGGTAGGGCCGGTCGGCCCCTCCGCCCGACCCTGGCAGGCCCATGGCCTGGGCGGTCGGGGCGCGGAGGCTGGAAGGTGGAAGTACTTTCGAGTTCGCCCTGTTCCGGACCTGAACGCCAGGAGGTGGAATCCCATGGACGTCCAGCCCCCGGCCGACCCGTCGGCCGCCGAAGCGGTCGCCCGCCGGATCGCCGTCCGCCAGAGCCTGCTCGGCATCGACACGGACACGCTGGCAATGCTCACGGGCATGTCACGCCGCTACCTGGAGTTCCTGACCACGGCCGGCCCGTCCTTCGACCCGAACGGCTTCCTGCGGATCGCCGCCGCGCTCGGCATGACCTACCAGGAGCTGCTGGCCGGCCGACCCGACCGGCCCCCCGGGCAGGGGTCGCCCGCGCTCCAGCCGGTGCTGGTGCGGCTCAGCAGGGAGGAGTGCTGGGACGACCTCGGCGCGCGGGGCGTCGGTCGCATCGCCCTGCCCGGCGACCACGGACCTGCCGTCTTCCCCGTCAACTACGCCGTGGACCGCCACACGGTCGTCTACCGCACCCGCGACCACGGCGCCACCGACCCGCCGCCCGGCACCGACGTCTCCTTCGAGGTCGACCGCATCGACGACCGCCGCAGCACCGGCTGGAGCGTCCTGATCACCGGCCGTGCCGAACACATCGACGACCCACCCACCCTCCAACGGCTCCTCCGCGACCTCGCCGTCCAACCCTGGGCCGGCGGCCCGCGCGACCGCTGGATCCGCATCCGCCCCGCAACGGTGTCCGGACGCCGGATCACCAGCATGCCTGCCGAGGCCGAGGACTGAGCCGCGCCCCGCACCCGCGGGCCCCACCGGCCGAAGGAGCGCCGCCATGACCGAACAGCCAGCGAGCACCGTCCCTTCCCCGGCACCGCGTGGGCGGGCGGACCGGGCATCCGGCGAGGAGGCGCTGCTCACCGACGGCAGCACCGTGCGGATACGCCCCCTCACCCCGGCCGACCGTCCGCAGGTGCTCGCGCTGCACGCGGACCGCATGTCGGAGGCCAGCCGACGGCTGCGCTTCCTCGGCACCAGCCGACGCGCCCCAGAACTGACGGCCGACCGGCTGTGCGGGCCGCCCCGCCCCGAGCTGTACGCGCTCGGCGCGTGGACCGCGGGCGTACTCGTCGGGGAGGCCGACTTCGAGACTGCCGCCGAACGGCCCGACACCGCGGAACTGGCCGTCGCGGTGGCCGACGCCTGGCACCACCGCGGCGTCGGCAGCCTGCTGCTGGAGTACCTGGTGCACGCCGCCCGGGAGCGCGGCGTCGCCGCGTTCGAGGCGGACGCCCTGGCAGGTAACAGCGCTGTACACCGTCTGTTCTCCGACCTCGGGCTGCCGGTGCACCGCCGCTACCGGGAGGGCGAGGTCCGGGTCCAGGTCCCGCTGGCCGGCGCGGACACGGATGAGCACTACCTGCGGGCGGTGGAGGAACGCGGCCGCACCGCCGATCTCGCCAGCCTCACCGCCCTGCTGCGGCCGCACTCGGTCGCCGTCCTGGGTGCTTCCCGGCGGTCGGGGTCGGTCGGGCAGAGCGTGCTGCGCAAGATCCGCGACGGCGGGTTCCACGGCGAGGTGTGGGCGGTCAACCCGCACGCCGAGCGGGTCGCCGGCATGCCCGCCTATCCTTCGCTCGAAGCGCTGCCCCGGATCCCCGAGCTGGCGGTGCTCGCCGTTCCGGCCACCGCCGTCCCCGCCGCGGCCGAGGAGTGCGGCCGGGCCGGCGTACACGGCCTGGTGGTACTGACCTCCGGCCTGGACGCCGATCAGGCGCGGCAGTTGCTGCACAGCTGCCGGGCGCACTCGATGCGACTCGTCGGCCCGAACAGCCTGGGCATCGCCCAGACCGACCCCGCGGTGCGGCTGGACGCCGAGTTCGGCGGCGCCTTCCCGCAGCCCGGCACGGCGGGGGTCGCCGTGCAGTCCGGCGGCGTCGGCATCGCGCTGCTGGAGCAACTGGCCTGGCTGGGCATCGGTGTGTCGACGTTCGTCTCGCTCGGCGACAAGTACGACGTCAGCGCCAACGACCTGCTGCAGTGGTGGGAGAGCGACGACCGCACGAACCTGGCCCTGCTGCACCTCGAATCCTTCGGCAACCCGCGGGCGTTCGCCCGCACCGCCCGCCGGGTCACCCGCCGCTTCCCGGTCCTGACCGTCGACGCCGGACGCTCCTCGGCCGGCCGCCGCGGGGCCGCCGCACACACCGCCGCCGCTGCCGTCCCGGCCGTCACCCGGGCCGCCCTGTTCGACCAGGCCGGAATCACCGCCACCCGTTCCGTCGCCGAGCTGGTGGAGACTGCGGCACTGCTGCACGCCCAACCGCTGCCCGCGGAGCGCGGCGCAATCGCCGTGGTCTCCAACGCCGCGGGGATCGGCATCCTCACCGCCGACGCCTGCGTCGAGGCCGGGCTGCACCTGCCCGGCCTGCCGGACAGACTCGCCGACCGGCTGCGCCGCGCGCTGCCCGACGGCGCGGGCACCGGCAACCCGGTCGACATCACCCCCGCCGCCGGGCCCGACGAACTGCTCCACAGCCTCGACATCCTGGAACACAGCGGCACCGTGGACGCTCTGGTGGTGTGCCTGGTACCCACCGCACTGGCCGCCGGCCCGGACCGGGACCCGTTGCGTGCGCTCCTGGACGGCCCGGGACGGCGCCGCCTTCCGGTCGCCGCCGTGCGGATCGACCAGCAGGCGCCGGTCGGCTTCCTGACGGCCCGGGAGGGCACCCTGATCCCCGCCTACGCCGATTCCCGCTCGGTTGCTTCCGCCCTGGCCGCCGCCCACGCGCGAGCCCGCATGCTTGCCCGTCCCGCGTCCGCCGAGGCCGAGCTGCCGGACTGCGACCCCGCGGCCGCACAACGGCTGGTGGACGGATTCCTCGCCGAACGGCCGAACGGCGGCCTGCTCGACCCGGCACGCACCGCCGACCTGCTGGAGTGCTACCGCCTGCCGCTGACCACGACGGTCTGGGCCCCCGACGAGCACACGGCCGTCCTCGCCGCCCGGTCGCTGCGCCTGCTCGGCCACGGCGGCCGGGCGGTGCTGAGCGCCCACCGGGCCGGACAGCCGGCCTCGGAATCGTCGAGGACCGTCCGTTCCGACGCCGAAACGCGCGACGCCTTCCGGGAGTCGACCGCGTCCTCGGGCGGACGGACGACCGGCGTGCTGGTCCGCCCGGCGGCCGCGCCCGGTGTCGACCTGCGCATCGACGTCCGCCAGGACGAGGTGTTCGGCCCGCTGGTGCTGCTCGGCCTCGGCGGACCGACCGGCGAACTGCTGGACGACCGGGCCGCCCGTCTCGCGCCGCTGGCCGAGGCCGACCCCGCCGCGATGGTCGCCGAACTGCACGCCGAACCGCTGTTCCCGAGCCGTCGCCCGGCCGACTTGGCCGAACTGCACCAGGTACTGGTCGGAGTGTCGCGGATGGCCACCGACCTGCCGCAGCTCACCGAGGCCCGGCTCTGCCCCGTCGTCGTCCGGTCCGACGGCGTGCTCTGCACCGACGCGCTGATCCGCGTCGAGCCGCGGCTGCCGTTCGACCCGTACCTGCGCCGGCTGCGCCGTCGACCGCTCACCGAAGCGTCGGGGTGAACCGCCCGCCTGCCCGGCATCAGCCCGGAGACCGCTCCTGGGTCCCGGGCCGGGTGTAGTGGTGGATCCGGGCGTCCGGGCCGGGGAAGTACTCCGACACCCGTCCGGTGTCGGACCAGCGCACGTCGTACGGCGGGCTGCCGTCGGCGTGGTGCAGGGCGACGACCTCGCCGTCGCGGCGGGCCGCACCGGGGCGGGTGCCCTCGACGATGAGGCGGTCTCCGATCGAGGCTCTCATGGCGCTCTCCTCTCCCTCGGGGACACGTCTGTCCACGACGGTTTCCCGGAGTCCTTTCCAGCATCCACCGGTCGCCGGGCGTCCGCGTGGGCCGCCGGGACCAGCTGCGGGGACCGGTCGGCCCTGTCCCGGCGCGGCCGGTCGGGCCGATGGTGGAGGTAGCGGAACCGAGCGGCGGAGGAGTGAGGACCATGCAGCACCGCAGTGTCGCCGAGCTGATGACCCGTGAGGTGGTGACGGCCCGACCGGACACCTCGTTCAAGGAGGTCGCCGCGCTGTTCCACCGCAACGACATCACCGCAGTTCCGGTGGTCGACGACCAGGACCGGCCGGTCGGCATGGTCTCCGAGGCGGACCTGCTCCGCAAGGAGGCCGTCCTGCCGGACCCGGAGGACCGCCATCCGGGCCGTTGGCTTCGGCCGACCGACCAGGCCCGTGCCGAGGCGGAGACCGCCGGTGGGCTGATGACCAGCCCCGTGGTGACCGCGCGGGCGTCCTGGTATGTCGGCGAGGCCGCCCGCCAGATGGACCGCCACCGGGTCAAGCGCCTGCCGGTGGTGGACGAGGCGGGCCGCCTCATCGGCATCGTCAGCCGGGCCGATCTGCTGCAGGTCTTCCTGCGGCACGACGGCGCGATCCATGAGGAGATCGTCCACGACGTCCTCGGCCGTACCCTGTGGCTGGCCCCGGAGACCGTCGGCGTCACCGTGCAGGACGGCGTGGTCACCCTCACCGGCCGTCTCCCCCGCCGCAGCCTGATCCCGCTCGCCGAGCGCCTGTGCCGCGCGGTCGACGGCGTGGTGGCCGTCCACCAGTCCCTGGACTGGACCGAGGACGACACCGGAACCGCGTTCGAGCATCCCCACGCCTACCGGGCGGGCGGCAGCTGAACATTCGGACGCCCCGGGGCGGCAGCGTCACCTGCCGCCCTCCGCGTCGGCGACGCACTGTTTGACGGCGGCGAAGCTGTCCGGTGCGACGGAGACCGAGTCGATGCCGCAGTGCA
Source organism: Kitasatospora griseola (assembly GCF_014648555.1). Classification (GTDB taxonomy): domain Bacteria; phylum Actinomycetota; class Actinomycetes; order Streptomycetales; family Streptomycetaceae; genus Kitasatospora; species Kitasatospora griseola. Next base: position 9,954 of record NZ_BMRI01000022.1, read on the forward strand.
CCAGGAAGCGGGTGAACTGCGGGTCGTTGCTCGGTCGTTGACCGCACAGGCCGACCGGTCGGCCCGCCGCGTGGGCGGCGGTGACCAGGTGCTCGATGGAGCGGGTGACGGCGGGGTCGGTCTCGTCGAAGAGGTGGGAGAGCAGGTCGGAGTCCCGGTCCACACCGAGGGTGAGCTGGGTGAGGTCGTTGCTGCCGATGGAGAAGCCGTCGAAGCGTTCGGCGAACTCCTCGACGAGCACGATGTTGGAGGGGATCTCGGCCATCACGTACACCTTCAGGCCGTTGCGGCCGCGCTCCAGCCCGTTCGCGGCCATTTCGGCGAGCACCCGGTCGGCCTCCTCCGGGGTGCGGCAGAACGGGATCATCACCACGAGGTTGGTCAGGCCGATCTCGTCGCGGACGCGGCGCAGCGCCCGGCACTCCAGGGCGAAGCCTTCGCGGTAGCGGTCGTCGTAGTAGCGGCTCGCGCCGCGCCAGCCGATCATCGGGTTGGCCTCGACGGGTTCGAAGGGGCGGCCGCCGAGCAGGCGGGCGTACTCGTTGGTCTTGAAGTCGCTGGTGCGGACGATCACCGGGTCGGGCCGGCGGGAGGCGACGAGCGGGGCGATTCCCTGGGCGAGCCGGTCGACGAAGTACTCGGTGGGGTCGGACCGGCCGTCGGTGAGGGCGTCGACGGCCCGCCGGTCCTCGGGGGACAGGCGCTCCGGGTGGATCAGCGCCATCGGGTGGACCCGCACCTGGTGGGCGACCACGAACTCCGTCCGGGCCAGGCCGACGCCGTCGGCGGGCAGTTGCCACCAGCGGAACGCGGCGGCCGGGTCGGCGAGGTTCAGCATGACGCGGGTGCGGGTCTTCGGCAGCGTGCCGAGGTCGGTCTGCGTCTCCTCCCAGTCGACCCGGCCTGCGTAGACGTGGCCCTGCTCGCCTTCGGCGCAGGAGACGGTGACCTCCTGGCCGTTCTCCAGCACGCGGGTGGCCCGCCCGGTGCCGATCACTGCGGGGACGCCGAGTTCGCGACTGACGATCGCGGCGTGCGACGTGCGGCCGCCATGGTCGGTGACGATCGCCGAGGCGCGCTTCATCAGCGGTTCCCAGTCGGGGTCGGTGATCGTGGTGACCAGCACCGCCCCCTGCGGGAAGCGGGCGATCTCGCCGGGTGCCGACAGCGCGCAGACCGGGCCGTGCCCGATCGCCTGGCCGACGGCGAGGCCGTCCACCAGCCGCTCGCCGGTCCCGGTCAGCCGGTAGTGGCGCAGCACCGAGCCGGCCCGCCGGGACTGCACGGTCTCCGGCCGGGCCTGGACCAGGAAGAGTTCGCCGGTCCGACCGTCCTTGGCCCACTCCAGGTCCATCGGGCAGCCGTAGTGGCGTTCGACCGCGACGGCCCACCGGCCGAGCGTGGCGAGGTCGCTGTCGTCGAGGACCCGGGCGGCGCGTTCCTCGGCGGTGGTGTCGACGGTCCGGGTGGAACCCTGCTCCCCGTAGACGGCCTTGCGGCGCTTGGCGCCGACGGTGGCCCGTAGCAGCGGCGTCCGCTCCGCCCCGTCGTCGAGCAGCGGCTTGTACAGCAGGTACTCGTCGGGGTCGACCTGCCCGCCGACCACGGTCTCACCGAGCCCCCAGGCGGCGCTGACCAGCACCACGTCGGGGTAGCCGGTCTCGGTGTCGAGGGTGAACGCGACGCCGGCGCTGCCGAGGTCGGAGCGCACCATCAGCTGCACGCCGACGGACAGGGCGACCGCGAGCTGGTCGAAGCCCAACCGCTGCCGGTAGTCGATCGCCCGGTCGGTGAACAGCGAGGCGCAGCAGCGCCGGCAGGCGTCCAGCAGGGCGGGGACGCCCCGCACGTTCAGGAAGGTCTCCTGCTGCCCGGCGAAGCTGGCCTCGGGCAGGTCCTCGGCGGTTGCGCTGGAGCGCACCGCGACGTCCGGGTCGGCCCGGCCGGTGGATTGCGCCAACTGCCGGTAGGCGTCGGCGAGTTCCGCTTCGAGTTGCGGCGGCAGCGGGGTGGCCAGCAGCGCGGCTCGGACGGCCGCGCCCACCTCCGGCAGCGCACCGTCCTTTCCCAACCGACCGAGTTGCTCCTCGACCCGCTGCCGCAGGCCGGCGGTGTCGAGGAATTCGCGGAAGGCGTCCGCGGTGGTGGCGAATCCGCCGGGAACCCGGACCCCGGCGGTCGTGAGCCGGTTGGTGAGTTCGCCGAGGGAGGCGTTCTTGCCGCCGACCAGGGGTACGTCGGCGCGGCCCAGCTCGGTGAAGGGGATGATCCGTCGCATGTCGTCCTCCCCGGTCAGTAGGGCATCGGGCGGCCGGACGGGGTCCGCAGGTCCAGTGGGGGACGCGGCTCCGGGCGGGTCGGGCGTCTGCGGATCCGAATGCGGTCCATGGCTCTACCACCTCCTGGGTGGGCGTCTTTCCCACGGTCTCTCGCCGCGCGGGCCGTTTCCAGGCCGGGCGGCCCGGCCGGCAGCAGGTCAGCTGGGCCGGCTGCGGGTCCAGCGGGGTTCGACCTGCTGCCACTCGGCGCCCCAGCGGGCGTAGCGGCGGCGGTCCAGGACGTACGTCGTGCCCCTCCAGGTCAGTGCGCAGGCCAGCGGCACGGCGGCGGCGGTGATCAGGGCGGCGGTCCAGGCCGCTGCGGTGGCCTGGCCGGCGGCGGCCGGTGCGTGGACGACGTTGCCGTGGGCGTCCAGCCAGATCTGCACCGGTGCGCCGGCGTCCTGGCCGGAGTCCACGGTGGCGGTGGCCCGGTGCGCGGCGCCGTCGGCGGTCCACGTCACGGCGGCCGACACGGTGCCGAGGTCCGGGAAGGCCGGGACGTCCTCGGCGAGCCGCGCCGTCACCGGGTGCCGGCCGGCGGCCTGGGCCCGGTCGGCCCGGGCCTCGGCAGTGTGGACGGCCAGTCCGACGGCGAGCGCCGCCGGGAGCCCGGCGATCGCGAGGACCAGCAGGATCCGGGCCAGCCACCACTGGACGCGGTCGCTGCCCCGTCTGAGCGGGTTGTTCCGTTGCCCCGGGTGCGCACGCATGACGTCCGCCTCCTCACCGGTCGGCCGTGGCCCCGTCTCCAGCTTCCCGGGGACGGTCGTGGCCCGACGTGGTCCGAACGGCCCTTTCGGTCCGGAAACCGGACCGGACCGTCGGGCCGGTCCGCCCGCGAGGGGCACGCGGGTGCGCGGAGGCGGCGTCACCGCCGGGACGCCTTGGAACAGCGGCCCGCGCCGGGGCGCCCGCACCCGGGCCCGACCGGCCGGGGCGCGTCACTCTCGCCCGGCCGCCGGCGGGCGGGGCCCGTGCGGGGGTGGCCACCGGCACCGAGAGTGGAACCGAGGAACCCCCCGTCGACGCCCACCGCGGAGATCAGCCCGATGAACGCACCCGCACCGCTCGCCGAGATCGACGAGTCCGGCCTCGCCGCGCTCTTCGACGCCCTGGTCCGCCGCGGCCGGACCGTGGTAGGCCCCACTGTGAAGGACGATGCGATCGTCCTTGCCGAACTCGGCTCGGCGGCCGAGCTGCCGCACGGCTGGGGCGTCGAGACCGAACCCGGCGGTTACCGCCTGCGGCCGCGCACCGACCGGGCGGCGTTCGCCCACTCGGCCGGGCCCCAGTCGTGGAAGACCTTCCTGCACCCGCCCCGGGCCCGGCTCTGGCAGGCCGACCGGGCCTCCGACGGCACCGTCACCGTCCGCGAGGACGACGCCCCGGCGCCGCGGTACGCCTTCCTCGGCGTCCGGCCGTGCGACCTGCGCGCCATCGCCGTCCAGGACCGCGTACTGACCGCGGGCGCGTACCGGGACCCGGTGTACGGCCGGCGCCGCGACGGCGTCTTCCTGATCGTGGTCGAGTGCACCGAGCCGGGCGGGGTGTGCTTCTGCACCTCCATGGGCACCGGCCCCGGCCTGCCCGAGGGTTCGGCCTTCGACCTCGCCCTCACCGAGACCGCCGGACCCGGGGGGCTGAGCTACCTGATCCGCGCGGGCAGCCCGGAGGGGTCGGAGCTGCTGGCCGAGCTGCCGGCCCGGCCCACCGACGGCGTGCGGGCCCGCGCGGCCGTCGCCGGAGCCGCCGGGCGGATGGGCCGCGAGGTCGACGCCTCCGACCTGCGCGCGCTGATGGCGGGCACGATGACCGCCGAACGCTGGAACCAGGTCGCCGACCGCTGCCTGACCTGCGGCAACTGCACGATGGTCTGTCCCACCTGCTTCTGCACCACCACCGAGGAGACCACCGACCTCACCGGCGACCACGCCGAGCGCTGGCGCCGCTGGGACTCCTGCTTCGACCTGGACTTCTCCCACCTGCACGGCGTCGGCCCCGTCCGCAGCTCCGCCCGCAGCCGCTACCGCCAGTGGCTGACGCACAAGCTCGGCACCTGGTACGACCAGTTCGGGTCCTCCGGCTGCGTGGGCTGTGGCCGCTGCATCGCCTGGTGCCCGGTCGGCATCGACATCACCGAGGAGGTCACGGCGCTGCGCGCCGAGTCCGGCGCGGCGGGGGCCCGGTGACGGCCGCCATGACCCCGGTGCCCTACCGGGTCGCCGACCGCCGGCAGGAGAGCGCCGACACCGTCACGCTCACCCTGGCGCCGGCCGCGCACGCCCTGCCGCCGTTCCGACCGGGCCAGTTCGCGATGCTGTACGCCTTCGGGGTGGGCGAGGCACCGCTCTCGGTCAGCGGGATCTCCGGAAACCTGCTGCACCACACCGTCCGCGCGGTCGGCAAGGTCAGCGAGGCGCTGTGCCGGGCCGAACCGGGCAACTGGATCGGGGTCCGGGGCCCGTACGGGACAGCGTGGCCCACGCCGCCCGCCGGCGATGACGTGCTGGTCGTCGCCGGCGGCATCGGCCTCGCACCGCTGCGCCCGGTGATCGTCGAGTCCCTGGCCCGGTCGGGACGCCTCTCGGTCCTGGTGGGCTACCGCGAACCCGGCGAGCAGCTCTTCCCCGCCGAGCTGCCGCTCTGGCGGCGCCGCGCCCAGGTGCTGGTCACCGTCGACCGCCCCACGCCCGGCTGGCAGGGCCCGGTCGGCCTGGTCACCGCGCTGCTGGACACCGCCGACTGCCGCACCGACCGCTGCACCGCGTTCCTGTGCGGACCGGAGCCGATGATGCGCGCCACCGTCGGCGAACTGCTGCGGCGCGGTGTTCCCGCCGAACGGATCGTGCTCTCGCTGGAGCGGAACATGCACTGCGGCACCGGCTGGTGCGGCCACTGCCAGCTCGGTCCGCTGCTGCTCTGCCGGGACGGCCCGGTGGTCGACTGGGCCCGGGCCGGCGAGCCGCTGTCGGTCTCCGAACGATGAGGTGGTGAAGGACCGTGACCGCACCCCGGCTGGCCGTCTGGAAGTTCTCCTCCTGCGACGGCTGCCAGCTCACCCTGCTCGACCTGGAGGACGAACTCGTATCCCTCTCGGGCGAGTTGGAGATCGGCTACTTCCTGGAGGCGACCAGCGACACGCTGCCCCCGCCGTACGACCTGTCGCTGGTCGAAGGCTCGGTGGCGGCCGGCGCCGACCTGGAACGGATCCGGTGGATCCGGGAGCAGTCCCGCCACCTGGTGACCATCGGCGCCTGCGCCACCGCCGGCGGTGTGCAGGCGCTGCGCAACCTGTCACCGCTGCCCGAGTACCAGTCCGTGGTGTACGCCCGCCCCGACTACCTCGACAGCCTGGACGACTCCACGCCGATCTCCGCGCACGTCCCGGTCGACTTCGAACTGCGCGGCTGCCCGATCGACAAGCGGCAGCTGTTGGAGGTCATCACTGCCTTCCTCGCCGACCGCAAGCCCGACATCCCCACCCACAGCGTCTGCTTCGAATGCAAACTGCGCGGCACCACCTGCGTCACCGTCGCCCACGGCACACCGTGCCTGGGGCCGGTCACCCACGCCGGCTGCGGCGCGCTCTGCCCCGCGTACGGGCGCGGCTGCTACGGCTGCTTCGGCCCGGTGCCCACGACACCCGGCGGGGGCGGGCCGAACACCCGGGCGATGCTGCCGCTGCTGCGGCGCGACGGCCTGTCGGAGGCGGACATCGCCCGCCTCTACCGCACCTTCAACGCCGAGGCGCCGGAGTTCGCCGAGGCCGCCCGCCAGGCCGAGGAGGAAGCCCGGTGAGCCACCGCACGGAGCGTCTGCTCACCGTCGGCGCACTCGCCCGGGTCGAGGGCGAGGGGGCGCTGCGCATCCGGGTCCACGACGGCGAGGTGACCGACGTCCAGCTGGACATCTACGAACCGCCCCGCTACTTCGAGGCCCTGCTGCGCGGGCGCCGCCACACCGAGCCGCCCGACCTGACCGCCCGGATCTGCGGGATCTGCCCGGTCGCCTACCAGATGACCGCCTGCCAGGCGGTCGAGGACGCCTGCGGGGTGCGGGTGGACGGCCCGCTCGCCGAGCTGCGGCGGC
>NZ_BMRI01000022.1:16395-38327 GCF_014648555.1 Kitasatospora griseola
TGCTGTACTGCGGCGAGTGGATCGAGAGCCACACCCTGCACATCTACCTGCTGCACGCCCCGGACTTCCTGCGCCTTCCGGACGCGCTCGCGCTGGCGCGCACCGATCCGGCGCTGCTGGCGCGCGGGCTGCGGCTGAAGAAGGCCGGCAACGAGATCGTCGAAACCCTCGGCGGCCGGGCTATCCACCCGGTCAACATCCGCGTCGGCGGCTTCCACCGGCTCCCCGAGCGGGCCGAACTCGACCGACTGGCAAAGCTGTTGGAACAGGCCAGGACCGACGCCGAGGACACCCTCGGCTGGGTGGCGGGGTTCGACTTCCCCGACCTCACGGTCCGGCACGAACTGCTGGCGCTGAGCGGCACGGACGGCTACGCCATCGACGCCGGCTCCCCGACCGGCACCCGCACCGGACCGTTCCCGGTCCCGGAGTTCACCGACCGGGTCCGCGAGCACCAGGTGCCGCACTCCACCGCCCTGCACGCCACCCTCTCCGGCCGCCCCCACCTCACCGGACCGATCGCCCGCTGGCACCTCAACGCCGCACAGCTGCCTGACGACATCCGCGCCCTGGCCGCACGGGCCGGCCTCGAACCGCAGTGCGCCAACCCGTTCCGCACCATCCTGATCCGCGCTGTCGAAGTGCTGTGGGCGGTCGCCGAGGCACAGCGGATCATCGAACAGTACCGGCGGCCGCCCGCACCGGCGGTCCCGGTTCCGGCCCGCCCCGGAACCGGCCACGGCGCGACCGAGGCCCCGCGCGGACTGCTCTACCACCAGTACGAGCTGGACCGCGACGGCCTGGTCCGACGCGCCGTCATCGTCCCGCCCACCGCCCAGAACCAGGGCGCGATCGAAGCGGACCTGCGAGCCTTCGTGCAGCCCCGGCTGCACTTGGACGACGAGGAGCTCACCCGCCGGTGCGAACAGGCGATCCGCAACTACGACCCCTGCATCTCGTGCGCCGCGCACTTCCTCACTCTCAGCGTGGAAGGACGCGGCGATGACAGCTGACCAGGTCGTGCTGATCGGTGTCGGCAACGAGTACCGCCACGACGACGGGGCGGCGGCAGCCGTGCTCGCCGAACTGACCGCCTGCGGTGTCGAGGCGGACCGGGTGGCGCTCTGCGACGGCGAGCCCACCCGGCTGATCGACCTCTGGGACGGCGCCGCGCTGGCCGTGGTGGTCGACGCCGTGCACAGCCACCCGGGCGATCCGGGCCGGATCCATCGGATCCGCACCCGTGGGGACGCCACCCGGCCCGAGCATCCCGGCGGCGGGTCCCACGGGCTGGGCCTGGGCGAAGCGGTCGCACTGGCCCGCGTCCTGGGCCGGCTTCCCGGCGAACTGGTGGTGATCGCGGTCGAGGGCGGCGACTTCACGATCGGCCAGGGCCTCGGCCCGGAGGTGGCCCGCGCCGTACCGCGGGCCGCCGAACTGGTGCGCGAAGTCCTGGCCGAACACCGGATCCGGTACGGGAGGAGCTGAGATGGCCGTCGAACTGCGACTGATCGAGGTCTACGGGACGGTCCAGGGCGTGGGCTTCCGCCCGTTCGCCCACCGGCCGGCCTGCTCACTCGGGCTCACCGGCCGGGTGCGCAACGAGGACGGCCGTGTGGTTTCGCTCGTCGCGGGACCGGCCGGTGCGCTCGCCGAGTACGCCGCGGGACTCGAACACGACGCACCGCCACTGGCCAGGGTCACCCGCGTCCGAAGCCGCCCGGCTCCACCCGGCGAACAGGCCGACGGCAGCGGCCCGGCCGATCGGCGAGCGCGGAGTGAAACGAGCCCGCCTTCAGAACGGTGGGCGGACCGGACGGGAAGGAGGCCTGCGACGTGCCACACGGGCTGCTGCGCGTCTACCTCGGGGCGGCCCCGGGAGTCGGCAAGACCTACGACATGCTCGCCGAAGGGCAGCATCGCGCCGCGGAGGGCACCGACGTGGTGGTCGCGCTGATGGAGGACTACGGGCGCCTGCCGACCCGCCGGATGGCGCAGGGCCTGGAGACCGTCCCCCGCCGCACGCTGACCTACCGCGGCGCGGAGTTCACCGAGATGGACCTCGACGCGACGCTCGCCCGCCACCCGCAACTCGCCCTGGTCGACGAGCTCGCGCACAGCAACGTCCCCGGCAGCCGTCACACCAAGCGCTGGCAGGACATCGAGGAACTGCTGGCTGCCGGGATCGACGTCATCTCCACGGTCAACATCCAGCACCTGGAGTCGCTGAACACGGTGGTGGAGCAGATCACCGGCATCCGCCAGCAGGAGACCGTGCCCGACGACGTGGTCCGCCGCGCCGACCAGATCGAAGTGGTCGACATGTCCGCCGAAGCCCTGCGCCGCCGCATGGCGGACGGCGACATCTACCCGCCGGATCGGATCGACTCCGCGCTCAGCCACTTCTTCCGGGCCGGGAACCTCTCCGCGCTCCGGGAGATCGCCCTGCTCTGGGCGGCCGACCGGGTCGAGGAGGCACTGCTGCGCTACCGCCACGACCACGGCATCCAGCACCCGTGGAGCACCCGGGAACGGGTGCTGGTCGCACTGTCCGGCGGCTTCGAGGGCGAGGCGCTGATCCGGCGCGCCAAACGCATCGCCTCGCGCGGGGCGGGCGGCGAGTTCCTCGCCGTGCACGTCGCCCGCGACGACGGGCTCGCCGGCGCACCCCCGGAACAACTCGCCCGCCAGCGCGCCCTGGTGGAGGAACTCGGCGGGACCTGGCACACCGTCAGCGGCGACGCCCCCGCGAAAGCCATCGTCGCCTTCGCCCGACAGGCCAACGCCACCCAGATCGTCATCGGCGCCAGCCGCCGCGGCCGGCTCAGGAGCATCTTCCGGCGGGGAACCGGCGAGGCCGTCGTCGAAGCCTCCGGCGAGGACATCGACGTCGACATGGTCACCCACCCCGCAGCCACCCACGGCCACCTCCTCAACCGCCGGCCACGCCACTGAGCGCCTTCCGGCGAGGCCAGGGGCCTCCGCCGGTCGCTCCACGGACGGTTGTCGGGCTGTCGTCGGGGAACGCTGCTCCACGGAGGGTCGCTGACGCGATCCCCACGCGAATTCCATGACACGGCGCACCGTTGCCAATTGCACCGGGCCACAGACGCCGCCGGCTCACGCCCGGCCTGCCCGGGGTCAAGCAGAGCAGCAGAAGAAATACATGCCAGACCACTGGCAGAGAGACCTGACAGGACATGTCATGGCTACGGGAAAACACCGAATCGTTCTCCGCTCAGGAGCGGCGGGAGACACTGGAGTACTGAACCGACGAGCGCCTGAGGAGGGCGAAGCCGGTCGAGTCCCCAACGGCCCCTGCCGAGACGCTGCGGCGAATCCGCGAGGAAGAGGAATCGCGGCAGGGCTCGACGGACACGGCCGCCCCGCCCGCGGAGGAGGCCGAGGCGATTTCGACCGAAAATCCTGAAAAGGTCGATCCGAACGTCCGCCCCTCTTGGAACTGCGGAAAATTCTTCTTCACGCAGGTGAACCCGACCGGGGGCACGCAGGACTACCAGGGAAGCGCCGCCTTCGTCGGGGACCCGAAGGTCGTGATGACCGCCGGTCACTGCGCGAGCGCCGGCACCTCGGGCCGGATCAACACAAAATTCCTCTTCATCCGGTCCGCCTGGAGCTCGATCTTCGGATGGGTCGGACAGAAAGTTTCATTCTCACACTGTGCGGTGCCCGACGAGTGGTCGGTCAACGGGAACTACGCCTACGACTACGCATTCCTCCAGGCCCACGAGAGATCCGAAGCCGACTGGCTCGGCCTGGACTGCCGGCCGCAGAATTCAGGAATCCCGTGCATCTCCGTCGGCTATCCCCAGAACTACGGGAATGCCAATGACATGCATGCCGTGAGAGGGACCGCCGATTACGACATCGAAGGCATTGACAGGATGCCGCAGAACCCGTTCTCGCACGGCTGCAGTGGAGGACCTTGGATCATCTACTGGAGCAACCAGTACGCCCCGGACAACAATAGGGCGATCAGCCTGAATTCCTTCGGCATCGCCGGGTATCCCGGCGTGTGGGGACCCCGCTTCGACGGGCGTACGTTCGACCTCTTCCGGGCGACCAGGGACTATCAGCCGCCATCGGCCGGAGACCTGCATTCAGCGGCGGGCGGATGAATCAGTAGGGGACCGGCACCTGCCCGGTCGCTGCACCGACCTCGGCCGTCAGCGTCGCGGTCGCACCGTCCTCCACTGCCAGACCGCCATCCAGATGGCCGCCCACCCCGAAGACCGGCTCGAAGGCCCGTCTTCTCACGCACAGCACACGCCGGTGGAGCGGGACGGGGCGGCCGGACACCGCGCGGTGGACCCGGCCGCGTCAGGGTGCGCGTGGTCGCGGCCGGATGCCCGGCCGATGAGACTGGTGAACGTGACCACAGCCCCGGGGACCGCCGATCGGCACGGTGCCGCCCGTGTGCTCGTCGCGTACGCCGGCGTCCACGGCTCGACCCGGAGCATCGCCGAACGCCTCGCGGCACGCCTGCGGGAGCAGGAGTGCGAGGTCGACACGATCGCCGTCGACGTCGTCACCGATCCAGCCGGATACAACGCTTACGTGGTCGGCAGCGCCGTTCACGACATGAGGTGGCTCCCGCCCGCATCGCGGTTCGTCCGCGCGAACGCCGGCCTGCTCGCGGGCCGGGATCTCTGGCTGTTCACCGTGGGGATGCCGGATGCGCTGCGGGGCCCGTGGCGGGCGCTGGCCGCCCGCGAGGAGGAGCACGTGGTGGGCGACCTGATCGCCGAGCTCCGGCCTCGCGGGCACCGCCTGTTCTCGGGGGTCGTCGAACCTGAGCACCTGACACGCGCCGGACGCGTGAAGTTCCGGGCGATGGGACTGCGGTACGGCGACCACCGGAACTGGTCCGCGGTCGACGCCTGGGGTCGGGAGATCGGCCGGAGCCTGTCGGGCCGTGGCGAACATGCCGGCGGCACGCCGGAATGACCGGGCCCTGTTCCCGTCGCCCGAGGTGGGCCGAGCTTCCCTGAACGGCTGCGAAGGGCCCAACGGCCCATACGCCGACCCCCGGGCGGCCCATGCCCGCCCGCCGCCGCGGCCGCGAAGCTGGGAGGAGATGGAACAACGCGCATGGAACAACGTGCGAGGAGGTTGTGATGGCCGGCGATCTTACCCAGCAGCGGCGACACTGGTGGCCGTTCCCGGACCTGTTCGAGGACTTCCCGTTCGACCTTCGCCCATCCTCGGGTGATCACATGATCCGCGTCGAGGAGTGCGTGGAGGACGGCACCTGGGTCATCCGCGCCGAACTGCCCGGCATCGACCCCGACAAGGACGTGGAGATCACCGTGCAGGACGGCGTACTGCGGATCAAGGCCGAGCGCACCGAGGAGAAGAAGGACAAGCACCGCTCCGAGTTCCGCTACGGATCCTTCGAGCGCGCCGTCCGGCTGCCCGGTGAGGCCAAGGAGAAGGAGATCACCGCGAGCTACGACAGAGGCGTCCTGACTGTCCGTACTCCCCTCGGCACGACCGACAAGCAGCCGCACACCGTGCAGATCACCGGCGGCAGCTGACAAGGGGCCCGGGACCCGGGCCGGATCGGAAGGGCGGAACCATGACCGAGGAACCGGCCCTCGACGGCAAGATCGTCGTCGGGGTGGACGGATCGGAGCAGTCGAGGAGGGCCCTGCGCTGGGCGGTGCGGCAGGCCGGGTTCACCAACGGTGTGGTGGAGGCGGTGATGGCCTGGGAGCCGCCGTTCTCCGGGTGGGGCAGTGCGGTGCCGGCCGGCGACGAGGCGCGCTTGGGGCAGCTGGCACGAAAGGCCCTTGCCGAGAGCGTCGAGAAGGCCGTGGGCGCTCGACCACCGGTCGATGTCCGGCTCAGGGTCGAGGAGGGCACCCCGGCCTGGGTCCTGCTGTCCGCCGCCCGGGAGCGGGCGTCCCTGCTGGTCGTCGGGCACCGCGGCCTCGGCGGTTTCGAAGGCGCCCTGCTGGGCTCCGTCGGACAGTACTGCGTGCAGCACTCGCCCTGCCCCGTCGTGGTCGTACGCACCGCCGAATGACGGCGCACCGCCCGCCGCTCGGGACGAGCCGCTCCACCGGCCCGCCGCCGTCGTGCGCCCCCAGCCGAAAGTCCCGATGAACGCACCTCTGCCCGACCGACCTGTGGAGAAGACCGTGTCCGACGTCGAACCGCCCGTCCGAACCCCCGGGACCGACTCCGCCCTGCCACCGGGGCGCATCCGGGTGGACCACCTGTCGGGGGACGCTTACCGGGTCGCGGTCCGCGGCCACCGGCTGGTGGTGGACCAGCCGTCCGACGCGGGCGGCGACGACACCGGTCCCACGCCGACGGAGCTGTTCGCGGCCTCCCTCGCGTCCTGTGTGGCGTTCTACGCCGGCCGCTACCTGGCGCGCCACGGCGTGGCCGCCGACGGCCTGCGAGTGGAGGCGCAGTTCACCATGGCGACCGACCGACCGGCCCGGGTCGCGGAGATCACCGTGACGGTCGACGTACCGCCCGGGCTCGACATGGCGCGCCGTGACGCGCTGCTCGCAGTGGCCTCGAACTGCACCGTCCACCACTCCCTCCAGCAGCCACCGACCGTGCGCATTGCGCTGGGACCGGCCATGGACGAGCGGTGAACACCATCACTCTGCGTGAAACGGCTGCTGCGCCCGTGGCCCCTCAGGGGGGCGGGTGGATGCGGTGACGGCCGGGTCGTAGGGCCCGCGTGGCGGGCCCCGTCGTCCGGCGTGTCACAAGCGCTTACCGCCGGCTCCGGCGACGGATGGTGGCCAGGCGCAGGATCGTGCCGCCGAGGGCGGTGGCAGCGGCGGCCCATCCGATGAGGGAGGGCAGGGCGGGGGTTCCGGTGGCCGGTAGCGCGCCCGCGGTGGCACCCGGCGGACGGATGGGCGGGGGCTCCGGTGCGGTGGGCGGCGGTGTGGGCTCCGGTGCGCAGTCGACCACGTTGGTGACCTCGGCCGTCAGGTGCTCGCCGGTCAGTTCCTCGGTGTCGGGGAGGGGGAGGTCGGCGGGGGCGCCGTCGAGGCGGGTGAGTCGGGACGAGACGAGGGTGCATCCCGGGCGGTCGACGGTGGCGGTCTCGGTGATGGTGATCTGTTCGCCGATCCGGTAGCCGGTGCGGGCGGTGTTCCACGGTTGCGGGGTGGCGTCGGCTCCCCCGGGGCCAGTGAGCCGGAGTGCCGCGGTGAGACCGGCCGGTTGCTGCCCGTCGGGCAGGAGCCGGCCGTCGACCTGCCAGGTCTTGGTGACGGTGACGTCGGCCGGTCGGGCGGGGCGGTTGTGCACCAGGCAGCTGATGGCCTCGTTGCTCGGCACGGTGACGGTGAAGGCGGCGCCCTGGTCGGTGACGGCGGCGGGCGCCCCGGTGTTCAGGTTGGTGCAGACCGCGTTCCGGCCGCCCTGGGTGACCAGTTCGTAGCCGTCCTGCTGGATTTCGCCAATGGTGACGGGGCCGCTGTCGGTGCCGGTGAAGGTCGGCCGGAAGGCGACCGAGCCGGTGCCGTCGTCGGTGGTGGTCGCGGTGGCCGGAAGGCCGCCGATGCCGGGGTCGTCGGTGGTCGCGTCGAAGGTCCAGCCCGGCCCCGCGTTCACCGAGCCCGTGACGTCCTCGCCCGTGGTGTCGGCCGGGGCGATCTGTTTGACCACCGAGATGCTGCCCTGGCAGCGCGACAGTGCGAGATCGTGCAGGTCCTGGCCGGCGGAGGGGAAGTCGGCGGTCTGGAAGTAGTCGGCGCTCAGCAGGTTCGTCCCGTCGTACAGGGTCGGACCGGACAGCGCACGGAGGTTGAGTCCGGACACGCCCTCGACGCCCTTGCCGACGCCGACCGCGATGATCCGTGCGCCGGTGGCCTTGACGGCGTTGGCGGAGAAGATGCCGTTCTCCACGTCCCGGAAGTGCGTCCGGGAGCCGTCGCCCTGCGCGTCGTCGGCGAACCGGGTCGGGTTCCCGTCGGTGATCACCACGACCGCCTGGTACCGCTCGGTGGCGGCGGCCACCGCCGCCAGGCCCTGGTCCCAGTTGGTGCCCTTGCCCAGCGTCCACCCGGCGTAGAGCTGTTTGAAGGCGTCGGCGCCGGCCTTGGTGGAGACCGGGACCAGCTCCGGGTGGTTGCGGTCCACGGTGGTCGCGGGGGACGCCTGGTCGAAGGAGAAGAGGGCCATCCGCGACGGGGTGCCGGTCAGGGCGTCGGCGAAGGTGTCGGTGGCCGCCTTCAGCTGCGGGAGCGCGCTGCCGACGGAGGCGGACAGGTCGAGCACCACGGCGACGTCGAGGCCGCAGCCGACGGTGGGGACGGGGTTGGTGCGGGAGTCCTGCCACACGCCGCCGGAGGCGGTGTAGTTCGTGCCGTAGGTGTCACTGATCATGAAGCCGTCGGGGCCGGTGTCGGTCGACGCGTACGTCCGGCCGGCCGCCAGGGCCGGAGTCCGGAAGGTGTAAACAGAGGCGATCGAGTCGCTGCCGCTGCCCGGCCCGGTGCGCAGCACCGGGTTGGCGAACCACCCGGCGGGTGCACCGTCCGGGAGCTGCCGCACCCAGAAGCGCGCGCTCTCGTTGGCCCCGCCGTCTGCGGTGTCCGGCACGACGAAGGAGCAGTCCCCGTCCGCGTCGGCGACGCAGACGCCCCAGCCCGGATCCACCGGGACGTCGGACGCCTCGTCCGCGTACAGGCCCAGCCGTACGCCGGCCAGTGGGGCCACTGCCTGCGCGGCCGTCCGGTCCCCACCGGTCCGCACCGTCACCACGGAGGTCTCCGCCCCGGGCGGCGGCACCGCACGGCCGGCGAGAGGAACGGCGGCGACCGCCGAGGCACTCAGGAACAGCAGGACCGGCACGGTGAGGAACGGCCGGCGACAGGAAGTACACATATCGGACACCACGCCATATTGACCAAGAACTGGACGATATTGGTCGATTTCCTTCCAGGGACACGCCGACGACGATCCGGTCACCCCTGCGAAAGTGGCTGAACACCGGGCAGCGCACCCCGCACCGCCCGGTCGACGAGCCCGCCGTCCAGCAGGCTCCACAGGACGATCTCCGGGCCGGGGCGGCCTGCCCTGCGCGGGACGGAACGTTCATCGCCGAGCGGTTCGACCAGCGGCGGTCACCTCGCAGTGGTTCCTGCTCCGGCCGGCGACGCGTCCCATCGATCAGCGCGGGGAGAGCGCAACGGTGTCACTCGAACGGTGGAAACCGCTCAAGTGATTCGTGAACGAATCCGACGAAAGACGCAGGAGGCCCATCACACGAACGGAGTCACCTGATGCGCCGGATCAGCACCGCGCTCGCCGCCCTCGCCGCAATATCCACCGCTCTCCTGCCCGCCACCGCCGCCGCCGGCACCGACCGGCCGACTGTCCGGACGGCTGCCGTGCCGAACCCGAACTTCACCGTCCACTGCTCCACCACGATCAGCGGTGTGCAGCAGACCGAGAGCTGGCTGTTCCAGCCCGGCCCGACCACCGCGGGCCGCACCGTCTCGGCGACCCACCGCACCAGCTACCGCGGCTGCTCGGGCAGCGCGAGCAGCACCCTCAACCAGAACACCCCCGTCATCTGGGACTCCACCTGCCAGGACCCGTTCCCGGGGTTCAGCACCGAGACGGTCACCTACACCTGGGACACCGGCGACACCACCACCGTGGAGTACCGCCAGGTGGTCGCGACCCACGAGGCCCGCGGCAACCTGATCCGCACCCGGATGAAGAGCAACGGCGTCGTCACCGCCGGAAGCGGCCTCGGCAAGACGGTCACCCGCAGCACCCTGTTCGACCCGGTCGGCAGCGGCTGCAACCGGGACACCACCGAAGTGTTCGGCGTCACCAACGACTTCAGCATCGCCTGAGCAGCCCACCCTCCCCGTGCCCGCCCCGCCCCGGGGCGGGCACGAACGCGTCCGCGAAGCGCCCCAGCCTGGGGCCCCTACCACCGGTGTCGATGCCCGCCTCCGGGGGGCCGCCCCGGCTCCCGGCCGCCGTCGCCGCCGCCCAGGACCGCCCGGAGGGCCGGGTCCGCGCGCCTCCGCCCGCACCAGGCACGGCGGGTGTCTCACCGGTAGCGCCAACAGCCGTGTGCCCCACCGCCCGGAAGCGCTGGGGCACACGGCCGTGGTGCGACTGTCAGCCGTTGAACGGGAGGGAGGGCTTGAACCAGGCGGACCAGTTGCCGTTGTGGTCGCGCTCTCGGCCCCAGGTGTTGTTGTCCGTGCCCATCGCGATGATCAGGAAGTTCCACGGATCACTGGTAGGCGTCAGAAACGACACGCCGCTTCGCACGTTGCCGCCCATCGAGATCCACGGACCCCAGACGTTATTGGTGTCGGTCCACCGGGTCCACACCGCGTAGTCGGTGCCGACGACGAACTTCTGCTTGGTGTTGTTCGGGAGGTTGTACGTGGCCACCTGGTACTCGCAGATGTATTCGCGTCCGGCGGAGGAGCAGACGCTCGCCTGGGCGGGTGCCGACGAGACGGCAACGCCCGCGGCGACGGCCGCTGCGACGACGACGGCCTTCAACTTGCGGATCGACATGGTTTCCTCTCGATGGTCGCGCCCCGGCCTTCCTCGGCCGGGCGCGCTGAATGTCTGCGGTCTGGCACGACCGTGCCGACGCCCCGGCAGGGGGCGCGCGGTCACGGGTGGTAGAGCTGGGTCGCGGTGGTGATCCGGCCCTGCGCGTCGAGCTTCAGCGCGAGCTGGTTGCCGTAGCAGTGCTGCAGATCGGGCGCCGAGTTCGGGTCCTTCGCGCAGGCCTTGACGAGTGCGGCCAGGGCCTGCGGGGTGGCCTGCTTGGGCTTGAGGTCGATCAGGACGAATGCCTGCGCGCCGGACGCGAACTCGTAGGTCTTCGCGTCCCCGGCAGCCTCGAAGTAGCCCTCGCCGGGCACGTCCGGCCCGCAGACGAACTTGGCGGCCCGAGCCTTCAGGACGGTCTTCGGGCTCTCGGCAGCATCGACCGCGACGACCACCGTGCCCAGGGCGGCGGCGCCCGCGGCGCAGTCAGCGGCCGGCGGGGAGGCCTTTGCGGTGCCCGCGCCGGACTTTCCCGGGCTCTCGGCTCCGCCGGCCGGCTTGGACGTGGCGGGCGACGGGGCCGCCGCGCCGCCGGCGGTGGGGGCGGCGGCGGAGGCCGTACCGGGCGCGGCACCGACGGGGCTGCCGTCCGGATCGCAGGCCGCGAGGGCGAGGACGGACGCGGCCAGGACTGCGGCCGTGGTGAAGCGGTTGAGACGCATGGTGAAAATCCTCAGTGGATGGTGGGTGGGCATGACGAACCGAGCCGTGAATTCGTCGGCGCCCCCGCGGCCCGACCTTCACTTCCAAGATCCATCGGATGGACATCCTGCCCGGTTCGATGAACCCCACCACGCCGGTTCGGCCCTTGACCGTTCCATGTGGAACCAACTCGTGACACCTGTTGCATACCCCGCCCGGTATATTGCGGACAGGCAACAGGTCTGTACCAACGCCACCGAAAGCACCCCCACCCGCCACCGCCCGTCCCGTAGCAGGCCGTCAGAGCACCCCCGGCCGACGACCGTTCACCACCCTCGCGAGCGCGGTCGCCCGGGGTCGGGCTGTCCGTCGGGGTGGGTCGGTGCTCGGGGAGGCCCGCCAGGGCCGCGCCGGCCGTCCTGCTCGGCGGCGCGGACGTAGGCCCCGCCCCGGGAACGGCGGCCGAGCCGCGGAAAGCGTCCTTCGACTCCCCGTCACCACGGCCGGGCGAGCTCCAGGAGAAACTGCCGCCGGACACGCTCGGCCTCCATGCCCAGGCCCATCGCTCGCCCGGGCCAGCCGTTCGCGGTCTCGGCCGCTGAAAGGCGGCGACGGCCTCCGGGGTCACTCCTGGCTTCTCGGGTCCCCCATGGTCCATGTCGCGGTCATCCACGGTTGGCGTGAGTACGACGAGAGTCGACCGATTGCCCGAACTCCCCGCGCTCGGAGCAGACGGCTTGCGGCGGCCGTGTCGCAGCGCTGGCCACCGGGCGTTGCGTCCTCGTCCAGGCGGGCAATCACCTCGTGCGCGCCGTGGGCGGCCAGGACACGGCAGCACCGCTCGACCAGGTTGGCCCCGAGCCCGCGGCCGTGGTGCTCCGGAAGGAGATGATCCTCTGTCAGTGGCGAGCCGGGCCGGGGACGAAGCACGTCTGTTGCCGGTGCGGATGGACGGTGTGGGGTGGGACCGATGCGGTAGGCCATCGACCCTCACTCGACCGGTGCGTGCCCGGATGTCGGGCCGCCGGGTGCGGTGCGGGGCGTGGAGCAGGTGGCCGGTGAACCAGTGGGTGGCGAGGTTCGCCACTTCCTCCAGGGGTTCCTCGAAGAGGTGGGTGGCGCCGAAGCCGAGACCCTGCGGGAGGACCGATGACCAGCCTCCGGATCGCGCCTGAACTCGTACTCGCATCCGGTCCCGCTGCTCGATGCGGAAGCGGTGTGGGCTCTCCTCGACCAGCCCGACCTCCCCGTCACTGACTTCCAGCTCATCTCCAATCGACCGTCAGCCGTCCGGCCCGCCGGCCCACGTGGGTGCCGAGCTCGGCGCAGGCGGTGGTGAACCGGCCACGGATCCACTCCCACTCGTCGCCGCGGGCGAGGCGGGTGTGGCAGTTGTCGAGGAACAGGGGCAGTGCGTCCAGCCGGACGGGGGCCAGGCGTGCGGGCTCGGGTCCGTCGAAGGTGACCAGGAACAGCAGCCCCAGGTCGTTGCGCAGCGCCGGGTGGACGGCGTAGTCGTCGACGAAGTCGCCCATGTCGTAGATGATCCGGTCTCCGACGCCGTGGAAGACGTGGGCGGAGTGCCCTGCCACCAATGTCGCGCCGGCCGCCAGCAGCTGGGGTGCCGCCGCGAGCACGTGCCGCGGCGGTCGGGAAGTCATGTTGGGGCCCCAGTGCGCGGTGACCAGCACGATGTCGGCCTCCCGCGCGGCCCGGACCACCAGCTCCCGGAGCCAGTCGGGTACGCCCGCATGGAGGTCGGCCCAGGCCACCCCGGGACGCTGCTCGTCGGCCGCGTAGTCCTCCGGATGGTCGGTGGCGGCAACCACCGCCAGCCGCACCCCGCCCGTCTCCAGCACCGCGAACTGTCGGGCCGCCAGAACGTCCCGGCCCGCTCCCGCCGTACGGATACCGGCGCCCTCCAGCAGGACACGGGTATCGGCAAGGGCGTCGAAGCCGTAGTCCAGCGCGTGGTTGTTGGCCAGGGTCACGCAGTCCACCCCCAGCTCGGCGAGCACCCTCGCCGCCGAGGAAGGGGCCCGGAAGAAGAACGGCTTGTACGGGTCCGGCCAGCGGTGCCCTCGATCGGAGACGCAGCACTCCAGGTTGAGCACCACGAGATCGGCCTCCGCGAGTGCCTCCCGCACCTCGGCGGCGAACAGCGTCTGCGGCGTCGGCGAGTGCCGCAGCTCCTCGGCGACGCCACGCCCGAGCATCGTGTCGCCGGCCAGTGCGACCTTGAGCGCCATTCTCCCGATCCGTTCCCGCTCGCCGTGTTCGGACGTCGACCGTCACCTGGCTGGTCAAGCCCTCGTCCAGGTGGAACGCGTGCAGCGAGCCTGCCTTGGGCACCGCCCCGACCAGCTCGGCGGTGTCGGCGTCCGCCATTTCCGGAGACCCGCTCGGTCACCCGCGACGACTCCCCTTGCATCGCGCGCGCGGCCCGCTCCTCTGCCCGCCGCATATCCGGCCCCACTCCTCCAGGCTCGTCCTGCGCTCCCCCGCAGGCAACCTCGTCCGGTCGGCACATTGACCGCCGCCAGTACGCGGACACCGCCTCGGCAGTGGTCGTCGGCAAAAGCCGAATCCTGGAATCGACCAGAACACATGGAAGTTTCCATATCCATTGCTGGTGCTGGTCGGAGTCCGCCACCTCCTCCGCCCACGTCTGCTCCTCCTCGGACGGCGAGAAGAACATGTGCAGCTCACGCGCGGTGATCAGCCGCTTGAACCACGGATACGCGGTCCGCTCGATCGAGGTCATCCCCACCCGACGCGCCCAGCCCCTGCCGGGCGCGCCGTGCAGGATCGTCGCGGCGTCAGCACAGGGAAGGAGCGGAACCCGGGACAGGACCGAGCCCCGGCGGTAAATCCGGAACTCGGGCTCACACCTTCAAGATCATCCCACTACCCCTTTCGGTCTCGCCTCGACTGGACCATGAGAGGGCGAGACGGGGACAGCCGCGGACGGCGGGCGTGTGCAGTTCGGGCGGGACGGCGGCGGTGTGCTGGACCGGGTGGCTCCACTCGTCGAGGCTCAGGAGTTCGGGGAGCAGTTCGGCGCACTGGCCGTAGCCGGTGCAGGCGATCCGGTCGATGCCCGGGACTTCATGGGCGGGGGCGGTCGTGTCCGGCGCTCCGCTGGAATCGCGGCCGACCCGGGCAGCGCGGTGGGTCGGTGGCAGTGGCCGTGGCGGACGTGGCGGGCGTGGTGGTCGACGTCGGCGGAGAAGGCCCGGCTCCGCCAACCTGCGCGAGGACCGTGCCGGCCGGGGTTCCGGGCTCGATCCCCAGGACGCCGGGGCGGCGGACGGCTCCGGCCACCGTCGCCGGGGCGGTGCCCGCCAGCGTGTCCATGCCGGTCCGCCGAGAACAGGCCACGCCGTGACGGGCGATCAGGGCGAGATGGGCCAGGGTCTCGACGTTCTGGACCAAGGTCGGCCGTACGCGGACCCCGCTCTCCCAGGTGCGGGGCCGGAAACGCGTCGGGCAGGCAGAGCTCCGTTCAGCCAGTGGGCCAGGGCAGTCGACATCGCTGGTGACGTAGCCGTGCGGCAGCCTCCACCCGCATGGGCACCGGGTCGAGCAGGGCGGCGCGGCGCTCGTCGAGCGCCGCGGCCAGGGCGGCCGACCGATTGGTGCGGGTCCGGGTCACGCGCAGGTGGACGCGGTCCGCGCCGACCGCCCCGGCGGCCGGAGGTGGCGAAAGCGCTCATGCCTGAGCGGCATCGGGGCCGGGCTTTTCACTCTCAGTGCTTTCCGAGGGGATTCCGAGTTCCACCACTTGGGCGCGGAGCTGGTCGAAGGTGTTGTAGCGACGCATCGTCACGGTGGTCCGGTAAATTTCTTCGGGCAGGCGGTGGGTCCATTTCCTGGCCGAACAGATGCATTCCGAGAGGTTCCTGGGAACCGGAGGGGGGAGTGTGTTCAAGAGTGCCTCCCATGGGTTGTGCCTCTTTTCGGGCTCATCAATTGCAGGGACCGACCGCGACGGGGCTGCGGGCGTGATGCGGAGCTGCCTGGGTGACGGGGCCGAGGTGCGGTCCGCTCGGGGCGCGGCGGGTCCGCCGTCCAAGCACCGGTAATTCGACCTCGTCGGCGGCTTCGACCACGCCGAGGGTTCGCGGGCCGCGGACGGCCGGACCGGCTGCTGTCGCGCCCGGCGCTCGGCGTCGGAGGTGGCGAGGATGTGGGGGCCGCGCCACGGCCGGACCTGAAGGAGTTCCAGCGGCAGGCCGCGCCGCGCCGTGCCACTTCGCGGGCGGCCCAGTGCGCGGCCGCCGCGCTCTCGGCCGTGCCCCGTCAACCCCGACGACGGGCGCGTCCATCGGTACCTCCTTCGCCGGCTCCCGCAGAATCGGCCGTTGCCGGGCCACCGTCCGCACCACGAGGTCAATGGGTGTCCACAGGTCGAGCGGGGCGGGGGGCGGTCCGGTCGGGCGCAGTGCCTCCTCCTCCAAGGGGCGACGTCCGCATCCTCCCGGCTCGCCCGCCGGTCGCTCCCGGCCGCCACGCGGTCCGTCCCCCGCCCGGCCGCCTGTTCCCGCTGATCCGGGTGCGGGCACCGATCACTTCGCGGCGACGTCGGCTCGAACGGCCGGCTCCTGCGGTCGGTCCCGGCCGACTCGTCCTTGTCGGAAAGCACGCCTCCCGCACGTCGTCCGGGCCGTTCCCGATGGACCGGTGCGCGCGCCGTACGGATGGTGGTCCGTGGGGCACGAGAGCGAAGGACATGAGCGCAGACGCGGAGGCCGCGCGGATCGTGGCGGGTGTGGACGGCTCTCCTGCCTCCCGAACGGCGCCGGCCCGGGCCGTGCGGCAGGCAGAACTGACCGGTGCCCGAGTGGAGACCGTGATCGCCTGGCGGTACCCGGCGGGCTACGGACGGCTGGCGCCGGTGCTCGGCCGGTCGACCCGCGGCAGGTGGGAACTGCCCGGCCGAAGCGGCACGCGCTTCCCCTACCCGCCGGGCCGGCGCCGGCCGGAAGTCGAGGCACGCATGAGCACCGACGACCGGGACCGGGCGAGACACCGTGCCCTCGCCCCCATGCGTGTCCGTACGCAGGCACCGGGTGCCCCGCAGCGCCGCCCCTCCCCCGAGACGCACTGCGGCAGTGAGCCGACCGCCCCGTTGGCCTCGTCCGTCCCCGGGCTGCCGCTCGGCCTCCCGCGTCGGCCCGGCGGACCGAGGTGCTGGGCGGGCCCGGCCTGCCCTTCACCGCGCACATCCCGACCGGCCTCGCCGCCTACGCGCTGACCGTGGTGCCGGAGCCCCTGAGGACCACCGGGCCGATCGACGAGATCACCGTCCCGAAGCCCGACCCGCGTGCCACCTTCCCCGCGGCCCTCTGGGCGAAGGCGCGCAGCACGTCCGCGCCTGACGGGCTGTGACAAACGGGAGGTGACGGTACGTCAGACATCCAGTCCAACACCCGCGTCTGCGGAGGACTTCGACCGCGAGTTCCGTCGACATGGTTGACCGCATTGAAGTGACCATGGCATTTTCGTGCGGCGCGGACGTGCGCCAACCGGTCGCACGCCTGCAATCCCCCACAAGGAGAGCCATGTTCAAGAGATTCGCCGCCGCGCTCGGCGCGGTCGCGGTCGTCGCGGGTGCCCTGACACTCGGTGCCGCTCCCGCACAGGCCGTTCAGGCGGGCGACCTGACCTCCACCATCGCGCTGAGCAACTGCTCCGCCTCGCTGGTCCGCTACCCGAGTTCGGTGGACACCGACCGGGCGATGATGCTGACCAACGGCCACTGCCTGCCGACCATGCCGTCGGCCGGCCAGGTCATCCAGAACGCGAGCGCCAGCCGCAGCGGCACGCTGCTCAACTCCGCCGGCACCTCGCTCGGCACCGTCCAGGCGGACAAGGTGCTGTACGCGACGATGACCGGCACCGACGTCGCGCTGTACCAGCTCACCGACACCTTCGCCGCCATCACCACCAAGTACGCGGCGACGGCGCTGACGATCAGCGACACCCATCCGGTCGACGGGTCGGCGATGTACATACCGTCCTCGTACTGGAAGCAGGTGTGGAACTGCTCGATCAACGGGTTCGTCGGCACCCTGCGCGAGGACCAGTGGACCTGGCACGACTCGCTGCGTTACAGCGCGGGCTGCAACACCACACACGGCACGTCCGGTTCGCCCATCGTCGACGCCGCCAGCAAGAAGGTCGTCGGCATCAACAACACCGGCAACGACGACGGCGCGATGTGCACCCTGAACAACCCGTGCGAGGTGGCCGCGGACGGCACCACCACCGTCACCAAGGGCCAGAGCTATGGTGAGGAGACCTACTGGTTCACCACCTGCCTGGGCACCGGCCGGGTGATCGACCTGAACGTCAGCGGCTGCCTGTTGACCAAGCCGGCCGGCGCGGCCGTGTCGGTGACCAACCCGGGCAACCAGTCCACCGTGGTCAACGGTTCGGTCAGCCTGCAGATCCAGGCGTCCGGCGGCACCGCCCCGCTGAGCTACTCGGCCACCGGCCTGCCCGCCGGCCTGTCGATCAACGCCTCCACCGGCCTGATCAGCGGCACCCCCACCACTGCGGGCGGCTCCTCGGCGACCGTCACCGTCAAGGACGCGGCCGGTAAGACCGCCTCCACCACGTTCTCCTGGACGGTCACCACGAACCAGGGCACCTGCACCCCGGCGCAGCTCCTCGGCAACGCGGGCTTCGAGACCGGCACCGCCGCCCCGTGGACCACCAGCACCGGCGTGGTCGACAACTCCACCTCCCAGGCCGCGCACAGCGGTTCGTGGAAGGCGTGGATGGACGGCTACGGCTCCAGCCACACCGACAGCATCTCGCAGACCGTCACCGTCCCGGCCGGCTGCAAGGCGTCGCTGAGCTTCTGGCTGCACATCGACACCGCCGAGACCACCACGTCGAGCGCGTACGACAAGCTCACCGTCACGGCGAACGGCACCTCGGTCGCCACGTACTCGAACCTCGACAAGAACACCGGCTACGCCCAGAAGACCATTGACCTCTCGGCCTACGCCGGCCAGTCGGTGACGGTGAAGTTCAACGCCGTCGAGGACGCCTCCCTCCAGACGTCCTTCGTGATCGACGACACAGCGATCCAGACCAGCTGAGCCCCCACAGCCCGGCGGAGCCACCCGAACGCTTCCGGTGGCTCCGCCGGGCTCGTCCTCGCCCGGCTCCGCATCGCGGCCGACGAGCCCGGGCCCCGTCCCGTGCTACCCGACCCCACGTTGTCGGCACACGGGTTCTGACGCCTCGCCAGTCCTGTCGGCGCGCGCCGAATCGGCTTCGTCGGCCCGGAACCGGTTCTGACGTCCGGTCAATCCCGATGACGGCCATGGATCAGGGCACCTGTCCGCCGGACCGGTTCGCTGTCGCTGCGGGCGGGTTGGCGCGCAGTGGCAGCACCCTGCGGTGCAGGCCGCGCTCCTCGGGGATGCCGGCGACAATCCCGGCCCACGGCGTAGTGCTGCGGGCCCGCCTGCCGGGACCCCCGGGTGTCGCGGACCGAGGCGTGGCGTCAGTTCGAGGTCTCCGTCGGCCAGGCGGCCACCGGGTCGACGCCGGCTTCCACCGGGACGAGGGCAGCCGCGCCGGACGCCGGCGGCCACCGTGGAGTGGATGCCGGCGCACCTGCCGCTCACTCACGGCCGCGGTCGCCGCCATGGACGCGGCGATGGTCAGCCTGGTCGAGCACGCCCGCGCCTGCGCCGCCAGGAGAGAGCCGCCCGGGAATGGACCCGGGCGGAGTCCGGCCGATCGACGCCTACGCTTCGAGGGACTTCGCGGCGTCGCGGATGACGTCGAGGACGAAGTCCGGGTTCGAGAGCATCGGCACGTGGCTGCTGTCGACGTCGTAGGCCTTGGCGCCCATGCGCTCGGCGGAGGCCCGTTCCAGGTCCGGGTGCACCGTCCGGTCGTTGTTCGCGACGATGCACCAACTCGGCTTGGTGCGCCAGGCGGTACCGGGCACCTGCTGGTCGAACAGGTCGGGGACCGGCACGGCGCCCACGGCCCGGACGAGCTTCTGTTCGGCCGGCGGCAGATCGCCGCAAAAATCGCCGGTGCCCGACTCCTTGAGCCAGATCCGGCCGTGGGAGACGTCGATGTGATCGAACACGGGCGTACGGGGGAACTTGTTCTGCTGCTCCTGCGAGGTCTCGTCCTCGTCCGGGCCGAGCGCGGCGATGTAGACCAGCGCGCCCACCCGGTCGTGAACGCCGGCCTTGGTGATCAGAGTCCCGCCGTACGAGTGACCGACGAGCACGACCGGGCCGGGCACGTAGTCGATGGAGCGGGTGACGCACGCGACGTCGCTTTCGAGCGAGTCGAGGCCGTGCTGCGAACTGGAGACCACATGCCCCTCGGCCTGGAGCGCGGGGATGAGCTTGTTGAAGCACGATCCGTCGGCCCAGAGTCCGTGGGCGAAGACGATGCTGGCCCTGCTGGCCATGGGGTTCCTCGTTTCGTCGTCGTCGAGCCGTGGCGACCCGGCTGCACCGAGTGGTCACGCTATGACTCATCGCGGTCGGCCGCGACTGCTGGTCAACGCTCTGGTACGCGCTCCCGATCGGCTCGGCCATCGCGCCGGCCGTGGTCGGCCACGACCTGCTGCACGCCGTCCAGCGCGGGCTGACCTACTGGCTGATCGCGGTCTTCGGCGTTCTGGCCGTCGGCGCGCTCGTGCACCTGCACCCGCACGCCGGGACGGCAGCCGGCGCCGGCGGCGGAAGCACCGGCGGCGGGAGTGCCGACGGCGGCGGAAGCACCGGCGCCCAACCGGTCGGCCCCGCCGGCTCCGGCTCCCGGTACGACGGCCGAGCCGCTTGCCTCGACCGTGCCGGCCGGGTGCGGCGGCGCGAACCGGGGCGCCGGCGTCAACGGCCGCCCGGCCGACCTTCAACGTCGGGCTGCGCACCGTGTACGGCGGGCAGCACTCGGCCGAACCGGACCATCGCGGGCTGCGGGCCCGTCACAGGGCGGGTGTCCTGCGGACAGGCGCTCACGCCTGCCGCGCGGCGCGCCGCTGCTCCTGCCGGGGGACCGGGCCGGTGAGGCGCAGCAGCGGTGCGGCGGCGACGTAACGCATGCGGCCGGTGGTGCTGCGCGGGTCGTGGCCGAGGGTGTCGGTCAGTGCTTCGTGGCGGGCTTGGACGGTGGAGTGGTGCATGCCGAGGGTGGCTGCCGCGGCGCGGCATCGGCCGACGCCAGTGCCCGGCGCCGCAGCCTGTGGCTGCGAACCCTCGACCGCTTCGGCCTCGGCTTCGGCAGCTGACCGCGCCGGCCTCGGCGCACGGCGGGACACCCGAAGTGCGGGCGTCCGCCGCATATCCCCGGGCCAGACTGGGCATGAACGGGACAACATTCGGGCAGGGTCGACCGAACCCCGGGGGGAATCCCATGGCCGTCGCACGCCGCACGCTGCTGACCCGCGGCGCCCTCGCCGCCGTCGCCACCGCGTTCGGCGGCCTCCTCCCGACTCCCGCCGCCCGCGCGGCGGTCGGCTCCGCCGGCACGCCCGGCGGGAAGCCCACCGCCGACTGGATGTCGTACCTCGCGCCGGAGCGCTCCCTGCTCGGCCTGACCATTCCCGGCACCCACGACTCCTGCTGCACCGACCCCGCCCACGGCACCGAGTGGTCCCACACCCAGAACTGGGGCGTCCCGGAGCAGCTCACCCAGGGCGTCCGGTTCCTCGACATCCGGTGCAACGGCCTGCAGGGAACGGCCGACGAACTCGGCATCTACCACTCCGACGCCTACCAGTACGTCCGCCTCCAGGACGTCCTGGACCAGTGCCGCGCCTTCCTGACGGCCCATCCGGGCGAGACGCTCGTCATGCGGCTCAAGAACGAGAACGCGGGCGGCCAGGCCCTGGACGCCGCCGAGTTCCGCCGCCGGGTCGGCCACTACCTCGACGACCTCGGGTACCGCGGCCTCTTCCACCTCTACGGCTGGCCCACCCTCGGCGCCGCCCGCGGGCGGATCGTGCTGCTCGCCGATTTCGCCAACGACTGGGGCCTGATCCAGTGGTCCAGCGGCACGAACCAGTACTTCCGGACCCAGGACCTCTGGCAGACCGACCAGTTGTTCCCGCTGCGGGTCAAGGGCCGGGCGATCACCCAGCAGTTCGACGCGGCGACCGCCGACCCCGACTCCCCGCAGATGTACGTCAACTTCCTCAGCTACGCCGGCGGTCTGTGGCCCAAAACCGCCGAACAGACGCTGATGGACCAGTCCGTCTACCCGTACCTGGCCGCCCGCACCGGCGGGGCCGCCCGCTACGGCATCGTCCCGATGGACTTCCCCGACTTCCACGTCAACGTCCTACAGATGCTCATCGACAAGAACTTCGCCGCCTGATCGCAACGACGTGACGTCGGCGGCCCTGACGACCCGGGGCAGCCGACGTCACCGGACCCTGCCCCCGCGAAGCGGGAGCGAGTCGAACGCGCCGAACGCCGGCTCGACCACCTCGCCGAAAACCGCGTACTCGTTGGTCAGCTCGATCAGCTTGACCTTCTGGTTCACCACCAGGACGGGCTCGGAGAAGAGGGTGCCGCCGCCACCGTGGACCGGTCCGACGCCCGCCTGCTGCTGCACCTGGCGCTGCACCTTGGCGGCCCGGCTGTCGATACCCCTGCTCGGCGACGGTCCTCCGCCACGGGCAGCCGGCCGTCTGTCGCGCCACCCTGCTG
>NZ_BMRI01000022.1:38354-82262 GCF_014648555.1 Kitasatospora griseola
TCGTTCGCCCGCGGCGGATCACAGGTGCAGCTCGCCGAAGTCCTCGAACCGGAACTCCGGTGCGGTCAGCGACTGTTCGGCCCAGATGACCTTGCCCCGGGCCGAGTACCTGGTCCCCCACCGTTCGGCCGTCTGCGCCACCAGGAACAGGCCCCGGCCGCCCTCGTCCGTGGTGGCGGCGTAGCGCAGGTGCGGGGCGGTGCTGCTGCCGTCCGAGACCTCGTGGACGAGGCTGCTGTCGCGCAGCATGCGGACCCGGATCGGCTCGGTGCCGTAGCGGATGGCGTTGGTGATCAGCTCGCTGAGGATCAGTTCGGCGGTGAAGGACAGGTCCTCCAGTCCCCAGGCGGACAGTCGGTCGGCGCACTCCTTCCGGATGCGTGACACCGAGGCGAAGTCGAGCGGCACGTCCCAGCCGGCCACCTGGTCGGGCTCCAGCAGCCGGGTGCGCGCGACGAGGAGCGCGATGTCGTCGGTGGGGCGCGGCGGCACCAGCGCGTCGGACACGGCCTGGCAGATGTCGTCCGGGGAGCGCCGGACGTCGGCGCCGGCCAGGGAGCGGCGCAGTGCCTCCAGCCCGGTTCCCAGGTCGCGGTCGCGGTTCTCGACCAGCCCGTCGGTGTAGAGCACCAGGGCGGTTCCGGGGGCCAGCCGCAGCTCGGTGGTTTCGAAGGGCAGCCCGCCCACGCCGAGCGGCGGCCCGGCCGGCAGGTCGACGAACTCGGCGCTGCCGTCGGGCTCCACCAGCACCGGCGGTGGATGTCCGGCCCGCGCCATGGTGCACTCGCCGGACGTCGGATCGTAGATCGCGTACAGGCACGTGGCGCCCGTGACGGCCGCCCGCTCGCCCCGACTCCCCGTGTCCCGCTCTTCCCCGGCGGTCTCCGCCTGGTCGAGGCGGGTGACCAGTTCGTCGAGGCGGGCGAGCAGCTCGTCCGGGGGCAGGTCGAGGGCGGAGAGGTTGAGGACGGCCGTGCGCAGGCGGCCCATGGTGGCGGCGGCGTGCAGGCCGTGGCCGACGACGTCCCCGACGACGAGCGCGACGCGGAAGCCGGGCAGCGGAACGACGTCGAACCAGTCCCCTCCCACCCCGTGCAGCGCCGGCAGGTAGCGGTAGGCCGCCTCCAGGGCGCTCTGCTCGGGCAGTGCTCCGGGCAGCAGGCTGCGCTGCAGCGCCTCGGCCATCGTGCGCTCGCGGGTGTACCGGCGGGCGTTGTCGAGGCAGACCGCCGCGCGGGCGGCCAGCTCGTCGGCGAAGGAGAGGTCGTCCTCCTCGAACGGTGGCGACCCCGCCCGCCAGAAGTGGACCGTGCCCAGGGTCGTGCCACGTGCCCGAAGGGGTGCGCAGATCAGCGAGTGGACCCCGTACGAGAGCACCCGGTCGGCCGCCTCCTGTCCGGGCGCCCGCCAGTCGTCGGACCCGCGCAGGTCGGCGACGAGCATGGCGCGCCCGGTCTCCAGCGTGGTCTCCTCCGGCGTGCCGGGGCGCGGATCGAGCCGCGAGCCGACCGGGAGGAACGGCCCGTCCTCGCCGACGCCGCCGACCGCGACGCGGCGGATCTGCGGGCCCTGCGCGGTGCCCGGGTCCGGGGGTTCCTCACCGTTCAGCACGGGATCGGCCAGCTCGACCGTGGCGAAGTCCGCGAAACCGGGAACGGCCACCTCGGCCAGCTCCTGCGCGGTCCGCACGACGTCCAGGGTGGTGCCGACCCGCAGCCCGGCGTCGTAGAGCAGTTGCAGTCTGGCCCGCGCGGTCTCGGCCTGCCCGGCCAGTGCCCGCAGTTCGGTGGTGTCGCGGACGGTCGCGACGCTGCCCGGCTCTCCGCCGAACGGTGCGGTGGGGCGGTTGTTGACGGCGAGCAGCCTGTCCCCGGCCCGGTGCACCTCGTCGGTGGCGGCCCGCCCGGACGCCAGCAGCTCGGCCAGCGCGGGGGCGAGCCCGAGTTCGGAAACGGCCCGTCCCTCCACCTCGGGCGGCAGTTCGAGCAGCCGGCGGGCCTCGTCGTTGGCCAGCAGCACCCGTCCGTCCCCGCCGACGATCAGCACACCCTCGCGGACGGCGTGCAGCACCGCGTCGTGGTGCTCGTACATTCGCGTCATCTCGGCCGGGCCCAGGCCGTGCGTCTGGCGTCGCAACCGCCGCCGGGCCAGCGCCGCCCCGCCCGTGCCGACCGCGAGCGCGGCCGCCGCACCGCCGATCAGGATCGGCAGCTGCCGGCCCACCGCGCTGCCCACGTGGGCGACGGTGATTCCGACCTGGACCACGCCGGCGACCGAGCCGTCCGGCCGGTGGATCGGCGCGCCGGACTCGACGACCCGTCCGACGGGCGTCCGGAAGCTGTCGGTGGTCGGCCCGGCGAGGGCGTGCTCGAACGGGCCGATGACGTGCTTCCCGATCAGGTCGGGGCTCTGGGCCGAGTAGCGGATCCCGGCCGGGTTGGCGAACACCACGTAGTCGACGGCACCCTCCTGCACGACCTTGTCCGCCAACGGCTGCAGCACCGCGGTCGGATCGGGACCGTCCATCGCGCTCACCACGCCGGGGGCCTGCGACAGGGCGACGGCCGCGACGCGGGTGCGGCCCGCGGCCTCACCGGTGGCGGACCGCCGGGCCTGCAGCACGAGCGCCGCCAGCGCCGCGCCGACCAGCAGCAGCACGACCACCAGCAGAACCACGAACACCTGCCCGGCGACGGTGCGCACCCGCAGCCGCGAGCCCAGCCCGCCGCGGGCGGATCGCTGTCCGTCCGACCCGCCCGGTCCAGCACCCCGAGCGGCATCGCCGTCCGCTGCATTCATCCAGGCCATCCCCGCACGTCCGGGTCTCAGCTCTCTCCACGCTGCCACTCCGCCCGATGTCGCGCACAGCGGGGGAATCACCAGAGGTCCGACGAGGACGCCGACCAGGTGCGAGCCGAGGGTGCTCCGCGCAGCGGGGAGCCTCAGTCCCGGATCAGCTGGGCGCGCAGGTGGACCGGGCCCTCGACGGGGTGCGGCACGGGCGAACCAGCAGGTGGCGGTTGTTCTGTTCGAGACCTGTCACAGCGGCTGCCGGTCCGGGACAGGGGCCGTCAGGCCGTTGCGGCTGGGACCGGTGGCGGCACGATCAGGGACCGTCGGTCCCTGGGCCGCTTCGCCCGGCCGGTCGAGGATCTCTTTCGACGGACGACAACCGTCACCGCGTCCCGTCCCGTCCTCCCAGCCCATGGCCCAAGGAGTCAGATCATGTCCGCGCCCGACCGTGCAAGACCAGCAGCCGAGCCACCCGCGCAGGGGAACAAGACCTTCGGACTGCCTGCGGCGACCGCGCTGGTGGTCGGCAGCATCATCGGTACCGGGGTGTTCGCGCTGCCGTCCGCGCTCGCGCCCTACGGGCCGATCGCGCTGGTCGCGTTCGTGCTGGTGACCGTCGGGGCGCTGGCGCTGGCGGTGACCTTCGGGCGGCTGTCGGAGCGGGTGCCGGGCAGTGGCGGGCCGTATGTCTACGCCCGGGAGGCGTTCGGCGAGTTCGCCGGCTTCCTCACCGCGTGGTCCTACTGGATCACCGCCTGGGCCGGCAACGCGGCGATCGTGGTCGCCTGGGTCGGCTATGTCGAGGTGTTCGTCAACAAGGGCCACCACACCGGGGCGTCGATCGCAATCGCGCTGGTCGGCCTGTGGGTGCCGGCGATCGTCAACCTGACCGGGGTGCGAAACATCGGCGCCTTCCAGGTGGTCACCACGGTGCTGAAGTTCCTGCCGCTGGGGTTCATGGCCACGGCCGGCCTGCTCTTCGTCAAGGCGGGCAACTTCGGCGCCTTCAACGCGAGCGGCGGCTCCGCCATGGGCGCGATCTCTGCGGCGGGCGCGATCGCGCTGTTCAGCTACATCGGACTGGAGACCGCCTCGGTGGCGGCCGGGCGGGTGCGCGACCCACGGCGCAACGTGCCGAGGGCGACCGTGTACGGCACGCTGGCCTGCGCCGCGATCTACCTGCTCGGCACCCTGGCCGTCTTCGGCGCCGTGCCGCACGACCAACTCACCTCCTCCAGTGCGCCGTTCACCGACGCCCTGAACAACATCGCGGGCGGCCACTGGGCCGGCAACCTGGTCGCCGTCGCGGCGATCATCTCCGGGATCGGCGCGCTCAACGGCTGGACGATGATCTGCGCGGAGATGCCGATGGCGGCGGCCCGCGACGGCCTCTTCCCGCCCGTGTTCGCCGCCACCAGGGGGCGTGGCGAGGTGCCGGCCTTCGGCATCGTCTCGGCGACCGTGCTCGCCTCGGTACTGACCGTGTTCAGCTACACCCGCTTCACCAAGGTGTTCACCGAGATCGTGCTGCTGAGCGTGCTGACCGCGGTGATCCCGTACCTGGTCTCGGCGGCCGCGCAGCTCTACTGGCTGGTGCAGCACGGCCGCGAGCAGCTCGACCGACGGCGGCTGGTCAAGGACGTCACCGTCACGCTGCTCGCCCTCGCCTTCTCCTACTGGTCGATCCAGGGCAGCGGCTACCAGACCGTCTACTACGGCCTGTTCACCGTTCTGCTCGGCATCCCCGCCTACATCTGGGTGGAGCGTCCGCACCACGGCGCCGCCGCCGCGGCCGAACCCACGGCCGTGCCCGGTCCGGCCGCCGCGGCCGACCCGGCCGAGGCGTCGCCGCTGCCGTAGGCGGCCCGCCCTCCTGCGCCGCGCATCACCCGCACTGAAAACCCCCGCAGTACTGACCACCCCCTTGAGAGGAGAACCTCCATGTCCACCCTGCGTGTCGATTCCGAGGCCGGCCGCCTGCACCAGGTGATCCTGCACCGCCCGGGCCTGGAACTGTCCCGGCTCACCCCGCGCAACGTCGACGAGCTGCTCTTCGACGACATCCTGTGGGCCAAGCGCGCCCGCGAGGAGCACGACGCCTTCGCGCAGGTGCTGCGCGACCACGGCGTGCGCGTCCACCACTACGCCCGGCTGCTCGCCGAGACCCTGGAACTCCCGCAGGCCCGGACCTGGTTGCTCGGTCAGGTCGTCAACCCCGCCGCCGTCGGCCCGGCGCTGGTCGACCCGCTGCTCGAACTGTGCGCGGACCTGGACGCCGAGACCCTGGCGGAGTACCTGATCGGCGGTGTCCTCAAGGACGATCTGCCGCTGCACAGCCCGCACAGCCTGGTCTGGCACACCGTCGGCAACCAGGACTTCGCCCTGCCGCCGCTGCCCAACCACCTCTTCCCCCGCGACAACTCCTGCTGGATCGGCGCGCGTTACAGCCTCAACCCGATGGCGAAGCCGGCCCGCCGACGGGAGACCCTGCACACCGCAGCGATCTACCGCTTCCACCCGCTGTTCTCCGAGACCGCCCCGCCGCTGCTCGACGGCACCACCACGCCGAGCGGGCTGAGCCTGGAGGGCGGCGACGTCCACGTCCTCGCCCCCGGCGTGGTCATGGTCGGGATGGGCGAGCGCACCACCCCGCAGGCCGTCGAGACCATCGCCCAGCAGCTCTTCCTGACCAACACCGCGCACCGGCTGATCGCCGTCCGACTGCCCGCCAGCCGGGCGTTCATGCACCTGGACACGGTGATGACGATGATCGACCGGGACACCTTCACCCTCTACCCGGGCCTGGCCGACCAGCTGCGCTCCTGGACCCTCACCCCGGCCCCCGAGCGGGCCGCCGGCTTCGACGTACGAGCCGACACCGACCTCGCCGCCTCGCTCGCCGAGGCCCTCGGCCTGGACAAGATCCGCTTCCTGTCCGCCGACCAGGACGTGCGGGCCGCCGAGCGCGAGCAGTGGGACGACGGCACCAACTTCCTCACCCTCGAACCCGGGGTCGTCGTCGGCTACGAACGCAACACCACCACCAACACCTACCTGCGCAAGCAGGGCATCGAGATCGTCACCATCGCCGGTTCGGAGCTCGGCCGCGGCCGCGGCGGCGCGCGCTGCATGAGCTGCCCGATCCAGCGCGACCCCGCCAACTGACCACCACCACGAAAGAGTTCATCATGAACATCGACCTGAACGGCCGCCACTGGCTGCGC
This sequence comes from Kitasatospora griseola, assembly GCF_014648555.1. Classification (GTDB taxonomy): domain Bacteria; phylum Actinomycetota; class Actinomycetes; order Streptomycetales; family Streptomycetaceae; genus Kitasatospora; species Kitasatospora griseola. The sequence continues at coordinate 44,372 of NZ_BMRI01000022.1, forward strand.
GAGCTCGACTTCACCGCCGCCGAGATCCACCACCTGCTCGACCTCGCCGCCGAACTGAAGGCCGCGAAGCGGGCAGGCACCGAAACGCCGCGGCTGACCGGCCGCAGGATCGCCCTGATCTTCGAGAAGGCCTCCACCCGCACCCGCTGCGCCTTCGAGGTCGCCGCCGCCGACCAGGGCGCCACCACCACCTACCTGGGCCCGGACGGTTCGCACATCGGCCACAAGGAGAGCATCGCCGACACCGCCCGGGTCCTCGGCCGGATGTACGACGGCATCGAGTACCGCGGCTTCGCCCAGCAGACCGTCACCGACCTCGCCCACCACGCCGGCGTACCGGTCTTCAACGGCCTGACCGACCAGTGCCACCCCACCCAGAGCCTGTGCGACGTGTTCACCATGCGCGAGCACAGCGGGAAGCCGGTGCAGGAGATCTCCTTCTGCTACCTCGGTGACGCCCGCAACAACACCGCCAACTCCCTTCTCATGATGGGAAGTCTGCTCGGCATGGACGTGCGCGTCGCCGCTCCGCGCGAGCTGTGGCCCGCCCCGGCGCTCGTCGACGAGTGCCGGCGGCTCGCCCGGGACAGCGGCGCCCGGATCACCCTCAGCGACGAGGTCGAAGAGGCCGTACGCGGGGCGGACTACCTGTACACCGACGTGTGGGTGTCGATGGGCGAGAACCATGCCCAGTGGCCCGAGCGGATCGCCCAGCTACTGCCGTACCAGGTCAACGCCAAGACGCTGGCAGCGACCGGCAACCCGGACACCGCCTTCCTGCACTGCCTGCCCGCCCTGCACGACCGCCGCACCGACCTCGGCGCCGAACTCGCCGAGGAACACGGGCTCGACGGCCTCGAAGTCACCGACGAGGTCTTCGAGTCGCCGGCCTCGCTGGTCTTCGACCAGGCCGAGAACCGCATGCACACCATCAAGGCGATCCTGGTCGCCACCCTGGGGAGGGACTGACCATGCGCATCGTCGCCGCCCTCGGTGGAAACGCCCTGCTCCAGCGGGGCGAACACCCTGACGCCGTCGTCCAGCAGCACCACGTCCACGAGGCCGGCCGCTCGCTCGCCGAACTCGCGCTCGCCGGCCACGAGGTGGTGATCACCCACGGCAACGGGCCGCAGATCGGCCTCCTCGCCGTGGAGAGCGAGACCGACCCGGCGCTGAGCGCGCCCTACCCGCTCGACGTGCTCGGGGCGCAGACCCAGGGCATGATCGGCACCCTGCTGGCCCGGGAACTCGCCGGCCGGCTGCCCGGCCGAGCGGTCACCGCCCTGGTGACCCACACCGAGGTCGACCCCGGTGACCCCGCCTTCGGCCTGCCGGACAAGTTCATCGGCGGCCAACTGACCGAGGAGCAGGCCCGGTCGATGGAGCGCGAGCGCGGGTGGAGCTGTGCCCGGGACGGCGAGCGGCTGCGGCGGGTGGTGCCGTCGCCGCTGCCCCGGGAGATCGTGGAAGTGTCGGCCATCCGCACGCTGCTGGCGACCGGGACGGTGGTGATCGCGGCCGGCGGTGGCGGCGTCCCGGTGGTCCGCAACCCCGACACCGGCCTGCTGCGCGGCGTCGAGGCCGTCGTCGACAAGGACCGCACCGCCGCCCTGCTCGCCGAACGGCTGGACGCCGACGCCCTCTTGATCCTCACCGACGTCACCCACGTCTTCCGCGGCTTCGGCACCCTCCGGCCCAGGCCGGTCACCAGCGCCACCCCCGAGCAGCTGCGCGGACTCGACCTGCCGGCCGGATCGATGCGCCCCAAGGCCGAGGCGGTTGCCGAATTCGTCGAACACACCGGCAGGTCGGCCGCCATCGGGCCGCTGGACGACGCGCTCGGCACGCTCCTCGGCACCACCGGCACCACCTGCCGGACCGCCCCGGAAGCCGCGAAGCCGGAACCCAGGGCCCTGCCGACGACCCCTTCGGCCCAAGGCCGTGCCGAAGCGCACCCAGCAGTCTGAAGCCACCACATCACTCCCGCGTCACGAGGCGCAGGTGACACCCGGCACCCGCAGGCGCACGACCGCGCGGCAACGAACCGGGGACGGCCCCGTCGCCGAACCGCATCTCGGGCTCACGGCCCCGTCCAGTGCCTGATCACGACACCTGCCTGCCGCGGGATTTCCCGATGAGCGACGTACTTCTGCGGCCTTGATCACGGGACATGACCGCCGTCGGTCCCTCGGCAGGCCGGAACACTCGTGACGCGTTGCACGAGGGCATGACCTCTCGTCCAACGCGTCACGGACACCAACCCCTCGCCGACCCCGACGACGACCGCGCAACCCGCTCGGCGGGATCACCCGCACCGCGCGACTTGCTGACACTGTCGTGCCCCCACGGCATATCCGGTCGTGCAGCCGGGGGGTCTTCTTCCGCTGAAGAACGCCCCGGACAAGCGTGTCCACCTGGCGCGGAGCGCTCCAGGCGGCCGCTACGCACCTCTCCGAACGGGCCGTTCCGGTGGTTCCGGCTCGCCGTATCCGCCGCCGCCCGGGGTCTCGACCTCCAGGACGTCGTCCGGTTCGACGTGCACGGTCGCGAAGCCGGCCAGTGGCTCGACCGTGCCGTCCCGGCGCAGCAGCCGGTTGGAGCCGAGGGCACCGGGTGCGCCGCCGGCCATGCCGTACGGGGGGACGCGGCGGTGGCTCGACAGGATGCTGACCGTCATCGGCTCGCGGAAGCGGATCCGCCGCACCACGCCGTCACCGCCCCGATGGCGGCCTGTTCCGCCGCTGCCGGACCGGACGGCGAACTCGTCGAGGAGGACGGGCAGTCGCCACTCCAGGACTTCCGGGTCGGTCAGCCGTGAGTTGGTCATGTGGGTCTGGACGGCGGTGGCTCCGTCGAAGTCGGGGCCCGCGCCGGCGCCGGAGGCGATGGTTTCGTAGTACTGGTGGCGGTCGTTGCCGAGGGTGAGGTTGTTCATCGTGCCGGACCCTTCGGCCTGGAGGCCGAGGGCGGCGTAGAGCGCGCCGGTGACGGCCTGTGAGGTCTCGACGTTGCCGGCGGCGACGGCGGCCGGCGGGCGTGGGGCGAGCATCGAGCCGGGTGGGACGACGATCCGCAGCGGGCGCAGGCAGCCGTCGTTGAGCGGGATGTCGTCGGCCACCAGGGTGCGGAAGACGTACAGCACCGCGGCGTTCACCACGGCGGACGGCGCGTTGAGGTTGCTGTCGAGTTGGGCCGAGGTGCCGGTGAAGTCCACGGTGGCGGTGCGCCGGCGGCGGTCGACCCGGATCCGTACCGCGATCACCGCGCCGGTGTCGGTCTCGTACCGGTAGGAGCCGTCGGCGAGTTCGCCGATCGCCTCGCGCACTGCCCGTTCGGCGTTGTCCTGCACGTGCCGCATGTAGGCCTGGACCACGTCGAGTCCGAACTGCTCGACCATCGCGTTGACTTCGTCGATTCCCTTGCGGTTGGCGGCGATCTGGGCCCGCAGGTCGGCGAGGTTGGTGGCCGGGTCGCGCGAGGGGTGGGGCGCGTCGGTGAGCAGGCGCAGCGTCTCGGCCTCGCGGAGCCGGCCGTCCGCCACCAGCAGCCAGTTGTCGAACAGGACGCCTTCCTGCTCGATCTCCCGGCTGGTCGCCGGCATCGAGCCGGGGGTGATCCCGCCGATCTCGGCGTGGTGCCCGCGGGAGGCGACGAAGAACAGGATCTCGCGGCCGGCCGGGTCGAAGACCGGGGTGACGACGGTGATGTCGGGCAGGTGGGTGCCGCCGTGGTAGGGGTCGTTGACGGCGTAGGAGTCGCCCGGCCGCATCTCCGGCCCGCGGCGGCGGAGCACTTCCTTGACGGTGGTGCCCATCGAGCCCAGGTGCACCGGGATGTGCGGGGCGTTGGCGACCAGGTTGCCCTCCGGATCGAACAGTGCACAGGAGAAGTCCAGTCGCTCCTTGATGTTGACGGACTGGGCGGTCGACTCCAGCCGGGCTCCCATCTGCTGCGCGATCGCCATGAAGAGGTTGTTGAACACCTCCAGCAGCACCGGGTCTGCCTCGGCGGTGACTGCGGGCCCGGCCCGGTCGGCGATCTGCTCGATCTGCAGGTGGCCGGCGGGGGTGACGGTGGCGCGCCAGCCGTCGTCCACCACCGTGGTGGCACCGGCCTCGGCGATCACGGCCGGCCCGGTGACGGTGTCGGCCGGGCGCAGCCACTCGCGTTTCAGCAGCGGCACCTCGCGCCACTGGCCGCCGGTGGCCATCCGGACGGCGGGGAGCTCGGCAGGTCCGTTCCGGTGGACCTGCGGCGCGCCCAGGTCCGGTTGCTCGGTGAGGCCGGTGGCCTCCACCGCGAGGGCTTCGACGACGATCGGACGGTCCATCAGGAAGGAGTAGGTGGCCCGGTGCCGCTCCTTGAACTCCCTTTCCATGTCATGGAGTTCGCCGAGAGCGACATCCAGGGTCGTGTCGGTGCCGTGGTACCGCAGCCGGGCCCGGCGGGCCAGCCGGATCCGGTCCGGCGCGATCCCCTGCTCACGCAGCTCGGACGTGGCGCCCGCCGCCAGTTCCTCGGACAGCGCGCGCAGGTCCGCCATGGCCTCGGCCTCCAACCGGCGTTCGACGGCGTGCTCGCGCAGCACGGTGGTGTCGGCCAGGCCGATGCCGAGTGCGGAGAGCACCCCGGCCATCGGCGGGACCAGCACCGTGCGGATGCCGAGCGCCTCGGCAACCATGCAGGCGTGTTGGCCGCCGGCGCCGCCGAAGGTGGTCAGCGCATACCTGGTGACGTCGTGGCCCTGCTGCACCGAGATCCGTTTGATCGCGTTGGCGATGTTGCCGACCGCGATCCGCAGAAAGCCTTCCGCGGCCTGTTCCGGCGAGCAACCCGTCCCCGAGTCCGCGGTGATCCGGTCGGCCAGGGCGGTGAATTGACGGCGGACCAGGTCGAGGTCGGGCGGCTGGTCGCCGTCCGGCCCGAGGACGCGTGGGAAGTGCTCGGCCTGGATCCGGCCGAGCAGCAGGTTGGCGTCGGTGACGGTGAGCGGCCCGCCCCGCCGGTAGCAGGCGGGGCCGGGGTCGGCGCCGGCCGAGTCCGGGCCGACCCGCAGCCGCCCGCCCTCGAAGCGCAGCACCGAGCCGCCACCGGCCGCCACCGTACGGATCGCCAGCATCGGCGCCCGCAGCCGCACGCCGGCTACCTCGGTGGTCACCACCCGCTCGAACTCGCCCGCGTAGTGCGACACATCGGTGGACGTGCCGCCCATGTCGAAGCCGATCACCCGCTCGAATCCGGCCAGTCGGGACATCCGCACCATGCCGACGATGCCGCCGGCCGGGCCGGACAGGATCGCGTCCTTGCCGCGGAAGTGGCCGGCCGCGGCGAGACCGCCGTTGGACTGCATGAACATCACCGGCACACCGCTCAACTCCCCTTCCACCTGCCGGACATAGCGCCGCAGGCCGGGCGAGAGGTAGGCGTCGGCCACGGCCGTGTCGCCGCGCGGCACCAGTCTCATCAGCGGACTCGCCTCGCTGGACAGCGACACCTGGCCGAAGCCGAGCCGCTCGGCCAGCCGGCCGATCTCCCGCTCGTGCGCGGGGTGAAGGTAGCTGTGCAGGCAGAGCACCGCGAGCGCGCCGATGCCGTCCCTGCGGCACTGGCGCAGCTCCGCTTCGAGCCGGTCCAGGTCGAGCCGGCGCAGTACCGTGCCGTCGGCGGTGATCCGCTCGTCCACCTCGATCACCCGGGCGTACAGCGGTTCGGGGAGGGTGATCTCCCGGGCGAAGATCTGCGGGCGGTTCTGGTAGCCGATCCGCAGCGCGTCAGCGAAGCCACGGGTCACCACCAGGGCGGTCGGTTCACCCGCTCGCTCCAGCAGGGCGTTGGTGGCCACCGTGGTACCCATCCGCACCGAGTCGATTCGCTCGTCGCCGGACGGGAGCAGGGCCCGGATGCCGGCGACCGCCGCGTCGCGGTAGCGGGCCGGGTCGTGCGAGAGCAGCTTGCGGGTCAGCAGCCGGCCGTCGGGCGCCAGCGCGACCACGTCCGTGAAGGTGCCGCCGCGGTCCACCCAGAACTGCCAGCCCCGGCCGGGCATTTCGGCCCCTTCCGCCGCCTCGGGACGCAGGTTCGGCGGGCCACGCCCGACGGCGCCCCTCGTCGAGTATCCGCCCGGAGGAGCCGGGGTCGCAAACAAGGACATACTGAACATACGGCCAGTCCCGGAGGACGGTGAGACGCACATGGAGACCGGAGCACCCCGGACCGTCGGCGTTTTCCGGGAGACCGTGCCGGGCGAGCGACGGGTGGCCCTGGTGCCCGACGTGGTTCCCGCCGTCGGACGGCTCGGGCTGACGGTCCTGATCGAGCCCGGCACCGGCGCCCAGGCCTGGCTGCATGACGAGGCGTACCTCGCGGCCGGAGCCGAACTCGCCCGACACGGCGAGCTGTTGCACCGTGCCGACGTACTCCTCGGGGTGCATCCGCCGGCCCTCGACCGACTGCACGACCTGCGCCCCGGGCAGCTGCTGATCGCGCTCCTGCGCCCCACCGCGATCCCCCGCCCGGTGGGGCAGTGGGCCGACCGGGGGGTCACCGCGATCGGCCTCGACCTGGCGGACACCCGGCTGCCCGAGGCCCGTCCGATGGACGCCACGACGTCCCAGGCGCGGATCGCCGGCTACCGGGCGGTGCTGCTCGCGGCCGAACGGCTGGGCCGGTGCCTGCCACCGTGGGGCACGGCGGACACGGCGTTCGAGCCGGTCCGGACGCTGGTGGTCGGCGCCGGGCCCGAGGGGCTCCAGGCCGTCGACACCGCCCGCCGCCTCGGCTCCCGCGTACAGGTCGTCGAACTGCGCCGCCAGGAGCGGGCTCAGGCCGTCGCGCTCGGTGCCGAGCTGGTGGCCCTGCCCGGGTTCGACCCGGTGGCCGGCGACCTGGAACTGGGCGAGGCGCTGGCGCACCGCCGCTCCGCGCTGGGCGAGGTGCTCGCGGCCGTCGTGCCCCGCTACGACCTCGTGGTGACCGCACTCGACGTGCCCGGCGGGGAGCCGCCGATGCTGCTGCGCACCGACGAGGTGGCGGCCATGCGCCCCGGGTCGGTCCTGGTCGACCTGACGGCCGGGCCCGCCCACGTCCCCGCCCCCACGGACAGCTGGGCGCAGGGCAACCTTGAGTGCGCCCGGCCGGGCGCCACGACGCTGGTCGGCGACGGGGTGATCGTCATCGGCGCCGGTGAGCTCGCCGCCCAAGTCCCCGGGACGGCCTCGGAGGCGTACGCGCACAACGTGCTGGCGTTGCTGACCCACCTGACCCGGCGCGACGGGCTCCGCGTCGATCCGACCGATCCGGTGCAGGACGCCATGGTGGTGACCCACCACGGAGCCGTCCGACATGCCGCGACGCGGCGACTGCTCGCCGACGCGACGGCGGCCGCCGGTCCGCCTCCGCCTTAGCTTCGGCCCTGCCGCCTTAGCTTCGACCCCGTCCTGGCGACGAGGGGCCGGTGAACAGCAGGGCGTACCGCCCGATCGCACCGGCGTGCTCCGCGCACTGCTGGTAGTGCCCGGACAGCAGGACCAGGTCGGCGGCGGTGCCGAGGTCGACCGGAGCCTCTGCCGCGAGCAGCCTCTCGTACAACAGGCGCTGCCGCCGGGCCGTCTCGGGCATGTCCGACAGCAGGTCCGCGACGGCCTCCGGTGCGGCCTGCTCCAGGACGTCGGCCGCCCGGCCGACCAAGCCGACGGCCGCATCGGCGATGGCTCGCAGGCTCGTGAGCAGCTGCTCCGGAAACGGCTCGCGGTCCTGCTGCCGTGCCCAGGCCACCTCCAGCAGCCGTTCGGCGAGCACCCCCAGCCACTCCACCTCGCGGCCCACCTGAACGCCGGCCACCACGGCTCGCACCCCCGCGGGCGCGGCACCCGCGTCCTCCTCGATCCGTCCACGGAGTTCCGCCAGCGCCTTCTCCGACCGCACCACCCCGTCCGCCGCCCCGACCTCGGCCGTCAGCGCCGCGGTCGCCCCGTCCAGCGCCTCTGCGGCGAGCCGGACCAGATCCGCCAACTCGCCGACAAAAGCCCGCAGTTCACCAACACCGGTATCCGACATCGGTCGGCTCCCGTCTCGCTCGGAACACCGCGCCCGCCCGCTCGGCCACGTCGCGCAGCCCCTCCCCGACAGTCTCCTCCCGCCGACCGCCCGGCAACCACCCCTGGCGACAGCCGCGAGGCGCGACCGTCACGCTCCACGTCCAGCCGACCACTCCACGCGAAAGCACCGCGGCGCTCGGCGGTTCGCTTCCGGTCAGGCGAGGAGCATGGCGAAGCGCCGGAAAGGACGCAGGTACGAGGCGACATCTGCCGTTCCGGTCCGTCGCGGGTCGGCACCTGCCTCACGGACGAGCTCCGGTCCGGGCCACGGCGCGCCGACCGTCTTCCCGGACGAGCTGATCGAGCGGGCCGTCGAGGCCGTCCGCGGCGGAGGCCATGGTCGGCGCCACTGCGGAGTGGACGGCTCCGCCTTCCCCCGTCGCTGGTCGCGTCCGGCAGGAATCTCGCCCGGACAGGCGAAACCTGCAAGGTGGGCTCCCTTCGCCGGCATTGTCCGGATCAGGTGGTGGAGGTCGCCTTCCGGTCTCACAGACCTTCCAGCCTCTCAGCCCGACCGCCGACAGACGTCCCGCGCGGCGTCTCCGCTCAACGCCAGGGCCATCCGGTCGAACTCCCTCGCTCGCCCTGCAGGCTTCTTCCCACGATACTCCCGCCGCCCCATCCGGAAACCGGGGGCGAGCGGACCGATCGCTGTCCGGGCGAACCGGCCGACCGCCCGGGGGCCGGACAGGCAGCGGCCCGCCGTCCTCTGATCCACCTGCTGCCGCGTGCCACCGACAACGGGCGCACCCTGCGGACCCCCGGGAGACGGCCGGCTCCGGGGGTTCCGTGCGGCCGGGCACCGTCAGGCCCGTATGAAAATCGCAGCCCGCGCCGTCAAGGTGCCGTAGCGGGCGGCTCCCGCAGGCGGGACCGCGCGGACGATCACGGTGACAGTTCCTCGATCCGCGGAGGTCCCCCCGATGTTCGTCCCGATGGATCCGGCATCCACCGAGGTCCGACCCGAGGTCGGAGCCGAGCAGGCCGCAGCCGTCGAGGAGCGGCACCGGCTCACCGCGTTCGGCGGCCTGGCCGCGCTCTCCCTGGACGCGATGGCCTCGGTGGCGTACGGACCCGAGTCGATCGTGCTGGTGCTGGCAGCGGCCGGCTCGTACGGGCTCGGGTTCACGCTGCCGGTGACGGTGGCGATCGCGGTGCTGCTGGCGGTACTGGTCGCGTCCTACCGGCAGGTGATCGCGGCGTTCCCGGACGGCGGCGGCGCGTACGCGGTGGCGAAGGCCCAGCTGGGGCGGCGCACCGCGCTGGTGGCGGCGGCCTCGCTGGTGGTCGACTACGTGCTGAACGTCGCGGTGTCGGTGACGGCCGGCGTGGCGGCGCTGACCTCCGCGTTCCCGGAACTGTACGGACACCGGGTGTGGCTGTGCCTGGGCGTGCTGGCGGTGGTGACGGCGGTCAACCTGCGCGGCATCGCCGAGTCGGCGCGCTGGTTCATGGCGCCCACGGCGGTGTTCGTCGGCTCGATCCTGGCGGTGATCGCGATCGGCCTGTTCCGGGACGCGCCGGCGTCCACGGCGGCCGCCGCCGGGCACGCCTCCGCGCTTGCCGGCAGTGCGTCGACGGTCGGCGCGCTGCTGCTGCTACGAGCGTTCGCGGCGGGCGGCGGCTGTCCCGACGGCATTGACCCGGTCCGCGGCCGGTGCCAGCCGCCGGCGGAGCAGGTCCGTCGCCTGCCGGAAGGTAGCCGGCGCCTCGTAGCGGCCGAGCTGATCGATGACGGACCGGCCGGACTGCCGGATCGTCTCCGGAGGTCGCCGCCCGCCTCGGTGCGGCGCTGCTCGTACGCATCGAGGGTCTGCCGGCACAGGGCAGTGAAGTCGGGGTCGGCGCCGAACAGCAGCAGGTCGGCGGCCTGAGCGTCCAGCTCGTTCAGCGCGAAGGACAGGTCGGCGGGGCGGACGGCGTGCGGTGCCCCCGATGGCCGATGGCGTCGATGCCGCTGCACGCGCCGCCGAGGACGGGCGCCAGGACGGCGGCAGGACGGCGGCGAGGAGCAGCACCGAGGTGGGAGGCGGTGGCGGTGAGCGCGCGGACCGGGCGCGAGGTGTTCCACCGGGCGCGCAGCAGCCGTGGCGGACGGCGGACGCGCGGCAGTGGCGCCGGCGCGGCCGTTCGCGGTGCCGCCGTCTCCCCCGAGACGGCGGTGCCCGGTCGAACTGTCGTGCCGTGCGCGCCCGAGGCCGCGCGTCCCCCTTATCCCCTCTGGCCGCCGGAATTCGGCCCCGGTCACTGACCGGGGTGTTGGGTTTCCGGCCCGCGGCCCGCCCGATCCTCGTCGGATCGGGGCGAGCCGCTGTCCGGAAGAGACATTACGGCGACGGGTGGCCGATCCTGGCTGCCCTGACGGCGCCCTGACGTGCGGACAGCGGATGCTGACGGATCATTAGCGCGGTCTGCGACGCAGCAGGCGGCCGTCAGCCGGTCGAGGCCGCCGACCGTGCGGGGTGACAGCCCGTCCGTGAGGCAATCGCACGCTCCGTCCCCGGGTCCGACGGCCACCACTGCCACCGGGCGCGGCCGCGTTCCAGCTGCAGCTCGGGCTTGGGCACCACCAGTCCCGGCACGCGGCCTGGCTGACGCAGTGGGCCGTGACCGAGGGGCGCATGCCGCGGCGCAGTCATCCCGCCCGGGTCACTCCCACCGCCAGGAGGTCGCCGGGGTCGTCGGGGAGCACCGTCCGCCGCCACGAACTCCACTTCACCGCCGCAGCAAGGGAATTGATTACCCCGGACACTGGATCTGTGGATTCGGCTCGGTGCCGCCTCGATGCCTTGCCCGGCATCCGATGCTCCGGATCATCCCGAAAAAGTTTGCCATTCCTTCCAGTGCTGGACACGCAACCTGTTGCTGAGCAGTCAGAGGTTTCGAGCAGGATCGACTGCCACCGCTCCTCAAGTACTCGGCCTGGTGCGCCACTTGGGGCGCGGCTGCAGTCGGTGCCTGCCGGCGACGACGAGTCGGAAATTGACTCGCTGTCGGGAAGTCCGGGCAGGCCACGCCGTTCCCGCCGCTCGATCGCCCACCTGCCGGCGCCCGGACGGCCGACTGGGTTCGTTGGCCCCACGATTCCGCCGCTCCCCCAGGAGAAGATCGTGAACTTGCACAGGAACCTCGCCGGCATGGCCGCCTTCGCAGCAATCGCCGCCGCGGGCCTCACCACCGCAGCACCGGCCAACGCGGCCGGCCCCCAGGCAAGTCACAGCACCACCCCGGGAAGCCCCACCACTGCGGGCACGCTCCTGCCCGCCAACATCAGCTACACGACCATCGTCCAGTACGCGACAGGTCACTGCCTGGACGGGAACAGCGCCGGAAGTGTCTACGAGTCGCCCTGCGGGCCCTCGGACAACCCCTACCAGCGGTGGAACATCACCCTGGACGCCACGGGCAAGTACACCGTGGTCCAGTACGCGACCAACCGCTGCCTGGACAGCAACGGCGCCGGAGCTGTCTGCACCTCGGTCTGCGGGCCGTCCGACAATCCCTACCAGCACTGGCGCCAGGGCCCGTTCAACAGCGCGAGCTTCCAGAACGCGGCTACGGGTCGACTCCTGGACGGGAACGGTTCGAGCGTCTACGCATCCGTCCCCTCCAACTCCGACAACCCGTACCAGATCTGGACCGACGTATAGCCGATGCCCGTGTGCCGCCCGCCCATCACCCGGGCGGCACACGCCTCGCCCGATCGCGGACGACCCCGACTCGGCTTCCCTTGCGCGTGATTGCCTCGCGCGCCCGTCCCTCGGACATGACGGTGCGCCGACCGCCGAGGCGGCCTGACCGTCCGGCTCGCCGCCCGCGCCCCGGCGGCGGCGCCCGGCGTCTCGTCTGGCGTCTTCTCGCTCGATCAGCCCTTGGCGGGAATGTAGTAGGGGCGGTTGTGGGCGGCCACGGGAGCCGACTGGTAGGTCCAGACGCCGGCGGCGCGGGAGCCGGCGAGGAGGTCGGTGAGGTGGCGGCCGACGCCGTCGGCGGGGTCGGTGACGGTGAGTCGGATCCGAGCGCGGGTGGTGTCGTCGAGCAGGTGGTACTGGTAGGGCTGGTAGACGTTCATCGGACCGGCGAGCAGGCCGCCCACCGGGTCGGTGCCGTAGCCGGTGATGGGGGTGTTGTTGACGGGCTCGGGGGTCAGGCCGGTCAGGTCGGCCTCGAAGGAGAACAGGGCACGGTCCTGGCGGTCGATGCCGGTACGGTCCTCGGTGAATCCGGCCTGTCGGCAGGTGACCGACCAAGTCCGGTGGTGCGTCGGGCCGTTGAGGGAGGGCATGGTGGTCTCGAACCACGCCGGGTACTTGGGTTCGGCGTAGAGCCTGCGGCCGGCGTCGATGGCGAGCGGGTTGTCGCACAGGACGTGGATGCGGGCGATGCCCAGGAGTTTGGTCTGGTCGAAGCCCCGCGCGTACTGCTCGTAGTCGACCTCCGGCAGGCGGCCGACGGCGCCTGCGGGGTGGGCGACGATGTTGACCTCGATCTCCTGGGTGATGCCGCCGCCGTTCGGGTACTGGGCGAAGTAGAGCTGGTAGTTGAGCGAGACGCAGGCCCGCCCGTCGAAGTCCGCGGCGACCAGGTCGGGGTGGTGCTCGGCGAGGACTTCTCGGACGGGGCCCGGATCGGTCAGCCAGTCGAGGCCGATGTTGTGCAACGCTCCGTAGTGGAACGGCAGTTGGTACGGCGCAGGGACGGGCGGCAGGGGCAGCGGCTGGTCCGGGCTCATCGGCGGTCGGCTCCTCGGAGTACGGGGTCGGCAGGGCCGCCCGGCCCGCGGACGGAGCCGGGGCGGCGGCGGGCGAGCAGGTCGCGGTGGATCTCGTCGCTGCTGCGCAGGGCGAGGGCGGCCATGGTCAGCGAAGGGTTGGAGGTGGCGACGGTGGGCATGCTGCCGCAACCGACGGCGTACAGGTTGGGGTGGTCCCAGCAGCGCTGCCACTCGTCGACCACGGAGGTCGCGGGCGAGTCGCCCATGATGTGGGTGCCCGCCCCGTGCCCGGCGCCCCGGTAGGCGTAGGACCGGCCCTCGTACTCGAAGTGGCCCGGCCAGGCCGGTCCCGCTTCGAAGCGGGTGTGGTCCTCGGCGCCGAGCAGGCCGAAGAGTTGGTCGGAGACGCTCTTCGCGGCGACGATGCCGCGTTTGACGTGGTCGGAAAGGTCGTAGTGGAGCACCGGGCGCGGGTTGCCCAGCGCGTCCCGGTGGCGGGGGTCGATGGTGACCCGGTTGGCCGGGTCGGCGTCCTGTTCCATCTCGAACTGGAACGCGAACTCCCGGCCGATCCGGTCGGCCAGGGTGCGCCGCAGTCGCGGGCCGAACAGGCCGCGGCCGTCCGGGCCGCCGCTGCGCAGGAGTTCGGCGACCCGGCCGTCCGGCGGGCCGAGCGCCCAGCTCCAGCCCCAGTTGCCGATCTCGATCCGGAACGGGGCGCGACGGGCCCTGGCCGCCCCGAAGCGGAAGCCCTCCAGGCCGGAGGTCGAACCGGGGCCCCGGTAGGGGCCGATCTGATGCGGCATCAGTCCCCAGGTCAGCAGAACCGGGTGGTCCATCAGGTTGCGCCCGACCTGGTCACTGCTGTTGGCCGCGCCGGAGGCCAGCAGCAGCCTCGCGTTCTCGATCGCGTGCGCGGCCAGTACGACGAGGTCGGCGTCGGCGGTGTGTGTGCTCACCGATGCGGGAGTGACGGCGCCGTCGCGGCAGGCCCGGTACTCGACACCGGCGGCCCGGCCGTTGCCGGTGATCCGCACCCGGGTCACGACGGCCCGGGTGACCAGGGTGACCGACGGGCCCCACCGGGCCTGGGTCCGCAGGGGCGTGTACTTGGCGCGGGACGGGCAGATCGGCACACAGCTGGCGTGGCCCTGGCACGGCCGCCCGGGGGCCGGCTCCCGGGGGTCGGCGTCCGGGTGGGGCAGTCCGTTGCGGGCGTGCGGCGTGGTGACGACCCGCAGCCGGGTCGGGCCCTGCGCGCCCGGGTCCTGCACCGACCTGCCGTCCAGTGCCTTCGCCATCACCTCGTCCAGGTAGCTGCGCGGGATCGACCGCGTCGGGAACCGGTACCCGTCGGGGAACGGCAGGCCGACGCCCTCACGCTGCTCGTCGACGTCGCCGGCCACCCCGAGCTCCCGTTCGGCGGCCCGATAGTACGGCTCCAGGTCTCCGTAGCCGATCGGCCAGCTCCGGCCGTACCCGAAGTCCGCGGCGCTGAAGTCCTCCGGGTGCATGCGCGGCGCGAGTCCCGTCCAGGCCAGCCCGGTGCCGCCGTTGGCCCGCAGGTATCCGCTGGCGTACGGCAGCGGGCCGCGCTGCACGAAGTACCCGTCCGAGCGGAACCCGCCGCCGGCCTCGCCGACGAGATCCGTCACGTCCGGCGAGGCGATCCAATGACCGGATCGATAAGGAGAGTTGGGCACCTTTGCCAGGGCCGAACGGTAGGACTCCACCGCATCGAGATGGCCCTGCTCGGCATCGGGTGCGCCCTGGCCGGCCTCCAGGACCAGGACTCGCCAGCCCCGCGCACCGAGCTGCCCGGCGACCAGGGATCCGGCGAACCCGGCGCCGACCACGATCACGTCCCAGTGCCGCGCGCCCGGCGCGCTCACCACTGCTCCACCGATGCGGCGTTCGCGTCGCTTGCGGCTCCGAAGGGCGGCGCGGCGGACCAACTGCCGTGCCCCTGCGCCACCGTGCCCGGCGCGTGCCCGTGGAAGGTCCGCCACACCAGGCCTTCGGCGTAGGCGCGCGACGAGACCACGAAGGGCTCCCTGTCCGACAGCCCGGGCCATGCCCCGAGGTACCACAGGTGGGCCACGGCCCGGGCCAACTCCCGTACCGGCTCCCGGAGGAGCTCCGCCGAGCCACCGGCCGCCGCGGCCTCCAGCCGGCCGAGCCGCTCCGCGCCCGCCCGTTCCAGCACCACGGCCCGATAGTCATCCGCCATACCGGTCGCGCGCAGTTCCTCGGCACTGAAGCCGGTCAGCTCCACCGACACCGCGATGAACCGATCGACAGCCACAGTCCGCCCCCATTGATCACCATGCACATGACGCCAATGCCGCCGTGATCCTTCCTCGGGCCGGCCACGATCATGCGCACCCTCGCGAATCGGCCGGATCACACCGCCGCCGGCACACGGCGTGCGCCACGACCCGCGCGCCGCCCCCGCACCCCGCGCGCCCCGACCGGTGTTCACAGGAGAGCCCGGGCCAGGACCCCGCACCGCCGGCGCCGGGAACACCGCCACCAGCCGCGGCCGCCAGCACCAGGGCAAGGAGCACGACACGGGCAAGGCTTCCGGCGGCGAATTCGTTCGGGCCCGTCCGGCTCGCCGTCTCGGCCTCGTCGCCGATGTGCGCGATCCTGGACTCGATGAGCCCGAGCCGCCGATTCGCGCCCGCTCGGACGGCCGCGGTCCTGTCGTGACCGATCACGCGCCGCGACACCGGCACATCGGGCGCCACCGGCGACCCGAGCGGAGGTCATACGGCTGATGAGCGGCAGCGAGCAGGAGTCGTCAGGAGCGCGGGACACCACCGAGGGCCGCGTCTACACCGTCACCGGCAGTGGCTGGGGCGAGGTGGTCGACGCCGTCGCGCAGGCCGACGACGAGCGGATCATCGTGAACATGGGGCCGCAGCACCCGTCCACGCACGGCGTGCTGCGGCTGATCCTGGAGATCGACGGTGAGACGGTGAAACAGGCCCGTTGCGGTATCGGCTACCTGCACACCGGCATCGAGAAGAACATGGAGTTCCGCAACTGGGTGCAGGGCACGACCTTCGTGACCCGGATGGACTACCTGATGCCGCTGTTCAACGAGACCGCCTACTGCCTGGGGGTGGAGAGGCTGCTCGGCATCACCGAACAGATCCCGGAGCGGGCCGACGTCATCCGGGTGCTGATGATGGAGCTCAACCGGATCTCCTCGCACCTGGTGGCGCTGGCCGCCGGCGGGATGGAGATCGGCTCCACCACGCTGATGGTCTACGGCTTCCGGGACCGCGAGGTCGTTCTCGACATCCTCGAACTGGTCACCGGCCTGCGCATGAACCACGGCTACGTCCGGCCGGGCGGCGTGGTGCAGGACCTGCCTGCCGACGCCGTCGACAAGATCCGCGAGGGCGTGAAGCTGCTGCGCTCGCGGATGCACGAGTACAACAAACTGGCGACCAGGAACCCGGCCTTCAAGGCCCGACTGGTCGACGTCGGCCACCTGGACCTGGCCGGCTGCCTGGCGCTGGGTGCCACCGGGCCGATCCTGCGGGCCACCGGGTTGCCGCACGACCTGCGCAAGTCCGACCCCTACTGCGGCTACGAGAACTACGAGTTCGAGGTCGCGACGGCCGACACCGCGGACGCCTACGGGCGGTTCCTGATCCGGCTGGAGGAGATGCGCCAGTCGCTGCGGATCGTCGAGCAGTGCCTGGAGAAGCTGGCCCCCGGCCCGGTCATGGTGGGCGACAAGAAGATCGCCTGGCCCGCCCAACTGGCGCTCGGCCCGGACGGGTTGGGCAACTCGCTCGACCACATCCGGAAGATCATGGGCGAGTCCATGGAGGCGCTGATCCACCACTTCAAGCTGGTGACGGAGGGATTCCGGGTCCCGGCCGGCCAGGCCTACGCGGCGGTCGAGTCCGCCAGGGGCGAGCTGGGCGCGCACGTCGTCTCCGACGGCGGCACGCGGCCGTACCGGGTGCACTTCCGCGACCCGAGCTTCACCAACCTCCAGTCGATGGCGGCGATGTGCGAGGGCGGCATGCTCGCGGACGTCATCGTCGCGGTGGCGAGCATCGACCCGGTGATGGGAGGCGTGGACCGGTGAGCACGGCCGCGTGTTCCTGACCGCATCCGGCCCGGGGGCGCCCGCCGACGGCCGGCGTCGGGCGCCCCCTGCGACCCGCCGTCGCCGTGGGGCGACGGTTCAGTAGAGGCCCTCGGGGGACGAGCTGGCGATCTGGAGGGGGCGGACGTTGGCGACGCCGTCGGTGGGCCAGCGGTCGGTCGGGTGACGGAGGGCCTGGTCGCGTTCCAGGATGTTGGGGAGGAAGAGGTCCTCGTGGAGGACGGTGAGCCGGACCTGGCCGACCGCGCCGGGGGCGACCTGGGTCGAGGGGTCGGCCTTGTCGACCACCGCCATGGTGACCTGCGGGTAGTTCGGGACGTAGCTGATCAGTTCGCCGTCCCGCTCGATGTCCAGGCAGGCCGCGTTGCCGAAGGTGTTGCCGTAGGTCAGCCCGCAGATCCCGCCCTGCAGGGCGGCGGTGAAGGTCCGGTACATGTCGGCGCTGATCTGGGTACCGCTCAGGCGTACGCCGTCGAGGGCGGCGACCAGGTCGGGCCGGCGCTGGCGGAGGGCCTGGAAGAGGGCCGGGGTGGTGTTGACGTAGTGGACCCGGCCCGGCGCGAGGACGTCGGCGATCTGCTCCAGCAGGTGGGTGGTGTAGTCGCCGACCTCGGAGAGGCGTCCCGCCCGGATCAGGCGCTTCACCCACCGGGGGTCCATGTCCACGGCGTACACCTGGCCGGCGTGGAGTTCGGAGACCTCGTGGACGCCGTTCCCGATCAGGTGCGGTCCGGTGGGGGTGGCCTGCAGCCAGGTGCGGCCCGGCGCGAAGCCCTCCCGGACGAAGGACCAGCGGCGCCAGAGCGCCCGGTGCCGCAGCATGTCGGGGGTGTAGAACGCCCGGCAGGGGGTGCCGGTGGTGCCCCCGGAGTCCCAGACCCGGCCGACGAGCGGCCTGGGCACCGCCAGCGGGACGAGGTCCGCGGGGTCCTCCGTGCGCAGCCGGTCGAGCGGGAACGGGCCGAAGGCCACGAGCTCGTCGTAGCGGGTGATGTCGCGCGGGTCGAAGTCCAGCCGGGGGGCCTGCGCGAGCCAGTAGGGGCTTCCGGACACCGGGTCGAAGTGCCGCCGGACCACGGTGCGGGTCCACTCGTCGAGGTCGGTGTCCAGCCAGCGCGCGATCTGGGCGTCCGCGTCCGGGTCGGCGCCGGTGGCGGCGGTGGCGGCGGTCACGACAGGGCCGGGGCGCCGGTGAGGTCGATGCCGAGCTCGTAGGCGGTGGTCAGGGCCTGCTCGACGTGCTCGGGCCGCTCGATGTGCACCACCGGGAAGGGGAACGCCAGGATGCCCTCGGGAATCGAGGGGCCCATCACCAGCCCGAGCTGCACGCCCTGCTCCTTCATCCCGGTGTAGACGTCGACCAGGCTGATCGGGTCCGTGGAGTTGCGCTGGAAGAGGTCCTTGACGTCGTCGGCGGTGCGCAGGACCTTGGACTCCAGGCAGGACAGCAGGGGGATCTCGGGGGCGCTGAAGGGGATCGCGTCGATCCGCGGGGCCATGAAGTCGCGGTAGGGCCGGCGCAGCGGGGTGTGGACGGCGATGGTGCGGCCGGGGAGCGGGACGACCGTTCCCGGCGGGGCCTCGGCGGCGAGCGCGCCGAGCGCTTCGGCGTGGCCGGCGAGCATCATGATGCGCTTGGTGCCGTCGACCGTGGGGCCGAAGTCGCCCGCCAGGTAGACGCCGGGGACGTTCTCGCCGGGGTGGGCGGGGGCGCCGTCGGCGAGGGAGCCGAAGGCGATGGCTATGCCCTGCTGCGGGTCGTCGGCGGGCGGTTCCGGGGTGTCGCGGGATCCGGCCAGCATCTCGAACAGCTCCCGCCGCCCCAGCGATCCGGCGAGGCAGCTGGCGGTCATCGCGCCGAGGCTGAGGCCGCCGATGGCCGCGGGGCGCAGGTTGAACGAGGCGAGCAGGTCGTGGACGCCGATCGCGAGGGCGGCTTCGCGGACCGTGCCGACGCTCTGGCGCTCCTCCTGGGCGGTCGGGAGGTCCTCCTCCAGGATCTGTCCGACCGTCAGCCCGGTCCACGCGGAGACCTGCTCGTACCAGCCCTGCACGACCTCGTAGGTCCGGTAGAGCTCCAGGCCGTGCGGCTCGGTCCCGACGCCGCCGCCGAACAGGTACCCCAGACTCATGACAGCTCCTGTGAATTGGTGTGAAAGGAGGGAACGGTGGTGCGGCTGGGGCGTAGTGCGGCAGAAGTGAACCGCACAATGCCGCAGAATCCGGCGTCCGACGGACGCTCGGCAACGTGTCTCGCGATGCGATATCGAGACGATATCCGGATCTGGGAAAATCCCCGGCAACACAGTGGCGGAGGGTATTCACCTCATTCGGAAGGGATTTTCCCGGCCCGCACTCCGGGGCTCCCGCGACGGGGGACGGAGGAACGGCGCACCTCTCCCTCTTCCGGGAATCGAGGAATTCCGGGAGAACGCGAGGTGGCCGGATCCTGACGCCGGGCACCCCGAGGGAGTGCGCCCGGGAAGCCGGCGCGGGCCGGTTTCCCGGCCTGGAAGCGGCGAATCAGCCCGGCCCGACCTGCTCGGAGGTCGCCGACGGCGCCACTCCCCGACCCCCCTCCCTCGCCGTCCGTGCTGTCAGGCGCGCAGCGCGCCGGTGAGGTGGTCGCGGAGCACGGCGGTCACCTCGTCCGCCCGGCTGGTGAGGTAGAAGTGCCCGCCGGGGAAGACCTTGAGGTCGAACGCGGCCGTCGTGCGGTCGCGCCAGCGGGCGGCCTCGGGGACCGGCGCCCAGTGGTCCTGGTCCCCCACCAGGGCGGTGACCGGGCAGCTGACCGCGGCGTCGCGGTCGGCGCGGTAGGCCCCCACCGCGCGGTAGTCGCCGCGCAGCGCGGGCAGCACCATCCCCAGCAGTTCCTCGTCCTCCAGGAGCCGGGCGTCGGTGCCGCTCATGGCCTTGAGCTCGGCCACGATGCCCGCGTCGTCGACCGGGTGGGAGGCGTCGGGCCGGTCCGCGGACGGCCCCTTGCGGCCGGAGAGGAAGAGGTGGTCGATCCGGCCGCCCGCGCGCTCGATCCGCCGGGCCACCTCGAAGGCGACGAGCGCGCCCATGCTGTGCCCGAAGAGGGTCAGGGGGAGGTCGTCCCAGCGGCGCAGCGCTTCGTGCACCTCGTCGGCCACCCGGTGCAGGTCGTGGATGCCGGCCTCCTCCCGACGGTCCTGCCGGCCGGGGTACTGCACGGCCAGGACGTCGACCGGGCCGTGCAGTGCGGCGGACACCGGGAAGTAGAAACTCGCCGAGCCGCCGGCGTGCGGAAAGCAGACCAGTCGGCGCGCGGCCGTCGGCGAGGGATGGAAGCGACGGCACCACAGGTCGCTGTCCAAAGAGAGGGAGGTCATGTCGGCCTTTCATTCTCTTCTCGAAATCCGCGCAGTGCCGACGGGCGGGGTGTGGTGATCGGGCAGGACATCCTTCGCACCGGCGGGCCGTCTCGTGCGCGCTTATACAGGGAGCTTCGATCGACGGTGATCGGACACTCACGGGCACCGCATATGACAGCCTGCCATACCGCTCGGAATGTCAGCAAGTACTCACCGGAGCGCATCGATCCGCTCAGGACCGGGTTCAATTCCGGCCATCTCTTCGGTGATTGGTGAGGACGTTGCGATGCGGAGCAATCCCGTGGGATTTACTGGGCACCGACTCGGCGGCACCACCCCGTCCGGACCGCGCCCCGCGGATCCGGCCGGGGTGGTCGGCCACTGCCGCGAGCCACTGCCGTGAGCCCGCGGCGGACGGGCGGGCGGTCCCGACCGTCGCGACGGTGTCGCGCAGCGCAGACCCGGCACGAGCGCAAGACCCGCACTCCAAGCACCCCCTGGACCCGACAGGACCCGTAGACCCGACAGGACCGTGTTGACGCGTACACGGCCCCCAAAGAGGCCGGAGGCAGTCTTGCCCGCCGGCCGCGTGACGAAGAGGACTCTCCCTTGAAATTCCTGCTGCTGGGCCCGCTTTCCATCCGGTTGAACGCGTGTGAGGTGCACGTGTCCGCGCCGAGGCAACGCGTGGTCATGGCAGCGCTCCTCTTCAACGCCAACCGGGTGATCTCGGTCGACCGGATCGCCGAGTACGTCTGGGACGGCGCCCCGCCGCCGAGTGCCGCCGCGACCATCCGCACCTACGTGATGCGCCTGCGGCAGTCGCTGGGCGAGATCGCGTCCGCCCGGATCCTCACCCGGGCGCCCGGCTACCTCCTCGAACTCGGCGAGCACGAGAGCGATCTCGGGCAGTTCACGGCCCACCGCCGGCGCGCGGCGGAGCTGGCCGAGCGCGGAGACCTGGAGGGCTCCTCCACCGAGCTGGCCGAGGCGCTCGCCCTGTGGCGCGAGGAGCCGCTGGCGGACATCCCGTCGCAGACGCTGCGCGACGTGGAGGGCCGCTACCTTCAGGAACTCCGCCTGCAGACGATGGAGCTGCGGTTCGACACGGAGCTGGCGCTGCTGCGGCACGCCGAGGTCGTGCCGGAGCTGGTGCGGCTGGTGCGCAAGCACCCCTTGCGGGAGGCCCTGGTGGGCAAGCTGATGCTGGCGCTGTTCCGCTCGGGACGGCAGTCGGAGGCCCTGGACCTCTACCGGCGCACCCGGGTGCTGCTCGTCGAGCAGCTCGGCACCGAACCGAGCGCCGATCTGCGCGAGGTCCACCGGCGCATCCTCTCGGTCCACGACCGGCCCCGTACGCCCGGCCCGCAGGAGCAGCCCGCGCCGGCCCGGGCGGCGGCCCCCGCGCCGACGCCGGCCGCCGCCCGGGAGAGATCCCGCTGGCCGAGTCCGGCGCAGCTCCCCTCGGTGCCGCTGCCGCTGTCGGCCCGCTCCGGTGCGCTGGCCAGGCTGCAGCACTTCCTCACGACCGGCTCGATGCCCGCGGGCATGGTGGCGACGGCGGTGGTGACCGGCCGGGGCGGTGTCGGCAAGAGCGCGCTGGCCCTGCACGTGGCGCACGCCGTACGCGGTTCCTCGGTGCACGGCCAGCTCTACGCGGATCTCGGCGGAGCCGCGCGGCCGCTGACCGCCCGGGCGGTCCTGCCGCGGTTCCTGGCCGACCTCGGGGTGCCCCGGGACGAGATACCCGAGGAGGCGTCGGAGCGGGAGAGCCTGTACCGCTCGCTCACCGCGGGCCGCCGCCTGCTGGTGGTGCTCGACAACGCCTCCAGCACCGCGCAGGTACGACCGCTGATTCCGGGCAGCGGGGGCAGCCGGCTGCTGGTGACCAGCCGGCGGCGACTGGCCGACCTGGACGGGGCGCACACCCTCCAGCTCGGCCCGCTCGACGAGGCCGGGTCGCTGGAGCTGCTGGGCGGCATCGTCGGCCCGGCCAGGGTCGGCGCCGAACCGCAGGCGGCCCGTACGGTGCTGACGGTCTGTGCGGGCCTGCCGCTGGCGATCCGGATCGCGGGGACCCGGCTGCTGGAGCGCCCGCACTGGAGCATCGGGTACTTCGCCCGGCGGCTCACCGAGGCCCCGCGGCTGCTGGACGAACTGCACGCGGGCGACCTCGGCGTCCGGCCCTGCCTCGACGCCGACCACGCCGGACTCCGGCGGACCGCTCCGGCCGGGGTCGACCCGGCCGAGGTGTTCACCGCGCTGGGGGCCGCCGGAGCGAGTTCGGTCTCCGCCGGCCGGGTCGCGGTGATGTTCGGCTGCTCCGAGGAGCAGGCCGAGGAGGCCTTGGACGCCCTGGTCGAGGCGAACCTGCTGGGCGCGCCGGCGGGGGGCCGCTACCGGCTGGACGCACTGCTGGGGGCCTACGCCCATGAGCGGGCGCAGGCGGTCGCCGTACAGCAGCACGACCACCCGTACATGCGCGCCGGGTGACCTCCCGGCAGCCCGCTCCCCTTCGCCCGATCCTTTTCGACCCGATGTCCACCGATCCGATCCCCTCCGAGAGGACCCTTCGCCATGGCCGACCAGACGACAGCCACCCGCGACCTGCTCGCCTACGTCCGGGAGGTCTCCCTCCGCGACGACGACCTGCTCAGGGAGCTGCGGGAGACCACCGCGGACCTGCCGGGCGGGACCGCGATGCAGGTGATGGCGGAGGAGGGCCAACTGCTGGCCCTGCTGGTCGGGTTGACGGGGGCCCGGGCGGTGCTGGAGATCGGCACCTTCACCGGCTACAGCACCCTGTGCATGGCCCGCGCCCTCCCGGCCGACGGGGTGCTGGTGTCCTGCGACATCGAGGAGCGGTGGCCGGCCATCGGCGCCGAGTTCTGGAAGCGGGACGGGGTCGACTCGCGGGTCGACCTGCGGATCGGCGATGCCGCCGCGACCCTGGACGCGCTGCTGGCGGAGCGCGGGCCGGAGAGCTTCGATCTGGTGTTCATCGACGCCGACAAGACCAACTACGTCCGCTACTACGAGAGTTCGCTGGCGCTGCTGCGCCCCGGCGGTCTGATCGTGGTCGACAACACCCTGTTCTTCGGCCGGGTCGCCGATCCGGCCGCCGTGGATCCGGACACCACCGGGGTCCGGGCGCTGAACCGGGTGCTGCACGAGGACCCCCGGGTGGAGCTGTCGCTGCTGACGATGGCCGACGGGATCACCCTCGTCCGCAAGCTCTGAAAGAACGACGGGCCGGGGCCCGGCGCTCCTGGGAGCGCCGGGCCCCGCGGCCGTCACGGCGTTCCCGGGCCCCCTTCCGGCGTGCTCAGGTCGGGTGCGTCCACGCTGATGACGGTGGACACCACACGCGGGCCGGGGATCAGGTGCAGGCGCTGGAGTCCGCTGTCCTCCGCGGCCGGTGCGAGGGCGTCGGCGCACGGGCACGGGGCTTCGTCCAGGCCCTCGAAGCCCGCGAACCGGTAGGCGATCTCCATCATCCGGTTGCGTTCGGTCGCCCGGAAGTCCGCGACCAGGTGGACCCCGGACCGGGCGGCGGCATCGGCCAGCCAGTTGAGCAGGGTCGCGCCGGCGCCGTAGGCGACGACCCGGCAGGAGGTGGCGAGCAGCTTGAGGTGCCACAGGCCCGGGCGCCGCTCCAGCAGCAGGACGCCGACCGCGCCGTGCGGGCCGAACCGGTCGGCGAGGGTGACCACCAGGACCTCGTGCCCGGGGTCGGTGATCAGGCCGCGCAGCACCGCGTCCGGGTAGTGGACCCCGGTCGCGTTCATCTGGCTGGTGCGCAGGGTGAGTTCCTCGACCCGGGACAGCTCCTCGCCGGTGGCCCGGCCGATGCGCATCCGCAGGTCCAGGGAGCGCAGGAACTCCTCGTCGGGGCCGGGGGCGGCCGCCCGCTCGGCCTCGCGGAGGAAGCCCGCCTGGTACATCCGGCGCCGCCGCCGGGAGTCGACGGTGCTGGTCGCGGGGGTGAACTCGGCGAGGTCGGGGAGGTCCAGGACCTGCTCGGCCGGGTAGCACCGCACGTCGGGCAGGTGGAAGGCCACTTCGGCGCGTTCGGCGGGCCGGTCGTCGACGAAGGCGATGGTGCTGAGCGCGAAGTTCAGCCGGTCGGCGATCCGGCGCACCGACTCGGACTTGGCGCCCCATCCGATCTCCGGCAGGACGAAGTACTCGGCCAGGCCGAACGCCTCCAGCCGGGCCCAGGCGTGCTCGTGGTCGTTGCGGCTGGCGACGGACTGCAGGATGCCGCGGGAGTCGAGCTCGATCACCACCTTGCGCACCTCGTCCGGCAGGTGCACCTCGCCGTCCTCCAGCAGGGTGCCCTGCCAGAGGGTGCCGTCCAGGTCCCAGACCAGGCACTTGACGGTTGCAGCCATGTCGTCCTTCCTCGTCTCGTCGGCCGCGGGCCCGCTCACGGCGCCCCCGGAGCGGAGAGGGCGTGCTGCGCCAGCATCAGCCGGCACAGCTCGTTGCTGCCCTCGATGATCTCCATCAGCTTGGCGTCCCGGTACGCCCGGGCCACCGTGTGCCCGTCCCGGGAGCCGGCCGAGGCCAGCACCTGGACGGCCGTCGCCGCGCCGTGGGCGGCCTGGGTCGCGCTGACGTGCTTGGCCAGCACGGTCGCCACCACCTGGTCCGGCGAGCCTTCGTCCCAGCAGCGGCTGGCGTGCTCGCAGACCCGGGTGGCCACCTGCTCGGCCGTGTAGAGGTCGGCGAGGTGCCCGGCGACGAGCTGGTGCTCCGCGAGCGGCCTGCCGAACTGCTCCCGTCCGGCGGCGTGCGAGGTGGCCGCGGCCAGACAGGCCCGCAGGATGCCCACGCACCCCCAGGCGACGGACATCCGCCCGTAGGCCAGCGCGGTCGTCACCAGCAGGGCGGGCGGCAGTCCGTGCCCGCCCAGGACGCTGTCGACGGGCAGCCGCACCCCGTCGAGGTGCACGTCGGCGTGGCCGGCCGCGCGGCAGCCGAGCGGGTCGGCGATCCGCTCGATCCGGACGCCGGGCGCGTCGGCGGGCACCACGACGGCCACCGCGCCGTCCTCGTAGCGGCCGACGACGACCAGCAGGTCGGCGTAGTGGGCGGCGGTCACCCACTTCTTGTGCCCGTCGACGACGACCGTGTCGCCGTCGCGGCGGACGGTCGTCGTCATCGCCGAGAGGTCGCTGCCGGCGCCGGGCTCGCTGAAGCCGACCGCCGCCAGCTCGCCGCCGGTCAGCCGGGGCAGGTGGGCGGCCGCCTGCTCGGCGGTGCCCAGGCGCTGGATGGTCCACGCCGCCATGCCCTGGGAGGTCATCACGCTGCGCAGCGAGCTGCACAGGCCCCCCACGTGGGCGGTGTAGGCGCCGCTGTCCGTGCTGCTGAGCCCCCAGCCGCCGTACTGCGACGGGACTTCAGCGCACAGCCGGCCCTCGGCGCCCAGCTCGCGGAGCAGGGCCCGCGGGATGAGACCGGTCCGGTCCCACTCCCCCGCCAGGTCGCCGACCCGCAGGGTGACAGCGGTCATCGCGCCGCTCAGGTCCTCACCCACGCTCGCCCCCGGCGGCGGGCGTCTGGAGCCGGGCCACCAGCTCGGCCATCCGGCGCACGGTGCGGAAGTTGTCCAGCCGCAGGTCCGCGCCGCGGACGGCTATGGCGTAGGTCTTCTCCAGGTGCACCACCACCTGCATGGCGAAGAGGGACGACAGCCCGCCGGCGTCGAACAGGTCGGTGTCGGCGTCCCAGGCGGTTCCGGTGCGTCCTTCCAGGAACTCCAGCAGTTCCTTCTCCAGGGTGTGGGTGTCGGGCGTGTTCGCCGTGCTCATGGCCGTCTCCTTGTCGGGGTGATCAGGGGTGATCAGAGGTGGTCGGGTGTGGTCGGGTCTGGTCGGGGTGATCAGGTGTAGTCGTAGAAGCCGCGCCCGGACTTGCGGCCCAGCCGGCCCTCGCGGACCAGCCGGAGCAGCAGTTCGGCGGGGCGGCAGCCGTCGTCGCCGGTGCGCTCGTGCAGCACAGTGAGGGAGTCGACGAGGTTGTCGATGCCGATCAGGTCCGCGGTGCGCAGCGGGCCGGTGGGGTGTCCCAGGCAGCCCTGCATCAGGGCGTCGACGTCCGCGGCGGTCGCCGTGCCCTCCTGCACGACCCGGGCGGCGTCGTTGATCATCGGGTGCAGGATGCGGCTGGTCACGAAGCCGGGTGCGTCCCGGACGACGACCGCCTTCCGCCGCAGTGCCGTGAGCAGGGCCGCCACGGCGGCCATCGCGGAGTCCCCGGTCCGGACGCCGCGGACCACCTCGGCGGTGCCGATCAGGTAGGGCGGGTTCATGAAGTGGGTGCCGACCAGTTCCTCCGGCCGCTCCAGGGCCCCGGCCAGTTCGTCGACGGGGATGGAGGAGGTGTTGGTGATCAGCAGGGTGCCGGGCCGGACCAGTCCGGAGACCTCGGACAGGACGGCGGCCTTGATCGCGGCGTTCTCGGTGACCGCCTCGACGACGGCGGTGGCTCCGGCGGCGGCCTTGAGCGAAGTGCCGGTGGCCAGGGCACCGAGGGGCGTCCCGGCGGGCAGCGCGCCCATCAGCTCGGCCAGCCGGAGGTCGTCGCCGATCAGCTCCGCGGCCCGGTCGAGCCGTTCCCGGTCGACGTCGACCAGGTGGACCGGCAGGCCGTGCCCGAGGGCGAGGACGGTGATTCCGACGCCCATCACCCCGGCTCCCAGCACGGTGAGGGCGTGCTGCGCGGGGGAATCGTCGTACGGGGCCGTGGTCAACGGGTTCTCCTTCGTTCTCACTGGTCTTCGGGGGTACGGAGGGTGTCGGGGGTGCGCAGGGTGGCGTCGAGCCAGTCGGCGACGGCGTCGCCGGTGGTCGCGACGTGCTGCTCCATGATCGAGAAGTGGTCTCCGGGGACGTCGACGACGGTGTCGACGCCGTCCCAGGACGCGCGCCAGTCACCGGCGTCGGCGGACGGGCGGCCGAGCGGGGTGGAGGCGCGGACCAGCAGCAGCGGGGCGCGGACCGCCGGGGGCTTCCAGTCGTCGAGCAGCCGGAAGTAGCCGCCCATCGCGGTCAGCCGGGTCCCGTCCATCGGGGCCGCCCGGTCCTCGCGGGCGAACATGCCGCCCAGCAGGACATCGTTGAACTGGGTGATCCCCTGGTTGTCGGAGAGGTAGGTGTCCAGCAGCACCACGGCCGCCGGGCCCGCGCCGCGCCGCTCCAGCTCGGCGGCCACTCCGTGGGCGAGCGTGCCGCCGGAGGAGGAGCCTGCCAGGACGAGGGTCCGGCCGGGCAGTTCCCGGAGCAGGGTCGTCGCCTGGAGGTCCAGCAGGGCCGACATGTCGGCGGGCAGTTCCTCCTCGGGGGTGAACCCGGGGGCGTCCAGCGCGGCGACGGCGTAGCGGTCCCGGAAGCGGGAGGCGAAGCGGGCGTACTGGTGGGCGCCGCCGAGGGCGACGACGGAGCCGAAGCAGACGAGCACGGGGGCGTCGGCGCGCTCGTTCAGGCGCAGCAGCTGCGGGCCGGCGCCGGCGGCCGCGAGGTCGCTGCCGCTGTGGAAGGCCGGGCGCAGGGCGGAGGCGTGCTTGAGCAGGGCGATGCCCTCGTCGATCCGGCCGAGTGCGCAGGCCCGGCGGAACAGCACGCTCGCCGGGTCGGTGTCGGCGGCCTCGGCGCCGGTCGCGGGTGCCGCTTCGGGCCGGGGGGTGTCGTCCGTCCGGACCTCGGCGGCGAGGCGCGCCGCGAGCGCGGCGGGGGTGGCGCTGTCGAAGACGGCGGAGGGCCGCAGCCGCACTCCGGTGGCGGCGGCCAGCCGGTTGCGGAGCTCGACCGCGGTCAGCGAGTCGAATCCGACGGAGAGGAAGGGCGCCGTCGCGGACAGTGCCCCGGCGTCGGTGTGGCCGAGGACTTCGGCGGCCTCGGCGAGGACGAGTTCGCGCAGCACCAGCTCGCGTTCCTGCGCGTCGGCGGCGGCGTCGAGCCGCTGCCGCAGCGTTGCGGCGGCGCTCGGCGCCGCCTTCGCTCCGGTCGTCGCGGCCGGGCCGCGGCGGACCAGGGAGCGCAGCATCGGGTGCACCGGGCCGTCGCCGCGCACGGTGAGGTCGAGGTGGGCCAGGACGACGGGGCTCCCGTCTCCCGGCGGGGCGGCGTCCGCGGCGCACACCGTGTCCAGCAGGGCCATGGCCTCCTCGTCGGACAGGCCGCGGGCGCCGCGCCGGTCGATCCTCCGCCGGTCGGGGCCGTCGAACTCCGCCGTCATCCCGCTCACCCGCTCCCAGGGCCCCCAGGCCAGGGACAGGCCGGGGAGCCCGAGCCGCCGGCGTTCCGCGACGAGGGCGTCGAGCGCGGCGTTGGCGGCCGAGTAGGACGCCTGGCCCGGGCTGCCCAGCACGCCGGCGGCGGAGGAGAAGGCGACGAACGCGGCGAGGTCCGCTCCGCGCGTCAGCTGGTCGAGGTGGCGGGCGGCGTCGAACTTCGGCCGCAGGACGGCGGCCGTCCGCTCCGCCGTCAGCCCGTCCAGCAGGCCGTCGTCGAGCACTCCGGCGGTGTGCACCACCGCGCACAGCGGGCGGTTCTCGGGGATGGCCGCCAGGGCGGCGGCCAGGGCCCGGCGGTCGGACACGTCGCAGCCCAGGGCGGTCAGCTCGGCTCCGGCCCCGGCCAGCTCCGCCGTCAGCTCCGGCATGCCGGGGGCGTCGGCGCCGCGGCGGCTCAGCACGAGGAGGTGGCGCACCCCGTGCGCGGCGACCAGGTGACGCGCCAGGACGGCCGCGAGGGCGCCGCCGCCGCTCAGCAGCACCGTCCCCTCGGACGGCCCGAACGCGCCGGCCGAGCGGGTCGCGGGGGCGGGGGCCGTGGGCCGTACCAGTCGGGGGGCGTACAGGACGCCGCCGCGCAGGGCCGCCTGCGGTTCGCCCGTGGCGAGGAGGTCGGCGAGCGCGTCGCCGAGGCCGTCCTGGTCCGGCCCTTCGGTGTCCAGCAGCACGAACCGGTCGGGGTGTTCGAGCTGAGCGGCCCTGAGCATGCCCCAGACGGCCGCCGCGCCGGGGTCCGCCGGCCGCGCGCCGAGCGGGCCGGTCGCGCCCCGGGTGAGCACCACCAGGGGCGTCCGGGCGGTGCTGTCGTCGGCCAGGTGGGCCTGGACGCGGTCCAGCACCCCGGCCGCGACCGCGTGCACCGCCGCGGGGTCCGCGTCCGCGCTCGCGGTGTCGGCGGACGGGGGGCAGGTCAGCAGCACCGCGTCCGGTGTCGCGGACCCGGATTCGACGGGAAAGGCGGCCGGCAGCAGCCGCTCGTCCCGCGGGCCGAGGAGGCCCCAGCGGGTGACCGGGCGCGGGCCGGGCCCGGCGGCGACCGGCGTCCAGCCGACGTGGAAGACGGAGCCGGCGGACGCCCGCAGCGCGGCGGTGGACGCCGTGCGCAGGGTGAGCGAGCCGACCGTCGCCACGGTGCGTCCGGCGGGGTCGGTGATCCGCGCGGCGACGGCGTCGGGGCCGTCGGGGCGCAGCCGGACGCGCAGGACCGGCGCGTCGGAGGCTTCGATCGCCACGCGCTGCCAGGAGAACGGCAGGGGGACGCCGTCGGCAGGCCCGCCGACGGCGGTGCCTTCGCGCAGGCCGGTCGTCTGGAGGGCGGCGTCCAGCAGGGCCGGGTGCATGACGAATGCGCTGTCGAGGAGGCCGTCGGGCAGGGCCACTTCGGCGTGGATCGCGTCCGCGGTGCGCCAGGCGGCGCGCAGGCCCCGGAACGCCGGGCCGTAGGCGACGCCACGGGCTTCGAGCAGCCCGTACAGCTCGTCCACGTCCAGCGGGACCGCGCCGGGCGGGGGCCACGCGCCGGCCGCCCCGGCCATGTCGTCCAGATCGGCCGAGGGTCCCTGGTCGGCCGAGGCGTCCCGGGGGCCGACCGTGCCGGTCGCGTGCCGGGTCCAGGGCCGGTCGGCGGCGCCGGGGTCGGCCTCGGGCCGGGAGTGGAACTCCACCGGGCGCCGGCCCGTGCCGTCCTCGGCCCCCACCCGTACGCGCAGCTGTACGGCGTGGTCGTCGGGCAGCACCAGCGGGGTGGCGAGGGTCAGTTCCTCCACGAGGGCGCAGCCGTGCCGGCGGCCCGCGTACGCGGCCAGCTCGACCAGGGCCGCGCCGGGCAGGATGACGGTTCCGGCCACGGCGTGGTCGACGAGCCAGGGGTGGGTGGCCGTCGAGAGCCGGCCGGTGAAGAGGGTGCCCGCGTCGTCGGGCAGTTCGATCGCGGCGCCGAGCAGCGGGTGGTCCGCGGCCAACTGGCCGGCGGCCGCCTGGTCCCGGTCGGCCGGCCGGGCGTCGAGCCAGTAGCGGCGGCGCTGGAAGGCGTAGGTGGGCAGGTCCACCCGCTGGGCGCCGGTTCCCGCGAACAGCCGCTCCCAGTCGACGCGCAGGCCCCGGACGTGTGCCCCGGCGAGGGCGAGCTGGAGCCGGCGGAGCCCTCCGGCTCCGCGCCGCAGGGTGTCGAGCACCACCGTCTCGGGGGCGCCCTCGTCGGCGGCCGTGTCCTCGATCCCGTACATCAGGGCCGGCTGGGGGGCGGACTCGATGAAGACGCGGTGCCCGGCCGCGAGGAGCGCGCGGGTCGCCTGCTCGAACTCGACGGTCTGCCGGAGGTTGCGGTACCAGTACTCGGCGTCCAGGGCCTTCGTGTCCAGCAGGCCGCCGGTCACGCTGGAGTAGTACGGCACCGCGCCCGGGAGGGGGGTGATGCCGTCCAGGTCGGCGAGCAGGCGCTCACGGATCTCCTCCACGTGCGCGGAGTGCGACGCGTAGTCGACTTCGATGGGAGTCGCCCACACCCCTTCGTCCAGGAGTTCCTCCACCAGCGCGGTGACCGCGTCCGCGTCGCCCGACACCGTCGTCGACGACGGGCCGTTGACCGCCGCCACCGAGAGGCGTCCCGCAATCCGCTCCCGCACCGCCTCCACCGGCAGCGGCACCGAGGCCATGCCACCACGACCGGCCAACGCCCCGACTGCACGGGAACGCAGCGCGACCACCCGCGCCCCGTCCTCGATGCTCAGACCACCCGCCACCACGGCGGCGGCGATCTCACCCTGCGAGTGGCCCACCACCGCGTCCGGAACGACGCCGAACGCACGCCACACCTCCGCCAGCGACACCATCACGGCCCACAGCACCGGCTGCACCACGTCCACCCGCGCCAGCAGCGCCTCCGAACCCAACGCCTCCACCAACGACCAGTCGACATACGGCGCAAGAGCCCGCTCGCACTCCGCCATCCGCCCGGCGAACACCTCCGACCCGGACAGCAACTCCACCGCCATCCCCACCCACTGCGAACCCTGACCCGGGAACACCAGCACCGATCGGCCCGGAAGCGGCCCGCCGCCGACCGGCACGGCCGCCGAGCCCTTGCCCCGCGACAGGGCGGCGACACCGGCCAGCAGTTCGTCGCGGTCCGCGCCCACCACCACCGCGCGCTCCGGGAACCGCGAACGGCCCGTCAGCAGCGAATGGCCCACGTCCAGCACGCTCAGGCCCGGTTCCGCCGCCACCCGCTCGTACAGCGCCGCCGCCTGGGCGCGCAGCGCGTCCGGAGTGCGCGCCGACAGGACCCAGGGCACCGCCGGCAGGGGGGTGCGCTCGGCCGGCGGGCCGTCGTCCTCCAGGGGGGCCTGTTCGAGGATGACGTGGGCGTTGGTCCCACTGGCGCCGAAGGAGGACACCCCGGCCCGGCGCGGCCGTTCCGTCTCCGGCCACGGGGTGGCCTCGGTGAGCAGGGAGACGGCGCCCTCGGTCCAGTCGATGCGGGGCGAGGGGCGGTCGACGTGCAGGGTGCGCGGCATCACGCCGTGCCGGATCGCGAGCACCGACTTGATCACCCCGCCGACGCCCGCGGCGGCCTGGGTGTGGGACAGGTTGGACTTCAGCGACCCCAGCCGCAGCGGCTGCCCGGCGGGCCGGTCCTGCCCGTAGGTGGCCATCAGCGCCTGGGCCTCGATGGGGTCGCCGAGGACGGTGCCGGTGCCGTGCGCCTCCACCATGTCCACCTCGGACGGGGCGAGTCCGGCGTGGGCGAGCGCCCCGTTGATGACGCGCTGCTGCGCGGGCCCGTTCGGGGCGGTCAGCCCGTTGCTGGCGCCGTCCTGGTTGACGGCCGAGCCGCGGATGACGGCCAGGACGGGGTGCCCCGCGCGCCGGGCGTCCGAGAGCCGTTCCAGCAGGAGCAGCCCCAGGCCCTCCCCGAACCCGGCACCGTCCGCCGCGGACGAGAACGACTTGCTGCGCCCGTCGGGCGCCAGGCCGCGCTGGCGGCTGAACCCGACGTACAGGCCGGGGGTGGACATCACGGTCACCCCGCCGGCCAGGGCGAGGGTGGTGTCGCCGGAGCGCAGCCCCTGGCAGGCTAGGTGGACGGCGACCAGCGAGGACGAGCAGGCGGTGTCCAGGGTGACCGCCGGGCCCTCCAGGCCCAGGGTGTAGGCGATCCGGCCCGAGGCGACGCTGGGGATGGTGCCGGTGCCGAGGAAGCCCTCCACTTCGTCGGGCACCCGGCCGAGACGGGACCCGTACTCGCTGTAGATCACGCCGGTGTAGACGCCGGTGCGGCTGCCGCGCAGGGTCGCCGGGTCGATGCCCGCGCGTTCCACCGCCTCCCAGGACGCCTCCAGCAGCAGCCGCTGCTGCGGGTCCATGGCGAGGGCCTCGCGCGGGGAGATGCCGAAGAAGCCGGCGTCGAAGCCGGTCGCGTCGTGGAGGAAGCCGCCTTCACGGACGTAGAAGGTGCCGGGGGTGTCGGGGTCGGCGTCGAAGCCGCCCTCGACGTCCCAGCCGCGATCGGTGGGGAACGGCGAGACCCCGTCCCGCTCCTTGAGCAGCAGTTCCCACAGGTCTTCCGGGGTGCGCACGCCACCGGGGTAGCGGCAGCTCATCGCCACGATGGCGATGGGCTCGGCGGAGTCGTCGCGGAGCCGCCGGTTCTCCTGCCGCAGGCGCTGGTTGTCCAGCAGCGAGGAGCGCAGGGCGGCGACCACCTGGTCCGTGTCGGTGGGCATGGGGTTGGGCTTCTCCTTCTGCGGCTGTCGGTCAGTCACGTTCGCCGCCCAGGGCCATCCGGACGAGGTCGTCGACGGCCATGGCATTGATGTCGGCGGCGGGGGCCGGTGCTTCCGACCGGTCGGCGAGGTCCAGGAGCGCGTCGAGGAGCCCGGCCCGGCGCAGGGCGGCGGGTGGGATCGCGGCGAGCAGGGAGCTGATCTCGTGGTCCGCGCGGTCCGCCCGGCCCGCCGTTCCGGTGGCCTTCCCGGTGGCGGCGGGTCCGCCCGGCCCGTCGGGGACCAGGCGCCCGGCGAGGTAGGCGGCGACGGCAGCCGGGGTGGGGTGGTCGAAGACCAGGGTCGCGGGCAGCCGGCGGCCGGTGGCGGCGCCGAGCCGGTTGCGGAGCTCGACGGAGGTGAGCGAGTCGAAGCCGAGGTCCTTGAACGCCTGGTCCGGGTCGACGGCCCCGGCCCCGCCGTGGCCGAGGACGTCGGCGGCCCGGCTCCGCACCAGGTCGAGCAGGGTGGCGAGGCGTTCCTCCGGGGCGAGCTCGGTCAGCCGGCGGCGCAGCGAGTCCGCCTCGGCGGCGTCCGCCCCGGAGGCGGGGCGGCGTGCGGCCCCGGGGACCAGGGCGGAGAGCAGGGCCGGGACGGGCCCGGTCCGGGCCGCCGTCCGGAGCCGGCCGAGGTCGATCTTGACCGGGACGAGCAGCGGTTCGTCCAGGGTGAGCGCCGCGTCGAACAGCGCCAGGCCCTCTTCGCTGTCGATGGCCGCGGTGCCTCCCCGGGACATCCGCCGCAGGTCGGCGGCGCTGAGCGTGCCGGTCATGGTGCTGCGGCGCGCCCACAGGCCCCAGGCGAGCGACTGGGCGGGCAGTCCCAGGGCGCGCCGGTGCTGGGCGAGCGCGTCGAGGAAGGCGTTGGCGGCGGCGTAGTTGCCCTGCCCGGCGTTGCCGACCGTGGCGGACGCGGAGGAGAACAGGACGAAGGCCGACAGCGGCAGCTCACGGGTGAGGGCGTGCAGGTTGAGGGCCGCGTCGACCTTGGGCCGCAGGACGTGGCGCATCCGGTCGGGGGTCAGCGACTCGACCGTCCCGTCGTCCAGGACGCCGGCCGCGTGGACGACCGCGCTCAGCGGACGGTCGGCGGGGATGCCGGCGAGCAGGGCGGCGAGCGCGTCCCGGTCGGCGACGTCACAGGCCGCCACGTCCACCCGGGCGCCGCGTCCGCGCAGTTCGGCGGCAAGGTCGGCCAGGCCCGAGGCGTCCGCACCGCGCCTGCCGACGAGCAGCAGGTTCCGTGCGCCGTGCGCGGTCACCAGGTGCTGGGCCACCAGGCCGCCGAGCGCGCCGCCGGCCCCGGTGACCAGGACGGTTCCGCCGGCCGCCGCGATACCGGACGAGGTGTCCGGGTCCACCGGGACGATGGCCCTGGTGAGGCGGGCGGCGAGGAGCCGTCCGGCGCGGATCGCCAGTTGGGGCTCCGTTCCGGCCAGCGCCTCGGGCAGCAGGTCAGCCACGGCGGCCGGGTCGTCGGTGTCGATCAGCAGGAAGCGGTCCGGGTGCTCGGACTGGGCGGAGCGGACCAGGCCGCGGACCGCCGCGCCGGTGAGGTCGGTGACCTCCTCGCCGGCCGCCGTGGAGACCGCGCCCCGGGTGACGAGAACGAGCCGGGTGCCGTCGTCCCAGCGCGGGTCGGCCAGCCAGTCCTGGACGAGCCGCAGGGCGTCGTCCAGCGCGGTGTGCACAGAAGCGACGTCGGGCGGGGACGGGAGGTCCGGGGTGTGGTCGCACCAGGCCAGCACCGCGGCGGGCGACGGCACTCCGCCGTCCAGCGCGGCACCGAGCGCGGCCAGGTCCGGATGGCTGTCCGGGAAGAGCCCCCGGCCGCCGAGGACGGCCCACGCCCCGAGGGGGGCGGCGGGTGCGGTGATGGCGGGCGCCGCCGACCACTGCAGCCGGTAGAGCGATTCCGGGCCGCCGGCGGGGCGGAGGGCGTCGAGGTCGATCGGGCGGACGGCGAGCGCCTCGACCGACACGACCGGGAGGCCGTGCGGGTCGGTCGCGTCGATCGACACCGATCCGTCCGGCCGGAGGCCGAGCCGCACCCTGAGCGCGGTGGCTCCGGTGGCGTGCAGCCTGACCCCGCTCCAGGAGAACGGCAGTCCGGCGGACGGCCGGTCCGGGCCCGGCCCGATCTCCGGCTCGGCGCTCAGGAACAGCCCCTGGAGGGCGGCGTCCAGGAGCGCGGGGTGCACGCCGAAATCGGCGGCGGACCGGTTCCGGTCCTCGGGCAGGCGTACCTCGGTGAAGATCTCGTCGCCCCGGCGCCAGGCGGTGGTAAGCCCGCGGAAGGCGGGTCCGTAGCCGTAACCGGAGGCGTCGAACCGCTCGTACAGGTCGTCGACGGGGATCGGGACGGCGCCGGGCGGGGGCCAGGAGCCCGCGTCGTCCGGCACGGGTGCCGACGGCGGTTTACGGGTCGCGGCGTCGGCGGTGAGCCGACCGGTCGCGTGCGCGGTCCAGTGCGGGGTCGCCGCGTCCTCCCGGCAGGAGAACAGGTCCAGCGAGCGGCCGCCGTGCGCATCCGCGGCACCGACCCGCACCTGCAGGCGGACGGCGGTGTCGGCGGGTATCAACAGCGGCTGCTGGAGCGTCAGTTCCTCCACCGCGTGGCATCCGGCCTCGTCCGCGGCGCGTACCGCGAGTTCCGCGAAGGCCGCGCCGGGCAGCAGGACCGCACCGGCCACGGCGTGGTCGGCGAGCCAGGGGTGGGTGCGCAGCGAGATCCGGCCGCTGAGCAGCAGTTCACCCGTGTCGGCCAGCTCGACGGCCGCCCCGAGGAGGGGATGGGAGGCCGGGTCGAGCCCGGCCGAGCCCACATCGGCCACCGTGGCGGGTGCCGGCTCGGGCCAGTAGCGGGTGCGCTGGAAGGCGTACGTCGGCAGGTCCACCCGCCGGGCACCCGGGAACGCCGTGGACCAGTCCACCTCCAGCCCGCGCTCCCACCCGCGGCCCACCGCACGCAGCACCTGCGCCAGGCCGCCCTCACCGCGGCGCAACGTCCCCAGCACCACGGCGTCGACACCCGCGGCCTCCACCGACTCCCCCACCGCCACACCCAGCACCGCATGCGGGCTGGACTCGACGAAGAAACGGAAGCCCTCACCCAGCAACGCCTCCGTGGCGTTCGCGAACTCGACGGTCTCCCGCAGATTCCGGTACCAGTACTCGGCGTCCAACGACTTCGTGTCCAGCCAGCCGCCCGTCACCGTTGAGAAGAACGGCACCGAACCCGAGAGAGGGGTGATGCCGTCCAGGTCGGCGAGCAGGCGCTCGCGGACCTCCTCCACGTGCGCGGAGTGCGACGCGTAGTCGACCTCGATCAGGCGCGCCCGCACCCCCTCCCCGACAAACTCCTCCACCAACTCGGCAACCGCGACCGCATCACCCGACACCACCGTCGACAACGGGCCGTTGACCGCCGCCACCGAGAGACGGCCCAGGCGCTCCCGCACCGCCTCCACCGGCAACGGCACCGACGCCATCCCGCCACGACCGGCCAACGCCCCGATCACACGGGACCGCAGCGCCACCACCCGCGCCCCGTCCTCCAGGCTCAAACCTCCCGCCACGCACGCAGCCGCGATCTCACCCTGCGAGTGGCCGACAACGGCGTCCGGAACCACGCCGAACGAACGCCACACCTCCGCCAGCGACACCATCACCGCCCACAGCACCGGCTGCACCACATCCACCCGCGCCAACAGCGCCTCCGAACCCAACGCCTCGACCAACGACCAGTCGGTGTACGGCGCCAGCGCCCGCTCGCACTCCGCCATCCGCCCGGCAAACACCTCCGACCCGGACAGCAACTCCACCGCCATCCCCACCCACTGCGAACCCTGACCCGGGAACACCAGCACCGAACGGCCGTCGACCGGCCGACCGCCGTCCCACGCTCCCGAGTCGTCGGCCATCCGCCCCAGCAGGGCGCGGAGTTCGTCTCCGCTCCCGACCAGTGCCTTCCGGTACTCGAAGGCGGTGCGCGCGTGCAGGGCGGACCCGATGTCGCGCGGGTCGGAACCCGGGTTGCCGTCCAGGTGGCGGCGCAGCCGGTCGGCCTGGGAGCGCAGTGCCTGCGGGCTCCTCGCCGACAGCAGCCAGGGCACCTCCGGCACGGGGGTGCGCTCGGCCGGCGGGCCGTCGTTCTCCAGGGGGGTGTGTTCGAGGATGGTGTGGACGTTGGTGCCGCTCAGGCCGAAGGAGGACACGCCGGCCCGGAAGGGGCGGCCGTGCTGCGGCCAGGGCTGCTGCTCGGTCGCGAGGGCCAGCGCTCCGCGCGTCCAGTCGACGTGGCCGGAAGGCTTGCCGACATGCAGGGTGCGGGGCACCTGCCCGTGCTGCATGGACAGCACCGTCTTGATGACCCCCGCCACGCCCGACGCCGCCTGGGCGTGGCCGAGGTTGGACTTGAGGGATCCGAGCAACAGGGGCTGTTCGGCGGGCCGGTCCTGGCCGTACGTGGCCAGCAGGGCCTGCGCCTCGATCGGGTCGCCGAGGGTGGTGCCGGTGCCGTGCGCCTCCACCACGTCCACCTC
>NZ_BMRI01000022.1:82303-93239 GCF_014648555.1 Kitasatospora griseola
TCCCGCGTCGGCCAGCGCCGCCCGGATCACCCGCTGCTGCGAGGGACCGTTGGGGGCGGCGAGCCCGTTGCTCGCGCCGTCCTGGTTGATCGCCGAACCGCGGACCACCGCCAGCACCGGGTGCCCGTTGCGGCGCGCGTCCGACAGCCGCTCCAGCAGCAGGACGCCGACCCCTTCGCCCATGCCCATGCCGTCCGCGTCGTCCGAGAAGGCCTTGCAGCGGCCGTCCTCGGCGAGTCCCCGCTGACGGGAGAAGCTGATCAGGGCGCCGGGGGTCGCCATCAGGGCGACGCCGCCGACCAGGGCGAGCGAGCAGTCGCCGCCGCGCAGCGCACGGCCGGCGTAGTGCATGGCGACGAGGGAGGAGGAGCAGGCCGTGTCGACGGTCACCGCGGGGCCTTCGAGGCCCAGGGTGTAGGCGACCCGGCCGGAGACGACGCTGGGTGCGCTGCCGGTGAGCAAGTGGCCGTCCCCTTCCTCGGACTGGGCGACCACGGCCGCGTAGTCGGCGTAGTTGACGCCGGTGAACACGCCGGTGCGGCTGCCGCGCAGGGCGACCGGGTCGATGGCGGCGCGTTCGATCGCCTCCCAGGTGGTCTCCAGCAGCAGCCGCTGCTGGGGGTCCATGGCCAGCGCCTCGCGCGGCGAGATGCCGAAGAACTCGGCGTCGAAGTCGGCCGCGTCGTGCAGGAAGCCGCCCCGCCGGGTGGTCGAGGTGCCGGGGCGGTCGGGGTCGGGGTCGTAGAGGGCTTCGAGGTCCCAGCCGCGGTCGGTGGGGAAGTCCGAGACGGCGTCGCCGCCGTCGGCGAGCAGGCGCCACAGGTCTTCGGGGGTGCCGATGCCGCCGGGGAAACGGCAGGCCATGGACACGATCGCGATCGGCTCGTCGTCGGACGCGGGCGGCTGCGCGACAGTGTCCGGGCCGACGGTGGCCGGGCCGACGGCCGGCCGGCCGAGCAGTTCGGCGCGGATCTCCCGGGCGAGCGCGGTGGACGACGGGTGGTCGAAGATCAGGGTGGACGGCAGCCGCAGTCCGGTGGCGGTGTTGAGCCGGTTGCGGAGTTCGACCGCGGTGAGGGAGGCGAAGCCCATGTCCTGGAAGGCCGTGCCGGGCCGGATCGCGTCCGCCCCGGAGTGGCCGAGGACGGCTGCCGCGTGGGTGCGGACCAGGTCGAGCAGCAGGCGGTGCTGTTCGGATTCGCCGAGGGCGGCGAGCCGTTCGCGCAGCTGTGCGGCGGCGGGTTCCACCGTGTCACCGGCCGGGGCCTCCAGGGCGCGGCGGGCTTCGGGGACGCCGGTCAGCAGCGGGCTGGGGCGGGTGGAGGTGAAGACGGCGGCGAACTGCTCCCAGTCGACGTCGGCGACGGCGAGCACGGTCTCGTCGTCGTCCAGTGCCTGTTGCAGGGCGTGCACCGCGAGGTCGGGGGCGATCCGGGGCAGGCCGTGCTGCTCCAGGTTGAACAGGTCGGCGTCCGCTCCGGCGGTGCGGTCCTGGTAGGGGTTCGCGGCCTGCCAGATGCCCCAGTCGACGGTGGTGGCGGTGAGGCCGCGGGCCCGGCGGTGCTGGGCCAGCGCGTCGAGGTAGGCGTTGGCCGCGGCGTAGGCGCCGTGGTCGCCGCTGCCCCAGACTCCGGCGATCGAGGAGAACAGCACGAAGGCGTCGAGTTCGCGGTCGAGCAGGGCGTCGAGGTGTTCGGCGCCGGCGGCCTTGGCGGCGACGATCTGTTCGAACGCGGACATCGGCGTGCCGTCCAGCGGGGCGAGCGCGACGAAGGCGGCCGCGTGGACGACCGCGGTGACCGGGTCGCCCGCCGTCTCCAGGCCGGTGAGCAGTGCCTCGACGGCCTGCCGGTCCGCCAGGTCGCAGACGGGCATGGTCAGCCGGACGCCGAGGGCGGCCAGTTCCGCGGCGAGTTCGGCCGCGCCGGGTGCCTGGGGGCCGCGGCGGCCGGGGAGGACGAGGTGGGTGGCGCCGCTGCGGGCCAGCCAGCGGGCGAGGTGCGGGCCGACGGCTCCGGTGCCGCCGGTCAGCAGGACGGTGCCGCGGGGCTTCCAGTGCTGCGCACGGCCGTCGCTGCGGGGGGCTCGCCGGAGGCGGCGGGCCAGCAGGCCGGCGGGGCGCAGGGCGAGTTGGTCCTCGCGGCCGGGGGCGGACGCCGTCAGTACGGCGGCGAGCCGGGTCCGGGCGCGGGCGTCGAGGTCCGGCGGCAGGTCGACGAGTCCGCCCCAGCGGGCGGACAGTTCGAGCGCGGCCACCAGTCCGGTGCCCCAGACCAGTGCCTGGCGGGGGTGGGTGACCGGGTCGTCCGGGCCCGTCGACACGGCCCCGGCGGTGGCGCACCAGAGGGGCGCCGTGAGGGCGAGGTCGCCCAGGGCCTGCACCAGGGCGACGGTGAGTGCCGTCCCGGTGGGCAGGGCCGGGTGGTCGGGGTGGGGCCGGTCGGCGGCGGCCAGCAGCGACAGCACACCCGTCGGCACGCGGTCGCCGAGGGCGGTGGCGAGCGTGTCCGCGAGGTCCGTGCGGCGGACGGCGTCGGCCGTGAGCTCGGCCGTGACGACGGTGGCGCCCGCTTCGGCGAGGGCGAGCAGCGGGCCGCGCACCAGGGCGTCGTCGTGGTGCCCGGCGGGCAGGACGACCAGCCAGGTGCCGGCGGCGGGGACCGCGGCCGGCGGGTCGGGCAGGGGCTGCCAGCCGATGCGGTACCGCCAGGAGTCGATGACGCTCTCGTCGCGCCGCTGTTGACGCCAGCCGCGCAGGGCCGGCAGGACCGGGGCGAGGGCGTCCTCGTCGACGGCGAGGTGGGCGGCGATCTCGGCCGGGGCCTCGTGGTCGACCATGTGCCAGAAGGCCGTGTCGTGCGGGTCGGCGGCCGGCCCGGTGTCCGGCAGCGCCTCCGGCTCCAGCCAGTAGCGCCGCAGTTGGAAGGGGTATCCGGGCAGGGCGGTCGGGCGGGCGCCGGTGTCGGCGTACACCGCG
The DNA here is from genome assembly GCF_014648555.1 of Kitasatospora griseola. Lineage (GTDB taxonomy): Bacteria > Actinomycetota > Actinomycetes > Streptomycetales > Streptomycetaceae > Kitasatospora > Kitasatospora griseola. Next base: position 85,281 of record NZ_BMRI01000022.1, read on the forward strand.
GACCAGTCGACGGCCGCGCCCGCCACCCACAGTTCGGCGGCCGAGCGCAGGGCCCGGCGCAGTCCGCCGTCGTCGCGGCGCAGGGTGCCGACGACCACGGGCGGTTCCTCGGCGCCGGCGGCCTCGACGGTGTCCTGGAGGGCCATGGTCAGCACCGGGTGCGGCGACACCTCGACGAACACCTCGTGGCCCTGCTCGACCAGGGAGCGCACGGCCGCGTCGAAGCGGACGGTCCCGCGGAGGTTGCGGTACCAGTAGTCGGCGTCCATGGCGGTGGTGTCGAGCCGGTCGCCGGTGACGGTGGAGAACAGCGGGATCCGGGCCGGGAGCGGGCGTACGTCGGCCAGTGCGGCCAGCACCTCGGACCTGATCCGTTCGACCTGGGCCGAGTGCGAGGCGTAGTCCACCGGCACGGACCGGGCCCGTACGCCCTGTGCGGCGCAGTGGGCGAGCAGTTCGGCCAGGGCCTCGGTCTCCCCCGAGACCACCACGGCGGCGGGCCCGTTGACGGCGGCCACCGACAGCTTCCCGGCCCAGCGGGCGAGCTCGGCGCGGACCCGGTCCTCGGGCAGGGGCACCGCGACCATGCCGCCGAGTCCGGCCAGCGCCCGGATGGCCCGGCTGCGCAGGGCGACGACCTTCGCCCCGTCCTCCAGGCTCAGCGCTCCCGCCACCACGGCGGCGGCGATCTCGCCCTGGCTGTGTCCGACCACGGCGTCGGGCCGGACGCCCCAGGACTCCCAGTGCGCGGCCAGGGCCACCATCACCGCCCACAGCACCGGCTGCACCACGTCGACCTGTTCCAGTGAGGGCGCGCCGGGGGCGCCGCACAGGACGCCTTCCAAGGACCAGTCGACGTGGGCGGAGAAAGCAGCGCCACAGGCGGCGAGTCGGTCCCGGAAGACGGGGCTGGTGGCGAGCAGGTCCCGGGCCATGCCGTCCCACTGGGAGCCCTGGCCGGGGAACACCAGGGCCGTCCGGCCCTCGACGACCCGGCCGGTGCCCACCACGACGTCGGCCGGGGCGGCGGGGAGGTCCGTGCCGGGTCCGGACAGGGCGGCGAGCCCGTCCAGCAGGGCGTGCTGCCCGTCGCCGATCACCACGGCCCGGTGTTCGAAGGCGGACCGGGTGGTCGCCAACGAGAACCCGATGTCGGCCGGCCGGGCGGGCGCGTCCGCGGCGAGCCGGGCGCGCAGCCGGGCCGCCTGGTCCCCGAGCGCGGCCGCGGTGCGGCCGGACAGCACCCAGGGCAGCACGGCCCCGGGCGCCACTTCCGGCCGGTCCGCCGGTTCCGGCTCGGGCTCCGGTGCCTGTTCGAGGACGACGTGCGCGTTGGTGCCACTCATGCCGAACGAGGACACCCCGGCCCGGCGCGGCCGGTCGACGGCGGGCCAGTCGCGGGCCTCGGTGAGGAGTTCGACGGCGCCCGAGGACCAGTCGGCGTGCGGGGTGGGCGCGTCCACGTGCAGGGTGCGCGGCAGGACGCCGTGCCGCAGCGCGAGGACCGTCTTGATGACCCCGGCGACCCCGGCGGCGGCCTGGGTGTGCCCGATGTTCGACTTCAGCGAGCCCAGCCACAGCGGGCGGTCGGCGGGCCGGTCCTGGCCGTAGGTGGCCAGCAGCGCGTCGGCCTCGATCGGGTCGCCGAGGGTGGTGCCGGTGCCGTGCGCCTCCACCGCGTCCACGTCCGACGCCGTCAGACCCGCATCCGCCAGCGCCGCCCGGATCACCCGCTGCTGCGAGGGACCGTTGGGGGCGGTCAGGCCGTTGCTCGCGCCGTCCTGGTTGATCGCCGAACCGCGCAGCACGGCCAGCACCGTACGGCCGTTGCGGCGCGCGTCCGACAGCCGCTCCAGCAGCAGCATGCCCACGCCCTCGCCCCAGCCGGTGCCGTCCGCGGCCGCCGCGAACGGCTTGCAGCGGCCGTCGGGGGACATCGCGCCCTGCCGGCTGAACTCGACGAACACCGCCGGCAGCGCCATCACGCTGACCCCGCCGGCGAGGGCGAGCGAGCACTCGCCGGCCCGCAGCGCCCGCGCCGCCAGGTGCAACGCCACCAGCGAGGACGAGCAGGCGGTGTCCACGGTGATGGCGGGGCCTTCGAGGCCGAGCGCGTAGGACACCCGCCCGGACATCACGCTCATCGAGTTCCCCGTCATCAGGAACCCCTGGACGGCTTCGGCGGCGCCGGAGCCCAGCGTCGCGTAGCCCTCGTCGACGGCCGCGGCGTACACCCCGGTGCGGCTGCCCCGCAGGGTGAGCGGGTCGATGCCGGCCTGCTCGACGGCCTCCCAGGCCGCCATCAGCAGCAGCCGCTGCTGCGGGTCCATGGCCAGCGCCTCACGGGGCGAGATGCCGAAGAACTCCGGGTCGAAGTCCGCCGCGCCGTCCAGGAACGCCCCCCGCCCGGGGATCGCGTCGCCGGACGGCCAGGCGCGCTCCCAGCCCCGGTCGCCGGGGACGGGCGCGCTGGTGTCGCGGCCTTCGGCGAGCAGCTCCCACAGCTCCTCCGGGGTGCGGACCCCGCCGGGGAAGCGGCAGCTCATCGCCACGATCGCGATCGGCTCGCTCAGGCGGGCCTCGGCCTCCCGGAGCCGCTGCCGGGTGTCCCGGAGGTCGATGGTCACCCGGTTGAGGTAGTCGCGCATCCTCTGGTCGCTCACTGGACACCGCTGCTTTCGTCTCGGGCTGCTCGGGTCTCGTCCTGAAGGACGCGGGGGGCGCGGGGCGCGCGGGCCGGTGCCCTGGTCATGCGGACCCCAGCTGCCGGTCGAGGTACTCGAACATCTCGTCGTCGCTGGCCGCCTCGATCAGGTCGGGGGCCAGGTCGTCCGGGTCGCCCTGGTCGCCCACGGGGCGGGCGGCGGCGGCCGGTGTCCCGCCGGCCAGCGGACGGGACAGCACGTCCCGGATCCGGGCGCCGAGTTCGTCGCTGACGCCGTCCCGCGGCAGGGCGTCGAGCAGCGCCTCCAGGGCGTCGAGCCCGGCCCGGACCGCCTCGTCGCCGGTCGGACGGGCGGCCCCGGCCCGCTCGGCGAGGTGGCGGGCCAGTGCCTCCGGGGTGGGGTGGTCGAAGACGAGCGCGGCCGGCAGCCGCAGCCCGGTCGAGGACGCCAGCCGGTTGCGCAGCTCGACCCCGGTGAGGGAGTCGAAGCCGACGTCCTTGAACGGGCGGGCCGGGCGGACCAGGTTCGGCGAACTGTGGCCGAGCACCGCCGCGGCGGTGCCGCGCACCAGGTCGAGCAGGGTCCGGTACAGCTCGGCCTCGGGCAGCTCGGCGAGCTGCCGCGCCATCGAGCGGGCCGGCGCCTCCGCGGCGCTGGTCCGGGCCGGGCGGACCAGGCCGCGGAGCACGGCGGGCAGCCGGTCGTCCGCCCGCAGCACGGACGGGGCGATCCTGGCCGCGAGCCGGTAGGCGTGCGGGGAGTCGAGCGCCGCGTCGAACAGGGCGAGGCCCTCCGCCGAGGTCAGCGCGCCCGCCCCGGCGCCCCGGCCCGGGGCGAGGGCCGCGGTCATCCCGCTGCGCTCCTCCCACAGGCCCCAGCCGATGGACAGACCGGGCAGCCCCTCGGCCCGGCGTTCGGCGGCGAGGGCGTCGAGGACCGCGTTGGCGGCGGCGTAGTTCGCCTGCCCGGCCGCGCCGAACTGGGCGGCGCCCGAGGAGAACAGGACCAGCGCCGCGAGGTCGAGGTCCCGGGTGAGTTCGTGCAGGGCCAGCGCCGCGTCCGCCTTGGGCCGCAGGACGCGGTCGAGCCGGTCCGGGGTCAGCCCGGCGATCGTGGCGTCGTCCAGGACGCCGGCCGCGTGGACGACGGCGGTCAGCGGGTGCGCGGCGGGCACCGACCCGAGCAGGGCGGCGAGCGCGTCCCGGTCGGCGACGTCGCAGGCCGCGACGGTCACCGACGCGCCGAGCCCGGTCAACTCCCGTACCAGTTCCGGCATCCCGTCGGCGGATTCGCCCCGACGGCCCGCCAGCAGCAGGTGCCGGGCGCCGTGCGCGACGACCAGGTGCCGGGCCAGCAGCCGTCCCAGGGTGCCGGTGGCCCCGGTGACCAGAACGGTCCCCTCGGGGTCCGGTCGAGCGGGCAGCAGCAGGACGTTCTTGCCGACGCCCCGGGCCTGGCTGAGCGAGCGCAGCGCGGCCGGGGCCTGCCGGACGTCCCAGCCGGTGACGGGCAGGGGACGCAGCACTCCCTGCTCGAACAGGTCCAGGATCTCGGCGAGCATCTCGCCGATCCGCTGCGGACCGGCCTCCATCAGGTCGAACGCCCGGTAGCGCACCCCGGGATGCTGCCGGGCGACCGCCTCGGCGTCGCGGACGTCCGTCTTGCCCATCTCCACGAACCGGCCGCCGTTCGGCAGCAGCCGCAGGCCGGCATCGACGAACTCCCGCGCCAGGCTGTCGAGCACCAGGTCGACGCCCTGCCCGCCGGTGGCCGTCAGGAACGTCTCGGCGAAGTCGGTGGTGCGGGACGAGGCGAGCTGCGCGTCGTCCAGTCCACCGGCCCGCAGGACGTCCCACTTGGCGGGGGACGCCGTCGCGAACACCCGCGCACCGGCGTGCCGGGCGAGTTGCACCGCCGCCATGCCGACACCGCCGGCCGCGGCGTGCACCAGGACCGATTCGCCGCTCTTCAGCCCGCCGAGGTCGAACAGGCCGTAGTGGGCGGTCAGGAACACCACCGGCACGGACGCGGCGCGGGCGAAGGACCAGCCGGCCGGTATCCGGGCGACGGTGCGGCGGTCGGCGACGGCGGTCGGGCCGAACGCGCCCGCGAAGATCCCCATCACCCGGTCCCCGGGCGCCAGGTCGTCGACGCCCGGGCCCACCTCGATGACGGTGCCGGCGCCCTCGCTGCCCAGGCCCTGCTGTTCGGGGTCGGGGTCCAGGCCGAGCGCGGCGATGACGTCGTGGAAGTTCAGCCCGGCGGCGCGCACCGCGATCCGCACCTCGCCCCTGCCCAGCGGGGCGAGGGCCGCGGGGGCAGGCGCCGCCACGATGTCCTCCACCGAACCCCGGCCGTCGCTGGTGAGCCGCCAGGCGGCGCCGTCCGGCAGGGACAGCGTGCCGTCCGGCCGTCCGCCGCGGACCAGCCGCGGCAGCAGCGGCGGGCCGGTCCGCAGCGCCAGTTCGGGTTCCCCGGCGGCGAGCGCCGCGGGCAGGGCGTCGGCCTGTTCGGCGGTCCCGGCCGCGTCGATCAGCACGAAGCGCCCGGGGTTCTCGGCCTGCGCACTGCGCACCAGGCCCCACAGGGCGGCCTGGGCGGGATCGACGGGACGGTCGAGAGGTCCGGTGCGGACCGCGTCCCTGGTCAGCACGGCCAGCCTGGCCGCGGCGAACCGCTCGTCGGCCAGCCACTGCTGCACGAGGGCGAGGCCCTGGTGCGCGGTGGCGCGGACCCGGTCGGCGGGGTCGGGCAGGTCGGCGGTGGCGACGGCCGCCACGATCACCTCGGGGAGGGCGGCACCCGCGCCGAGGTCGGCGCCCAGGGCATCGAGGTCCGGCCAGGACACGGCGGCACCGGGGACGGCGTCGCCGAGGGCGGCCCAGGTCGGCACGGCGACGTCGGCCGGGTCGGCGGCCGGAGTCCAGTCGAGGCGGTACAGCAGGTCGGCGTGAGCAGCCCCGGCCAGCGGCCCGCCCGCGGCCGGCGGCCGCAGCAGCAGGCCCTGGACGCCGATCACCTGCCGTCCGGACAGGTCGTGGGCGTGCAGGCTCACGGCGTCCGGCGCGTCGGCGGCGAGCCGCACGCGCAGCGTGGTGGCCCCGGTGATCCCGCTGGTCACCCCGGTCCAGCTGAACGGCAGCCGGGCCCCGCCGTCCTGGTCGGGCAGCAGCGCGGCGGTCTGCAGGGCCGCGTCCAGCAGCGCGGGGTGCAGCACGCACCCGGCGGCGTCGGCGTGCTGCTGCTCCGGCAGCACCACCTCGGCGAACACCTCGCCGCCGCGCAGCCACGCGGCACGGATGCCGCGGAAGGCGGGGCCGTAGTGGTAGCCGGCCTCGGCGAAGCGCTCGTAGAGGTCGCCGGTGTCCACGGGTTCGGCACCGGACGGCGGCCAGCTCAGCAGACCGGCTCCGGCCGGGTCCCCGGCGGGCCGGGGTGCCAGGGTGCCGGTGGCGTGCTCGGTCCAGGGCGCGTCGGCGTCCCGCGTCGTCCGGGCGAACACGCTGAGCCTCCGCCGGCCGTCGCCGTCGGGCCCGCCGACCCGGAGCTGCAGGTGGGCGGCGTCCTCGTCCGGAAGCACGAGCGCCGATCCGAGGGTGAGTTCCTCGACCACCGGGCAGTCCGCCTCGGCCCCGGCGCGCAGCGCGAGTTCGAGGAACGCCGTGCCGGGGAGGAGCACGACGCCCGACACGGCGTGGTCGGCGAGCCAGGGGTGGGTGCGCAGCGAGATCCGGCCGCTGAGCAGCAGCTCACCGGAGTCCGCGACCTGCATCGCCGCACCGAGCAGCGGGTGCCCGGTCGTGGCGAGCCCCGCCGAGGCGACGTCCTGACTCGTGGTCGGCACGTCGAGCCAGTAGCGGGTGCGCTGGAAGGCGTAGGTCGGCAGGTCCACCCGGCGAGCGCCCCGGAACGCCCCCGACCAGTCCACGGCCAAGCCGCGCTCCCAACCGCGGCCCACCGCACGCAGCACCTGTGCCAGGCTGCCTTCCCCGCGGCGCAACGTTCCCAGCACCGCCGCGTCGACACCTGCGGCCTCCACCGACTCCCCCACCGCCACACCCAGCACCGCATGCGGGCTGGACTCGACGAAGAACCGGAAGCCCTCACCCAGCAACGCCTCCGTGGCGTTCGCGAACTCGACGGTCTGCCGGAGGTTGCGGTACCAGTACTCGGCGTCCAACGACTTCGTGTCCAACCAGCCGCCCGTCACCGTCGAGAAGAACGGCACCGAACCCGAGAGGGGGGTGAGACCAGCCAGATCGGACAGCAGACGCTCGCGGATCTCCTCCACGTGCGCGGAATGCGACGCGTAATCGACCTCGATCAGACGCGCCCGCACACCCTCCGCGACCAACGCGTCAACGAACTCCGCCACCGCGTCCGCGTCACCCGACACCACCGTCGACGACGGACCGTTCACCGCCGCCACCGAAAGGCGACCCAGGCGCTCCCGCACCGCGTCCACCGGCAACGGCACCGACGCCATACCGCCACGACCCGCCAGCACCCCGATCACACGGGACCGCAGCGCGACGACCTTCGCCCCGTCCTCCAGACTCAGACCACCCGCCACCACAGCGGCCGCGATCTCACCCTGCGAGTGACCCACCACCGCGTCCGGAACCACACCGAACGACCGCCACACCTCCGCCAGCGACACCATCACCGCCCACAGCACCGGCTGCACCACATCGACCCGCGCCAGCAGCGCCTCCGAACCCAACGCCTCCGCCAACGACCAATCGACATACGGCGCAAGAGCCCGCTCGCACTCCGCCATCCGCCCCGCGAACACCTCCGACCCGGCCAGCAGTTCTGCGGCCATCCCCACCCACTGCGAACCCTGACCCGGGAACACCAACGCCACCCGGCCGGACAGCAGCCCACCACCGACCACTGCGGTGCCCTGCGCCAGCGCGGTCAGGTGCTCGGCGAGGTTGTCCTCCGTGCCCACCAGCACCGCGCGGTGTGCCAGCGCGCTGCGGCCGGTGGCCAGGGAGAAGGCCACGTCCGCGGCGCGGACGCCCGACCCGTCGCCGAGCCGGGCCGACAGCGCGGCGGCCTGGGCGTGCAGGGCCTCGGGGGTGCGCGCCGAGAGAAGCAGAGGGACGGTCTCCGGCGTCCCAAGCTCCTCGGCGAGCGGGTCGGCCGGGGCCTGTTCGAGGACGACGTGGGCGTTGGTGCCGCTGACACCGAAGGCGGACACGCCCGCCCGGCGCGGACGACCCGTGTCGTCCCACTCCCGAGCCTCCGTCAGCAACCGGCCCGCGCCCGCCGACCAGTCCACCTCCGG
>NZ_BMRI01000022.1:93290-113793 GCF_014648555.1 Kitasatospora griseola
GGTGCGCGGCATCACGCCGTGCCGCAGGGCCAGCACCGACTTGATGACGCCCGCCACGCCGGCGGCGGCCGAGGTGTGGCCGATGTTCGACTTCAGCGAGCCGATCCACACCGGACGGTCCGCAGGCCGGTCCTGCCCGTACGTGGCCAGCAGCGCCTGCGCCTCGATCGGGTCGCCCAACCGCGTCCCTGTACCGTGCGCCTCCACCACGTCCACGTCCGACACCGTCAGACCCGCGTCCGCGAGCGCCGCCCGGATCACCCGCTGCTGCGAGGGACCGTTGGGGGCGGTCAGGCCGTTGCTGGCGCCGTCCTGGTTGATCGCCGAACCGCGGACCACCGCCAGCACCGGGTGCCCGTTGCGCCGCGCGTCCGACAACCGCTCCAGCAGCAGCATGCCCACGCCCTCGCCGAAGGCGGTTCCGTCGGCGGCCGCAGCGAAGGACTTGCAGCGGCCGTCCGGGGCGAGTCCGCCCTGGCGGCTGAACTCGACGAACAGTTCGGGGCTGCACATCACGTTGACGCCGCCGGCCAGGGCCAGCGAGCACTCGCCGGAGCGCAGCGCCCGGACCGCGAGGTGCAGCGACACCAGCGAGGACGAGCAGGCCGTGTCCACGGTGACCGCGGGGCCTTCCAGACCGAAGAAGTAGGCCAGGCGTCCGGAGACGATGCTTCCCGAGTTTCCGGTGCCGAGGAATCCTTCGACGTCCTCGGGGATGTAGGGCAGCAGCCGGGCGGCGTAGTCCTGCTGCATCAGGCCGACGTACGTGCCGACCGGGGCGCCGCGCAGGGTGGACGGGTCGATGGCCGCGCGTTCGAAGAGCTCCCAGGTGGTCTCCAGCAGCAGCCGCTGCTGGGGGTCCATGGCCAGCGCCTCGCGCGGCGAGATGCCGAAGAACTCGGCGTCGAAGTCGGCCGCGTCGTGCAGGAAGCCGCCGTGCCGGGTGATGGAGGTGCCGACACGGTCGGGGTCGGGGTCGTAGAGCGCGTCCGGGTTCCAGCCCCGGTCGGTGGGGAACTCGGAGATGCCGTCGCGGCCCTCGGCCAGCATCCGCCACAGCTCCTCGGGCGAGCGGACGCCGCCGGGCAGACGGCAGGCCGCGGCGACGATCGCGATCCGGTCGTCGTCCGCGTCCCGGTCCCGGCCGGCGGGCACTGTGGGCACGACGGGCGTGGCGGGCGTGGCCGTGTCCGTGAGTCCGGCGCGCAGGAAGTCCGCGAGCGCCGCCGGGGTCGGGTGATCGAACACCAGGCTGGCGGGGAGCCGCAAGCCTGTGGCGGCGTTCAGGCGGTTGCGCAGCTGCACCGAGGCCAGTGAGTCGAATCCCAGCTCGCGGAAGGCCCGTCCGGCGTCGAGAGTGTCCGGGGAGGCATGGCCGAGGACGGCCGCCGCGTGGGTGCGGACGAGTTCGACGAGCAGCCGGGTCCGTCCGGTGCCGTCGAGGGCCGCGAGGCGCAGGCGCAGGCGCAGGGCGTTGTCGTCGGCCTCCGCCGCGGCGGCCGCGGCCGCCCGGCGCGGCGGTGTGCGCACCAGGCCGCGCAGCAGCGGCGGCAGGGTGCCGTCCGCCGCCGCGGCGCGCAGAGCAGCGGAGTCGAGGCGCATCGGGACCAGGGCGGCCCGGTCCACGGTGAGGGCGGTGTCGAGGAGGGCGAGTCCCCGCTCGGTGGAGAGCGGCGGCATCCCGGACCGGGCGAGGCGCCGTACGTCGTCCTCGTCCAGGTGTCCGGTCAGGGCGCTGGGCTGCTCCCACAGGGTCCAGGCCAGGGACTGGCCGGCCAGCCCCGCCGTCCGGCGCCGGGTGGCCAGGGCGTCGAGGAAGGCGTTGGCGGCGGCGTAGTTGGCCTGTCCGGGGCCGCCGAAGGTGCCTGCGGCCGAGGAGAACAGCACGAAGTGCGTGAGGTCGAGGCCGCGGGTCAGCTCGTCCAGGTGGAGGGCGGCGTCGACCTTGGGGCGCAGCACGGCGTCCACCCGCTCGGGGGTCAGGGCGGTGACGACGCCGTCGTCGAGGGCGCCGGCGGTGTGGACCACGGCGGTCAGCGGGTGCGCGGGCGGCAGGTCCGCGAGGACGGCGGCCAGGGCGTCCCGGTCGGCGGCGTCGCAGGCCACGACGGCGGCCTCGGCTCCCAGTTCGGCGAGTTCGGCCCGCAGTTCCTCGGCTCCGGCGGCGGCCGGGCCGCTGCGGGAGAGCAGCAGCAGGTGCCGGACGCCGTGCCCGGTGACCAGGCGGCGGGCGACGTGGGAGCCGAGCAGGCCGGTGCCGCCGGTGACGAGGACGGTGCCGTCCGGGTCGAAGGCCCGGAGCGGCCCGGCCTCGTCGTCGTTCCGGGGAACGCGGACCAGTCGGGGGACGAGGACGTCGCCGCCACGGACCGCGGACTGCGGTTCTCCCGAGGCGAGGGCCGCGGCGACGGCCGCGGAGGTGCCGTGCTCGTCGTCGGCGTCGGCGTCGAGGTCGAGGTCGAGCAGGGCGAAGCGCCCGGGGTGTTCGGACTGGGCCGAGCGGATCAGGCCCCAGAGCGCGCTGTGCGCGGGGTTGCGGACGTCCTCCCCTTCCCGGGCGGCGACCGCGCCCCGGGTGGCGAACACCAGGCGCGAGTCGGCGAAGCGGTCGTCGGCGAGCCAGGTCCGGACGTCGGCCAGGGCCTGGTGGACGGCCGTGCGGACCGCCGCCGCGGCGGGCTCCACGCTCTCCGCGCAGGTGAGCAGGACCGTCTCCGGCACCGGAGCACCGGCGTCGACGGCGGCCAGCAGCGTGGCCAGGTCCGCGGTGCGCTGGGCGGGTGCGGCGGGTGCGCCGCTGCCGCGCGGGGGTGCGGTGACCCACTCCGTCGCGTAGAGGTCCTGGTGGTGGCGGCCGCGGGGGGCAGAAGCGGCGCCGATTGTGCCCGCGGGCCGCAGGACCAGCGCGTCCACGGTCGCCACGGGGGCGCCGGTCGCGTCGGCGACGGCGAGCGCCACCGCGTCGGGTCCGGCCGGGGCGAGCCGGACGCGGATCACCCCGGCGCCGGTGGCGTGCAGGGTGACACCGTTCCAGGAGAACGGCAGCCGTCCCTCGGGGTGGGCGTCCGTGCCGGGGGTGCCGGGGACGCCGGTGGCGTGCAGGGCCGCGTCCAGCAGGGCCGGGTGCAGGCCGAAGCGGGCGGCCTCGGGTGCGGGCCCGGCGGGCAGGACGGCCTCCGCGAACAGTTCGTCGCCGCGCCGCCAGGCCGCGCGCAGGCCCTGGAAGGCGGGGCCGTAGGCGAATCCGCCCGCCGCGAAGCGGTCGTACAGGCCGTCGAGGGCGAGGGGTTCGGCGCCGGGCGGCGGCCAGGGCATCGGCCCGGCGGCGTCGACGCCGTCCGGGGCCAGGGTGCCTTCGGCGTGCCTGGTCCACTCATCGTCGAGGGCACCGTCGGGGTCGCCGTCGGCGGGTGCGTCCGGCCGGGAGTGCAGGCTGAGCGGGCGGTGGCCCCGGGAGTCGGGGGCGCCCACGGTGAGGCGCAGCACGGTGCCGCCGTTTTCGGGCAGCACCAGGGGGGCCTGCAGGGTGAGTTCCTCGACCCGGGGGCAGCCGATCCGGGCTCCGGCCTGGAGCGCGAGTTCCAGGAAGGCGGTGCCCGGGAGCAGGGCCCGGCCGCCGACGGCGTGGTCGGCGAGCCACGGGTGGGTGCGGGTCGACAGGCGGCCGGTGAGGAGCAGACCGTCGCTGTCGGCGAGGACCACGACGGCGCCCAGCAGCGGGTGGTCCGCGGGGGCCAGTCCGGCGGAGGTGACGTCGGCGGCGGGCGCGGCGCTGTCCTCCAGCCAGTAGTTGTCGCGTTGGAAGGCGTAGGTGGGCAGTTCCACCCGGCCGGGGCGGCGGCCGGCGAAGACCGCGTCCCAGTCCGGGGAGACTCCGCGCAGGTGGAGTTCGGCCAGCGACTCGGTGAACCGGCGCAGGCCGCCGTCGTCGCGGCGCAGGGTGCCCACGGCGGTGGCGTCGGCGCCCGCGTCCTCGGCGGTCTCCAGGACGCCGACGGTGAGGACGGGGTGCGGGCTGCTCTCCAGGAGGACCTGGTAGCCGTCGGCGAGCAGGGCGCGGGTCGCCTGTTCGAACCGGACGGTCCCGCGGAGGTTGCGGTACCAGTAGTCGGCGTCCAGGACGGTGGTGTCCGCCAGCAGGCCGCCGGTGAGGGTGGAGTAGAAGGGGACGGCGGAGGGGCGGGGGGTCAGTCCGTCGAGCCGGGCGAGCAGCTCGGTGCGGATGTCCTCGACGTGGACGCTGTGCGAGGCGTAGTCGACGGGGATGCGCCGACTGCGGACGCCCAGGGCCTCCGTCCGGTCGAGGAACGCGTCGAGCGCGTCGGTGTCGCCGGAGACCACGGTGGAGTCGGGTCCGTTGACGGCGGCGACGGAGAGCCGGCCGTCCCAGGGGGCGAGCTGTTCGGCGACCTGTTCGGCGGGCAGGGCCACCGAGGCCATGCCGCCGCGGCCGGACAGCGCGCGGATCGCCCGGCTGCGCAGGGCGACGACCTTCGCCCCGTCCTCCAGGCTCAGTGCTCCCGCCACCACGGCGGCGGCGATCTCGCCCTGGGAGTGGCCGACGACGGCGCCGGGGGTGATGCCGTGGGAGCGCCACAGTTCGGCCAGCGAGACCATGACGGCCCACAGCGCCGGCTGCACCACGTCGACGCGCTCGGCCGGCGGGGTGCCGGGGGCGCCGCGCAGGACGGCTTCCAGCGACCAGTCGACGAAGGGGGCCAGGGCGCGCTCGCAGTCCGCGATCCGGGCGGCGAAGGCGGGGGCGGAGTCGAGGAGTTCGACGGCCATGCCGGCCCACTGGGATCCCTGTCCGGGGAACACCAGGGCGACTTCGCCGCCGGTTCCGGCGGTGCCGAGGACCAGGCCGGGGGCGTCGAGGCCGGCCGCCAGGGCGTCCAGGCCGGCCCGGAACTCGTCGGGGCGGGCGCCGATCAGGACCGCCCGGTGCTCGTGCGCGGCGCGGGTCGTCGCGAGGGCGTGGCCGACCTCGGCCGGGCCGGGTCCGGGGTGGGCGTCGAGGTGGCCGCGGAGCCGGGCGGCCTGGGCGCGCAGCGCCTGGGCGGTGCGCCCGGAGAGCACCCAGGGGAGGACGGCGGGGGCGGCGGGTTCGTCGGCCTGTTCCGGAACGGGCTCGTCCGCCTGTTCCAGGACGACGTGTCCGTTGGTGCCGCTGACGCCGAAGGAGGACACCGCGGCCCGACGCGGCCGTCCGGTCTCGGGCCAGGGGGTGTTCTCGGTGACCAGGCGTACCGCGCCCGCGGTCCAGTCGATCTGCGGGGACGGGTCCTGCGCGTGCAGGGTGGGCGGGACGGTGCCGTGCCGCATGGCGAGGACGGTCTTGATGACGCCGCCGACGCCGGCCGCCGCCTGGGTGTGCCCGATGTTCGACTTCAGCGACCCGAGCAGCAGCGGCTGCCCGTCCGCGCGGTCCTGCCCGTAGGTGGCCAGCAGCGCCTGGGCCTCGATCGGGTCGCCCAGCGGGGTGCCGGTGCCGTGCGCCTCGACCACGTCCACGTCGGCGGGGGTGAGTCCGGCGTTGGCGAGGGCGTGCCGGATGACGCGCTGCTGGGCGGGGCCGTTGGGGGCGGTGAGCCTGCTGCTGGCGCCGTCCTGGTTGACGGCGGTGCCGCGGACCAGGGCGAGCACCGGGTGGCCGTTGCGCCGGGCGTCGGAGAGGCGCTCCAGCAGGAGCATGCCGACGCCCTCGCCCCAGCCGGTGCCGTCGGCGGCGGCGGCGAAGGACTTGCAGCGGCCGTCCCGGGCCAGACCGCCCTGGCGGCTCATCTCGACGAACGGGACGGGTGTCGACATGACCATCGCACCGCCGGCCAGCGCCAGGGTGCAGTCGCCGGCCCGCAGGGCCTGGGCGGCGAGGTGGATGGCGACCAGCGAGGAGGAGCAGGCGGTGTCGATGCTGACCGCCGGGCCCTCCAGGCCGAAGGTGTAGGCGACGCGGCCCGAGGCGACGCTGTCGGAGCTGCCGTTGCCGAGGTAGCCGGCCACGTCGTCGGGGACGTGGCGCAGCCGTACCGCGTAGTCCTGGTACATCACTCCGGCGAAGACGCCGGTCCGGCTGCCCCGCAGGGTCGCGGGGTCGATGCCGGCCCGTTCGAACGCCTCCCAGGTGGTCTCCAGCAGCAGCCGCTGCTGCGGGTCCATGGCGAGCGCCTCGCGCGGGGAGATCCCGAAGAATCCGGGGTCGAAGTGCCCGACGTCGTCGAGGAAGCCGCCCAGGGCGGTGTGGCTGGTGCCCTCGCGCAGCTGTTCCGGGTCGTCCAGGTGGTCCAGGTCCCAGCCCCGGTCGGCGGGGAAGCCGGTGATGGCGTCGGTGCCGTCGGTGACCAGGCGCCACAGGTCCTCGGGGGACCGTACGCCGCCGGGGTAGCGGCAGCTCATCGCGACGACCGCGATCGGTTCGCGGCTCGCCTCCTCGGCCTCGGTCAGGCGCCGGCGGGTGTGGTGCAGGTCCGCCGTCACGCGCTTGAGGTAGTCCCTCAGCTTGTCGTCGTTCACCATCGGGATTCGCCGTCCTGGTTCGGGTGTCGGGTCGGTGTCATGACAGGCCGAGTTCGTTGTCGATGAGGTCGAAGAGTTCGTCGTCGCTGGCGCCGTCCATGCGGTCCTCGATGGAGGCGGTCGGCGTGCCGTCGGCGTCGGCCGCGGTGGCCGACGGGTCGAGGCTGCGCAGCAGTTCCCGGAGCCGGTCGGCCAGCCGTTCGCGGTCCGCCGGGTCGTCGGGGATGCCGTCGAGGGCGCCCGCCAGCCGGTCCAGTTCGGCGAGGCCGGGGAGCGGGCCGGGTCCGGCGTCGGGGAGCAGTTCGGCGGCGAGGTGTTCGGCGATCGCGGCCGGAGTGGGGTGGTCGAAGAGCAGGGTGGCCGGCAGCGGGTGGCCGGTGGCGGCACGCAGCCGGTTGCGCAGTTCCACCGCGGTCAGCGAGTCGAAGCCGACCTCCAGCAGGCCGCGTCCGGGCTCGACCGCGGCCGGGCCGCTGTGGCCGAGCACCAGGGCGGCGTGCGAGCGGACCAGGTCGAGCAGGACCCGGCCGCGCTGGGTCTCGTTGAGGGTGCCGAGGCGCTGCTTGAGGGCCTCGGGCCCGTCGGAGCCGGTGCCGGCCGCCGGGACCGCGGTGCCGCGCCGGGCGGCGGGGCGCACCAGGCCGCGCAGCAGGGCGGGGACGCCGCCGGTGGCGGCCTGGGCGCGGACGGCCGCGGTGTCGAGCCGCAGCGGGAGGACGACCGGCTCGTCGAGGGTGCCGGCCGTGTCGAACAGCGCCAGTCCCTGGGCCGGGCTGAAGGCGACGATCCCGCCCCGGGCGATCCGTCGCAGGTCGGCCTCGGTGAGTCCGCCGGTCATCCCGGTGCTGTTGGCCCACAGGCCCCAGGCGAGCGAGCGGCCGGGCAGCCCGTCGGCGCGGCGCCGGTGGGCCAGCGCGTCCAGGAAGGCGTTGGCGGCGGCGTAGTTGCCCTGGCCCATGCCGCCGAAGACTCCGGCGATGGACGAGAACAGGACGAACTCGGACAGGTCCAGGCCAGCGGTGAGTTCGTGCAGGTTGACCGCCGCGTCCACCTTGGGGCGCAGGACGTGCTCCAGTTGCCCGGGCGTCATGGTGGCGACGACGCCGTCGGCCAGGACGCCCGCGGCGTGCACCACCCCGGTCAGCGGGTGCGCGGGGGGCACGGTGGCCAGCAGGGCCGCGAGGGCGTCGCGGTCGGCGGCGTCGCATGCGGCGATCTCGGCGTGCGCGCCCAGCGCGGCGAGCTCGGCGAGGAGTTCCGCCGCGCCCTCCGCGTTGGGGCCGCTGCGGCTGGTCAGCAGCAGGTGCCGGACGCCGTGTTCGGCGGCCAGGTGGCGGGCGACGTGGGCGCCGATGGCACCGGTGCCGCCGGTGATCAGGACGGTTCCGTCGCCGCCCCAGCCGGGGGTGCGCCCGGCGGCGGCCAGCGGTACCCGGGCCAGCCGGGCGACGTGGACGGCTCCGGCCCGGATCGCGAGCTGGGGTTCCCCGGACGCGAGGGCTTCGGCGAGCAGGGCGGGCGGGTTCTCCCGGGCGTCCAGGTCCAGCAGGACGAAGCGGTCGGGGTTCTCGGTCTGCGCCGAGCGGACCAGGCCCCAGAGCGCGGCCAGGGCCGGGTCCGGGACGTCGTCGGCGGTCACCGGGACCGCGCCCGAGGTGACCAGGACCAGCTTGGCGCCGACCAGGCGCTCCTCGGCCAGCCAGTCGCGCAGCAGGGCGAGGAGCATGCCGAGGCCGTCGTGGACGGCGTCACGGAGAGCACCGGCCGGGGCGGGCGGGCAGGCGGCCAGCACCAGCCGGGGCGCCGGGGCGCCCGCGTCGAGCAGGGCGGACAGCGCGGCGAGGTCGGCGACCGGACGGCCGGGGAGCGTCCCGGCGCCGAGCACGGTCCAGGACTCCGGGTCGAGGGCGGTGCCGGCCTCCGCGGCGCGCCCGGGCAGGGCCTGCCACTCGGGGCGGAACAGTTCCTCGTGGTGCCCGGCGCGGGTGGCCTTGAAGCGGTCGCGCGAGACGGGCCGCAGGACCAGGGAGCGGGCCGAGAGCACCGGCCGCCCGGTGGCGTCGGTCACCTGTACGGCGACGGCGTCGCGGCCGGTGGGGGTGAGCCGCAGCCGGAGTTCGGCGGCCCCGGAGGCGTGCAGGCGCACCCCGTTCCAGGAGAACGGCAGCCAGCCCTGCGCGGGACCCTCCAGGACGTCGAACACCAGTGAGTGCAGGGCGGCGTCCAGCAGGGCCGGGTGCAGGCCGAACGCGGCGGCGTCCGGCCGCTGCTCCTCCGGCAGGCTGGCGAGGGCGTACACCTCGTCGCCGAGGCGCCAGGCCGCGCGCAGGCCCTGGAACGCGGGGCCGTAGGCGAACCCGCCGCCCGCGAAGCGGTCGTACAGGCCCTCCGTGTCGAGGGGGACGGCGCCGGGCGGCGGCCAGGCCTCGGGGTCCGCCGGGTCGGCCGGGTCCGTGGCTCCGGCGGAGCCGAGCAGGCCGCTCGCGTGCCGGGTCCAGGGGGCGTCGGGGCCGTCGTCGACGGCCCGGGCGTGGACGCTCAGCGGGCGGGTGCCTGCGGCGTCCGGGCTGCCGACGGTGAGCTGGAGTGCGACGGCTCCGCCCGCCGGGAGCACCAGCGGCGCCTCCAGGGTCAGTTCCTCGACCTGGTCGCAGCCGACCTGGTCGCCCGCGCGGACCGCGAGTTCCAGGAACGCGGTGGCGGGGAACAGCACGCCCTCGTAGACGCCGTGGTCGGCCAGCCAGGGGTGGCTGCGGACCGAGAACCTGCCGGTGAAGAGGAAGCCGTCGGAGTCCGCGAGTTCCGTTCCGGCGCCGAGCAGCGGGTGGTCGACCGCCTGCAGTCCGGCCGCGGGCAGTCCGGCTGCGGCCGGGCCGGCCTGCAGCCAGTAGCTGCCGCGTTGGAAGGCGTAGGTCGGCAGGTCGACGGCGGGGCCGGCCGCGCCGCCGTGCACGGCGTCCCAGTCCACGGGGACGCCCGCGACGTGCAGCCGGGCCAGGGCGGCCGTCGCGGCGGGCGCTTCGGGCCGGTCCTTGCGCAGCAGGGGCACCAGCACCGGGCTGCCGGCGGCGCCGGTCAGGCAGTCCTGGCCCATGGCGGTGAGCGCGCCGTCGGGGCCGAGTTCGAGGAACGCGGTGACGCCGTCGCGTTCCAGGTGGCGCACGCCGTCCTGGAAGCGGACGGTGCCGCGTACGTGCTCCACCCAGTAGTCCGGCGAGCCGAGCTGCTCGGCGGTGGCCGGCTCGCCCGTCAGGTCGGAGATCACCGGGACGGCGGCCTCCCCCGGGACGATCCGGGCCACGACCTCGCGGAACTCGGCGAGCATCGGCTCCATGAGCGGCGAGTGGAAGGCGTGCGAGACCCGCAGCCGCCGGGTCTTGCGGCCGCGCGCGGCGAGCTGGGCGGCGATCTCGTCCACCGCCGCCGCGTCGCCGGAGACCACGGTCGAGGCCGGGCCGTTGACCGCGGCGAGGCCGACGTCGCTCTCGCGGCCGGCGAGCAGCGGCAGCACCTCCTCCTCCGCGGCGGCGACGGCGACCATCGCGCCGCCCGCCGGGAGGGCCTGCATCAGCCGTCCCCGCGCGACCACCAGCGCCGCGGCGTCGGCCAGGGTGAACACTCCGGCGACGTGGGCGGCGGCCAGCTCTCCCACGGAGTGGCCGAGCAGCCGGTCGGGGCGCACGCCCCAGTGCTCGACGAGGCGGAACAGGGCGACGCCGAGGGCGAACAGGGCGGGCTGGGCGTACTCGGTGCGGTCCAGCAGGCCGTGGCCCAGGTCGCCGGGGGCCGCGTCGATCACCTCCCGCAGCGGGCGGTCGAGCAGCGGGTCGAGTTCCGCGCAGACCGCGTCGAAGGCGTCGGCGAAGACCGGGAACCGCGCGTACAGGTCGGCGCCCATGCCGGTGCGCTGGCTGCCCTGGCCGGGGAACAGGAAGGCGGTCTTCGCGGCCGGGCCGGTGACCCCGCGCACCAGGTCCGCCGACGGCTCGCCGGCGGCGAGGGCGGTGAGCCCCTGGAGCAGGGCCTCCCGGTCCGTGCCGGTGAGGGCGGCCCGGTGTTCGAAGGCGCTGCGGTGCAGCGCCAGGGAGCGGCCCAGGTCCGCGACGGCGAGAGCCGGGTCCTGCTCGACGTGCCGGAGCAGCCGGGCCGCCTGCTCGCGCAGCGCGTCCGCGCCGCGGGCGGAGAGCAGCCAGGGCAGGGCGGGCGCGGCGGACGGGTCGGGCGTGTCGGTGGCAGTCGCCGGGGTCGGCTCGACGGCGGCGGCCGGGGCCGGTTCGGCGGGCTGTTCGAGGATGGTGTGGGCGTTGGTGCCGCTGACCCCGAACGAGGACACCGCGGCCCGCCGGGGGCGGCCGGTCTCCGGCCACGGGGTGTCGTCGGTGAGCAGCCGGACCGCGCCGGCCGACCAGTCGACGTGCGGGGTCGGCACGTCGACGTGCAGGGTGCGCGGCAGCGTCCCGTACCGCATGGCCTGCACCATCTTGATGATGCCGGCGACTCCGGCGGCGGCCTGGCTGTGTCCGATGTTCGACTTCAGCGACCCCAGCAGCAGCGGCTCCCGCCCGCCGCGCTCCCGACCGTACGTGGCCAGCAGCGCCTGGGCCTCGATCGGGTCGCCCAGCTTGGTGCCGGTGCCGTGCGCCTCCACCGCGTCGACCTCGGCGGCGGTCAGTCCGGCGTCGGCGAGGGCCGCCCGGATGACCCGCTGCTGGGAGGGCCCGTTGGGGGCGGTCAGGCCGTTGCTGGCGCCGTCCTGGTTGACGGCGGAGCCGCGGACCAGGGCGAGCACCGGGTGGCCGTTGCGCCGGGCGTCCGAGAGGCGTTCCAGGACGAGCAGTCCGGCGCCCTCGGCCCAGGAGGTGCCGTCGGCGGCGGCGGCGAACGGCTTGCAGCGACCGTCCTCGGCGAGCACCCGCTGCCGGCTGAACTCCACGAACGCGCCCGGGGTCGACATCACGGTCACGCCGCCGGCCAGGGCCAGCGAGCATTCGCCGGCCCGCAGCGACCGGGCCGCGAGGTGGACCGCGACCAGCGACGAGGAGCACGCCGTGTCGATGGTCACCGCGGGCCCTTCGAGGCCGAGGCTGTAGGAGATCCGCCCGGACGCCACGCTGCCCGCACTGCCGATGCCGAGGTAGCCCTCGAACTCCTCGGAGGGCTCGGTGACGCGCGACCCGTAATCGTGGTGGCTGCAGCCGACGAAGACGCCGCTCGCGCTGCCCTTGAGGGAGAGCGGGTCGATGCCGGCCCGCTCGAACGCCTCCCAGGACAGTTCGAGCAGCAGCCGCTGCTGGGGGTCGATGGTCAGCGCCTCGCGCGGGGAGATCCCGAAGAACGCCGGGTCGAAGCGGTCGGCGTCGTGCAGGAAGCCGCCTTCCCGCGCGTAGGTGCTGCCGGCCCGATCCGGGTCCGGGTCGTAGAGGCCGTCCAGGTCCCAGCCTCGTCCGGTGGGGAAGCCGGTGATCGCGTCCCGTCCGCCCGCGACGAGCTCCCACAGCTCCTCGGGGGTGCTGACATCGCCGGGGTAGCGGCAGCTCATGCCGACGATCACGATGGGGTCGTCGTCCGCGGCGGATGTCACCCGTCCGGGAGCGTCGGGCGCCTCAGCGGCGGGCGCCCCCGGCAGTTCGGCGCGCAGGAGTCCGGCCAGGGCGGTGGCCGTGGGGTAGTCGAAGGCCAGGGTCACCGACAGGCGCAGGCCGGTGGCCGCGGCGAGCCGGTTGCGCAGTTCGACGGCGGTCAGCGAGTCGAAGCCGATGTCCTTGAACGCCTGGTCGGGTCCCACCGCCTCCGGCCCGGGGTGGCCGAGCACGGCGGCGACCTCGCGGCGGACCAGGTCCAGCAGCGCCCGGTCGCGTTCCGCCGGGGGCAGTGCGGCCAGCAGCAGGGCCGGCGGCTCGGCGCCGTCGGCCGTGCCCCGGGACCCGGCCGCGGCGGCGAGCGCGTCCCGCACCTCGGGCAGGTCGCCGAGCGCGGCGCTGGGCCGGAGCGCGGTGTACGCCCGGGTGAAGCGGTCCCACGCGAAGTCGGCGACGATGACGGCCGTGTCGTCGTGGTCGAGGGCCCGGCGCAGCGCGGTGGTGGCCGCGGCGGGGTCCATGGCGGGCAGGCCGTCGCGGATCAGCCGTTCGGCGACCGCTCCGGAGGCGAGGCTCTCGCCGCCCCACAGGCCCCAGGCCACCGAGGTGCCGGGCAGTCCGAGGTCGCGGCGCTGCCGGGCCAGGGCGTCGAGGTAGGCGTTGGCGGCGGCGTAGCTGCCCTGACCGGTGCCGCCGAGGGTGCCGGCGAGCGAGGAGAACAGCACGAAGGCGGTCAGGTCGAGGTCGCGGGTGAGCGCGTCGAGGTTGCGTGCGCCGTCGAGCTTGGGGCGCAGGACGCCGGCCGCGCGCTCGGGGGTGATCGAGTCGATCACCCCGTCGTCGAGGACGCCCGCCGTGTGCAGGACGGCGCGCAGCGGGCGCTCGGCCGGGATGCCGGCGAGCAGTTCCGCCAGGGCGTCGCGGTCCGCGACGTCGCAGGCCACCGCGGTGGCGTCGGCGCCGAGTCCGCGCAGTTCGGCCAGCAGGGCCTCGGCTCCCGGGGCCTGTGCGCCGCGCCGGCTGGTGAGCAGCAGGTGCGCGGTGCTGGTGCGGGCGAGCCAACGGGCGATCTGGGCGCCGAGGCCGCCGGTGCCGCCGGTGATCAGGACGGTGCCCTCGGGCGTCCAGTCGCGCGCGGGGGCGGTGTCGCCGAGTCCGGCGTGCACGACCCTGCGGCCGTAGAGGCCGGTGGCGCGCACCGCCAGCTGGTCCTCGCCGTCGGGGTTGGCCAGGGCTTCGGCGAACCGGGTCGCGGCCCGGTCGTCGAGCCGGCGCGGCAGGTCGACCAGGCCGGCCCAGCGCTGCGGGTACTCGACGCCGGCGACCCCGCCGAGGCCCCAGGCCAGGGCCTGGAGGGTGCTGTCGATCCGGTCGGAGCGGCCGACCGACACCGCGCCCCGGGTGGCGCTCCAGAGCGGGGCGTCGGTGCCGAGGTCGCCCAGGGCCTGGAGCAGCGCGACGGTCAGGGTGAGGCCGAGGGGGAGCGCCGATCCGTCGCCGTGCGGTTCCTCGGCGAGGGCGAGCAGCGACAGGATTCCGGCGGGCGGCCCGTCGACGCGGTCGTGGGCGTCGCGGAGCAGTGCGGCGAACCGGGTCCGGTCGGTCGCGTCGGGGCCGGCCTCGACCAGCACGGGGGTGGCGCCGTGTCCGCGCAGGGCGTCCGCGGCGAACGCGACGGCCGGGTCGTCGGCGGCGCCGGCCGGGGCGACGAGGAGCCAGCTGCCGGTGAGCCGGGGCCGCTCGGGCGCCGGCAGGGGCTTCCAGGCGACCCGGTAGCGCCAGCTGTCGGCGGTCCGGTCGTCGGCCCGGCCGCGCGCCCACTCGGCGAGGGTGGGCACCAGGGAGGCGAGGGAGGCCCGCAGTTCCCCGTCCTCGACCCGCAGGGTGGTGGCGAGGGCGTCCAGGTCCCCGTGGTCGACCGCCGCCCAGAAGCCGGAGTCGGCCGGGCCGGCACCGGTGCCGGTGAGGGTCTCGACGGGCCGGGCGGGGGTGTCGTCCAGCCAGTAGCGCTGCTGCTGGAAGGCGTAGGTGGGCAGGGGCCGCTTGCGCGCGCCGGTGCCGGCGAACACCGCGTCCCAGTCCACCGGCAGGCCGCGGACCTGGACCTCGGTGAGCGCGGCGAGGAAGCGGCCGGGGCCGCCCTCGGTGCGGCGCAGGGTGCCGACGACGGCCCCGTCGCCGACCCCGGCCGCTTCGACGGCCTCCTGGATCCAGACGGTCAGCGCGGGGTGGGTGCTGCACTCGACGAAGGTGTGGTGCCCGTCGGCGACGAGCGCGTCGAGCGCCCGGCCGAACTCCACCGGTCGGCGCAGGTTCTCGTACCAGTACGCGGCGTCCAGGCCCAGGGTGTCCACGGGGCCGCCGGTGACCGTCGAGTAGAACGGGACGGCGGAGGTCCGCGGCGCGATGCCGTCGAGGAGGCCGAGCAGTTCCTCGCGGAGCTGCTCCACCTGGGGCGAGTGTCCGGCGAAGTCCACGCCGGGGACGGGCCAGGCCAGGACGCCCGCCTCGGCGTACTGCTCGTGCAGCCGCTCCAGTGCCGCCGGGTCGCCGGAGACCGTCACCGACGTCGGCCCGTTGACCGCGGCGACGTCGAGTGCCCCGTCGTGGGCGGCGAGCGCCTCGCGCACGGCCTCGACCGGCTGCGGCACGAACAGCATGCCGCCGTGTCCGGTCAGGGCCAGCAGGGCCCGGCTGCGCAGCGCGACGATCCGGGCGGCGTCGTCCAGCGAGAGCGCGCCGGCCACGCAGGCGGCGGCGATCTCGCCCTGGGAGTGGCCGACGACGGCGTCGGGGACGATCCCGTGCGCCCGCCACAGCTCGGCCAGCGAGACCATCACCGCCCACAGCACCGGCTGCACCACATCCACCCGGTCGAGCGGGGGCGCGTCGGGCTCGTCGCGCAGGACCGCGAGCAGCGACCACTCCAGGTACGGGGCGAGGGCGCGTTCGCAGGCCGCGATCCGGTCGGCGAAGGCCGGGGCGTGGTCGAGCAGCTCCCGGGCCATGCCGGCCCACTGGGAGCCCTGGCCGGGGAAGACGAAGACGGTCCTGGCCGACCGGGCGACGGTGCCCCGGACCAGGCCGGGTGCCCGCTCTCCCGCCGCCAGCGCGGCCAGGCCGCCCAGCAGGGTCTCCCGGTCGCCGCCGACGACGGCCGCGCGGTGCTCGAAAACGGTCCTGGTGATGGCCAGGGAGTAGCCGATGTCGACGGACGCCAGCTCCGGCCGCTCCGTCAGGTACGCGTGCAGCCGCTCCGCCTGGTCCTGCACCGCCTCGGCGGTCCGCCCGGACAGCACCCACGGGACAGTGGCGGGCGCGGCGGGCAGGGCCGGCTCGGCGGGTACCGGCTCGGCCGGCGGCTGTTCGACGACGACGTGGGCGTTGGTGCCGCTCAGGCCGAACGAGGACACGCCGGCGCGGCGCGGGCGGCCGGTCTCCGGCCAGGGGATGGCCTCGGTCAGCAGGGCGACGGCGCCCGCCGTCCAGTCGACGTTCGGGGTCGGCCGGTCGATGTGCAGGGTGCGCGGCAGTTCGCCGTGCTCCATGGCCAGCACCATCTTGATGATGCCGCCGACGCCGGCGGCGGCCTGGGTGTGCCCGATGTTCGACTTCAGCGACCCGAGCCACACCGGCCGGTCGGCGGGCCGGTCCTGGCCGTAGGTGGCCAGCAGCGCGTCGGCCTCGATCGGGTCGCCCAGCCGGGTGCCGGTGCCGTGCGCCTCGACGGCGTCCACGTCGGCGGCCGACAGCCTGGCGTTGGCCAGCGCGTCGCGGATCACCCGCTGCTGGGCCAGGCCGCTGGGCGCGGTCAGCCCGTTGCTCGCGCCGTCCTGGTTGATCGCCGAGCCGCGCAGCACCGCGAGCACCGGGTGGCCGTTGCGGCGGGCGTCCGAGAGGCGTTCCAGGAGCAGCAGGCCCACGCCCTCGGCCATGCCGAAGCCGTCCGCCGAGGCGGCGAAGGACTTGCAGCGCCCGTCCTCGGCGAGCCCGCGCTGCCGGCTGAAGCCGGTGAACGACAGCGGGGTGCCCATCACCGTGGCGCCGCCCGCCAGGGCCAGCGTGCACTCGCCCGAGCGCAGCGACTGCGCAGCGAGGTGGACCGCCACCAGGGACGAGGAGCAGGCCGTGTCGACGGTCACGGCGGGCCCCTGGAGGCCGAGCTGGTAGGCGACCCGCCCGGACAGGACGCTGGTGGAGATGCCCGCGATGAACAGGCCCTCCAGCTCCTCGGGGATGTCGCGCAGACTGCCGCCGTAGCCCTGGTAGGAAGCGCCGGCGAAGACGCCGGTCGCGGTGCCGCGCAGGGTGGACGGGTCGATGCCGGCGCGCTCGATCGCCTCCCAGGAGGTTTCGAGCAGCAGCCGCTGCTGCGGGTCCATGGCCAGCGCCTCGCGCGGGGAGATCCCGAAGAACCCGGGGTCGAAGCGGTCCGCGTCACGGACGAATCCGCCCGCGGCGGCGTAGCTCCGGCCGGGCCGGTCGGGGTCCGCGTCGTACAGCGCGTCGAGGTCCCAGCCCCGGTCGGACGGCAGCCCGGAGACGGCGTCGTGCCCGTCCGCGACCAGGCGCCACAGGTCCTCGGGGGTGCGGACGCCGCCGGGGTAGCGGCAGCTCATGGCGACGATCACGACGGGGTCGTCGTCGGCGGCGGGCGCCGCGGTCGGGGGCTGCCGGACGGCGGCGGGCTCCCCGACGGCGCCCAGCAGCCCGGTCTCCAGGCGTCCGGCGAGCGCGGCCGCCGACGAGTAGTCGAAGACGACGGTGACCGGGAGCCGCAGGCCGGTGGCGGTGTTCAGCCGGTTGCGCATGTCCACGGCGGTCAGGGAGTCGAAGCCCAGCTCGCGGAAGGCGCGGCCGGGGGCGATCGCGTCCGGCGAGTCGTGGCCGAGGACGGCGGCCGCGTGGGTCCGGACCAGCTCGACCAGGACCCGGGTCCGCTCGGCCGCCGGGAGCGGCTCCAGCCGCTCCCGCAGCGCCGAGGGCGCTCCCCCGGTGCCGGCCTCACCGGTCTCCGCTCCGGCGGCCAGCGCGGTGCGCACCTCGGGGAGTTCGCCGATCAGCGGGCTGGGGCGCGCCGAGGTGAAGACCGTCGCGAAGCGGTCCCAGTCGATGTCGGCGACCACGACCACCGTCTCGTCGTGGTCCAGGACCTGCTGGAGCCCGGTGATCGCGACCGCGGGCGGCATGAAGAGCACGCCGTGGCCGCGCAGGGTCTCCTCCGCCAGTTCGGCCGCCATCCCGCCGGCCCCGTCCTCGGGGCTCCAGATGCCCCACACCACGGAGGTCGCGGCGAGGCCGCGGCTCCTGCGGTCCTCGGCGAGGCCGTCGAGGTAGGCGTTGGCGGCGGCGTAGGCGCCGTGGACGGCGCTGCCCCACACCCCGGAGATGGAGGAGAACAGCACGAACGCGTCGAGCGTGTCCCGGTCGAAGAGCAGGTCCAGGTTGCGGGCCCCGCCGACCTTGGCGTGCAGGGTGTCGGCGAACTCGTCGGTGTCGGTGTCGGGCAGCGGCACCAGCAGTCCGGCGCCCGCGGCGTGGAAGACGGTGCTGATCCGGTGGCCGTCCTGTTCGAGGCCGTCCTTCAGCGCGCGCAGGGCCGCCAGGTCGGCGACGTCGCACGAGGCCAGGGTGACCCGGGCGCCGAGCGCGGCCAGTTCCTCGGCGAGCTCCGGCGCACCGGGCGCGTCCGCACCGCGCCGGCTGACCAGCACCAGGTGCCCGGCTCCCCGACGGGCCAGCCAGCGCGCGATCTGCGCGCCGATCCCGCCGGTACCGCCGGTGATCAGCACGGTGCCCCCGGGCCGCCAGCTCCGCCGCGGCGCGGTGTCGCCCAGGGCGGCCCGGACCAGCCGGCGGCCGTGGCAGCCGGTGGCCCGGACGGCCACCTGGTCCTCGTCCCCGGCCCGGCCGGCCAGCACCCGGCACAGCCGCGCGGCGGTGTCCGCGTCCAGGACCTCCGGGAGGTCGACCAGGCCGCCCCAGCGCTGCGGGAACTCCAGCGCGGCGACCCGGCCCAGGCCCCAGAGCAGGTTCTGCGCGGCGCTGACCCCGCTCCCGGTGTCCGTGCCCCCGACCGACACCGCGCCCCGGGTGGCCCACCACAGGGGCGCACCGATCCCGGCGTCGCCGAGCGCCTGCACCAGGGCCAGGTTGAGCGCGGTGCCCAACGGGACGGCGGGGTGCGCCGGGTGCGGGCGCTCGTCGAGGCCCAGCAGCGACAGCACTCCCGCCACCGGGCCGGGCAGCGCGTCGAGGGACGCGCGGACCCGGTCGGCGAGCACGGCGCGGTCGGCCGCCGCCTCGGTGATCCGTACATGGACCACCGAGGCCCCGGCCTGCTCCATCGCGTGGACGGTCGCCTCCGACCGGCGCGCCCCGTCCTCGGACTGGCCGTCCGACGACAGCACGAGCCAGCTGCCGTCCAGTGCGGCCGCCGGACCCTCGGGCAGGGCCCGCCAGGTCACGCGGTAGCGCCAGGAGTCGAGCACCGAACGCTCGGTGCGCTCGGTGCGCCAGGTGGCGAGCGCGGGGAACACCACGTTCAGCGGGTCCTCGGGCGCCACCCCGAGGGCGGTGGTGAACCGGTCCAGGTCGCCCCCGCCCAGGGCCTCCCAGAAGTCGTCGCCCGCCGCGGACGGGCCGCCCGCCGCCGGGCCGGTGTCCTCCAGCCAGTACGGGCGACGCTGGAAGGCGTAGGTGGGCAGGGCGATGCCGCCGCCCGGACGGTCTCCGGCGAACACCCGGTCCCAGTCGGGCAGCAGGCCGCCCACGTAGGCCTCTGCCAGGGACGTCAGGAAGCGGTCGAGGCCGCTCTCACCGCGCCGCAGCGTGCCCACGACCACGGCGGGGCCCTGCGCGGAGCCGGCGGTGTCGGCCGCGTCGGCGGTCTGCTGGACGCCGAAGGTGAGCACGGGGTGCGGGCTGGACTCGACGAAGAACCGGAAGCCCTCCTCCAGCAGCGCCTCCGTGGCCTTCCCGAACTCCACCGTCTCCCGGAGGTTGCGGTACCAGTACTCGACGTCCAGGGACTTCGTGTCCAGCCAACTGCCCGTCACCGCTGAGAAGAACGGCACCGAACCCGAGAGAGGGGTGATGCCGTCCAGGTCGGCGAGCAGACGCTCGCGGACCTCCTCCACGTGCGCGGAGTGCGACGCGTAATCGACCTCGATCAGACGCGCCCGCACCTCCTCCGCCTGGAGCTCCTCCACCAGCGCCGCCACCGCGTCCGCGTCGCCCGACACCACCGTCGACGACGGGCCGTTGACGGCGGCCACCGACAGCCCCGAGGAAGCAATGCGCTCCCGCACCACGTCCACCGGCAACGGCACCGACGCCATCCCGCCACGACCCGCCAACGCGCGGATCGCCCGGGACCGCAGCGCCACCACCCGCGCCCCGTCCTCCAGGCTCAAACCTCCCGCCACGCACGCAGCCGCGATCTCGCCCTGCGAGTGGCCGACGACGGCGTCCGGAACGACGCCGAACGAACGCCACACCTCCGCCAGCGACACCATCACGGCCCACAGCACCGGCTGCACCACATCGACCCGCGCCAGCAGCGCCTCCGAACCCAACGCCTCCACCAACGACCAATCGACATACGGCGCGAGCGCCCGCTCGCACTCCGCCATCCGCCCGGCAAACACCTCCGACTCGCCCAGCAACTCCACCGCCATCCCCACCCACTGCGAACCCTGACCCGGGAACACCAGCGCCACCCGACCGGAGGACACCCCGTCGCCCAGCACCAGACCCGGCACCGTGCGCCCCTCCGCCAGCGCCCGCACGCCGTCGAGCAGCCGGTCCGGGTCGGTGCCCACGACCACGGCCCGCCGTTCGAAGGCGGTACGCGTGAGGGCCAGGGCGCGGCCGGTGTCGGCGGCCCGCAGCGGTGCCGGATCGGCGCTCAGGTGGGCCAGCAGCCGGGCCGCCTGGGCGCGCAGCGCCTCGTCGGTGCGCCCCGACAG
The DNA here is from genome assembly GCF_014648555.1 of Kitasatospora griseola. Lineage (GTDB taxonomy): Bacteria > Actinomycetota > Actinomycetes > Streptomycetales > Streptomycetaceae > Kitasatospora > Kitasatospora griseola. The sequence continues at coordinate 113,356 of NZ_BMRI01000022.1, forward strand.
CACCCAGGGCAGCGGGTACGCGTCGCCACCGGCCGCCGGTTCGGCTTCCTCCGCCGGGGCCTGTTCCAGGATCAGGTGGGCGTTGGTGCCGCTGACGCCGAAGGCGGACACGCCGGCCCGGCGCGGGCGTCCCGTGTCGTCCCAGGCGCGGGCCTCGGAGAGGACTTCCACCGCGCCCGACGACCAGTCCACCATGGGGGTCGGCCGGTCCGCGTGCAGGGTCCTGGGCAGTTCGCCGTGCCCGATCGCCAGCACCATCTTGATGACGCCGCCCACGCCGGCCGCCGCCGAGGTGTGGCCGATGTTCGACTTCAGCGAGCCCAGCCACAGCGGCCGGTCGGCGGGCCGCCCCTGGCCGTAGGTGGCCAGCAGGGCCTGCGCCTCGATCGGGTCGCCGAGGGTGGTGCCGGTGCCGTGCGCCTCCACCACGTCCACCTC
>NZ_BMRI01000022.1:113832-125613 GCF_014648555.1 Kitasatospora griseola
ACCCGCGTCCGCCAGCGCCGCCCGGATCACCCGCTGCTGCGCCGGGCCGCTGGGCGCCGTCAGGCCGTTGCTCGCACCGTCCTGGTTCGTCGCCGAACCGCGGACGACGGCCAGCACCGGGTGCCCGTTGCGCCGGGCGTCCGACAGTCGCTCCAGCAGCAGGATTCCGGCGCCCTCGGACCAGCCGGTGCCGTCCGCGTCGGCCCCGAACGCCTTGCAGCGGCCGTCGGCCGACAGCGCGCGCTGGCGGCTGAACGCCACGAACGGGTCGGGGGTCGCCATCACGGCGACGCCGCCGGCCAGGGCCAGCGTGCAGTCGCCCGCCCGCAGCGCCCGGATCGCCAGGTGCAGCGCCACCAGCGAGGACGAGCAGGCCGTGTCCACGGTCACCGCGGGCCCTTCCAGGCCCAGGGTGTAGGCGATCCGGCCGGAGACCACGCTGGTCGCGGTCCCGGTGTCCAGCAGGCCCTGGACCTCGGGGAGGTGGCGCGAGCCCTCGCCGTAGCCGTTGCCGATCGCCCCGAGGAAGACGCCCGTTGCGGTGCGCCGCAGCGTGCGGGGGTCGATCGCGGCCCGCTCGACCGTCTCCCAGGCGGTCTCCAGGGCCAGCCGCTGCTGGGGGTCCGTGGCCAGTGCCTCGCGCGGCGAGATGCCGAAGAACTCGGCGTCGAAGTCGGCCGCGTCGTGCAGGAAGCCGCCCTGCCGGGTGTAGGACGTGCCGGGCCGCTCGGGGTCCGGGTCGTAGAGGCCCTCCAGGTCCCAGCCGCGGTTGACCGGCCAGGCGGAGATCGCGTCGGCGCCCTGGGATAGCAGCTCCCACAGCTGTTCGGGCGTGTCGGCACCGCCGGGGTAGCGGCAGGCCATCGAGACGATGGCGATCGGTTCGTGGCGGGCCTGCTCGGCCTCGCGCAGCTGCCTCCGGGCGTCACCGAGGTCCGCAGTGGCGCGCCTGAGGTAGTCGAGCAGCTTCTTGTCGTCGGACATCAGTGCCAGCTCTCTCTCAGACGTTCCCGAAGTCGTTGTCGATCAGGGCGAACAGCTCGTCCGCTGTCGCCGTCTCCATCGCTGTGGCGGTGTCGTCCGCCGGTCCTGGCGGCGGTGCGTCGCCGGTGCGCCGGCGCCAGCCGCGCAGCAGTTCGTCGAGTCGGTCGCCGACCCCGTCGCTGTCGGCCGCTCCCGGTGGGGCGGCCGTGAGGAGCGCGGCCAGCCGATCCAGCTCGGCCAGCAGCGGCGAGGGCGGTTCGGGCGCGGCGGACAGCTCCGCGTCCAGGTAGGCGGCGAGCGTCTCGGGTGTCGGGTGGTCGAAGACGGCCGTCGGCGGGACGGCCAGCCCGGTCGCCTCGCACAGCGCGTTCCTGAACCGCACCGCGAGCATCGAGTCGAAGCCGACCTCGGCGAAGGCGCGTTCCGGGCGCACCGGGCCGGTCCCGGGATGGCCGAGGACCGCGGCCGCGTGCCGGACGACCAGGTCGAGCACCGCCTGACGGCGGGCCCGCGGGTCCAGCGGGGCCAGCCGGGCGGCCAGCCGGACGGCGGGGGTCTCGTCGTCGTCGACCGCTGCCGCCGGAGCCTCCTCGGTCGGCACGGTCGTGGTGGCGGCGGCCGTCCGGCCCGGGGTGGCCAGCCAGTACCGGTCGCGCTGGAAGGGGTACGTCGGCAGCGGGACGGGCGCCGGGCCGCCCGGCCTGGGGGTCCCCGTCCAGAGCGACCAGTCCGTCGGACCGGCGCCGGCCGCCCACGCCTCGGTCAGCGAGGCCAGCAGCCGGTCCCGGCCGCCGTCGCCGCGCCGCAGCGTGCCGACCGCCGTCACGTCCCGTCCGGCCTCCGCCGCGACCGCCTCGATCCCGGCGAGCAGCACCGGGTGCGGGCTGACCTCGACGAGCAGGGTGTGGCCCGCGTCCAGCAGGGTGCGGGTCGCTCCGGCGAAGTCGACCGGTTCGCGCAGGTTGCGGTACCAGTAGGCGGCGTCGAGCGACTCCCCGGCGACGGGTTCGCCGGTCACCGTCGAGTAGAGCGGGACGGCCGAGGCGCGGGGGCGGATCCCGGCGAGGGCTTCGCGCAGTTCGTCCTCGATCTCGGCGACCTGGGCCGAGTGGGCCGCGTAGTCCACCGGGATCGCCCTGGCCCGGACGCCTTCCCGCTCGCAGGCCGTGAGCAGGGCGGCCAGTTCCTCCGGCTCGCCGGCGACGACCACGGCCTCGGGGCCGTTCACGGCGGCCACGCACGCGCGTCCGCCGGCGGGCAGCAGGCCGGTGGTCCGCTCGGCGGAGGCGGCGACCGACACCATGCCGCCGCGGCCCGCCAGCCTCAGCAGCGCCCGGCTGCGCAGCGCCACCACGAGGGCCGCGTCGTCGAGCGACAGCGCTCCGGCGACGCAGGCGGCGGCGATCTCGCCCTGGCTGTGCCCGACGACCGCGTCCGGGGTGACCCCGGTGTCGCGCCAGTGCGCGGCCAGCGCGACCATCACGGCGAAGAGCACCGGCTGGACGACGTCCACGCGGTCGAGCGTCGGTGCGCCGGGCGCGCCGCGCAGCACCTCGGTCAGGGACCAGTCGGTGTGCGGGGCGAACGCCCGTTCGCAGTCGGCGACGGCGGAGGCGAACGCCTCGGAGGCGTCGAGCGCCGCCGCGGCCATGCCGGCCCACTGCGAGCCCTGGCCGGGGAAGACGAAGACCGTGCGGCCGCCGCGCGCCCGGTCCTGCACGGCGTCGGGGGCGGGTTCTCCCGCCGCGAGGGCGTCCAGCCAGCCGAGCAGCGCGGCGCGGTCGCGGCCGGTGGCGGCCGCCCGGAAGGGCAGGGCGGGGCGGGTGGTGGCGAGCGCCCGGGCGGTCGCGGCGGCCCCGGCGTCGGGGTCGGCCCGCAGGTGCTCGCCCAGCCGGCGCGCCTGGCGGCGCAGGGCGGCGGGGGTCATGGCGGAGAGCAGCCAGGGAACGGTGGTCCCGGGCTCCTCGGCCGGCGGGCGGTGGTCGGCGGCGGGCGCTTCCTCCAGGACGGCGTGGGCGTTGGTGCCGCTCATGCCGAACGCGGAGACGCCGGCCCGGCGCGGCCGGCCCCCGTCCGGGGCCTCCCAGGGGCGGGCGTCCGTGAGCAGCCGGACCGCGCCGGCCGACCAGTCCACCCGGCTGGACGCCTGCTGGGCGTGCAGGGTGGCGGGGAGCACGCCGTTGCGCAGGGCGAGCACCGTCTTGATGACCCCGGCGACGCCGGCGGCGGCCTGGGTGTGCCCGATGTTGGACTTCAGCGATCCCAGCCACAGCGGGCGGTCGGCGGGCCGGTCCTGGCCGTAGGTGGCCAGCAGGGCCTGCGCCTCGATGGGGTCGCCGAGCACGGTGCCGGTGCCGTGCGCCTCGACCAGGTCGACCTCGGCGCCGGAGAGTCCCGCCGTGGCCAGCGCGGCCCGGATCACCCGTTGCTGCGCGGGGCCGCTCGGGGCGGTGAGGCCGTTGCTGGCGCCGTCCTGGTTCACCGCGGTGCTCCGTACCAGGGCGAGGACCGGGTGCCCGAGGCGGCGCGCGTCGGAGAGGCGTTCCACGAGCAGGACGCCCACGCCTTCGCCCCACCCCGTGCCGTTCGCCCCTTCGGCGAAGGAGCGGCAGCGGCCGTCGGGCGACAGGCCCTGCTGGCGGCTGAACTCGACGAAGACGTCCGGGCTCGCCATCACCGCGGCGCCGCCGACCAGGGCGAACGAGCAGTCGCCGGCGCGCAGGGCCTGGCCGGCCAGGTGCAGGGCCACCAGCGAGGACGAGCAGGCCGTCTCCACGGTCACGGCGGGGCCGCCGAGGCCGAGGGTGTAGGCGATGCGGCCGGAGGCGACGCTGGTGACCGTGCCGCTGAGCAGGTGCCCCTCGACCTCGTCGGACGGGTTCTGCGGGCCGGCGCCGTAGCCCTGGGAGGCGACGCCGACGTAGACGCCGCCCTCGCTGCCGCGCACCGACGCGGGGTCGAGTCCGGCCCGCTCCAGGGCCTCCCAGCTGGTTTCGAGCAGCAGCCGCTGCTGCGGGTCCATGGCCAGGGCCTCGCGCGGGGAGATGCCGAAGAACTCCGCGTCGAACTCGGCCGCTCCGTCCAGGAATCCGCCGCCGGTGGTGTAGAAGGTGCCCGGGTGCAGGGGGTCCGGGTCGTAGAGGTCCGCCAGCGGCCAGCCGCGGTCGGCGGGCAGCGCGGCGACCGCGTCCACTCCGTCGGCCACCAGCCGCCACAGGTCCTCGGGCGAGCGGACGCCGCCCGGGAAGCGGCAGGCCATCGAGACGATCGCGAGGGGTTCGTCGGCCGCCGCGGGCCCGGCCGTGCCGGTGGTGCCGGTCGTGTCGTCGGCGTGCGGTTCCGTGCCGCCCAGCCCGGCGAACAGGTGCCCGGCGAGGGCGGCCGCCGTCGGGTGGTCGAAGACGGAGGTGAGCGCGAGCGGCAGGGCGGTGGCCGCGACCAGCCGGTTGCGGAGTTCGACGGCGGTGAGCGAGTCGAAGCCCGCCTCGCGGAACGGGCGGTCGGCGGCGAGGCCGACGGCCGACTCATGGCCCAGTACGGCGGCCGCCTCGCTCCGGACCAGTTCGGTCAGCAGCCTGCGGCCCTCGGGCTCGGACAGCCGGCGCAGCCGGTGCGACCAGGACGGGTCGCCGCCGGTGCCGGGTCCGGATTCGGCGGGGGTGTCCGCGGCCGCGGGGCCGCCGTCCGCCGCCCGGAACTCGGCGGCGGCGGGCAGGTCGCGCAGCAGCGCGCTCTCCCGGACCGAGCCGAAGGTGGGTGCGAAGCGGCTCCAGTCCAGCTCGGCGACGACCGCTTCGCCCTCGTCCAGGGTCAGCGCCAGGCCGAGCGCGGAGAGCGCCGCGGCGGGGTCCATCGGCACCAGCCCGTGGCGGCGCAGGCCGTCGCCGACCGCGCCCTCGGCCATGCCCGCGCCGGCCCAGGGGCCCCAGGCCACCGAGGTCGCCGGCAGGCCCCGGCCGCGCCGCGCCGCGGCGAGGCCGTCCAGGTAGGCGTTGGCCGCCGCGTACGCGCCCTGGCCGCCGCTGCCCCAGGTGCCCGAGATCGACGAGAACAGCACGAAGGCGTCCAGCGGGCGGCCTTCGAACAGGGCGTCGAGGTGGGCCGCGCCGCGCATCTTGGCGGCCGTCCGCAGGGCCAGTTCCTCCGGCGTGCAGTCCATCAGCGCGGTGTCCGAGGTGAGTCCCGCGGTGTGCACCACGGCCCGCACGGTGTCGCCCTCGGCGTGCAGCCGCTCCAGGACCCCTTCCAGCGCGGTGCGGTCGGCGACGTCGCAGGCCAGCAGGGTGCTCCGGGCGCCGAGCGCCGCCAGGGCGTCGGCCAGCGCTTCGGCCCCCGGGGCCTCGGGGCCCCGCCGGCCGAGCAGGACCAGGTGGTCCGCGCCGCGCTCCGCGAGCCAGCGCGCCACCTGGGCGCCGAGGCCGCCGGTGCCGCCGGTGACCAGGACGGTGCCGCGCGGCGTCCACGGTGCGGGCGCGGGCGCTGCGAGCTCCGGCGCGGGGACGAGCCGGCGGCCCAGCGGCGCCCGCGTGCGCACGGCCACCTGGTCCTCGCCGTCCGATCCGGCCAGCACCGCGCACAGCCCGTCCAGCGCGGGCCCGTCCAACAGCTCCGGCAGGTCGACCAGGCCGCCCCAGCGCAGCGGGTGCTCCAGGGCCGCCACCCGGCCCAGGCCCCACACCTGGGCCTGCTCGGGGCGGACCTCCTCGGTGCCGTCGGCCGCCACCGCGCCGCGGGTGGCGCACCACAGGGGTGCGTCGATGCCGCTCTCGCCCAGGGCCTGGAGCAGCAGCAGGGTCCCGGTCAGGCCGGCGTCCAGCGTCGGCAGGCCCGGGTGGGGCCCCTCGGCCAGGGCGAGCAGCGACAGGACGCCCTCCAGGTCGCCGAACTCCGGCAGCAGCAGGGCCAGTTCGGCGCGTTCGACGGCGGCTCCGACCCGGGTCACCACCACGTCGGCGCCGTGCCCGGCGAGGGCCTGTTCGCAGGCGAGCGCGGTGTCCTCGGCGCCGGGTCCGTCCGGGACGACCAGCAGCCAGCGGCCGGAGAGGCGGGGCTCCGCGGGCTCGGCGAGCGGCTCCCACGCGATGCGGTAGCGGTGCAGGCCGGCGGGGGCCGCGGTCGCCCGGCGGGCGCGCCAGGCGACGGGGGCCGGGTCCGCCGCGGCTTCCGGCCAGAAGCGCCGGTGCTGGAAGGCGTAGGTGGGCAGGTCGACCCGCCGCACGTCGGCGCCGCTCCAGCCCGCCGACCAGTCCACCGCCACGCCGCGCAGGTGCAGCGAGGCGAGTGCGGTGCGGACCGCGTCCGACTCGCCGCGGTCACTGCGCAGCAGCGGCACCGCCCCGGGGCCGCCGGGGGCGGGAGCAGGGCCGTCGGGCGCGGAGTCGGAGTCGGGTTCGGCGAGGCAGGCGTGGAGCATGCCGGACAGCACGCCGCCCGGTCCGAGTTCGAGGTAGGTCGTCGCGCCCTCGGCCCGCAGTCGACGGGCCCCTTCCAGGAAGCGCACGGTGCCCCGGGCGTGCCGCACCCAGTGGTCGGGGGAGCGGAGTTCCGCGGCCGTGGCCGTGCGCCCGGTCAGGTTGGAGACGATCTCGATGCCGGGCGCGTGGTAGGTCAGCGACTCGGCCACGTCCCGGAAGGCGTCGAGCATCCCGTCCATCCGGGCGGAGTGGAAGGCGTGGCTCACGCTCAGGCGCCGGGTGCGCCGGCCGCGCGACCGGAACGTCTCGGCCAGGCGCCGTACGGCGTCCTCGTCGCCGGACAGGACCACGGACTCGGGCCCGTTGACGGCGGCGATGTCCACCGCGTCCCGGTCCTCGTCCACCAGGGCCCGGCGCACTTCCTCCTCGCCGGCCTCCACCGCCACCATCGCCCCGCCCTCGGGCAGTTCGTCCATCAGCCGGCCCCGGGCCGTCACCAGCGCGCAGGCGTCGGGCAGGTCCAGCACGCCCGCCGCGTGGGCGGCGGCGAGTTCGCCGACGGAGTGCCCCATCAGCAGGTCGGGCCGCACGCCCCAGTGGCGCACCAGCCGGAACAGCGCCGTCTCCAGGGCGAACAGCGCGGGCTGGGTGTACCGGGTGCGGTCGAGCAGCTCCGCGTCGGGGGTTCCGGGCTCGGCGAACAGGAGGTCCCGCAGGCTCAGGTCGAGGTGCGGGTCCAGGCCGGTCAGCACCTCGTCGAGGGCGTCGGCGAACACCGGGTCCTCGTAGTAGAGCTCCGCACCGGCGCCGGCCCGCTGGCTGCCCTGTCCCGGGAAGAGGAACGCGGTCCGGCCGGAGCGCACGGCGCCGCCGGTGAGCAGTCGGCCCGCCGTCGTGCCGCGCGCGAGTGCGGTGAGCGAGCGCCGGACGGACGCCCGGTCCCGTCCCAGGACGGCGGCCCGGTGTTCGAGCGGGGCCCGTCCGGTGGCGAGCGAGTAGGCGACGTCCACCAGTTCGACGTCCGGGTCGGCGTCGAGCCGGCCCACCAGCCGGTCGGCCTGGGCCCGCAGGGCCTCCGGTGTCCTGGCCGAGAGCAGCAGCGGCACGGGCGGGCCGGTGCGGCGGGCGGTGGGGGTGGCGGTGTCCGCGGCGAGGGCCATCGTGGCGGCGGCGGGGACGGCGGCGGTTCCCGCGGTGGGCACGGCCGGGGTGTCGGTCCGGTCCAGGGCGGGCACGACCGCGATCGCGGGCGCCTGCTCGACGATCACGTGCGCGTTGGTGCCGCTGATGCCGAACGACGACACGCCCGCCCGGCGCGGGCTCCCGGTCTCCGGCCACGGGGTGTGCGCGGTGAGCAGGCGGAGGCCGCCGTCGGACCAGTCGACGTGCGGGTTCGGCGTCCCGGCGTGCAGGGTTCCGGGCAGTTCGCCGTGGCGGATGGCCAGCACCATCTTCATCACTCCGGCCACCCCGGCCGCCGCCTGGGTGTGCCCGATGTTCGACTTCACCGAGCCGAGCCACAGCGGACGGTCCGCCGGGCGCTCCGGTCCGTGGACGGCCTGGAGCGCCTGCGCCTCGATCGGGTCGCCGAGCCGCGTGCCGGTGCCGTGGGCCTCGATCGCGTCGATCTGGTCGGCGCGCAGCGCGGCGTCGGCCAGGGCGGCGCGGATGACCTGCTGCTGGGAGGGGCCGTTGGGGGCGGCGAGCCCGTTGCTGGCGCCGTCCTGGTTCACGGCGGTGCCGCTGATCAGCGCGAGGACCGGGTGGCCGTGGCGCAGGGCGTCGCTGTGGCGCTCCAGCAGCAGCACTCCGGCGCCCTCGCCCCAGCCCGTGCCGTCCGCCTCCGCCGAGAACGCCTTGCACCGTCCGTCGGCGGCGAGCCCGCGCTGACGGCTGAACTGCACGAACAGCCGCGGGGTGCTCATCACCGTCACCCCGCCCGCGAGGGCCTGCTCGCAGTCGCCGCGCCGCAGTGCCTGCACGGCCAGGTGCAGCGCCACCAGCGACGAGGAGCACGCGGTGTCGACGGTGAGCGAGGGCCCCTGGAGGCCGAGGACGTAGGACAGCCGCCCCGACAGCACACTGGCCGTGTTCCCGGTCAGCAGATGGCCCTCGGACACCCCCTCGGCGCCCTCCAGCAGCGCGGAGTAGTCCTGGCCGTTGGTGCCGATGTAGACGCCGACCTGGCGGTCCTTCAGCGCGGTCGGATCCTGCCCGGCGGCCTCGACCGCCTCCCAGGCGGTCTCCAGCAGCAGCCGCTGCTGCGGGTCCATGGCCAGTGCCTCGCGCGGCGAGATGCCGAAGAACTCCGCGTCGAAGTCGGCCGCGTCGTGCAGGAAGCCGCCCTGCCGGGTGTACGTGGTGCCGGGCCGCTCGGGGTCCGGGTCGTACAGCCCCTCGGTGTCCCAGCCCCGGTTCGACGGCCAGTCCCCGACGGCGTCGGTGCCCTCGGCGAGCAGCTGCCAGAAGTCCTCGGGCCGGGCGACCCCGCCGGGGAAGCGGCAGCCCATGCCGACGATCGCGATCGGCTCGTTGCCGACGGGGCCGGCGGGGTCGGCGGACTCCGCGGTGCCGCTCGCCGCGTCCGGCAGGTCCTCGGCCAGGTCCAGTTCGGCGAGCAGCCGGCCGGCCAGTGCCGACGGCGTGGGGTGGTCGAAGAGGACGGTGGCGGGCAGGGCCAGCCCGGTGGCGGCGGCGAGCCGGTTGCGCAGCTCCACCGCCATCAGGGAGTCGAAGCCGAGTGCGGAGAACGCCTTTCCGGGCTGGACCGTGTCGACGTCGGGGTGGCGCAGGACCGTCGCCGCGTGGGTGCGCACCAGTTCGGTGAGGGTCCCGACCCGGTCCTCGTGGCGCGGCAGCACGGCGATCCGCTGCCGCAGGGTGTCGGCGGCGCCGTCGCCCTCCCGGGCCGCCGGGGGTGCGGCGGTGTCCGGGGCGGGCCGCGCGGCGGCCGGGTCCGGCATCCCGTCGAGCAGGGCGGCGGAGCGCAGGCCGATGCCCGCGGTGAAGCGCTTCCAGTCGACGTCGGCGACCACGACCAGCGTGTCGTCCGCCTCCAGGGCCCGGCCGATCGCGGTGACGGCCGTCTCGGGCTCCATCACCGGCAGGCCGAAGTCCCGCAGCCGGCCGGCGACTTCGTCCGCCAGCATGCCCGGCCCGGCCCAGGCGCCCCAGGCCACGGACGTGCCGGGCAGCCCGGCGGCCCGGCGAGCGGCGACGAGTGCGTCGACGGCCGCGTTGGCGGCCGCGTAGTTGCCCTGCCCGGCGTTGCCCACGACGCCCATCACGGACGAGAACACCACGAAGGCCGACAGGTCGAGGCCCGCGGTGGCCTCGTGCAGGTTCCGGGCGGCGGTCAGCTTGGCGCGCAGCACCACGGCGAGCCGCGCGGGGTCCAGCGCGTCGAGCACCCCGTCGTCGAGGACGCCCGCCGCGTGGATCACGGCGGACAGCGGGTACCGCGCCGGGATGTCGGCGACCAGCGCCGCCAGGGCGGCCGGGTCGGCGACGTCGCACGCGGCGAAGGCGACTTCGGCGCCCAGCGCCGTCAGTTCCGCCCGCAGCTCGTCCGTACCGGGGGCGTCGGCGCCGCGCCGGCTGACCAGCAGCAGCCGCTCCGCGCCCTGGCCCGCGAGCCAGCGCGCGGTGTGCGAGCCGACGCCGCCGGTGCCGCCGGTGACGAGGACCGTGCCTCGCCACCGGGCGTCCGGGCCGCCCGCGCGGTCCTTCGGCGGCACGGCCGGCGCGGGCCGGAGCCGGCGTCCGTGGACCCCGGTGGAGCGCACCGCCACCTGTTCCTCGTCGGCCGCGGCTCCCGCGAGCACCGCGCACAGGCGGCGGGCGGCCCGTGCGTCCAGCACCTCGGGCAGGTCGACCAGACCACCCGAGCGCTGCGGGTGCTCCAGGGCCAGCGTCCGGCCCAGGGCGGCGGAGGCGGCCTGACCGACGTGTCCGGGCCGCTCCGCCCCGCCCAGGACGGCGGTTCCCTTCGTCAGCGTCCAGAGCCGGGCCTGGATGCCCGCGTCCTCCAGTGCCTGGGCCAACGCGAGGGTCAGCGCCGGACCACCGGGCAGGTCGGGGTGTTCGGGGTGGGGACGCTCCTCCCAGGACAGCAGGGACAGCACGCCGGCGATCGGCTGCTCCCCGGCGGTCTCCGTGAGCAGGGCGGCCAGCTGTTCGCGGGTCGCGCCGGGATCGGTGACGACGCACGGGAGGAGGTCGGCCCCGGCCTCGCCGAGGGCGTCCAGGACGGCCGCCGCGTCGCCGCCCTCGGGACGCAGGGCGAGCCAACGACCGGGGAGGCCGTCCGCCGGCGTGACCGACAGGGGCGCCCAGGCCACGTGGTAACGCCAGGAATCCGCCTTCCGCTCACGGCTCCTGACGGTGCGCCAGGTCGCCAGCGCGGGCAGGACTTCGTCCAGGGCGGCACGGCCGACCCCGAGGAGCTCGGCGAGCCGGGCGGGGTCCTGCAGTTCCAGGTCGTCCCAGCGGTCCTCGGCGGGGGCGGCCGGGACGGCGGCGGGGGCCGTCAGCCAGTAGCGGGTGCGCTGGAAGGCGTACGTCGGCAGCTCGACGCGCCGCGCGCCCGGGAACGCCGTGGACCAGTCCACCCCCAGGCCGCGCTCCCAGCCACGGCCCACCGCACGCAGCACCTGCACCGGGCCGCCCTCACCGCGACGCAAGGTTCCCAGCACCGCCGCGTCCACGCCCGCGGCCTCGACCGACTCCCCCGCCGCCACCGCCAGCACCGGGTGCGGGCTGGACTCGATGAAGACGCGGTGCCCGGCCGCGAGGAGCGCGCGGGTCGCCTGCTCGAACTCGACGGTCTCCCGCAGGTTCCGGTACCAGTACTCGGCGTCCAGGGCCTTCGTGTCCAGCAGGCCACCCGTGACGCTCGAATAGAACGGCACCGCACCGGACAGCGGCACGATGCCGTCCAGGTCGGCGAGCAGACGCTCGCGGACCTCCTCCACATGCACGGAGTGCGACGCGTAGTCCACCTCGATCAGACGCGCCCGCACACCCTCCGCGACCAACGCGTCAACGAACTCCTGCACCGCGTCCGCGTCACCCGACACCACCGTCGACGACGGACCGTTCACCGCCGCCACCGACAGTCGACCCAGGCGCTCCCGCACCACATCCACCGGCAACGGCACCGACGCCATACCGCCACGGCCCGCCAGTGAACCCACCGCGCGGGAACGCAGTGCGACCACCCGCGCCCCGTCCTCCAGGCTCAAGCCGCCCGCCACACACGCCGCGGCGACCTCGCCCTGCGAGTGGCCCACCACGGCATCGACCGTCACACCGAACGACCGCCACACCTCCGCCAGCGACACCATCACCGCCCACAGCACCGGCTGCACCACATCGACCCGCG
>NZ_BMRI01000023.1:0-14349 GCF_014648555.1 Kitasatospora griseola
CACCTTCGCGGCGCGATGATCTGGATCAAGGACCTCACCAAAGCTGCCGCTTGATCACGACCAAATACGCGACCTAGCGCCTCCGACCCGGAACGCACCGCGACGATCGCCAGCTTCCGCTCCACCCCGTCGGCCTGCACGATCCGCCGCAACTGCCGCCCCTCGGCCTCGTCCGGCCCATTCGCCTGCGCCAGCGCCGCGACGGAAGCGAGCACCATGCCCACACCGACCAACCCGGCCAACAGCCAGGACGGACGCCGCACCTCCTTGCGCACCTCGGCACGCCGCCGATCGACCACCGCCGCCACCAGCCAGCCCACCGCGCACACCACGGCAACCAGCACAGGCAGCACCCGCTCGACATCCCCGGCCCGCTGCCACGACGGCACCAACGCCACCGCCACCCCGTGCCCGGCCGCCCCCACACTGCCCACCACAGCCGCCCACCCGGCCGCCCGCCCCCAACCGCGCACCATCGCCCGCCCCCCGTCGACGTATTGCCGTGCACTGAACCACGCCCGTGGAACATGATCAAGCAACCGTACGGGCCGTAGGCGGGTGGGCGCGACGACAGAGGCGCTCGCCACTTGATCGGTCGGAGCCCCGTGACCAGAATGCGGAGGGCGAGCTACTCCGGGGAGGCATGATGCAGCTGGGCACGGTGGCGCTGACGGGTGCGGCGGGGAACATCGGATCCGTGGTGCGCAAGGCGCTTCGGGACGAAGCGTCTCGGCTGATCCTGGTCGACCGGGTGCCGCTGCGCCCGGAGGCCGCCAACGAGGAGGCGCGCGTCGTCGACCTGCGTGACGCGGCTGCCGTGGAGTCGGCTCTCGCGGGGGCCGATCGGGTGCTCCACCTGGGCGGGGTGCCGGACGAGGCGCCGCTTCCGGAGCTGCTCGACGTGAACGTGCTCGGGACCCACAACGTGCTGGAGGCGGCGCGGCGCGGCGGCATCGACCGGGTGGTGCTGGCCAGCAGCAACCGGGTGACGGGCTTCCATCCGGTCGAGCACCTCACCGACCCGCAGGATCCGGTGCGGCCCGACGGTCTGTACGGCGTGAGCAAGGCCGCTGTCGAGGCTCTCGGGCGGCTCTACGCCGACAAGTTCGGGCTGTCGGTCATCTGCCTGCGCATCGGCAGCTTCGAGCCGGCCCCGACCGAGCCCCGCTATCTGGCGACCTGGCTCAGCCCGCGCGACGCGATCGGGTTCCTGCTCGCTTCCCTGGCCGCCCCGCCCACCGTCCGTTTCGCCACGGCGTACGCCGTCTCCGCCAACTCCCGCCGTTTCTGGCAGCTTCCCGACCCGGCGGTGATCGACTACCTCCCCGTGGACAACGCCGAGGCCTACGCCGCGACCGTCCCCGGCGCCGAACACCCTGCCGCCCCGGGCTCCCCGCAGGCCGGCCCCTACGCCCTACCCGAGTTCACCCTCCGCCACCTCAGGCCCTGACGACGAGTCAGCGAATCCGCTTCGGACGGCGCGCCGCCCGCTCCCACGCGCCGGGCAGCAACTCCCGTGCGAACGCCGCCTCTCCCACCTGCCGCCCGAACAGCACGCCGTACCCGAACCCGCCGTCCGACAGTCCGCGGACGGCCTCGCGGGCGACGATCGCGTCCTGGTGCCGTCCGAGGACGTCCTGCAGGGCGCGCATCCGGCGGGTGAAGCCGCGGGCGGGACGGCCGGCGGTCTCGCCGGCGTAGCGGGCGCGTTTCGCGGCTTTGCGGGCGTCGTGCAGGGCGTGTTCGCGGGCCGGGCCCTCGGGGGTGTGCTCGGCGGCGGCGAGGCGTTCGGCGGTGCGGCGGTGTTCGTGGCGCAGGAGGCGGGTGAATTCCGGGCCGGCGGGCTTGGTCGCGCGGGCACTGAGCGGAGGGTTCTCGGCGAGCGCGGTGAGGGCGGTCAGCAGGTCGCGGAAGCGTTGGCTGTCGAGTGCGGCCAGGGCGGCGGTGCGGGCCTCGCGGGTCTCCCGGCTGTTCCACGTGGCGAGTTCGGCGAGGACGCGTTCGCGGTCGCCGCCGTCGGGGAGCTGGCGAGCCTGGGTGAGCAGGCGTTCGCCGAGCACTTCGACGTCGCGGGCGCGGCCGAGACTCCGGCCGAGCCGGCGCAGCTCGTCCTCCAGCCCCGTGTGGTCGCCTGCCAGGTGGCGGCGGTGGGTGCGCAGGGCGCTGCGCAGTCGGCGGGCGGCGACGCGCATCTGGTGGACGGCGTCGGGACGGTCGGCGCGGACGTCGGCTTCGAGGGCGACGAGCCGTGCGGTCTGCTCGCGCAGGCGTGCGGTGAGGACGTCCCCCGCGCTGCCGTCGATCCGGTGTGCCACGTTCGCCACGTCCTTCCGTGCTGTTCAGGGTAGGCCGGTGGCGGCGGGTTCGGGCGCAGCGCCGCGCCGGGCGGGCCGACGGGGTGTCAAGTCCTGGGCAGGCGCTCGACCATCCAGCCTTGAACGTGTTCAAATTCCCTGGCAGGCTGTCCCTGATATCGGGCGGGACGGACGGAGACAGCCATGACGAGCACACTGCTGATGCCGCGCGGGCACGGGCGCCGGAGCGTGGCCGTCCCCGCGACGGCCTCCGGGAGCACCGCGCCGACTCGGATCCTCGATCTGACCCACCCCCGGGTGCGCGCCGCCGTCGACGCCCTCGGAGCACCGCCGTCCACCGCCACAACGGTCGAGGCGCTGCGCCGGGCGCACCACTGGATCGCCACCGAGGTCCGCCCGGTGTACTCGATCGACGAGGCCCGACCGGTCTCGGAGGTGCTGCGCACCGGCCGGGGCTCGTGCAGTCAGCGCATGGCCGCGTTGGAGGCGGTGGCCCGCAGTTGGGGCATCCCGACCCGGGTGCGCGGCCTGGTCGTGGACGGCGCCTTCTGGTACCCGCGCTTCCCCCGCCTGCATGCCTTGGTCCCGGCCCAAGTGGTGCTCGCCTGGCCGGAGTTCCACCTCCCCGGACACACTCCGGACGACCCCTGGCTGCCCATCTCCGACCTGTTCGCCGACACTCCGACCGCCGGCACGGGCACGCCCTTCACCAACTCCGGCCCGGAGACCCTCTTCGAGGCACTCTCCCGCACGGCGATCGACTGGGACGCCACCCGCTCCACCTGCCCCACCACTGCCGGCCCCTGCGACCTGTCCGCCCACATCCGCGCCGACCTCGGCCACTTCGACTCCCGCGACGCCCTCTTCACCCGCCACGGTCAAACTCTCTGCCCAGCCGCCCGCCTCCTCGCCGAACCCGTCCTCTCCCACCGCGCCGCCGGACTCTGACCCTCCCCAGCACGCCATTTCGATCAGGGGCGCGGCACAGTCAGGCTGTCGAGGGAGCGACGCAGCACGACACACCGCCCGGGCTGGCGTCCGCCATCCGGACACTCATCACGCCCATCCCCACCGCGCCAGTCAGCTCCCCGCCACGGGTCAAGACCACTGCGCAGCCAAGCCATCAAGGTGCCGGCGCAGCACGGCACAAAACTCGCCAGGCCGACCGCCGACACCCACCAAACCCATCCCCACCCACCGCACCACGCCCGCTGGCTCCCGCCACGGGTCAATGCCGGAGCACAGTCAAGCCGTCGACATGGCACCGCACGCAAAGCCCGCCCAAGCAGACCTCCGCCAGCCGCCGCTTTTACTTGTCGTCGCCCGCCCCACCGCGGTCAGTCTCGCGCCACCGCCAAGCTGTCGAGATGGTGCCGCAGCACCGCACACAGCTCGTCCGGACCAACCAGGAGCGGGTGTTGGACGGCCTGGAGGGTGAGGCCGTCGAGGAGGGCGGAGAGGCGGCGGGTTTCGACGGTGAGGTCGAGGCCGGGGGTGAGGGCGCCGGCCCGGTCGGTCTCCAGCAGGACGCGGTGGACGAGTTCATCAAGGCCGGCCTGCATCTTCGCGAGGCGGCCGCGCAGTTCGGGGCGAGTGCGGGCGGCGGTGACGAAGGACAGCCAGACACCGGCCTCCTCGCGGCGTTCGGCGTCCAACGGAAGCGTCTCGGCGAGGAGTTGCAGCGTTCGTTCGCGCCGGTCGCCGGTCGCGGCAGGGTCGAGCAGCGCGGCCGCGTGGGTGTGGATCCGGGCTTCGATGCGGCGGGCCAGCTCCCCCATCGCAAAGATCATCAGCTCGGAGCTGCCGGCGAAGTAGTGCCGCACCGAGCCGATCGCCAGCCCGGCCTCGTCGGCGACGTTGCGCAATGAGGCGTGTTCGAGCCCTTCCCTGGCCGCAACGCGCAGGACCGCGTCGGCGACGGCCTGGCGACGTTCCACAGGATCCACGATCTTCGGCATGTTGCCGTTATAGCACGGGCGGGCTAAATTCTTTTTTGGCACAGTCGAGCCAAAAACCTCAGGGGGAGCAGCACAATGCACGGATGGATGGGCGCAGCCCTGGTCGCAGCGGTGATCGTCGCGGTGGTGGTGCGGCGGCTGCGCGGCGAACCGCTCAACGTCCGGGACCTGTTCGGGCCTCCGGTGGTCCTCACGGCGCTCGGCGCATGGGCACTCTGGCAGCGTCACGACCTGCACCACGACCTGGGCCCGGGCGACTACGTCTGGATCGCGGCGGGCGCCGCTCTCGGTGTCGCGACGGGTGCCCTGCGCGGTGCCACCGTCCGGGTCGAGCCGCGCGGGGGCGTGCTCTGGCAGCGGTACACCGGGTGGACGTTCCTGGTGGCCGCGCTCTCGCTGGGGTTGATGGTCGCGTTCTCGTTCCTCGCCGAACACGCCGGGCTGCCCGCCGATGCCCGCCCGACCCAACTGTCCATCGGCGTCGGCTTCCTGGGCGAGGCCCTGGTGGTCGGGTGGCGCGGTCTCGCCTCCGGCGTCCCGTTCGCACCGGAGCGCCGCGGCCTGTCCACGCTGCTCGGCTCCGGCCGCTCCGGCCGCTCCGACCGCTCCCGCCGCCAACAACGCTGAGTGCGTGCTGGCCCTGGCCGTGCTCTCCCGCCACCGGCTCGTCCCGGAGCCGGACACCGACCTGCGCCCCGTCCCGCCGGCCGCGGTGCTGCGCCCGCGCCGCCTGCACCTGCGGGTCCCCACGCCTCGGCGACCGCCGCCCGGACAGCCGTCGCCGAGGCGTGGGGACCGCCGGGCCGTCCGTCAGGTCCCGGGGCGCCGGATCCGCGCCGTGCCCGCTGCGAGGTCGATCCCGGTGCGCGGGGGCGCGCCGTCGTGCTCGTCGTCGCGCAGCACCAGCTCTATTCGCCGCTGCTCCAGCTGCACCCGCTTGCCTGCGTACAGCAGCGCGTGCAGCTCCTCCCCCGCCTGCGCCCCGACCCCGCATCCGGTCTCCGTCCGCCCGGCCCATCGCGCCGTCGCCCGCCGCGCCGCCGAGGCCGCGAAGCCCAGCAGCACCAGCGCCGCCGGGAACACCAGGCTGCCCATCACCGCCACCACTGCCACCATGTCGGGCTCAACGCCCGTCCACGCCACGACAGTTCCCTGATAGGCCCGAAGCAGCGCGCGACCGCGGAACACGTTAAAGGGCCGCGCGCCGGGGAAGCCGGTGGCCGCCGTCTGCTCAGTGCAGCAGGTCGAGCGCGTTGTCGGCGTCGTTGACGAAGTAGACCGCGTCGTGGTCGAGGTCCAGGGCGAGTCCGAAGAGCGCGCCCGCGCCGGCCGGTGAGCCCTCGTTGTTGATCTGCTTCGCCGCGACCTGCCGCCCGCCGGGGGTGGTCTCGACGATGAAGCCGTCCTGGCTGTTGACCGTCAGCAGGTCACCCCTGGATGTGACGGCCAGTCCCAGCGGGCCGTTGAGGCTGCCGCCGGAGGTGACGACCCGGCCGGTGCCGGCGCTGTCGGTGCGGGTGAGCGCGCGCGGGATGGCGGTGATCCGGTTGCCGGCCGGGTCGGCGACGTAGAGCGTGTCGTCGCGGCCGAGGCCGACGCCGGTCGGGCCGATCACCAGTGCGGCAGGGTCGGTCCGCTCGGCGAAGCCGGAGCCGATCTCGGTGGTGGCGACCCGCTGCGGCGGCTGGTCGCCCCGGTCCTCCAAGGTGATTCGCAGGACGGTGCCCCGGTCGACCTCCGCGCCGTTCGCGGCGACGGTGCCGTTGAGCACGTTGGTGACGAACAGTTCGCTGTGCCCGCCGCGGCTGACGGCGGTCATGTCCCACGGCCCGTTGATGCCGTCCCCGGCGATCGTCTCGCGGACCGTGCCGAACCGGTCGAGCACCAGCAGGCAGCCGGCCTGCGCGGTGGCGGCGCTGCCGTCGGCGGTGGGCAGGCTGCCGACCACCACCCAGCCGCCGGGCAGCACCGTCAGCGCCGTGGTGAGGCCGACGCCTCCGGGGCAGGAGCCGGGCAGGTGAGCGGGGTCGATGGTGGCGAACGTCGTCCTGGTGCCGTCCGGGTCGATCTGCACCAGGGTGGTCCCGATGCCCTGCAGGTTGGCGGAGTTGTTGAAGTTGCTGACCAGGACGTCGCCCCGGTGCAGGTTCCCGATACTGTCCTCGATCGTGAACGTGCCGTACGGGTTCACGTCGCCGTTCTCCGGCACGGTGGACGCGACGGGTGTCACGGTGTGCAGCCGGTCCAGGAACGGCCGCGCGCGGAGGACCTGGTCGGGGGACGCGGCGGCGGTCAGGCCGACGACCAGCGCGGCGATCGCCAACGCACTCGAACATGCCCGAAGTCTCATGTACTGCCTCCTGAGGAGCGGGCCCGGCCGGCACAGCCGGCGGCCTCGGCCCGTGAACGTGCGCTGAATGCCCCCCGACACGCGTGACCGGCGAGCAGGTCGCCTGCGCACTCGGGGCCCTGGTCGAGCCGAGGGGCTGGACCACGTCCCCACGATGGTCGCCGCCATCAAGGGCCGGACGGATCTCTCCGTCACGCACATCAGGGTTCTCGCCCGGGCCCTGGCCTCCTACGGCCTGCGCGCGGCCGCACTTGAGTGCTGGCGCCACGCCCTCGACGTGCTCTGGCTGCCGAGCGACCAGGAGTGGGAGCTGCTGAACGACCTGCTGGCCGCCGACGCCGGCCCGGAGGCGGCGTCCTGGCTGCGCGAGATGATCGACCGTCCCGGGCTGGGCGGGCGGAGCCGGCTCCGACTGCGGCAGATGCCGGCCTGGCTGGGACCGGCGCTCGAACCGGACGGCCGCTGAGAGGTCTCAGCGCAGCAGTTCCAGAGCGCGGTGCGCGAGCCACAGTTCGTGGACGGCGGTCGGCGGGCGCAGCAGGGCGCAGTCGAGCAGGCTCTCGATCCGGCCGAGGCGTTTGCGGACGGCCGACGGCGACAGCGCCAACTCCTGTGCGGTGGGGCCGATCCGGGCGTCGTGGCTCAGCCAGCGGGCGAGGGTGTGGGCCAGGGCGGGCGGGGCGTCGGCGGCGTGCAGCGGTTGGAGCCGGCCGCGGGCCCAGTCGGCGACCTGAGGTCGGCCCAGCAGCGCATCGATCCCGGTACCAGGAACCGGTGTTGACGATCCGTCGGAACGAATTCGCAGAGCGAGGGCGAGGGTCGCCCGGTCGGCGAGGCGGTGCGGGTCGAGGCCGAGCAGGCGGTGCAGGTGGGTGAGGCGGGCGGCCAGGGTGTTGCGGTGGATGCCGAGGCGCACGGCGGCGTCGGTGGGGTGGTGGAGCCAGGCGGCGGCGGTGGCGAGCAGCGCGGGGCCGTCGGGGTCCTGGGGCCGGGCGGCGCGGTGGGCGTGCAGGGGGGCGAGGGTGGCGGTGGCCCATGCGGCGCCGGCCGGGCCGAGGACGGGGGCGAGGTCGCCGGGCCGGGCGTGGGCGGCGCGGCGTTCGGGGTGCCGACGGGCGACGGTGAGGGCGTGCAGGGCCTGGCGGTGCGCGGTGGCGGTGTCGCGCAGCGGCAGGGGGTCGCTGATGCCGACGTGGCAGGTGTCGGCGACGGCGGGGTGGTGCAGCCAGGCCGCGAGCGGGCGGGTGTCGACGGCGGGTTCCAGGACGAGGGTGCGGCCGGCGGCGCCGGGTTCACGGCCGACCCAGGCGGTGCCGGTGGCGGACCGGTCGGCGGCTTCCCGGCGGGCGGCGGCGGGCCCTTCGACGGCGTACATCCGTACGGTGTCGGGCAGTTCGCCGTGCAGGGTGCGGGCGAGGCGGCGGGCGACGGCGACCTGACCGTCCATCAGCAGGTGCAGGACGGCTTCGCGGGCGCCGGTGTCGGCGAGCCGTGCGCGGTGGGCCTGGCGGCGGCCCTGTTCGGCTTCCCAGGTGAGGCTGAGGACGGTGGCGGCGTCGGCGAGCAGCACCGGCAGGTCGGGCGGGGCGGGCCTGGGGGCGACGGCGGCGAGGACGGGCGGGCGGGTGCCGGGCCGGCCGGGCAGGGTGACGACCAGGCAGGTCAGGGTGGAGCGGCCGACGGCGGCGGAGCCGGCGGCGCGGGTGCGGGCTTCGCCGACGGCGCTGCGGGCCAGCGCCCGTTCGGCGACGCCGACGGGGGTCGGCGGCGGACAGGCGTCGGCGCCGGTGGGGTGGAGCAGCAGCACGGCGGCGCGGGTGCGGGCGGCGAGTCGGCGCAGGACGGCGGCGGTGCCGCCGCGGCGGCCGGCGGCCTGGAGGTCCAGGACGTCGTCGGCCCGGCGCAGGCGTTGGAGGGTTCGGCCGTCCGGCAGGGGTGTGTCGCGCATGCCGCTCCCCCCGAGGGACATCCGAAGTCGATTCGCCTCCCAGGCTATCCGCGCCACGAGCGGAAGATCAACGCGCTCGGTGTGCAGTTCGACACCGTCCGGGTCTGCTCACCGGGCGGTTCCGCACCCGGCCGGACGGCGGGCGGCCCTAGGTTGGCCGGGCATCGCACCGCACTGCACCACTCGGGAGGATCCATGACCCGCAGGACCGGCCTCGGCCGTCTGTTCACCGCCGCCGGCGTCGCGGGGGCGCTGACCGTCGCGCTCTCGCTGACCTCGACCGGTTCCGCCTCGGCCGCCGGCGACTTCCAGGGGAACCTGAAGAGCAACGCCACCAACAGGTGCCTGGCGGTGGACGGCGGCGGCAACGGCAACGGCACCCCGGTGTTCCAGTGGGACTGCAACGGCAACAACGACCAGCAGTGGACGTTCGAGAACACCGGCGGCGGCGCCTACGAGATCGTCAACAAGTGGGGCCTGTGCCTGGAGGCCCCGGGCTGGACCACCACGGCGGGCGCCCAGCTCGGCCAGTGGGGGTGCCACGGCGGCGCGAACCAGACCTTCTACATCGACAACTACATGACCGACGGCACGAACCTGCGGTTCAAGAACGTGAACTCAGGCCTGTGCGTCAGCGTTCAGGGCGGCAGCGCCGCGCTCCGCACCCCGATCATCCAGTGGTACTGCAACGACGCCGCCGACCAGCGCTGGCACACCAACTGATCGCGACGGCGGTGAGCCGGCCGAGGGCGAGCACGGCCGCGGGCCGGTGGGGACGCGTCAACTCGCCCGGCACGTCCGCCCCTTCCGTTGAATCGACCCTCCGAAGCCGAGGCGCACAGCGTTAGCCGTCAACCCTTCTGAGCACCGTCGCGAATATGCGTTGTACACCGTAGAAGAGTTCCTCTACGGTGTACAACGCATGCCCGGGCACCACCGGGCGTCTTCGTCCGCGCCTGCTTCCGGGGGTCCTCTTGTCACCAACGTCCGTCCCTGCCACCGCTCCGCACCCGCGTCGGTGGGTGATCCTGGCGGTGGTGTGCCTGGCCACCCTGGTGGTGCTGCTCGACAACACCGTGCTGAACGTCGCGATCCCGTCGCTGACCGAGGAGTTGGGCGCGCGCACGGCCGACATCCAGTGGATGATCAACGCCTACTCGCTGGTGCAGTCCGGCCTGCTGCTGACGGCCGGCAGCCTCGCCGACCGGTACGGGCGCAAGCGCGCCCTGCTGGCCGGGCTGGCCCTGTTCGGCGCCGGTTCCGCCGCGGCCGCCTTCGCCCAGTCCACCGGTCAGCTGATCGCCGCCCGGGCCGGCATGGGCATCGGCGGCGCCCTGCTGATGACCACCACGCTCGCCGTGGTGATGCAGGTCTTCCAGGGGGCGGAGGTGCCCAAGGCGATCGGCGTCTGGGGTGCCGTCAGCTCGCTGGGCTTCGCCGGCGGCCCGCTGCTCGGCGGCGTGCTGCTGGCGCACTACTGGTGGGGCTCGATCTTCCTGATCAACATTCCGGTGGCGCTGATCGGCCTGGTCGCGGTGGTCCGCCTGTTGCCGGAGAGCCGCGACCCGGCCGGCCGCCGGCCCGACATCCCGGGCGCGGTGCTGTCCACCGTCGGCATGGTCGGCGTGGTGTTCGCGATCATCTCCGGCCCGGCGGACGGCTGGGGCTCGGGCAAGGTGCTGCTGTCCGCGGCGGTCGGCCTGGCCGCGCTGGCCGGTTTCGCGGCCTGGGAACTGCACACCCCGACGCCGATGCTGGACATGGGCTTCTTCCGCAACCGCCAGTTCAACGGCGCGGCCGCGGGCGGCGTCCTGGTCGCCTTCGGCATGGCGGGCTCGCTGTTCCTGCTCACCCAGTACCTGCAACTCGTGCTCGGCTACCGCCCGTTGGAGGCCGGCCTGCGGATGACCCCGCTGGCGCTGATGATCGTGGTGCTCAACCTGACGGGCGTCGGCGCCCGGCTGCTGCCGAAGCTCGGCTTCGCGGGGGCGGTCGCCGGCGGCATGGCGCTGCTGTCCGGCGGCCTCGCCCTGATCGCGCTGACGGGCTCCGCGCACGGTTACGGCGGCCTGCTGGTGGGCCTGCTGCTGATGGGCGCCGGCATCGCGGTGGCCAACCCGGCGATGGCCTCGGCCCTGATGGGGGCGATCCCGCCGGAGCGGGCGGGCGCGGGCGCGGGCGTGCAGGGCACCGCCACCGAGTTCGGCGGCGGCCTCGGCGTGGCCGTGCTGGGCGCGGTGCTCGGCTCGCGCTTCGCGGCTGGCCTGCCCGACGGCGTGCCCGCTTCGGCCGCGAAGTCGCTGCCGGAGGCGCTGGCCGCCGCGCCCGACGCGGGCGTCGCCGCGGCGGTCCGGACGGCGTTCGCCGACGGGTTGACGTCCAGTCAGCTGATCGGCGCGGCCGCCGTCCTGCTCGGCGGCCTGGTCTCGGCGGCGCTGCTGCACCGCGCGCAGCAGCCCGCCACCCCCGCCCAGGCCCCCGAGCCGGCACCCTCACCTGCGGCTTCGTAGCACCGACCGGCCCCGGGCCCGCGCACCTCGCGCGGGCCCGGGCGCGTACCGTGGAGCCACCATCGGGCCCCGTCCCCCGGAACGCGAAGGAGCAGCGTGGCCGTCAAGCGCGCCTCACAGGTCAAGAAGAGCGTCTGGCTCACCCCGCCGCCGTCCCGGGGCCGCCGGGCCCCTCGCGCGACGGGCGCCGGCGGCGGTGCGGGCGGGCTGGACCGCGAGGTGATCGTGGCGGCGGCGGTGCGGCTGCTGGACGAGCAGGGCGAGGCGAAGTTCTCGATGCGCGCGCTGGCGACCCGGCTCGACGTCACGCCGATGTCGCTGTACTGGTACGTCGCCGACAAGGACGACCTGCTGGAGCTGGCGCTGGACGTGGTGTCGGGCGAGATGGAACTCCCGCGGTCCAGCGACGGCCTGGACTGGCAGGACGGCCTGCGGGCGCTGGCGGTCACCTGGCGGGCGGCGATGCTGGCGCACCCGTGGGCGGTGCGGATGTACAACGACTATCTGAACATCGGTCCGAACTCGGTCCGGTTCTCCGCCCGGGCCCTGGAGGTGGCGCGCAGTTCGCCGCTGCCGGAGGACGACGCGATGGCGGCCCTGTCGGCGATCTTCCAGTACGCCTACGGCTTCACCGCCAACGAGGTCAACTGGGACGAGAAGGCGAAAGCGGCCGGCACCACCGAGGAGGGGCTGATCGCGGAGATCACCGAGGCGGTGCTGCAGGTTCCGTCGATCGCCGAGTCCGGCGTGCTGACGGACCGGCCCGTGGACTCCGAACAGCTGCTGCGCGAACGGCACTTCCACCGCGCCCTGGACTGGATGCTGGCCGGCATGGCCGCCGGGCTCGCGGGCGCCGCTACGTGAACTCCTGCCGGCAGCGCTCCAACCAGTCGAGTTCGGCCTTCAGTTGCAGCACCGCGCCCTCGATCAGCAGCCGGGACAGATCGTGTTCGCGGCTCTGGTCGGCGCTGGCGCGCAGGCCCCGTAGGGTGGCCAGGCAGTGCGAGCGCTGAAGGTCGATCAGGGTGCGCCGGTCGGCGAGCCGGGTCTGCGGGGCGAGCACGAGCTTCAGGAAGAACTCCTCGCGGACCTTGGCGCCTTCGGACGGCCGGGCGAACCAGTCGACGAGCTCGCGCCGCCCGGCGTCGGTGAGCGCGAACACCCGCTTGGCGGGGCGGCCGTCCTGGGCGACGGCCCGACCCTCGATCAGACCGGACTTCTCCAACCGGCCCAGGGTGATGTAGACCTGCCCGTCGTTGGTGCGCGGGCAGGCCGGGCCGAAGGTGCTCTCCAGGGCCCGGCGGAGCTGGTAGCCGTGCGCGGGGCCCATGGCGAGCAGTGCGAGCAGGGGTAGCCGCACGCGGGTGCCTCCTTGAACTTCGGGGGGTGCGCCGGGCGGTCGAACCGGATCGGCTGTGCGCCCGGCGGCGCTCCTGGGCGTGCCCTACCCCGATGCGCGCCCGGTTATTCGTCCGAAACCCCAGCGGGATCGGTCCAGATGGTGGCACCCTGAGGCGCAGGAAGTGACAACCGTCCCGGCAGTCTCCTGGACACACACTTTTGCCTATACCTAACATGCAGGTATTCCTGAGGAACTGACGGCCTGTCAGCCGGTTCCCACACCTGCCAGCGCGACCTCCCTCGCGCGCTCCCGTGAAGGTGACGCATGATCACGTCCGTCGTCCCCGGCGACCCGCCACGCCCCGCCCAGGTCCCCGGCCCGTCCGCCGCCGCCCCCGCGGAGCGCGAACTCCCGGCCGAGCAACCGGCGTCGGGCGCGCCCGACGCCCTGTGGTGGCGCGACGCGGTGATCTACCAGGTGTACGTGCGCAGCTTCCAGGACTCCAACGGCGACGGCATCGGCGACCTGCCGGGGGTGCGGGCCCGGCTGCCGTACCTCAAGCGCCTCGGCGTGGACGGGGTCTGGTTGAACCCGTTCTACCCGTCGCCGCAGCACGACCACGGCTACGACGTGGCGGACTACAAGGGCGTCGACCCGATGTTCGGCACTCTGGAGGACTTCGACCTGCTGGTCGAGGACTGCCGCAAGCTCGGCCTGCGCCTGGTGCTGGACACCGTGCCCAACCACTGCTCCACCGAACACCCGTGGTTCCAGGACGCGTTGCTCGCCGCCCCCGGCAGCACCGAGCGGGCCCGCTTCCACTTCGCGGACGGCCGCGGCACCGACGGCGAACTCCCGCCCAACAACTGGCGGGCGATGTTCGGCGGCCCCGCGTGGAGCCGGATCACCGAACCGGACGGCACCGCCGGCCAGTGGTACCTGCACATGTTCACCCCCGAGCAGCCCGACCTGAACTGGCGCAACCCCGAAGTCCCCGCCGAGTTCGAGAAGGTCCTGCGGTTCTGGCTCGACCGCGGCGTGGACGGCTTCCGCATCGACGTCGCCGCCGGCCTCTTCAAGCACCCCGAACTCCCCGACTCCCCCGACCCGGAGGCCGACGAACGCACCCGCGACTCGGTCAACCCACTGGCCTGGAACCAGCCCGAGGTGCACGACATCTGGCGGGCCTGGCGGGCGATCTGCGAGGAGTACACCCAACTCGACGGCCGGCAGCGGCTGCTGGTCGGCGAGGCGTCCGTGCCGACGCCGGCCGAGCAGGCCAAGTACGTCCGGGCCGACGAACTCCACCAGGCGTTCTTCTTCCACCTGCTGCACGCACCGTGGGACAGCGAGCACTTCCACCAGGTGATCGACGCGGCCGTGCGCGACATCACCGCCACCGGGTCCACCGTCACCTGGGTGCTCAACAACCACGACCAGGTCCGCACCACGACCCGCTTCGGCAGCCCCGAACGGGCGCGCGCCGCAGCGCTGTTGATGCTGGCGTTGCCCGGCGCGGCCTACCTGTACCAGGGCGAGGAGCTCGGCCTGCCGGAGGTCGACGACCTGCCCGACGACGTCATCACCGACCCGATCTTCTTCCGCACCGGCAGCCGCAAGGGCATCCGCGACGGCTGCCGCGTCCCGCTGCCCTGGTCCGGCGCCGAGGCCCCGTTCGGCTTCAGCCCCGACGGCTCCGCCCCCAGCTGGCTGCCGCAGCCCCCGTCCTTCGCCGACCACACCGCGGAGCGCGCCCTCACCGACCACGCCTCCCCCTACCACCTGTACCGCGAGGCCCTCCACCTGCGGCGCCTGCTCCCCCAACTCGGCGAAGGCACCCTCCGCTGGCTGGAGACCCCGCCCAACGTCCTCGCCTTCACCCGCGGCGACGGCCTCCTGGTCGCCACCAACTTCGGCACCACCCCC
>NZ_BMRI01000023.1:14397-22961 GCF_014648555.1 Kitasatospora griseola
GCCCCCGCCCCCGTCACCGGCACTCCCCTCCTCTCCTCCACCCCCTGCCCGCCCGGCATCCTCCCCCCGGCCACCACCGCCTGGTGGATCCAGCCCCGCATGTGACGCCGCATCGCCCCCGGCCCGCCGGGTCCCCTGCCCCGAACTCACGAAGGGGGAGGGAACTCGGCGGGCCGCGGCATCGGCGGGGAGCTGATCGGTGAACGGCCCGGCGGCTGCTTCGACTGCAACCTCGGAGCCCTGGACGACCGCCCCGTGCTGCCCGGTTGGGGCGGCGCTGTCTCCGTCACGCCTCGCCGACCGACACGTTCGCGTCCTGCTGCGCCGAATCCGCGCACCGGGCCGTCACCGAACCCACACGATTCGTTGAGTTTGGCCCTCGGAGCCCGCCGAGCGGCCGAAATCACCTGATCGGGTGTTCACATGCTGGACACGCTGTCGATGAATACTGGTCAGCACTGGGACAATGGTGTGGACCACAGGTCCCACCCCGTCGCACGGCGCGTGTCAGGCGTGCCGGCGGCGATCCTCAACGGCGAGGAGGACCAAGGGCGATCCCCGGGACGGGGCGCCCTCGTGCACCATCCGATTCACGGAAGGTTGTGCCTTGATGCCGGCCACCCACAGCTCCGCCGCGTCCACCGACGCCGGCGCCCGCCTGATCGAGCCGCTGTACCAGGAAGTCCTGCGGCGGAACCAGGGCGAGAACGAGTTCCACCAGGCGGTCCGTGAGGTCCTCGAAACGCTCGGCCCGGTCCTGCTGCAGCGTCCCGAACTCGTCGACGCACGGATCATCGAGCGGGTCTGCGAGCCCGAGCGGCAGCTGATCTTCCGCGTGCCGTGGTCCGACGACAAGGGCGACATCCACGTCAACCGGGGTTTCCGGGTGGAGTTCTCCAGCGCCCTTGGCCCGTACAAGGGCGGACTGCGGTTCCACCCCTCCGTCAACCTCGGAATCGTCAAGTTCCTCGGCTTCGAGCAGATCTTCAAGAACGCCCTCACCGGCATGCCGATCGGCGGCGGCAAGGGCGGCTCCGACTTCGACCCCAAGGGCCGTTCGGACGCCGAGATCATGCGTTTCTGCCAGTCGTTCATGACCGAGCTGCACCGCCACCTCGGCGCGTACACCGACGTCCCGGCCGGTGACATCGGTGTCGGTGGCCGCGAGATCGGCTACCTGTTCGGCCAGTACAAGCGCATCACCAACCGCTACGAGTCCGGTGTCCTCACCGGAAAGGGCCTGGGCTGGGGCGGCGCGCAGGCCCGCACCGAGGCCACCGGCTACGGCTGCGTGATGTTCACCGAGGAGATGCTGCGCACCCGCGGCGAGAGCCTGGACGGGCAGCGCGTGGTGGTCTCCGGCTCCGGCAACGTGGCGATCTACGCGATCGAGAAGGCCCAGCAGCTGGGCGCGACGGTGCTCACCTGCTCCGACTCGACCGGCTACGTGGTCGACGAGAAGGGCATCGACCTGGCCCTGCTCAAGGAGATCAAGGAGACCCGCCGCGGCCGGGTCTCCGACTACGCCGAGGCGCGCGGCCCGCACGTCAAGTACGTGGCGGGCGCCGGCGTCTGGAGCGTCCCGTGCGACGTGGCGCTGCCCTGCGCCACCCAGAACGAGCTGCACGAGGCGGACGCGCTGGCGCTGGTCCGCGGCGGCGTGAAGGCCGTCGCCGAGGGCGCCAACATGCCCACCACCCCGGAGGCGGTGCGGGTCTTCCAGGAGGCCGGCGTGGCCTTCGCGCCCGGCAAGGCCGCCAACGCGGGCGGTGTCGCCACCTCCGCGCTGGAGATGCAGCAGAACGCCTCCCGCGACTCGTGGACCTTCGAGCACACCGAGAACCGACTCGGCGAGATCATGAAGCACATCCACGACTCCTGCTTCACCACGGCGGAGAAGTACGGCAGCCCCGGCAACTACGTGGTCGGCGCGAACATCGCCGGCTTCGAACTGGTCGCCGACGCGATGCTGGCCCAGGGCCTGATCTGACGCCCTGCCGTCGAACGGACCCGGACCGCGGCGGCGGTCCGGGCCCCTCTCGTCGGTGTGCGGCCGCTCGTCACGCGGCCTTGACCAGGTTCTTCGGCGTGTTCCGGGCGACTGCCACCGGTGTGCTCGTGGTCTCCTGCGCGTCGTGGCGCGGCCACAGGGCGAGGGCGCCGGCGGCTCCTGCTGCGGCGAGGGCCGCCAGGACGGTCCAGGTGAGCGGGAAGCCGGCGATCGTGCCGAGCCGGCCTGCGATCGGGTAGGTGATCAGCCAGGCCAGGTGCGACAGCGAGAACTGGGCCGCGAACACCTCGGGGATCGCGTTGCGTCCGACGGAGGCGCGCAGGACCTTGCCGGTCGGGGTGATGATCAGCGCCATGCCGACCCCGGTCGCGGTCCAGATGACCGCGGTGCCGGTCCAGCCCACGAGGCCGGCCGCGATGACGGTCGCTGCGGCGGCGGTCGCGGCCGCCAGGACGGCGGCGCCGGTGATCATGACGGTGCGGGCGGCGATCCGGTCGAGGACGCGCGGGAGCAGGAGCGCGGCCAGCAGCGTTCCGGTGCCGGAGGCGGCGAGCATCCAGGCGACGTCCGACTGCGAGCCGCCGAGTTCGTCACGGACGTAGTTGACGGTGTTCACCACGACGATCGAGCCGGCGGCGGCGACCGTCAGGTTCAGCGCCATGATGCCGCGCAGCCGCGGGGTGGTGAGGAAGGTCCTGATGCCTGCCGCCGCCTTGTCCCGGGCCTTGGTGTGACCGCTCGGGCGAGCATTCGGGACACGGGTCGACAGGACGAGCAGCGCGGAGAGCAGGAACCCGACGGAGGTGCCGAGGAACAGCCGGTCGAAGCTCAGGAACGCCAGCGCGACGCCGGCCAGCACCGGGCTGAGCAGGCTCTCCATGGTGGAGGCGACCTGGGAGGCGGACAGCGCCCGCGTGTAGGCGGAGTCGTCGGTGACGATGTCGGGGATGACGGCCTGAAAGGTCGGGGTGCACGCCGCGGAGCCGGCCTGGAGCAGCCCGATCAGGACGTAGACCTGCCAGATCTCACTGACCAGCGGCAGCAGGAGGACGACCGAGCCGCGGATCACGTCGAGCGCGACGAGCAGGGCTCGTCTGGGGAGCCGGTCGATGTACGGCGGCGGCCAGCGGTGCGATGACCACGTACATGACCATCTTGATCGTCAGGGCGGTGCCGAGGACCGTGCCGGCGCGGGGTCCGGCGAGGTCGTAGGCGAGGAGGCCGAGGGCCACTGTGGTCAGTCCGGTGCCGAACAGGGCGATGACCTGGGCGGCGAACAGGTGGCGGTAGTCACGGATGGCGAACAGTCGCATGACAGGTTCCTTCCGGGTCCATGCGGCCGGGCACGGCCCCCGTGGGTGGCGGCCGTGCCCCGCGGATACAACAGGCAGGGGTGTCTTCACTGCGCACCGGCGCCGCCCTCGTTTCCCGGCGTGAGGCCGGCCAGGAGGTTGAAGGCACCGGTGAGGACGTTCAGGGCGACGACGCCGACGACATCGGCGATCGCGCGGTCGCTGTAGCCGTGCGCGCGCAGCGCGGCGACCTGCTCGTCGGTGATGGACGTCGGTTCGCGGTGGATCCGGAGGGCGAGGGCGATGATCGCCGCGATCGCGGGATCGGCCGAGGTGCCCTCGCGGGCCCGCTCGATCTCGTCCTCGTCCACTCGGAGCGCGTGGGCGGCGTCGACGTGGGCGTCGAGACAGAGCCCGCACCCTTGCTGCACCTGGAGGGCGACGGAGATGCGTTCGCTGATCCTGCGGTCGAGTTTGGCGCGGCCCATGGCCCGGCTGAGCTGGAGGTATCCGCCGAGGACGGCCGGTGAGTGGGCCATCGTGGCGACCATGTCGCCGATGCTGCCGTGCCGGGAGACCAGGTCGGCGAGGAGGTCGCGGGAGGCGCCGACCGCCGTGTCGGGCGTGAGGGCGGAGAGGCGGGGCATTCCTGTACTCCTTTCCTGGGAGCGGGCGGAGGTGTGCGCGCGCTTTCAGTGGTGGCCATGGTGCGCGTGGTGGCTGTGGTCCTCGTGGTGGCCATGCTGCTCGTGCTGCTCGTGGTGGCCGTGCTGCTCGTGGTCCGCGTGCTCCGGCGCGGTGGCGATCGCCTTCGCGGTCGTGCGCACCGTGAACTCGGCGGTCCGCACGGTGCCATCGTGCTGGAAGTCCAGGTACAGGCGGTACGTGCCGGCCGAGGGGGCGACGGCCATGAACGAGATCTCGGGGCCGGGCGCGGTGACGCCGTCGCCGGGGGCGCCCTCCGGGTGCACGTGCAGGTAGCCGAGGTCGCCGACGCGCAGCGCCACCAGATGTCCGAAGGCGGCCAGGTAGGGCTCCAGGTCGGTCACGGGGTTTCCGTCGCGGTTGACGGTGAGGGTCAGTTCGCTCGCCTCGCCGGCCAGCAGCTCGCCGTCCAGGGTGACCGCGTAGTCGCCGATCCGGGCGACCCCGGTGGCCTCCGGGAGCGGGCGCGGGTCGTAGGGGCCGGCCACCGCGACGTCGGCGCCCAGGGTCAAGGTTCCGGGGTGGGCGGCCGGGTGGATGTCGGTGAAGAACCGCCAGTCGCCCGGTGTCAGGGTCAGCTCGGTGGTCCAGACTCCGTTGTCGTCCCGCACCGGGTGCACGTGCTGGAACCCGGAGGTGTCCCGCCGTACGGCGATGAAGTGCAGTTCCTTCTCGTGCTCGGGCACGAACTCGGTCACCGGCCGCCCGTCGGGGCCGGTCACCCGGAAGGTGATCGTCTGCGGGCCGGTGCCGAGGATCGTCGCGTCGAGTTCGAGGGTGTACCCGCTCTCGGAGACCGACAGGCCTCCGGCCTGGGCGCCGCCGTGCTGGTGGGCGGCGTGGCCGTGTGCGGCGTGGCCGTGGGCGGCGTGGTCGTTCATGACATCTCCCTGGGTCGGTTCTGCGTTCTCGGGGCTTCGTCCCCCTCCAACGACCGCAAACATATACCCCTGGGGGGTATATGGAAAGGCTTCGCGGCCACCCACTCGCAACACGTTCCACGGCAACCGGGCTACCCGCACCGATCACCGCCGGCGGGCCCCTCGCACCGCACGCCTCGACCAGCTGCCGATCTGACGGCGGGTCAACTCACTGCCCCGCCACGCCTCCGCCGATAGTGGGCGGATGAGCACACCTGGTCTCCGCCGCCGGGCCGCCCTGCTGGGCGGGCTCGGCTGCGCCCTGACGGCCTGTTCCGCGTCCCACCCGGTCGCCCGGAACTTCTCCTCGCCCTCCCCGTCGCCGACCGGCTCCGCGTTCCCCGCCCCGTCCGCCTGGCAGCCCGGGCCGGGCGAGCTCCAGCCGGACGTCAAACTCCGCGCGGTGCAGGTGGTGGAGGCGATCGGCAGCTGGCCGCCGGGCGGCCAGGGCGCGGCGGCGGCCGGGCAGCGGGTGGCGGCGCTCGGGCTCCCGGCCGAGCTGGCCGCGCAGGGCGGGACGCTGCTGGCGGACGCCCCGCAGGCCGCGGTGGAGGTCGTCTACGCCCAGTACGGCGGGCTGCTGAGCGACTCGGCGAGCGTCCTGGTGGTGTGCCGCCAGTGGCTGGCCGGGCCGGACGGCGCCCCGCAGTCCGCGGGCACCACGGTGGACGTGCGGCTGTCGCAGGCCGATCCCCGCTGGAACGTCACCGCCCTGCACCCCGCGGACCCCGGTCCGGCGGCGGCCACCCTCCCCGACCCGGCGACCCGGGTGCTCGCCCAGCCCCGGATCGTGCTGCCGCCGGCCGCCGTCGCGGACCTCCGCAGCGGTCAGGTCCACGACTCGGCGCTGAACGCGATGCTGACGCTGGCCGGGCCGTACAGCTTCCAGGTCAGCGTGGTGCGGTCCGGACATCCGCTCCTGGTGTTCGGCACCGACCGGCCGAGCGACCACCCGCTGGGGAAGGCCTTCGACACCTGGCAGATCGACGGCCACCCGGTGGTGGACCCGGCCACCCCGACCGACCTGGTCGACTCCTTCATGCGCGCCGCCGCGGCGGCAGGCTCGTACAATGTCGGCGGCCCGCGCCTGCTGGCGGGCGGGAGGACGGCGAACCAGTTCTTCAGCGACCCGACCCACCACGACCACGTGCACGCCGGCTTCACCGCCTGATCCGACTCCCGTTCGCAACTCGAAACCCCTTGCGCTCCGCCTGTGACCTGCGACAACGTGGCGGAAGTCGATCAAGCTAGGGGTAGGGGTGGGAGTGGGATCCGTGCGGACTCGCCGGGGTGGAGCGGTCGCAGTGGTGCTGGCGGCCGCGCTGACGGGATGTTCGGGGAGCGCCCCGGCGCCGCAGCCGCCGCCCGCGCCGTCCGGCCGGTCGGCCGCACCGGGCCCGGACACCGCGTCCGCGCTCGAACCGGCCGACCCCGCCCAGGAGTTGGCCCAGCTCCGGGCGGCGATCGAGGCCCCGCCGCAGCCCTTCTCCGCAGTGCTCACCGTCCAGTTCACGGACGACACGCTCACCGCCCGGCGGCTTGGCGTGGTCAACGTGGCGGACGGCCTGCAGACCGGCGCGCTCGGCCTGGTGTCAAGGGAGCAAGGGGCTGAGCAGCAGGCCTATCTGACGGTGACCCGGGACTTCACGTACACCCGCGTCTCCGACCGGGCGTGGGTGCGGTCGGCGCGCTCCCCGGAGCCGCTGCTCGCCGACCACCGGGCGATGGCGCGGGCGCTGCTGCAGAGCGACCCGGCAGCCTTCCGGGGTCGGGCCAGGATCCGGACGATGCGCGGCGGCACCGGCTTCCACCTGGTCGGACGGCTGCCGCTGGCGGCGGTCGCCGACGCGTTCGACGCCACCGCCCGCGAACGGCTGGCGCGGCACCGAATACCGGACTGCGAGACCGATCTGCTGCTCGACGCCGACGGCCGGCTCTCCGAACTCACCCTGACCTGCGAGGCCGACGGCTACCGGCTCCGATCCACCACCGGCCTGGCCGAGTTCGGCCCGGCCGCCGAAACTCCGCCGCCGGACGACCTCTGACGCGCCCGACACCCTCTGATGCGCCCGACCACCTCTGATGCACCTGACACCCGACCGGCCCCGGACTCCTGCCGGAGCCCGGGGCCGGGTGGCACTGCCGTTGACGCCTCGTCAGCAGCTGATGCTGCCCTTGCGCAGGGCGTGGCTGCCGGTGTTGCTGTCGTCCGACCAGTAGACCGGCTTGCTGCCGCCCACGCACTCGTCGGCGCCGGCCGGCGTGAAGCCCTCGTTGTTGATGTTCGGCATGCCGGACGGGCGGTTGTAGACGGCGGTGACGGCGAACGCGCCGCTCGCGTTCACCTGGAAGGTCCGGTGCTGGCCGGAGCAGGTGTCGTCGCAGACCACCCAGAGCCGGTTGGCCTGCTGCTCCCACTGGAGTTCCATCACGCCGGCCATCCCGCTGCTGACCGTGGCGACCTTGGTGAACCCGCCGGCCTCCAGCAGCACGTAGCCGGAGACGGTGCCGGAGCCCTCGACGCCGACGAAGAACACGCCGCCGGTGTGCGCGGCGTAGCGGCTCGGGTCGTAGGCGGCGCCGGTGGCGGCGTCCTTGAACCCGGCGCCGGTCAGGTAGCTGTCGGGCACCCAGGTGATGCCCTCCAGGCCGAGGTTGGCGCCGGTGGCGGGCAGGTCGGCGGTGAGGTTCCACTCCCGGGTGGCGCTCAGCGTGTTGCCGGTGCCAGACACGTCGTAGCGCAGCACGGACAGCCGGCTGGTGGACGAAGCGTCGGCGTTGCGCTCGCTGGAGACGTACACGCCGCCCGCCGAACCGGCGCCGGTCAGGGTGACGCCCTCGTCGTCGGGGGTGCCGGTGCCGCCCGGGAAGCGCAGCGCCTTGCCGGAGCCCCAGCCGTTGGCGGTGTCGGGCGTCCAGCCGCCGGAGCCGTTCGGGACCAGCCGCCACAGCTTGCCGGAGTTCTGCGCGCCCCACATCACCCCGCCCTCCTGGTACAGGCCGGACAGGTCGGTGCCGAACACGTTGGCGGCGTCCGCAGTGGCAACCGTCGAACCGCCGGGCCAGGCCACCGGGGTCGTGGAACCGCCGCCGCTGGAGCCGCAGTTGTTGGCGGCGCCGAGCGTCAGGGTGGCGGCCTGGGTCCAGCCGCCGGTGCCGTCGGCGCAGCGCGACCAGGACGGGTTGGAGTGCGAGGTCCAGCTGAACGAATCGACCGGGGTGACACCGTCGGCCAGGTACAGCCGGGCGCTGTCCGCAGAGCCCAGGCCGAAGCTGCCGTGCACGTCGAACGCCTTGAAGCCGCCCGGGGCCAGGCTGGTGCCGGACGCGATCTTGTACTTGCTGCTGTCGTTGTCGTCCTTGAGGATCCACCCGGACACGTCGATCGTCGACGTGCCCTTGTTGTACAGCTCGATCGAGTCGTTCACCGATCCGGTCGTCACCACCTCGTTGAGGCGGATGTCGTCGGCCGGCGCAGCGGCGGCGGGCGAGGCGGTCAGCACTCCTGTGCCAACGGCCGGCAGCGCAACGGCGGCCAGCAGCAGGGAGAGGCGACGATGCCACCTGGGGGCACGCGGTTCGGTCACGGTTTCCGTCCCTCGGATCGGTGTGGACACGGCGCCGACCAACCTCCCG
>NZ_BMRI01000023.1:23017-33798 GCF_014648555.1 Kitasatospora griseola
ACCCCACCCCAACGAAGCCCCACCACCACCTGTTCCCCTCATGAACGCCCGGCGAACCCACCCCCACCCGCCCCGGAAGTCCTGTCCCGGGCCCGGCACTTCGGGACTCGCACCTTGGGACCCGCACTTCGGGACGCACCCTTCGGGAACCCGTCGTCGGAGTCTCCGCGTTGTCGGGCGAGGAGGCAGTGACATGAAGACCCGCCGAAAGGGCGACCACGGCACGCCGGAGCCCGAGACGCCGTGGAGCGAGGTGGCGCCCGGGCTCTGGATGGGCGGCCACCACTGGCGCGACCCGGTCGGGCAGCGCCACCCGGTCCGGGTCGACAGCGAATTCGAGCTGGTGGTCAGCCTGTTCACCGCCCCCGGCCACGGCCCCGCGCCCGACGTCGAGCACGTCGTCGCCGAGGTGCCGGACGGCCCGCTGGACGCCGAGCAGTTGGCCGCCGTCCAGGATGCTGCCACGCACACGGCGGATGCGGTGGCGGCCGGGCGCAGGGTGCTGGTGCGCTGCCGCTCCGGCTACAACCGGTCCGGGCTGGTGGCGGCGCAGGCACTGGTCGAACTGGGCGCGCACCCCGCCGAGGCGATCCGCCGAGTACGGGCCCGGCGTTCGCCATGGGCCTTGAACAACGAACTGTTCGTCGTGCACCTGGAGACCGGACTCGACACGGCGCGGCTGCTCGGCTCGCTGACGGCGCTCGAAGGCTGACCTCTCAGGCTGACCTCGAAGGCTGACGCGGCGTCGGCGGGTCACTGCTGACGGGCTGTTGGCCGGGCTCGGGTGGCTTGCCCCATGGTTATCGGCGGCTTATGACCTTCTTATCCGCCGGAGCCGTCGCACCCCTCTGGCGGACAGATGGAGGTAGCCGCGCGAGCGGGCTGGCGTAGCCGAGCGGGTACGGCGGCGGTAGGTTGCGGGGCTGGTGGGAGGCCGATTCCGCTGGTGCTTTTCGCCGAGAGTGCGGTCGACGGGTTCTGACACAACGCCAGGTCGGGACTGTGCCACGGGCGTTGCGGGTGGCCGAATGCCGCCACCGGGGCTCCGGCCGAAACTGGCAGACACTTGTCAATTGGTATAGGCCAATCGTAGCCTTCGGTCCGTTCGCGGTGTGCCGGGTCCACACCGCGCCGCCCCCGGGTCGCTCCCGCGGGCGTCGGGCGGGCATGTGTCCGCCCCTTTTCCCCCACCATCGACCCGGCACCTTTCCGAGGAGAACCATGTCCTGGTCCCGTCGTCTGCTCACCGCGTCCGCGGTGGGCGCGGGCGCCCTGGTCGCCACCACCTTCGCCGCCGGCACCGCCGGAGCCCACGGCGCCATGTTCGGCCCCGCCAGCCGTATCGCCTCCTGCTACGCGGAGGGCCCCGAGACCCCCAAGTCCCAGGTCTGCAAGGACCTCGTCGCGGACAGCGGCACCCAGCCGCTGTACGACTGGAACGAGGTCAACATCGCCAACGCCAACGGGCAGGCCCGGCAGATCATCCCCGACGGCCACCTCTGCTCCGCGAACCGCGACAAGTACCGCGCCCTGGACTGGGCCCGCACCGACTGGGCCGCCACCCCGGTGACGGCCGGCGCGAAGACCTTCAACTTCCGCGTCACCGCGCCCCACCAGGGCGTCATGACGCTGTACATCACCAACAGCAGCTACAACCCGACCCAGCCGCTGAAGTGGTCGAACCTGGACCTGGCGAACCCGATCGCCACCTTCGCCAGCCCGCGCACCTCGGACAACGGCTACTACAACGTCGCCGCCAACCTGCCGCAGCGCACCGGCCGCCAGATCGTCTACATGGTGTGGCAGCGCACGGACAGCCCGGAGGCGTTCTTCGGCTGCTCCGACGTCGACTTCGGCTCGGGCACCACCGCCGCGGCCGGCGCGCTCGCCGCCCAGACCCCGTCCGCGCCCACCGAGGCGCAGATCAGCGCCGGCGCCGCGTACTCCTCCGTCTCCCACGCAGGCCACGGCGGCGACGCGCTGACCGCCCAGGAGGCGGCCGCCGGCACCACCTCGACCAACACCGCCGCCTCCGTCCACGCCTCCGGCAGCGACAACCTGCTGCTCGGCGTCGCCGGCGCCGGCCTGCTGGCCGCCACCGCCTCGGGCGTCCTCCTGGCCCGCCGGATGCGCAACGCCGCCGTCACCGCCTGACCTGACGGCCCATGAACGCCTGACCCGCGTGGGTCGGGCGGGTGGCGCGGCCCCATCCCCCACAGTTCGGGGGCCGCGCCTTCCGTCATCACGACCTTCCACCTCCCTCGCTCTGCCCCCGCGCGACCCTCCGCCGCCACGGCCTTCTCCCGCCGCGACCCTCCGTGTCATGGCCTTTCCGCGCCATGGCCTTCCCGCGCGGCAGCCCCGATCGGCCGGGAGTGCCCCGAAGCGACCCGCCGCTGCCGGCCGAAGCAACCTGCCGCGCCGACACCTTGATGAACCGTCAATTCTGGGCAAAACCGCAGGTTTCCACCTTGACGGCCCCAATTGGTCTGGACCATCTTGAGTCCGCCCCCAGCACCAGCACACCACCCCACTCCCCCACACCGTCGAGGAGAACCCGCCCATGAGGCGCGTCACCCTGTCTCTCGCCGCCACCGCGGCCCTGCTCGTCGCGCCACTGGCCGCCACCGCGACAGGCACGGCCAACGCCGCCGGAGCCTCCGGACTGGTCGCCGACTACGCCGTGACCCAGAGCTGGTCGAACGGCTTCCAGGCCAGCTACACCGTCACCAACTACACCAACACGACCGTCAACAACTGGTCACTCTCCTTCGACCTGCCGGCCGGCGAGACCGTCTCAAGCCTGTGGAACGGCACCCTCACCTCCACCAGCACCTCCACCGGCACCCACTACACGGTGACCTCGCCGACCTGGGCCGCGCCGCTCGCCCCCGGGGCCAGCGCCCCCGCCGTCGGCTTCGGTGTCACCAGCGGCGCCACCCAGACCGTGCCCGCCAACTGCACCATCAACAACCAGCCGTGCGCCGGCGCGCCCGCCGACAACGCCGCGCCGACCGTGCCCGGCAGCCTGCACAGCACCGGCGCCGGGCCCGGCAGCATCACCCTCGGCTGGAACGCCTCCACCGACAACGTCGGCGTGGCCGGGTACCACGTGCGCGAGGGCAGCGCCGTCGTCGCCACCGTCACCGGCACCAGCGCGACCGTCCGCGGCCTGCTCCAGGGCAGCAGCCACACCTTCACCGTCAGCGCCTTCGACGCCGCCGGCAACGAGTCCGCCGCCTCCGCCGCCGCGACCGCCACCGCCGGGACCGGCACCACGCCCGGCACCGCCGCGCCCTACGTCGACCTCGGTGCCTACCCGACGCCCAGCCTGCCCGCGCTCGCCGCCGCCAGCGGACTCAAGGAGTTCTCGCTGGCCTTCATCATCAACGGCAGCCAGCCCTGCACCGCCAGCTGGTTCGGCGCGTACGACGCCACCACCGGCTGGGACAAGGCCGACATGGACGCCATCCGGGCCGCCGGCGGCGACGTCCGCCCGTCGTTCGGTGGCGCCAACGGCACCGAGCTCGCGCAGTCCTGCACCACCGTGGCCTCGCTCGCCGCGCAGTACCAGAAGGTGGTGGACGTCTACGCGCTGGACCGCGTCGACTTCGACATCGAGGGCACCGCCGTCACCGACCACGCCTCCGTCGACCGCCGCTCCGCCGCGCTGGCGCAGGTGCAGGCCGCGCAGCGCGCCAAGGGCCGCGACCTGAAGGTCAGCCTGACCCTGCCGGTGCTGCCCAGCGGCCTCACCGCCGACGGCGTCTACATCCTGCAGTCCGCCAAGAACGCCGGCCTGGCCGTGGACCTGGTCAACGTCATGGCGATGGACTTCGGCGACTGGGCCGCCCCGAGCCCCGCCGGCAAGATGGGCGCCTACGCGATCCAGGCCGCGCAGTCCACCCAGGCGCAGATCCGCTCCGTCTGGACCAACCTGACGGATGCTCAGGCCTACGCCATGGTCGGTGTCACCCCGATGCTCGGCCAGAACGACACCGCCTCCGAGGTGTTCGGTATCTCCGACGCCCAGCAGCTGCTCACCTTCGCCCAGCAGAACCACCTCGGCGAGCTGGCCTTCTGGGAGATGACCCGGGACGCCAACGCCTGCACCGGCTCGCTGCCCAAGTGCACCAACATTCCGCAGACCCCCTACCAGTTCTCGAAGATGTTCGCCGCGTACAACGGCTGAGGCTGACGGTCGGCGCGCGTCGTCGGCCGAGTCGGATTGATTCGAGTGGCCGGCCGGTCGGTCGCCCTGGCACCTGGTGCCCGAGGGCGGCCGACCGGCCGGTCATTGACGTAGCGTCACACCGGCTGGTGCTCCCCCTCCTTGCGGACGTCGACCGTGGTCGCGGCGTCGGCGCTCCCCTCGGGCGCGCCCTCGCCGTCCTCCGGGCGGGCGTGCTTGGGGAGCAGGAATATGGCGGCGAACACCACGACCAGCATTGCGATCTCGGACCAGAGGGTGAACTGCTCGGCGCTGGCGAAGTCGGCCGTCTTCAGCCGCTCGAAGAACACCGTGCCGAGGATGGCGCTGCCGAGCGCGCCGCCCAGCTGCTGGACGGCCGTCAGCGTGCCAGAGGCGGAGCCGGTCTCGTGTGAGTCCACCGAGGCCAGCACCATGCCGAAGAACGGGGCCATCACCAGGCCCATGCCCAGTCCGGTGACCAGCAGCGCGGGCACCGTCTGCCACGGGGTGACGCCCGCGCCCTGGCTGTGCAGCGTGTACATCAGGCCGAGCACGCCGGCCAGCATCACCAGCAGGCCCGCGTGCATCACCTTGCGGCCGAAGCGCTGCAGCGCCTGGGAGGCGACGAACGCGATCACCATGCCGACCGAGGCGGGCACTCCCGCCAGGCCGGACTTCAGCGGGCTGTAGTGCAGGCCCAGCTGGGTGTAGAGGCTGAACGTCAGCCAGAAGCCCGTCATGGCGGTGAAGAAGATCAGGCCGAGCACCATGCCGCCGCTGAAGCCGCGCTTGGCGAACAGGCTCGGCTCGACCAGCGGATCCGCTCCGACGGCCTTGCGCCGCGACTCGTACCACCCGAACACGCCGAACACCGCCACGCCGACCGCCAGCAGCGCGAACGCCCACAGCGGCCAGTCGTGCTCACGGCCCTGCACCAGCGGGTAGATGACGGTGGCCGCGCCGACGGCCGCGAGCAGCGCGCCGACCAGGTCGAGCCGGACCGTCCGGCCCTCCGCCTGCGCCGGGAGGAAGACCCGGCCGCCTATGAAGGCGAACAGGCCCAGCGGGATGTTGATCAGGAAGATCATCCGCCAGCCGGTGCCGGCGAAGTCGGCGTCGATCAGCCAGCCGGCCAGGATCGGACCGCCGACCGTGGACAGGCCCATCACCGGACCGAACATGCCGAAGGCCGCGCCCTGCTCCTTCGGCGAGAAGATCTCCTTCATGATGCCGAAGCCCTGAGGGAGCATCACCGCGCCGAGCAGGCCCTGGGCGATCCGGGCGGCGATCAGCTGCCAGGGCTCCTGGGCCACACCGCAGGCGAGCGAGCCGAGCGTGAACCCGGCCGCGCCGAGCATGAACATCCGGCGGCGACCGAAGATGTCGCCGAGCCGGCCGCCGGTGATCAGGCCGATCGCCATCGCCAGCGTGTAGCCGGCGCCGAGCCACTGGATGGTGGACTCGCCACCGCCGATGTCCTGCCGGATCGCGGGGGCGGCGATGTTCGTCACCAGCGAGTCGAGCAGGTCCATCACCTCGGCGGCGAGGATGACGAACAGCGCGACCCAGCGCCAACGGTAGGGTTCGGCCCCGCCCGCGGAGGGCGGTGTCGCCGAAGGTGAAAGTCCGACCGCGTCGGTCATTGCATACTCCTGCTGAATGCCAGGGCGCGGTGGACGGGGGCCGCGCAGTGAACGGTGTTTCTTCTAACGAACACTGTTCTACGAGCCGAGCGGCGTTCCCGTCAAACGGATTTACCCTGACTTCCCCCGGAGACCGACCCGGACTCGTCCCCGAGTGCCTTGACCAGCACTTGAGCCCCCTGGAACCCGCCCCCGAACCGGATGCTTCGCCCACCGGTCGAACGGCGTTCGCCCCGAGTACGATGATCGACGGTAGAACGTTCAGCGAAAGCAGGTGGCCCGATGCCCGCGCAGATGCCCGCGATCCCGTGGCACAAGCCACGCAAGGCCGACCCGCGCCAGCCGCTCAGCCGCTCGCTGATCGTCGACACGGCGATCCGCGTGCTGGACGCCGAGGGCCTGGCCGGGGTGACGATGCGCCGGGTCGCGCAGGAGCTCGGCACCGGTCCGGCCTCGCTGTACGCGCACGTCTCCAACAAGGAGGAGCTGTTCGACCTGATGTTGGAGCAGGTCACGGCGGAGATCCGCCTGCCGCTCCGGCCGGAGCCCGAGCGCTGGAAGGATCAGATCACCGAGATCTGCTTCGAGGCGCAACGGGTATTGACGGCCCATCGGGACGTGGCGCTGGTGTCGCTGGGCAGCATCCCGGTGGGCGAGAGCCAGTTGCGGATCACCGAGTTCCTGCTCGACCTGCTGCTCCAGGTCGGCCTGCCCCCGCAGGTGGCGGCCTGGGCGCTGGACGCCCTGGGCCAGATCATCGACACCGACGCGTACGAGGCCTGGGTGTACAACGAGCGGCTTGCCCGGGGCACCGATCTCGGCGCCTACTTCGACCAGCTGCGCGGCTACCTTCACGACCTGCCAGCCGAGCGCTTCCCGACCCTGCAGCGCATGGCGGACGCCATGATGGAGGGCGACGGCGACCAGCGGTACGCCTTCAAGATCGAGGTGTTCCTGCGCGGCCTGGAGTCCTTCCTCCCGGCGAACGCGCCGACGCCGACGCCGCCGGCGGCCGCACCCGACCGCCCCGGCCCGGCATCCGACGACCAGGCGTGGCACGGCCCGACGGGCGGAGCGGCCGGCGCGGCTGGCGCGGGCGGCTGACGACTGCATCGAGCATCAGGGCAGTTCGGCGCCGGACTTGAAGGGTCGAGCGGCGGGCGTCCGCAAGAGTTGACGACGATTCAGCGCAGGTCTATACCAGGGGCAAGTTACGTCGACCTCGGCTCGATACCCGACCGTTGACCCGGCCGCACGCCCCCACTTCGCGCCCCGGGCCGCCTGCCGTCGACGCGCCGTCGGCCGCGCCGCGCCCTCGCGGTCGCGCTGTCCGTGTTCGGCCTGCTGGCTGGCGGCGTAGCCGCCGTCACCGCGTCCGGGCCCGCGAACGCGGCCGCCACCGACGGGCTCGGCTCCAACTGGTACGCCTCCGCGCTGTACTACCTGATGCCGGAGGACAACAGCCCGCCGGACGCCGCGGCGATGATGGACGCCACCGGACAGAAGGCCTTCCAGCTGGCATTCGTCCTGGCCCAGGGCAGCAGTTGCACCCCGGCCTGGGGCGGCACCTCCCCGATCACCTCTGACACCACCATGCCGGCCGTCATCCAGACCATCCGCAACAAGGGCTGCGACGTCTCGGGTCTCGGTGGGCGGCTACGGCAGCGCCAAGCTGGGGCAGCCTTGAGACGGCGCAGTGTGCCGGACTCGTGGCGGAAGACCCGGCCCCACGTCTCCGGGTCGTTCGAGTCGCCCTCGGGCACGGCGTCGTCACGCAACTCGTACCAGCACGCCAGGATGCGGCACTGCTCCGGCGTGTACGTCCAGTCCAGCCGGAACGCGCGGGCCGACCAGCGCAGCAACTCGCCCGCCAGTGTGCGATGCAGATGCGGGACGGTGTCCGCGATCGTGCGGACGGGCCCATAGATGATCACGGCTGCCCTTCTCGACTCAGGCACACAGCCCTGGTCCTGCGCCGAGGGTGAGACAGCGCGCCGCGCCCCGGTCCGGCGCGAGGCCAGTCCGGGGCACGGCAGGGTGAGCGCGGATCCGTCAGACGTATTCGATGAGCCAGCCGACCGGGTTGTCGTCCACCACGTCGCTGCTGCTCTTCTTCACACGTCCGACGTGAATCTTCTGGATCCCCTTGGGGAGCTTCTCGGTGACGCGGGCACCGCCCTGACTGACGTCCCAGTCCTTGGCGGGGAGCCAGGTCGTGCCGTTGTGGAACTGCACCTTCAGCCGCACATCGACCCAACTGGAGCCGAGGCTGAAGTAGGCGTCGCCCCATACGCCGGTCTGGTTGGGCTGAGGGATCGGCAGGAGAAGCCCGTACCTGTAGTGGATGAGGCCGTCGCTTTCGTTGAACACGAAGCCGGTGGGGACTTCACCGAGCTGGAAGTTGGGCATCTACGCTCCCCGGGAGTGCCGCATGTGCTGTCCTTCGACGTACGGGGCTCAGGCTATGAGTGCCTTCCGCGGCATTCACGGCATCAGATGTCAAACCACCCGTGCAGGTGAGCCAGGGGTGTGAAGCGGTGACTGGCTCGGCTTCGGTGTCCGTCCGCGCCTACGGCGGGTTCTCACATTCTGGCTGTCTCGCGGTGCGCGCGTTCCTCCAGCAGCCGGGCCGCCTCCACCGAGATGTGTTTGCCGGCCCCGAAGGGCAACTTCATGTCGTGGGCCCACAGTTCGCGGGCGACGGCGTGCGGAACTTCGGCGTCAAGGCAGGCTTCGTGGTAGACGATCGTGCGGGCGATGCGCAGGGCCTCGCCCGAGGGGCCGGCCGCCCGGGTCTTGCGGCGTGCCACGGCAGGCCCCCTTCGAGATCGGCATGCGGAGGGTGGACAGCGGGCCTGGGACGCTCTCGCCGGAACGAGCAATGGCTCCCAACCTCCGTCCGGAAGGCTGGAGCCATTGATCACCTGTCAGCGCTCGATGACGCCCGTGATTTCGTCTTCCCTGACGACGATGTGCTCCTCACCCTCGATGCTGATTACCTCGCCATTGGCGAAGCCGTCCTTCTTGGGTGCCGTGCCTTCGTCGTTCGTCTGCTCGTCCGCCATGTCTACCTCCGGATCGCGCGATGAAAGCCGCCGTAGTGGGCAGCTGCTCGAAGTTTTGACGACGTTCGATTTGCGCGGCAAGTTCAAGAGCTGTCATGGCATGGCACGGTGACTCATGGTGGGGTTTCGTCAGGCGCGGTTGCCCCAGCGGGCACCGACGGCGTCGCGGACGTTGTGGCCACGTTTGGGGCCCTCACCTTCACCGCGGATCTTGGCGAGGTGGCCGGCCGCGCTTGACCGGTTCGTCTGG
Source organism: Kitasatospora griseola (assembly GCF_014648555.1). GTDB lineage: Bacteria > Actinomycetota > Actinomycetes > Streptomycetales > Streptomycetaceae > Kitasatospora > Kitasatospora griseola. Next base: position 32,168 of record NZ_BMRI01000023.1, read on the forward strand.
GCCTGTGCGACGCCGGGGTGCAGGACCATCATCCCGGCGCGGTTGCCGCCGGGGATCACCCGGCCTTCGCGCTTGACCACGGCGGAGAGCTGGGCGGCGCGGGCGAGTATGGCCTCGGCGATGTCGATCGCCGCCAAGTCGCCCGGTTCGAGGACGAGTTCGGTTTCGCACAACTCGATGAGCGCGGCGCGAACCGCCTGCGGGTCCTTCAGAGCTGGATCGACCTTCAGCGGACGTCCCCGGGTTCGGGCAGGCCGCCAGCGGCTCGCGGCAGCCTTCTTGTGGGCGCGGCCGGCATCGGCGGCGTCCTTGCGGAGCACATGCCAGTCACACAACGCGCGGAGGTTGGAGCGGTCGTCGCTCTCGCCTTCGGAGGCGAGGACGATGTGGCCGCAGTGGCGGGCGGGCTCGGCTCACCGTTCGCCGGTGTCGTAGCGGACGTGCCGGCACACCCACCCGTCGCGCCGAACCCGTGTGCGTCGGCGACGCCCTCGCCGAGGACGAGTGGGCCGCCCAGGAAGCCGAGTGGGCCCCGCTGAAGCGGGCCGCCGAAGGACGCCAGGCCCCTCCCCCGGCCCGCCGACTGGAGGAGAGCGCCCCGAGGCGGCCGGGCGCCACGCGCCCCGCACCGACCACCACGCACGACACCGACTGCCCGCCCGCCCACAAGCACACCAGCCGCAACAAGCCGCTGACCGACGGCAGCCCCGGCAAGGGCTACGTGGATGAGGAACGCCGACGCCGCCTGTGCACCACCCACCGCTGACACCAGACATCGCCCCCCGTGGACGGCTTCGGCAGTGAAGTGCCCGAGCCCGCCGCTGGGGGACAGCGGCCGGAACGGGCTAAGCCGGGTCACCTGGACGAGGGAGAAAGCGCACCCGCTTGCCCCAACCGGATTGCGACATCAGGAGTTGGCATCACATTGCATGCAAATGTTCTCCGTGCCTCCCCGGGCGGCACGCGTCCACCCGGTCCGGCCGGCTTACGTCCAGAAACGATCGGAGTCCCTGAGATGAACCTTCGAATGAGCCTCTCCAAGATTGCCGCGACCGTGGCCCTGGCGGCCGCGGTGGTCGCCGTGCCGACTGTTGCGGTGGCTCATGATGAGCCGTCGTCGTCGGCCGGGTTGCAGGGAGGCTCGGTTGCCGTCGGCCTCGTCGGTCCGCGCATCAGCTGGTTTGAGGCGTTCGAGCACACCAACGGCTGAGCCTGCGGGGCCGTGCGGCCTGGTCATCGATTGTGGCTTCAAGGCGAAGCCACACGCGGCCGCACCGTCCTGGCCTGCACACCGCTGACACCAGACCCCGCCCCCACCCCGGTGGGGGCGGGGTGTGTCGAAGTGTCGTATGTCGGAGCCCGATTCGGGTTGATTGAACGGGGGTCTGCGCCGGCCGGGCCCCGGCGGGTGAGCATGAGTGCCCAGATCGAATGGATGCGCAGATCGGTGTACTCACCCGCGCGGTCCAGCCGGATGGCGAACTGTAGGAGCAGCGATGACGCGTCCCACGCGGGGCGTTCCCGCTCGGCCATGAAGTCGTCGCTGGTCTGGAAACGTGAATCGAGCCCGAGCCAGTGAGCCCAGTAGTTCAGGTTCGCGGCTTCGAAGTCGTCGTTGTCGGTGATCGAGC
>NZ_BMRI01000023.1:33831-110708 GCF_014648555.1 Kitasatospora griseola
CTGAAGTCCCGGAGCAGCACGGGATCTCCCTTCCTCGCCAGTGCCCCGCGACCGAACACGCCTCAGCCCAGCGGGGCGACCATCCCGAGCCCGCCGAGGGGATCCACCCTCGGCGCTGCATCCCCCGAAGCACTCGGCCACATCGTGGGCCCGGTCGTAGGAGGACAGATATCCAGACCTGCCTTCAGACGGGCAGCGCCCCGTGCAGCCCGGTCTGGCAGCCGACCATCACCTACGTGGGCGGCGGCAAGGCCGACTACAACGGCCACAACTACCACGCCAAGTGGTGGACCCTGAACGAGAACCCTGCCAGTAGCGGACAGTGGGCGTGTGGGCCGACGACGGCCCGTGCGCCTGAGCGGCACGGCCTCCTGAGGCGCGTCCGGTCGCGCCGCTCGGAACGCCGGACGGGCCGTCCGCTCCCAGAACTTCTGGGGGCGGACGGCCCGTCCGGGTCTGCGGCTGTCGGGTGACAGGACGTCAGACGGTGGCGCGGTTGCGGTACTCCTCCGCGATGGCACGGGTCGAGGACAGGTCGGCCAGCGGCTCGCCGACCACCCGGGAGGCCAGCTCGGTCGCCACCTTGATGACGTCCTCGCGCAGTTCGGCCTCGGCCAGCACCTTGTCGGCCGCCAGCTGGACCTGTGCCTCGGCCACCAGCCGCTCACGCTGCTGGAGACCCTCGGCGCGCAGGGCGGCGACCAGGGCCGCGCCCTCCTCGGCGGCGGTCTGCCGGATCGCGGCGGCCTCGTGCCGGGCTGCGGACAGCTCGGCCTGGAACTCGTCGCGTATCCGTTCGGCCTCGGCCCGGGCAGCCTCTGCCCGGACCAGGCCGCCATCGGTCTTGTCGTGGCGTTCGGCAAGAGTCCGTTCGATGCGCGGCAGCACGACCTTGCCGAGCACCGCGAACAGCAGGAAGAAGACAATCAGGCCGAGGATCAGCTCGGGCACATTCGGTTCGAGAGGTCCCATACTCAGTATGCTATCCGGTCATCTGACTGACCGTTCGATCGGGGGTACCCCATCCACCTTGCCCCGCACGGCACTTCGACGCCGGTCAGGCGCCGGTGAAACCGTCGACGTGCTCACGCAGCAGGTCCACGTACCCGTTGTATCGGGCGCACTCGGTCGTGACGTGCAGGAACGTCATCCGCAGCGACAGCTTGGGGACGGTCCAGGTCATGCTCACGATCACGCCGAAGGCCCGAACGCGCGCACCGGAGAGTGTTCCGCGGGCTGTCCGTCGCCGCCCTGCGCCGCGCACCCGGCCGCTCACCCGGAGCGGGGCCGAGCGGGGTGTGCCCGGACCCGGTCCGGGCGGTTGGTAGCATCGCGGTGAGCCGTGACTGGCGCGCTGGGATGGATTTCACCATCGGGGAGCGGCTCCGCACGGAACCTGCGGGTTCCGACGTGCTGTAGCCGAGCGCCTGGGCCGTCCGAATCGTCGCCGTTCCGTACGAGGAGACCGCCTTGGCCGAGTCCCTGACCCCGCACACCTTCGGCAGCCCTGCCGCCGACACCGCCTTCCGCAGCGCCCTGGACGTGGTGCGCGCTGTCGAACCGCGGATCGCCGCGGCGATCGGCGCGGAGATCGAGGACCAGCGCGCCTCGCTGAAGCTGATCGCCAGCGAGAACTACGCCTCGCCCGCCGTGCTGCTGGCGATGGGCAACTGGCTGAGCGACAAGTATGCGGAGGGCACCCCGGGCCGCCGCTTCTACGCGGGCTGCCGGAACGTCGACACGGTGGAGTCGCTGGCCGCCGAGCACGCCCGGGAGCTGTTCGGCGCAGAGCACGCGTACGTGCAACCGCACTCCGGGATCGATGCCAACCTGGTGGCGTTCTGGGCGGTGCTCTCGCAGCGGGTGGAGAGCCCGGCGCTCCGGCGGGCGGGGGTGCGCAACGTCAACGACCTGAGCGAGCAGGACTGGGCAGAGCTCCGCCGCGAGCTGGGCAACCAGCGGATGCTCGGCATGTCGCTGGACGCGGGCGGTCACCTGACGCACGGCTTCCGGCCGAACATCTCCGGCAAGATGTTCGACCAGCGCAGCTACGGGACGGACCCCGTGACCGGACTGGTCGACTACGACGAAGTCCGGCGGATCGCCCTCGAGTTCAAGCCGCTGATCCTGGTCGCCGGATACTCGGCGTACCCGCGGCTGGTGAACTTCCGCCGGATGCGGGAGATCGCGGACGAGGTCGGCGCGACCCTGATGGTCGACATGGCGCACTTCGCGGGCCTGGTCGCGGGCAAGGTGCTGACCGGCGACTTCGACCCGGTCGCGCACGCGCAGATCGTCACCACCACCACCCACAAGTCGCTGCGCGGCCCGCGCGGCGGCATGGTGCTGTGCACCTCTGAGCTGGCCGAGCACGTCGACCGGGGCTGCCCGCTGGTGCTCGGCGGTCCGCTGTCGCACGTGATGGCCGCGAAGGCCGTCGCGTTCGCGGAGGCCCGGCGTCCCGAGTTCCAGGTGTACGCCCACCAGGTGGTGGACAACGCGCATGCGCTGGCCGAGGGCCTGCTGAAGCGTGGCGCCCGGCTGGTGACCGGCGGCACCGACAACCACCTGGTGCTGGCGGACGTCTCCTCCTACGGCCTGACGGGCCGCCAGGCGGAGGCGGCGCTGCTGGACTCGGGCATCGTCACCAACCGCAACGCCGTCCCGCAGGACGCGAACGGCGCCTGGTACACCTCCGGCATCCGGCTCGGCACCCCCGCCCTGACCACCCGCGGTCTGGGCGCCGCCGAGTTCGACGAAGTGGCGGACCTGATCCACACCGTACTGTCCGCGACCTCCGCCGCCGGCTCCTCCAAGGCGCAGTACCTGCTCGACGCCGGCGTCCGCGACGCGGTCGCCAAGCGTGCCGTCGACCTGCTGTCGGAGCACCCGCTCTACCCCGGCATCACCCTCGCCTGACCGCCCGTTCCTCACCCCTGCGGCCCTGGTTCCGGGCTCGCGGCCTCCCCGGCCGCGCGCCCGGACGGCGCCGACCGGCCCGGCCCTGGTCGCTCGGGCGGGGCCGGGCACTCGCGCCGCCTAGGATGGCCGCCATGATCGCGGACGAACCGACGGCAGCGGGACTGGACGGGCCCACCGTCCCCGGGGTGCGCAACTTCCGGGACGCGGGCGGGCTCGGGACACTTCCCCGTGGGGTGCTGTACCGCTCCGGGGCGCTGGACCGGCTGACGCCCGACGGCGCCCGGGCGCTGCTCGACCTCGGTGTGCGCACTGTCCTCGACCTGCGCAGCACTCCGGAGACCACCGCCCGCCCGGACGCGCTCGGCGACTCCGGCATCCGCTACCTGCACGTTCCGGTCTTCGCGGAGCAGCGCTGGCCCGAGGAGCAGCCCGAGCTGTACCCGTTGATGGCGGAGCTCGCCGGACGCCCGGCCGTCGCGGCGGTCCGGGCCCTGCTGGCCGCCGACCGCCGGGCCGTCCTGGTGCACTGTGCGTCCGGCAAGGACCGCACCGGAGTGGTGATCGCGCTGGTGCAGTCGTTGCTGGGCGCAGCGGAGCCGGAGATCCTCGCCGACTTCCTGTGTTCCAACACGGCGCTCGGGCTCACCGTTCCCGCCCCCGGCGCACCCGGTCACGCCACTCGCCCGGTCGCGGCCGTCCATCTGCGGCGCGCCCTGCTCTCCGTCCGCTCCCAGCACGGCGCACTGGACGAGCACCTGCGCGCCCACGGCGCTCGGACGTCCGAACTCGCCGCCCTGCGCTCCCAGTTCCACGCCGCTGTCAGCCCGTAGGGATCTGCTCCGGCGCTAGGGTGCCGACCATGCACGAACCCGACGGGGGATCAACCATGGACGCCACCAGACCTGGCCGCCTGACAGGCCCCGACAAGCCTGACGAACCGCCCGACGCGGCCGGGCCCGACGGAACCGACCGGCGGCCCGATCCGGACGAGAGGTACCTCAGGTCCGGCAACTCCCGCCTCTCGGCCGGCGGCGGGGCGGCGCTCACGGTCGCTGCCCTCCTGTTCATCGGCTTCCTCGGCTTCGGCTTCGCCTACGGCGGGGCCACCGACTTCACCTACCAGGCCGGCTGGCGCGGCACCCCCCATCTGCGGATGACGGTGGACCACTGCGACTCGAACGGCCGCAGCGGTCGCAACGAGACCTACAGCTGCTCCGGCCACGGCGAGCCGCGCACTGCCGACCCGGCGGGCGGCTACCGGCAACTGCCGAACAGGTCCGCCCCGTACGCGCTCGGCACCGAGCTGGAGGTGAGTTGCCTTCCGACCGGCCACTGCGTCGAGTTCGGCACCGACCGTGCGGTGGGCGACAGCGCCAGGTTCCTGTTCGGACTGTGGCTGCTCTCCCTCGCTCCCGGCGTCGGACTCGCGCTGCTGAACATCCGTCGTGCCGACCGGCTCCGACGCGCCGGAGGGCCGGTCCACAACGGCCTCAGCCTTCCGTTGCGCCTTGGCTTCGTCTGGTTCGCCGCGCTGCCGGTCCTCGCGGCGGTGCTGGGCATTGTGTCGGTCTTCCTCGAGTGACTCCTTCGCAGGCCTCCCCGGGACGGTCGTTCCCGCGCCGCCGAGGAGGCCGCCTGCCGCGGACGACCGGTCAGCTGCGCGGGTGGGTCTCGTACATGCGCACCGCCACGATGACACCGGCCACCGCGGTCAACGCGGCGACCGCCCAGATCGCGGTGGTCACGCCGTACGCGTCGGCGAGGATGCCGGCCATCAGCGCACCGACCGCGAAGCCGCCGTCGCGCCAGAGCCGGTAGACGCCGACGGCGCGCGCCCGCCACGCAGGGTGGGCGACGTCTCCGACGACGGCCAGCAGCGTCGGGTAGACCAGGGCCGTGCCCGCGCCCAGCAGGGCCTGGGCCGCGGCCCAGATCGGGAAGCTGGTCCCGGCCGCGACCAGGCCGAGGGCGACGGCCTGCAGCAGCATGCCCGCGGTGATCAGGTGCTTGCGGCCGATCCGGTCGGACCACCAGCCGGTGAGCATCTGCCCCGCGCCCCACACCGCCGGGTAGAGGGCGGCCAGGATGCCGATCCGGCCGAGCTCCAGACCGTGCGCGGCGTACAGCAGCGGGAAGATGCCCCAGGCGAGCGCGTCGTTGAGGTTGTTGACCATGCCGGCCCAGCTGGCACTGGACAGCGCCCGGTCGCCGAGGCTGGTGGTGCGGGCTATTCGGGCGGTGCTGAGCACCGCCTGGTCACCGCCGCCGAGGTGCGCCTGGGCCGTGACCGCTGGCGTGGCGGCGGCCGGGGCCGGGTGGGCGGCGGCCTCTGCGCGGGCGTACTCGCGGGTCTCCCGGACGGCGGCGACCGTCAGGCCCAGGCCGAGCGCGACGTAGGCCGCGCCGAGCAGGAAGGGCTGCGGGCGCAGGCCCCAGTGGGCGGCGATGGCGCCGGTGCCGGTCGCGGTGACGGCCACCGCGAGGTAGCCCGCCGCTTCATTGAGACCCATCGCCAGGCCGCGCCGGGCCGGACCGACCAGGTCGATCTTCATGATCACGGTGGTGGACCAGGTGAGGCCCTGATTGACGCCGAGCAGCACGTTCGCCGCGACGATCCACCCCCAGGTCGGACCCCAGGCCAGCATCGCCGGAATCGGCAGGGCGATCAGCCAGCCCGCGATCAGCACCGGCCTGCGCCCGTACCGGTCGGAGAGCGTGCCGGCGAAGAAGTTGGTGACCGCCTTGGTCGCGCCGAACGCCAGGATGTACGTCAGCGCACCTGTGTAGGCGGACAGGTGGAAGACCTGGTCCGCGAGCAGCGGCAGGACCGTCCGCTCCTGGCCGAGCATGCCGCCGACCAGGGCGTTGACCGCCACCAGCAGGCCGAACTGCGCGAGGTTGGCGCGCAGCCCGAGCCGGATCGGCCGGCCTCCGGGCCCGCCGGCCGGGGTGGTGCGCGCCGCGGCGCTCGGCGTGGCTGCTGGGGGCGGCAGTGGGGGCTGGGCCTGGACGGACATGGGGGACTCCCGGATGGTACGTGGGACGTGGTGCGTGGAGCGGTGCTCCGCGGGCGTCGATCGAGCGGGGGCACATCGGCGATCATATTCCAATCTTTTATGGATTAGTGGATACAGGGATGGTCGCCGGCCGTGCAGGCAGTCCCCGAATCGCCGGCAGGGCGAGCAGGACGAGGCCGGCCGGCAGTGCCAGCGCGGTCATGCCGAACAGCGCCCGGTGCACGCCGATCCCCTCAGCGAGCGGGCCTGCGAGCACCAGGCCGAGCGGCATCAGCGCCTCCGCGGTCAGGTGGTCGTAGGAGCTGACCCGGGACAACATCTGCTCGGGTATGTGCACCTGGAGTGACGTCTCCCACAGCACGAAGAACAGGGAGACGCCGACTCCGGTGCAGGCCTCCAGCAGAGCGATCACCACGACCGGAGCGCCGGATCCGATGATCAGCGCCTGACAGGAGGCAACCACCATCGCGACGGCCGCCACCGCCATCGGACGGGCCGGTTTGAGGCGGTAGGCACAGACGTCGCCGACGATCGCGCCGAGGCCGAAGGCGGTGACCACCATGGCCCAGGCGCCGGCCCCGCCCCACTCGCGATCCGCCAGCACCGGACCGAGCACGAACACCGAGGGCAGCACCACCACGTGGTAGACCGCGATCACGAGCATGCTCGACCACACCCAGGACCGCTGACGCACCTGCTGCCAGCCGACCCGGAGTTCGGCCAGGAACCCGAGGCGCTCGGCCCGCTCCGCAACGGCCCTCCCGCCCACCGCGCCGAGCCTCGCCAGCACGGCGGCACTGGCGGCGAAGCTCGCGGCGTCCGCCAGCAGTGCGCCGCCGGGGCCGGCGACGGCGACCAGCGCGCCGGCCAGCACCGGGCCGACCACCAGCCCCGCCGAATGGACGAACCCGCGCAACGCATTGGCCTCGCCCAGCCGCTCACTGGGCACCAGCAGCGGCAGCAGCCCCGTGGAGGCGGGCAGGAAGAAGGCGTCCGCCACACCGAACACCACCATCAGCGCCGCCAGCACCCCGACCCGGGCCGTCCCGGTGAGCAGCAGCACCGCGACGGCCGTCTGGACCACGCATCGCACCAGATCGGAGACCAGCATGATCCGCTGTCTCGGTATCCGGTCCGCCCACACGCCGCCGGCCAGCGTGAACACCAGCATCGGCAGCAGTCCCGCCGCCGCCACCAGGCCGACATCGGCGGCCGACCCGCCGATCGACAGCACCGCGAACGGCAGCGCCACGAACGACACCCTGTCCCCCAGTACGGACAGCGACTGGGCGACGAACAGACGGGCGAACTGGCGCTCCACCCGGAGCACTTCGGGAATCAGCGCAGCCACGGGCACCTCCACAGCGGGTCGGGGAACAGCGATCACCGTGATGGTAGGGAGCCCCCGAACGGGCTGTCGCGTGATTTATCCGCAAGGTCGACAATGCCCTGGTTCACCTCAACTATCATGCCTCTCAGGCAAGTTGACGTGCAGTCACATTCGCAGGCCGGAGCCCGGACGCCCGCCTTCCCCTCCACCCGATCTCCAATCCCACCGATCGGTCAGACTTTCGCGTCCGATCACCCCACCTCCGACCGCCCAATCACCCACCCCCGACCGCCCGATCACACCGCTTCCCCTCCTCCGAACCCCCGCCAACCGGTCGCCCACGCACGGCCGCCACGCCTCCTCGCCCGCGCCCGGGCGCTCCGCGTCCGAACCCGGCCGGTCCGGCGTGACTCCCCCGTGATACCGGCGCGATGAGCTTGTGATTGCTCCGTTCGAGTGAATAGGCTCGGTCCGGCCCGCACCGCCGGGCCCCGCACGCGGCAACGCCGAACCCTGCCCGCCGCGTTGCCGGGTCGATCACCACAACCCTGGGCAGGGACGGGGGAACCAGGTACGTCGCCGTCCCCCACGGCTAGGGGTGAAGTCGCCCGCACCGGCTCCGACCGGCATACGGCGGCCGGGCCTCCCTCCGGGTCCGAACCCGACAGCTCACCTCGCAGGCGTGCGGAGAGGATCGAGCATGCTCTTCACGGGTTCCGGGCGTCACCGCAAGCAGAGCCAGGCGGAGAAAGCCGCCGAGCGGGCCATCGCCGCGGCCGGCGTCGTCGGTGTCGGCATCGCACTGCCGCTGCTCGCCGCGACGAGTGCACAGGCCGCGCCCAGCGCGGTCTGGGACCGGGTCGCCGACTGCGAGAGCGGCGGCAACTGGAGTCTCGACTCGGGCGACGGCATGTACGGCGGTCTCCAGATCACCGCCCAGCGCTGGGTCGACTACGGCGGCACCCAGTACGCCGAGCTGCCCAACGGCGCCACCCGCAGCCAGCAGATCGCGGTCGCCGAACGCATCCTGGCCACCGAGGGCCCGCAGCCGTGGGCCTCGTGCGCCGACTCGTCGGACCTGCGCGTGGCCAGCGCCCCCGGTGTGGTGGACAACAACGACTCGGCGGACGAGTCGGGTGCGCTGCGCGGTGCCCGCGGCGCGGCAGCTGCCAACACCGCCTCGGACGGCACCGTCGCCGCCCCGAACGCCGCCCCGGTCTTCTCCGGCCTGCCCGGCTACGACCCGGTGTCCCACGTGTACTGGTACCAGAAGAACGGCGGCTGGTTCTGGACCAGCCACCAGAGCCTGTACGAGCGCTACATGCAGCTGACGCACCCGCAGCCGCCGACCGCTGCACCGTCCCCGACCACCACCCCGGACGCGCAGACCCCGACCGCTCCGGCCACCCCGGCCGTCCCGGCACCGCCGACCGACCCGAGCACCACCCCGAGCCCGAACCCCACCACGCCCTCCGACGGCCAGAACGGCAACGGAAGCGGGAACGGGAACGGGAACGGGAACGGGAACGGGAACGGTACAGAGAACGGCAACAGCAACAACGGCGCAGGCAACGGCCAGGGCCAGGGCGAGCCCGGAGGCGGAAGCGGAACCGGCGGCACCCAGTCGCCCGCACCGACCACCTCGCCGACCGCCCCGAACACCGACCCGAGCCAGGCGGCCGGCACGCTGCAGCCGAGCACGTCCACGCCGCCCACCAGCAGCCCGTCGGCCACCGACGCCCCGGCGGCCGGCACCCCGGCCGCCCAGCCGTACACCGTCGGCCCGGGTGACACGCTGGCGAAGATCGCCCGCACCCACGAGCTGGACGGCGGCTGGACCGAGCTCTACAACGCCAACAAGCAGGTGCTGGGCGAGAACCCGGACCTGATCCAGCCGGGCCAGGTGCTGAACCTGGGCTGAGGACTGCCCGGCCGGGCCGCCGTCGCTTCGGGGCGGCGGCCCGGCCCGGCCCGGTGCAGGCCGCCGCAGTGCTCCCCCGACGGAATCCCCGGCGAGGCCGTCGCCCCGTCCCCGGTGCTCTCCCACTCCCGCTCAGGCGATCACTCCGGCGGCGCGCAGCAGCCAGCGGTTGGCGGCGCCGACCAGTCCGGCGCGGTCCAGAACCCCGATCACCTTCCGGGCCATCTCGATCTTGGTGCTGCGCCAATGAGGGTTGACCTGGGCAGCGGCCTTGCCGACCTTCGGGTCGAGGCCGACCGCGGCGTAGACCCGGGGGTGGATCAGCGCGGTGGTGGCGAAGTAGATGACCACTCCGAGGAACAGCTGCTCCCATCGGCGCTGCAGGAACCCAAGCCGCTTGCGGACGAGTTCCTCGCGGGCGTAGCTGATGTGTCGGGCCTCCTCGATGACGTGGATCCGGGAGACCTGCCGGGTGAGCGGCTGGAGCGTGTCGTCGTTCATCATTTCGCGCTGGAACGCGTCCAGGATCTCTTCGACGTACATGGTGCCGCCGAAGGTCTGGCTGTGGGTGGAGATCGCCTTGAACAGCCGGCCGAGGTTGTGGGCGACGAATCCGGCGCCGTACGCGGGGGCGCCCATCTTTTCGATCATGCGGGCGAACATGATCGAGTGCCGGCATTCGTCGGCGATCTCGGTGAGCGCGTACTGGACGTGGTTGCTGGTGGGGTCCCGGTCGAAGGCGTGCCGCAGCAGCATCTGCATGAGGATCTCCTCGAACCAGATGCCGACGCTGGCGATCGAGGCGACCTCGTGCTTGGAGAGTTCGATGCGCTCGCCCTCGGTCATCCGCTCCCACAGGTCGGTGCCGTAGAGGGAGAGGTGGCGGGGCGGGCAGTAGTAGGCGCCGGGGACGGGGTCGGCGTCCCAGTCGACGTCCTTGAGCGGGTTGAACGAGAGCTTCGCGGAGGAGGCGAGCAGGCGTTCGGCGGTGCGTTCCCGGTCCGGGGCGGTGCGCTCGCGGTCGGGGGCGCCGGGGGTGACGGCGGGCTGGGGCGGCATGCCGGCTCCTTCGCGGTGGGGCGGAGTCGAGGGTGGGATGGTGCCACTGCCGCGAAGGTAGAAGTTATTAGACTATCCGTCAATACACCGCGCACAAGGAAGCCCAGACCGTCGACCCGAGGGTCGGTCAGCCCCGCCAGCCGAGCGGATCCGCCCATGCCGCCAGCACCCGTCCGCTGACGAAGCGCCGCGGTGTGCCGTCCACGGGGTCGGTGAACTCCAGCGAGCGTGCCAGCAGTTGGAGCGGGCGCCGGTAGTCCTCCGAGTCCCGTTCGGGCAGCAGCGCGGGGTAGATCGGGTCGCCGAGGATCGGCAGGCCCAGCCCGTTCATGTGCACCCGCAGCTGGTGGGTCCGGCCGGTGCGCGGGGCGAGCCGGTAGCGGCCGAGGCCGTCGCGGGCCTCCAGCAGCTCGACCCGGCTCTCCGCATTGGGCTCGCCCGGGACTTCGTAGGCGTCCAGTCGGCCGTGGTCCTTGACCAGCCGGTTGCGCACCGTGGTCGGCAGGGTCACCGCCGGATCGTGTGCGGCTATCGCCTCGTACGTCTTGACGGCCTCCCGCCGTTCGAACAGTCCCTGGTACGCGCCCCGGCGGGCGGGTTCGGCGACGAACAGCACCACGCCCGCGGTGAGGCGATCGAGGCGGTGCGCGGGGCTGAGCCGGGGCAGGTCGAGGTCGCGGCGCAGCCTGGCGAGCGCGGTCTCGGTGGCGTGGCGGCCGCGCGGTGTGGTGGCCAGGTAGTGCGGCTTGTCGGCGACCACGATCCGCTCGTCGCGGTACAGCACCTCCACCGGGAACGGCACCACAGGTTCGGGCGGACCGGGCTCCCGGTGGAACCAGACGTGGCCCCCGGGCCGGTAGGGCTCGTCGGCGGTGACCGGTCCGTCGGGTCCGACGAATTCTCCGGCGTCGAGCATCACCGCGATCCGCCCGGGGCCCGCGGCGGTGCCGTAGCGCTCCTCCAGGTAGGCCCGGACGGTCGGCCACGCTCCGTCGAGCGGCAGGCGTACGTGGACGGGGTCGATGCCGTCGCGCTGGGGCAGCGGGCTCACGGGGGCGGGGGGCCTACGCGCCATCGGGCGCCGTCCGGGGGTCGGTCCGACGGGTGCACATCCGACCCACGATAGCGGGCGCACACCCGTCTGGGCGCGGGCGGCCCGGCGTGCGACGATGGCAGGGCGGTACCCGCCCCCGGAACGGCAGGTGGCCAGATGGACACCGACAAGCAGGGCAATCAGCGGACCCGCCCCACCTCTCCCTTCGCGGAGGGCGGTGCGCAACTGCCGGACGGCCTGCTGGCCATCCCGGTGGCGACGGCGCTGGTCGCGGCCGACGGCCGGATCCTGCACTGGAGTCCGGACGCGGAGACGCTGCTCGGTTTTCCCGCCGAGCAGGCGGTGGGCGCGCGCGCCGCGGACCTGCTGGTGGGGGCGGACCGGCGCCCGGAGGTGCTGGAGCTGTTCTCCCGGATCCTCAGCGGGAAACCGTTCTCGGGGGTCTTTCCGGTCCGACACCAGGACGGGCATCTGGTGCGGCTGGAGTTCCGGACCTATCCGATCGCCGGCCCGGACGGTGCCCCGATGGTGCTGGCGGTGGCCTCCGACGTCAGTTCGGTGCGCAGGCTGGCCTCCGACCTGGCCATTCTGGACGGTTTCTTCACCCAGTCCCCCGTCGGCATGGCGGTGTTCGACACCGACTTGCGGTTCGTCCGGTTGAACGACGCGCTGGCCCGGTTCAACGGGGTGCCGCGCCGGCAGAGCATCAGGCGGCGGCTGACCGAGGTGCTGCCGAGCATCGACGGGCAGCAGGTCGAGGCGATGATGGCCCGGGTGCTGGCCAACGGCGAGTCGGTGCTGGACGCCCGCACGCACGGCTTTACGCCGGCCGACCCGGATCGCGAGCACGCCTGGTCGGTGGCGTGTTTCCGGCTGGACCAGCCGGACGGCAAGGTGCTCGGCGTCTGCGTGACGGTCGTGGACATCACCGACCGCTTCGAGGCGGAGATCGCCGCCGAGGCCGCCCAGCAGCGGCTGGCGCTGCTGAACGACGCGTCCGCCCGGATCGGCACCACCCTGGACCTGGCCACCACCGCCCGTGAGCTGGCCGAGACGGCGACGCCGCGGCTGGCCGACACCGTGGTGGTGGAGGTGCTGGAGTCCTTGATCCGCGGCGAGGCCGTCGGACTGCCGGACCGGTCCGACGGGTCGGCGGTGCTGCGCCGGCTGGCGTTCCACACCGTGCCCGGCAGTGGGATGTGGTCGATCGGCCCGGTCGGCGTGGTCGGTGCGGTCGGTGCGGTGCAGCGCTATCACCCGGGCAGCCCGTTCGCGTGGGCACTGGCCCACCGTCGGTCGGTGCTGGTGCCGGACACCGACGACCCGGCCATGAAGTGGTTCGCCGACGATCCGACACGCACTGCCGCGATCCGGGAGCAGGGGGTGCGGTCGTTCATGGTGGTGCCGCTGATCGCTCGCGGTTCAGCGATCGGCACCGCGACGTTCCTGCGTTCGCACAGCGCGCCCCGGTACGACGAGTCGGACGTGGCGCTGGCGGCCGAGCTGTCCGGGCGGGCCGCGGTGTCGATCGACAACGCGCTGCTGTACACCCGGGAGCGGGACGCCGCCGAGCAGCGCCAGCGCGCGCTGGAGGCTGCCGAGACCGCCCAGCAGCGGCTGGCCCTGCTGAACGAGGCGTCCACCCGGATCGGCACCACGCTCGACCTGCATCTCACCGCACAGGAGCTGGTGGACGTGGTGATCCCCCGGTTCGCGGACTTCGTCACGGTCGACATCCGCGAAGCGGTGATGGCGGACGAGGACCCGGAGCCGGTGCCCGAATCGGGTTCGGTGCTGCTGCGGGCGGTGGCGGTCGGCGAGCGCGCCGACGACGGCGAGGGCGGCCGCGCCAAGTTGGTGGGCGCGGCGGACGAGATCGGCGAGGCCTCGCATTCCGCGCACCTGTACGCGCACGCGATGCGCACCGGCCGGTCGGTGCTGGTCCCGCACGTGGACGAGTTCGCGCTGCGGCGGATCGTCACCTATCCGGAGCGGGTCCAGCCCAGTCTGGACGCGGGCCTGCACTCGTACCTGATGGTTCCGCTGCTGGCGCGCGGGCAGGTGCTGGGCGGGGTGGAGTTCGCGCGGATGGCCAATCCGGAGGCGTTCACGGCGGCAGACCTGGCGCTCGGCGAGGAGCTGGCGGCCCGGGCGGCGGTGTGCATCGACAACGCCCGGTTGTACCGGCGCGAGCGGGACACCGCGCTGACCCTGCAGCGCAGCCTGCTGCCGCAGGACGTGCATCGCACGCCGGGGTTGGAGATCGCGCACCGCTATCTGCCCTCGACGGTGGGCGACGAGATCGGCGGCGACTGGTTCGACGTGGTGCCGTTGACCGGCGGCCGGGTGGCGCTGATCGTCGGCGACGTGATGGGCCACGGCATCCGGGCCGCCGCGACCATGGGCCAGCTGCGGACGGTGGCACGCACGCTGGTGACGCTGGACCTGGATCCGGCGCGGGTGCTGCGCCGGCTGGACGATGCGACGGCGCAGCTCGGCGAGGGCCAGTTCGCGACGTGCGTGTGCGCGGTGTTCGACCCGGTGGACGAGGAGTGCATCCTGGCGTCGGCGGGGCATCTGCCGCCGGTGGTGTCCGAGCACGACGGGCAGGCGCGGCTGGTGCAGCCGCCGCCGGGGGCGCCGTTGGGCGTGGGCGGGGTGCCGTTCGAGTCGATCCGGTTCCCGCTGCGCGAGGACGGGCTGCTGGTGCTGTACACGGACGGGTTGGTGGAGCGGCGCGGCCAGGACCTGGACGAGGGCCTGGAGTTGCTGCGCGAGACGGTGACGCACCGTCAGGGCACGCTGGAGCGGGGCTGCGACGTGGTGCTGGACGCACTCGGGGCGACGATGGGCCAGGACGACGTGGCGGTGATCATGGCGCACGCGGGCCCGGTCGGCGATGACCGGTTGGCGACGCTGCCGCTGTCCGGCGACCCGGCGCTGCTGCGGCACGCCCGGGACTTCACCCGGCGGACGCTGACGGGCTGGGGCCTGACCTCGCTGGTGGAGCCGGTGGTGCTGCTGACCGGGGAACTGCTGACCAACGCCCTGATGCACGCCGGTTCACCGCTGCAGCTGCGGGTGTTCCGGGGGACGCTGCTGACGGTGGAGGTGTCGGACGCGGACAGCCGGGAGCCGCGGCTGCGGCCGTCGACTCCGCATGACGAGGGCGGCCGGGGCATGCAGCTGATCAACGAGTTGGCGCACCGCTGGGGCAGCCGGGCGACCCGGGACGGCAAGGTGGTCTGGTTCGAGATGGAACTCCCAGCCCGCTGATCCGATCGTCATACCGCAGCCCCTCAACTCCCGTACCCGACGCGCAAATCGACAGTGCCGGGCCCAGGTAGGGCATCCGGCGGTACCTCGATCACCCGTCACGGCAGTCGCGTTGCCCCGGGCGGGTGACGACACGACCGAAGGCGCGCGTCGCAGGTCGGACCTCCCCCAGGATCGGTCGCGATCGGTCGTGTTCGGCGCCAACCATGGAGGAATTGATGCGTTCCAGCATTGCCAAGCTCACCACCGCCACCTTCCTCACCGGGCTCGCCCTGTTCGGCGCCGCGGGCACCGCAGCCGCGCACGAGCACGGGCACCACCACGAGCACCCGCACGGGGCGATCGCCTTCGGCGGCGACTCGGTGGCGATCGACGGCGACGCAGTGGCGGTCGAAGGCGACGCCTGGGCCGTGCACGGCAACGCGCTGGCCGTCGACGGCGACGCGGTCGCGCTGGACGGCAGCGCCGCCGCGCTCGGTGGCGACGCCTGGGCCACGGGCGGCGACGCGCTGGCTGTCGAGGGCGACGCCGGTTCCCGCGGCGGCAGCGCGCTCGCGATCGACGGGGACGCCTTCTCCGCGGAGTGAACCGTGCCGGTTCCGCCCCACCGGGACGGGCCGACCAACGGCAGCACGGCCGGGCGGTGTCCTCGCGACCCGCCCGGCCGTCCTGTTCGACCTGGCGACGGCTAGAGCGGGGTGACGTAGGCGCCGGAGATGCCGCCGTCCACCAGGAAGGTGCTGGCGGTCATGAAGGAGGAGTCGTCGCTGGCCAGGAAGGCGACCGCGGCGGCGATCTCCTCGGGTTCGGCGAACCGGCCGAGCGGGATGTGCACCAGCCGACGGGCGGCCCGTTCCGGGTCCTTGGCGAACAGTTCCTGCAGCAACGGGGTGTTGACCGGCCCGGGGCACAGGGCGTTGACCCGGATCCCCTCCCGGGCGAACTCGACGCCCAGCTCGCGGCTCATCGACAGCACGCCGCCCTTGGAGGCGCTGTAGGAGATCTGCGAGGTCGCCGCGCCCATCACCGCCACGAAGGACGCGGTGTTGATGATCGAGCCCTTGCCCTGCCGTCGCATGTGCCCGATCGCGTACTTGCAGCACAGGTAGACGGAGGTCAGGTTGACGTCCTGGACTCGCTTCCACGCCTCCAGCCCGGTGACCAGGATCGAGTCGTCGTCGGGTGGCGAGATGCCGGCGTTGTTGAACGCCACGTCCAGGCTGCCGTAGTGCTCGACGGCGGTGTCGAACAGCGTACGGACCTGCTCCTCGTCGCTCACGTCGGTGCGGACGAACAGGCCGCCGACCTCGTTGGCGGCCTTGGCGCCGGTCTCCTCGTCGATATCGGCGCACACCACCTTCGCGCCCTCGGCGGCGAAGCGGCGCACGGTGGCCAGGCCGATGCCGCTGCCCGCGCCGGTGACGACGGCCACCCGGCCGTCGAGTCGCTTGGTCATGGGGTCATTCCTCCGTCGCGATGAAGACGTTCTTGGTCTCGGTGAAGGCGTGCAGGGCGTCGGGGCCGAGTTCGCGGCCCAGACCGGACTGTTTGAAACCGCCGAACGGCGTCCAGTACCGCACCGAGGAGTGCGAGTTGACGGACAGGTTGCCCGCCTCGACGGCGCGGGCCACGCGCAGCGCCCGGCCCACGTCGCGGGTCCAGATCGAGCCGGACAGGCCGTACTCGGTGGCGTTGGCGATCCGCACCGCGTCGCTCTCGCCGCGGAACGGCACCACCGCGACCACCGGCCCGAACACCTCCTCGGTGAACGCCCGGTGCTCGGGCGCGATCGGCGCGAGCACTGTCGGCGGGTACCAGAACCCGGGGCCCTCGGGTGCGCTGCCGCGGAACGCCACCCCGGTGTCGCCGTCGACGTACGAGGCGACCCGCCGCCGGTGCGCGGCCGAGATCAGCGGGCCCATCTCGGTCTTCTCGTCGCCCGGGTCGCCGACCCGCACCGCGCGCACCGCGCTCTCCAGCCTGGCCAGGAACGCCTCGTACACGCTCGCCTCGACCAGGATCCGGGAGCGGGCGCAGCAGTCCTGCCCGGCGTTGTCGAACACCGCGTAGGGGGCCGTGGCCGCAGCCTTCTCCAGGTCGGCGTCGGCGAACACGATGTTCGCGCTCTTGCCGCCGAGTTCCAGCGTCACGGGTTTGACCTGGGCGGCGCAGCCGGCCAGCACGGACTTTCCGACGGCGGTGGAGCCGGTGAACACCACCTTGCGGACGTCGGGGTGGGTGACGAAGCGCCCGCCGACCACGGGCCCGCGGCCGGGCAGGACCTGCAGCACCCCCTCCGGCAGCCCCGCGCGCAGGGCGAGTTCGGCGAGGCGCAGCGCTGTCAGCGGGGTGAGTTCGGCGGGTTTGACGATCACCGTGTTGCCTGCGGCGAGGGCGGGTGCGAGCGCCCAGGCGGCGATCGGCAGCGGGAAGTTCCACGGGACGATCACGCCGACCACGCCGAGCGGTTCGTGGAAGGTGACGTCGAGGCCGCCTGCGACCGGGATCTGACGGCCGAACAGCCGCTCGGGCGCGCCGGCGTAGTACTCGATGACGTCGCGCGCGTTCCCTGCCTCCCACCGCGCGTTGCCGATGGTGTGGCCCGCGTTCGCGACCTCCAGTGCGGCCAGGTGCTCGCGGTCGGCGTCCACTTCGGCGGCGAACCGGCGCAGCAGGCGGGCCCGGTCGCCCGGGCTGACGGCCCGCCAGCTCTCGAACGCGGCCTTGGCGCGGGCGATCGCGGCGTCGGTGGCCCCGGTGCCGGCCAGCTCGACGGTGGCGATCACTTCCTCGGTGGCGGGGTTGACCACCTGGTACGGATCGGGCTGGTCGGTCACGGCGCTCTCCTCTGCTGTGGGGTCCCGTGGCGGTGCCCGCGCTGCGGCATCGGCGTGGGCGCCCGCCCTGTGCTGTCCGCGCTGCGGTGTCCGGTGGTGGCGCTGCCGGGGCGGCGCCGGGTGTCCGCGCTCACAGCCGTTCGAAGCCGCGACGGCGCTCCCAGTCGGTGACGGCGGCGTCGTAGGCGGCGAGTTCCACGCGCCCCGCGTGGGCGTAGTGCCGGACCACGTCCTTGCCGAACGCCGCGGTGGCGACCTCGCTGCGGTCGAACCGCTCGATCGCCTCCCGCAGGGTGGCGGGCACTCGCGGGGCGTCCGAGGCGTAGGCGTTGCCGGTGAACTCCGGTTCCAGCGGCAGTTGGTGCTCCACGCCGTACAGCCCGGCGGCGATCAGCGCGGCCACGGCCAGGTACGGGTTGACGTCCCCGCCGGGTACCCGGTTCTCGAACCGCAGCGACCCCCCGTGCCCGACCACGCGCAGCGCGCACGACCGGTTGTCGCGGCCCCAGGCGATCGCGGTCGGAGCGAAGCTGCCCGCCACGTAGCGCTTGTAGGAGTTGACGGTCGGGGCGAGCAGCAGCGCGAGTTCGCCGAGGCAGGCGAGCTGCCCCGCCAGGAAGTGCTCCATCGTCGGGGAGAGCCCGCCGGGCTGCCCGTTCTCGGTCTCCCCCGCTCCGCGCCGGGGGAACACCGGACGGTCCTGCTGGTCGCGCAGACTCAGGTGGATGTGGCAGGAGTTGCCCTCCCGCTGGTCGTACTTGGCCATGAAGGTGAGGCTGACGCCTTCCTGCGCGGCGATCTCCTTCGCGCCGGTCTTGTACACGGCGTGGTCGTCGCAGCAGGTCAGCGCATCGGTGTAGCGGAACACGATCTCGTGCTGGCCGAGGTTGCACTCGCCCTTCGCCGACTCCACCACCAGCCCGGCGCCCGCCATCCCGGTGCGCAGCCTGCGCAGCAGCGGCTCGATCCGCCCGGTGCCGAGGATCGAATAGTCCACGTTGTACTGGTTGACGGGCGTGAGGCTCTGGTAGTGCTTCTCCCAGGCCTGCTCGTAGCTGTCGCGGAACACCATGAACTCCAGCTCGGTGCCCACGTAGGCCCGCCAGCCGTACCCCGCGAGCCGGTCCAGCTGGCGGCGCAGCACCTGGCGGGGCGACACCGCGACAGGACTGCCGTCCTGGTGGGCGAGGTCGCACTGCACCATCGCCGTGGCGGGGTGCCAGGGAACCATTCGCAGGGTCGTCAGGTCGGGACGGAACACCAGGTCGCCGTAGCCGGTCTCCCAGGAGGAGACCGTGTAGCCGTCCACGGTGTTCATCTCCACGTCCACCGCCAGCAGGTAGCCGCAGCCCTCGGCGCCGCCGGCCAGCACCTCGTCCAGGAAGTACTGCGCCGCCAGCCGCTTGCCCTGCAGCCGCCCCTGCATGTCGGTGGCGGCCAGCACCACGGTCTCCACGGCGCCTTCGGCCACCAGGCTGCGCAGGCGCTCCACCGTGAGTCGCGCGTCGGTCATCCGCCCCTCCACTTCCGCCGCCCGTGCGCGTCCCGGCAGCCCTGCGCGGCTGCCGGGACGCCGACCACCACGGCCCTGATGATCCCGCCCCGGACCTGCCCGCACCAGTGGCCGCGCGCGTGTCGCGAAAAACTGATTCATCGTCAGAACATCATCCTTCCAAGCAATATGACGCATCATCAGCCTGCTGATCGACCTCTCCACGCCCTCTCCCACCTCGGCAGCAATCCGGCACCGGCAGCCACGCGTCGACAGTGCCGCGGCGTGGTCGGCATCCGGCAGCGGACCGGAAATCGCTTGCGCCGGGCGGAGCCACCTGCTTCGGTGCCGCGTGCATGCTCATCACCCTGCCGTTCCTTCCCGTTGGAGTTCACCACCCGTGACATTCCGTCTGACCGCCCTCACCGACGCCGTCCCGGCGGCGCTCTCCCGCCGACTCACCTGGCTGGCGTCCGCACCCGACGGCACTCCGCTCGGGTCCGCCGTCCTTTCGCTGTTCACCTCGCCCGGCCAGGCCCATCTGTCCGCTCTGACGCTGAACGTCCACCCCGCCGAACGCCGGCGCGGTGTCGGCTCGGCGCTGCTGTCCGCGGCCGCTGCGGCGGCAGCCGAGGACGGCCGCGGATCGATGCTCGCCCAGGCGGTCGAGGGCTCCCCGGGCGACGCCTTCCTCACCGCGCGGGGTTTCGAACGGGCGCTGATCCTCGACTACGCCCGGCTCGACCTGACCGGTCCCAGCGCCCCTGCGGCCGCCGACGGGGCTCCGCTCCACCCCGGCTACCGGCTGATCTCCTGGGTCGGCAGCTGCCCGGACGAGTGGCTGGCCACCTTCACGGTGTCGCGCACCGCCATGGACGACATGCCGATGGGCGACACCGTCTTCGGTCTGATCCTCTGGGACGAGGCCCGCGTCCTCGCCATCGCGAAGGCAGTCGCCGACCGGGGTGAACTCCTGCACACCGTGGCCGTGGTGGAGGAGGCCACCGACACCATCGTCGGCTTCACCGAGCTCGTCCTTCCGGCCGACCGCTCGGGCGACGCCCAGCACTACGGCACCGGCGTGCTGCCCGCCCACCGCCGCCGGGGTCTCGCCCGGGCCATGAAGGCCGAGACCATTCGCTGGGCCCGCGCCGAACAGCCCGGAATCACCGGTCTCCTCACCGACACCGCCGACCACAACATCGGCATGATCACCGTGAACCAGGCCCTCGGCTACCGCACCACGCACCGCTCCGTCGAGTTCCGCCTCCCGCTCCCGTCCTGACGTCCGGTCAACCCGCCTGCCGCACGGCCACCTCCGTCGTCTCCGCGGCCGCCCACCGGGTGCCGGCGGAGACGACCAGTGTCGACCCGGCGACGAAGGCCAGCACCGTCGGCCAAGCCGGCGATCCGCCCCGGGCGAGACCTTGCACAGCCCACTGCGCCAGTGCCCAGACGGTGGCGGCCAGGCCTGCGACCAGGAGAAGAGGTCGCCAAGCTCCGCTGATCGCGGCTCGTGGCCGAGCCCTGCCGGCCAGCCGGATCAGCAGTCCGTCCACTGGCCGCAGGACCGCCAGCAGGAGGCAGAACAGTGCGGCCAGCACCAGGATCCAGACAGGCCGCCAGGCCCACCAGGCTCCCGCGCCCACCGTCGGCTCGGGAGCCAGGTCGGTCAGGTAGAAGGCGGCGCCCGCGGCGAGGACCGGCACCATGTGCCACAGGTAGAGCGTCATGCTGATCCGGCCGAGAGAATCGACGAAACGCATTCGGCGTGCCGACCGCAGCACCCGTTCCGCGAGCGGTGCCAGCGACAGGCACAGGCCGCACTGGGCGAACAGCCATGCCAGCATCGCCAACGAGGGCGGATCGGTGTTGGACACCTCCTCACCGGTGACCAGCACCAGGCTGACGGGGAACGGGCCGAACCTCACCAACGCCGCGTAGCCCGCCGCGCCGCCCACAACCAGAACGGCCCCGAACCACGGCCGGGTTGTCGGCCCGCCGCCCTTCCAGGCGAAGCCGAGTTGATACGCGACCGCCCACACGAGCAGGTAGTTCAACCGCCCCAGCTGCTCTGCCCAGTCCGTGCCCGCACCGAGAACCACCAGGTCGACGCCGACGGCCGCAACGGCCGTCATCGCCACGGAGCGAAAACCCCACCGCCGGTACGCCGCGTACAGCCACGGTGTCAGCGCACTGATCGTCAAATAGACCGGCAGGAACCAGAACTGCATGGCCAGCGCCCAGCCGATCATCCCCAGCAGTGTCGGGTCCGCGCCGAAGGCCGCGGCGATCAGCAGGCCGCCCAGCGCCGGCACCAGGTACGCGCCGGTGGGCAGCAGCAACCGCAGGGCCCGCCCACGGATCCAACCGGCGGCTGTGCCGCCCTCGGCGTGGCAGGCGATCCAGGAGCCGGCTGCCGCGTAGCCACCGGCCAGGAAGAACACCGGCATGATCTGGAAGACCAGCGTCAGCCACTGGGTCCACGGCACAGCGGCCATCAACTCGGGTGCCGCCAACGACCCGTCGGGCTCCCGTTCCAGTGTGGTGATCAGCCAGTGCCCGATCACCACCAGCACGATCGCCGTTGCCCGCAGCAGGTCGACATACCCGCTGCGCGCCGACGTTCCCTTCACGTCGATCCCCCTCTCCCCGTTGTCGGTCATCATCTCCGTTCGCCGATCACACCCGCCCCGTCCGGCGCATTGCGGTTCAGCCACAAGCCTCACCGTCGGGCCGCCTCGGCCATCCCCGTCTGCGTCTCCGGTCCCGCGTCCGACCTGGGTGTCCGGTGCCGGTCGTTTCCCCAGGTCCCGACCAGGTCGGGGTCAAACCCTGGTCAAGGGTGCGGTGAGCGGGGTTGCCGTGGCCCTATCCTGGTCGGGTAAGGACAGACACCTCGTTCGGTGAGGCGTCTTCACGGACACAGGCCACTGATCCCACCCGTCGAGAGACGCTCCGGATCAGGACAGGTCTCCCCGGCCCAAGGGGTGACCCCAAGTGGCTTCCCCCGACCGGGGACACGCCGTGGAGTGCCAAAGCTCTGACGAGTAGGGGTGCGCCGGGCTCTCGTGGCCCGGTCGCCTGCCGCGCGCCCGCGAGTGGAACTCGTCGGCCAAATCGGGAGGAGGCGAGAGATGGACTGCAGTAGTCCGGGGCACGATCAGCCCCTTCCCGATTCGTCCTCGCCGTTGTTCTGCGGTTCGAGGCAGTTCCTCCTTCACTGACTCCGTGATCTCACTCGGCCGAGCGCCGTCGATCGCCCGACCTACCGTGGGTCCGGCTGTCGCTGCCCTACGGTCTGCCCGCCTCCACGGCTGCACCTGACAGCAGTCCGGCCCGGTGCGGTCCGGCGGGCGCCGCGGTGCCCTGTCACGACTTCCCTCCGTCATGCCGTGGGCGGTCGACGGCCCTTCACCGTCGACCCCACGCGGTGGGACCGCCTGCGCCCGGACCGCCGGATCGGCCCTCGGGCCCGGACAGTTTCCGCCGGACCGGGTCCGTCTCGACCGGGTCGGCCGCTGCCCGCCTGGTCCTGCCGAAAGCGGTCCGGGCCGTCGGAGCGGGCCGGTCGCGGAAGTCGACCGGAGTCCATGAGGAGCTGCCTCCAACCGCCCGTCGGTCCCGCCTCGCCGGGACAGAGGGGTGTTCGCCATGGCCACCAACACACTCTTCAGTTCGACCACCTCCAGGATCCGCGACCGCCGGACCAACCTGGGCCACCGCACCATCGCCGGCCGTGCCGTGCGTTCCTCCCTCGTCTCGCTGGCGGGCCTGATCGGAGCGCCTGTCACCAATCAGGCGGGTGCCGAGGTGGGCCGACTCGCCGACGTCGTCGCCCGGCTGTACGGCCCCGAGCCGTACCCGCCGATGACCGGTCTGATCCTGCGGATCGGACGTCGCCGGGCCTTCCTGCCGGCCGACGCGATCGGACGGCTCGCAGCCGGACAGATCCGCCTGAGCGCCTCCCGGGTCGACCTGCGGGACTTCCAGCGCCGCCCCGGGGAGGTGCTGTTGGCCCGCGATGTGTTGGACCACCAACTCGTCGACGTGGACGGCGTCCAGGTGACTCGGGCCGCCGACCTGTACCTGGCCCCGCTGGTGGGTCGGGTCGTCCTGGTCGGGGTGGACGTCTCCCTGCCGACGCTGCTGCGCCGACTCGGCCCCCGCCGCTGGCAGGCCCGGCCGACACCCGAACGGGTCCTGGACTGGCAGTCCGTCGCCCCGTTCGGCGAGCAGGCCACCGACGGCCCGGCGGAGGTCCGGCTGCGGGCCTCGCGATCCGCGCTGCACCGACTCCGTCCGGCCGATCTGGCCGACATCCTGGAGGACCTCGGTCGCAGCGAACGCCACCAGCTCCTGGACTGGTTGGAGCCGGAACACGCCGCGGACGCCCTGGAGGAGATGGTGCCCGCCGAGCTCGAGAACCTGCTGCGCGAGGCCCACCCGGAGGACGCCGCACGGCTGGTCGACGCGATGGAGCCCGACGAGGCCGCCGACGCACTGCGCGATCTCGCGCCCAGTGAGCGGGAGACCCTGCTGGAGCGGATGCCCAGCGAGGAGGCCGCCGAGCTCCGAGGCCTGCTCTCCCACCGGGAGGGCACCGCCGGTGGAGCCATGACGACCCGTCTGGTCACCGTCCGGATGGAGCAGACCGTCTCCGAAGTCCGGGCCGAGCTGGCCGCCCAGGCCGAGCACCGCGCCGAGATCGACGCCGTGGCGGTGCTCGACGCCGACGGACGGCTGATCGCCGACCTCCCGCTGTTCGAGCTGGCGGTGGCCGAGGACTCCACCCGGATCGCCGATCTGGCGGACTGGCTGGCCCAGTTCGGCGCGCCGGTGACGCTCACCCCGGACACCCGGCTCGCCGAGGCTGCCGACCGGCTGATGGCCGCCCGCAAGTCCTCCCTCGTGGTGGTCGGCGAGGACGGACGGCCGCTGGGCCGCATTCTCGCCGACGACATCATCGACGCCCTGCTGCCCGAACGCGGGCGCCTGCACCTCCGGAGGTTCCGCCAGTGAACGCCCACATCGACCCCATCGCCGCCGACGCCGTCGACTCCGCCGCTCTTCAGGCCACTTCGGCCCCAGCCGGCCTCGCGCCGGCCGAACCGGGCGTCACCACGGGACTCTCCGGGCCGACGGCCGCGCCGACACCGCCATCGGGTCGCCGGCGCGGGCTGCGCCGACTCGCCGCTCTGGCGATGATCGCCGGGCCGGGCCTGGTCGCCGCCAACGCGGGCAACGACGCCGCCGGCATCGCCACCTATGCCTCGGCCGGATCCCAATTCACCTACGGCACGCTGTTCTTCATGGTGCTGGTCACCATCGCGCTGGTGATGGTCCAGGAGATGGCCGTCCGTCTCGGGGCGTACACCGGCAAAGGCCTCGGCGCCCTGATCCGCGAGCAGTTCAGCCTCCGGCTGACTGCCCTGGCGGTCGGTTGTCTCCTGTTGGCGAACACCGGACTGGTGGTCAGTGAGTTCGCCGGGGTCGGCGCGGCCTTCGAACTGCTCGGCGTGCCGAAGTGGGTGGTCGTCCCACCGGCCGCCGCGCTGCTGTGGGCGCTGGTGCTGTTCGGCTCCTACCGCTGGGCCGAGCGGATCTTCCTGGTGATGTCGCTGGCGTTCTTCGCCTACCCGATCGCGATGATCCTCGGCCACCCGCACTGGGGCGAGGTCGGCAAGAACCTGGTCGTCCCGCATCTCCAGCCGTCCGGCGACTTCATCCTCCTCGCGGTGGCCCTGATCGGAACCACTGTCAGCCCCTACATGCAGTTCTACGCCGCGGCCGGAGTGGTGGACCGCGGGGCGAAGCCCGAGGACTACAAGCTGATCAGGGCGGACGCCGTGCTCGGGGCGGTGTTCGCCTGCATCATCAGCCTGACCATCATCGTGGCCACCGCCTCGGCGATCGGCGGGACCGGTCCGCTGCAGTCCGCGGCCGAGGCCGCCCGGGCCCTGGCGCCGGTGGCAGGCCCCGGCGCGGAACTGCTGTTCGCCTTCGGCCTGCTGGGCGCGTCCGCCCTGGCCGGCGCCGTGGTTCCGCTGTCCGCCAGCTACGCGATCGGCGAGGCCGCCGGAGTGGAGCGCTCGGTCTCCCGGCGGTTCCGCGACGCACCGTTGTTCCTGGGCGTGTTCACCGCACAGATCGCCCTCGGCGCCGTCGTGGCCCTGACGCCCGTGGACGTCATCCAGCTGCTGATCGGCACCCAGGTGCTCCAGGGACTGATCAGCCCGATCGTGCTGGTGTACCTGCTGGTGCTCACCAACCGCCGCTCGCTGCTCGGCGACGCCGCGAACAGCCGCCGGTACCGGATCGCCGCGACCACAGTGGTGGCCGGCGTGGCGCTGATGTCCACCGTCCTGCTGGTGCAGACCGTGCTCGGCTGGTTCGGCCTGGCCTGATCCTGCACCCCACCCGCACCGCAGCAGCAGTTGCCGGAGCACAGCTCGCCATCCGTTCGTCCTGCGCATGCATTCCCTCCTCTGCCGGGGACGTCGGCCCATGGCCGGCGTCCCGCGCCGAAATCCGGTTGTCCGCCCGGCGATCGCCCTGCGAGGCTTTGCGTCCATGTCCGCCAATGAAACGCCGACCGCCCTTGCCGCCTTCTTCACCGATGGCCGTCTGACGTCCATTCCGCGCAAGCCGGCCCGTCGCACCGCCCTGCTCGACCATCTCGCGCAGTCCCTGTTCGAGCCCGACCGTTCGTACAGTGAGCGTGAGGTCAATGAGGCGCTACTCACCGTCCATGCCGACACCTCCATGCTTCGCCGCTATCTGATCGAGGCTCAGTTGCTGACCCGCACCCGCGACGGGTCCAGCTACCGTCGGGCCGGAGCTCCCGCCGGCCCGGATGCTCAGCCGCCCGCCGCGTAGCGCCAGAACTCCCGCATCAGCGGCGTCGGGGAGGGGCTGGTCATCGCCCGCTGGGTGAGCAGGATCGTCACCAGCCCGGTCATCGGAACCAGGTGGGCCGTCGTTCCGGTGCCGCCCACCCAGCCGTACCGGCCGGGCACGTTCCACGGCTCGCGCCGCTCCACGTCCACCGATCCGCCGTAGCCCCACCCCTGGCCCTCCAGGAACAGCTCGCTGTCCGCACGCTGCCGCTCCGTCAGGTAGTTGGTGGTCATCTGCCAGACCGCGCCCTCGGACAGGACGTGCCTCCCGTCCTTGGCCCGGCCGCCGGACACCAGCATCCGCTGGAAGGCGAGGACGTCGTCCAGGCTCGACACCAGGCCGCCGGCCCCCGACGGGAACGCCGGCCGTGTGCTCCACTGGCCGCCCGGCGGGTCCGTCACGGTCAGCGTCCCGTCCGGGTTCGGCCGGTACAGCGGGCCGAGCCGGCCGGCCTCGCCCGACGGTGCGGAGAAGCCCGTGTCCACCATCCCCAGCGGTTCGAACAGCCGCTCTGCCAGCGCCTCGTCGAGCGGCTGTCCGGTCGCCCGCGACACCAGCACACCCTGGAGGTCCGAGCAGATGTTGTACAGCCACGCCGCGCCCGGCTGATGGAGCATCGGGATGTGGGCCAGCATCGCCAGCCACTCGTCCGGTGGCACCACCTTCTGGGGCTGAGGCGGGCCCTGGAGCAGCTCGTCCGTCAACGAGGCCACTGCCGGCAGGGAGAAGTCCGCCGGAAAGCCGTACCCCGCCCGGGACTCGAGAAGATCCCGCACCGTGATCGGCCGCTCGGCCGGCACGGTGTCGGTGACCGGGGACTGCGGTGTTCGCACCACCTGCCGATCGGCGAGCTCCGGCAGCCAGTGCTCGACCGGGTCGTCCAGACCGAAGACACCGTCGTCGACCAGTTGCAGCACTGCGGCGGCCGTCATCGGCTTCCCGACCGACGCGATCCGGACCAGGGACTCCCTGCTCAAATCGCCCGCCGTCGCGACCTCCGTCGCCCCTCCGCGCTCCACCAGCGCCACAGCGCCCGCCACCGTGCCGTCCGCGACCCGGCGCTCCAGCATGCTCTGCAGTTCGCGCATGGTGATCTCCTTTCAACTCCGGCGCGACCTCCGCGCCTTCTGTTTCCGTGTTGTCCGGAGTGTGCCCGGCCGCCGCGACGCTATCTCAAGACATTCGGCTATCCGTTCCTCACCGATCAGTTGATGGCCCATCAGCCGATCGGTTGACCCCGACATCCACCAACAGGAGATTTCCGCGATCGCGGGCATCGATGCCGATTGCGTCGCCCGATCATCCGGGTATGTTGGCGAACACCACATTGATCGCATACGTCCCGGGAGGCAGTGGTGTCCCAGCTCGTCCTGATGATGTCCGTGTTACTCGACGGCTGTTTCGAAGGCCCGGGCGGCGATCTCGGCTGGCAGTTGGTCGACGACCAGTTGCACGAGCACTTCAACCACAGGCTGGCAGCAATGAGCGGCTTCCTCGACGGCCGCGTCACCTACCAGATGATGGCGGACTACTGGCCGACCGCCGACCAGGATCCGGCCGCCACCCCGCCCATGGTCGAGTTCTCCCGCATCTGGCGCGACATGCCGAAGACGGTCTTCTCCCGCACACTCACCCACGCCGACTGGAACACCGCAATCGCCCGCACCGTCGACCCCCAGGCGATCACCGCCCTCAAAGCCGCCTCCGCATCCGACCTCGCGGTCGGCGGCGCCGTCCTCGCCGCCGAGATGCGGCGGCTCGACCTGATCGACGAATACAGCCTGTACGTCCACCCGGTGGTCCTGGGCCGCGGCCGACCGCTGTTCCCGCCGTCCGACACCCGAACCGACCTGGTCCTCGCCGAAAGCCACACCTTCGAAAGCGGTGTCACCATGCTCAAATACCGGCGCCACTGACACTCGGCGCTCCACAACCGAGTGCCTGCTCCGGGAGCGGGGCGCACCAGCCCCGCCCGCCCGGTGGAGGTCCGGGCCGGGCGGGCGGGGCCGATGGCCGGTGCTCAGCCTTCGATACGGTGCTGGGACCAGAAGGACGTCAGGTCCACGGTCGTCGCGGCCTGCGCGGCGGCCTTGAACTCGGCGGTGGTGGACACCCCGTACCAGTGCGCTGCCGCGTAGTCGTGCAGCAGCGTGGTCATCGCGGTGTCACCGATGGTGCGACGCAGGTCGTGCAGGGCGCACTTGCCGTAGCCGTAGATGACCGTCGAGTACCGGGAGGAGTTGGCGTCCCAGTAGGCCATCGAGTTGGTGATCTTCTCGGCGGAGGACGCCCAGGAGACACTGCTCCAGCAGTTGGTGCCGGAGCTTCCGAGGGCGAGATCGGTGGCGTAGTCGGTGAACGCCTCGTCCAGCCAGGGGGTGTTGTACTCGTCGTCGCCGACGATGCCGTACCACCACTGGTGGCCGATCTCGTGGGTGAGGGCGGTGGTGGAGACCAGGTCGAGCACGAAGCCGGGGTACTCCATGCCGCCGAACCAGAAGTTGTTGTCGATCACCGCGTCCAGTTCGCCGTAGGGGTAGGCGCCGAAGCGTGCGGCGTGCGAGTCGACGGCGGACTTGGCGGTGGTCAGCATGGATTGCGCGCTGGAGGAGCTGATGCCGCTGACGGAGTACACGTTGACGGCGACGCCGCCCGGCGAGGTGCCGGAGATCTTGGTGAACGGACCGGCCGCCCAGGCGAATTCGCGGACCTTCTTGGCAGTGGCGGTGGTGACGGTCCGTCCGCTGCTGCCGGGGGTGTCCACCGAGGTGCCGGTCGCGGGCACGAGCAGGCTGCTCGGGTGGTCGAGGGTGACCGTGTAGTCCGACGCCAGCGTGTAGAACGACTCGCCGTTGTTGGTGTACGGGTCGAGGTGCCAGCCGGCCGCGTCACGGACGGCGAGCACGGGCAGGGCGTTGCCGATGAAGTTGAACGATCCGTCGCGTCCGAACCGGTCCGCGCCGGAGGGGACGGCGATGGACAGGTCGAAGCCGACGCTGCCGCTTGCACCCTGGGCGAGCGGCGCGGGCAGGGTGACCTTGAGCGCGGTGCAGCCGACGGTGAGCGCAGCGGCGGTGCCGCCGGTCAGGTTGCTGACGGTGATCGGCGTCGTGGGGCAGCTGCCGTGGTAGTTGTCCCACAGCCGCAGGTACACCTCGGTCAGCGGGGTTGCCGAGGGGTTGGTGAAGCCGATGCTCTGATGACCGGACCAGTTGGCGCCACTGGCGTCGCTGGTCAGGTTGACGGTGTACCCGGTGGGCGCGGGAGTGCGGGTGGCGTCGGTGGGCGGCGGAGTGGTGCCGCCGCCCGAGACGTCGAGCGCCACGTCGTCCAGCACGAAGCTGGTCTGCAGTCCGGAGTCCTCGACGCCGCTGAACGAGATGCTGACGGTCTGTCCGGCGTAGGCGGACACGTCAAAGGTCTTCTTCACATAGCCGGCCGCCGCATCCAGGTTGGAGTAGGTGGCGAGCGTGGTGGTGCCGATCTTGGCAGTGAGCTTGTCGTACGCCGTGGTCTTACTGGTCTCGGCCGTGTCCACGTGCAGCCAAAAACTGAGGCTGGCGCTGGTGCAGCCTGCGGGCAGGGTGACGCTCTGGGCCAGCGAGTCGGTGTGGGCCGACCCGTAGCCGTTCAGCCAGGCGAAGAACGTTCCGCCGTGGGCGCTCTGGCCTCCCCCGCTGGTGACCACGCCACTGGACGAAGTCCACGGCGTGGTGCCGGACTCGAATCCGCCGTTCGCCACCACCTGGGTCGCTGTGCAACTCGCGGCCGCCGTACCACCGTTGCCCTGTGAGGCCTGGGCGGTGGCGGCGGTCAGGGTCGCGGTGCCGGCGACAACGAGCACGGTGGTGCTCAGCAGTGCGGCGGCGCGGGTGGCGAGGACGCGGAGTCTGTCGCTCATCGATGCTCCTCTCGGTCGCCAGGGTCTGTGGGGGCCCTGGCCGAGGGGCAGATTGCCAGCAAACTCTCAGAATTGATAGGTGCATGCCATAGATCGTTACGACGCCCCACACGCCGTCAACCTCCGTGGAATGCACCTCAATTGGGCAAAATCCCACCGAAGCGCCAAGGGTCGGCGCCCCGACAAGGGTCGGAAACCGGCTGCGCCCGCGCTGGCGCCGGGGACTCCTGCCGCCGGCGCTGCGCGGGGCCGGGGTCGAGTTCGTCGATCGCTTCAGTGACGCGGGCGACGGGCCCTCCGGACACAGTGTCGCCGGGGAAGCGCAGTTCGGCGGCGCAGAAGGGGGCTTCCGGCGGTGCGGGGCGTTGCGGGTGTGGCACGGCGCGTCGGCGTGCCTCCGGGGCGGAAGGCGGTGCCACGTCCGATCTCCGGGCGGTCGAGGCGCTGCCCCCGGCCGGTGCCGTTGGCGGCGCACCCGCTCGGGGGGCGGTTTTCGGCCTTCCGGGTGACAGTGGAAGACGGTCGCCACGGGTTGGGTACCTGTGGGGTCGGGACCGAGCAGCCTGAGGGCGGGCGGATGGGAGCGGGTTTGTGAACACCTGGGCAACCTGGACCACGCAGGGCATTCTGTCCGGCCATGGTGGAGTGAAGACCGTGGAGATCGGCGTCATCACCGGCGATCTCACGGTGCACACCATGTGGATCGAGGGCGAGGCGCGACTGACGGTGCAGTACAGCGGGGCACTCGACTGGTTCACCGTGGAGGGCAGCCCGGTGACTGCGGCCGACGAGGCGGCGGCGCGCGAGGTGCATCAGCACATGGTGGAGGCAGTGAAGACGGGCGGCGGCGCGACCGCCCCGCAGTCCTGACTCCTCCGAACCCGGGTCGCGGCACAGCCGACTGCGCGACCCGGGTTCCGGGCTGCCCGGGTTCGGTGCTTCCCGTTCGGCTTCGCCCTGCGCGGACCCTCCCCGCACGAGTGCACAGGGTCACGCGCGGCTACGGGCTGCCGCGGTCACTCGACCCGTCGACCCGTCGCGACGCGGACGCCCGAACACACCGGCGCACCGGCACACGAGGTACCGGCGCGCCGATCGGTGATCACGGTGTGTCGCGACGGCGCGCGGATTCGACGGCTTCGGCGGCGGTGGAGCCGCGGTGGATCAGCTGCTGCCCAAGAGCGGCCAGGGCACGGCCGACGGCGAGTTCGTCGCCGATCGCCGGGTCGGCGGGGTCCTGGGCGCTGCGGTGGGCCTCGGCGTCGACCTCGATCAGGTTGACACCGGTGTCGAGGACGGCGTGCGCCTGGGTGAGGTCGCCGACCTCGACCAGCCGCAGGCGTACGGACCAGTCGGTGGTGTGCGGTTCAGGCACCGCGGCTCGGGCGCTCACCGCTGCTCCTCCTGCTGAGGCGGCTCGGCGAGCCGCTCGCCCTCCGCCGGCGGTTCCTCCCAGGCACGCATGTTCTGGTCGGAGGTGATGCCTTCCAGGGGGTCTACGGCGCGGATGTCGTCCTCGTCGCGCTGCGCCTTGTCGTTGAGCCTGTCGTTCATCTCGGACATCCTGGGCTCCTTGCTGTCGGGCCCCCACTACTCCCTCCAGCCTGCTCCTGCCGAACGTTTCAGTCGAGTTCGGCCAGCAACGCGGGGTTGACGGCGGCCAGCACGGTCCGCAGGTCGGCTTCGGCGACAGCGGGCCACAGGACGGCGCGGGCATCGCGGTAGCGCGCGGCGAGCCGGTCGCGGTCGGCCTCGGCCAGCCGGGCGGACCGGTCGGCGCGGGAGTTGTGGGCGTTGTCGGCGATCTTGACGAGCGTGGCGGCGTGGTCGGTGACGATGTCGAGCAGCATCGTCCGGTAGTCCGTCCCGGGTGCCCGGGTGACCCGGCGGACGGTCGCGACCACGGCGGCGGGGATGCCGGCGGCGATCAGGTCGTCGGCACGGGTCGGGGTGTCCTCCAGCACGTCGTGCAGCAGCGCTGCCATCTGCAGGCCGGTGCCGAACGCGGCGACGCCCGCCGCCACCGCGCGGACGTGTTCGATGTAGGGGACGCCGATCCGGTCGTGCTGTCCGGCGTGCGCACGGGCGGCGAGGGCGTCCACTTCGGCGAGGGTCGGTGAACGCACGGTGAGTCCCCTCGGGATGAGCGACGATCAGGTGTCGGAAAATATAGTCCGTTCGACGGAAGGAAGTGATCGTCCGGTGCGGGTGACCCCGATCTCCCCGGAACGCCTGGTCGACCTGCTCGCGAAGCGGATCCACCAGCTGCCCGGTGACTCGGACCGCCGCCTGCGGGTGGCGGTCGACGGTGCGGCCGCCGCCCGGCCCGGAGAACTGGCGGACGCGCTCGTGGAGCCGCTGCGACTGCTCGGCCGACCGGTGCAGCGGGTGTCGGCGGGGGCTTTCCTTCGTCCGGCTTCGGTCCGCTTCGAGTACGGCAAGCAGGATCCGGACGCCTTTCACGACCTGTGGCTGGACGAGGGGGCGCTGTTGCGCGAGGTCCTCGACCCGCTGGAGCCCGGCGCGGGCGGCCGGATCCTGCCCACCTTCTGGGATCCGGCGACCGACCGTTCCACCCGGGCCCGCTACCTTCAGCTGCCGCCGCGCGGCGTGCTGCTGCTGGACGGACCGTTCCTGCTCGGCCGGTGGCTGCCGTTCGAACTGACCGTGCACCTCACCCAGTCCTCCGCCGCGCTCGCCCGCCGCACGCCCGCCGGCCAGCTCTGGACACTGTCCGCCCACGAGCGCTACCGCACCGAGACCGACCCGGCCGCGCTCGCCGACCTCACCGTCCGGGTGGACGACCCCCGCCACCCGGCCTTGGTCGAGCAGGACTGACGCCCCTCAGCCGCCCGCGCCCGACAGCGGCAACAACCGACCGCCGCCCGGCACCGACGATCGACCGGCGCTGTCAGCCGGTCGGCGCCGGACCGCGCTGGCAGCGCGGGCACCAGTACGCGGTGCGGTCCTGTGCGTGGGTGCCGGTGCGGATCGGTGTGCCGCAGCGCACGCAGTTGCGGCGGGCCCGGCCGTACACCCAGTTCTGGCAGCCGGGCCGGGTGTCGCCGGTGGTGATGTGGCCGTGCCGCAGCTTGTTGGCGTCCAGCAGCTGGTGCGCCCGGTGCAGCAGCCGGTCCAGGTCCGGCAGTTCGGCGACCGGCAGCCACGGGGTGACTCCGGCCAGGAAGCTGAGCTCGTTCGCGTACACGTTGCCGATGCCTGCCAGGTTCCGCTGGTCCAACAGCGCCGCTCCGACCGGGCGTTGCGGGGCGGCGAGCAGACGGCAGCAAACCTCTGCAACGTCCCAGTCGGGGCCGAGCAGGTCGGGGCCGAGATGGCCGACCACCCGGGCTTCCTCGGCGGTGCGCAGCAGTTGCACCACGGGCAGCCGGTAGCCGACCGCGGTGCCCTGTTCGGTGCCGAGGATCGCCCGGATCTGGAACGCGGGCCCGCTGCGCCAGCGTTCGCCGGGCCGGAACACCTGCCAGCGGCCGTCCATCCGCAGGTGGGTGTGGAGCGTCACGCCGCCCTCGAACCTGGTCAGCAGGTGTTTGCCGCGCGGCACCGTCTCCAGCACCCGGCGGCCGGTGAGGTCGGCGGTGGCGTGGGCGGGCACGCGCAGATCCGCCACCGTCAGGACCCCGCCGGCGAGCGCGTGGTTGAGCTGCGTGGCGACCAGGTAGATGCTGTCTCCTTCGGGCACTCCCCCATCATGCCGCCCGCCACGGACACCGCGTCCCGGCCTGCCCCCGCCCGTCTGCCGACAGGAAATTCCCTCGTCGGGCGGCACGCCGCTGTTCTAGGTTGGCTCGATGACGATCACTCACGAGGTGGCCGGCACCGGCCCCGCCGTCCTGCTGCTGCACTCCTCCGTCTGCGACCGGCGGATGTGGGACGGCCAGTGGGACGCGCTGCGCGAGGCCGGGTACCGAGTCGTGCGGTGCGACTTCCGCGGTTTCGGGGAGACCCCCTGCGCGGACGCGCCGTACAGCAACCTGACCGACCTGGAAGAGCTGCTCGACGAGCTCGGCATCGACCGGGTCTCCCTCATCGGCGCCTCCTTCGGCGGCAACATGGCCGCGCAGTTCGCAGCTCTGCGCCCGGAGCGGGTGCACTCGTTGACGCTGCTCTGCCCGGGCAGTTCGACGCACGAGCCGAGCGCCGAGCTGGTGGAGCTGGGCGAGCGCGAGGTCGATCTGGTCGAGTCCGGCCGGCTGGACGAGGCGGTCGAGCTGATGGTGGACACCTGGCTCGGGCCGGACGCGGACGAGGCCGCCAAGGCCAAGGTCCGGCTGATGCAGCGCAACGCGTACGAGGTGCAGCTCGCGCCCGAGGAGGAGATCCACCCGACCGAGATCGAGGTGGACCTGCGCAACGCCGTCGCCCCCGCACTGGTCTTCGGCGGCCGGCACGACGTGGACGACTTCCGCCGGATCGCCGTCGACACGGCGGCTGTGCTGCCGGCCGGTGAGTACCGCGAACTCCCCTGGGCCGGCCACCTGCCCGCGCTGGAGCGCCCGGCCGAGGTGGCAGACCTGCTGATCGCCCACCTCGCCGAGGTGTGGAAGGCCTGACGCCACGTCAGCGGCGCACTATCTGCATTCCCTCCCTCGGGTGAACTCCGGCACTCTGTTCGGGCCTCGGAGCCCGCTCGCAGCCACCCGCGGGAGGCCCCTGCACCTCGCTTCCGCACCTCACCTGGCCAATCGCTGCATCGCAGAACCGATTCGGCATTGGACCACCACACCGGTCAGTCGGATCGAACGAGCCGTGCGAAGGGTTCGAAAAAACGGATGCACGCGTCCGATCGCGCTGATTTGATTCCGCATGATCAACCTCCACGAGAGGATGCACCACACCCTTGGACGGCACGATGCGCAACACCCTGCACGACACCGACGTCACCCCCACCCCCGAGGGGGAGGCCGGCGGGCCGTCGGCCGTCCTGGCCCGGCTCGAAGAGTTCTACGACGCCGTTCCCCGGTTCTCCGCGACCGCCGAGGAACACGGCCCGCTCACCCTGTTCGTCCGCACGGGGCCGGGCTGGCACTACTACGGGCGCCCGACCCTGGGCGGCAACGGGCCGTTCACCGCGGCCGACGTCGACCTGGTCCGAGCCCGCCAGCGCGAGTTGGGCGCACCGGAGAGCTTCGAGTGGGTGCACGAGACTTCGCCGGGTCTCCGTGCCGCAGTCGAGGCTTCCGGCCTGGAGGTGCACGAGCACCCGCTGCTGGTCCTGGAACTCGACGGCCCGTCAACTGCCGCTCCGGCGGCGGAGGACGGCCCGGAGGTCCGAGTGCTGACGACCGACGACCCGCTGCTGCCGAGCGCCGTCGCCGTTCCGCACCTCGCTTTCGCCGAGCCCGGCACCACGGTCGGCGAGGCCGGCTTGGAGCAACTGGCCGAGGCAACCAGGACGGCGATAGCCGATGGCCTGGTGACGCGGATGATCGGGCGAATGGAAGCCGGCCGCACGGTCATCGCCGCGACGGTCGGGCCGGACGGTCAGGCCACCGCCTCCGGCTGCCACCAGCCGGTCGGCGGGGTCAGCGAGATCGTCGCGGTGGCGACGCTCCCGTCCCTGCGACGGCAGGGCCTGGCGCGCCGAGTCACCGCACACCTGGTCGAGCACGCCCGGGCCACCGGGATACGCACGCTCTTCCTGTCCGCGAGCGACGACGCCGTGGCCCGGATCTACGAGAGCGTGGGCTTCCGCCGCGTTGCCACCGCCCTGATCGCCGAACCCGCTGCGGAGACTGCCACGTCCTGACACCACACCACCGCCCGCGTCCGCCGGGCCCACGGACCAGCAGGCCCACAGGTCCACGGATCCACAGCAAGCAGGCCGTCCGGGTCGGTCGGCCGCCTCTGTCGATCGACCGCTCGGATCAGCCACCGAGATCCGGCAGCGCCTGGTCGTCGCTGAGCAGATCGGCCAGCAGGTCGCCCTGTTCGACGAACCGGTCGAGCACCTCCTCCGGGCTGAAGGTCAGCTCGGCCGGGTCGGCGCACTGCTCGACCTCGCTCCAGCTCACCGGGGCCGACACCCCGGGGATGCTGGTGGCGCGGAGGGTGTAGGGCGCGGCAGTGGTCTTCGCCGTCGCGTTCTGCGACCAGTCGACGAACACCTTTCCCCGGCGCAGCGCCTTGGTCATCCGGGACACGACCAGGGCGGGGTGCTCACGGGCGAGGCGTTCGGCGAGGGCGCGGGCGTAGTCGCCGACCTGCCGGGCGGGGGCTGGGCGCAGCGCGGCATAGAGGTGCAGTCCCTTGCTGCCGGAGGTCTTGGGCCGGCAGACCAGGCCGTCGGCGGCAAGGGCTTCACGGATCAGCAGGGCGACCTGGCAGCAGTGGGTGAGGTCGGCGCCGGGTCCGGGGTCGAGGTCGACGACCAGGCGGTCGTGGGCGTCGGGTCCGCTCTCGGCGGTCCACTGCGGGACGTGCAGCTCCAGGGCGTAACCGTTGGCGACGGTCATCAGTGTCGGCAGGTCGTCCACGGCGACGCGCTGCTTCGGTCCTTCGTGGCTGGGCGCGGTCACAGTGTGCACCCAGGCGGGCAGGCCGGGTGGCGGGTTCTTGGCGAAGAACCCCTCCTCGCCGATCCCGGAGGGGAAGCGCAGGAAGCTGGCGGCGCGGCCGCGCAGGTGCGGCAGCATCGCGGGGGCGATCTGCGCGTAGTAGTAGAGCGCTTCGCCCTTGGTCCACCCGGTGGCGGGCCACAGGACCTTGTCGAGGTGGGAGAGGACCAGGCGGCGGCCCTCGACTTCCGTGACCTGTCGCTCGGGCATACCGTGGGAAATCCCCGCGAAAGGGCCTTGCCATGCCACAGGTCACCTGGAAAGGCGTCATCACGTTCGGGCTGGTCAGCGTGCCGGTCCAGCTGTATGCCGCCACCGAGGAGCACAGCGGCCCTGCTCTGCACCAGGTGCACGCGAAGGACGGCTCACGCATCCGGTTGAAGCGGTTCTGCGAGGCGGAGGAGAAGGAGGTTCCATACAGCGAGATCGCCAAGGGGTACGAGTCCCCGGACGGTCGGCAGGTGGTGCTCGACGACGAGGATCTGGCGGAGTTGCCGCTGCCGAGCAAGAAGGTGGTGGACGTGCTGGCGTTCGTCCCCGCCGAGTCGATCGACCCGCTGATGTTCTCCAAGGCCTACTACGTGGCCACGGCCGACAAGGCCCCGGCGAAGCCGTACGTGCTGCTGCGGGACGCGCTGCGCGAGTCGGGGCAGATCGCGGTGACCAAGGTGACCATGCGGACCAGGGAGTCGCTGGCGGTCCTGCGGGTGCACGAGGACACCTTGGTGCTCCAGACCTGTCTGTGGCCGGACGAGGTCCGCTCGGCACAGGGGATGGCGCCGGACGAGAAGGTGACGGTCCGTCCGCAGGAGCTGAAGATGGCGCGTTCGCTGATGGACACGCTGTCGGAGGACTTCGATCTGTCCGCGCTGCACGACGAGTACCAGCTGGCACTCCAGGAGGTGATCGACGCCAAGCTGGCCGGAGTGGAGGCCCCTCATCTGGAGGAGCAGGCCGAGGGCGGCGAGGCCGAGGTGATCGACTTGATGGCGGTGCTGCGCAGCAGTGTGAAGGCCGCCAAGGGCGAGCACGGCCGGGGCACGAAGGGCGGTCGGGCCGCTGCCGGGTCGGAGGCGGACGCCGAGGCGACGGACGCGGGTGCGTCGCCGGGCGACGGTGCCGCGAAGCGTACCCGGAAGGCGGCGACAGGCCGGAGCGGGGCGGCGGCGAAGAAGACCGCCAAGGCACCGACGCCCGCCAAGAAGTCCGCGGCGAAGAAGTCCGCTGCACGCAAGGCATCCTGACGCCCCGTCGGTTCCACGCATCCCGGGTGAGCCCCGGAACCCCCAGGGCTCCCACGCCACGCGGGTGCAACGGAACTCCGGCGATTCCGGGGACAGCGAGCAGGCACGGCTCCGGGCGCGCAGCCCCGGCTGGGGCGAGGCGGCGCGGCTGCGTGGCGGTGCGGTGCGGACGGACCGCGGGTCAGGAGAAGATGACGGAGCGGAGCTTGAGGCGGTCGGAGGCACGGCCGCCGGGACGGAGCGAGTAGTAGTCGCCGTCGCAGTCGGGGCCGGTGAACATGGTGGCGGTGGCGCCGGTGAGGTTCTGCGGCGCGAAGGCGGGTTCGGTGGTGTCGGGGTCGGCGACCTCGCGGAGGCTGTGGCAGTCCTGGCTGTCCGGATCGACGAGGACGCCCGGTGCACGGTTACCGAAGTCGTCGTAGTAGGCGTACCGGAATTCGCCGACGGCTGCGGCGGCGGGGCATGGCGTGGCGAACAGCAGGGCGAGCGAGGCGACGGCGGCGGCAACCGTGTGACGCAGGTGCATGGGGGTGGTACGGCCTTTCCGATCGAGCGCCGGAATCGGCGGGTCCGGTCCGGCGCGAACCACCGTAGTGAGAAAGCCTGGTGGCGAATCGGTTCTTCCCGTGCACGTCGCGCGCCGTCGCACCGGCCGTGCACGAGCTGCCGGGAGAGGTGCGACGGGGGCCGATGGGATGGGCGCGGCGCGCGGGGCATATGGGTCGTCCGGGGACGAAACGCCAGTGCTAGCAAGGCGGTTCGGCCCGACGTTCGCATGTTAGAACCGGCGTCCAGCGGGCAGATCTGTTCCTACCTGGGACGTAGGGACGCGCCGGCAGGGGACGCCGGTCGCGCCTGCCTGGCGGCGCGGAGGTGGTTGATGGACGGACCGGCACTCTCCCCGCGTGAGCTCCTGATCCTTCATCAGATCGAGGCCGAGCTGGGGAGCGATCTGGAGCTGGAACGCGAGCTGCGCACGATGCGACCGGCGAGGTTGGCACGGCTTCGACGGTCGCTGGTCGCCAAGCCACGATCAGTGGTCGTGGTGATCGCATGCTGTCTGGCCGTGTCGTTCGGACTGTTGGGACTGGCGGTGGCGCTGCGGGCGCCGGCGCTGCTGGTCGCCGTGGTGGCGGCCTGGGGTACGGCGCTGGCGGTCCTGCTGGCGCTGGCACGCTTCACTCGGCGCGCCCGGAATCGATAGCGGGCGGGGCCGACAACGGCCGGGATCGACGACGGGCGGAGTCGCCGGCGCGGGACCCTGATGGCGGGCGCACCACGCACTCAACGAACGTGATCGGCTGACGCACCGCCGCAGAACGACGGGCGTCGGCCGATCGACGTCGCAAGGCCCGATGCCACCGGAACGGGCCACAGATCCAAAGGGTCGAGCGTCGGAGCAGCGGCCGGCGTCAGACCCCGGGCAGGCCGGTCTCCACGCCGTCCAGGGCGTGCGAGCAGAGGCAGTCGCGGGTGGCGGGCAGCGATTCCAGGGTCTTGAACAGGACGCTGCGCAGGCGATCGACGTTGCGGGCGAAGACCTCCAGCACCTCGGCGTGGGTGACGCCCTCGCCGGTCTCCACTCCGGCGTCGAGGTCGGTGACAAGTGTCAACGAGGTGTAGCAGAGGCCGAGTTCGCGGGCCAGCGCGGCCTCGGGGTGGCCGGTCATGCCGACCACGGACCAGCCGTTGGCGGTGAACCAGCGGGATTCCGCGCGGGTGGAGAAGCGCGGTCCCTCGATCACCACCAGGGTGCCGCCGTCGACGGGTTCCCAGGCGAGCGAGCGAGCGGCGGCCAGTGCGGCGGCCCGGCCGTCGGGGCAGTAGGGGTCGGCCATCGGGATGTGCACCACCTCCGGCATCGAGCCGTCGGGAAGGCTCCGGCCGTCATAGTAGGTCTGCACCCGGCCGGAGGTGCGGTCGACGAACTGGTCGGGCACCAGCAGCGTGCCGGGACCGTACTCGGGGCGCAGCCCGCCGACGGCGCACGGGCCGACGATCTGACGCACTCCGAGCGAGTGCAGCGCCCACAGGTTCGCCCGGTAGTTGATGCGGTGCGGCGGCAGCCGGTGGCCGCGGCCGTGACGGGGCAGGAAGGCGACCCGCCGGCCGGCTGCCTCGCCGATGAACAGGGCGTCGCTGGGCGGCCCGTAGGGCGTCTCGACGCGCACTTCGGTGACGTCGTCGAGCAGCGCGTACAGCCCGGATCCGCCGATGACACCGAGTTCGGCGGTCGGGGCGCCGTCGGTTCGGGGCGGGTGGACGTCGGCCATGGCTCTCCTAGGCTCTGCCGGTCGAACGCGGGCCCGGCACGGCCCGG
Source organism: Kitasatospora griseola (assembly GCF_014648555.1). GTDB lineage: Bacteria > Actinomycetota > Actinomycetes > Streptomycetales > Streptomycetaceae > Kitasatospora > Kitasatospora griseola. The sequence continues at coordinate 73,683 of NZ_BMRI01000023.1, forward strand.
CGCGCCCGGCGGGTCTGCGGCTGGGGTGCCGTTCGGCAGGCGTGCGGCCTGCCGTGGGCACGGTGCCACCCTACGAGCAGTCAGGTCCGGCGTCCCGCACCGGACCTGACCGGTTCGGCCTCCCTTCGACCTCCCTTCGACTCCCCCGTGCCCGACAGCCGATCGCTCCCCGCGCCCGACGGCCGAGCGCTCCGCGTGCCCGACCGTCGCCTGCCCCCTGTGCGCGGGCGTCGGGCGGTACGTGCGCTCCCGGTCGGTGGTGGCGTCCGCGTACAGTGGCAGCCCAGGTCGGCGCGGTGACAGGACGGTGTGATGAACGACGGGCGGCTGACGGTGCACTCCGGCGGTGTCGGGGCGGGGGTGGCGCACCGGGCACTGTCGTGGCGGGTGCGGCCGCCGGCGCCGGACGCGGCGGTGCTGGTGTTGCACGGCGGGCGGGAGTTCGGCCCGGAGCCGGTGCCGGCGCTGAACCTGCCGGGCCTGCGGATGCGCCCGTTCGCGCGGGCCGTGGAACGGGCGGTGCAGCACGGTCCGTGCGGGGACGCGGGCCGGTCGCTGGCGGTGGGCACGGTGCACTACCGCTGCCGTGGCTGGAACGGTGAGCGCGCGGACGCCGCGCGTGACGCGGAGGTGGCGCTGGCGGAGTTGGCGGAGACGCTCGGGCCGGTGCCGACGGTGCTGATCGGGCATTCGATGGGCGGCCGGGCGGCGCTGCGGGCGGCCGCCCACCCGTGTGTGCAGGGCGTGGTGGCGCTGGCGCCGTGGTGTCCGCGGGACGAGCCGACCGAGCACCTGCGGGGCCGGTCGGTGCTGATGCTGCACGGCGACCGCGACCGGGTGACGCCGCCTGCGGACACCGATCTGTTCGCGCTGCGGGCCCGCGACCACGGCGCGCGGGTGGCCGGCTACCGGGTGTTCGGCAGCGGCCACACCCTGATGCGCCGAGCCGGCGACTGGCATCGCACCGCGGCAGGGTTGGCACTGGCCCTGCTGGGCCTGGCCGCACTGCCCGAGGAGATCGACACCGCGCTGGCTGTGGAGGCCGGCGGTTCGGACGGCGTGTGCATTCCGCTCGCCGGCCGCCGCTGAACCCGCCCAGTAGACCCCCGTCGGCCGCCGCTGAACCCGTCCCGGTGGGACTGCCGGACACGCGTCGCGGGCGTGCGGCGCCGGCGGGTGGGTGACCGGTCGATGACGGGCGGTGCAGGCCGGTTCTCCGGCTCGACGGGGGCGGGCCGGGGGCGCACACTCCGGGGGAGGAGACGTCCGCCAACCGTATGAGGGAGGACCCGGCCATGGGGATCAGCCTGACCACTGATCGGCTCGTCGTCCGCGACTGGACGCCCGACGACGCCGAGGACGCGCTGGCCGTGTACGGCTCCACGGACGTCGCCCGCTGGCTGACGCCCGCGATGGCCCGGGTCACCGACGTCGACGCGATGCGGACGGTGCTGCAGGCCTGGGCGCAGGAGCAGCCCGGGCTGCTGCCGCCGCGCGGGCGCTGGGCGGTGGAGCGCAGGGAGGACGGGAAGGTGGTCGGCGGGTTCGGCATCCGGCCGCTGCCGCCCTACGAGGAGGACCTGGAGATCACCTGGCAGCTCGCCCCGCACGCCTGGGGCCAGGGGTATGCGACCGAGGCGGGCCTGGCCCTGTTGCACTGGGCGTTCACCAAGGACGTCGAGGAGATCTTCGCGGTGGCCCGGCCGAAGAACGAACGGGCGCACGCGGTGGCGAAACGGCTCGGGATGCGCTGGGTCGGCGAGACCACCAAGTACTACGACCTGAACCTGCAGGTGTACCGGATCCGCCCCGCCGACCTGCCCTGATCCCCCGTCCCGCACCGCCCGCCGCCCGCCCTGCCCAGGCGGGTTTCGGCGGGCTTTCAGACTCGGCAGAGGCGCGCGGCGAGGTCGGCGGGCAGCGGGTAGCGGCGCTCGTCGGGGAGCAGCCGGCGGGCCTGTTCGGTGCGACCGGCGCGGACCAGCTCGGCGGCGCGCCGGATCTGCGGGGTGAGGTCGGTGAGGGAGACGATCCACTCGTCGACGAAGGTGCGGACGGTCTCCCGCCCCAGGCCGACCTGGATGCTGTAGTGGTTGAGCGCCGCCCCGCGCAGCGACCGCTCCGGATCCCACTGGACGTGCACTTCGGCCGCCGCCAGGCGCTGCTGGTCCCCGGTGGTCAACTCGGCTGCTGCCAGGGCGCGTTCCCAGCCCCGGCGGGTGATCCGGACGGCCAGGATGCGTTCCTGCCCCGGTTTGGCGGCCCAGTTGCTGCGGTGCAGCAGCCAGGGCAGCGAGGGCTTGATCCAGGTCATCCGCCGGAACGAGAACGGCGCGACGAACCGCCCGGCGCGCAGCGCGGGTTCGGCGATGGCCGGCGCGTACGCCTGGTAGACCACGATCGTGCTGTCGTCGAAGTCGGCGCGCACCGCGTGCAGTTCGGACGACTGCCCGGACGCGACGGGGCCGCGCGGCGAGTGCCGGGACGGCGACTGTCGGGGCGAGCTGCGCTGCTGAGCCATCCTCCGACCCTGCCATCCGCCCGGGCCCACCGGCCACGCATTTTCCGGTCCGGCGGCCGGGCGGTTGTTCGCAGAGGACTTGCTGTGCCGACGGACCGTCAGCCCTTGGCGGGCACCCGGGGAGGCCGGACCGGGTGCTTGCTCAGGATCGAGACGCGGTTGAAGGCGTTGATGGCGACGGCGACCCAGATCACGGCGGAGATCTGCTCGTCCCCGAACACTGCCCGGGCCTGCGCGTACGCCGCCTCCTGGGCGGTGGAGTCGGCGGGGTGGGTGGTCGCCTCGGCCAGCGCCAGGGCGGCCCGCTCGCGCTCGTCGAACACCTCGGTGTCGCGCCAGGCGCTCAGCACGCCGAGCCGCTGCACGCTCTCGCCCGCCTGCAACGCGGCCTTGGTGTGCAGGTCCAGGCAGTAGGCGCAGCCGTTGATCTGCGAGACCCGCAGGTTGACCAGCTCGACCAGACGGCGGTCGAGGCCCGCCTCCGCGGCGGCCTCGCGGACCGTCTCGGCGGTGGAGAGCATGGCCCGGAAGGCCTGCGGGTGCTGCTTGTCGATGTAGACCCGCCGGCCGGTCGTGATGGTCGCCACCTCGGTCACCTTGAGCTCCTCCGCCTACGCGCTGGTGTTTGTCGGACGATACACTCCATAATAGTTGAAGCTGAAACGATTTGCCGCGCGCGCAGGACAATCAGAACACGTGAAACGAGCGGAACGAGTCGCACGGAAGCCCCGGCTTCCGGACGGCACGGGAGGGAGCACCACCATGAGCACCGCCGAGAACGGGCCCCGCCCGGCCACCGTCCGGGTCCTCCCGCCGCGGGACGTCCCGCTCGGCGGACCGCGCGCGATGACCGTCCGTCGCACCCTCCCCCAGCGCGAGCGCACCCTGATCGGCGCCTGGTGCTTCATCGACCACTACGGCCCCGACGACGTCGCCACCACCGGCGGCATGGACGTCGCCCCGCACCCGCACATTGGACTGCAGACCGTCAGCTGGCTGTTCAGCGGCGAGATCGAGCACCGCGACAGCCTCGGCGTGCACGCCTTCGTCCGCCCCGGCGAGCTCAACCTCATGACGGCCGGTCACGGCATCGCCCACTCCGAGACCTCCACGGCCGCCACCAGCATCCTGCACGGCGTCCAACTCTGGGTCGCCCTCCCCGACGAACACCGCCACACCGCCCGGGACTTCCACCACCACGTGCCCACTGCCGTCACCTTCGACGGCGGCGAGGCCCGCGTCTTCCTCGGCACCCTGGCCGGCGACACCTCCCCCGTCCCCACCTTCAGCCCGCTCCTCGGCGCCGAGATCACCCTCGACCCGGGAGCCACCCTCACCCTCGACGTCGACCCCGCCTTCGAACACGGCCTCCTCGTCGACCAGGGCGACATCACCTTCGCCGGCGCCCCCCTGCACCCCGCCGACCTCGGCTTCCTCCCCGCCGGCCCCACCACCCTCACCCTCACCAACCCCTCCCCCACCCCCGCCCGCCTCGTCCTCCTCGGCGGCACCCCCTTCGAGGAGGAGATCGTCATGTGGTGGAACTTCATCGGCCGATCCGGCGAAGAAATCGTGCAAGCACGACTCGACTGGGAGAAGGGCGCCCGCTTCGGCGAAGTCGAGGGCTACCCGGGCGACCGCCTGCCCGCTCCGGAGCTCCCGAACGTAGCCCTCAAGGCGCGCGGAAACCGCGACTGACCTGCAGAAACGCCTTCCTTGGGCAGTCGCGGACGCCGAGGCGTGAAGGGTGCTCCGCGACCGCCCTCGACACCGGCGTCGGGGTCGCGTTCACCTCCGACGGGCATCTCGGTTACGAACGCCGGCACCCTGTCGATTCCCATACTGTGGGCCGGTTTTGCAGGCTGTGGGCGAATGAATGCTGACTTTTTGCTGACTTTCGTTCGGCGGTGCGGGCGGCCGGGCATCGTGCCGTGGGCGACCGTCAGCGGCCGGCGGTGAACCGGTAGACCGTGGTGGAGCGGTATTCCTCCCCTGGGCGCAGGACGGTGGAGGGGTACTCGGGATGGTTCGGGGAGTCGGGGAAGTGCTGGGTCTCCAGGGCGATGCCCGCGTGCGCGCGGTAGGGGCGGCCGGAGCGGCCGGTGACCGCACCGTCGAAGTGGTTGCCGGTGTAGACCTGAAGGCCGGGTTCGGTGGTCCGGATTTCGAGGCGGCGGCCGCTGGCCGGGTCGGTGAGGACCGCGACGGTCCGCAGGCCGGTGCCGTCCAGGACCCAGTTGTGGTCGTAGCCGCCGCCGGCCAGGGCGAGCTGCGGGTGGCGGTCCGTCAGTCGGTCGGCGATCGCCCGGGTTTCGCGGAGGTCGAAGGGGGTGCCGGCGACGGGTTCGATCGGGCCGCGCGGGATCAGGTCGTCGTCGACGGGGAGGTAGCCGGCGGCGTCGACCCGGAGCAGGTGGTCGAGGACGGTGCCGCTGCCCTCGCCCGCGAGGTTGAAGTAGGCGTGGTTGGTGAGGTTGACGACAGTGGGCGCGTCGGTGACGGCCCGGTAGTCGATGGTCAACTCGCCCGCAGCGTCGAGCAGGTAGCTGACCTGGGCGGTCAGCGCGCCGGGGAAGCCCTGGTCGCCGTCCGGGCTGTGCAAGCGCAGGCGGACGCCGACCCGCCGATCCTCCCGGACGGGCGTGCCCTCCCACAGGCGGGTGGCAAAGCCGTCGGGTCCGCCATGCAGGGTGTGGCCGGTGTCCTGGGTGGCGAGGCGGTGCACGGCGCCGTCCAGCGGCAGGGTGCCGCGGGCGACGCGGTTGGCGCAGCGTCCGACGGTGGCGCCGAAGTAGGCGGCGTCGCCGAGCAGTTCCGCGACCCGGTCGCCGCCGAGCACGACGTTGCTGCGGTGACCGTCGCGGTCGGGGGCGTGCAAGGCTTCCAGCCGGGCGCCGAGGCTGAGCACCTCCGCCGTGACGCCGCCCGGGGCGCCGAATGTCCAGCGGGTGATCCAGCGGCCGTCGGGGAGGGGCGCGACCTCGGCCTGAGTGATCCTCGGTCGGTCGGATGCTTCGGGCGGCACGGGCGGGCTCCGTTCGGCGTGCGGGCGGCAGGGGGTAGGGGGCAGGCAAGCGGGCAAGCAGACGAACCGGTGCGGAAACGGGTGACGACGCCCGCGGGCGGGCGGGCGTCGTCGGTCCTCGGTGACAATCCCTCGGAAACCCGGGTCAGAGGCCCTGGGCGAGGCGGTGGTACGCCTGGTTCCAACGCAGTTCGCGGGTGAAGCGGCGCATGGTGGTGTCCTGTTCGATGAGGACGAGCTCGACCTTGAGCATTTCGGCGAGGTCGTCGAGGTGGTCGCTGTCGAGGGCGCTGGTGAGCACGGTGTGGTGGGGGCCGCCGGCGGTGAGCCAGGCTTCGGTGGAGGTGCGCAGATCGGGGCGGGGCTGCCAGACGGCGCGGGCAACGGGGAGGTTGGGCAGCGGCTCGGTGGGCGTGACGACGTCGATCTCGTTGGCGACCAGGCGGAAGCGGTCGCCGAGGTCGGCCAGTCCGACGACGACGGCGGGGCCGGGCGCGGCGTCGAAGACCAGCCGGACGGGGTCCTCCCGGCCGCCGATGCCCAGCGGGTGGATCTCGCAGGAGGGGGTGGCGGAGGCGATGCTCGGGCAGACCTCCAGCATGTGCGCGCCGAGGATCAACTCCCGTCCGGGCTCCAGGTGGTAGGTGTAGTCCTCCATGAAGGAGGTGCCGCCGGGCAGGCCGGTGGCGGCGGTCTTGAGGGTGCGCAGCAGGACGGCGGTCTTCCAGTCGCCCTCGCCGCCGAAGCCGTAGCCGTCGGCCATCAGGCGCTGGACGGCGAGGCCGGGGAGCTGGCGCAGGCCGCCGAGGTCCTCGAAGTTGGTGGTGAAGGCGCCGAAGCCGCCGTCCTTCAGGAAGCCGCGCAGGCCGAGTTCGATCCGGGCGGCGTAGCGCAGCGAGTCGTGGCGCTCGCCGCCGGGGCGCAGTTCGGGGGCGAGGCGGTAGAGCTCCGCGTACTCGCGGACGAGCTTGTCGACGTCGGCGTCCGCGGTGGCATCGACGGCGGCGACCAGGTCGTTGACGGCGTAGGTGTTGACGGAGACGCCGAAGCGCAGTTGGGCCTCGACCTTGTCGCCCTCGGTGACGGCGACGTCGCGCATGTTGTCGCCGAAGCGGGCGAGCTTGAGCGAGCCGAGGTCGGCGCGGCCGGCGGCGGCCCGCGACCAGGTGGCGATGCGGCGGGCGACGGCGGGATCGCCGACGTGGCCGGCGACGGTCTTGCGGGCGACGCCGAGGCGGGACTGGACGTAGCCGAACTCGCGGTCGCCGTGGGCGGCCTGGTTCAGGTTCATGAAGTCCATGTCGATGGTCGACCACGGCAGGTCGCGGTTGGCCTGGGTGTGCAGGTGCAGCAGCGGCTTGCGCAACGCGTCCAGGCCGGCGATCCACATCTTGGCGGGGGAGAAGGTGTGCATCCAGGCGATCAGGCCGACGCAGGCGTCGTCGGCGTTGGCCTCCAGGCACACGCGGCGGATCGCGTCGGCGTCGGTGAGGACGGGCTTCCAGATCGGGCGCACGGGCAGGCCGGTGCGGGCGAGCTGGTTGATGACCTGCTGGGACTGCTCGGCGACCTGCTGCAGCGTCTCGGGCCCGTAGAGGCCCTGGCTCCCGGTGAGGAACCAGATCTCGCGTCCGGTGAAAACCTCGGTCACTGGTGGTACTCCTTCACTGGGCCGCGGGGCGCTGGCCGTAGACGTTCTGGTAGCGGAAGTTGAGGCGGTCGATGTCGTCCTGCGCGATGGGCAGCGGCTCGCCGAGCTGGCGCGAGACGTGCACGGTGCGCGCGACGTCCTCGCACATGACGGCGGCCTTGACGGCGGCCTCGGCGTCCTTGCCGATGGTGAACACGCCGTGGCTCTTCATCAGCACGGCGGGCGAGCGGTGCCCGGCCAGGGTCTCGACGATGCCGCGGCCGATCGAGTCGTCGCCGATCAGCGCGAACGGGCCGATCGGGATCTCGGCGCCGAACTCGTCGGCCATCGCGGTCAGCACGCACGGCACCGGCTCGCCGCGCGCGGCCCAGGCACTGGCGTAGGTGGAGTGGGTGTGCACCACGCCGCCCACGTCGGGGCGGTGGCGGTAGACGTAGGCGTGCGCGGCGGTGTCGGAGGACGGGAGGTGCTCGCCCTCGACGACGTTGCCGTCCAGGTCGCACAGGATCATGTTCTGCGGCGTCAGCTCGTCGTAGGAGACGCCGCTGGGCTTGATGACCAGCAGGTCCTCGCCGGGGACGCGGGCGGAGACGTTGCCCGCCGTCCACACGACCAGGCCGTAGCGGACCAGTTCCTGGTGCAGGTCGGCGACTCGGCGGCGCAGCAGGTCGATGGCTTCGCTCATGGGGTGTCAGTCCTCGGTGTCGTGGCTGAGGGCGGTGTTGCGGATGGCGCGCAGGCGGTGCAGCAGCAGGTCGGGGCCGGTGCCGAAGTGCTCGTGCAGCAGGCGGTACTCGGCGTACAGGGCGTCGTAGGCGTCCGCGCGGGCCGGATCGGGCAGGTAGGCGTGGCGCTGGACGCGGCCCATCGCGGCGGCGGCGGTGCGGACGTCGGGGTGGGCGCCGGCGGCGACGGCGGCGTGGACGGCCGAGCCGAGAGCCGGGCCCTGTTCGGAGGCCGCCAGCGAGACCGGGCGGCGCAGCACGTCGGCGTGGATCTGCATGAGCAGGGCGTTCTTCTTCAGTCCGCCGGTGACGACGAACTCGGTGACGGGGACGCCGCCGTTCTCCAGGGCTTCGACGATGGTGCGGGCGCCGTAGGCGGTGGCCTCCAGCAGGGCGCGGTAGACGTCCTCGGGGGTGGTGGCGAGGGTGAGTCCGGCGATGACGCCGGAGAGGTGGTGGTCGACCAGGGTGGAGCGGTTGCCGTTCATCCAGTCGAGCGCCACCAGGCCGTGGGCGCCGACGCGTTGGGCGGCGGCCTTGCGGGTGAGCAGTTGGTGCGCGTCCTCGCCGTTGGCCTCGGCCTCGGCGAGGTGGTCGGCGGGCAGGCCCTGGCGCAGCCACCAGGCGAAGATGTCGCCGACCGCGCTCTGTCCGGCCTCGTAGCCCCAGGAGCCCTCGGCGATGCCGCCGTCGACGACCCCGCAGATGCCGGGGACGTCCGCCAGGGCGGGGCCGTTGACGACGTGGCAGGTGGAGGTGCCCATGATCGCCAGCAGCCTGCCGTTCTCGACGGCCTGCGCGGCGGGGGCCGCCACGTGCGCGTCCACGTTCCCGGCGGCGACCGCGATGCCCTCCGGCAGGCCCGTCCACGCGGCGGCCTCGGCGGTCAGCGACCCGACCCGGGTGCCCAGCGGCGCGAGCGGGTGCTCCAGCCGGGTGCGGGCGAAGTCCGCGAAATCGGGATGCAGGGCGGCCAGGTACTCTTCGGACGGGTAACCGCCGTCCTGGAAGATCCCCTTGTACCCGGCGGTGCAGGTGTTGCGGGACTCCGTGCCGGTCAGCTGCCAGACGATCCAGTCGGCGGCCTCGATCCAGCGCTCGCACGCCGCGTAGACCTCGGCGTCCTCCTCCAGCACCTGCAGGGCCTTCGCGAACTGCCACTCCGCGGAGATCTTCCCGCCGTAGCGGTGGATCCACTTCTCGCTCCGGGCGTGCGCCAGGGCGTTGATCCGGTCCGCCTGGCCCTGGGCGGCGTGGTGCTTCCACAGCTTGGGCCAGGCGTGCGGTCTCCGCGCCCACTCGGGCAGTTCGGCGAGCGGGGTGCCGTCGGCCAGGGTGGGCAGCACGGTGCAGGCGGTGAAGTCGGTGGCGATGCCGATCACGGCGGCCGGGTCGACGCCGGCGGCCGCCAGCGCGGCGGGGACGGCGGTGCGCAGCACCTCGCGCCAGTCCTCGGGGTGCTGGAGCGCCCAGTCGGGGGGCAGGCGGCGGCCGGTGCCGGGCAGGCGGTCCGCGATGACGGCGTGCGGGTAGGCGTGCACGGCGGTGCCGAGCTCTTCGCCGTCGCTGGTGCGGACCACGACCGCGCGCCCCGACAGGGTGCCGAAGTCCACGCCGACGACGTAGCTCTCCGACGTGTTCGCCTGGTCGTGGTGGGAAGTCACGCTCACTGTCTCTTCCTTGGCATCGGGTGGGGGCGTGGACGGTGGGGGTCGGCGGCCGCCGGCGGTTCCGCGTCCTTGCGGGCCGGCGGCCGACCGGTGCTCCCGGCCCGCGCCGTTGACGGGCGCGGACCGGGAACCGCGCGGGCCGTCCGACGAAGCGGGGTGCCGTACGGCCCGGCGGGGTCAGCGGAATTGGTAGCGCTCACATTCAGGTGCGCGCCGCGGCCCGGTGACGCAGGCTCCGGGCCGCAGACCGGAGGCCGTCAGCGTCGGCGGGCGGTGATCAGGCGCTGCAGGACGATGAAGACGAACAGCAGGGCGCCGATGACGATCCGGGTCCACCAGGAGCTGAGGGTGCCCTGGAAGCTGATCACGGTCTGGATCAGGCCGAGCACCAGCACGCCGAGCAGGGTGCCCAGCAGGTAGCCGGAGCCGCCGGTCAGCAGGGTGCCGCCGATGACGACCGCGGCGATCGCGTCGAGTTCCAGGCCCACCGCGTGCAGGCCGTAGCCGGACAGCATGTAGAAGGTGAGCAGCACGCCGCCGAGCGCGGAGCAGAAGCCGCTGATCGCGTAGACAGTGGTCTTGGTGCGCTGCACCGGCAGGCCCATCAGCAGCGCGGACTGCTCGCTGCCGCCGAGCGCGTACACGTTGCGGCCGAACCGGGTGTAGTGCAGGACCACGAAGCCGGCGGCGACCACCAGCAGGGCGATCAGCGCGCTCGGGGAGACGAACAGGTCGCCGAGCGGGATCCGGGTCTGCGCTGTCGCGGTGTACTGCGGGTCGGTGATGGAGATCGACTCGACGCTGATGGTGTAGCACAGGCCGCGGGCCAGGAACATGCCGGCCAGGGTGACGATGAACGGCTGGATCTCGAAGACGTGGATGATCCAGCCCATCAGCCAGCCGCCGGCGGTGCCCATCAGCAGGACCAGCGGGATCACCAGCAGCGGCGGCCAGCCGTGCTGTTCGACCAGCCAGGCGGAGACCATGGTGGACAGCGCCACCACCGCGCCGACCGACAGGTCGATGCCGCCGGTGAGCACGACGAAGGTCATGCCGACCGCGACGACCAGCAGGAAGGCGTTGTCGATCAGCAGGTTGAGCACGACCTGGCCGGAGAAGAAGCCGTCGTACTGCACCGAGCCGACGCTGAACATCGACACCAGCAGGACCGCGGTGACCAGCAGCGGGAGCTGTCCGCGCAGGCGGGTCAGCAGGGCGTGGGCGTTCATGCGCCGACCTCCCGGTTGGTGGGGGCCGCGGCGTGCGGCCGGGCGGTGCGCCGGGTGCGGGCGCCGCGGGCGGCGAGCTTGGCGCGGAAGACGGGCGACTGGATCAGGCAGACCGTGATGACCACGAACGCCTTGAACACCAGGGTGGTCTCCGGCGGGATGCCGATGGTGTAAACGGTGGTGGAGAGGGTCTGGATGATGAGCGCGCCCAGGACGGTGCCGCCGATCGAGAACCGTCCGCCGTTCAGCGAGGTTCCGCCGAGCACCACCGCGAGGATGGCGTCCAGCTCGATCCACAGTCCGGCGTTGTTGCCGTCGGCGGCCGAGACGTTGGAGGACACCATCAGGCCGGCCAGCGCCGCGCACAGCGCGCTGAACACGTAGACCAGGGCCACCAGGCGCATCGCCCGGATGCCGACCAGCCGGCTGGCCACCGGGTTGCCGCCGACGGACTCCAGCAGCAGGCCGAGCGCGGTGGAGCGGGTCAGCAGGACGGTGGCCACCACCACCAGGGCGCTGAGCAGGATCGCGAACGGCATGGTCAGCCAGTAGCCGCCACCAATCAGCTTGTACGGGTCGCTGGTGACGGTGATGATCTGGCCGTCGGTGATCAGCTGGGCCACGCCGCGGCCGGCGACCATCAGGATCAGGGTGGCGATGATCGGCTGCACGCCGGCCTTGGCCACCAGCAGGCCGTTGACGGCCCCGAGCACCAGGGCGGTGCCGAGCGCGATGCCGACGGCGGTCAGCACGGTGGCGAGGCCGCCGGGGTCGGTGGACTCGCTGATGTGCAGGCAGGCCAGGGCGCCGGAGATCGCGACGGTGGAGCCGACCGAGAGGTCGATGCCGCCGGTGGCGATCACCAGGGTCATGCCGAGGGAGACCAGGATCAGCGGGGCGCCGAAGTGCAGGATGTCGATCAGGGAGCCGTAGAGGTGGCCGCCCTGGAGGCGGACGGCGAGGAAGTCGGGAGTGAAGGCGAGGTTGGCGACCAGGAGCACGGCCAGCACCACGGCCGGCCAGAACAGCCGGGACCGGGTCACCGCCTTCACCGGGCTCGCCGCCGTTGCCGTGCTCATTGGTCCGCTCCGCTCGCGATGGTGGCCAGGACTCGCTCCGGGGTGAGTTCGCCGTCATTGTCGAGCTGGGCGACCATCCGGTGGTCGCGCAGCACGCCGATTCGATGGCTGAGCCGCAGCACCTCCTCCAGTTCGGCGGAGATGAACAGCACTGCCATGCCGTCCTCGGCGAGGTTCGCCACCAGCTTCTGGATCTCGGCCTTGGCACCGATGTCGATGCCGCGGGTGGGCTCGTCGAGGATCAGCAGCTTCGGGTCGGTGATCAGCCAGCGGGCGAGCAGCACCTTCTGCTGGTTGCCGCCGCTGAGGTTGCGCACCAGTGCCTCGGGGTGGCCGGGGCGGATGTCCAGGGCGCGGATCCAGCGCAGCGCGTAGGCGTCCTGCGCGGTGCGCGAAAGCGGGCGGGTCCAGCCGCGGGAGGCCTGCAGGGCCAGCACGATGTTCTCGCGGACGGTCAGTTCGCCGACCAGTCCCTCGGTCTTGCGGTTCTCCGAGCAGAACGCGATGCCGTGGGCGATCGCGTCGCGCGGGCTGCGCAGCGCGGTCACGGCGCCCTCGATCCGCAGGGTGCCGCCGTCGCTCTGGTCGGCGCCGAACAGCAGCCGGGCGGCTTCGGTCCGTCCGGAGCCGAGCAGTCCGGCCAGGCCGATCACCTCGCCGGGGCGGATGTCGAGGTCGTACGGTTCGACGGCGCCGCGCCGGGTCAGCCGGTCGGCCTGCAGGAACGCCTTGCCGGTGGGGGCGGTGCGTTCGCGCCGCTTGCCGCCGCCGAGCTGGTCGAGTCCGGCGAGTTCGGCGCCGATCATCCGGGAGACGAGTTCGACCTGGTTCAGTTCGCCGGTCAGGTACTCGCCCTCCAGGCGGCCGTTGCGCAGCACGGTCATCCGGTCGCAGATCTCGTAGACCTGGTCGAGGAAGTGCGAGACGAACAGGATCGCCACGCCCTGGTCGCGCAACCGCCGCATGACGGCGAAGAGTTGGCGCACTTCGTCGCGGTCCAGGCTGGAGGTCGGCTCGTCCAGGATCAGGACCTTGGCGGAGACGTCGACCGCGCGGACGATCGCCACCAGCTGCTGGACGGCGATGGAGTAGCTGTTCAGCGGGGCGCTGACGTCGATGTCCAGGTCGATTCCGCGGACCCGTTCGGCGGCCCGGCGCCGCATCGCCGCCCAGTCGATCAGGCCGAACCGGCGGGGTTCGCGCCCGATGAAGATGTTCTCCGCGACCGAGAGGTTCGGGCAGAGGTTCACCTCCTGGTAGACCGTGCTGATGCCGGCCCGTTGGGCCTGAAGCGGCCCGGCGATCCGCACCGGTTCGCCGGCCAGCTCGACCTCGCCGCCGTCCGATGGGTGGACGCCGGTGAGCACCTTGATCAGCGTGGACTTCCCGGCGCCGTTCTCCCCCATCAGGGCGTGCACCTCGCCGGGGAAGAGCCGGAAGTCGACCCCGTCCAGCGCCACCACCCCGGGGAACTCCTTGCGGATCCCCCGGACTTCCAGGACCGGTTGCTGCCGCACCCCGGCTCTCCTCTCGTGTCTCCCGGGCCGGGCCGCCCGAGGGCGGCCCGACCCGGCGGGGCAGGTCAGTACTGGCGGTTGGGCAGGGCCGCAGTGGCCTGCTCGGGAGTGAAGGCGCCCTCCTCGGTCTTGATCCGCCGCGGCACGCTCTCACCCGCCTTGACCTTCTTCACCAGGTCCATCAGCTGGTCGCCGAGCAGCGGGTTGCACTCGACGTCGTAGTTGATCTTGCCCTGGCTCATCGCGGTGAAGGCGTCCTTGACGCCGTCGACGGAGACGATCCTGATGTCGGCGCCGGGCTTCTTCCCGGCCTCCTCGATCGCCTGGATCGCGCCCAGCGCCATGTCGTCGTTGTGCGCGTACAGCACGTCGATCTTCGGCTGGGACTTCAGGAAGGCCTGCATGACCTCCTTGCCCTTGGCGCGGGTGAAGTCGCCGGTCTGCGAGGCGACCACCTTGAACTTCGGCTCGCCCTTGACGGCGTCCGCGAAGCCGGACTTGCGGTCATTGGCGGGTGCGGAGCCCGTGGTGCCCTCCAACTGGACGACGTTCACGTCACCGGGCTTGCCCTGGTACTCCTTCACCAGCCAGTCGCCGGCCTTCTTGCCCTCCTCCACGAAGTCCGAGCCGAGGAAGGACACGTACAGCGACTCGTCCCTGGAGTCGACCGCGCGGTCGGTCAGGATCACCGGGATGTGCGCGTCCTTCGCCTCCTTCAGGACGGTGTCCCAGCCCGACTCGACCACCGGCGAGAAGGCGATCACGTCGACCTTCTGCTGGATGAACGAGCGGATCGCCTTGATCTGGTTCTCCTGCTTCTGCTGCGCGTCGGAGAACTTCAGCTCGATGCCGGCCTTCTTCGCCGACTCCTGGATCGACTTGGTGTTGGCCGTGCGCCAGCCGCTCTCCGCACCGACCTGCGAGAAGCCCACGACGAGCTTGTGACCGGAACCCTTGCCGGCAGAGCCACCGCCGCCGCCGGAACCACACGCGGTGAGGACAGCGACCATCGCACCGGCGACCAGCGCCGCCGCAGCTCTCTTGGACATGTGAGGACTTCCTCTCGGGGATCGTCGATCGCACGGACGGCGGAGACCGGCCGGCGTTCACGGGACCGGGCGGGACGACCGGGGCCGGGGCCCGGCCGGGGAAGGCCCGTTATCTCGTCGATGTGAACGCGGCGTGGCGGCGCCGTTTCGCTCGAGTGAGATTGTTAGCGTTCACAATCGGCTGCCACAAGCCCCGCCGCCGCCCGTTACCCAATCTTGACCGGCCATGCACACCCCTCCCCGGCACACGGCGCTCGCGCCCGAACCCGAACCGGCCGCGGGCCACGATCAAGTCACCTCGACCTCCTTGACGCCCCGCCACCACCATGCTTTCCTCCGTGTCACGACCTGGACACAGGACCGCTGTTGGCGATCACGGTCGCGCTTCCCCACTCCGAGAACGGCGCTCCACCGGCCGACGATCACGGTTGTCCGCCGCACTCCTGGCCGCGGTCGACACCGGCGACGCTTCGGCGCCGACGGTCGACACGGCCAGGTGGCGCGTCCCGGCGAACCGCAGCAGCGACCCGGCCGCCTCCGCAACCCTGGCCGTCAACCCGGGCAGGCTGCCGTACGCCTATCGGAGCGCCGCCCCTTCCGCCGCTGGCGACCGACTTGAACTTCCTTACTGCACAAGCTGGTTGGCGCGGAACCACAGCCGCCGCCGATCAACCCTCGCCCACTGCGCGAGGTCAATTGTGAGCGTAAACAATAATCGGCGGTACCCTGAAGCACCGGCACGAGGCCACTGCCGCTCCCCCTTGCTCTGCACGAGGCGGGCCGGCCGCCCGGTGGTTGTCCGCAGTCATTGAGGGAGAGTCGAGTTGGGGACCGAAACGGCCGACCTGGAGTCGCGTCAGCCGGTGATGGCGGACGTTGCGAAGCTGGCAGGGGTGTCGCACCAGACGGTGTCGCGGGTCCTCAACGGCGCGCCGCACGTCCGGCCGGGCACCCGGGACCGGGTGCTCGCCGCCATCCGGGAGCTCGACTACCGGCCGAACTCGGCCGCCCGGGCGCTGGTCACCCGCCGCTCGCAGACCCTGGGCGTGGTCAGCTTCGAGTCCACGCTGTACGGGCCCGCCTCGATGTTGGACGGCATCGAGCGGGCGGCCCGAAGCGCCGGGTACTTCGTCAGCGTCGCCAGCCTGCGCTCGCTGGACAGCCGCTCCGTCCAGGAGGCCGTCGACCGGCTGCGCGACCAGGGCGTCGAAGGAGTGGTGGTGATCGCCCCGCAGACCTCCGCGGTCAGCGCCGTCGCCAAGCTCTCCAGCTCGATCCCGGTGGTCGCGGTCGGCTCCGGCACCCGCTCCAGCATCCCGACGGTCTCGGTCGACAACCTCTCCGGAGCGGTCGCGGCCGCCCAGCAACTCCTCGACCTCGGCCACAGCACCGTCCATCATCTGGCCGGCCCGGCGGGCTGGCTGGAGAGCCAGGACCGCCAGGAGGGTTGGCGCCGCACTCTGGAGGCCGCCGGCGCGCGCGTACCCGCCGTGGAAACCGGCGACTGGAGTGCCCGGTCGGGCTACGAGGCGGGCCAGCGGATCGCCGCGCTCGCCGACGTCACCGCGGTGTTCTGCGCCAACGACCACATGGCCCTCGGCCTGCTGCGCGCTCTGCACGAGGGCGGCCGCTCGGTACCGGACGACATCAGTGTGGTCGGCTTCGACGACATCCCTGAAGCCGCCTACTTCATCCCTCCGCTCACCACCGTCCGGCAGGACTTCGGCGAACTCGGCCGCCGCGCCCTGGAATTGCTGGTGGCCGAGCTCAGCGGCGCGACACGGCCCAGTGCCCGAGTACGGGTCGCCCCGGAAATAGTGCTGCGCCGCAGTACCGGCCCGGTCCACCGCGCCTGACCGCATCCACCGGCCGGGCCGACAGCGACGACCCGGCCCGCCCCCGTGGCAGTACCGCGCCCGGGTCCGGCCGCGCAGCCCCTGCTCGGCACGCCCGCAGCGAAAGGCCTGCCGACGGCCTTCTCGTTTCTCGGCACGCCGTCCGGCAGGCCCGGAAGAAGGAGTGCGCGCCCGCCGCGGCCTGACGCCCCGTCGGCACTGCGGGCCGACCCGTCGGCGGCGGCCGGGCTCAGCCGCGCGGGCCGTGGATCAGTGGTTGGCGTTTGACCCGTTCCACGGGCAGGTCATCGCCGGCGCCTCGACCGTGCCGAAGGAGACCGACCTTCGTCCGATGCCGTGTCCGGCCATGCCGGCCCGCGGCCAGGTCCGGATGAAGCACCTGCTGCAGACCCGGCCGGTGGACGGCGTGAGGTCGGCGTCCCTGCGCGGGGACGATCCGCTCACCCGGCCGGCCCCGGGGACCGGCGTCCCCGCGGTGTTCGGTCGCCAGGGCGATCCGGGCACGCCCCGGTGCGCCCGCCGGCCATCCATGATCGTCAACTCTCGCTGATTTACCGCCTCTTGACGCATCACCGGTCCGGCTGGCTTCATTGGGGCGTCTGGGAGCGCTCCCACGGCGTGTGCTCCCACCCCCTGCACTCCTCTCCCCACCGAAGGAAGGCCCCACCCATGCCTCCCGTCCCCTCCGGCCGCGGGCTGCCCCGACGCGCGGCCGCCCTGCTCACCGGCCTGGCCCTGGCCGCCGTCGGCCCGACCGTCACCGCGCTCGCCCCGGCCACCGCGTCGGCCGCCACGTCGGCCGCCACGGCCGCGGACTTCCCGGTCCGGGTGAACCAGCTCGGCTACCTGCCGGACGGCCCCAAGCGGGCCACGGTGGTCAACTCCGCGACCACCCCGCTCGCCTGGCAGTTGCGCGATGCCTCCGGCGCGCAGGTCGCGGCCGGCGCCACCACCGTGCACGGCGCCGACCAGGCGTCCGGGCAATCCACCCACCTGGTGGACTTCGGCGCGTACGGCGGCACCGGCACCGGCTTCACCCTGGTCGTCGGCGGCGCGGCCAGCCACCCGTTCGACATCTCGGCGTCGCTGTACGACGGACTGCGCGCCGACAGCCTGAACTTCTTCTACCAGCAGCGCAGCGGCATCGCGATCGACGCGGCCCTCGCCGGCGGCAGCGCGTACGCGCGCCCCGCCGGGCACCTGGGAGTGGCCCCGAACAAGGGCGACACCGGCGTGCCGTGCCAGACCGGGGTGTGCGACTACCAGCTGGACGTCCGCGGCGGCTGGTACGACGCCGGCGACCAGGGCAAGTACGTCGTCAACGGCGGCATCGCGACCTGGGAGCTGGTCAACTCCTTCGAGCGCGCGCGCCGTTCGGGCGGCGACGCGGCACTCGGCGACTCCACCCTGCGGGTGCCCGAACGCGGCAACGGGGTGCCGGACGTCCTGGACGAGGCCCGGTGGGAGCTGGAGTTCCTGCTGCGGATGCAGGTCCCGGACAGCAAGCCGATGGCCGGGATGGCCTTCCACAAGATCCACGACGCGCAGTGGACCGGTCTGCCGACCCGCCCCGAACTCGACGACCAGCAGCGCGAGTTGCACAAGCCGTCGACCGCCGCCACGCTCAACCTGGCCGCCACCGCCGCCCAGTGCGCCCGGGTCTACGCACCGTACGACGCCGCCTTCGCCGCCCGCTGCCTGGACGCGGCCCGCCGCGCCTGGACGGCCGCCAGGGCCAACCCGAACGTCCTCGCCCCGGCGACCGACAGCACCGGCGGCGGCGCGTACGAGGACGCCGACGTGTCCGACGAGTTCTACTGGGCGGCAGCCGAACTCCTCGCCACCACCGGCGAGTCGCAGTACCGGGACGCCGTCGTCTCCTCGCCGCTGCACAGCAAGCCGGTGGACGGGTTCTGGTGGGGCGGCACCGCGACGCTCGGCCGGATCACCCTGGCCACCGTGCCTGGTGTGGCGCTGCCCGCGGATGACGTGACCCGGCTGCGCGGCCTGCTGACCTCGGCCGCCGACGGCTACCTCGCCACCATGGCCGGCCAGGGCTACGCAGTGCCGATCGCCGCCGACGCCTACGTGTGGGGGTCGAACAGTTCAGTCGCCAACAACGCGATGGTGCTGGCGGTCGCCTACGAGCTGTCCGGCGCCGCCCGGTACCGGACCGGCGCACTGGAGACCATGGACTACCTGCTCGGCCGCAACGCCCTGGACCGCTCCTACGTGAGCGGCTACGGCGAGCGGGCCTCGGAGAACGAGCACCACCGGTTCTGGGCGCACCAGAACGACGCCTCGCTGCCGCACCCGCCGGCCGGCTCCTTCGCGGGCGGCCCGAACGCCGGCCTGGAGGACCCGGTCGCCAAGGCCCAACTGGCCGGCTGCGCACCGGCCGCCTGCTACATCGACGACATCGGCTCGTACTCGACCAACGAGGTGGCGATCAACTGGAACGCCTCGCTGGCCTGGCTGACCGCGTTCGCCGCCGAGCGGCGCGCGACCCCGACGGCGCCCGCGGTGCAGGTGACGCCGACGGCGGTGACCGTCCCCGAGGGCGGCTCCGCGAGCGTGGGAGTGAAGCTCTCGGCCGCCCCCGCCCAGAACGTCACGGTGACGGTCACCCGCACCTCGGGCGACACCGACCTGTCGGCGGCCACCGCCCCGCTGGTCTTCACCCCGGCCAACTGGGCCACCGCGCAGCAGGTTTCGCTGTCGGCGGCGCAGGACGCGGACACCCTCGCAGGCAGCGCGGTGTTCACGGCGGCCGGTCAGGGCGTCCAGGCGGCGACCTTCACGGCGACCGAGGCGGACGACGACACGGCTCCGCCCACCGCCGCCTGCGCGGTGGCGTACAAGGTGGAGAACGCCTGGGGCAGCGGGTTCACCGCCACGGTGACCGTGAAGAACACCGGGTCCGCCACCGTCTCCGGTTGGACCCTCGGGTGGAGCTTCGGCGGCGACCAGCGGATCTCCAACGCCTGGAACGCCACCGTGTCGCAGGCCGGCAGCTCCGTGACCGCGCGGGATGCCGGGTGGAACGGAACCCTGGCGCCCGGCGCGAGCGCGAGCTTCGGCTTCCAGGCGTCGTACTCCGGCGCCAATCCGGCACCGGCCCGGTTCACCCTGAACGGCGCCGACTGCGCCTGAGCACCCGCTGCCCGCCGCACCGTCACGGTGCGGCGGGCAGACCGGTTCTCAGCAGCAGGCCGAGGAGGACGCCGGCCGCGGGCCCCGCGCACCACGGTGGCCATCGGAATCAACCCCGACAGCCGGCCCGCCGGAGCGCCCGCTCACGGGGTGCCTCGGCGGGCCGGCCGGCCACGGTGTGCCGGCGTCAGCCGCCCAGCTTCCACTGCTGGTTGCTGCCGCCGCTGCAGCTCCACAGTTGCACGGGCGTGCCGTCTGCGGTGCCGAGCCCGGCCACGTCCAGGCAGAGCCCCGACTGCGCCCCGGTGATCGTGCCGTTCGCGTTCACCTGCCACTGCTGGTTGGGCTGGCCGTTGCAGGACCACACGATCACCTTGGTGCCGTTGGTGGTGCCCTTGGCGTTGGCGTCCAGGCAGAGCATGCTGCCGCCGACGGTCACGGTCAGCTGGTTCGACGCCGTGCGGGTCCAGGTCTGGTCCGCGGCCCCGGTGCAGGAGTGGATCTGCTGCTGGGCGCCCGCCGCCGCGTTCGTGCCGGTCAGGCATTTTCCCGCGGCCACCGCGCGCAGCGCGCCGCTCGTGCTGCCGGAGGAGGCCGTGTCCAGGCCCATGAAGTGGACCGCGTTGGCGGCCATTCCCGCGCCCTGGACCGGGAGTTGGTGCCCGGCCCCGGCGATGCTGTACGCCTCGACCTGGGTGCCGGCGCCGTTGTTGTACCGGGTCCTGGTCCAGCCGGAGGCGGGGGTGTCGGTGGCCGACGGCGTCTGGCTCACGCCGAGGACGTCGGTCCACTGCTTGATCTCTTCACCGAGGTTGTTGTAGCTCAGGACGGTGTCGGCCGTCCCGTGCCAGAGCTGCACCCGCGGCCGCGGACCGGTGTAGCCGGCGTAGGCGTTCCGCACCAGGCCGCCCCACTGCTGCGCGGTCATCGACACCTGTCCCTGCGCGCAGGGGCCGTTCCAGCCGCGCACCGAGCCGGTGTGGAAGCAGTGGTGGGGCACGCCCATGAACGCCGCACCGGCCTTGAACACGTCCGGGTGGTCGGCGAGCATCACGTTGGTCATCATGCCGCCGGAGGACTCGCCGGTGACGTACACGGCATCGGGATTGCCGCCGTAGTGCTGCTCGGTGTAGGTGATCATCGACATCAGCCCGACCGGGTCACTGCCGCCGCCCCGGGTCAGCGCCTGGTCGGAGGAGACGTCCCAGCAGCTGCCGTTCGGGTTGGTCGACGGATAGATCACAAGGAAGCCGTACTGGTCGGCCAGCGCGCCGAAGTCGGTGCTCGAGTACATGTACGGGCCGTTCCCCTGGCAGCCGTGCATGGCCAGCAGGATCGGCGGGTCGGGCTTGACCGAGGCCGGCACGTACAGGTGCATCAGCAGGCCGGTCGGGTTGGTGCCGAAGTTCGTGATCTGGGTCAGCGAGGCGGCGGCGGCCCGTGGGGCCGTCTGCAGGTTCAGGCCCACCGCCAGGGCGAGCACGGCGAGAACGGCGATCAGCCTGGATGCGAACGAACGGGATCGGGACATGGGACCTCTCCGTCGGGTTTGCCTTGAGCGTGAGAAGGTTCCGGCGCCACCACGGATGAAGTGCCCACGATACTCGGGCCGGGCCGGCGTCCGCGTCAACCACCGCCGCGGCGGCACGGTGGACGCCCGGACGCCGGCCCGCCAACTGCGGATTCACCGATCGCGGGAGACCCAGGCTCCCGCTGTACGGCGTGAAAGTTGCATGCGTGGCCGCAGCGGGAGGGCAGCCGACCGCCCCGAGCCGGCGGGGGCGGGGCCGGACCGATCGCCGCGGGCGGGCCGCTGCGCGGAGTATTGACAAGACGCACCGCCTCGGACAGATTTCACCGGGGCAACCTTCACAGCTCTGCTTCACAGACGATTGTTAGCGCTAACAGGCATGATCGAGGGTCCGGCGCCCACCCTCCCCCTCGACCTCCTGGCACCCACCCCATGCGCCCCGCCCGGCAGGAACGGCCCGGCGGAACGCGCGTTCGCCCGACCGTCGGCAGGAGGCCCCGCCTCCCCGGCGTGCAGTCTCTCCCCCACCCAAGGAGAACGATCCGTCATGCCATGGCTCAACGGAAAGACCCGTCTCCGCACGCTCCTGACACCGGCCGCCTGCACCGCGGTCGGCCTGGTCGCCGTCCTCGCCGCCGGCCCCGCGGCCCAGGCCGCCGGAGCGAACACGCTCGGCGCGGCAGCGGCCGGAAGCGGCCGCTACTTCGGCACCGCCGTGGCCGCGGGCCGGCTCGGCGACTCGACCTACGCCGCCGTTCTCGACCGGGAATTCAACATGATCACCCCGGAGAACGAGATGAAGTGGGACACCGTCGAACCGTCCCGGGGCAACTTCAACTTCGGCCCCGGCGACCAGATCGTCAACCACGCCACCGCGAACGGCCAGCGGATGCGCGGCCACACCCTGGTCTGGCACTCCCAACTGCCCGGCTGGGTCTCGTCGATCGGCGACGCCAACACCCTGCGGAGTGTGATGAACAATCACATCACCCAGGAGATGACCCACTACAAAGGCAAGATCTACGCCTGGGACGTGGTCAACGAGGCATTCGCCGACGGCGGCAGCGGCCAGCACCGCAGCTCGGTGTTCCAGAACGTGCTGGGCAACGGCTTCATCGAGGAGGCGTTCCGCACCGCACGGGGCATCGACTCCTCCGCCAAGCTCTGCTACAACGACTACAGCATCGAGAACTGGACGGACGCCAAGACCCAGGGCGTCTACAACATGGTCAAGGACTTCAAGTCCCGCGGCGTGCCGATCGACTGCGTCGGCTTCCAGAGCCACTTCGGCTCCGGCGGCGCGCCGGCCGGATTCCGGACCACCCTGTCGAACTTCGCCGCGCTCGGCGTGGACGTCCAGCTCACCGAGCTCGACCTCGCCCAGGCCTCCCCCACCGCGTACGCGGGCGCCGTCCAGGCGTGCCTCGACGTCGCCCGCTGCACCGGCATCACGGTCTGGGGCATCCGCGACAGCGACTCCTGGCGCACCGGCGAGAACCCGCTGCTGTTCGACAACTACGGCAACCCGAAGGCCGCCTACGGCTCGGTGCTGACCGCCCTGAACAACGCCGGCGGCGGCACCACGCCGCCGCCCGGCGGCATCGTCTCCGGCACCGTCTACACGCTCACCGACGTGGCGGCCGGCCGCGTCCTCGACGAGCCGGCCGGGCAGAACGCCAACGGCACCCAGCTCCAGGTGTGGGACGCCAACGGCACCGCGGCCAACCAGCAGTGGCGCGCCACCCAGAACAGCGACGGCTCCTGGACGCTGACCAACATCGCCAGCGGCCGGGCGCTGGACGAACCGGGCGGCCAGACCGGCAACGGCACCCGGATGCAGGTCTGGGACTCCAACGGCGGCGCCAACCAGCACTGGAAGGCCGTCCGCAACGGCGACGGCTCCTATGCGCTGACCAACGTCGCCAGCGGCCGGGCGCTGGAGATCCCCGGCGGCCAGACCGGCAACGGCTCCCCCGTCCAGATCTGGGACTCCAACGGCGGCGCCAACCAGCACTGGAACTTCAAGTGAGCCGAGCCGAGCCCGAGTTCGCCACGCGACCGGGCTCGGCTCCGCACCCCCCGCGCCACCCCCGGCCCCTGAGCCCGGCGCGGGGCCCCTCCCCGGCCCCTGAGCCGACTCCCGGGCCGGGCCCCTGTACGGCGGCACGCGCAGCGGCGACTGTGAGCGCTCACAGCCCGTGTCGCGGCTCCACCCCTTCCCCACCCCGAGGAGGTCCCATGCACCGACCACGCTCCCCCCGCCGGCAGCTGTCCGTGATGCTCACCGCCGCGGTCGCGACCGTCGTGGCCCTGGCCGCGATGCTGGTCGCAGGCCCGGCCCGGGCCGCCACCACCGGCGCTCTGAAGGGCACCGGTTCCGGCCGCTGTCTCGACGTGACAGGCGCCGGCCAGAGCGACGGCGCGCTGCTGCAGATCTACGACTGCTGGGGCGGCGCCAACCAGCAGTGGACGCTGACGTCGAGCAGCCAGCTGACCGTCTACGGCAACAAGTGCCTGGACGTCCCGAACCACGCCACCACGGCCGGCACCCGGGTGCAGATCTACACCTGCAGCGGCGGCGCCAACCAGCAGTGGCGGCTCAACGCGGACGGCTCGATCACCGGCGTCGAGTCCGGCCTGTGCCTGGACGTCACCGGCGGCGCCACCGCCAACGGCACCGCCGTCGAGCTGTGGACCTGCAACGGCCGCAGCAACCAGCAGTGGTCCGGCCTGACCGCGACCACTCCCCCGACCACGCCCCCGCCGACCGGCGCCTGCCCGCTCCCGTCGACCTACCGCTGGTCGTCCACCGGCGCGCTGGCGCAGCCCGCCAACGGCTGGGCCTCGGTGAAGGACTTCACCGACGTGGTCTACAACGGCAAGCACCTGGTGTACGCCTCGAACGTGAACGGCTCCTCGTACGGCTCGATGGCGTTCGCGCCGTTCACCAACTGGTCCGACATGGCCTCGGCCGCGCAGACCGGGATGAGCCAGTCCGCGGTGGCGCCCACGCTGTTCTACTTCGCGCCGAAGAACATCTGGGTCCTCGCCTACCAGTGGGGCGCCTGGCCGTTCATCTACCGCACCTCCAGCGACCCGACCAACCCCAACGGCTGGTCCGCGCCGCAGCCGCTGTTCACCGGCAGCATCCCCAACTCCGGTACCGGACCGATCGACCAGACCCTGATCGCCGACGACCGGAACATGTACCTGTTCTTCGCCGGCGACAACGGCAGCATCTACCGGGCCGACATGCCGATCGGGAACTTCCCGAGCAGCTTCGGCTCCGCGTACACCACCGTCATGAGCGATACCGCGGCCAACCTGTTCGAGGCGCCGCAGGTCTACAAGGTCAAGGACCAGAACCAGTACCTGATGATCGTCGAGGCGCAGGGCTCCGGCGGCCGCTACTTCCGCTCCTTCACGGCCAACAGCCTGAGCGGCTCGTGGACCCCGCAGGCCGCCGCCGAGTCCAACCCGTTCGCGGGCAAGGCCAACAGCGGCGCCGCCTGGACCAACGACATCAGCCACGGCGACCTGGTCCGCAACAACCCCGACCAGACCATGACCATCGACCCCTGCAACCTGCAGTTCCTGTACCAGGGCAAGTCCCCCACCGCGGGCGGCCCGTACGACCAACTGCCTTGGCGCCCGGGTGTCCTGACGCTCCAGCACTGACCGCACCGACAGTGGACCCCGGCCGCCTCCGGACGGCCGGGGTTCACCCGCGTCCGTGGCGGGCGAGCGTCTCCAGCGGGCGGGCCAGCAGTTCGGCGAAGGCCAGCTCGGCGGCGCCGATCAGCACGGTGTCGCCGCCGAGTTCGCTGACCCGCAGGCGCAGCTTCTCGCGCACGGCGGCGAGGGCGTTGGTGTTGATCCGGCTGCGCACCTGGGCGGCGGAGCCGAGGAAGACGTCCCGGAGGGTGCCGCCGAGGACGACCAGGTCCGGGTCGAAGAGGTGGGCCAGGTTCGCGATGCCGATGCCGAGCCAGTCACCGACCCGGTGCAGGGCCGCACGCGCGGTGACGTCGCCGAGGTCGGCGGCGGCGACCACGGACCGCACCGCCTCGGCCCCGGCGGCCAGGCCGTCCCGGCCGGCGGCCTCCAGCAGGGCCCGCTCGCCGGCTTCGGCCTCCAGGCAGCCGCGGGCGCCGCAGCCGCACGGCCGTCCCTGGAACGGGTTGACCGTCATGTGGCCGATCTCGCCCGCGTAGCCGCGCTCGCCGCGCAGCAGTTCGCCGCCGCTGATCACCCCGGCGCCGATGCCGATCTCGCCGTGCAGGTAGACCAGGTTCTGGCTGCCGCGGCCGATGCCGCGGCGGTGCTCGGCGAGCGCGCCGAGGTTGGCCTCGTTGGCGACCAGGACGGGTAGGTCCGACGGGAGCCGCTCGGTGAGCGCGCCGGCCAGGTCGACGTCCTGCCAGCCGGCGTTGGGGGCGAGGGCAACCCTTCCGTCGGGGTGCCGGACCAGGCCCCGAACCGCCACGGCCACCCCGACGCAGGCACTGCCGTCCGGCGCACGGGCGAGCATCTGGTGGGCGAACTCGGCGATGAGTGAGGCGACTTGGGACGGCTCTCGGGACTGCCCGGACGGCCACTGGCGTTCCCGGCGGTCCAGGAACACGCCGCCGAGTCCGATCAGGGCGGCCGCCAGGCGCTCCACACCGAGATCGACCGCGAGGACGTGCGCGCGGCCGGACTCCGGCCTGACGACCAGTGACGGCCGCCCGGCCCGCCCGTTCTCCTGCGGGAGTTCCTCACGAACCAGCCCGGCTGCCGCCAGGTCGCCGACCAGGCCCAGGATGGTGCTGCGGTTGAGGCCCAACTCGGCGGCCAGGACGGCGCGCGAGGTGGGCCCCTCGAAGTGGACGTGGCGCAGCAGCGCGCCCAGGTTGTGCTGGCGGACCTCTTCCTGGGAAGGACCGGCTTTCATCGCAGGCGGCTCTCATCGTCGGGCTGTGCGGCGGCGGGACATGGCGTCCACGCCGGCGGCCACCAGCAGAACCGATCCCGTGACAGCGTACTTGACCCCCGAGCTGTACCCCATCAGTCCCATGCCGTTCTGGATCACCGCGACGACCAGGCCGCCGAGCACCGCGTCGACCACCCGGCCGCGGCCGCCGAACAGGCTGGTGCCGCCGATGACGGCACTGCCGACGGCGAGCAGCAGGACGTTGCTGCCACCGGTGTTGGGGTCCACGGAGTTGCCCCGGGAGGCGGCGATGATGCCGCCCACGGCGGCCAGGCAGGAGCAGACGACGAAGGCCGAGGTGCGGATGAAGGCGACGTTGATGCCGGCCCGGCGGGCCGCCTCGGGGCTGCCGCCGACGGCGTACACGTGCAGGCCGAAGCCGGTCCGCTGCAGGGTGAACGTGCCGAGCAGCAGCAGGGCGCCGATCACGGGCACCACCAGCGGCACGCCCTTGAGCGAGCCGACCAGGACGTTGCGGCTGCGCTCCTGGTTGAGCAGGTACACCGCGGCGGCGCCGATCACGGCCACGGCGCCGGTCCGAACGGCGAGCAGCGCCACCGGAGTTCCGGCGAGGCCGCGGCCGCGCCGGTCGCGGCTGCGGCGCACCTGGAGGAAGGCGTGGCCCGCGACGCAGCAGGCCAGCAGCAGCCAGCCGAGGACGGGGCTGAGGTTGTCGTTGGCGACGGCCAGCACCGTCGGGTCCTTGACGGAGACGTTGGTGCCCTCCTTCAGCAGCATCAGCACCACGCCCTGGAAGCCGAGGAACGCGGCCAGCGTCACCACGAAGGACGGGATGCCGACCTTGGCGACGAGCGTGCCGAGCAGCAGGCCGATGGCCGCGCCGGTCAGTACGGAGGCGGCCACCGCCGCGTACCAGGGCCAGCCGTGGTCGGTCAGCAGGATGGCCAGGACCGCGGCGCAGACGCCGCTGGCGTATCCGGCCGACAGGTCGATCTCGCCGAGCAGCAGGACGAAGACCAGCCCCATCGCGATGGCGATGCTGCCTGCGCTCTGGGTGAGCAGGTTGGCGAAGTTCAGGTTGGACAGGAAGACCGGGCGCAGCAGCGCGAAGAACACGCACAGGACGACCAGTCCGGCGACGGCCGGCAGCGAGCCCAGCTCGCCCGCGCGGACCTGGTCGAGGTAGCCGCGGCCGGCGGCTTTCAGTCCTCCGGTCCGGTCGTCCGCGGGGCCGGTGGTGCGGTGCGGCCGCTCGGGCTTCTCCGGGGCGAGGGCGGTCATGCGGCGGCTCCCTTGGAGGTGTTCTGCGGGCCGAGGTCGCCGCTGCGTCCCGAGGTGATCAGTTCGACGACCTGGGCGTGCGTCGCGTCGGACGCCTTGACCTGGGCGGCCGTCCGGCCGAGGTAGAGCGCGGCGATCCGGTCGGACACCGCGAAGACGTCGTTCATGTTGTGCGAGATCAGCACGACGGCCAATCCGTTGTCGGCCAGCCGGCGCACGAGTTCCAGGACCTGGGCGGTCTGGGCGACGCCGAGGGCCGCGGTGGGCTCGTCGAGGACGACCAGCTTGCTGTTCCACAGCACCGCCTTGGCGATGGCCACGGTCTGGCGCTGGCCGCCGGAGAGGCTTGAGACCTTCTGGCGCAGCGACTTGACGGTGCGTACGGAGAGGCTCTGGAGGGTGGCGGCGGCCATCTCCTCCATGGTCGAGTCGTCGAGCACCAGCCCGCGGCGCTTCTCCCGGCCCAGGAACATGTTCTGGACGATGTCGAGGTTGTCGCACAGCGCGAGGTCCTGGTAGACGATCTCCACCCCGAGGGCGGCGGCGTCGCGCGGGCTGTGCACCTGCACCGGCCTGCCTTCGAAGAGGTAGTCCCCGGCGTCGGCGGAGTGGATCCCGCCGATGCACTTGACGAGCGTGGACTTGCCCGCGCCGTTGTCGCCGACGAGGGCCGTGACCTCGCCCGCGTAGGCACTGAGCGCGACGTCGTGCAGGACCTGGACCGGGCCGAAGCTCTTGTCGATCCCGCGCAGTTCGAGAGTCGGTGTTTCTGTCATGGGTGGGGCTCCTGGGGAGTTCGGCGGGGCCGGCCCCGTGCCCCTGGCGGCACGGGGCCCGCCGGCGGCACGGGGCCCGCCGGCGTCGGCCGGGCTCGGGGCCGACGGGCGGGCGGCGGGCGCTACTTGATGCCGGCCTTCGTGCACAGCGCCTCGTAGTCGCCGGTGCACAGCTGCGCCTTGGTGACGTAGCCGTCGGTGACAACGTCCTGGATGTTGTCCTTGAAGACGGCTTGCGGGGTGAGCAGCGCCGACGGCACGTCCCGGTTGCCGGTCGGGTCGTGGACGGTGGAGTTGCTCTGGCCCTTCTGGCCGTGGGCCAGGTCGACCGCGAGCGCCGCCGCCGCGTCGGCCTCCTTCTTCACGGCCTTGTAGACGGTCATGCACTGGTCGCCCGCCAGGATGCTCTGCAGGCCCTGCACGGTGGCGTCCTGACCGGTGATCGGGACCTGCCCGTTGCGGTGGTTCTTGCGGAGCACTGCGATGGCCGCGTTGGCCAGGCCGTCATTGGCCGCGAGCACCCCGGCGATGTCCGGGCGGCTGGTGTACATCTGCTCGAAGATGGTCTGCGCCTGGGCGTTGTCCCAGTCCGGCACCGACTGGTTGGGGCCCTTGGTGTACTGGCCGGAGGCGTACATCGGGTCGAGCACGCTGTTGTAGCCGTTGGCGAACAGGGTGGCGTTGTTGTCCGTCGGGGAGCCGTTGAGCTCGGCGACGACGGGGTTCTTGGCGCCCATGTCGCCCAGGCACTTGGCCAGGCCCTGTCCCTGGAGCTTGCCGACCTGGGTGTTGTCGAAGCTGACGTAGTACTGGGCGGAGCCGCCGAGGGTGAGCCGGTCGTAGTCGATGGTGGCGACGCCCTGGGCCTTGGCCTTGTCGAGGACGGCCTTTCCGGTGCCGCTGTCCAGGTTGACGATGACCAGCACGTTCACGCCGTTGGTGATCATCTGGTCGGCGATGGTCTGGAACGCCTGCTTGTCGCCCTCGGCGTTCTGGATGTCGTAATCCACACCGGCGGCCTTGAACGCCGCCGCGAGGTACGGCCGGTCCGCGGTCTCCCAGCGGACGGACGACTTGCTGTCCGGCAGGATCACGCCGATCTTCGGCTTCTTGCCGCCCGCCGGGTCGGAGCCGGCGCCCGAGGAGGAGCAGGCCGTGGCCGTGGTGAGCAGGGCCGCCGACATGGCGGCGGTGGCGAACAGGAGCCCCTTGCGCATGGGCAGGGTCCTTTCGAGGCGTGTCCGACCTGCGCCGGACGTGCGTGGGTGGGATGAGGGGATGCGCGCGAGCTTCGAGCACGGAAGGCGGCCGGCCTATTTGTTGCCCGCGACAACTTACGGCTTGCGGGATGGCCCGCCAAGCCCTCGCACCGGCGCACGTGCGTAACGATCGCGTTACCGCAGCCCCGCCGGGCACGCACCGCCGAGCCGCGGGTCACATGCTCAACTCGACCGGCGGGCAACGGAGAAGGCGCCGCAGGGCCTTCGCCGAGGCGGCTTTGCTCCGCTGTTCGGCCACCGGGGCTGGGACGCCCTGGTCACCGTCGACGAGGAGGCCGAGGACGCCACCGACGTCCCTGCCACCCCGCACCGCCGCTGCTCGAACCGGCCCTGGCCGCCGCCGTCAAGCTCGCCGCTTGTGTGAGCACCCTGTCCACGATGCTCACCTGCCTGCTCGGCAGTGGACGCGGCCTGCTGTCGACGACCGCTCATGGCGCACTGCCGAGGGCCTTCGCCCGAATCCACCCGCGCCGTTCGACACCCACCGTCGGCACCGTCCTCTTCGGCGCGCTCACCCCTGTGACCGTGGTGGCACTCGAACTGGCCTCCCCGCGCTTCCTGGGCGACGCGGTCCTCTCCGTCGGCCTGCTGATCGCCTGTCACTCACGGCGCCACCGCGTTCGCCTGCGTCCGGCCATCCCGCCGACGCCTGCTCACCACTCCGCGCGGCCCGCTGCTCGGAGGCGTACTACCGCTGCTCGGCGGCCCGATGATGCTCGCCGCCTCACCCGTAGCGCGCACGGCATGGTCGCACCCGGCTGCGGCAGCAGGACCACTGTCGTCCGACCGGCCACCGCTACCACCGATTTCACCGAGGACCGGATCTGTCGCAGGCCGACGCCCGGACCGACCAGCTCTACGTCGTCAACGCCTCCGACCCGGCCGGCGTCGGCCGACGCACGATGCTCGACCCCGAGGGGATCATCCGCCGACCCCATGCACATTGGCACGGTCCGCGCCCCGGGCCGGCTCGACGAAACGACAGAGCGCCGACCTGCCCGACC
The DNA here is from genome assembly GCF_014648555.1 of Kitasatospora griseola. Lineage (GTDB taxonomy): Bacteria > Actinomycetota > Actinomycetes > Streptomycetales > Streptomycetaceae > Kitasatospora > Kitasatospora griseola. Next base: position 103,963 of record NZ_BMRI01000023.1, read on the forward strand.
GACGTCCGGGACGACCCCGCGCTGCGATGCGCAGAGGACGGCGGGTGCGGGGCGCCCGGACATGCTCCACCGGACGTCAGACCGGCCACATGACTCGCCGAGGCATCCGTCTATCGGGCCGGGCCGGCGGCGTCCGAGAACCGGGCCGCCACGCTGCCCGGCCCCGGCCTGCGGCCACCGGCGGTGCTGGCCCTGACGACCAGGTGCGGCGCGATGGTCACGTGCGAGACCGGTGTGCCGGGTTCGTCGATCAGCCGCAGCAGCAGGTCGATCCCGGCGCGGCCGACCGCGGTGAAATCCTGCCGGACGGTGGTGAGTGGCGGGGTGATGTACGCGCCCTCCGGGAGGTCGTCGAAACCGGCGACGGCGATCTCGGCGGGCATCCGCACCCCGGCCTCGTTCAGCGCTCGGACCACACCGAGGGCCATGTGATCGTTGGCGGCGAACACCGCCGTCGGCCGCGGGCCCGCGCCGCCCCGGAACGCTTGCGCGACAAGGCGGCCGGCCGCGTGGCCGGAGGCCGGGCTCCAGTCGCCGGTCAGGTGCGGCGGGACGGGGAGGCCGGCCGACTCCAGCGCCGCCCGCCAGCCCTGCAGGCGGCCCTCCGCCTCGATCCACTCGCCGGGGCCCGCCACGTGCCAGATGGTGGTGTGGCCCAGCGAGAGCAGGTGTGCGGTGATCGCCCGCGCCCCGGCGAACTGGTCCACGGCCACCCCGGGCAGGTCCAGGTCGTGCCCGCCCTCCACCGTCACGATCGGGAACGGCTGGGGCAGCCGGGCCAGCGCCGCCACCGTGTGCCGGTGCGGCGTCATCACCACCACGCCGTCCACGCCCCAACTGCCCAGTCGCTCCAGGGCCTTGCGGAGCGCGTGCTCCGTCAGCTCCTCCAAACCGACCGAGGCCACCAGGTAGTCCTCCTGCCGGGCCGCGCGCTCCAGACCTGCCAGAATGCTCGCCGGGCCGAACAGCGTGGTGTTGGCTGCCACCACGCCCAGCGTCCGGCTGCGCCTGGTCACCAGCGTCCGGGCCGCCGAGTTCGGCCGGTAGCCCAGCTCCGCGATGGCCTGCAGCACCCGCGCCCTGGTCGCCTCGCGCACATTGGGGTGGTCGCTCAGAACCCGGGAGACGGTCTGGTGCGACACGCCCGCGACCTCCGCGACGTCCGCCATCGTCGGCGGCCGCCGCTCCCCAGCCCCGTCCATGTTGCTCCCCGCTCTCCCGGTGCCCACGGTGACGGCCTTCACCCTACTGGCCGTCTCCGCCGGACGACCTGCGCCCTCCCGACGCAAACCCGACGCAAACCCGGCGCTGCCTCGCGAGACTCGCGGGGTTCGCGGAGCGGAAAGCGGCCGCAGCAGCGTGGTTCCCGGAACAGCCCGGGAGCCCGTCGCCGCTGTTCCCGGAGACCAGCGGCGCACACCCGGTGTTGCCGACGCGGCTCACCCACCCGGCGGAGGCGTCGCCGATCGAACCGACCCGGCCGAGGGCGTCGGACAGCGTCGCGTACCTGGAGAACGTGTTGTTCTCAGCCACCACGAAGCTCCCCCGGTGGACGTCCAACGGTCCGCCAACCAGGCTGTCGACCACGACCACGACCGCACCGGGCCGGCCGAGTCGTTGACCACCGTGACGGGGGTGATGCATCGCCCGGCACCGACCCGGGCGGAGTTCGCCCGAGCCAACCCGGCCGACGGTGAACGGGGCCGAGGGCGACACCGCCCTCGGGGCTGATCCGGACGAGCTGCCGCGTGATCTCCAGGGGTTTCTGGGTGATGTGGGCGCGGTCCTCGCGGGGCTGGGTCGCAATGAAGTGACCGGGCAGGTAGATCACCCGGGAGTGGTCGAGGGCGCCCTTGACGCCCCAGGTGATGAACTCGGCGGACTGCTTGAAGCCGCCCTTGCGCGGTCGGCCGGCGGGCTTGATCCCGGGGATGGTGCCCTGCCACGTCCAACCGGCCATCTGCAGCGCGTCGCTGGTCGTCGGCTCCTGGCGCCAGTCGGAGAAGACCACGGCGACGGCGTGCTCGGTGCTCGCCCGGTAGGCCTCGGTGAGCAGTTCGGTGAGCCAGGAGCGATAGGAGCGCTGGTCGCGGTTCTCGCCGGGGGAGGTCTTGAGGTCGTGCGCGGAGCTGGACGTCACGTACTTGGCCCGGGCGTCGCGGCTGGTGCACTCCGAGCCGGTCCGGCCGCCGCTGTTGTACGGGGGGTCAATGATGACCGCGTTGACACTCTCGTCGGGCAGGGACTTCAGAACGGTGAGGACGTCGCCTCGATGAAGGCTGAGGCTGCTCATGATGGCCTCTCCCAGGTCAGGGAAAGCCCGCTCGCGGCAGGATTCGGGCGGCAGCCGTCGGGAGCGGGAATGAGCGGGACGGCAGTGGTGAAGTCCGGCCGCACGATTTTTGCTGGCTTTTCTGACGACCCGTCACCCGTCCAAAAGAGTCTTGGCACGCAAGCAGCAGGCGTGCGGCCAGCCGGTCCGGCAGCGATGCCACCGCAGCGATCCGGCGCGTTCGCTGACCCTGCGCCGTCGGGTAACCGCCACCCGCGCGCGGGGCGGACCGGGGCGACTCGTCCACGGGTGCAGCCCGCGCCGGACCTCGCCGGCAGTGCGAGGGTCCGGCGGGGCGGGCTCGTGGGGCCGGTCGGTTCCGGGCTGAGCTCGATCTGCCGCTGGTCCTGCTCGGCGGCATCAGCACCCGGGACACCGTGGACCGAGCGATGAGTGCGTGCCGCCCCACTTCAACGGCACCCACTGCGTCCTGGTCCCGACGGCCTGACACGATGCCGACGGCCGCGCGCCCAAGCCCCCGGCGGACGCGCGGCCGTGTGCTGCCCCGGTTGATCCGATGCCGCCGTCCTCGTGTGCTTCCCGTGCGGAGCGGCCGAATACGCCGGACGGACGGGTCCTGCGGGCGGGTGAACGCCGATGCCGCCGCTTCGGCCGGAATGCCGATCAACTCTCCGGTCGGCCCTGAGGTCGTGGGCGGTGCCGCTCCGTGTCGCGGGGCCGCCCGTTGTCGTGGCTGGTCCGTAGATGGGCGCGTTCGCCTTGGCCGCCGAACATGGAGAGGACTTCCACGGCCCGGCCGTCGGCCGTGCCGAACCAGTGAGGGGTGCGGGTGTCGAACTCGGCCGCCTCGCCGGGCGCCAGGACGAAGTCACGGTCCCCCAGGACCAGACGCAGCCGGCCCTCGATGACGTACAGCCACTCGAAGCCCTCGTGGGTGCGCGGCGCACGGGCGCGCGGGGCGGGGGAGATGAGCATCTTGAAAACCTGGATGCCTCCGCCCGGCCGGCGGCGGGTGAGCGGGACGACGGTCATCCCCTCGACGGCCTGCGGGCGCAGGTGGACCCGGGGGTCGCCCGTGGGCGGGGCTCCGACGAGGTCGTCCAGAGCGACGTCGAACGCCTGGGCCAGGGACAGCAGCATCTCCAGGGTGGGGCGCCGCTTGCCGGACTCCAGTCGGGAGAGGGTGCTGGGAGAGATCCTCGTCGCCTCGGCGACGGCGGTCAGTGTCGTGCCTCGCCGTCGACGCAGTTCACGCAGCCGGGGCCCCACGGTGTCCAGGGGGCGATCGGCGCTGCCGTCCATGATTCCCACTTTGACAGAAGAGCAAGGGACCTTGCCCGCCGGGCCCGGTCGGCCGCATCGTCGCAGGAACAGGCACCCGGAAGCCCACCTGGGCTCCCCTGGTCTTCGAGGAGCAGTTGTGAACCCCCCGTCCGTGCACCGCCGGGCCCTCATCACCTGGTTGGCGATCTACCCCGGCATCACCCTGCTGTCGGTCCTGCTCGGGCCGGTGCTCGCGCCGCTGCCCGTCTACCTGCGGACCCTGGTCCTGACGGCGATCCTCGTCCCCGCCGCCGTCTACGGGCTGGTACCTGCACTGCTGAAGGCCAACGCCGCGCTCACCGGACGCCGCAGGGCCGGCCGGTCCGCCGCGGAACCGGCTGCCGGCCTGCCTGCCCCGGCGCCGGGCGGGCACGCCCCCGGCGGATGGGTCGCTCAACCGTCCGGGGCGGTGCCGACGGGGAGCGGTAGCTCTTCTCCTCCTGCCGGGCAGGCCGCCGCAGGATGACGCACAGGCCGTACGTCACCAGGCGTCGTCCGCCGGTTTCGGCCGGTCCCGGCGCGTCCAGGTCGAGCAGGACGGCCGAGACGGCCGGTCCGTACGGCCTTCGGCCCGTCGCCCGCGGCCGGCCCGTGTCCATCGCCTGGCCGCCGCCGGCCGTTGGACGCAGGACGTGCAGTCCTTCTGGTCGCGCGGACGGCGGGGACGGGGTGAGCTGCGGTGGCCGAGGCCCACCGGCGCGTCGTCCCGGGTCAGGCGAGGAGGTTCTTGTAGATGTGGCCGTCCTTGATGATCACGGCGAGGTTCTTGTCCGGGTCGCCCAGCACGGTGAGGTCCTGGGTGGGGTCGCCTTCGACGAGGAGGACGTCGGCCCACGCGCCCTCGGTGATCTGGCCGAGAGGGGCCGCCTTGTAGGGGTCGCGCTCGCCGGCGAGCCGGAAGAGTTCGGCGTTGCCGGAGGTGGCGATCCTCAGCGCTTCGACGGGTTTGAAGTCGAAGTGGGTGGACAGCCGGGTGAGCATCTGGTTCTGCAGTCCGGCCTTCTCCGGTTCGAGCATCAGGTCGGTGCCGAAGGCGATGTTCGCGCCCTGCTCCCGCGCCCACGTGAAGGAGTTCGCGACGCCCTCGCAGACCTGCTTGTTCTTCTGGGCGTTCTCCGGGTCGGGGTACTCGTGGTCGGTTTCGAGGAAGGGCTGGGTGCTCAGCCACACCCCGCTGTCGGCCATCAGTTTGACGGTCTCGGCGCCGGCGGCGAGGTGGCCGTGTTCGATCGACTTGATTCCTGCGGCGATCGCGCGGCGGATGCCTTCGTCGTTGTAGACGTGCGCGGCCACGTAGGTGCCCCAGTCCGTGGCAGCCTCGACCGCGGCCTTGAGTTCGTCCGGCGTGTACTGCAGCACGTCCAGCGGGTCGTAGGCGGAGGCGACCCCGCCGCCCGCCATGACCTTGATCTGGGAGGCACCCTTCTTCAGCTGCTCGCGTACGGCCGCGAGCACCTGGTCGCGGCCGTCGGCGACACGCAGGAACCCGATCTGCTCGGCGCGGGCGTGCGCACCGCAGGAGAAGGTGTTCGCGTCTTCGTAGACGTTGGAGAAGTCGCCGTGCCCGGAGGTCTGGGAGATCGCGGCCTGGCTGGGGTAGATGCGCGGGCCGGGGAACGTCCCCGCGTCCAGAACCTGCCGCAGTGCGGTGACGTCGCCGGCCATGTCCCGGACGGTGGTGAAGCCGCGCATGAGCATCCGCTCGGCCGCGGCGAGCGCGGTGTAGTAGCCCGTGCCGGTGGCACCGGCGGTCAGGCCCGCGAGGGAGGTCCCGGTCGCGAAGAGGTGGACGTGCGCGTCGGTCAGGCCGGGGATGAGCACCCGTCCGCCGCCCTCGATGACGATCGCCCCCTCCGGCGCCGAAGCACCGATCGAGGCGATCTTCCGGTCATGGATGAGCACCGACGTCGACGGCATCGGTCCGGAGCGCACGGCGTCGAAGACGCGCACGTTGTTGATCAGGATCGGTACGGGGGTCTGTTGCCGGGTCACGGACTTCCTCCAGTGGCGGGACAGTACAAGCTGACACGAATCCGCCGGCCCAGCGGGACCGGATGGGGCTCGGCTTGCTCACGCAGGCACAGGGAATCGGGGCACATCGCACGGAGCTGCTTCGCCCCTCCGGCTCAGCTCGGTCGCCGGTGCCCTGACCCGCCCGGCTGCACGCTGACCCCAAGGCTGTCATCAAACGCTACAAAACAGGCGAATTCGGCAGAGGGGCATTCGGTGTCTCGACCTTCCCTGCCTGTGAGACGGCCGGGTTCGGCCACGCGGACGAGCGCCGGAAGCCACGACGAGCAGACCCCTTCTTCCCGTCCTGCAGCGATCTGCTCACCACCTCACCCGGCACCCGAGTCATCACCTGGAACAACGGCACCATCAGCACGTTCACGTTCACCCGCGCCGTGACGCGGGCCAACGGGCCGCGTCGTCGTCGGTGCCCACCGCCCCGGTGGCGGCGGGCACCGGGGCGGAAGCCCGCCGTTTCGGGGGCGGTTCGCAGGCCTCTCACAGGTGCTGCCAGGCGGGGGCGGAGACGAGTACGGCGAGTTGGTCGGTGGTGAGGGAGGCGGGGGCGTCGGTGCAGGGCAGGTGGCCCGCGGTGCCAGGGGTGGGAGGCAAAGGGAGAGCGGCTGCCTGAGAAGCGCGGGTCGGCCCGCGTTGGTCATGTCGGCACCAGGGGCCTGAGCATCACGGCGGGCCCGATGCGACCAGGCCGCGCCCGAATCAGGCCCGCACCCATCCAGCGGTGTACCGCCTTCGTCCGACCGGGACCTGCCGAGATCTGCCAGCCCGTCAGGTAGGACCACCACAGGCTGAGGTCCGCGATGCGCCGACCGTTGAAATCGAACCGGCGGGCGACGTCGTCGGGGAGGTGCATCAGGGCTTCGGGCAGGTAGAGGTCGACACTGCGTTCACGGAGAATCGGCCCGAACCCGGAACCGCTGTGACCTGGCCGTTCCGTATGCTGATGGCCGGGGCGCTCGCCCCGCCCAGTCGATCCCGGGGTGCGCGAGCAGGACGTCCGGGTCCCCGCGCCGGAACAGCGGGACCGCAGGCCCGGGCTCTCCTCCGGTGCGCCCGCCTTCGCGGCCAGGGTGCGACTGAGGCCGGTGGACATGCCCCGCAT
>NZ_BMRI01000024.1:0-303 GCF_014648555.1 Kitasatospora griseola
GCCGCTCGCCAAGGCCGGCACCGTCGACCTGTTCAACCCCGTGGCCTTCGCCACCGACCAGCGCGGCAACTGGGTCATGGTCACCCTGATGTTCATCGCCGGGATCATCGGCGCGGTCCCCCGCATGGGCAAGACCTTCCTGCTCCGCCTGCTGCTGCTCATCTCCGCCCTCGACCCCCGCGCCGAGCTGCACACCTACGACCTGAAGGGCACCGGCGACCTCGACCCCGTCGGAGGCCAGGTGAGCCACCGCCACCGCGCCGGCGACGACGACGAGGACATCGAGTACGCCATCGCCGACAT
>NZ_BMRI01000024.1:345-786 GCF_014648555.1 Kitasatospora griseola
GCGCCGCCGCACCAAGGTGATCCGGTCCCTGCCCCGCGACGTCTGCCCCGAATCCAAGGTGACCTCCCAGCTCGCGGACAACAAGTCGCTGCGGCTGCACCCGATCGTGATCGGCGTGGACGAGTGCCAGGTGTGGTTCGAACACCCCAAGTACGGCGGGGAGTTCGAGGAAATCTGCACCGACCTGGTCAAGCGCGGCCCCGCCACCGGCATCGTCCTGCTGCTCGCCACCCAGCGCCCCGACTCCAAGTCCCTCCCGACCGGCATCTCCGCGAACGCCATCCTGCGGCTGTGCCTGAAGGTCATGGGCCAGATCGAGAACGACATGGTCCTCGGCACGTCCAGCTACAAGCGCGGCGTCCGTGCCACGACGTTCTCCCGGGAGGACCGGGGCATCGCCTACTACGTCGGCGGCGAGGGCGCCGACGCCCAGATCGTCCG
>NZ_BMRI01000024.1:823-1078 GCF_014648555.1 Kitasatospora griseola
GTTCGCCGACGCGCCCATGGCCGAAGCGATCGCCGCACGCGGCCGCCGCGCCCGCGAGCAGGCCGGGCTGCTGACCGGCTACGCGGCCGGCACCGCCGACGCCGCCCCCGCCGCGGCCGTCTCGCACGACCTGCTCGCCGACGTCCTCGCCGTCATGGGCCCGGACGAGCCGAAGCTGTGGTCGGAGACGATCGTGGCCCGCCTCGCCGAACTCCGCCCCGACGTCTACGGCCCGTGGGCCGAGCTGGAGGGCCG
>NZ_BMRI01000024.1:1122-2764 GCF_014648555.1 Kitasatospora griseola
CGCCTCCGCACTCAAGCCCTACGGCATCACCACCGGGCAGGTCTGGGGCACCGCCCCCGAGGGCGGCAAGGGCGCGAACCGGCGCGGCATCGACCGCGCCGACCTCACCAAGGCGATTACGGAACGTGACAAGAAGCGCGCCGCCTGACCGCCGAAACCGTCGCTAGGTCTAGCAAGCACCCTCGCTAGACCTAGCGACCCCGCTAGCGACCAAAAACACCCCTGATCAGGCCCCTAGCGTCTAGCAAAGCCCCTGCTGAGAGCCCCGAAACCGCTCTGGAGGCCACTGTGACACCCCTCCTGCTCCCCGCGATAGCCACCGCCCTTCTCGTCACCGCCGGTTACGGCGCGCTGTGTGCGGCCAGCCCGTTCGGGAACTGCCGCAAGTGCGCCGGCCTCGGCTTCGCCCTCAAGAACGACCGCCACGGCAACCCCAAGCGCGGCAGGACCTGCCGCCGCTGCAAGGGCGCCGGAAAGCGGATCCGCATCGGCCGCCACCTGTTCAACGCCGCCCACCGCACCTGGCGCAACGGCACCCGCTGAACCCCACCCCCGCACGTCCCGCTCCGGCCCCCGGGCCGTCGAACGAAAGGCCGTGTCATGGCCCTGACCGTCTCGCTCGTCGTGCTGTTCGGCATCGTCCTCGGCCTCCTGCTGAAGGCCAAGTCCCTCGGCTACGGCTCCGCGATCGTCGCCGTCCTGTTCGGCTTCCTGCTCGCCTCCACCGGCGTCGCCGGGCCGATCAACAACCTCATCCACGCCCTGACCGACGCCATCGCCAAGGTCCGCGCATGACCCCCACCGCCGCTGCGGCCGGGATCCGGCCGCTCGCCGCCGCCCACCTGCGCGACGCCCTCACCGCCGCCGCGACCGGCGACCCCGCCGCCTCCCTCGCCGCGCTCATGAACATCGACCCCGACTCCTGGCAGGCCATCCAGCACCGCACCGCCCAGCTCGGCACCAGCGTCCTCGACCTGATCGCCCACGCCGCCCGCACCGGAGGAACCCGATGAACACCAGCGACCTGGTCACCGCCGCCGCCCTCTTCGGCCCCGGCACCCTCGCCCTCATCCCCCACCTCGCCTCCCAGCGCGCCTCCCGCGCCGACTCCGCCCGCGTCAACGCCGTCCTCGACCTCTCCGCCCACGAACGCGCCCAAACCGACCAGGAGACCGGCACCCCGGTCCCGCCCAACGGCGGCGAACCCCTCCCGCAGCCCGTTCAGCTCGCTCCGGTCCAGCGCCTCGCGCCGGTCGTCCAGCTCGCCGCCCGCCGCGCGGCCTGAGACCACGCCAGGAGACACCGAATGAGCGTCACTTCCGTCATTCCCGTCACCACCGCCGGCCGACGGCCGCGAGTCCTGGACGCGTTCTGCTGCGCGGGCGGAGCCGGAACCGGCTACCACCTGGCCGGGTTCGACGTCACCGGCATCGACATCCGCCCCCGCCCCAACTACCCGTACCGGTTCGTCCAGGGCGACGCCGTCGAGTACATCCGCGCCCACGGGGCCGAGTACGACCTGATCCACACCTCGCCGCCCTGCCAGGCCGGATGCGCGCTCACCATCGGCACCAACACCGCCATGGGCTGGGGCACCGCCCACATCGACCTGGTCGCCGCCACCCGCGCCGCCGCCGAGTCC
>NZ_BMRI01000024.1:2798-3057 GCF_014648555.1 Kitasatospora griseola
GTACGTCATCGAACAGCCCAACGGCCGCGCGAAGGTGCGCAAGGACATCAGCCTCTGCGGCGAGATGTTCCAGCTGGGTGTCCTGCGGCACCGCAACTTCGAACTCGGCGGCTGGACCATGCCCAACCCCGCCCACCCCCGCCACCGGGGCCGGGTACGGGGCTGGCGGCACGGCCAGTACTACGACGGCCCCTACGTCGCCGCGTACGGCTCCGGCGGCGGCAAAGCCACCATCACCGAGATGCAGCACGCCATGGGC
>NZ_BMRI01000024.1:3087-21735 GCF_014648555.1 Kitasatospora griseola
ACCTGGACCGACGTCCGCGAAGAACTCACTGAAGCCATCCCCCCGGCCTACACCCACCTGATCGGCCAACGGGCCGCCCAGCACCTCGCCCTCCCGACCGTCGGCAGCTCCGCCCGCCGCGCGGCCTGACGTCCTTTACCCGGAGCGGCCGTTCGGGCCTGCAAGCTGTCCGGCCGCTCCGGTTCCCTCTGAACGAAGGAGACACCAGCATGACCCAACCCACCCTGGTTCGGGGAGAGCACCTGCCCGCGGCTCTCTCCCTCGCCGCCGCCAGCGTGCCCGTGCTGCCGCTGCGCGCGGGGAAGGTGCCGTTCGGCAACTGCCCCGCCTGTGCGAACAACGCGTGCGGCGGCCGGCCGAACATGAAGACCCCCGGCCCCTGCACCTGCCCGGCCCCGTGCCACGGCTGGGCCGCCGCCACCACCGACGCCGCCGTCATCGGCTCGCCCGCCTGGGCGCGGGCGTGGCGGCAGGCCGCCGGCGTGGCCTACCACCCCGGCGGCGCAGGCCTCACGGTCGTGGACCTCGACAACGCCGACGCCATCGCGTGGGCGCACGCCAACCTGCCCGCCACCCGGACCGTGGCCACCACCCGGGGCGAGCACTGGCTCTACCGGGGTGCCATGCCGTCCGCCAACGCCGTGCGGCCCGGCGTGGACGTCAAGTCGTCCATGGCCTACGCCCGCTGGCTCGGCCCCGGCACCGGCACCCTCGCCGCCCTGCCGGACGCGGTCCGCGACCTGGTCGTCAGGCAGCCCTCGCCGGCCGGGCCGGTGCACGTCTCCGTGTCGGTGCCGGCCGGGGGCGGCCGGTGCCCGCACCGCAGCCCCGTGTTCCTGGAGCGCGGCATCGCCATGGCCGAGCAGACCATCACCGCCGCCACCGCCGCCGTGCACGCGACCGTGTTCGGCGCGTTCCTGGCGGTGCTGTCCACGCACGGGAGGTGCGGGTGCCTGACCGACGCGCACGTGGAGCGGCTGTTCGCCGCCGCCGGCGCGAAGGGCGAGACCTCCCGGCACTGCGCGGACGCGTGGTCCAACGCCCTCGTCCGGTTGGGGTTGTGACCGTGTCCGAGGACGAGAAGACCCCGGCGCGCGAGGTCATCGCCGACTACGCGCAAGCGCACTTCAGGTACTTCCGCACCGCCGACGGCACCGTCTACGCCCAGCGGATCGGCCACCCCGTGGCCCGGCCGATCCGCTCGCAGGGCACCACCGGCAGCCACCGGCAGGAGCTGATGGTCGGCCTGTACCGGGACGGCGTCGGCGTGTTCAACGGCACCGCACTCAAGGAGGCACTGGACTTGATCGAGGCGCTGGCCCTGGCCGAGGGCGTGCAGCAGGTTCACATCCGTGTCGCCCCGGGCTTCGACGGCGCGACGTGGCTCGACCTGGGCCGCGCCGACGGCCTGTCGGTGCGCATCCACCCCAACGGCTGGGACGTCCTCACCCCGGACCCGCGCGAGGTGTGCTGGCGGCGCACCCAGCTCACCGGCGAACTCCCCGTCCCGGCCAAGGACACCGACGGCAAGGGCATCGACCTGCTGTTCGGGCTGTGCAACTTCGCGAACGCGGGGTCGGAGTGCCTGGCCATGGCGTGGCTGGTCGGCTGCCTCGGCCCGTCCGTCCCCGTGCCCGCGCCGTTCCTGACCGGGCCGCAGGGCGCGGGCAAGTCCACCGCCGGCCGGATGCTCCTGCGGATCGTCGAAGGCATGACCAGCGACCTGCGCCGCGCACCGAAGGACGAAGCGAACCTGATCGCCGCCGTCGCGGCCGGATGGGTCACCGCCCTCGACAACCTGAGCCACATGACCACGGACATGTCGGATGCGATGTGCTGCATCGTCACCGGCGCCGAGGACGTCAAGCGGGCGCTGTTCACCGACGGCGACGTCCACCGCTCCGCCTACCGCCGCCCCCTGCTGCTGACCGGCATCGACGTCGGCGTCATCCGACCCGACCTCGCCGAGCGTCTCCTGCCGCTGCGGCTGGAGCGGCCCAAGGTGCGCCGCACCGAGGCCGAGCTGTGGGCGGAGTACGAGCCGGTGCTGCCCGTCATGCTCGGCTCGCTGCTCGACCTCACCGTCCAGGTCCGCGCCGCCGAGGCGGAGACCCCCACCGAGACGCGCATGGCCGACTTCGCGCACCTGTGCGCGCAGCTCGACGCCGCCACCGGCCTCGGAGCGCTCGCCGCCTACCGAGCCGGCCTGGACGACCTCAACGACGACGTGATCGAGGGCGACCTGCTCGCACAGACCGTCCTCAAGCACGCCGACACCATGACCCCCGGCGAAGCACAGCAGATGACGTCCACGGAGTGGCTTGCGGCCCTGAGTCGTCTCTACGCGGGCGAGGACCTGCGTGCCCTGCCCAAGGGCTGGCCGACCACCGGGAAAGTCCTCTCGGACCGTCTCAAGCGCCTCCAGCCCACCCTCGCGGCACGAGGGGTCCTCATCGACACCGGCCGCACCAAAACGGGCCGCTACCTGGAGCTGACCCGCCCCGCACCGCCGCCCCCGCCCGAACAGCTCCCCTTGCCCTAACCCTCACCGCCCGAACAGCAAGAAGAGCACGGTCGGGCTCAGCGCCCCAGGTGCTCCTCTTGCTGTTGGCGGCTGCGCCGCCCCAGAACGCGCCGCGAAGCGGCTCCTCCTTTCGCCCTGAGGCGCACGCAACCACCAACAGACAGCCCCTCTTTTTCCTAAGTAGAGGAACGCTGCGTCACCTGCGTCACCCGCGCCGGAAAACGGCCCCTGACGTGCACGGAAAGCGGTGACGCAGACGACGGACGCTGCGTCATCCCGCGTCACCTGCGTCACCCGGTGACGCACCCGATGACGCAGCGGTGACGCAGCGGTGACGCACGCCCACCTCTCTGCGTCACCCGTCACCCCAGGTCAGAGCACCTGAATGACGCAGATGACGCGGTGACGCAGAAATCCCCACCTAGGACACATCCACTGCGAGCCCATCAACCGCACCACCGGCTCAGAACCGATCAGCACAGGTTGTGTCGGTTCTGGCGGTACGTCACGGGTCCGGCCCACCTGAGCACCGCACGGGGAGGACCACCTTGACCACCGCCACACCCGTCGCCCTGACCGTGCCCGAGGTCATGGCGGCGCTGCGACTCGGCCGCAGCAAGGTCTACGACCTGATCCGCTCGAACGCCTTGCCCAGCTTCACCATCGGCCGCGCCCGCCGCGTGGCCTCGCACGACCTCGCGACCTTCATCACCAACCAGACCAAGGGGAACGACTGATGGCCAAGCGCGCCAACGGCGACGGCAGCATCACCCGCATGAAGGGGCGCGACCTCTTCCACGGCCGCGTGTACGTCACGACGACGTCGGGCGCCGTGAAGCGGGTGTCCGTCTACGGGAAGACCCGGGACGAGGTGCGGGAGAAGATGACCGAGCTCCAGGCCCAGCACCACAAGGGCATCCCGGTCCCGGACACCAACATCAAGATGGCGGACTACCTGACGTACTGGCTGCACGCCGTCGTCAGGGTGAACCGCCGGCCGAAGACCTACCAGGGGTACGAGAGCGTCGTCCGCGTCCACCTCGTGCCGGGGCTCGGTGCCAAGAAGCTGCGGACCCTCAAGGCCTCCGACGTCCGGACGTGGCTGGCCAAGGTGGCCAACACCTGCCAGTGCTGCGCGGGCGGCGTGGACAAGGCCCGGAAGCAGCCGCGGTGCTGCGCGGCGGGGGAGTGCTGCGAGAACAAGCTGTCCCGTCGGATGGTCCAGTGGATCCACGCCGTCCTGAGGAACGCCCTGGAGAACGCCGTCCGCGAGGAGCTGATCCTCCGGAACGTCGCCAGGCTCGTGCAGGTCCCCACGCCCGACTACGGCACCGGCAAGGGGCTCACCGTGCCGCAGGCCCGGCTCCTGCTCAAGGCGGCCAGCGCGGACCGGCTGCACGCCCTCTACGTGCTGGCGCTCGCCATGGGGATGCGCCGGGGGGAGCTGCTCGGCCTGCACTGGTCGGCGATCGACCTGGAGCGGGGGACGCTGATCGTGTCGAGCAACCTCCAGCGGGTGGACGGCGAACTCCAGCTCGGCCCGACCAAGACCGCCTCGTCGCTCCGGACGCTGCCGCTGCCGCCGTTCGTCCTGGACGCGCTTCAGGCGCACCGCGAGCAGCAGGCTCAGGAGCGCGCCGCCGCCGGCGACCGGTGGAAGGAATCGGGTCTGGTCTTCACCAGCCGGGTCGGAACGCCGATGGAGCCGGACAACCTCCGGCGGAGCTGGTACCCGCTCCGGGATCGTCTCGGGCTGACGCTCCGCTTCCATGATCTGCGTCACACCTGCGTGACCCTGCTGCTCGACCTCGGCGTGCCGCCGCACATCGTCCGGCAGATCGCCGGGCACAGCGACATCGGCGTGACGATGAAGGTCTACGCCCACGCCTCGCTGGACGAGCAGCGGAAGGCCCTCGGGTCGCTGAGTGAGGCCCTGGCCTAGCCGTTGGCGTACCGGTTGGCGTACCGGGCATGAAAAAGCCCCCGAAGCGCGATGCGCTCGGGGGCTTTCTGCTGGTCACACTATGTGGCCAGGGCCGGGGTCGAACCGGCGACCTTCCGCTTTTCAGGCGGACGCTCGTACCAACTGAGCTACCTGGCCGTACTGCACCGTCTCTTGCGAGACGAGCGATCCCGACGGGACTTGAACCCGCGACCTCCACCTTGACAGGGTGGCGAGCTAACCAACTGCTCCACGGGACCTCATGCGGATTGCTCCGCACAGGACCTTACTACGGTACTGCGTACCCCCAACGGGATTCGAACCCGTGCTACCGCCTTGAAAGGGCGGCGTCCTGGGCCACTAGACGATGAGGGCTTGCGGCCCTTCCGGCCGGTTATCCGGCGTTCGGGGACGTCGAGAAGCATATGGGATGCCGGGCGGGAACGCCAAAACCGTTTCCGGAGGTGGGCGCGGCGGGGGGCTTTCAGGACCAGCCGAGGTCGTGGAGTTCGTCGTCGTCGAAGCCGAAGTGGTGGGCGACTTCGTGGATGACGGTGATGCGGACCTCCTCGACGGCCTGCTCGCGGGAGTCGCAGTGCCGGAGGGTCGGGCCCAGGTAGATCAGGATCCGGTCGGGCAGGACTCCGGCGTACCACTCGCCGCGTTCGGTGAGCGGGATGCCTTCGTACAGGCCGAGCAGGTCGGGCGTGGCGGGGTCGGGTTCGTCCTCGACGAAGACCGCCACGTTGTCCATCATCGCGGCCAGCTGCGGCGGGATGCGGTCCAACGCGTCGGACACCAGTGCCTCGAACTCGTCCCTGGTCATTTCCACCCGCCCATTGTCGGAGGTCCGCTGACGGGACGCCAGATGGTTCGCGCCGGTGCGTGCGCCGCTGGGGGCGCGCGGCTGATGGTCGGCGGTTGCCCGTGTCCCGGCGGGGCGGACGCGCGTTGGGCACCGAGAACGATTGGCGGCCCGGGCGGGTCGTGCGGGAGGTGGCTCGGTGATGGCGGTTGGGTCGGCGCGGCGAAGGGCGGCGGCGGGGGCGGCGATGGCGGCGATCGCCGTGCTCGGACTGAGCGGGTGCATGTCGGTGGGTGCGCAGCCGCCGGCCGGACCCAGCGGGGTGAAGCCGACCGGTGCGGGAACGGCGACCACGCTCAAGGCCGGGGTCGGCGCCGGCGGGCACCAGGGCGGGGGGCGCGGGGAACACGGCGGCGCGCCGGGTGGTGACGGTGCGTCACCCGGCGCGGCTCCGTCCCCCGGTGGGCACGCCCCCGGGCCGACGCCGCCGGTCGTCGGGGTGCAGGGCGCCCCGGTGCCGGTGCCCGGGGCGAACGCCGGCGCCCCGGCGCCGACCGGCACGCCCGCCGCGCCGGGCACTCCCGTGCCGACCCCGACCGGTGGCGGCGCGTCCTCGCCGATCCCGCAGCCCAGCAGCCCGGAGCCCTCCCGCTCGGCGAAGCCCTCGCCGACGCCGAGTGCGACGTTGGCGGAGCCCAGCGAGGGGCCGTCCGCGCACTGAGCCCGGAGCGCGGCCCGGATGCGGCGCCGGGCCTTGATTCGGGGGCGCTGGCCAGGGGATTTGCCTCTGATCCGTAGGTTCCCCTATGGTGGTAGATCGTTCGTTTGATCCTATTTGGCTGGCGCTCCTCACACCTTTGAGCGCCCTTGGCGCGTTCCGGCGATCCGTGGCTGACCGCATAGAGGCGGTATTTCCAACAGACCCCCGGACTTTGGCGCGTGCCACTTCCGGAAGGTTTTGCATGTCTCTCGTTGACGACGCCCGCTTCGCCATGCCCGCGAACGGCTCCGACGCCGCCGACACCGACTCTCTCGACACCGACACGCTGGACGCGGAGCTCGCCGAGCTCACCGACGGCGCCACCGACTCCGACGCGGCCGACGCCGCCGACGCCGAGCCGACCATCACCTTCGGTGACCTCGGTCTGCACGACGACGTCGTCCGGGCGCTCGCCAAGCGCGGCGTCACCACCCCGTTCCCGATCCAGGCCGCGACCATCCCGGACGCGCTGGCCGGCAAGGACGTCCTCGGCCGCGGCCGCACCGGCTCCGGCAAGACCCTGAGCTTCGGCCTGCCGCTGCTGACCCGCCTCGCGGGCGGCGAGCGCACCAAGGCCAAGCAGCCGCGCGGCCTGATCCTGGTCCCGACCCGCGAGCTGGCCATGCAGGTCGCCGACGCCCTGGAGCCGTTCGGCTCGGTGCTCGGCCTGCGCCTGAAGGTGGTCTGCGGCGGCACCTCGATGTCGAACCAGATCTACGCGCTGGAGCGCGGCGTGGACGTGCTGGTCGCCACCCCCGGCCGCCTGCGCGACCTGATCAACCGCGGCTCCGCGAAGATGGACGAGGTCGAGATCGCCGTCCTCGACGAGGCCGACCAGATGGCCGACATGGGCTTCCTGCCCGAGGTCACCGAGATCCTCGACCTGGTGCCGGCCGGCGGCCAGCGCCTGCTGTTCTCCGCCACCCTGGAGAACGAGATCGACACCCTGGTCAAGCGCTACCTGAAGAGCCCGGTCACCCACGAGGTCGACCCGTCGGCCGGCGCGGTGACCACCATGACCCACCACATCCTGGTCGTGAAGCCCAAGGACAAGGCGCCGATCACCAACGCGATCGCCGCCCGCAAGGGCCGCACCATCATCTTCGTCCGCACCCAGATGGGCGCGGACCGGGTCGCCCAGCAGCTGCTGGAGGCCGGGGTGAAGGCCGACGCGCTGCACGGCGGCATGACCCAGGGCGCCCGTACCCGCGTCCTCGGCGACTTCAAGGACGGCTACCTCAACGTGGTCGTCGCCACCGACGTCGCCGCCCGTGGCATCCACGTCGACGGCATCGACCTGGTGCTGAACGTCGACCCGGCGGGCGACCACAAGGACTACCTGCACCGCTCCGGCCGCACCGCCCGGGCCGGCCGCTCCGGCACCGTCGTCACCCTGGTGCTGCCGCACCAGCGCCGCGGCGTGTTCCGCCTGATGGAGGACGCGGGCGTGGACGCCTCGCGCCACATCCTCGACCACGCCTTCGACGCCGAGGTCGCCAAGATCACCGGCGCCCGCTCGCTGGTCGAGGTGCAGGCCGAGAGCGCGTCCGGCATCGCCGGCGCCGCCGAGCGCGAGGTCGCCGAGCTCACCCGTGAGCTGGAGCGCGCCCAGCGCCGCGCCACCGAGCTGCGCGAGGAGGCCGACCGCCTGGCGTCCCGCGCCGCCCGCGAGCGCGCCGAGCTGGGCATCGAGGACGAGGTCGAGACGGACGAGGCGACCGCCGAGGCCGGTGCCGAGACCGCCGAGCAGCCGGCCGCCGAGGCCCAGCCGGTGGCCGAGGAGCGCACCCCCTCCTACCGTGAGGCCCGCACCGAGCGCCCCGCCTACAACCGGGACCGCGACGACCGCGGCGGCCGTGAGCGCGGTGGCTTCAACCGTGACGACCGCGGTGGCCGTTCCTTCGGCGACCGTGACCGTGGCGGTTTCAACCGCGACGACCGCGGCGGCCGTGAGCGCGGTGGCTTCAACCGTGACGACCGCGGTGGCCGTTCGTTCGGCGACCGTGAGCGCGGCGGCTTCAACCGCGATGACCGTGGTGGCCGTTCGTTCGGCGACCGTCCGCAGGGTGGCTTCAACCGTGACGACCGCGGTGGCCGTTCGTTCGGCGACCGTCCGCAGGGTGGCTTCAACCGTGACGACCGCGGTGGCCGTTCGTTCGGCGACCGTCCGCAGGGTGGCTTCAACCGTGACGACCGCGGTGGCCGTTCCTTCGGTGACCGTGACCGTGGTGGCCGTCCGCAGGGTGGCTTCAACCGTGACGACCGCGGTGGCCGTTCGTTCGGCGACCGTCCGCAGGGTGGCTTCAACCGTGACGACCGCGGTGGCCGTTCGTTCGGCGACCGTCCGCAGGGTGGCTTCAACCGCGATGACCGCGGTGGCCGTTCCTTCGGTGACCGTGACCGTGGTGGCCGTCCGCAGGGTGGCTTCAACCGCGATGACCGCGGCGGCCGTTCGTTCGGCGACCGTGAGCGCGGTGGCTTCAACCGTGACGACCGTGGCGGCTTCAACCGTGACGACCGCAAGCCGCGTTGGAAGAACTGACACTGACGCACTGACGGGCCCGCTCCACTCCGGTGGGGCGGGCCCGTCCGCGTTCCGGCGGTAAATGCGGTGGTGGCGGCGGATGTTGGCGGCTAGCGTGCGCGACATGAGCAGCAGGCAGCGGGCACTCGCCACGCAGAACGAGGAGATCGCCGACCGGGGCGAGTACCGGAGCCCCGACGGGACGGCGGTGCGGATCGCCGAGGAGCTGGCCGCGGCCCGCGCGGGGACGGTGTCCTACCCGCCGGAGGCCGAATTCGACGCCGGCCCGGGGCCGTTGCGCGGGCCCGCCGAGGTGACGGGCGAGGGCAGCATGCAGGCCGCCCAGCGCCTGGTCGCGGAGGGCGGGCGGAGCGTCGCGGTGCTGAACTTCGCGTCCGCGCGCAACCCCGGCGGCGGGTACCTGCGCGGGGCGAAGGCCCAGGAGGAGGACGTCTGCCGCACCGCGCTGCTGTACCGCTGCCTGCTGGAGGCCCCCGACTACTACGAGGCGCACCGCGCCTCCACCGACCTGCGCTACAGCCACCGGGTGATCTGGTCGCCGGACGTACCGGTGATCCGGGACGAACGCGGGGATCTGCTGTCCCGCCCGCACCGGGTCGGCTTCCTCACCTCGCCGGCGCCCAACGCAGGCCAGCTGGCGCTGCGTTCGCCCGGCAAGGCGCTCGACCTCGGGCCGGTGCTGGCCGAACGGGCCGGCCGGGTGCTGGCCGTCGCTGCCCGGCACGGCGTGCGCGAACTGGTGCTCGGCGCCTGGGGATGCGGAGTCTTCCGCAACGACCCGGCGGAGGTCGCGGACGCGTTCGGCGAGGCCCTGGACGAGTGGGGCGCGGCCTTCGACCGGGTGGTGTTCGGGGTCTGGGACCGCACCGTCCCCTCCGCGAACCGGGCGGCCTTCGAGGCGCGGTTCGGCGGCGCCTGAGACCGTCCTGCCCTGCGGTTACTCGCCGGTGGCCAGGGCCGAGGCGGCGGCGACCACACCGGTGACGGTGAGGACGGCCGGCCAGGCGCCGATCTTCTTCGCCAGCGGGTGCGAGCCGCCGAACGCCGCCAGGTAGAGGGTGGTCAGACCGGCCGCGACGGGCGTCCCCGCGCGGCGCTGCCAGCGCACGGCGGCCGTCGTCCCGGCGACGGCCAGCACGGCGCCGCCCAGTTCGCGCCGACCGCTGAACCGGGCGGTGGCGTAACCGCCGATCAGACCGGCGGCGGCGACAGCGGCGGTGGCGGGGAAACGGGCCATGGGACGGACTCCTTCGGACAGTCGGTGGACGTGCCTGACGCGCGGGGCGGCTGGTGGCCGTCGGGCGCACCGCCCACGGTAACCCGGCTGACGAACCGGGCCGCCGAGGGCTGGAACGGCCGCGACGCCGATACCGCCGTCCGCTGCACCCTCTCGCCCGCGCCCGGCCGCCGTCCTGCTCGGGACCGGACTCGCCGCCACCGTCGCGGAGCGCCTCGCGGTCGGGTCCGAGGTCAGGTCACTCCGGGCGCAGGGTGCGGAGGGTGGCCAGGTCGGAGGCCGTGGCGCCGTGGTCGAGGAGGTAGTTGTCGAGGGTGCCGTGGAGCTCCTCGATGCGGGCGAGGGCGGAGGCGAGGTGGGTGGCCTCGATCGGGCGGGAGAGGCGTTCCGCGCCGGCGGTGTCGAGGTAGGGCACGGGGCCGTTGTCGAGGCCGAGGCCGACGTTGGAGCGCAGGAAGTCCCCGGTGACGGCGGCTGCGGGGAGGCCGGCCAGGGTCTGCAGGACGGCGATGGTCAGGCCGGTGCGGTCCTTGCCGACGGCGCAGTGGACGAGGATCGGGGCGCCGGTGGCCAGCGCGCGCACGGCGGCGGCGACGGCGACGCCGCCGGTCTCGGCCATGAACGGGTAGAGCGCGGCCTGGTCCTCGGGCCAGACGCGGTCGGTGGTGGCCGGGTCGGGCAGCATCGGCACGTGCAGGTACTGGACGTCCTCGCCGATCGGACGGTCCGGCCAGATGTCGAGCTCGGGGCTGCTGCGCAGATCGACGACCGTTCGGATGCCGAGCTCCGCGAGGCGGGCGGCGCCTTCGTCGGTGAGCCGGTTGAGGCTCGCCGAACGGTAGAGCAGCCCGGGGCGGTACACCCCCGCTCCGGCGTCGCGGAGGTTGAGCACGTCGGGGATGTCGAGGAACGGCGCGGCGGCGATTTCGGTCTCGGTCATGCCGCCCACCGTAGGGGCGGTGGGCGGCGACGCGCCGGGGCGTTGACCGAACCGGTATCGCGGCAACGCGTGATGTTCATGCGGGGGCGGCGGGGCGGCCGCCGCAGGGTCCGGCGACTGACGGCAGGTCAGCGTCCGCCGGCCACGTCCAGGAAGGAACCGGTGACGTACGAGGCGGCGGGGGAGAGCAGGTACAGGATCGCCTCGGCGACCTCCTCGGGCTGCCCGCCGCGCCCCATCGGCAGGTCGGGGCCGACCCGGTCGACCCGGCCGGGCTCGCCGCCGAGCGCGTGGATGCCGGTGTGGATGAGGCCCGGGCGGACGGCGTTCACCCGGATGCCCTCGGCCGCCACCTCCAGCGACAGGCCCCGGGTCATCGAGTCCAGTGCGCCTTTGGACGCCGCGTAGTCCACGTACTCGCCCGGCGAGCCGAGCCGGGACGCCGCCGAGCCGACGTTGACGATCGCCCCGCCCCGGCCGCCGTACCGGGTGGACATCCGGCGCACCGCCGCGGCCGCGCACAGGAACGGGCCGGTGATGTTGGCCGTCCAGATCCGGTTCAGCCGGTCCTCGTCGAGTTCGTCCAGCCGGCACTGCTTCTCCAGCGTGCCCGCGTTGTTCACCAGCGCGGTCAGCGGCCCGAGTTCACGCTCCGCGGTGTCGAACAGCCGCTCCACCTCGGGGGTGCTGCTGACGTCCGCCCGCACCGCGACGGCGGTGCCGCCCGCGGCCCGGATCCGCTCCACCACGCCGTCGGCCGAGGCCGCGTCGGCCCGGTAGTTCACGCACACCCGGTAGCCGCGTCGGCCCGCCAGCAGGGCGGTGGCCGCCCCGATGCCGCGCCCGCCGCCGGTGACCACCAGTACCTCGTCCTGCGCCATGCCGCCTGTCCCTTCGTTCCCGGAACCGATGCGACCGACGGTAGTCCATGGGGTGAAATGCCTTTGCCCGAAGGCGAGTCGGCGGCGCAGCATCACTGGCATGGACCCTTCCGTCTCCCCGTACGGCCCGCTCCGGGCCGATCGTCCCGACCTCGACGCGTACCTGGCCGCCGACGAGGTGGTCGACCACCGGCACCCCGCCGTGGTGGAGCGCGCCGCCGCGCTGCGGCGGGCCGATCCGGTGGCGACCGCCGAGGCGGTGTTCGACTTCGTCCGCGACCGGATCGACCACTCGGCGGACGTCGGCCGCTGGTCGGCGGCCTACCGGGCGTCGGACGTGCTGGCCGCCGGTGACGCGATCTGCCACGGCAAGGCCCACCTGCTGGCCGCGCTGCTGCGCGCCAATGGCATCCCGGCCGGCCTCTGCTACCAGCGGCTGGAGGTGCTGCACGGCCTCAACGGCGTGCTGCTGCCCGGGAGTTCGTGGTGGGTCCGGCTGGACGGCCGGGGCAACCGGAACGGCGTGGACGGGCGGTTCGCCACCACCCCCGCCGCCGAGCAGCCCGCCTGGACCGGCGAGCCGGCGCTCGACCGGCGCCACTGCGCCACGGTGTACGCCACGACGCCCCCGGTGCTGCTGGACGGCCTGCGCCGGGCCCGGCCGGGCGTCACCGGCTTCGACTACCTGCCGCTCGAACTCCCGGGCGAGGCATAGCGGTTGGCAGTGCGCAGGGCGGCCAGCTTCGGGGCGCGGCTCTTCGGCGAGTCCAGGCCGAAACTCCGGGCGTCGCCCAGTTCCTCGCGGACGAAGGTCTCGACGGCGTCGATCCCGGCGCGCAGCGCGGCGTCCATCGGCACGAACAACTGGTGCACCAGCTCCCGCTGTTCGGGGTCGTACTCCCAGAAGCCGACGATCCGGCCGCGGTCCACCACCAGGTGGGTCGACGGGTCGGACTCGCTGCCGAAGCTCCGCCCCGTCCGGGACGCCGGGGCGAGGCGGCCGGCGTCCCGCTCGTCGACCAGCCGGGCCAGGTCGCGGTGCAGCAGGTGCAGGCCGTCGATGCCCGCCACCAGGGCGTACGCGGGCTGCTCCGGCACAGTGAACGCGGCCCACTCGTCAAGGAGTTCGGCCGGCATCAGCAGCTCGTCGCCGGGCAGGCGGGTCAGTTCCAGCGGGGCCAGGGCGGCCTTCGCGGTGGCCGCGTTGAAGCCGGAGAACCAGCGGAAGTGCCGCACGGAGGCGGGCGCCGCCCAGGCGAAGTACCGCCGGGCCAGGTCGGCGGCCTCGCCGTGCACCGCTTGGTCCCAGCGCAGGTAGCCGTACCGCTGCTGGTCCAGCCGCCCGTCGACCGGCACCCGGCGGATCAGCCCGCGTGCCTGCAGCAGCCCCAGCGCCAGCGGCAGCGTGGTCGACACCCCGCGTCTGCGCCCCGCCTCGCCCAGCGGGCGGGCCGCCGGGCCGGCCGCCGTGCGGATCTGCTGCGGGCCCAACGGCTCGGTGTCGGACAGCAGTTCGGACACCGTCAGGCAGAGCTGCTCGACCTCGTCCCGAGTCACCCCGAGATGCCGCACCGCCGTCGCGATCTCCGTCTCCGCGACGCCCGCGCCCGCCGCCAGGCCCAGCGCGAAGTCCGCCGCCGGCAGCACGTACGTGCAGCCGCGGGCCGCGGGCAGTTCTTGCACCTCCACCGCGGCGAGCGCCGCGTCCACCGCCGCCCGGCCCAGCCCCGCCCTGGCGAACAGCCCCAGGTACGGCGCCGTGCCGCCCACCGAACGGGCCCACCCGGTCGCCGCCAGCACCTCGGCCGGGGACGCCCCCCGGTGCACGCCGCCGTCCAGCCACTGCCGGTGCGCCCACCAGGCCCGGAGCTTCGCCGCCGGGATCTCGCCGTTCGCCATGAGCCCAGTATCGGCGCGCGGCGCGGCCGCACCGAGCACCGGCGGCGGCCGTGTCGGGCCCCGCCGTCCGGGCAGGAAATCGCTCGCGTGTACGGGCCGATCGGGGCGAGACTGCGGGGAACCGCTCCCGACGAGGTGACCCCCATGCACGTCCTGCTCTCCGGCATCGTCGGCTCCACCGCGTACGGCCTGGCGCACGCCGGCTCCGACCTGGACCGGCTCGGTCTGTTCGCCGCACCCACCGTCGCCTTCCACGGCCTGCACCGGCCCGCCGAGTCGCACGTCACCACCGCCCCGGACCGCACCCTGCACGAGGCCGCCAAGTGGTGCCGGCTGGCCCTCTCCGGCAACCCCACCGCCACCGAACTCGTCTGGCTGCCCGAGGAGTTGTACGAGGTGCGGACGCCGCTCGGCGAGGAGCTGATCGGCCTGCGGGAGGCCTTCCTGAGCGGCCCGGCGGTGCGCAGCGCATACCTCGGCTACGCCTGGCAGCAGTTCCGCAAGCTCTCCTCCCGCGACCGCACCGACCCGGCGGGCGTCGCCCGGGCGGCCAAGCACGCCCGGCACCTGGTCCGCCTGGTCCGCCAGGGCGTCACCCTGCACGAGACCGGCCGCCTGGAGATCCGCCTCCCCGACCCCGACCGGATCCGCGCCCTCGGCGAACAGTTCGCCGAACGCCCCGAGGACGCCACCGCCCTGCTCGCCGACGCCGAGACCCGCCTCGCCCGCCCCGGCGTCCTGCCCCCCGCCCCCGACGAACGCCCCGTCGAAAGCTGGCTCCGCCGAGTCCGCGCCGCCCACCTCCCCGCCACCTGACCCGTCGACCCGCCCGGTCATCCGCTGGCCATCTCCCACCGGGCACCAGGTAGGATCACCCCGGCAGGCGCTGTCCCACCAGGGCCCACGCCTGCCACGGGCCGCTAGCTCAATTGGCAGAGCTGCGGACTTTTAATCCGTAGGTTCAGGGTTCGAACCCCTGGCGGCCCACCGGAGTTAAGGCCAGGTCGGACATTGTCCGACCTGGCCTTCTGCGTGTCCGGGGCGGCGACGGCACTGTTCGCGGTCGATGGCGGGAAGGTTGGAGTGCCCCAACGAGCGGTAGTAGGTGAGCGAGGCGCGGATCCTGGCCGCGAGGGTGTCGCCGATGCCCTCCTCGCGGCCTCTGAGTGCGGCGGCGTGCCCGTTAGGGTCGCCGAAGCACAGTCGGACCTGGACCCCGTGGGCCGCGCGCTCGGCGAGCATCTTGGCGACCTGAGGGTTGGACTGGGCGAAGAACCGTCCCGGAGAAGACGAGTACGTCGATCTGCTGCCGGGCCCCCCGCAGCAGGGTCAGCCAGGTGTCGCGGGGCACGCAGGCCCGGTTCTGGTAGGTGCCGACGAGTTGGTGTTCGCCTCGGCTGTCCGCCGGCCTGCACGGGGCTGCGGGGCCGACCAGAGGAAGGTCTCCTCGACGCGCAGGATCTGAGCGGCGCGGAATCGGTGCCTCGGGTGCGTTACGCGCCCGCCGAGCCAGCGGCCTGTGGTCTTCGGATCCACTTCGCATGCTTCGGCGAGCGCCTCGGGCACTACGCCCGCTGGGCGAGTACGGAGTGGAGTCGCTCGTTCACGGAGGCTGTACCGGCCGAGCCGGGCGCGGCAGTGCAAGGACGTTGCAGGACGTCCTGCTGGAGCTGACTGCGCGTCAATGTGCTGACGCCGGCGAGATGCACCTCATCGTCCGGGCTCGGCCGAACCGGGAGTAACCTGGATATCACCGAAGGCATTTCGCATGCTGGTACCGGATATTGGCGGCGTCTCCGGCGAACGGCAATGCCGGACCCGGCCTCTCGGCCGGGCCCGGGGACAGGTCTTTGATCATGACCACGACCCTCGATCGTGTGACGACGCCCGCCGCCATGGATTCCACGCCACGGCTCTCCCTCGCGCCCAGTGGCGTGCGGCCCGGCCGGCTGGACGGGGCCTGGTGGCCGCGCTCGCGCGATCTTCTTCTCGAACTCCCCGCCCTGGCCGCCGAGATCGACGAGCGGTGGGGCCGGATCACCCGGATCACCGTGAACCCCGAGCAGTGGCCCGTCATCCCCCGGCGGATACCGGTCACCGGGCACACCGTCCACGCGGGCTGGTTCACCACCGAACAGGACCAGCACGTGATCGTGGTCTGTTCCTACGCCCCCCGTCGGCTGAACCTGTTGGTGGTCCCGCCCCAGGCGGACGCTGTCCAGGCCGCCCGGCTGATGGCCGAGGCCGCTGATCCCGCGAACACCAGGACCGCGAGCGAGCTGCTCGCCGCGGAGCCGAGCGCCGGTGCGACCGGGACGAACGCCCGTTCCGACTTCCTGCCGTCGGCCGTCACCCCCTCCACCGGGCTCGGCGAGGCGGAGCGGCGATCCGATCTCGCCCGGAGCCGGGCCGCCTCCTGGCCGGCAGCCGTGTAGGCGGCGGACGGGAGGCGCCCGGGCCGGGGCCGGGCCTGCGTCACTCGCGTGACCACTCGGTCTCGACGTGGGGTTCGCCCTCGGCGCCGGTCCCTTCCCAGAGTCGGATCCTGACTGCCCGAGGGCCCGGCGCCGGTCGGGAGAGGGTGCGAACGAAAACGTCCCGGAGGTGGTTGGCCGCCCGCTGCGGCGGACCGTCGTACTCCAGCGGATTCGGCATCGTCGTGTCGTCCTGCCGGGACCAGCGGCCGTCGTCGTCCTGGGTCTCCAGAATCCACCGGTAGCGCCGCATCGTGGCCTCCTGTGACAACGCTCCTGCCCCGACCACGACCGTACGAGGCGGTCGGCCGGAGGGCGACCGGGGACGTCGGTCGGCGGCTCCGGGGCCACGATGGAACCAGGAGCGGAGGAGACGGAGGAGGTGGCCGATGTTCGAGGCAGCGGAGGCCGGTCCGTGAAGCTGAACGCCGGGCCGGGCCGGGAGTAGCCTGGACATCACCGAAGGCACCTCGCATGCCGGCACCGGACACTGGCGTCGTCTCCGGCGAACGGCAATTCCGGACGTGGCACCGGTCAGGTTCGGAGACAGGTCTTTGATCATGACTGTGATCGACGGCGCGATGCTTGCCACTCCCGAACCCGCCCTGCGGTTGTGCCTGGCACCGGACGGCTCGCGAGCCGGACGACTGGACGGGGCCTGGTGGCCCCGGTCGCACGACCTTTCTTTCGAACTCCCCGCCCTGGCCGCCGAACTGGACGCGCAGTGGGGCCGGGTCGCCGGAATCACCGTGAATCCCGCCCAGTGGTTGACCGTGCCCCGACGGATCCCGGTCGCGGGCCACACCGTCCACACGGGCTGGCTCACCGCTGTGCAGGGCCGGCACACGATCTCGGTCCGTTCGCACCTTCCCCGCCGGCTGACCCTGCTGGTCGTCCCGCCTCGGACGGGAGCCGTCGCTGCCGCCCGGTTGATGGCCGAGGCCGCTGATCCCGCGAACACCAGGACCGCGAGCGAACTGCTCGCCGACGAGCCGTCTGCGAAGGTCCCCGACCGGCGAGGGATCGTCTGGCCGGTACGCGACCCCTCGGTCTCTGCCTGGAGCTCCGCCCGGTGGGGCGGGCCGTCGTCCTCGCCCCGGCGCTCCGAGCCCCCGGCCGACCAGCGGTGACGCCGACCAATCGGTGACGCCGCCGCCCGATCCTTCGCTCTTTTGCTCCCGGCGGATCGCCGTCACTGCTCGGAGCCGCTTCGCAGATAGGTACCCACGACCTGGAGCCACGCTCCGGGGCTGGAGTACGCCTCGATCCGGTGCGGAGTGTCCTCGAAGACCCGCAGGACACGAAGCGCCCCGCTGGGGTGCAGGTCGCACTCGAAAGTGACGCTGTCCGCGCCGTCCTCGTACTGCAGGTCAAACGACCCCTGGGCGACGGCTCGGACGCGGTGAACGTCGCGACCGTCACCGACGGATGCACCCCGAACGGCCGGGGCGTCAGCTGCGGGCCGTTCTCCCAGCCGGCTGTGGGAGAGGCTGCGGTCTTCCGGATCACCGTGAAACTCCTCGCGCCCGCCACCGCACCCACCCCCCACCCCCTGCCGGCCACCGGCGCCGGCCCCGTACCGGCGCTCGCCGCAGCGGCCGTCACCACCCTGATCCTGGGAGGAACCCTCGCCGTGACGTTCCGCCGCCGCCACCGCCGCAACGGCCCGCCCGGTCGCGCAGAGCGCCCGGTACCCCGAGGGCCCGGACCGCAGCCGAGGTCCGGGCCCTCGATCGCGGTTACCGACTCGGCGGTCGTGGCGGTGCGAGTCAGAGGTGGTACATGGCGGTGTAGGGCTCGGCGACGCGCTCCTGTCGTGATCCGAAGTCGACCAGTACCGCGGTGTCGCCTTCGACTCCGATGACCCGGCCGAGGCCGTAGGCGTCGTGGGTGACACGGTCGCCGAGGGCAAAGTGCTTGCACGGTGTTGCGGTCCTGGCTTTGAAGGGACTGGTGGGCAGGTGCCGGCGGACTGCTTCAGATTTTTTCATCCAGGCCAGTGTGCGCCGCGGGGAACGGAGTTGGTTCTTCCCGGGCGGCCGAATTCCGGGCGGTCCGAAATGCCGGGTGTGTCGAACGGCACCTCCCGTGGCTCGGGCATGTGAGTCGAGGGCGAGAGTGCCCCGGAAGGTGCTCCGAAGAGTGGCCAACGTGCTTTCACTGAGGCTGGGTTGAGGGCGTATGTGGTTCGGGGCGACGGCATCGAGGGTGCCTCCGGCGAAAAACCGGGGTGAAAGTTTCCGCCCGTTACGGGTCCGGGACTGCTACAGTCGAGGTAGTTGCAGTAGTGGTTCCCATGAACTTTGTGTGCGCCTGCTCATATATCGCAGGCGCATTTTTTGTTTTCCGGATCTTCTCCGGGCGGGCTCCCATCACGGTGACTCGGCATCCGCATCGTGCGGGTCGCCGGAAAGCCCCTGAAGGAGATTTTTTACATGGCTAATGGCACCGTGAAGTGGTTCAACTCGGAAAAGGGCTTCGGCTTCATCGAGCAGGAGGGTGGCGGCCCGGACGTGTTCGCCCACTTCTCGAACATCAACGCCGGCGGCTTCCGCGAGCTGCTTGAGGGCCAGAAGGTCGAGTTCGACGTCACGCAGGGCCAGAAGGGCCCGCAGGCCGAGAACATCCGCCCGCTGTAGTT
>NZ_BMRI01000024.1:21771-84595 GCF_014648555.1 Kitasatospora griseola
TTTCCACCGCCGCGGCACCCGCCCGGCGGCGAGGGGCCCGCACCGCGTGCATCACGCCCGGTGCGGGCCCCTCGGCATGTCAGCGCCCGTCCCTCGACTGTGCCGGGGCCGCCCCGAGGAAGGCCTCTGCATGGACAGCTCCATCCGTCTGCCGAGCAGGAACCGAGTGCGGCCCTGACCGAGTGTGCGCGGAGTACCGTGGGAGTGCAGCCGAGGACATCCCGCACACCGGCATCCGCGCCGACGTCGCCCTGGGTGATGAGTGGTCCCGCAGCGGACCGGACGGGCGGCCGGCCATGATGTCGATCCCCCTCCCTGTTCCTTCCTCCCCCGGCCCGTGGTCGGTGCCCGGGGACCCTTCGCTCCCGCGTCTGACGATGGAGCCGACCATGTCCCGGGAAGGCCTCTTCGATGGCGCCTGGTGGCCCCGCACCACCCACGTTCTCGCCGAACTCCCGGATCTGGTAACCGCGTTGGGTGCCCATCTGGGACGGATCGTCCGGGTGGGCCTGGACACCCCGGCCTGGGACGGCGTGCCGAGGTCCGTCGTGGTCGACGGCCTCATGGTCAGGATCAGCTGGTTCGACGGCAGTGACGCCACGATCAGCGTCACCCGGGGTTTCCAGGACCACTTCCTGCTCCTGGTGGTGCCCCCGGACACCCCGCCCGCGACCGCTGCGGCCGCGATGGCCGAGGCCTCTGTGACCGGCAACCACACGCCGGCGGCGGAACTCCTGCCCGGCTGAAGCGGGTCGACGCCGGACGGGCGGTTCCGGCGGGCGGCTCCCGGGCCGCTCAGCGCCACTCGATCAGGAACAGCGTGGCGTCGTCGCTGGTGTGCCCGCCCCGGCGCGCCTTCAGCGCGTGCGAGAGGGCGCGTACGGTGGCCCGCACGCCGGAGCGGGAGCGCTCGATGCGGTCGACCGAGTCGATCAGCTGCTTCTCGCCGAACTGCTCGCCGCTCGCGCCCCGTTCCTCGACCAGGCCGTCGGTGAAGCACAGTACGCGGTCCCCGTGCCGGAGTTCCCGCTCGCTGATCACCGGCTGTTCGCCGCCGAACCCGACCGGCAGGGTGGTGGCGCTCTCCAGCCGCTCGACGACCGCGTGGTCGCGGATCAGCAGCGGTTTCGGGTGACCGGCGTTGACCCACTGGAGGTGGCCGGTGGCGGTGTCGAGCCGCATCATCTGCGCGGTGACGAAGTGGTCGGGGCCGAACTGCTCGGCGATGGCCCGGTCCATGAAGGCGTAGATCTCGGCGAGTCCGACGTCCGCGCGGCGGGCGTGCCGGTACGCGCCGACGGCCACCGTCGCCATGGTGGCGGCGTCCAGGCCGTGGCCCATGGCGTCGAGGGTGGCGACGTGCAGCACGTCGCCGTTGAGCGCGTAGTCGAAGCTGTCGCCGGCCACCTGGTAGGCCGGCTCCAGGATGCCGGCCACCGCGACCCGGGGCACGGACATCGACAGCGGCGGCAGCAGCGACCACTGGATCTCGGCGGCCACGCTCATCGGTTCCATTCGCCGGGCCTGGAAGACCAGGTCGGTGTAGCCGCTCCTGGTGATCAGCAGGTCCGCGACCAGGGCCGACAGCCGTCGTAGCGGCAAGCGGTCGCCGTCACCGACCGCGTCCAGGGTGAAGGCCAGCACCCCCGCCTCGTCCCCGCCGTCCAGCAGGGGCAGGTACACCCGAATCCCGTCGTCCTGCGGCACCTCCACCACGGTGCCCCGCAGGAACGCCTCGCCTGCGGCGGAATCCGCGATCGGCAGCGGCGGGCCCTCGGTCAGACCGCCGCCGGGCAGCGGGACCAGGACCGACTGGCCGTAGTCCTGCAGCAGCAGCGCCGGCTCCCGGCCGCCCAGCTCGGCCACCGCCTCGGCGACCAGCGGGGCGATCAGCGGCGGCGCGAACTCCCGCGCCCGGTCCAGCAGCACATCCAGCAGGTGCTCCCCGGACCTCGTAGTCCGGCCCGGGCCCGCCGCGGCCCGCCGCCCGCCGTCGCCGCTCACCGCCATACCTGCCTCCCGAACCACCCCGGGCCTCGCGCCCGGCCCGACGGACCGGTCCTCTCCATTACGCCCGAGATCGGCCCGGTCCGCCCCCGGCACGGGACCGCAGCGCCGCCCCGACCGCAACCTCGCCCGGACGGCCTTTCCCACCGCTCTCCGTCGCTGCGTCCCATCCCGTAGTGAGCCGGTCGAGGACGACGGCGCCGTAGCCGCCGGGCGCCCCGGGCTCGGTGAGCCGGCGGCGGGGCAGGACGGAACTTCGGTCGCCGACTGTGACGCGGACGGCGCCGGGGAGGCGTTCGAGTGCGAGGTAGCGCGGCCCGCCACGTGGTCGCAGGCGCTGGACAGCAGTTCGCCGACCGCGAGGAGGGTGTCGTCGGCGAGGTGGGGCGACCGGGGCGTCGGAGCGGGTGGGGAACGGGAGGCGTCGGCGCAGCTGCTTCGGGTCCGGATCCGCCACTTCCGGCACCAGCGTGGGCTCAGCCCGGAGCGGCCGGCCGAGGCTGTCGACCGGGATCGACAGACAGTTGGCCTGTGGGAACGGGCCGTCACGCCACCCACGGTGGACGATCTGTCAGCCCTTGCCCGAGCACTCCAGGTCCAAACCTGGAGGCTGTTCTACGGTTAGCCGGTTGAGGGGCCAGCTGCGGTGGGACTGGGCGTCTGGGCCTCGTTGCACCCGCGGTGGTTGCGGATGGCATCGGAGTGGCTGCTGATGACGCCGGCGTACTCGCCCCGGCCGTAGCCGCCGCATCTGACGCAGTATCCGAGCATCTCCTGCTGGGGTTGCTCGGTGGATTGGTCGCTCATGATGCCTGCCTGGTGGCGGCGTCGAGGTGGTCGACCCAGCAGTCGGAAGCGGCGGGGTCGACGTCGCGGCCGACGCCGGTGAGGCATCGGTCGCAGTCGTTGCACTCGATGTACGGATCGCCGTTCGTGGATCCGTTCCGACGCCCAGCTCTGGGCCGAACGTCTCGCCGACTGGTTTCGCTCATGCCCGGCTCCCTGTCGATCGTTCCGTGTCGGGCAGCGCTCCGACACGACGATGGTCGGTCGGTCGAAGGGACGAACACACCACGTTTCAGGGACGTTTGGGACATCTCGCTGGTACATCTTGACTCGTCCCTGCAGACCGGAGAGGCGAGCCCGTGAACGAGCCACTGCGGCAGGCCATGGCCCGTGCGAATATGACGGAGTCCCAGATCGCGCGCGCGTGCGGAGTGGACCCGAAGACGGTCGGCCGGTGGATCGGCAACGCCACGCGCGTGCCTCACGCCCGCCACCGTGCTGCGGTGAGCCGGGCCCTCGACGAGGAGGAGACCGTGCTCTGGCCGGCAGTTCAGCAGCTCGTCAAGAGCGGCCCCGACCGTGAGCTCGTCCAGATGTACCCGTACCGGTCGGCGGCCCCCACCTCGCTCTGGCGGCAGCCGATCGGCAAGGCGCAACGGGAGTTGACGTTCGCCGGCTACACCAACTACTTCCTGTGGCTGGAGCAGGCCCGGTTCGGCGAGGTGCTGCGGAGGAAGGTCTCCCAAGGGTGCCGGGTCCGCTTCATCCTCGGTGACCCGGCATCCCCGGTGACCCGGCAGCGCGAGCTGGAGGAGGACGTGCCGCTCACCCTGTCCACCCGGATCGGGGTGACGCTGTCCGAACTGGCCAAGCTGAAGGACACGGCGGTCGAGGCCCGCTACGAGACCGGGCATGTCTCGCTCTCGGTGTTCCGCTTCGACGACGACATGATCGTCACGCCTCTGCTGCCCGGCAGGATCGGCCACGACGCCCCGATGATGCACCTGCGGCGGACCCAGGACGACGGCGTGTTCGACCGGTTCGCCGGCCACGTCGAGGACCTCTGGGGGCGTGGCCGTGACGTGTGGACGATCCCGACGACGGAGGACGCTGATGCCCAGGCGTGACTACGAGGACGACCCGCACGCGCCGAAGGCCAACAGCCTCGTTCCTGCGGCGAGCGTCGTGGTGGTCGGCGAGGACGGCCGGGTGCTTCTCCAGCGCCGGACCGACAACGGCATGTGGGCCCTTCCCGGCGGTGTGATGGAGATCGGCGAGTCCCTGGCCGGTTGCGGCATCCGGGAGACGCGGGAGGAGACCGGCCTCGACATCGAGATCACCGGGATCGTCGGTACCTACACCAACCCCGGGCACGTCTTCGCCTACGACGACGGCGAGGTCCGCCAGGAGTTCAGCATCTGCTTGCTCGGCCGCCCGATCGGCGGTGAACTCCACATCTCCGACGAGTCGTTCGAGGTCGCGTGGTTCACGCCCGAACAGACCGACGAGCTGCCGATGGTGTCCAGCATCCGCAAGCGCCTGTCGGACTGGCGGTCGGGGCAGAGTCCGGTCGTTCGCTGATCATCGTTCGGGCGGGGCGGTATTACGAGACGGGCACATCAAGTACGCGCCTCCTCCCCGGCCGTTCCCGCCGTCGCTGCACCTGGAGCTGGGCGAGGCGGTCAGGCTTGATCTGGAGCTCGCCGAGACGGGCGCGGTGACCGGCATCGATGCCGCGGCCCGGTGGGGGCGTGATCGGCGGATGCGTGAACCGATGCTCACGGCCTACGAGTTCCAGTGCGCGTTCTGCGGTCACGGCGGGATGCTCGATCCCACCTCGGTCGGGCCCCCAGCGCTTCGTCGGCCGCAGCGAGGCCGGCCGACACCAGGTGCTCGCTCTGGTCGGCCGGTCGGTTCTTGGCCCGCGGACGGGCGATCCTCCCGTCGCGCGGCAGCACCGCGAGTGGCATGCGCGGCAGGTGTTCCGCGGCGTGCCCCGGGCGGCGGTCGGCGTCGGTGCGGGGTGGGGTGGGTGGCCAACTGGGCGGCTCTGCAGGGCTGATCGCAACCCCGGGTGAAACATCGGGAGGTGGCCGTGCATCTAATAGGAGGAGACAAGCTCGGAGGGGCCGGGCGACGGGGGTGCGATGTGATGGGCGGACAGGCCGAGACCGTCGAGCCGGTGGCGGACGGGGGCGGGGGGAAGGTGCCCCGGCAGCGTTCGGGGGACGAGGGGCGGGCCGGGGCCCGGCGGGCGGCGAAGCGCGGGCGCAGGGGGCGGCGGCGTGGGCTGAAGATCGTCGCCTGGAGCGTGGCCGGGCTGGTGGTGCTGACCGTCGGGACGGGCGGCTACCTGTACATGCGGTACAACGGCAACATCAAGTCCGCGCCGCTGTTCGCCGGTGAGAGCGGGGACGCCGGGCACGAGGTGCCGGACGAGTTCGGACGGACCCCGATCAACGTGCTGGTGATCGGTTCCGACGGCCGCGACAACCCGGAGGACTGCGACATCGGCGGCGCCGAGTGCGGCGCCGGCGCCAACGCCGACGTCCAACTGGTGCTGCACATCTCGGCGGACCGCTCCAACGCCACCGTGATGAGCATCCCGCGCGACCTGATGACCGACCTGCCGGGCTGTGTCGACAACGAGAACAAGACCAAGTCCTCGGCGCACCGCGGCCAGATCAACTCCAGCCTGGCGTACGGTCCGGGCTGCACCGTGGCGGCCGTGCACAAGCTCACCGACATACCGATCGACCACTTCGTCAAGGTCGACTTCGTCGGCGTGATCAAGATGTCGGACGCGGTGGGCGGCGTCCCGGTGTGCGTCAGCGACAACGTCTACGACCCGTACTCGCACCTCAAGCTGTCCCAGGGCAAGCACACCCTGAAGGGCATGGCGGCGCTGCAGTTCGTCCGCACCCGGCACGGCTTCGGGGACGGCGGCGACCTGGGACGGGCGAGCGCCCAGCACGCCTTCCTCGGGTCGATGATCCGTCAGCTGAAGAGCGCCGGGACGCTCACCGACCCGACCAAGGTGCTGGCGCTGGCCGACGCCGCCACCAAGGCGCTCACCGTGGACCCCGGCCTGGACGGGATCACCAAGCTGGTGGGCCTGGCCGACGACCTGAACAAGGTGCCGCCGTCCCGGGTCACCTTCACCACCATGCAGACCGAGGCCGACCCGAAGAACGACAACCGGCTGGTGGCCGGTCCCGACGCGAGGAAGCTGTTCGCGTCGATCAAGAACGACCAGTCGCTGACCGCCGACCCGTCCGGTGCGGCCACCGCGCCCGCCTCGCCGCCGCCTTCGGCTCCCGCCAGCAGCGCGCCGGCCGCCCCGCCCGCGGACGCGACGCCGCGCAAGAACATCACCGTGGTGGTGCGGAACGGCAGTGGTGTCGGGGGCCGGGCCGGCGTGCTGGCCGAGGCGCTGCGCGCGGCCGGGTTCTCCAAGAACACCGGCACGGGCAAGGACACGCCCACCGAGCAGAGCACCGTCCGCTACCCGGCCGGCAAGGAGGCCGACGCCCAGCAGGTGGCCGCCGCACTCGGCCTGCCCGCGAGCGCCGTCCAGGCGGGCAGCGGCAGTTCGATCGAGCTGCTGATCGGCGCCGACTGGAAGCAGGGCACCAGCTTCCCCGCCGCGCCGGGCGGCCCGGCCGCCCCCGTCGACCCGTCCGCCGCGCTCAAGGGCGCCGACGCCATCACCGCCGACGACGAGAGCTCCTGCACCCAGGTCAGCCACGAGAACACCGTCAGCCTCCCCGGCTACGGCGGAATGACCCCGATCAAGGCGTTCGAGCGCAGCAAGGACATCCCGGTCTCCGCACAGTGACGCGCCGTCGGCGCCCCGCCGCCGCCCCCGGCGGAGGAGTCGGCCCGGTGCGTCCTCTCCGGCCCGGCCCGTCCTCTCCGGGCCGATGTCGCTGGTCGGACGCGGTGTCGCGAGGTTTCCGCGGCACCGCGTCCGGCGTTTCCGGGCCGGCCATCGGGAGGGTTTCGGGGGAGATAGGGGGCCGATAGCCGGGCCGGTTCGGGGCGATAGGGGGGGCCGGGAGAGTAGTGCTCACAAGAGGCGAACCTCCGCCGAATCGTGAGGACTCGGATGATGATCGATTACCAGAACCGTACGGCGTCGAGGGGGACGGCGTCCCCCCTGGCGGCTGAACTGTCCAGTGTGGTCAAGCGGTTCACCAATGCCAAGGGCGAGGTGTTCACCGCCGTCAACGGGCTGGATCTGCGGATTCGGCGGGGCGAGGTGGTGGCGTTCCTCGGGCCGAACGGCGCGGGCAAGACCACCTCGATCGACATGCTGCTGGGGCTGACCCGGCCGGACGAGGGCGAGGTGCGGCTGTTCGGGGTGAGCCCCGAGCAGGCGGTGCGGGCCGGGCGGGTGGCGGCGGTGCTGCAGTCCGGCGGTCTGCTGCCGGATCTGACGGTCGAGGCGACCGTGCACATGCTGGCCTCGCTGCACCCGGGCGCGGACCCGGAGCGGTGCATGGCGCGGGCGAACATCACCGAGCTGCGGGCCCGCCGGGTGGCGGCCTGCTCAGGCGGCGAGCAGCAGCGGCTGCGGTTCGCGCTGGCGCTGCTGTCCCGGCCGGACTTCCTGGTGCTGGACGAGCCGACGGCCGGCATGGACGTGGTGGCGCGGCGGGACTTCTGGGCGGCCGTCCGGGAGGACGCGGCGCGCGGCATGACGGTCATGTTCGCCACCCACTACATGGAGGAGGCGGACCAGTTCGCCGACCGGGTGGTCATGATCAACAAGGGCGCGGTGGTGGCCGACGGCTCGGCCTCCTCGATCCGCGCCGCGACCAGCGGTCGCACCGTCTCGGCGGTGCTCAGCCCGTACGAGGCCGGCCTGGTCTCCCGGACGCCGGGCGTGCGCTCCAGCGCCGTCCGGGGCGAGCGCACCTACTTCACCTGCACCGACTCGGACGCGCTGCTGCGGGTGCTGGTCGGCGAGACGCAGGCGCGGGACATCGAGGTGGCGCCGCGCAGCCTGGAGGAGGCCTTCATGGCCATCACCGAGAACGCCGGCCGCGTCGAGAACGCCGCCAACGCCCAGAAGGAGAACGTCTGATGGCCGCCGTCACGGCGCCCGCCGCCGCCCGCACCTCGGTCTTCAACGGGGTGAACCCGACCTTCGTCCGCTACGAGCTGCGCCGCCGGTTCAACCGGCAGACCACGATCTTCACGGTGCTGCTTCCCGCGGTGCTGTACCTGGCCCTGTTCCGCACCGCCCCGTCCGGCGGGGCCGACCTGCCGCACGGCAACTTCGCCGCCTGGATGATGATCGGTCAGGCGGTGTACGGCGCGGCCACCGCGGCCGTCAGTTCGGCCGCCACCATCTCGGTGGAGAAATCCGTCGGCTGGATGCGGACGATCGCCATGAGTCCGCTCACCCCGCCCGGCTACCTGCTGGTCAAGGTGCTCTGCTCGGTGCTGATGGCCGGTGTCCCGGTCGCCATCGTGGGAGCGCTGGGTGCGCTGACGGGCGCTCACGCCGACGCCAACGTCTGGGTGACGTCGCTGCTGGTGGCCTGGGTCGGGGCCGCGGTGTTCGCCGCGCTCGGCATCGGCATGGGCCTGGCGCTGAAGCCCGACGTGGTGATGCACATGCCGGGCCTGACCATGACCGCCCTCGCCTTCCTGGGCAACCTGTTCATCCCGCTCAGCGGCGTGATGCTGGAGATCTCCCGCTACACCCCGATGTACGGGGTGGCGACGCTGGCCCGGTACCCGCTGAACGACGGCTTCTCGTTCCACGGGGAGCACTCCAGCGTGGCCGGCGCGGTGTTCAACCTGCTGGCCTGGTTCGCCGGCTTCTCGTTCCTGGCGATCCGCCGCTTCCGCAAGTCCACCGGCCGCCCGTAGCGGTCACCCACCGAAGCCCGCGCTCCCGCGCCGGGCGCAGGCCCCACTCGAAAGGAGGTTCGAACAAATGTTCGCATTCATTGCGCCGGGTCAGGGCTCCCAGACCCCGGGCATGCTGGCCGCCTGGCTGCGCGACCCGGCCACCGCCGAGCGGGTGCGGGCCTGGTCGGAGGCCGCCGACCTGGACCTGGTCCACCTCGGCACCAAGGCCCCGGCCGCCGAGATCGCCCGCACCGAGCACACCCAGCCGCTGCTGGTCGCCGCCGGACTGCTCGCCCACCACGCCCTGGCCGGCGCCGCCCGGCCGGGCGGGGCGGTGGCGGCCGGCCACTCGGTCGGCGAACTCACCGCCGCGGTGTACGCCGGGGTGCTGGAGCCCGCCGACGCGGTGCGGCTCGCCGCGATCCGCGGCCGGGCGATGGCCGCGGCCTGCGCCGAGGCGCCCACCTCGATGGCCGCCGTGGTCGGCGGCGAGCAGAGCGAAGTCCTGGCGCGAATAGCCGAGTTGGGCCTGACCCCGGCGACCTTCAACGGCCCCGGCCAGATCGTCGCGGCCGGTCTCGGAACGGCCCTGGAACAGCTGGCCGCCGCCCCGCCCGCCGGGGCCACCGTCAAGCCGCTCACCGTGGCCGGCGCCTTCCACACCCCGTTCATGGAGTCGGCCCGGCAGACCTTCGCGGCCGCAGCCGAGGCGGTGCCGTTCGCCCCGCCGACGCAGCCGCTGCTGTCCAACGCGGACGGCGCGCTCGTCGAGGACCCGGCGGAGATCCGCCGCCGACTGGTCCAGCAGGTGGTCAGCCCGGTCCGCTGGGACCTCTGCCTGGACCGACTGGGCGAACTGGCACCGGAGACGACGATCTCGCTGCCGCCCGCCAAGACCCTCGCCAACCTGCTCAAGCGCCGGCACCCCGGGCTGGACGTGCTGTCCGTGAACACCGCCCGGGACGTCGCCCGGGCCCAGGAGCGGCTCGCCGTCGCCGCGATCAGCGAGGGAGTGGCCGTCCATGCCGGTGTCTGACCTGCTCGATTACCCGCTCCTGGCGCGGGCCGACCACCCCGCCGTGACCGACGGCGAAGGCACTCTGAACTACCGCGAGCTGGGCACCGCCGTGGACCGCGCGGTCGGCTGGCTGCGCGGCCAGGGCCTCACCGCCGGCGAGCGGGTGGTGTACGCCGGCGGCAACGACCGCTCCTTCCTGGCCCTGTTCTGGGCCACCCTGCGGATCGGGGCGATCTTCGTCCCGGTCCACCCCGACCTGACGGACCAGCAGATCGACCACATCGTGGCCGACTCCGAGGCCGCGCTGGCCGTCTGCCGCCCGGCGGCCGGCGCCCGCGCCGCCCGCACCGTCGACGTCGAGCAGGCCTGGCAGCAGGTGCTCGCCTCCGCCGAGGACGGCCACCGCGCCGACGTCGACGAGGACGCGGTGGCGATGCTGATCTACACCTCCGGCACCACCGGCCGCCCCAAGGGCGTGGTCTGCCCGCACCGCCAGATGCTCGCCGCCCTGGACGCGATCAACGCCTGCCTGGGCTACCGGCCGGACGACGTGGTGCTGTGCCGGCTGCCGCTCTCCTTCGACTACGGCCTCTACCAGGCCCTGCTGTCCGCCCTGGTCGGCGGCACCCTGGTACTGGCCCGCCGCAGCGAGGACGTCGGACTGCTCCGGCTGATCGAGCGCACCGGCGTCACCGTCGTCCCGCTGGTGCCCTCGCTGGCCCAGATGCTCCACCTGCTGCAGAGCAAGTTGCACCGGCCCACCCGGGTGCGGCTGTTCACCAACACCGGCGCCCGCCCCGGCCGGGCCGTGATGGCGGAGCTGCTGGAGGTCTTCCCCGGCTCCGAGTTCGCCTCGATGTACGGCATGACCGAGTGCAAGCGGATCTCCATCCTCGACCCGGCCGAGTACGCCGGGCACCCCGATTCGGTCGGCCCGCCGATCCCCGGCGACAAGGTCCGGATCGTCGCGGCCGACGGCGCCGAGCTCGGCCCCGGCGAGACCGGCGAGATCGTGGTGTGGGGACCGACCGTGATGGCCGGCTACTGGCGGATCCCGCTGGAAGAGCAGAACCGTTTCATCCGCCGCCCGGACGGCTCGCTGGAACTGCACACCGGCGACCGCGGCCGGCTCGACGAGGACGGACGGCTGTACTTCGTCGGCCGCGACGACGACGTGATCAAGCGCCGCGGCATGCGGATCGCCCTCACCGAGATCGAGGACGCCGCCGAGCGCCTCCCCGGCGTCACC
The DNA here is from genome assembly GCF_014648555.1 of Kitasatospora griseola. GTDB lineage: Bacteria > Actinomycetota > Actinomycetes > Streptomycetales > Streptomycetaceae > Kitasatospora > Kitasatospora griseola. Next base: position 32,697 of record NZ_BMRI01000024.1, read on the forward strand.
GCCGCCGTCGCGCTGCGCCCCGAGGAGGAGGGCGGACCGCTGCTGCTGGCCGTGCACGGCACCCTCCCGCCCGAGCAGGTCCGCGCCGCGCTGGTCGGCCGGCTCGACCCCAGCCGGATGCCCGACCGGGTCGTCCCGCTGGACACCGTCCCGCTGACCGCCAACGGCAAGCCGGACCGGGCCGCCGCCAAGCGCCTGGTCGACGCCGCCACCGCCGAAGCGGCCGAAGCCGCGGAAGCGGCCGCCGCCGCAGCCGCCGTCGTCGCGGCCGAGCACCACCGAATCCACCAGACCGTCACCGCATCCCCGAGGGGCAGCCATGAACCAGTCGCAGTTTGATCAGCTCGTCGAGCGGATCTGCTCCGTGCAGGTCACCGACTCCGAGACCCCGCTCGTCGACCTGGGCGTGGACTCGCTGCACACCATCGCCCTGGTGATGGCCGTCGAGGAGGAGTTCGGCATCGAGGTCGACCCCGACGCCCTCGCCGACCCGGCGCTGGCCTCCCCGGCCGGACTGTTCCGCTACGTGCAGGCCTGGGCCGCCGACGCCGCCCCGGCCCGAGTCTGAGGGACCGCCAGCCATGTGGACCGACACCAGACCCGCGGCCGAAATGCCCCGGCTGTTCGAGCGGGGCGGGGACGTCATATCCCTGGCGGGCGGACTGCCCGACCTGGACGTGCTCCCGCTGGGCGACATCTCCCAGCAGCTCGCCCGACTCGTCCGCCTCGGCGGCAAGCTCGCCCTGCAGTACACCACCCCGCACGTCGCCAAGGCCCTCGTGCCCGCCGTCGCCGACCTGATGGCCCGTGAGGACGGCCACGCGAGCGCCGACAACCTGATCCCGACCAGCGGCTCCCAGATGGGCCTCACCGCCGTCGCCCTCGCCCTCGGCACCCCCGGCGACACCATCCTGGTGCAGACCCCCGCCTACCCCGGCGCCACCGCCGCCTTCCGCACCGCCGGCCTCGAACTGCACGCGGCCGCCGAGGACCCCCAGGGCCTCGACCCGCAGCAACTGCGCACCACCGTCCGCGAGTTGAGAGAAGCCGGTCGCACCGTCCGACTGCTGTACGTCAACCCGACCTTCCAGAACCCGACCGGCGCCACCCTCTCCGTCCCGCGCCGCGCCGAGATCCTCACCGCCTGCCGCGAGCTCGACCTGCTGCTGATCGAGGACAACCCGTACGGCCTGCTCGGCTTCGACGGCGCCACCACCACGCTGTTCCAGGCCCTCGACCCGCAGCAGGTGGTCTACCTCGGCACCTTCTCCAAGATCTTCGCCCCCGGCCTGCGCTCCGGCTGGATCGCCGCCCCCGAGCACCTGCGCTTCGACCTCGCCCGGGTCGCCGAGATCATCTCGCTCTCGCCGTCCGCGCTCGCCCAGGGCACGCTGGCCGCCTACTACTCCCGCAACGGCTGGACCGAGCTGATCGACCGCTACCGGGAGAGCTACCGCGAGCGCTGCACCCTGATGGCCGACGCGCTGGACGCCGAGCTCGGCGCCGACAGCCCGTGGACCTGGCAGCGCCCCGACGGCGGCTTCTACCTCTGGCTGCGCCACCAGGGCGGCGCCGACGCCACCCGCTACGCGCAGGCCGCCGCCGCGCACGGCGTCTCCTTCGTCCCCGGCGGCCACTTCTCCGTCGACGGCGAGCACAACGACGGCATCCGGCTGTGCTTCAGCAACGTGCCGCGCAAGAAGATCACCGAAGGCATCGCCCGGCTCGCCGCCGTACTGACCGAAACCCCCGCCGCCGCACGCGAGTTGGCGGAGGTGTCGGGATGACCGCCCCCGCCGTCGAAGCCGCCCGCGCCGTGGACTGGGCGGACTTCGCCCCGCTCCACCCGCTGGCCGGCTCCGACTGGCAGGTCTGGGGCGTCGGACTGCTCCGCAACGCCGGCTTCCCGGTCTCCGGCCTCGACCTGATCGGCGGCGCCCTCGCCCCGGCCGCCGCCGCCCGGCTCGCCGCCGGCGAGGCCACCGCCGAGGAGTTCGACACCGCCTACCGCACCGACGTCGACACCGAGGCCGCCCGGCTCGCCGCCCTCGCCACCGACCCCAAGCTCCGCCTGGCCATCGCCTGGCAGAACCGCACCGTCTTCCGCATCCTCGACTCGCTCGCCGCCCCCGGCGGCAAGGAGACCAAGCGCCGCCAGCGCGAACGCACCCTCGCCATGTACTGGCTGCGCTACTGCGCCAAGGCCGAGACCATCGGCTTCTTCGGCCCGGGCGCCTGGATCGGCGTCGGTCGCACCCAGCAGGCCATCGGCATCGACCACGGCCCCGCCCTGGTCGCCGCCGCCCGCACCTCGCTGGAACGCTGGACGGTCGCCGCGATCGCCGACTGGATGGCCGAACAGCCCGGCGCCCGCTGGTGGTTCCCGCCGATGCTGCGCCCCGACGTCCACCTGGACGGCGAGCAGCTGGTGCTGGCCAACCGCAAGACCGTCCGGCTGCGCCCCGAGGACGGCCAGGTGCTGCGGCTCGCCGACGGCGACCGCAACGCCGAGCAGATCACCGACCTGCTGGTCGCCGACCACGGCTGGGACGCCGCGAGCGCCCGCGGCGCCGTCGACAAGGTGCTGAACCGGCTGCTGCGGCAGCGGGTGCTCGGCTGGGACGCCAACATCCCGGTCGACGTGCGCGCCGAGGAGGTGCTGCGCCGCCGCGTCTCGGCGATCGGCGACCCCGAACTGTTCGTCCGCTACGACGCGGTGCTCGCCGAACTCGCCCGCCACAAGGGCGAGATCGACCGGGCGGAGACCGCCGAGCAGCTGGTCGAGGCGCTGGACGCGCTGGACGCGTACTTCGTGGAGACCACCGGCCAGGCCGCCTCCCGCGAGGAGGGCAAGGCGTACGCCGGCCGCACCCTGGTCTACCAGGACACCCTGCGGGACTGCCGGATGGAGCTCGGCCGGGACTTCCTGGACGGCATCGCCCGCCCGCTCGCCCTGGTCGCCGACGCCGCCGACTGGTTCGGCAACCGGCTCGCCGAACTGGTCGAGGCCGAGGTGGTCGAGCTGGTCCGCAAGGCCGCCGCCCGGCAGCGCCCCGGCACCGCCGTCACGCTGGCCGACGTCTGGCCGCAGACCCTGGCGCTGTTCTGGGGCGAGCACAACCACCCCGTGCAGCAGGCCGTCCGGGAGCTGGCGCTGAAGTGGCGCGAGGTCATCGGCGAGGTGCCCGAGGGCGCCACCCGGATCGACCTGAGCGTCGAGAAGATCGCCGCGAAGACCCGGGAGGTGTTCGCCACCGGCCCGGTGCGCTCCCCGCACCTCGCGGTGCACAGCCCCGACCTGCAGATCGCGGCCCGCTCGGCGGACGCCGTCAACAACGGCCGACACCTGGTCGTGCTCGGCGAGTTGCACGCCTGCCTGGCCACCCTCGACCTGCCGTTCCTGGACTGGACGGCCGACGCCGGCTCGCTGCGCGACAAGGTCAACCGGGCGATCGGCGGCGAGCGGCTGGTGCCGCTGCTGCCGGTCGGCTGGAAGCGCAACAGCGGCCGCATGGTGCCCGCCCCGATCGGCGCGGGCGACCGGCTGATCGGCTTCACCCGCGCCCCGTTCGACCAGCGGGAGCGGATCGAACCCGCCGTCGCGATCACCCTCGCCGAGCACGACGGCACGATCACCGCGACCACCTCCGACGGCCGTACCCGGACGCTCTCCGAACTGCTCGCGGTGCTGATCTCGATCATCGCCTGCGACGCGTTCAAGATCGGCCTGGACCGGCCGCACGCCCCCCGGGTCACCCTCGACGACCTGGTGCTGTTCCGGGAGACCTGGCGGCTGCCCGCCACCGGCGTGGCCCTCACGCCGAAGGCCGACCGGAGCCGCGACTACCTGGCGGTGCGCCGCTGGGTCACCGACAACGCGCTGCCCGACCGGGCCTTCGTCAAGTTCCCCGAGGAGACGAAGCCGTCCCTGGTCGACTTCACCAGCCCGACGCTGGTGCTCTCCTTCGCCAACCTCGTCCGCCGGGCGGTGCAGTCGGACCCCGACGCCAGGGTGACCGTCAGCGAACCGCTGCCGGCCCCCGAGGAGTCCTGGCTGCCCGACGCGGACGGCGAGCAGTACGTCAGTGAGCTTCGGCTCCAGATCAGCCGAAAGGTGCCGGAATGACCGTGCTCGTCCCCGACGGCGCCGGGCTGCGGGTCCGCCCGCACCGTCCGTCGGACCCCGACATCGTCGCCACGATCGGCGGCACGCCGCTGGTGGCGCTGGACCGACTCTTCCCGCCGAACCGCTTCCAGGTGTACGCCAAGTGCGAGCGGTTCAACCCCGGCGGCTCCATCAAGGACCGGGCCGCCAAGTCGATGGTCGAACAGGCCATCGCCACCGGCCGGATCGTGCCCGGGGTGTCCACCGTGGTGGAGTCCTCCTCCGGCAACCTGGGCATCGCGCTCGCCCAGCTCTGCAACTTCTACCGGCTCGGCCTGATCATCGTGGTCGACCCGCGCACCACCCCGCAGAACCTCGCCATCATGCGGGCCTACGGCGCCCGGGTGGAGGTGGTCGAGCACCGCGACCCCGCCACTGGCGAGTTCCTGCCGGCCCGGATCGGCCGGGTCAAGCACCTGCTGGCCACCGTCCCCGACGCCTGGTGGCCCAACCAGTACGCCAACGAGGACAATTCGCGCGCTCACCACACCACCATGCGGGAGATCGTGGAGGCCCTCCCCGAGGCCCCCGACTACCTGTTCCTGGCGGCCGGCACCACCGGCACCCTGCGCGGCTGCGCCGAGTTCATCCAGGACCAGGGGCTGCCCACCCGGGTGGTCGCGGTGGACGCCGTGGGCAGTGTGATCTTCGGCCCGCCGGAGCCCTGGGAGTCCACGCACCGGCGGACCATCCCCGGCCACGGCGCCGCGGTCGTCCCCGCCCTGCTGCGGCCGGGCTTCGCCGACCGGGTGGTCAAGGTGACCGACTCGGAGTGCATCCGGGGCTGCCGCCGCCTGCTGGCCGAGGAGTCCGTCCTGGCCGGCGGCTCGTCCGGCGCGGTGATCGCAGCCCTGCAGCAGTCCGCCGACTGGATCGAGCCGGGCGCCACCTGCGTCGCCGTGCTCCCGGACGGCGGCGACCGCTACCTCGACACCATCTACGACGACCAGTGGGTCGAGTCCTACCTCCGGCAGTACCTGCCGCAGACCGACCACGAAGAGAGCCAGTCATGAGAATCCTCGGCCGGGAGGACGTCCGGGCCGCGCTCGCGGACCTCGACTCCACCGTCATCGACCTGGTCCGCAACGCCTACGTGCTGCACAGCCAGGGCAAGTCCGACCTCCCGTTCTCCACCTTCCTGCGCCCGCTGCACCGCTCCGAGTCGCGGATCATCGCGCTGCCCGCCTACCTCGGCGGACCGGCCCCGGTGATGGGCCTGAAGTGGATCTCGTCCTTCCCGGAGAACGTCAACCGGGGTATGCAGCGCGCCAGTTCGCTGTGCATCCTGAACGACCTGGAGTCCGGCTACCCGCTCGCCCTGATGGAGGGCAGCCAGATCTCCGCGGTCCGCACCGCGGCCGGCGCGGCGCTCGCCTCGGGGCTGCTGAACGCCGGACGCGAGGTCCGCACGATCGGCCTGGTCGGCTGCGGCACCATCAACAACCAGGTGGTGCACTTCCTCACCCAGGTGCACGAGGGCCTGGAGACCGTCCTGCTCCAGGACGCCTTCCCGGAGCGGGCCAAGGTGTTCGCCGCAGAGCTGGCCGCCGAGTACCCGGGCGTCGAGTTCAAGGCGGTGACGCTCGGTCAGGCGCTGTCCGCCGACACGGTCTCGATCGCCACCACCGACTCCTCGTACTGGCTGGACCTGGCGGACTACCCGAACCGCCCGCACGGGCAGGTGATCCTGCACCTGTCGCTGCGCGACCTGTCGGTGGCCTCGGTGCTGGGCGCGGTCAACGTCACCGACGACGCGGACCACGCGATCCGCGAGCAGACCTCGCTGCACAAGGCCGAGCAGCAGGCCGGCCACCGCCGCTTCGTCACCGCCGAGATCGGCGCGCTGCTCGACGGCACCGCCGAGCTGCCCGCCGCCCGCACCGTGGTGTTCGCCCCGTTCGGACTGGGAGTGCTCGACCTCGCGGTCGCCGAGGCGGTGCTGAACCACGCCGAGAAGCACGGGCTCGGCACCGAGGTCGAGGGCTTCGACCCGGGCAGCCACAAGGTCACCTCCAACCTCGCCGGGAGCGCGGCATGAGTCAGCTGTTCACCGAAGGCACCAGGGCCGTCGTCACCGGGGCCTCCCGGGGCATCGGCGCGGCGATCGCGCTGCACCTGGCCGAGCACGGCTGCGACGTCGCGCTCAACTACCGCTCCAGCGCCGGCAAGGCCGAGCAGCTGGCGGAGAAGATCGAGGGCCTCGGCCGGAAGGCGCTGCTGGTGCAGGCCGACGTGTCCGACGAGGCGCAGGTCACCGCGATGTACAAGGAGATCCGCACCGCCTGGGGCGGCGTGGACGTCGCGGTCCTCAACTCCGGCATCACCGCCGACGGCCACTTCGCGGCGATGAGCGCCGCCAAGTGGCAGGAGGTGATCTCCACCAACCTGACGGGCGCCTTCCTGACGGCGCGTGAGGCCACCAAGCAGATGTACGCGAGCGGCGGGTCGATCGTCTTCATCGCCTCCACCTCGGGCATCGCCGGCCGGGTCGGCCAGGCCAACTACGCCGCCTCCAAGGGCGGGGTGATCGCGATGGCGAAGACCCTGGCCTACGAGGGCGCCCCCAAGGGCATCCGGGTCAACGTGGTGGCCCCGGGCTTCATCGACACCGACATGGTGAAGAAGGTGCCCCGCGCCCAGCTGAAGGAGGCCGCGGCGGCGATCCCGCTGGGCCGGATGGGCACCCCGGAGGAGGTCGCGCAGGCGGCGGTCTTCCTGGCCAGCCCGGCGGCCTCGTACATCACCGCCAAGGTGCTCACCGTCGACGGCGGGATGCTCTACAGCTGACCACCCCTCAATCGAACTGACGTTCCATCAATTCCCACCAAAGGAAAGGCACATCATGTCCACCGCCACCTTCGAGGACGTCCGGACCCAGGCCGAGCAGCGCCTGGAGAAGAACCTGAAGATCAAGTCGATGATCATCGACCGCCTGGGCCTGGACGCCGAGGCCGAGGCCGTCTCCGACAACCAGCCGCTGTTCGGCCGCGGCCTGGAGATGGACTCGCTGGACACCCTGGAGATCGTCGTCATGATCAACAACGAGTACGACGTGCTGATCAGCGACGACGACTTCGAGGCCTTCGGCTCCATCAACGCCCTGGTCGACTTCATCGAAGCCCGCGAGGTCTGACCATGGCCACCGCCGTCGCACCCACCAAGGTGGCCGTCAAGGAGAAGCCGAGCAAGACCTTCGCTTACTCCTCCGACGACATCAAGCGGATGCTGCCGCACCGCTGGCCGATGCTGATGATCGACCGCGCCTACGACGTGGTCCCGGGCGTCTCCGGACGCGGCATCAAGAGCGTCTCGGTGAACGAGCCGTTCTTCGCCGGCCACTACCCCGACCACTCGATCATGCCCGGCGTGATGATCGTCGAGGCGATGGCCCAGCTGGTCGCCGTGGTCTACGTCGCCGAAATGCTGGAATCCCCGGCGCCCGCAGAGGGCGACCCGTCGGCCAGCGTCGGCTACCTCGGCTCGATCAGCTCGATGAAGTTCTCCCGGCTGGTCGTCCCCGGCGACCAGCTCACCCTGGAGGCCAAGCTCGGCCAGAAGCTCGGCGGCCTGCGCTCCGTCTCCGTCCGGGCCTCCGTCGGCACCGAACTCGCCGCCGCCGGCTCGCTGATCGTCACCACCGAACGCAAGGGCTGACCCCCCGTCACCTTTCGGACCAGAGCAGACAAGGAGGTGTGGAATGTCCATCACGATCCGCCCGTACCAGGAGGGCGACGCGCATGACATCGCCGAGCTCTACAACCGTCACCGCGACAACCCCAACCCGGTGGCGGGCGGAATCACCGGCGAGGAACTGGAACGCGAACTCGCCGAACGCGACACCGCGACATTCCTGATCGCCGTCGACGACGACCGGGTGGTGGGCACCTTCGGGCTGTTCCACAGCACCGGACGCCGCTCCGCCCGGGCCGGCGAGCTCATCGCCGACATGTTCTTCGTCGCCCCGGCCTACCGCAACGGCGTCATCACCGGACGGCTCTTCACCGAAGCCGTCGAATGGATGATGCGCTGCGGCTGCCTGGTGCTCCGACTGACCGTCAACCCGGCCAACACCGTGGCCTTCAAGCTGTACCGGCGGGTCGGCTGCGTGTCGGTCGGCGAGACCGTCCCCGGCGAGGACGGCAACGTCGAGCTGCACAACTACATCCCGCTGATCCTGCGCAGCGTCTTCCACGACCTCGACCCCGAGGCGCTGGCGGCGCTCGGCCAGCTCAGCAGCTTCGGCAACGTCGCCGGCGGCCGGGACGACGAACTCCGTTCCGACGTACGGGTGGTGGACGGAATCCGCACCGTCGCCTACGCTCTGGCCCTCGGCGAGTTCAAGCTCACCGCCACCATCGACGTGGACCGCGGCCTGATGCTGGACGCGGCGCTCACCACCCCCGACGGCGCCACCCGGCCGCTGAAGATCGCCGAACCGCCCTACGAGATCCGGAGCCGGGAGCCGGCCGAGCCGCACCGCTTCGGCGACAGCGGCCTCACCGCCGAGCTGGACACCGCCGAAGGCACCCTCACCGTGCACGCCGAGGGCCACCACGGGCCGGTGTTCGTCTCCACCTGGCCCAGCGCCGAGGCCGACCGCTCGGCCGGCTGGCGCGAAGGCCAGGCCCGCGAACTGGAGATCCACCCCGTCGAACACGGCGTCCAGGTCCGCGAGACCACCGGCGGCAACCAGGTCACCGGCACCCTCACGCTCCACCGGGGCGTGCTGGAGCAGCAGTTCACGTACACCACCCGGCCCGGCCGGATCTTCCAGACCGTCGGACTCCGCCAGGGCGACTTCACCCTGACCGGCCCCGACACCACCGCCGTCCAGCACCTGATCGGCACCGGCATCGGCGTCCGGGACACCTCCGAGGTGGTCGCCGCCGCGCAGACCGCCCCGGCCGGCTCCACCCTCGCCTGGACCGACGGCGCCACCCGGATCACCCTCCCGGCCGGCCGCCCGGTCCGGCTGATCCACACCACCCTGGTCGAACGCCACCTGGAGCCCGACGCCGACGGCACCGCCCGGCTGCGCACCGAACTCCGCACCGGCGCCGACCACGATGCCCCCCGCACCACCGCTGCACCGCAACTCGCCACCGGCGAACGGAAGTTGATCGTCAAGGCGAACGCCGGTGGGATCACCTCCTGGACCGAGGGCGGCAAGAAGGTGCTGCGCAGCCCCGCCCCCCGCACCCGCGCCTTCGGCAACAACCCGCGGTGGAGCGCCGGCGCCTGGGTCACCCTGGAGCACCACCGGCACAGTCTCGCCACCGGCCTCGGCTGGGGCGTGCCGACCACCCGCGAGTGGGAGCAGAAGCACCCGCTCGGGCTGGCCGCCCCGCAGGAGCGGATCAGCTGGGAGGTCACCGCCCCCGAGCAGGCCGCCGAGCCGGTCCGGATCGACGTCCACGCCCCCGGCGCGGACGAGGAGACGGTGCTCTGGCTCACCCCGGACACCCCGGCCGACACCGCCGTGGTGCTGCACTCCGCCGGAAAGCGCCACGAGCTCGACGCCGCCGCCTTCCGACAGGTCTGGGCGTCCGCCGCGGCGATCCGCCTCACCAGCGGCCACTGGCTGCACCTCGCCCCCGTCGACGGCGGGAGCGGCGCACCGGAAATCGTCCTGCGCACCACCTCCTCCGGACTGCTGATCGGCTGCGCGACGGCCGGCGCCGAGGCCGCCTGGCAGCTGTCCGTCCACCCCGCACCCGCGATCTGACACCCGTCGAAACATCCTCGAAAGGACCACCAGAGCCATGACCACCACCGTTGCCGTGCGCACCGCGCAGGACGACTACACCACCGTCCGCACCGCCATCGGCGTCTACCCGATCACCGCCCCGCTAGTCCGGATCTCCGGCGGCGACCGCTACGAGTTCCTCGACCTGTTCCTCGCCAAGTCCAGCGAGTACGTCGAGCCGGACACCGTCCGCGAGGCGCTGGCGCTGAACCAGGACGGCTCGCCGTTCGCGATCCTGCTGCACTTCGAGATCGGCGACGACTCCTGGCTGCTGCCCCGCACCCCCGTCTCCGCCGACGCCCTGACCGGCTACCTGGAGGCGCTGGACGCCCCCGCCGACGTCACCGTCGAGGTCGCCCCCGAGGGCTGGGGCGCCACCGCGTTCGAGGGGCCGAACGCCTGGGCCGCGGCCGCCGCGTTCGTCGAGTTCGACATCTCCGGCCTGACCCTGCACGGCGTCACCGAGTCCGCCGTCCCCGGCGAGCCGGCCGCGCTCGCCCACCTGGCCCGGGTCGGCACCACCGGCGAGTACGGCTACCTGCTGCTGTCCAACGCCCCCGAGGCCGGCCACGCCGCCGCTGTCGAGGCGGTGCTCGCCCAGGGCGGCGCCGAGGTCGGCGCCGAGGGCCTGGCCCGGGTCCAGGCCGAGGCCGGCATGGCGGTCTACGCCGCGGGCTTCGCCGGCCTGCCGGTGCACGAGGCCGACCTGGCCTGGATGGTCGACTGGAACCGGATCGGCGAGTTCCTCGGCTCCGAGGAGCTGGTCAAGCCCACCGCCGAGAACGCGAAGATCACCGCCCTGGCCGCCCCGGCCGGCGCCGCCTTCGCCGTCGGCACCCCCGTCACCGCCGGCGGGCAGCAGATCGGCGCCGTCATCTGGCAGGCCCCGTCCGCGAACGCCGACGAGGAACTGATCGTCGCCAAGCTGGACGCCCCGTTCTGGGTCCCCGGCCTGGAGCTCTCCGCGGCCGACCAGGACGGCGCCGACACCCCGGTCCGCACGGTCACCCAGCCCCGCGTCATCGCCCGCTCGCTCACCACCCGGATCCACTGATGACCAAGACCACCGAACGCATCGCCCTCACGGGCCTCGGGCTGATCACCGGCGCCGGCGATGACGTGGAGAAGAGCTGGGCCTCGATCTCCCAGGGCATCTCCGGCATCCGCACCAACACCCTGTTCGACACCGCCGAGCTGCTCACCGACTGGGCCGGCATGGTCACCGCCGAGCAGCCCGCCGACCTGGACCGCTGCTACGCGCTGGCGGCCACCGCGATCCGCGAGGCGCTGCGCAACTCCGGCCTCGACCTGGACACCGTGGACCGCGACCGGGTCGCCGTGGTGGTCGGCTCCAGCCTCGGCGCGATGCCCACCCTGGAGAGCGTGCACCGCGGCCTGGTGAAGGACGGCGTGCTGGACGCCGTCCAGGCCGCCGCCTCCCAACTCCCGTGCGTGGGCGACTTCATCGCCGCCGAGTTCGACCTGCGCGGCCCCCGCGTGGTGCTCTCCAACGCCTGCGCGGCCAGCGCCGTGGCCCTCGGCTACGCGGCCGAACTGCTCTGGAAGGGCGACGTCGACTACGTCATCTGCGGCGGCGTCGACCCGCTGGCCCAGCTCTCCGCGTACGGCTTCTCCGCCCTCGGCGCGCTCGATCCCGAGCCGTGCGCGCCGATGACCGCCTCCACCGGGCTCACCCTCGGCGAGGGCGCCGGCTTCATGGTGCTGGAGTCCGCCGAGCGGGCCGCCGAACGCGGCGCCGCCCCGCTCGCCGAACTCGGCGGCTACGGCCTCTCCTGCGACGGCTACCACCAGACCGCCCCCGACCCGAGCGGCAAGGGCGCGGCCGCCGCGATGGCCCAGGCCCTGCAGACCGCGGGCCTGGCCCCCGAGGACGTCGACTACGTCAACCTGCACGGCACCGGCACCCCCGCCAACGACGTGTCCGAGCCCAAGGCCGTGAAGCTGCTGTTCGGCGCCGAGGTGCCGCCCGCCAGCTCCACCAAGTCGATGCTCGGCCACACCCTGGGTGCGGCCGGCGCGGTGGAGGCGATCGTCTCCACCATGGCGATCGACCGGGGCGTCATCCCGCCGACCGTCAGCACCCGCGGCGTGGACTCCCCGTTCGGGCTGGACATCGTCCCCAACGCCGGGCGGCCCGCCCCCCTCGAAGTGGTCGCCTCCAACTCCTTCGCGTTCGGCGGCAACAACGCCACCGTGGTGCTCAACAAGCCCGGCCGGCCCGCCCGTTCGGCCCGGCGCACGCAGCCCGTGCACCACGTCGTGGTCACCGGCGTCGCGGGCCTGGCCGGTTCGGCCGGCTCCACCGCCGAACTGACCGCCGCGCTCGCCGAGGGCCGGGTCGGCTTCGACAACCTGGAGCAGGTCGCCGGCGTCGGCGAGCGCCCGATCGGCCGGATCGACGTCAAGGCCGTCGCCAAGCGCCTCAACCCCAGCAAGGCCCGCCGGATGGACCCGCTGGGCGTGCTCGCCGCCGGCGCCGTCGGCGACCTGTACGAGCGGCACGGCAAGCCGTCCCGCGCCGAGGCCGAGGGCACCGGCATCGTGTTCGCCACCGGCTACGGCCCGGTCACCTCCGTCCTGAGCTTCCACCAGGGCGTGCTGGAGCAGGGCATCACCGGCGCCAACCCGGCGATGTTCGCCAACACCGTGGTCAACGCCGCCGCCGGACACGTCGGAATGCTGCACCGCTACCGCGGCTACACCGCCACCATCGCCAACGGCGGCACCTCCTCGGTGCTCGCGCTCCAACTGGCCGCCCGGGTGATCGCCCGCGGCATGGCCGACCGGATCATGGTCGTGGTCGCCGACGAGTTCCCCGAGCAGGCCCTGGCCACCCAGGCCCGGCTGCCCGGATACGCGAGGACGACGCGGGTGGTCCCCGGCGGCGGCACCGGCACCGTGCTCTCCGAGGGCGCGGCCGCGATCCTGCTGGAGTCCGAGGCCTCCGCCGCCGCCCGCGGCGCGAGCGTCCTGGCGGACGTCCGGGGCTTCGGAGCCTCCGGCGAGGCGGCCGGCATCGGCCGGATCGGCCGCGACGGCGAAGCCTGGGCCCGCGCCCTGCGTGGCGCCCTCGCCGAGGCCGACTCCACGCCCGAGCAGATCGACACGGTGGTCTCCGCCGCCTCCGGCTACCGCCTGGTGGACGTCGCCCAGTCCCGCGCCCTGACCCTGGCCGGCCTCTCCGACCGCCCCACGGTCACCCCCAAGGCGCTGCTCGGCGAGACGTACGGCTCGGCCGGCGCCCTCGGCCTGGTCGCCGCCCTGGCCGGCGACGCCCCCGCCGGACGCCTGCTGCTGTCCAGCTTCGCCTACGGCGGCTCCTACGCTGCCGCGGTGTTCGACGCGAGGCCGTGATGGGCGCCGTGCGAAGCGTGCTGCGGGCCGCCGGGGACTGGCTGGAGGAGCAGCGCCCGGAGACCGACCTGGTCGGGACGGACCTGGTGATGCTCGGCTGGGCCGGCCGGTTGGGCCCGGTGCTCGCCGCGGCCTCCGCGACGGCGACGGCCGAGCGGCTCCGGACGCCGGAGTCGGTGCCCGGCGGGGCACCGGACTTCGGCCGGGTGCCGGGCGGCGGCCCGGCACCCACCCAGGCCCCGGCACCCACCCCCGCCCCGGCGGACGGCCGGCCCGACCGGGCGACACCCGGGCCGGCGGTCCGGCGGGCGACGGCGGAGGCCCTGTCCGCCCCCGCGCAGCCGAACCGCCCGTCGCCCGCCGCGGACTCGCCGCAGGGCGGCCCGGCGGACGAGGCCGCCATCGACTGCCTCGTCACCCGGCACCCGCACCTGCCGCGCGACCGGATGGGCCACCGGCTGAACGACGCCGGCCGGTGGCTGATCACCGAAGCGGTGGCGAGCCTGTACGGGGTCCGGCTGAGCCCCCGCGAGCTGGCCCGCGACGAGCACCGGCGGTGGAGCGTGCCGGAGCTCGACCTGACCGCCTCGGTGGCGCACTGCGCCGCGTACTCGACGGTGGCGCTGGTGTCCGGCCAGACCGTCGGCGTGGACCTCCAGGACCACCGGGACCGGCCGTTCGCGATGCAGTGGCTGGGCGCGCTGCTCGGCCGCCCGGACGGCGAGCCCGCCACCATGCGGGACTTCGCCGAGTGCGAGGCGCTGATCAAGGCCTCGCACCTGCGCAAGGAGACCTTCGCGGGCGTCCGGCTGCCGGACTGGCGGCCGGGCTGGCGCCCCACCAACGTCGGCCACCTGGTCCGCTCCGCCGACCTCGGCCACGGCCTGCACCTGGCCCTGGCCACCGACGCCCCCGCCGCCGTCCGCTGGTGGTGGCAGCCGCAGCCGTCCGCACCCGCCGTCCGCACCGAGGCGCTCGGCCTGGAGGCCGCCGCATGACCGCCGCCCGCTGCGCGGGGCAGGCCGGGACGGAGCAGCGGCCCGCCGTCGGGCCCGAACCCCGCCGGCCGCAGAACTCCGGTGCGGCCGCACTGCTCACCGCCCACCCGGTGCTGGACGGCTCCGCCGAACTCCGTTATCCGGTCGAGGAGTTCGGTGTGGCGTCGCAGGCCGGTCCGGGCTGCGCGCAGCGCGCCTCCGCCCGCGCCTGCTCGCGGTGGGACTGCTCGGCCGAACCCGTCGGCCCGCAGGCGGACTCCGGTGCCGCCCCGACGCCGTCGGCCGAACCCGGCCGCGCGCGGCGCGAGGTGGTGGCGAGCAGCTGCTCCCGGTGGGACTGCCTGCCCGAACCCGCCGCTCCGACTCTGGAACTCGTGGCATGACCGCCACCGCGACCACCGCGACCGCCACCGCAGCCACTACCGCCGCCGTCCGCCGACCCGCCTCGCAGTTCGAACTCGGCACCCTGCCCGAGGACTTGGCCACCCGGCCCGAGGACTTCGCCGCCCCGACCCTGGAGCTCGTCGCATGACCGCCACCGCCGTTGCCACGCCGGCCCGGGCCTACACCCGGCGGATCTCCCAGATCGAGCGCGGCTACCTGAACGCCAACGCCACCGGCACCCCGCAGCTGATCCAGATGGTCGTCGCGGGCGAGGGCCGGATCGACCCGGAGCGCCTCGCCGACGCGGTACGGCAGGCCACCCTCGCCAACCCCGGCCTCGCGGTCCGCCGCAAGGGCCCCAACTGGCGGGCCGAGGACGCGCTCCCGCCGATCACCGAACTGCCCGCCGACGCCGGGTTCGACCACCCGTTCTTCCACCGCGACCTGGACGTGGTGGCCGGGCCGATCTGCGAGGTCGGCCTCGCCAACGGGCCGGTGACCACCCGACTGGTGGTCCGGGCCAGCCACATCGTCACCGACGGCCGCGGCCTGCGGTACTGGATCGAGGACCTGTTCCGCGCACTGCGCGACGAGCCCACGGTCGGAGCGGACTCCACCGTCGACGACACCCACTTCCGGACCGCCGCCGCCCCCGTCCCGGCCGCCCCCGTCCCGGCCCGGGTGGAGGGAGGCCCCGCGATCCTCGGACAGGGGACCGCCGACGGAACGGCGCTCTGGCTGCGCCGCTCGATCGCGGCCACGCCGTCCGCCGCCACCGCCCGGATCGGCGCGGCGGTGTCCCGGCTGCTGACCGCCGACGCCGGCCGCCTGATCATCCCGGTGGACCTCCGCCGGCACGACCGCGAGGTGCGCTCCACCGCCAACCTGACTTCCCAGCTGGTGCTCGACCTGCACCGCGAGGACCGCTGGAACCGGCTGCACAGCCAGCTGCTCGCCGCCATGCTCCGCAAGCGCGAAGTCGCCGCCCTGGACCGGGACTTCCTGCGCAACAACCCGTTCGCGAACTCGCTGCGGGAGGCCCAGGAGCTGGACGGCACCCGCTTCCCGTGCACCGCGATCCTCACCGACCACGGCCGGATCGACACCGAGCTGTTCCGCACCGCGCACTTCCGTCCCACCGACTACTGCACGCTGCCGATGCTCGTCCCGTACGCCGAGATGTTCCTCAGCACCTGCCAGCTGGGCGGCCGTACCGAAGTCACCCTGTCCTGCCGCAACCGGCCCGACGCCCGCCCGGCCGCCGAGGCCGTCCTGGACGAGGTCGAACGCGCCCTGCTCGCCGTCGACTGACCCGGCCACCCCTCCTCCCGCTGATGAAGGACCCGCGAAGATGCCCACCAAGCAGCCCGCCCGCACCACGGTGAACGCGGCCAAGGGCAAGGCCCGCCGCACGCCGGGCCCGGCACGCAAGCCCGCCGCCAAGCCCGCTGCCGCCGCGAAGCCCACCGCCCAGAAGCCCGCCGCCCCCAAGCCCGCCAAGGCCGCCGTCGTGAAGACCGTCGAGCCGACCGCGGTGGTCGAGGAGACCGTCGCGGTCGCCGTGGCGGAGCCCGAACCCCCGTCGACGTCCGCTGCCGACAGGTCGGCCGACAAGCCGGCCGACAAGCCGGCCGACGCGCCGCCGGCCCAGGACGGCGGTCCGTCCAAGGCCGCGCTGATCACCATGGCCGTCGCCATCGCCGGCGGGTTCATCGCACTGCTGGACACCACCATCGTCAACGTCTCCATGCAGGAGACCACCGCCCGGTTCGGCGGCATCAACCAGGTGCAGTGGGTGGTGACGGCCTACCTGCTGGCGCTGGCGGCGACGATGCCCGCGACCGGCTGGCTGTCCACCCGGTTCGGCACCAAGCGGGTGTTCGCCGCGGCGGCCGCGCTGTTCGCGCTGGGCTCGCTGGGCTGCGCCGCCGCCCAGTCGCTGGACCAGCTGATCGCGGCCCGCGGCCTGTCCGGCGCGGCGGCCGGCATCCTGACCCCGGCCTCGACGATCCTGCTGACCCGCGGCGTGCCGCGCGAGCACCTGGCCAAGGTGCAGGGCCTGAACGGCTCGGTGATGCTGATCAGCCCGCTGCTCGGCCCGACCATCGGCGGTCTGCTGGTCGCCTGGGGCGGCTGGTCGGCGGTGTACGTGGTGAACATCCCGTTCTGCGCGGTGCTGCTGTTCGCCGCCGTGCGCTGGGTCCGCAAGGACGCCCCGCCGGCCGGCAGCGCCAAGCCGCTGGACCTGCTGGGCCTGGTCTCCTCGGCGACCGCCACCGTCTCCCTGGTGCTGGCCATCCACGCGTACGCCGAGCGCGGCGCCGAGGCGAGCGCGGCGCTGCTGGTGCCGCTCGGCCTGGCGGTGGTCGGCACGACGGTGTTCGTGGTGCGCGAGCTGAAGGCGAAGCACCCGCTGCTCGACCTGCGGCTGTTCCGCATCCCGGTGTACGCGACCGCGGTGGTGAACATCTTCTGCCTGGGCTTCGTCCTGTACTCGCCGATGATGCTGATCCCGCTGTACTTCGAGGACGCCCGCGGCGAGTCCGCGGTGACCACCGGCCTGCTGATGTCCACCGGCGGCCTGGGCGTGGTGACCGCCGCCTGGCTGTCCCGGGTGCTGCTGCGGAAGATCGGCGGCGGTGCGACGGTGCTGATCGGCATCAGCCTGACGATGATCGCGACCGTCCCGATGACCGGCCTGACCGGCGCCACCCCGTACTGGCTGATCTGCGGCAGCCTGGTGATCCGCGGTCTGGGCACCGGCCTGACCATCGTGCCGACCATGACCCGGGCGTTCCAGTCGATCCGTCAGGAGTCCATCCCGGACGCCTCCTCGCAGCTCAACCTGACCCAGCGGATCGGCGGCGCGCTGGCCATCGCGGTGGTCACGGTGGTGCTCACCGACTCCGCCCGCAGCCACCACGGCATGGTGCCGGCCGCGTTCGCGCACTCCTTCGGCTGGCTGCTCGGGGTGTACGGGGTGACGCTGCTGCCCGCGCTGGCGCTCCTCCTCGCGGACCGCCGGGAGAAGCGCCAGCAGGCCGCGCAGGCGGCCTGACGGAGCATCGGAGCAGGACGCCCGCGGTCAGCGCGTGGCGGGGAGCCAGCCGTCCTGGACGGCGTGCACCCCGGCCTCGAACCGGCTGCGGGCGTCCAGGCGTTCCATCAGGTTGGCGGCGAACCGGCGGGCCGTGCGCGGGGAGACGCCCATCCGCTTGGCGATCGCCTCGTCGGTGTGGCCCTGGGCGAGCATCTTCAGCACCGCGAGCTCGTGCGGGGGCATCTCGTTCTCGTCGCACTTGGGGGCGTCCCCGACCGGGATCGCGTCCGACCACACGCCCTCGAACAGCGCGCACAGCGCGGCCACCGTGCCGGCGCCGCGCAGCACCACCGCACCGGCCCGGGCGTCCTCGGTGTCGATCGGCAGGACCGCCTGCTGCCGGTCGAAGATGATCATGCGGATCGGGAGTTCGGGCACCGTGCGGACCTGGCCGCCCTGCAGATTCAGCCAGGTCACGTGGTCCAGGGTGGGCCGGTGGTTGCGGACGCTGTCCAGGTAGACGGTGCGCATCTGCACGCCGCGCTCCAGCAACGCCGCGTTCGGCTGCCGGCTGGCCCGCAGGTCCTCCTCGGTGTGGGCGCCGCCGGGGGCGAAGGTCGCCACCTCCTGGCGCACCGACCCGGCCAGTTCGGCCAGCCGCTCGCGGATCATCTCCGGGCCGTTCAGCTGCTCGGACGCCGCGTCGGTGGCGGTCGGCCGGAACGCCGAGCACTCCGCGATCAGTTGGGCCGCCGCGGCCCGCGACGCCTCCACCCGCAGCTGTTGGGCGGCCAGTTCGGCCTGCTGGCGGGCCAGCAGCACCTCCATCGCGGTCTCCGGTCCGACCGCCCGGAAGCCGATGCCCTCCCGGGCCGACGGCTGGATCAGGGCCAGTTCACTGAGTCTGTCGAGTCCGGTGCGGACTCTGTCCTCGGTGAGACACAAGGCTCTGCCCAGCGCCGCCACCCCGGCCTGCGGGTCGGCGAGCATCCTGCGGTAGATGGACTCGGCCTCCGCATCGAGCCCCAGAACGTCCAGCATGGATCGGTCCCCGTTTCGATCAGCTTGCCAGTAAGGTCTACATCTTTTCCTGAGCTTACTGACACAGGGCAACCACACCTTGACCCCAAGATTCCACAAACATGTCAGGACAACGGCGGCCCGGACACGACCCGCGGAGCGTTCCGACCGGGCCCGCTCTCAGGCTGTCACCGCGAGTTGACCGACGGTCAGATCGACCGGCGGTCCGCTCCCGTCCGACGGCTCCGGCAGCAGCCGCGAGCAGTCCCGCACCAGGCTGTGGAACGAGAACAGCGCCGCCGCCTCCTGCCGGATCAGGTTGTTCTCGTACAGCACGTCGAGGCAGCCCTCCACCTCGTCCGCGCTCAGCCCCGTCACCGCCGCCGCCCGGTCCACGTCGAACGACCCGGCGGGCTGACGACTCATCAACAGGCTGAACCGCTGCTGCGCCCGGTCCAGGTACTGGTAGGACGCCCGCAGCAGCGCCATCAGGTCGCGGTCCGCGGTGCGCAGGCAGCGGGCCCGCCGCTCCGGGTCGGCCAGCCGGTCCACCAGGTCCGCCACCGACCACGCCGGCCGGTCCCGCAGCCGGGTCGCGGCGATCCGGATCGCCAGCGGCAGGTAGCCGCACAGCGCCGCCGCCTCCGCCGCCCGGACCGGCTCCCGTGCCACCCGGCGCTCCCCGGCCACCCGGGCGAGCAGCTCCACCGCGTCGCCCGGCGGCAGCACGTCCAGCGGCAGCGACACCGATCCGTCCAGCGCGCTCAGCTTGCGCCGACTGGTCACCAGCACCAGGGTCTCCCCGGCGCCGGGCAGCAGCGGGCGCACCTGGGCGCTGGTCGCCGCGTCGTCCAGCACCAGCAGGCAGCGCCGGCCCGCCAGCCGGGAGCGCCACAGCGCGGAGCGCTCCTCCAGCGAGGCCGGGATCCGCTCCGGGCCCAGGCCGTCGGCGCGCAGCAGCGCGGCCAGCGCCTGGCTCGGCGGCACCGGCGGCCGGGACTCGTCGAAGCCGTCCAGGGCGGCGAAGAACTGGCCGTCCGGGAAGTCGGCGGTCACCCGGTGCGCCACCCGCACCGCGAGCGTGGTCTTGCCGACGCCGCCCATGCCGTCGATCGCCAGCATCAGCGGGGCTCCCGCCGCCCGGCGGGCCACCGCCTCCTGGAGCAGCGCCAGTTCGGCGCTGCGGCCGGTGAAGTCGGTCAGGTCGTGCGGCAGGCAGTTGGGCCGCTGCCCGGGCGCGGGGTCCTCCGCGGCTGCCGGGCGGGCCGGTGGCCGCTCCGGCGCGTCGTGCACGCCGGGCGCGTCCGCGAGGATCTCCGAGTGCAGGGCCCGCAGTTGGGGGCTCGGCTCCAGGCCGAGTTCGTCCGCCAGGAACCGGCGGCCCTCGTCGTACACCGCCAGCGCGTGCGCCTGCCGGCCGCTGCGGCACAGCGCCGTCATCAGGCTCCGCCGCAGCGAGTCGCGCAGCGGGTACTCGGCCAGTAGCGCGGTCAACTCGCCCACCAGCGAGGAAGTCTCACCGACCTTCAGGCGCAGTGCCATCAGGTCCTCCAGCGCGGTCAGCCGCTGTTCGTTCAGCTTCACCGCCGCGCTGGTCACCGCCGGGCAGTGGATGCCCGCGAAGGCGTCGCCGCGCCACAGGTCCACCGCGGCCTGCAGCAGCCGGATCGCCTCCGGGAACCGCCCGTCCCGTTCGGCGGCCCGGGCCTCCCGGACCTTGCGGGTGAACCGGTGCGCGTCCACCGCGTCCTCCGGCACCGCGAGCCGGTACCCGACGTCCACCGTCACCAGTCGGTGCTCGCCCGCGGCCAGCACCCGTCTCAGGTCGCGGATCGCGTTGTGCACCTGCGGTCTGGCCGACGGCGGCGGGTCCTCCCACAGCTCGTCCACCAGGAAGTCCATCGGCACCACCCGGCCGACGTTCAGGAGCAGCAGCGCCAGGAGTCTCTGCTGCCGCATGCCCCGGACGTCCACCAGGACGCCGCCCTGACGCGTCTCCAGCGCGCCCAGGACCAGGTATTCCATCGTCTTCACCCCCGTGAGTGCGATCGGTCGGATGTGCGGTCGTCGTGCGTGGGGCTCAGCCGCCCCAGGTGACGTCGCCGTTCGGGGAGACGACCGGGCTCGGAGTGGCCGTCGCGACCGGCACGACCTGGCCGGCGCCGGTGCCGTCGGCGACATTTCCGGAGTATTCCACCGACGCCGCGGAAAAGGCCAGTGCGGCGATTGCGGCGACCGAGAGAGCGACCAACTTGGAGACACGGGTGACCAGCACGGAAATTCTCCTCGAAAGTGGTGGAATTTCCCCGGAATCGCTTTCCCGGGGTTTCGGTCGGCGTCCTCGCCGCTGCCGACACCACTACTGTGCTCCACCTGCGCCACCGTGGGAACAGTGGGCGGCTGGACGGAACATGCACTGTCCTAAGCCGTCCACGCGGCGGCTACTCGAAGCCCCACCAGGGCCCGGGAACCAGTGCGGCGCCTACCGCCAGCACGCCCCAGCCGGCCAGTGCGGGCTCCTTGTCCACGGCCCGCCGCACCAGTCGGGCCGCCCGCTCCTCCGCCTCCAGCAGGGTGACCGCCAGACTGAACACCCCCACGGTGACCTCGCCGGATCCGGCCGGGTGGACGCTCACGTGCTCCAGCGCGTCCCGGTCCTCCGCGTGGGAACGGATCAATTCCGCCAGGTCGGGAGGGGAATTTCGACCGACCGGCGAGCGTAGTCGCGCATGCACCAGATACATACTCCTATCTTCGGCCCCGCCACTAGGTGCTCGAACAATTTCGTGCTGGTCGATTCATGCCATGTCATAAACCGACCAGGCCAGGCATCGGGCGAATTCGGGCACAGCGACGACAGGGCCCCGGGAGCGGCCTGCGCTCCCGGGGCCCTGCCCGGTTCACTGTCCACAGCCCTGTGGACAGGCGTCACGGTGGTGCGTCAGCGGCCCTGCAGTGCCTTGACGTTGTCGCCGAAGCTCCAGCCCTTCGAGCCGTCCCAGTTGATCGACCAGTCCATCAGGCCCTTCAGCTGGCCGTTGAAGGCGCTCCAGGACTGGTTGACCAGGCTGGGCGCCATGTAGCCGCCGCCCGCGCCGGGCTGGGCCGGCAGGCCCGGGACCTGCTTGTCGTACGGGACCTTGATGGTGGTGCCCTGGATGTTCAGACCGTTGTTCAGGCAGGTGGTCTGGGCGGTGAAGCCCTGGACGGTGCCGGCCGAGTAGGAGTCGCCGGAGCAGCCGTACATCGAGCCGTTGTAGTACTGCATGTTCAGCCACCACAGTCGGCCGTTGTCGATGTACTTCTTGATGATCGGCAGGTAGGAGCCCCAGATCGAGCCGTAGGTGACGCTGCCGCCGGTCACGTAAGCGGTCTCCGGGGCCATCGTCAGGCCGAAGCCGGCCGGCATCTGGGCCAGTACGCCGTCGATGATGCGGATCAGGTTGGACTGCGAGGGGGACAGCGTGCCGATGCTGCCGCTGCCGGACAGGCCGGTCTCGATGTCGATGTCGATGCCGTCGAAGTTGTACTTCTTCAGGATCGGCACGACGGTCGCCACGAACCGGTCGGCCACCGCGCTGGAGCTCAGGTCGATGCCCGCGGCGGCGCCGCCGATCGACATCAGGATGGTCGCGCCGGCCGCCTTGGCCTGGCACATCTCGGCCGGGGTGGAGACCTTGACGCCGCTGTCCATGCCGTCCTGCCACAGCACGGTGCCGTCCGACAGGATCACCGGGAACGCGGCGTTGATGACGTTGTAGCCGTGCTGCGCCATCCGGCTGTCCGTGATCGGGGTCCACCCCATGCCCGGGTGCACGCCGTTGGATGCGCCGTCCCAGTTCTCCCAGTAGCCCTGCAGCACCTTGCCGGCCGGCTTGGGCTTGGTCGGGCAGGTCGCGTCACCCGAGGTCGAGCTGGACGACGGGCTGGCCGAGGTGCTGCCCGAGGGGCTCGACGAGGCGCTGCCCGAGGGGCTCGACGAGGCGCTGCCGGACGGGCTGCTCGACGGGCTGGCCGAGGGGCTCGACGACGGGCTGCCGGACGGGCTGGTGCTCGGCGACGGGCTGCTGCCGCCGGGGCCGGAGAGCGTGAAGTCGTCCGCGTAGTAGGCGGGCTGCCCGTACCAGCCGTGCACCCAGATGGTGACGGAGGTGGTGCTCGCGCCGGTGGTGAAGCCGACGCTGAGCTGACCGTACGAGGCGTTGCCGGCCGTCCAGGTGGACGGGGAGGTGGTCAGCCCGGTGCCGGTGGCGCCCAGGTAGACGTAGCTGCCCTGGACGTACGCGCTCAGCGTGTACTGGGAGTTGGGCTGCACGCTGATGGTCTGGCTGCACTGGGCGGTGTCCTGGCCGCTCGGGGTGGCCTGGAGCGCGGAGCTGCCCGAGTGGACGGGGCTGCCGACGACCGTGGCGCCGGAACAGGTCCAGCCGGAAAGGCCGTTCTCGAAGCCGGAGTTGGCCACCAGGTTCGTGGTGTCGGCGGCGGCCGTGACCGAGCCGGCCACGGCGAGGCCGGCGCCGACCACGGCGGCCGCGCACACCCCGGCGAGGGAGCGCTTGAGAACGCTCGGGCCGGGTTCGGGCCGCATCACCTGCACTGCGCGTTCCACGCCCGCCTGTTGCGGGCGTGACGTGCGCGGGCTCCGACGGAACATGTGGTGCTCCCTTCCCGCCGAGCGCCATGGGCATGGGTGTGGCCATGCTGCGTGGGGGCGTGACGCCAGGCTCTGGGTGAGGTGGGGGACATGTGGGGCTGTGCCGACCGGATCGTAAAAGCGCTGGCAGAGCCCGTCAATAGGTCTGGACCAAAGGCAAGGGTGGTCTGGACCATCAGCGAGGGACGGCCGGCCGGCCGGGCCGCGCGGCCCCGAAGTCCCGCCCCACGTAGGCAGGGTGGACACTGGCCTGGGCGCCCACCCGGCACCCCGACGCGCCGCACCCCGCCGGTCGCGGCCCGGCACACCGAGTGGAACGGGCCCGAGACGTGGACTGCCGAGAACCCGCCGGACTGCTGGCCGAGGCCTGCGCCGCCGCCGGCCGCCCGAGCGCCGGCGCCCGGCTGATCCGGGCCGGCGAGAACACCCTGTGGCGACTGCCCGGCAGGGTCGTCGCCCGGATCGGCCGGACCGGCCAGGGCGCCGTCGCCGCCCGCGAGTTAACCGTCGCCAGGTGGCTGCGCGAGCACCGCGTCCCGGCCGTGCGCCCGCTCGACGAACCGCCCGGCCCGATCCTGGTCCGCGGCCGCCCCGTCACCTTCTGGCACGAGCTGCCCCCGCACCGGCACGCCACCGCCCCCGAACTGGCCGCGGTCCTCCGCCGGCTGCACCGACTGCCGCCGCCCGACGCCGAGTTGGGCGCCATTGACCCGTTCGTCCGGCTCCCCGCCCGGATCGACGGCGCCGCCACCCTCGACGCCCCGCAGCGCGGCTGGCTGCACGGCCGGCTCGCCGAACTCCGCACCGCCTGGGCCGAACTCGGCGCCCCGACCGCACCGCCCACCGTGGTGCACGGCGACGCCTGGGGCGGCAACCTCGCCGTCACCGCCACCGCCGCCCACCTGCTGGACTTCGAACGCACCGCCCTCGGCCCGCCCGCCTGGGACCTCACCTCCACCGCCGTCGCCCACGACACCTTCGGCACCCTCGCAGCCCCCGGCTACGCCGCCTTCTGCGCCGCCTACGGCGCGGACGTCACCGAGTGGCCCGGCTACCCCGTGTTCCGCGCCGTCCGCGAACTGCGGGTCGCCTGCTACGCGTTGCAGCAGGCTGCCGCCGACCCGGCCCGGCACACCGCCCAGGCCCACTACCGGGTGGCCTGTCTGCGCGGCGAACACGGGCCCCGGCCCTGGCGGTGGACGGCCATTGCCTGACCCGGCGTCAGTCCACGCAGGGCACCCCGTCCAGCTTCACCGGCGCCTGGCCGGCGTTCCCGGAGTACACCTCCCCGGTCTCCGCGGAGGTGCTCGACGGGACCGGCGCCACCGGCCCGTTGCCCAGCAGGATCTGCTTGGCCGCCCCGTCCACGGTGCGCACGCGATTCCCCTCGAACGCGATCGGCAGCGTCGATGCGGTGCCCCGGCCGGCCGCCAGCGCCGGCACCTGGCGGACGAAGTCCACCGGGCTCCACCCCTTGTCGGTCACCAACTGGTCGGAGAACGCGCCGTACAGCGCCGACAGCTTCGCCGGATCCGTCAGCACCCCGCCGGTGCGCAGCTTCGTCAGCACCCCCGCCAGGAGCGCCTGGGCCCGGGTGGTCCGCTGTACGTCCGAGCCGTCGCCGATGCCGTGCCGCTGCCGGACGAACGCCAGCGCCTGCGCCGGACCCACCTCCTGCTTCCCGGCGGGCAGCCGGATCCCGCTCCAGGCGTCCTTCACCGCCTCGTTCAGGCAGACCGGCACTCCGCCGAGGGCCTCCACCGCCCGGACGAAGCCGGCCATCGAGATCTCGGCGAAGTGGTCCACCGGCAGCTCCGCGAGCCGCGTCACAGCCGTGATCAGCGCGGCCCGCCCGGCCTCCCGGGCGCGCCGGCGCAGCTCGTCGTCGGACAGGTTCTGCCCGCGCAGCCGGTCCAGCTCGGCGGCCTCCGCCTTCGGGTACACCCCGTTGACCGGGCCGTCCCAGCTGCGCCCGTCCGGCGCCAACAGATCCCGGGGGATCGACAGCTGCCGGACCTCACCGCCGTCCGGCGGGATGTGCACCAGGATCAGCGTGTCGGGGATGTCCTGGTGGCGCAGCAACGGATCGGTGGGCACCGGCCCGCCCAGCGTGTCGATGCCGGGCCCCAGCCCCATCAGCAGGATCGTCACGCCCTTGTCCACCGGCTGTGCATGCGGCGGCGATGTCGAATCGGCCATGTCGATCGCGTTCGACCGCGTCCCCGGCACCCCGTGGGGCACCGTCAGCATCCCCGCCCCGACCACCACGGCCGCGGTCAGCGCACTCGCCGCCAGCACCGCCCGCCGCCGGGCCCGCTTGCGCCGCCGGCCGATCGCCAACCCGCCGTCCACCAGCCGCGCCGTCACCTCCGGCCCCGGACCGCCCCCCGCCTGCCCGAAGGCCGCCTCCAACTGCACCTCGAACTCCCCGTCCCCGCCGTTCACTTCACCACTCCCTCGACCGAGCTCCCCGTGCTCCCCGTACGCCCCGCTCACCGCGCCACCAGCTCCGCCAGTTCCCCGCCCAGCAAGGTCCGCAACTTGGCCAGCGCCCTCGAAGACCGGGTGCGCACCGCCGCCGAACTGTCCTTCACCATGGCCGCGGTCTCCTCCACGCTGCGGTCCTCCCAGTACCGCAGCACCACCACCGCCCGGTCCCGCGGCGGCAGTTGGCCCAGCGCGTCGACCAGCGCCAGCCGCAGGGCCGAGTCCGGCGACTGCGCGGCCACCTCCGGCAGCACCTCGCTCGGCCGCTCACTGCTGCTGCGCCGTCGCTGATGCGTCAGGTACGCCCGCACCAGCACGGTCTGCGCGTACCCGGCCGGATTGTCGATCCGCCCCGCCCAGCTCGGCCGGTGCAGCCGGTGCCACTGGGTGTACATCTGACCGAGCGTCTCCTGCACCAGATCCTCGGACAGGTGCGAGTCACCGCCGGTGAGGAAGTACGCCGAGCGGTAGAGCTGCCCGGACCGGGCCGTCGCGAACGCGACGAACTCCTCCTCCAGGGCCGCCCGCCGTCGAGCTGTGGCCACGTTTCCTCTCCCTCCGCCGAGTCCGCCCTATGACGACCCGGCACGGCCAGGATGTTTCATCCAGCCCCCGAAAAGATTCCTGTCCGGTAGCGGACAGCTCCCCAAGGCCCGCCCGCTGGAAGGATGGAACAGCCCCACCGTTCGTCCCCCGCGCTGGAGTTCGCCATGGCCATCACCCACGATCCACTCACCGGCAGACTCGTCCGGCTCAGAGAACTCCGCGAGAGCGACCTCCCCCGACTCGCCGCCTGGTGGCGCGAACCCGGCCTCGCCATCCAGCAGGTCACCGGCCCCGTCCACCCCCAGCCGGACGGCCGCCTCGCCGACATGTTCCGCGCCTGGAGCCAGAACACCGGCACCGACCTCGGCCTCTCCGTCGAAACCCTCGACTCCGAGGACCTGGCCGGCCACGTCACCCTCTACGGCGCCACCCCCAAGGACCGCTGCGCCACCCTCGCCATCATCATCGGCCCGCCCCACCAGGACCGCGGCCTCGGCACCGACGTCCTGCGCACCACCATCCGCTACGGCTTCGAGGAGCTCGGCCTCCACCGCATCGAACTCACCGTCAACGGCTACAACACCCGCGCCCTCGCCGCCTACCGCCGCGCCGGCTTCACCGAGGAGGGCCGCCGCCGCGAGGCCGTTTTCCGCGCGGGCAGCTGGCACGACCAGGTCCAGATGGGAGTGCTCAGCACGGAGTGGCGCGAGGACGGGTAGCCGGCTGAGGGGCACGAGAACAGGGAGAGCACACCCGGGCGCCCCCACGCGTCCCTGATGGTGCTCTCCCCGACTTCGCCGTCGGTCGCCCGGCTAGTTCCGGAACGCCCCTACCCCGTTCGGGGTGCCCAGCCCCGTGGGCCCGTCGTAGCCCGGGCCCGCCGTGCAGAGGTAGGCCGGGCGGCAGGTGGAGGTGGATCCGGTGACCACGTCGTTGAGCGCGGCCGAGTGGGCGTACGGGAAGCTCGCGGGGTTGCTGCCGGCGGGCGGGGCGCCCGCGAGGGCGTAGGCGGCGGTGATGATGGGGGCGGCCGCGGAGGTGCCGCCGTAGGTGTACCAGCCGGAGCCGCCGAAGCTCTGGTAGACGGCGACGCCGGTCTCGGGGTCGGCGACGGCGGCCACGTCGGCGACGGTGCGGCGGGTGCAGCCGGTGTCCTTCTGCCAGGTGGGCTTGGCGAGCCTGGCGGAGCAGCCGCTGCCGGTGCCTTCGGAGGAGGTGGTCGACCAGACGTTCTCGGTCCAGCCGCGCAGCGAGACGTCGGTGCGGAGGGAGGTCCCGCCGACGGCCGTGACGTGCGGCGAGGAGGCCGGGAAGATCACGCCGTAGCCGCCGTCCCCGGAGGCGACGGCGATGGCCACCCCGGGGTGGTCGAAGTAACGGCTGTCGTACGTCGCGGAGTTGACGCTCTCGGGCCCGCCCCAGCTGATCGAGACGAACTTGGCGCCGAGCCCGACGGCGGTGTTGACGGCGGTGCCGAGGTCGGACATGCCGGCGCTGTCGGCCTCGACGAGGATCAGGTGGGCGCGCGGAGCGATCGCGGACACCATGGCGAGGTCGAGCGCCGTCTCGCCGGCCCACGCGCTGTCCGTGCGCGGGAGGCGGCTGCCGCCGCGCTGGTCGGTCTTGCGGAAGCAGCCGCTGTCGGTGGTGCAGGACGGCAGGCCGTAGTGGCTGCGGTAGACGCCGAGGTCGGCCTCGGCGTTCGGGTCGTCGTAGGCGTCGACGACGGCGATGGTGGCGCCCTCGCCGCCGTCGGCGGGCAGCCCGTACGCGTCGAGCAGGTCGGCGGGGCCGTAGCCGCCCTGGTCGGAGGCCGGCCTGACGACCCGCAGGGCGTTGCAGGCGGCGGTGTCGGCGGCGGTGGGGCGGGCGCAGCTGCGCACCCAGCGGGCGGCGTGGTGGTGGGTGTCGGCGTGCGTGGGGGCGGCGGCGGTGAGGGTGGTGAGCAGGGCTGCGGCGGTGGTGAGGGCGAAGGTGCGCACGGACGGGCCTCCGGTCGGGACGGCGGACCGGTGGCGCGCGTGGAGCTCCCTGCACGACCGGTCACGGTTCGTACAGAGAGTGTTGACGCGGAGTCAGCGATTTATGCGTCCGGTCACTCGGCCGGTAGATGGTCGACGCCGCCGACCTGGACGCCGGCCTGGCTGTGCCGGCGGGCCGGTTCGCGGCCGGGCGGCTGGCCGGGCCGATCCGCGGGGGCGCTGACCTTCGCGGTGGGCCGGCTGACGGACTTGCCGACCTCGACGCGCAGCGGCACCCCGTCGTGCAGGATCGTCAGCACGCTGCCGCGGCGCAGCGTGTAGGTGGTGGCGGCGTGGGTGATGTCGACCCGCAGCAGGTGCTCGTGCACGGACATCGAGAAGCACAGCCGTTGCAGCCCGGCGGGCAGCCGGGGCCGGAACGCGAGCTGTTCGCCCGCGTCGCGCAGGCCGCCGAAGCCGGTCACCAGGGCGATGCAGGCGCCGGCCAGCGAGGCCATGTGCAGGCCGTCGCGGGTGTTGCCGCCGAGGTCGTGCAGGTCCATCAGGGCGGCTTCGGCGGTGTAGTCGTAGGCCAGGTCGAGTTGGCCGACCTCGGCGGCGATCACGGCCTGGGTGCAGGCGGACAGCGAGGAGTCGCGGACCGTCAGGCGCTCGTAGTAGGCGAAGTTGCGGGCCTTCTGCTCGGGGGTGAAGAGGTCGCCGCGGACCTGCATGGCGAGCACCAGGTCGGCCTGTTTGACGACCTGCTTCCGGTACAGGTCGAAGTACGGGTAGTGCAGCAGCAGCGGGTACTTCTCGGGCGGGGTGGCGTCGAAGTCCCACATCTGGTGGTCGGTGAAGCCGTCCGCCTGCGGGTGCACGCCGAGCTGCTCGTCGTACGGGATGAACATCTTGTCGGCGGCGTCGCGCCAGGCGGCGGCCTCCTCGGTGTCCACCCCGAGCAGCGACGCCTCGTTCAGGTGCTTCAGCGCGGTGTCGGCGGCGTTCCACAGGTTGGACTGTGCCATCACGTTGGTGAAGACGTTGTTGTCGGCGACCGCGCTGTACTCGTCGGGGCCGGTGACGCCCTCGATCCGGAAGTTGCCCTTGGCGTCGTGGTGGCCCAGCGAACGCCACATCCGGGCGGTCTCCACCAGCAGCTCCAGGCCGTGCGTGCGCTCGAACTCGGTGTCGCCGGTGGCCCGCACGTAGCGGACCACCGCGGCCGCGATGTCCGCGCCGATGTGGAACGCGGCCGTGCCGGCCGGCCAGTACCCGGAGCACTCCTCGCCGCGGATCGTCCGCCACGGGAACACCGCGCCCGCCAGGCCGAGTTGGGCCGCTCGCTCGCGGGCCATCGGCAGCGTGGTGTGCCGCCAGCGCAGCGCCTGCTTGACCGCCTCGGGCAGGCAGTAGGTCAGCACCGGCAGCACGAAGGTCTCGGTGTCCCAGAACGAGTGCCCGTCGTAGCCCGGCCCGGTCAACCCCTTGGCGGGGATGGCCCGTTCCTCGCTGCGGGCGCCCGCCTGCAGCACGTGGAACAGCGCGAACCGGACGGCCTGCTGGAGTTCGACGTCACCCTCGATCTCGACGTCGTTGTCGCCCCAGAACCGGCCGAGGAACTCCTTCTGCTCGGCCACCAGCCCGTCCCAGCCGGTGTAGCGGGCGGCGGTCAGCGCCGCCTCCACCTGGTCGCGGACGGCGGGCAGCGACCGGGTCGCCGACCAGCCGTACGCCACGAACTTCACCAGGCGCAGCTTCTGGCCGGACTTCAGCACCGTGGTGACGGTGAGCCGGGCCTGGTCGTCCGAGGCCTCGGCGGCGGTGTCGATCCGCTCCGGGCCGTCGATCGCGTGGTCGATCCCCGCGGCGACCCGCAGCCCCGAGAACCGGGTGCGGTGCACCAGCACGCCCTTCGTGCCCTCCGCGTGCCGCAGCTCCGACGCCAACGGCGCCTCCAGCACGGCCGCGGCCCGCGGATCGCCGTCCCCGCCGCCCGGCAGCTGCTCGTTGGCGACCAGCTCCGACTGCAGCACGATCCGCACCGGGCCGTCCACGGCCTCCACGGTGTAGTCGATCGCGCACACCGCCCGCTGGGTCAGCGACACCATCCGCCGGGAGCTGACCCGCACCGTCCGCCCGGCCGGCGAGGTCCACTCGGCCTCCCGGCGCAGGATGCCGTCCCGGAAGTCCAGGCTGCGCCGGTGGCTGCGCAGCTCGCCGTACCGCAGGTCGAACGGCTCGTCGTCGACCAGCAGCCGGATCAGCTTGCCGTTGGTGACGTTGATGACGCTCTGCCCGGACTCCGGGAAGCCGTAGCCGCTCTCCGCGTACGGCAGCGGACGCAGCTCGAACACGCCGTTCAGGTAGGTGCCGGGCAGGCCGTGCGGCTCGCCCTCGTCCAGGTTGCCGCGCAGCCCGATGTGGCCGTTGGACAGCGCGAACACCGACTCCGCACGGGCCTGCCCGGGCAGGTCCAGCCCGTGTTCGCTGATGCCCCACGGATCGACGGTGAACGCCTCGGACGGGCTCATCCGCGCTCCCCGAGCAGCTCCGACAGGTCGTCGACCACCACGTCCGCGCCGTGCTCCCGCAACGCCGCGGCCTGCCCGGTGCGGTTCACCCCGACCACCGTGCCGAACCCGCCGGCCCGGCCGGCCGCGACGCCCGCCAGCGCGTCCTCGAACACCGCCGCGTGCTCCGGGGCCACCCCCAGCTGCTCCGCCGCGGCCAGGAAGGTGTCCGGCGCGGGCTTGCCCGCCAGGTGGTCACGGGCCGCGGTGATCCCGTCCACCACCACGTCGAACATCCCGTCGATCCCGGCGGCCTTCAGCACGTCCCGACAGTTCGCACTGGACGAGACCACCGCCCGCGGCAGCCCCAACTCCCGCAGCCGCTGCAGGTACGCCACCGAACCCCGGTACGGCTGCACGCCCTGCTCGCGGATCATCCGCAGCACGGTGTCGTTCTTCGCGGCCGACAGCCCGTTCACCGTCCGCGACCCCGGCGGGTCCTGCGAGGCGCCCTCCGGCAGTTCGATGCCGCGCGAGGCCAGGAACTGCCGGGTGCCGTCCAACCGCGGCCGGCCGTCCACGTACCGGTCGTAGTCCTCGACCGGGTCGAACGCGACGAACGGAGCGCCGGTGCGCTCCGCCTCCGACCGCAGGAAAGCGTCGAACATGTCCTTCCACGCGGCTGCGTGCACCTTCGCGGTCTGGGTCAGCACCCCGTCCAGGTCGAACAGGAAGGCGTTGATGCGGTCCGGAAGTCCCAACATGCAGCCAGTCTCACCCGTCGCCGCCGCTCCATGCCGGTCATCGCCCGAAACGGCGCGTCGCGATCAGTCCGCCGCCGCGTGCACCCCCGGGTGCGAGTGGCCGTCCGGCACGAACAGCGGCTGCGGACGCCCGCTCTGCGCGTAGTCCTTCAACCGGACGATCGCCTCCGCCCAACCGCCCGCCGTCGCCGGAACCGACGCCACCGTGTCCGGGCCCCACCCGAGGTGGCGCAGCAGCAACAGCGTGCGCCGCGACCCGTCCGGATGGTCGAACAGGTCCCACGTCACCGTGGTGCCCTGCCAGGTCGGCGGATACATCCCGACACTGCGCCACCCCACCCGGTCCAGGTCCGCCCGCTCACGCCGGAGCCGGAGCGGCTCCGGCGCACCCGGCACCGTGACCAGCAGATCCTCCCCGTCCCGGTCGATCCCTGTGCTCCACCACGACGTCAACCCCACCCGGGTGTCCAACGCCGCCAGCAACCGCTCCCGGGACGCCGCGACATCGACCTGCAAGGCGATCTCGGCCATCGCACTCACCTCACCACCCACCATCGCGCGAAACGCACTCGTGTGCGAAACGCAGGCGGGCGCACCGACGGGGGCGGTCACCTTGCCGCAGGCGACATCCGGGTCGAGACGCCCACGCGGTTGAGGGCGTTGATGGTGGTGATGACGCCGATCAGGTGGGCGAGTTCGGTCTCGGAGAAGTGCTTCGCGGCCTCGTCGAAGACCTCGTCCGGGACGTGCGTGGAGGCGACCAGGGTGACGGCCTCGGTGAGGGCCAGCGCGGCGCGTTCCCGCGGGGTGAAGAAGGGCGTCTCGCGCCAGGCGGCCAGCGTGTGGAGGCGGTGCTCGGACTCGCCGTTCTTGCGGGCGTCGCGGGAGTGGGCGTCGAGGCAGAACGCGCAGCCGTTGAGCTGGGAGGCGCGCAGGTTGACCAGTTCGGCGACGACCGGGTCGCCGAGGCCGGTCCGGGCGAGGCGGTCGAGGGCGATCAGGTTGCGGTGGAACTCGGGGGCGGCCTTGGCGAGGGCGAGGCGCTGGGCAGGGGCGGGAACGGTGGCGTCGTCGGTCATGAGGTCCACGCTAGGCGGGAGTTGTCCTACCGGTGTGGTTCATTTGAGGGATGAGTTCCTGGGCCACTTTCGGTGGTGACCTGCACCTCGACCTGACCGCCGGCCGCGCCCGCGGTCTCGGCCTGCGCGCCGCGCTGGAGGACGCGCTGCGGACGGCCGTGCGCGACGGACGGCTCGCGCCGGGCACCCGGCTGCCGTCCTCCCGGGCGCTGGCGACCGATCTCGGGATCGCCCGCAACACCGTCGCCGAGGCGTACACCCAGCTGGTCGCCGAGGGCTGGCTGATGTCCCGTCAGGGGTCGGGCACGGTGGTCGCCGAGCGCGGCCCGCAGCCGGCGCCGTCCGCTCCGCCGCCGGGCCTGCGGCAGCCCGTCGCGGTGCGGTACGACCTGAAGCCGGGCTCGCCCGACCTGAGCGGGTTCCCGCGCGGCGCGTGGCTCGCGGCGGCCCGCCGGGCCCTGGCGACCGCCCCGCACGACGCGTTCG
The DNA here is from genome assembly GCF_014648555.1 of Kitasatospora griseola. Lineage (GTDB taxonomy): Bacteria > Actinomycetota > Actinomycetes > Streptomycetales > Streptomycetaceae > Kitasatospora > Kitasatospora griseola. The sequence continues at coordinate 65,915 of NZ_BMRI01000024.1, forward strand.
GGTACGGCGACCCGCGCGGCCGGATCGAGCTGCGCCGGGCGCTCGCCGGCTACCTGGCCCGGGCGCGGGGGGTGCGCACCGACCCGGAGCGGCTGCTGATCTGCTCGGGCGTGCAGCAGGGTCTCGGCCTGGTGTGCGCGGCGCTGCGCGAGCAGGGCCTGGGGGCGGTCGCGGTGGAGGCGTACGGGCTGCCCCCGCAGCACGCGGTGCTGGCCGCGCAGGGGCTGGCGCTGCGCCCGCTGCGGTTGGACGAGGGCGGCGCGGTGACGAGTCGACTGGGCGGCACGGACGCCGGGTTGGCGCTGCTGACGCCGGCGCACCAGTTCCCGACCGGGGCGGTGCTGCGGGCGGGTCGGCGGACGGAGGCGGTGCACTGGGCGCGGCAGGTCGGCGGGTACCTGCTGGAGGACGACTACGACGGCGAGTTCCGCTACGACCGGCACGCGATCGGGGCGATGCAGGCGCTGGACCCGGAGCGGGTGGTGTACGCGGGCACCGCGTCCAAGTCGCTGGCGCCGGGCGTGCGACTGGCCTGGCTGGCGCTGCCGGCCGCGCTGGTGGAGCCGGTGGCGCGGCACAAGCAGCTGGCGGACGGGCAGAGCGGCGCCCTGGAGCAGCTGACGCTGGCGGAGCTGATCGAGTCCGGCGGCTACGACCGGCACATCCGCCGCAGCCGCCACCTGCTGCGGCGCCGCCGCGACCGGCTGGTCGAGGTGCTCGCCGAGCGTGCCCCGCGGGTGCGGGTGACGGGGATCAGCGCGGGCCTGCACGCCGTCCTGGAACTGCCCGAGGGGTCCCCGGGCGAGGAGGAGTGCCAGGCCCGGGCGCTGCGGGCGGGCCTGCGGGTGCACACCCTGGGGTGGAGCCGGGTGGACGCGGCGGACCGGCCGCCGGAGCGGCCCCCGGCGCTGGTGATCGGCTACGGCACGCCGCCCGACCACGCCTTCGAGGCCGCCCTGGACGCGCTGTGCGCCGTGCTCGGCCCCTGACGGTCGGTCACTTGCCGTGGCGGCCGACGTAGAACAGCAGGAACAGGAAGCCCACGAAGCCGTGGCCCGACACGATGTAGATCCAGACCCGGATCCACACCCGGTTGGAGGCGCGGTAGCCCGCGTCGACGGTCTCCTTGTACTGCGGAACGGCGGGCTTGGTGTCGGCCATGGCGGTCTCCTGACGGTGGTGGCGGACGGGTTCGGGGGCTACAGGCGGGGGGCGTCGCCGAGGCACAGGTCGCCGGCGGGGCTCTGCAGCAGGGTGTGGACGAAGATCAGGTCGACTCCGGCCTCGGAGTCCGCCGCGATGACGTGCGGGGTCAGCGAGTCGAAGTGCGCCGAGTCGCCCTCGGCGAGCAGGTGCACCCGGTCGCCCAGGGTGAGCTTCATCCGGCCCTTGGTGACGTACAGCCACTCCTCGCCGGGGTGCACCCGCACCACCGAGTCCTGGGTGCCCGGCGGGACGTGCACCCGCAGGGCCTGCATGGCCCGGCCCGGAGCACCGGCGCGCCGGTACCCCCAGCCGCCGGCCCGGCCGGGTTCGACCACACCGCCGCGGATCACCGGATCGGGCTCGGCCACCTGCTCGCCGAGCAGCCCGGACACGCTGGTCCCGTACGCCCGGGCGAGGCCGAGCAGCACCGGCAGCGAAGGCTGGCGCCGCCCGGTCTCCAGGCGCGACAAGTAGGCTGGCGACAGGCCGACCCGGGCCGCCGCCGTCTCCAGCGTGAGCCGGCTGGAGACCCGCTGTTCCCGGAGCCGCGCGCCGAGGCCCGCGACTTCCTGGTCGTCGCCGAGTGGACTGTCTGTCATGACTCCAGTCCACACCCTCCGTGCCTCATAGGCAACATCTTTGCCCCACAGGCAAATCGGGTGGATCCCCCTTCGGTTTCCAGTCTCCTCGCCCTTATCCGACCGTCAATGACAGGTCAGGGACGGGGCACGTTGCGCAGATTGGAACGGGCCAGGTCGATCATCCGGCCGACGCCGCCGGCCAGCACCGTCCGCCCGGCGGCCAGCGCGAAGCCCTTGAGCTGGGCGGCGGTGATGCGCGGCGGGATGGACAGCGCGTTCGGATCGGTGACCACGTCCACCAGGGCCGGACCTGGGCGCTCCAGCGCGTCCGCCAGCACCTCGCGGACCTTCGCCGGGTCGGTCACCCGCTTCGCCGGGATGCCGCAGGCCCGGGCGATCGCCGCGTAGTCCACGTCGCCGTTGTCGATCTCGAACTCCGGGTAGCCGGAGACCAGCATCTCCAGCTTGATCATGCCGAGCGCCCCGTTGTTGAACACCACGGTCTTCACCGGCAGCCGGTGCTTGGCCACCGTCAGCAGCTCACCCAGCAGCATGCCCAGCCCGCCGTCGCCCGACATCGACACCACCTGCCGCCCGGGGAACGCCAGTTGGGCGCCGATCGCATGCGGCAGCGCGTTCGCCATCGAGCCGTGCAGGAACGAACCGATCACCCGCCGCCGCCCGTTCGGGGTCAGGTAGCGGGCCGCCCAGACGTTGCACATGCCGGTGTCCACGGTGAACACCGCGTCGTCGGCGGCCACCTCGTCCAGCACCGATGCCACGTACTCCGGGTGGATCGGCCGGTGCTTCTCGATCCCCGACGTGTACGCCCCGACCACCGTCTCCAGCGCCCGGCAGTGCCGGGTCAGCAGACCGTCCAGGAACGACCGGTCGGTCTTCTGCTCCAACAGCGGCAGCACCGCCCGCAAGGTCGCCGCCACGTCCCCGTGCACCGCCAGCTCCAGCGCGGTACGCCGGCCCAGCCGGGTCGCGTCGTGGTCCACCTGCACGGTGCGGGCCTGCGGCAGGAACGAGTCGTACGGGAAGTCGGTGCCCAGCAGCAGCACCAACTCGGCCTCGTGCAAAGCCTCGTGGCACGCCCCGTAGCCGAGCAGCCCGCTCATCCCGACGTCGTACGGGTTGTCGAACTGCACCCACTCCTTGCCCCGCAACGAGTGCCCGATCGGCGCCTGCAGCGTCCCGGCGAGCTTCATCAGCTCCTCGTGCGCGCCCCGCACCCCCGCGCCCGCGAACACCGCCACCGTCCGCGCCGCGTTCAACGCCTCGGCGAGCGCCTGCACCTGCGACCACGGCGGCGCCGCCACGGCCTGCTCGGTCAGGAACGTGCTGTGCCCGGTCGGCGCCGGAGCCGCCAGCGCCGCGACATCGCCCGGGAACGCCAGCACCGCGACACCGCGCGCCCCCAACGCGTGCTGGATGCCCACCCGCAACAGCCGCGGCAGCTGCGCCGGGCTCGACAGCAACTCGCACCAACCGCTGCAGTCGGTGAACACCCGCTCCGGATGCGTCTCCTGGAAGAACCCCGTCCCGATCTGCGCGGACGGAATGTGCGACGCCAGCGCCAGCACCGGAACGCCACTGCGGTGCGCGTCGTACAGGCCCTGGATCAGATGCGTGTTGCCCGGCCCGCAACTCCCCGCACAGACCGCCAGGCGCCCCGTCAGCTCGGCCTCGGCCGCCGCCGCGAACGCCCCCGCCTCCTCGTTCCTGACGTGCACCCAGGAAATCCCCTCGGCCCGCCGAATCGCGTCCACCACCGGATTCAGACTGTCGCCCACCACCCCGTAGACCCGCTCGACCCCCGCCTGCTGAAGCACTTCCACCATCTGGTCGGCCACGCTGCCCACGGGATCACCTCATGCCACGAGAAGTTTCGGACGAGCCGAACATATCGGGTGAAAACGGGCATGGAACGCAGGCGGGCGCGAAAACAGGGGCGCGTGGAGCCCCCTGCTCCCGCGCCCGCCTGCGCCTACCGCCGGTCCAGTGTCTTGCCGAGCGCCTCGCACACCCCCGTCGTGCGGTCGACCGTCTCGCCCACGATCGGGTAGTTCGCGAGGTCGCGGTGGCAGAGCTCGGTGGCGGGGGGCATGCCGTCGAGGTAGCCGTTGTCCATGCCGTGGACCTCGTCGAGGCCGCTGACCTGAATGATCGGAGCGTCGGCGTGGGCCGGGGTCGCGCCGAGGGCGAGGCCGGAGAGGGAGAGGGCGACGAGCGCGGTGAGCTTGTTCATGGCTGGTAGAACGAGGGCCGCCCCCGCCCGGTCACGTGCGGTGACCCGGCGAGGACGGCCCAGAGGGAACGTCAGGAGGTGCGCACCAGCAGGGTGCTGACGCTGTTGCTGACGAAGGAGGCGATCGGCCGCGGGTCCGCGTCGTCGGCCATCCGCAGGCCGGGGTGGCGGGCGAACAGCTCGCGCAGCGCCGTCTCGGCCTCCAGCCGGGCCAGCGAGGAGCCGATGCAGAAGTGCGGCCCGTGCCCGAGCGCCAGGTGCCGGTTGTTCTCCCGGGTCAGGTCGAAGCGGTTCGGGTCCTCGTAGTGGCGGTCGTCGCGGCCCGCGGCGGCGTACGAGGCGAGCATCGCCTCGCCGCGGCGGATCAGCACGTCGCCGACCTGGATGTCCTCCAGCGCGTAGCGCATCGGGAACTGGCCGACCGGGCCGTCGTAGCGGAGCGTCTCCTCGACCACCGCGGACCAGGAGACGGTGCCGTCGAGGACGAGCGCCAGCTGGTCGGGGTTGGCGAGCAGGGCGCGCACCGCGTTGCAGATCAGGTTGAGGGTGGTCTCGTGGCCTGCCACCACCAACTGCATGAGGATGCCGATGAGTTCGGCCTCGCTGAGGCGGTCCTGCTCCTCGCGGGCGGCGATCAGCGCGGTGGTCAGGTCGTTCGCGGGCTCGGCCCGCTTCGCGGCGGCGACCTGGGCGAGCAGTCCGGCCAGATTGCGGGCGGCGGCCGCGCCGGCGCCGGGGGTGGCGGAGGAGCTGACCAGGGTGTTGGAGAGTTCGTGCAGCAGGCCCTGCTGCTCCTCGGCCAGGCCGAGGAGTTCGCCGATCACCTGCATGGGCAGCGGGTAGGCGAAGTGGGTGCGCAGGTCGAAGTCGCCTTCGAGGTCGGCGACGCCGTCCAGCAGGCGGGCCACCCGCTGCTCGATGGCGGGGGCCAGTTCGGCGATCCGGCGCGGGGTGAGCGCCTGCGAGACCAGGCCGCGCAGGCGGCGGTGGTCGGCGCCGTCGGAGGTGGTCATGCCGGGGACGGTGATGAAGGTCATCAGCGGCCAGCCCTCGGGCAGCCGGCCTTCCCGGTACAGGTTCCAGTGCTTGGCGTCCTTGCCGACCCGGGGGTCCGCGAGCAGCTCCTGGAGGGTGTCGTGGTGGGTTATCGCCCAGACCACCACTCCACCAGGTAGCTCCACCAGCGTGGCCGGTCCGTTGGCGCGGAGCCGCTCGTTCTCGGCGTGCTGGTCGGCCCCGACGGGGTCGAGTCTGACGGGCTGGAGCTGGTCTGCGGTGTCCATGCGGTCCTCTCGGGCGTGGCGGGGCGGGGCGGGACGAAGGCGCTGTACAGCACCGGCAGGCTGACCAGGGCGCGCGACCAGGGCGACGGACGCCACGTCAACTCGTGTGCGGGGATGGCGAGCTGGAGGTCCGGCAGACAGTGCAGCAGGGTCTCGATCGCGGTCTCGACGATCAGCCGGGCCGGGTCCTGCGCGGGGCAGACGTGCCGTCCCGCGCCCCAGGCCAGGTGCGCCCGGTTGCCGGCGATGCCGTCCGGCCCGTGCGCGGACGGGTCGTCGTTGGCGCCGGCCAGGCCGAGCACCAGCATGTCGCCGGCGCTGATGTACTGGCCGCCCAGGATGGTGTCGGAGACCGCCCACCGGCCGGGGAAGTTCTGCACCGGCGGGTCGCGCCACAGCACCTCGTCGAGGGCGTCCGCGACGGTCGCCCGGCCGCCGGTCAGGGTGGTGCGGAAGCGGCGGTCGGTGAGCAGCAGCCGGACGGCGTTGCCGATCCAGTTGATGGACGGCTCGTTGCCGGCCACCAGCATCACCATCAGGTTGTGCACCATCTCCTCGTCGCTGAGCCCGGCCGGGTGGGCCAGCAGCCAGGACACCAGGTCGGCGCCGGGCTGCGTGCGACGGCTGACCACCAGGTCCATCAGCAGGCCGAAGAACTCGGCGGCGGCGCGCTGCGAGTCCTTGCTGCTGTCGACCAGGGCGGTGATCAGCCCGACCAGGCGCGGACCGTCCTCCGGGGGCAGGCCGAGCAGCCGGGTGAACACCAGCAGCGGGAGCCGCCGGGTGAACTGGGTGACCAGGTCGGCGGTGCCGTCGGGGCCCCAGCTCTCGATCAGCGCGAGCGCGGCCTCCTCGGTGGTCTCGCGCAGCTGCTGGTGGTCGATCTTCGCCAGCGTGTCGGCGATCGCGGTGGACAGCCGGTGGTGGGCGGCGCCGTCCATGCTCTGCAGGGTGGGGCGCCACATGGTCATCGGGATCAGGTGCGAGTCGACCCGCAGCCGGCCCTCCCGCTGCACCCGCCAGCGCCGCGAGTCCTTGGAGAACAGCTGCTCGTTGCGGGTCAGTTCGAGCAGCTCCTGGTAGCCGAGGACCAGCCAGGCCTCGACACCGGGCTCCAGCTCGATCGGCGCGACCGGGCCGTGCTGCGCGCGCAGCCGGGCGTACAGGCTGTGCGGGTTCTCGGCGACCGCCGCCCCGTAGAGCGCGGAGCCCTGGGAGACGGTGTACGGGCAGCCGGTGGCCGCCCGGTGGTCGGGGACGGTCATGAGAGCTCCTCGGCGGCGGCCCGCAGGTGGTCGACGAAGTCGACCAGCAGCTGGTGCGCGGCGTCCTGGTCGCGGACGTCGCAGGCCAGGATCGGGACGTCGGGCAGCAGGTCGAGGGCGGCCCGCAGTTCATCGTCCGGGTAGACGGGGGTGTCGGGGAAGACGTTGACCGCCACCGCGAACGGGATGCGGTGCTCCTCCAGCAGGCCGAGGATGTCGAAGGACTCCTCGATCCGCCGGGAGTCCACCAGCGCGATCGCACCCAGCGCGCCGCGCGACAGGTCCTCCCACAGCGGCCAGAACCGCTGCTGGCCGGGCGTGCCGAACAGGTACAGCGCCAGGTGCTGGTTGAGGGTGATCCGCCCGAAGTCCAGCGCCACCGTGGTGGTGGTCTTCTGCGGACGGCCCGTCAGGTCGTCCACCCCGGCGCCGGCCGCGGTCATGGTCTCCTCGGTGCGCAGCGGAGCGATCTCGCTCAGCGCACCGACCAGCGTGGTCTTGCCGACCCCGAACGGGCCGGTGACCAGGATCTTGACCGCCCCCTGGACGGTGGACGGCAGATAGGTCGGCTCAACGGAGTTGACGGAGGCCAACCAGCACCTCCTCGAGCAGTGCGAGCGGGACCTGCTCGGCCTGCCGCACCGGCGGCAGGACCTGCACGGCCCCGAGGTCCAAGAGATCGCCGACCAGCACCTTCAGCACACTGATCGGCAGGCCGAGGTGGGCGGCCACCTCGGCTATCGACAGCAGTTCCCGGCAGAGCCCGAGGATCGCCTGCTGTTCGCGGTTCAAGGCCGTACGGTCGACCGCGGCCCCCGGCACGGTCCGCACCAGGCTCTCGAACTCCAGCACGTTCCGGCTGGCCCGACTGCGGCCGCCGGTGATCACGTAAGGCCGAACCGGCCCCCGCCTCACCGCACGTCCCCGGCGGTGGCGTGCTCCTGCCGCGGTGCCGCGGTCAGGTGGCTGCCGATCCGTTCGACCAGCGTCTGCATCTGGTAGGCCACCAGGCCCGCGTCCACGGCCTCGGTGGCCAGCACCGCCAGGTGGGTCCCGGCGCCGGCGGCGACCACGAACAGGTATCCGCCGCCGAACTCGATGATGATCTGCCGGGTCGGGCCGTCGCCGAAGCCCTGCGCCACGCCCCGGGACAGCGACTGCAGTCCGGAGCAGGCGGCGGCCAGCCGCTCGGCGTCGTCCCGGCCGATCTTCGGGCTGCGGCCCATCTCCAGGCCGTCGTTGGACACCACGACGGCGTGCTGGACCTCTGGAACGGCGACGATGTCGGTCAGCAGCCAGCCGAGATCAGGGGTTGCGGTCATGGGATTCTCCTGCGCGCCGGGGAAGTTGGGGGGAAGCGGGGAATTCGTCGTGGCGGTCCTGGTCGGACCGCCGGTCCTGCTGGGCGGCCGAACGGCCGCTGGCGGTCCCGGCCTGGAACAGCGACATGAACGTCTGCGCCTCGCGCGCACAGCGCGGCGGTGGCGCGGGCTGCTCCTCGGCCCGGGACTCGGTCTGCTGCGGGGCGCTGCTGCGGCGATTGACCCGCCGCGGCAGGGTGCCGCCCTGCGTGGGAACGGACGGTCGGCCGGGGTCCGCGGCGACGACGGCCGGACGGGAGACCGCGGCGGCCGCGGCCGGCGTCGGCTCGGTGCGCGGGAGGCTCACGGGCACCGACAGCGGGTCGGTGAGCAGGGCGGACGGCAGCAGCACGACCACCCGCACACCGCCGTACGGCGAGGGCGCGGAGTTGATGGTGACCCGGAAGCCGTACTGCTCGGCGAGCCGGCCCACCGCGGCCAGGCCCAGCTGCGGGACCTCGCCGATCCGGGACACCTCCAGCGAGCCGCCGCCGGACAGCGCGGCGCCCGCCTTGGCGACCGTCACCTCGGTCATGCCGACGCCGCAGTCGTCGATCTCGATCACCGCGCCGTTGTGGACCGGCATCAGCGTGACGTAGACCTGCGAGCTGGGCGGCGAGTAGCGGGTGGCGTTGTCGAGCAGTTCGGCCACCGCGTGGATCAGCGCCTCCGCGGCGGCGCCGAGGACGGCGGTGTCGACCCGGCTGTGCACGACCACCCGCTGGAACGGCAGGATGCGCGACTGGGCGCCGCGCACCACGTCCTCCAGCGAGACCGGCTCCGGCCAGTGCCGGCCCGCGCGGGAGCCGCAGAGCACCGCCAGGGTCTGGGCGAGCCGGGCCTGCTGGGCGGCCGCGTGGTCGGCGCGCAGCAGGCCTTCGAGCAGCACCGGGTCGTCGTGGGTGCGCTCCATCTCGTCCAGACCGGCCTGCTGGTCGTGCGCCATCACCAGGATGCGGCGGGCCACGCTGAGAAAGGCGCGGTGGGTGGCCGCGTTCATCTCCTGCTCGCGCAGAACCGATTCGGCACCGGCCTGACGGTCTGCCAGCTCGGCGGCCAGCCGGTCACGGGCGGCGGCGAGTTCGTCCTCGGCGTCGGCCAGCCGGCCGCGCAGGGTTCGGGTGACGGCGCGGGACCGAGCGGTGGCCGCGAGAGCGAGAAGAGCGAGCAATGCGGCTGCTGCCAAGCACCATTGAGTGGTCGTCACGCGCGAATTCTAGGGTGGACTTCCTACTTCCGTATGAACTGATCGAAGCATTGCTGTTCAGAGCGCGCCAATATCGGACAGAACCGGCAGGGCCAGATGTCCGAAAATCGGCCGGTCGACGGCCGGAAGGCAACGTGCCGGTGACCGGCCGACGTTCACGCTCCGTCATGTTCGACGGGCGACGACTACTGGCCGTCGACCTCGCCGTACGACGGCTGCTCCTTCGCCGCCACCGGCCGCAGCGAGCGCAGCCCCCGGGCCACCGCGGAGCAGCGGGCCAGCACCGCCCCCCACCGCTCCGGCCGGGGCTCGACGGCCCGCGCGACGGGCGCCGACCCGTCCGGGGCGGTCCGCGGGGCGGGGATCAGTCCCGTGCGGGTGTGCTGAGTCGCCTGCGACATTGCGCTGTCCTCCGTGCTTGTCGGTCACACCGTGGAAGTTCTCTACGCGGTATGACTTCCCGACCGAAGGACAGTGTTACGCACCGGTGGTGACAGAACGGTGGTGGACCGGTTGCGAAAAGGTGTGGAGGGGCGCGCGCGGGGGGCGTGTGCGCAGGTGGGCTGCGGTCAGGCGGGTGTGCCGTCCTCCTGGACGTTCTCGGCGAGCGGCCGGTCCGGGGCGGAGAGGGTGTCGGTGTGCGGGGTGGTGCCGCCCGCGTGCTCGTGGGAGGCGTGCGCCGCGCTGGGCGCGGTGAGCGAGGCGACCACGCCGACGGCGAGCGAGGCAAAGGCGAGCAGGCTGCGCTTCTTCATACCGGGTAGAACGCGCCCGACCCCCCTCAGGTCACGCCGTCCGCCCGCCCGGCCAGTCGGCGAGGCCGTCGACCACGACTCCGATCAGCCGCTCCAGCGTCACGTCCAGGCCCTCGGCGAGCTGGAACGCCCCCGCCGTGGTCAACGAGGCGTACCCGTGGGCCACGGCACGCAGCGTGCGCGCGGCGTGCACCGCCTCGGACCCCTCCAGGCCGTACCCGCGCAGGACGGCGAACAGCACGTTCACCAGCCGCTCGCCGGCCGCGGTGAGCTCCGGGTCGGGGTCGGGGGCCTGCGGCAGTGCGGCGTAGCGCCGCGGGAACCCGGTGGCGTACCCGGCGTACGCGGTGAGCAGCGCGGCGACCGCCTCGTCGCGGGAGTGGCCGAGGACGGCGGCGGCCAGGTGGTCGGTGAGGTCGTCGAGGGTGCGGACGGCGACCAGGCGGCGCAGTTCGGGCAGGCCCCCGGCGACGTGCTTGTACAGCGAGGGGGTGGCGACCCCGGCCCTGGCGGCGACGGCGGCCAGGGTGAGCGTCTCGGCGCCCTGGGCGTCGATCAGGTCGAGGGCGTGGTCCACCACCGCGGTGGGGGAGAGTCCGGCGCGGGCCATCAGCGGGCGACCTCGTTCAGGAAGGGGAGCAGGGCGTCGGCGACCGCCTGCGGGTGGCTGGCCATCGGGTAGTGGCCGGCGTTCTCGATCATCACCTTACGGCCGCGCAGCGCGGCGGCCTGCCGGTCGGCGATCAGCCCGGGGTCCGGGAAGTCGGGGTCCTTGCTGCCCATCAGCACCAGCGCGGGGACCTCGACGGCCTCGCACCAGCCGACCGGCGCGGAGTCGCCCTTGAGGTAGCCGCGCAGCGCGGCCTTGCGGGCGGGCTCGCGCAGCATCTCGGCGAGGCCGGCCCGGTAGGCGTCGAAGTCGGCGGGTCGCTCGGTCGGGTAGTAGAACTTCTGCAGCGCGCTCCACAGGCCCGGGAAGGCGGACACCAGCGGGGCGGCCAGCCCGAACATCGCCTTCTGGAAGCCGTTCAGCGGGAGGTTCTCGATGAAGGCGTCGATCAGCACCACCCCGGCGGTGCGCCCGGGGGCGAGTGCGGCCGCGCGGACCACCGTGGCGCCGGTGTACGAGCTGCCGGCCAGGACGGCGCCGCGCAGGTCGAGGTGGTCGAGCAGGGCGACCAGGTCCTCGGCGATCGCGGCGGGGGAGTGGTCGGTGAAGCCGGTGGAGGACTCGCCGAGGCCGCGCAGGTCCATGGTGACCACCCGGTGCCCGGCGGCGGTCAGCAGCGGGACGAGGTGCCGGTAGGCGGCGCGCTTGTCGAGCATGCCGGGCAGCAGGACCACCGGGACGCCCTCGCCGGCGGTGTCGTCGTAGGCGATCCGGCCGCCGGTGACGTCGAGGTACCGGGTGGTGCCGAGGGTGCTGTTCATGGTGGGCCTCCTGGGCGGGCGGGTGCGGTGCGCCGGGCGCTGGAGGCCCGGCCGACTGCCGATAGCCATAAAGCTAAGGCTAATAGCCTTAGCCGTCAAGCGGGGGCGGTCGGCCGGGTGGTCAGATGTTCTCCACCTTGAACGGGTCGTGCTCGGCGAGCAGCTTCTCCAGCCGGGCCTGGTCCACCCGGCTGGTGATCGCGCCTTCCTCCTGGCGGTCCCGGACCACCTTGGCCAGCGTGAACGCGGAAGTGATCACGTACAGCACGCCGACGGCGAGGAACGCGCGCATCCAGGCGCTCACCGGCAGGTAGGCGATCCCGATGGTGAGGGCGATGGCGGCCAGCGCGAAGGAGGCGGCGGCCTGCAGGAAGTAGGCGGCGGTGGTCCGGTGCGGCACGGTTGCGGTCATGGCAACAGGGTCGCGCCGGCCCGGGGGCGGGGCGTGAGTACGGATACTCAACCGTGCGGTCACCATCCGTCAGGTACGGCCTGGTGAATCGTCATGAATCGCCCATAGGGCGTCAGGAAATCTTCACCGTCTCCCGGGAGGAGCTTGGAATCATGGGGTCCATAGGATTAACGTTTGATAACGCAGCGCGGTCGGCAACGCCGTAACCATGCGGCACCGTGCGCCACGCCTAATCCACTTGGGCACACCCTTCGGGGCGTCCCAGGAGCCGGGGAACCACGTTCCACCGGGGTGAATCGGGACGGCCCTGGGCCCGACCGTAGGAGACCTTCCACCTCCGAACCCGTCAGCTAACCCGGTCGGCGGCAGGGAAGGAAGGAGCACGCCCCCGTGGCGTCGACCTACACCGAGAGCACCGGCACCCAGCTGCTCGACCACCCGGTCGAGCCGGAAGCCGCCCGGCACCGGCTGCCCCGCCAGTCCCGCGCCGGCGCGCCCCTGCTGGGCGTCACCGCGATGACCGCCGCGCTCAGCGCCACCGGGCTCGCCGCCGCCCCCGCGCAGGCCGCCGCCCCGGTGCCCGTCACCGCCGCCGACGAGGTCTCCGACGGACTGCTCGCCGCCGACCCCGGCCTCGCCCTCGCCGCCCGCATCCAGCAGCAGGCCGACGGCCAGCGCACCTCCGCCGACGAATCCGCCCGGCTCACCGCCGCCCAGGACGCCGAGGCCAAGCGCGCCGCCCAGCAGGCCGAGGCCGAACGGGACGCGCACACCCTGCCGGTGGCCGGCTACCAGCTGACCGCGCACTTCGCCCAGGCCGGCTCGCACTGGGCGCACCTGCACACCGGCCTGGACTTCGCCGCCCGCACCGGCACCCCCGTCGCCGCCGTCGCCGCAGGCGCCGTCACCTCGGCGGGCTGGTCCGGCCCCTACGGCTACCGGGTCATCCAGACCCTCCCCGACGGCACCGAACTCTGGTACTGCCACCTCTCCCGGATCGTCACCGCCTCCGGCCCGGTCGCCCCCGGCACCGTGCTCGGCGCGGTCGGCGCCACCGGCAACGTCACCGGCCCGCACCTGCACCTGGAGGTCCGCCCCGGCGGCGGCGCCCCGGTCGACCCGCTGCCCTGGCTCCAGCAGCTCGGCCTGCAGCCGTAACTCCCGCGCTCACCGACGGCCGCCGTCTCCCGGCAGGAGTCGGCGGCCGAACACCGCGCACCCGAACAGCAGCCCGCCGGCCAGGAAGAACGGCTCGTACAGCAGCGTCGCGAAGCGGGCCGTCGCGGCCGGCTCCGCCACCGAGCGGTGACCGGCCGCCAGCGCCGCCCAGTCCGGCACGGACGGCGCGGCGTGCACGATCAGCACCACCGCCGTGCCCCGCGCGGCCCACAGCAGCCCGCGGGCCGGCAGCCGCCCGCCCCACGGCCGCACCAGCGCCAGGGCCAGGGCCGCGGCCGCCGCGCACAGCGGTATCGCGACGACGTCGATCACCAGCAGCGGCGTGTTGTCCAGCACCGACAGGCCGCCCGGCAGCCCGGCCCGGCCGCCCAGCAGCCAGTACAGGTGCACCAGGGCGAAGCCGGCCGACCAGAACGCGGCGGCCAGGGCGGCGACCCGCCGGAACGACGGGCGCAGGCCGGCCGCGGCGGCGCCGGCGGGAGTCACGATGTCCATGGCCCCACCCTGGCCCGGCGGCCCCGCCCCGCGGATCGTCCGGACGGCCACGGCTGATGGATCATCAGGACGATCCCCGGGTCCTCCGAGCGGCGGACCCGACGGACCGGAACCCTCAGTACACCTCGGGGGCCAGCTCCGGGAACTCCTCCAGCAGCAGCCGGGCCAGCCCCGGCACCGTCCACTCGCCGCACAGGTCGATCGCGGCCTGCGCCACCGCCTCCTCGAACTCCTCGAACTCCCCGGCGAGTTCGTCCGGCATCGGCAGGCCCCGGGCGGTCAGCTCCGCCAGGTTGCGGTAGCTGCGCCGCATCAGGCCCTGCTCCAGCAGCCGGCGCGCGCCGTCCGTGGACACCCCGACCAGCAGCGCCCGCTCCGGGCCCCAGCCGCCGTCCGGCTCCACGCCGGGCACCCGCCCGTACGCGGCGAAGCGGTCCTCGACGTCCAGCGCCCGGAACTCCTCCAGCCAGTCCCGCACCCGGTCGAGGTCCTCCACCGGCACGCCGTCCGCGCGCAGCAGCAGGGTGTACAGCCGGGGCCAGGTCAGCAGGTCGGACCGGAGCAGCAGCGAGTCCACCAGCACCTCGCCCTGCCAGTCGGTCTCCTCGCGCAGCTTCGCCAGCCGCTTGGCGTTCAGCCGCCGCGCGGCCCGCTGCCACTCGATCAGCAGCCGCACCGCCGCCGGGTACGCCCGGGCGTCGCCGTCCGGCTGGACGTACAGGTGCAGCTGCTCGTACAGCAGGTGCTCCAGCACCGGCGAGGTCAGCTCCGGGAAACCGTCGTGCATCCGGGCGCCACCCAGCTCCAGCAGCGTCAGGACGGTTCGCACCGCGGGCTCGGGCACCGCCTCCAAACCCTCCTCGGCGGCCCACTCCAGCAGGTCGGCGGCTCGGGTACGGGGGAGCAGGTGCAGGTCTTCGTCGTCCACCCAGGTACGGTAGCCGGTCCGCGCGGGGCCGCCCGGTAGGGTCGGGCGCCATGGAAACCGTCCGGCTGACCGGCCCCCGGCTCACCCTGCGGGAGTACCGCCACACCCCCGAGGAAGTCGCCGCGCTGCACGCCGTCCACGGCGACCCCCGGACCGTCCGCCATCTCCCGTTCGACGCCGCCGACTTCGAGGAGTGCGCCGACCAGATCGAGCTCTACCTCGACGAGGCCGAAGCGGAACCCCGGCAGCACTACCGGCTGGCCGTCGACGACGCCGCGGGCGAACCGATCGGCCAGGCCGCCCTCACCCGCGAGGGCGAGCACGCCGCCCAGCTCGGCTGCGTGCTGCGCCCCGACACCTGGGGCCGCGGCCACGCCGGGGAGATCACCGCGCTGCTGTGCGCGCTCGGCTTCGACACCCTCGGCCTGCACCGGCTGTTCGCCCGCACCGACCCGGCCAACCCGGCCGCCGCCCGGGTGCTGGTCAGGGCGGGCTTCCGGTACGAGGGCCGGATCCGCGCCGAGTCCCACTGGGGCGGCAGCTGGCACGACGCCCTCCAGTACTCGCTGCTCGCCCCCGAATGGCGGGCCCTGGCCACCCCTGGAGCCGGGGGATAACCCCACCCCGAACTCGGCAGCAGGCCTCATACCGGCGACCGGGCCCGGTGCGGCACCTTTGAAGGGTGCCCGGCGCCGCCGACCGGCGGCGCCGACCCCGACCACCGAAGGACCGCGGATGTCCACCGCTGCGTACCGTGCCACCACCGGCAACCACCCCACCCGGCCCGGGTTCTGGCGCGCCCCGTTCTCCCGGGCCGCCTTCCGGGAGCTCGGCTTCGCGCTCAGCGGCCTGCCCGTCGCCGTGCTCGGCTTCTTCCTCGTCGTCGCGCTGTTCAGCACCGGCGCAGGCCTCTTCGTCACCATGCTCGGCCTGCCGGTGCTCGCCCTGCTGACGATCGCCGGCCGTGGCTTCGGCGCCGTCGAGCGCTTCCGGATCCGCACCCTGCTCGACCTCGACCTGCCCGACCCGCGCGAGGTGGCGCCCGGCCGGGAGGGCGCCTGGGGCGCGGTCACCGCCCGGCTCGGCGACGCGGTGGGCTGGAAGGGCGCGTTCTACCAGTTCGTCATGTTCCCCTGGGCGATCATCAGCTTCACGCTCTCCCTGGTCTTCTTCACCGTCGGCTGGGCGCTGCTGCTGTTCCCCGCCTACCAGTGGGTGTTCGGCCGCTACACCGACTGGAACGGCTACCGGGTCGCGGAATGGACGAGCTCGGACGGCGTCCACCACGTCTACGAGCTCGTCTCGCCCTTCCAGATCGCCGGCGTCTCCCTGCTCGGCGTGGTGTTCATCCTGCTCACCCCGCAGCTGGTCCACGCCCTCAACGGCGCCAACCGCCTCGCCGCCCGCGCCCTGCTGGCCGGCCGCTGAACATGCGGCACCGCCGGGCCCGTGGTCGGATGACCACGGGCCCGGGCCGCACCCCGGGCCCGTCGGACGTCCGGAGGACCGCCGATGTGCCCGGTCAGCAGCACCCGCCCCGCACACCGGCGCGGGCCGGCCGCCCCGCCCGTGCTGGTCAGCTCCCGGCCGCTCGACGAGTACTGCGGCTACTTCGGCCTCACCCGCGCCGACCTGAGCCGCCTGCCCGGCCCGCTGCTGGACTGCCCCGGCGGGGCCGCCGCGTTCGCCGCCGAGGCCCGCGCGCTCGGCTGCGAGGTGGTTGCAGTCGACCCCGGCTACGCGCTCGGCCCGCGCCGCCTCGCCGAACTCGCCGCCGCCAGCCGCGACACCATGGCCGGCGCCATCCGCCGCGACCCCGCCCACCACCTTCCCCGCGGCCGGCACGGCCGGTGCCGCCCCGACAAGTACCTGCGCAGCTGGGACCGGGCCCGCCGCCTGTTCGTGGCCGACGCCGCCGCCCACCCCGGGCACTACCCGGCCGCCGCGCTGCCCCGACTCCCGTTCGCCGACGGCAGCTTCGCCCTCACCCTCAGCTCCTACCTGGTCTTCGCCTACCCGGCGCTGTTCACCCCCGCCGACCAGTTCCGGGCCCTGCGCGAACTCGCCCGGGTCACCGCCCCCGACGGCGAGGTCCGGATCTTCCCGCTCCACGACCACACCGGCAGCCGCTGCCCGCACCTCACCGAACTCCGCGCGGCGCTCCGCCACCACGGGATCGCCAGCCGCGTGCTGACCACCGCCCCCGCCCGCCGCGTCCTGCTGCTGCGCCCGCCCCGATGAGGGCCCGTCAGCAGGCCTCGGCCGGCGCGGGAGCGTCCCGCAACGAGCGCACCGCGTGCAGGTAGGCGCCCACCGCGTCCCGGCTGCGGGACAGGCACTCCACCCGGGCGGTCAGCTGCCGGTGCTCGTGCTCCAGCGCGGCCAGCGTCTCCGGGGTGGCGCCGCGGACGTGGTACTGGCCGCTCGTCAGGCAGGGCAGCACCTCCCGGATGGTGCGGGTGGACAGGCCCGAGTCCAGCAGCGAACGGATCTGCCGGACGCGCTCCACCAGCGCGTCGTCGTACTCCCGGTAGCCGTTCGCCGAACGCTCCGGCTTCAGCAGGCCCTGCTCCTCGTAGTAGCGCAGCAGCCGGGGCGAGGCCCCCGCCCGGTCCGCCAGTTCACCGATCCGCATCCGCTTCTCCCGTCCGCCGGAAGGACTTGACCTTCACATCGATGTGAGGGTTCGAGGATAGCGGCATGACCGCGACCCGCACCGAACTGCCTTCCCCTGCCACGCCCGTGACCAGCAGTCCTGGCCTGCGCTGGTCCCCCCTGCTGGCCCTCGCCACCGCCGCCTTCCTGGGCATCGTCACCGAGGCACTGCCCGCCGGCGTCCTCCCCGAGATGGCCCACGACCTACGGGTCGGCGAATCCGCGATGGGCCAGTCGCTCACCGGCTACGCCCTCGCCACCGGACTCTCCGCGATCCCGCTCGCCCGGGCCACCGCCCGCTGGAACCGCAAGCGCCTGGTGCTCGCCGCCGTCGCCGTCCTGCTGGTCGCCAACGCCGTCACCGCACTCTCCCCGTCCTACCCGCTGACCATGGCCGCCCGGATCGCCGGCGGCGTCGCCGTCGCCGCGATCTGGGCCGAACTCGTCGGCTACGCCCGCCGGTTGACGCCACCACAACTGCACGGCCGGGCGATCGCCGTCACCGGCATCGGCGTCCCGCTCGCACTCTCCCTCGGCATCCCGCTCGGCACCTGGTCCGGCCGGCTGATCGGCTGGCGGCCCACCTTCGGACTGGTCGCCGTCCTGGCCGCCGCCCTGCTGGTGTGGATCGCCGCCGCCGTCCCCGACGCCCCCGGCCGGCGCTCCGGCCGCGCCGAACCCCTCCTCGGCGTGCTGCGGCTGCCCGGCGTCCGACCCGTGCTGTTCGTGGTTGCTGCGTTCGTCCTCGCCCACAACGTGCTCTACACCTACATCGCCGCGCTGCTCGACCACTACGGCCTGACCGACCGCCGCGACCTGGTGCTGCTGGTCCTCGGCATCGCCTCGGTCGCCGGACTCGCCGTCACCGGCGCCCTGGTCGACCGGCGGCTGCGCCACCTCACGCTCGCCGCCACCGCCGCCGTCCTCGCCGCCCTCGGACTCCTGCTGCTGCCCGCACCCGCCGCACCCCTGGTGCTGCTCGCCGCCGCACTCTGGGGCCTCGGCTGGGGCGCCGTCCCCCCGCTGTTCCAGACCGCCGCCGCCGACGCGGGCGGCGACCGCGCCCAGACCCTGCTGGTCGCCACCTGGAACACCGCGATGGGCCTCGGCGGCGCCGTCGGCGGACTCCTGCTCGACCTGGCCGGCCCCGGCGCCTTCCCCTGGTTCGCCCTCGCCCTGCTGCTGCCCGTCCTCGCCGTCGCCGCCCTGGCCCGCCGTCACGGCTTCCCGCCGAAGCGCCCCTGAAATGCCCCCGGAGAACGCAGACGGCCCGTGGGCTGCTTCCTCGGGCCGGGCCCCGCTGGACGGGGACGGCGATCGAGGCACCGGGGATGTACCGGTGAGCCCACGGGCCGGGTGACTGCTGGGAATTAGCCTGAGCCGGAGGCCGAACGGCCTCACCACTGCACAGGCAGGGGCGGCTCTAGCGAGCAGCCACCTCACGCATCCTGAAAGAACTCAACTCAGGATCACCTCCTTTCAGTGTGCCGCCAGCGTAGGCACCCCCGCCGAAGCGGGCAACGGATTTATTCGCCAAGAATCTCCGGCGGCACGACGAAGGACCCGGAGGCGATGCCTCCGGGCCCTTCGTTGCTACTGAGTAGCGGGGACAGGATTTGAACCTGCGACCTCTGGGTTATGAGCCCAGCGAGCTACCGAGCTGCTCCAC
>NZ_BMRI01000024.1:84635-100396 GCF_014648555.1 Kitasatospora griseola
CACGACTCTACGTGAGTCCCACCGGAAAGGGAAATCCGTTTCCCGCGGAGACCCGCGCAGGTCGGTCGGCGTCGGTGTGCGGGTCGGTGCGCAGGTCAGCCGGGGCCGGTGGGTTGGCGGGTGCGACGCGTCTGCGCCCACACCGCGAAACAGACCAGCGCCGCGAAGCACGGCACCATCACCAGGCCGTACACCAGCAGGAAACCGTCGGTGCCCAGCCCGGCCGCCGCGTTCCACACCCCGTGCAGGCCCATCGCCAGCAGCAGACCCGCCGGAGCGCCCAGCCGGGCCGCCCAACGGCGGCCGGTGGTCAGCGTCACCGCGAGACCGATGCCGGCCAGCGCGGTGAACAGCGGATGCGCGAACGGCGACAGCAGCGCCCGCAGCACGAAGGTGTGCACCGTCCCGTCGAAGTCCCGCAGGCTCGGCGTCCGCCCCAGCCCGATCGCGTCCAGCCGGGCCTGCCGGTCCGCGGTGAACGCCCGACCCAGGTAGAGCGCGTTCTCGGTGAACGCGAACCCGGACGCCGTCACCCCGCCCAGCACCGCCCCCGCCGCCAGCGTGCGCGGCCGTGAACGGGCCCGCTGCCGCCCGGCCGGCGCCGGCCGGAACAGCGCCGCCGGACGCTCCGGGGCGCCGCGCCGGCGTCGCAACCGCCGTCGCAACCGCCGCAGGCGGCCGGGGGGCCGGGCGGGCTCGCCGTGCTGCCGCCGCAACGGCAGCAGCAGCATCAGCAGCGCCGAGCCCTTCGCCACCTCCTCGATCAGCGGCGTCGCGAACTCCGAACCCCAGGTCTCCCCGCGCGCGCCCCGATGGGCGATCAGGAAATCGCTCGCCCAGCCGTTCGCCAGGATCGCCACCGTGGTCGCTGCACACGCCCCCCACGCCAGACAGAACAGCGTGTGCCGGATCGGCACCCGCGCGGTCTGGTTCAGCCACGCCAACGACCCCAGCACGAACGGCAACGGCAGCAGCGCCAGCCCCAGACCCACCAGCAACCCGGCCGTCCCGGTCTGACGCTGCACCAGGTGCAGGATCAGCACTCCCGACCCGGCCAACGCCAGCGCCACCACCGCCGAGGACACCGCCGGCCGTCGCAACGGCCACAACCGGCGCGCCAACGACGGAACGGCCCGCACCGCGCGGGCGCCGCGCTGACCCGGAATCCGCCCGACCGCCGACAACCGCACCCTGGACAGCCCACCGGACCGGTGCGCCCCCGGCTCCGGGAACGATCGGGCACCGGTGGGGGACGGCGGCGGATCGGCGGCCATGGCGGCGGCCCCTACAGGCAGGCTGGGGGAGGCCTTGCCGCCGGGCGGACTGCTCACCCGCAGAAGCGTAGGGGAATGCTCCGCTCGCAGGGGAGTGGCGAGAACAATCCGTACAGCCGGGGTGACGGTCCGTCAGCAAGGCGAAACGGCGGACGCCGCCTCCCTGTTGTTCCTACCCTGCCCACCACCGTCGGGAACGTGCCCGCCACCCGACGAAGCCTCATTCGCCGCAGAGACGATTCGGCAGGCCGTGACGCGTCTCAGCGGCGGCGGAACAGGACGTCGTGCACCACGTGGCCCTTGGCCAGGCCGGCCCGCTCGAACTTGGTCACCGGGCGCCACTCGGGGCGCGGCGCGTAGCCCGGGACGCTGCCCGCGGGGTGGTCCTCCGGCTCCAGCCACGGCGAACCGTCGCCCTCCGGGTGCAGGTTCTCCAGCTCCGGCGACGCCTCCAGGACGGCGAGCATCTGCTCCGCGTACGGCTCCCAGTCGGTCGCGCAGTGCACCAGCGCGCCGGGGGCCAGTCGCGGCAGCACCAGTTCCAGGAACGACTCCTGGATCAGCCGGCGCTTGTGGTGCTTCGGCTTCGGCCACGGGTCCGGGAAGTACACCCGCAGACCCGCCAGCGACGCGTCCGGCAGCATGTCGCGCAGCAGGATCACCGCGTCGCCCGCCGCGAGCCGGACGTTCTCCGAACCGTCCCGCTCCAGGAACTGGAGCAGGTTGCCGTGGCCCGGGGTGTGGACGTCCGCCGCGAGGATCCCCGACGACGGGTCGGCGGCGGCCATCGCGGCCGTGGTGTCGCCCATCCCGAAGCCGATCTCCAGCGTCACCGGTCGGCCGCCGAACATCGTCGGCAGATCCAGCGGGGTGCCGTCGATGGCATGGCCGAAACGCTCCCAGCCGCGGTCCAGCGCACCCGCCTGCGCCTTGGTCATCCGACCACGACGCGGCTGGAAACTGCGGATCCGCTGCTCACGGTGCTGGGCCTCGGTGGCCTTGTGCGGGTACATCGGCGCGGGGTACGCCGCCGGAGCGGCGGACAGCCGGGCCGAGGCGGGCAACTGGGGGCTGGGGGCGGAGGAGGTCACAATCGCACCAGTCTACGGGAGGCGAAAATCCGGCACGGGCGGGTGCGAGACCGGTGGGAGCGCCGCCTGCCCGCGCCCCTGGTGTGCTCGCCTCACTCTGTCGCAGCCACGGCCCGGCGGGCCACCTCCCGGCCGATCGCCAGGGAGGCCGTCGCCGCCGGCGAGGGTGCGTTGAGGACGTGGACGATGCGGCCGGTGCCGGCGAAGGCGAAATCGTCGAGGAGGGCGCCGTCGCGGGTGACGGCCTGGGCGCGGACGCCGGCGGCGGTGGGGAGGAGGTCGGTTTCGGTGACGGCGGGCAGGAGGCGGCGGACGGCGGCGGTGAAGGCGCGCTTGGAGAGGGAGCGGTGGAGTTCGCCGAGTTCGTAGCGCCAGTGCCGGCGGGCGATCGTCCAGGTGCCGGGGAAGCGGACCGTCTCGGCGAGGTCGCGGAGGTTGAGGGTGCGCCAGTCGTAGCCCTCGCGGGCCAGGGCCGGAACGGCGTTCGGCCCGACGTGGACGTCGCCGTGGATGCCGCGGGTGAGGTGGACGCCGAGGAACGGGAACGCCGGGTCGGGGACGGGGTAGACCAGGCCGCGGACCAGTGCGCGGCGGGCGGGCGCGAGTTCGTAGTACTCGCCGCGGAAGGGGACGATCCGGACGCCGGGGTCGTCGCCGGCCAGCCGGGCGATCCGGTCGCTGTGGAGCCCGGCGCAGTTGACCAGCGCCGCGCAGCGGATCTCGCCGGTGGGCGTGGTGACGGTGACCCCGTCGGCGCGTCGGGCGATGTCCAGGACCGGGGTGGCGAGCCGGAGTTCGGCGCCGCGTTCGCCCGCGAGGGCGGCGTAACGGTGGGCGACCGCGGTGTAGTCGCAGATGCCGGTGGTGGCGAGGTGCAGGCCGGCCAGGCCGGTGATCTCGGGTTCGTGGTCGCGGATGCCGGCGGGGTCGAGTTCGAGCAGGGGGATGCCGTTGGCCCGGCCGCGTTCGGCGAGCGCGGCGAGGCGGGGGAGTTCGGCTTCCTCGGTGGCGACGACGAGTTTGCCGGTGACTTCGTGGGCGATGCCCTGGTCGCGGCAGAACTCGACCATTTCGCGGGCGCCCTCGGTGGCGTAGCGGGCCTTGAGGGAGCCGGGCCGGTAGTAGACGCCGCTGTGGATGACTCCGCTGTTGCGTCCGGTCTGGTGGAGGGCGAGGGCGCTCTCCTTCTCCAGCACCGTGACGGTGGTGCCGGGGTGGGCATGGGTGAGCGCGTACGCGGTGGACAGTCCGACGATGCCGCCGCCGACCACCAGGACCTGGACGTCGTGCTTCAAACCCGTACCCCTCAGCCGGTGGTGAGGACCACGCGGGCTCGTTCGGTGAGCTCCTTGACCCGCTGCTCGTTCTGGTAGGGCTCCAGGCGGCGCAGCAACTCGACCACGTACTCGCGGCTGCGGTGCGAGGAGATCCGCCCGGCGACCTCGACGGCGCGCTCGCCGGCGGCGACGGCCGCGTCCAGGTCGCCGGCCTCGGCCTCGGCCATCGCGGAGACGATCAGCCGCAGGCCGTGCGAGCGGACGAAGCCCTCGGTGGGGCGGGCCAGTGCCTCGCGGGTGAACTGCCGGACCTTGGACGGCACTCCGAGGTCGCGGAAGCATTCGGCGGCGTCGGCGGCGAGGCGGTCGTAGGCGTAGAAGTCGATCCAGGTCGGGTCGGGGTCGCCCGGGCGGGCCCGGTCCAGCGCGGCTTCGGCGGCGGACAGTGCGCTGCCGCAGGCGGGGGCGTTGCCGGCCTTGGCGTGGGCGCGGGCCTCGACCAGGTGGAAGAAGCTCATGGTGCGGGCCGTCGCCAGGCCGCGGTTGCGTTCCAGGGCGGCCTGGGCGAGGTCGACGGCCTCGTCCGGGAAGGAGCGGTAGGACGCCTGCAGGCTCATCGAGGCCAGGACGTACCCGCCGAGCGGGACGTCGCCGGCGGCCCGGGCCAGGCGCAGCGCCTGGATGTAGTAGCGCTGGGCGGCCTCGTGCTGGCCGGTGTCGAAGGCCATCCACCCGGCCAGCCTGGTCAGTTCGGCGGTGGCGCCGAACAGCGCCCGGCCGACCGCGTCGCTGTACGAGGCGAGCAGCAGCGGGGCGGCCTCCACCCGCAGGCACTCCGGGACCATCGAGGAACGCCAGTCGCCGCCGCCGTACTTGGAGTCCCAGCGGCGGGCCTCCTGGGCGGCCTCGCGGAGCTTGGCGGCGTCCGCGTGGCCGACCCGGTAGCCGGACAGGTCGGGGGCGGTCTCCCGGGCCACCGACCCGTCGGCGGGAGTGATCAGCCAGCGGGAGACGGGGGTGGCGTACGCGGCGACCGAGAAGGTGCCGGCCAGGCTGTCGCTCCACCGGCCGCCGCCGGGGCCGCGCCGCAGGTCCAGGTCGACCCGCCAGAGTTCGGTGGCGGAGCGGACCGCCTCCGGGACTTCGCGCGGGAACTCCAGGCCGAGTTCCGGGGTGGGGTGCGAGTCGGCGAGGCCGATCTCCTCCAGCGGCACCGGGCGGCCGAGCTTGTTGCCGAGCGCGGTGGCGATCAGGTGCGGCACCGGGCGCTGCGGGACCATCCCCTTGGTCACCCAGCGGGCCACCGAGGTCTTGTCGTAGCGGAGGGTCAGGCCGCGCTGCGCGCCGAGGTCGTTGACCCGGCGGGCGAGCCCGGCGTTGCTGATCTGGGCGAGCGCGAGGAGGGCGCCGAGCCGGTCGTTCGGCCCTCGTGAGCTGACGGTCATGGTGGCGGTGGCACCCCCTGGCGACGTCGTGCGCGGATGGCGGCGAGTCGCGACGGCAGCAGCACGCCACCGGACTGCTTGCACCTAGCGTAGTCGCCCGCGTTCCCACGGTTAAGAGGCCGCATTCCGGTTGGCGGGAACGCGCTGCGTCCGCGGCGGGCGGCCGGGCGCCCGCCGAGTGTCCCGCGGGCACCTGCCGGACGCCCGTGCTCCGGTCCCGTGCCCGTGTGCGCCATCCGTGCTCCCTGGCCGCATCGGCAGGTGGGCGATTCGCTGGTGCCTGTGGATCGGCCCGCCGTCGAGGACCCGGCGGGCCGGGGGAAACGCTGCCTCAATCCCCGCGGGCAGCGGCGCGTCCGGGAGGGCATGCGGATGCCCTCCCGGGTCGTGCGACGGCTTTCGGCCAAACTCGGCCGCATCGCGGCGTCCACGGACCATCCCCGCGCCGCTCTGTCCGGCCACCGGCCGTGCCCCGGGCGGGAGTTCGAGGACCCGCACGGCCCGGGCCCCGGAGGGGGTGGCCCGGTCCGTGCGCCCCGCCGGGAACGCCCGGCCCGTTTCCGCCCCGCCGGTGGCACGATGTCTCCTGACGGTGCGCCAATTTCCCTCACATCACCGGATGTTCGCCGCGCACCCGAAGCACCACGGAGGCGCGATGCGGTGGCTCACCGGCTGGAGCGGCCCGGCCGCCGACCCGGCGCTCGCCGCGGTCCGGCCGATCGCCGGGACCCTGCTCTGGGGCGGCCCCGACCCGCTCTGGGCGGTCGGCGACTGGCGCCCCGACGAACTGCGCCTCGCCGTGCTCCGCCCCGGCGCCCCCGCCGCCGTCCGCGGCGGACTCGACCCGCGCGACCCCGCCGACCGCACCGACCGGGACACCCCCGCCACCCTGCGGCTCGCCGTCGCCGGCCGCTGCGGCGCCACCGACCGCGAACTCGCCGACGGCCTGGCCGCCGCCCGCGGCGGCGCACTGCGCCACCTCACCCACTGGCCCGGCAGCTACACCGTCGTCCTGCGGACCGGCACCCGCTCCACCGTGCTGCTCACCGACCTGGCCGGCGTCCAACCGGTCTTCCACACCCCGTTCGCCGGCGGCACCGCCTACGCCACCGCCGCCCTGCCGCTGGCCGACCTGGTCGGCGCACCCCTGGACGCCGGCCACCTGGCGGCCCGCCTCGCCACCCCCGAGACACCCGAGGCGCTCGGCGACCGCACCCCGTTCCGGGGCGTGCGCCGGGTCCCGCCCGGCCACGCGCTCGGCATCCGCGGCGGCCGCGCCCACCACACCGCCCACCCCGACGAACCCGTCGAGGCCCCGGCCGAGGCCCCCGCCGTCCGCGAACTCACCCGCGCCCTGCTGGAAGCCGTCCGCTGCCGGGTCCGCGCCACCACGCCCGGCGACCGCCCCCGGCTCGGGGTCGACCTCTCCTACGGCACCGGGTCCGCCACCGTCGCCCTGCTGGCCGCCGCCGTCCCGCTGCCCGCCGGCGCCCAGCCCGGGGCCGCGCTCGAACGGCCCGCCGCCCGCACCGGCGCCGTCCGCGGCTCCTGGGCCCGCGGCGCCGACGGGCGCCCCGAGCCCGAGACCCTGCCCGCCGTCACCCTCGGCGAGGCCGACGGACTGGCGCTCGCCGTGCACGCACCGCGGCTGCGCCACGTCGTCGTCCCGCCCGTCCTCCCGTACGCCGGACTCGCCGACCCTCCCCCGGCCCGGGGGGCCGAGTGGTACCCCCTGGCCGGCCCGCTCACCGACGAACCCGGCCCGGCGCTGCTGTGCGCCGCCCGGTACACCGCCCTGCACCGGGCCGGCGGCGCCGACCACCTCACCGGCCACGGCGCCCGACAGGTGCTCGACGGCCACCCCGCCCGGCTCGCCGACCTGCTCCGCTCCGGCCGCCCGCTCCACCTGCTCGCCCCGATCGCCGCCCTGGCCGGCGCCGACCGCTCCACCTCCGGCACCCTCACCGGCGCCCTGCACACCCCCGTCACCGTGCTGCGCGCCGCCCGTCGCCTGGCCCGCACCCGCCAGAGCGACGCGCTCGACGACCTCGCCCTGCGCCTGATGCTCCGGCAGGAGCCGGGCGGGCCCGGCACCATGGGCCGGGCGACGGCCGCCGAACTCACCTGGCACCGGGCCGGCCCGGCCGCCCACCTGCTCGCCGACGAACCCCTCGCCGCGCTCGCCCAGCACCTGCGCACCGCCGCCCGCGACGGCACCTCCGCCGAACCGCCCGGCGCCCGCCGCGCCCGCCTCGCCCTGCACCGGCACGCCGCCCACTACCGCACCCTGGTGCACGCCACCGAGCAGCACGGCCAGCGCCTGCACGCGCCGTTCCTCGACAACCAGGTGGTCCGCGCCGCCCGCCTGCTCCCCGATGACGTCCGCCTGCAACCCGGTGCCCGGCCCGCCCTGCTGGCCGCCGTCCTGGCCGGCGCCGGCCGCACCGACCTGCCCGCCGACTGGGGCCGCGCCGCCGGATCCGACCCGCACGGCCCCGCCCGGGACGGCCTGCGCGCCGCCGCCCCCGCACTCGCCGAGCTGCTCGACCGCCCGCTGCTCGGTGAGGCCGGACTGATCGACGTCCCCGCCGTCCGCAAGACCCTCGCCGCCGCCACCGACCCCGCGCAGGACGCCCCGCCGGCCACCCTCGCCGCGCTCGCCGAGCTGATCGCCGTCGAACTCTGGCTGCGCCGCCTGGCCGCCCGCCGCCCCGGCTCCGCCTGGACCGGACTGCCCGCCCCGCGCCGCACCGCCCTGGAGACCTGAGCGTGCCTGCCCGGCCCGCACCGGGCGGCCGGATAGCGTCGCGCCATGACCCTCCCCGTCAGCACCGACGCCCCGCCGCCCGGCACCGCGATCCTCAACGCGTGCGACGGCTCCGACGCCTCGCTCTGGGCGCTCGACCGGGCGATGACCGAGGCGGAGGCGCACCGCCTGCCGCTGCACGTGCTCGCCGTGGTCAACCCCTCGCCCACCGGCTACCCGCCGGGCATGGCCGACCTGGTCCAGGAGAGCGTCCAGCGCCTCACCGCCAGCATGTCGGACGGCCTGCGCCGGGCCGTCGACACCGTCCAGGCCGCCCGCCCCCGCCCGTACGCCGGGCAGCTCACCCTGCACGTGGTGCTCGGCAACGTGGTGGACGTGCTGCTCCAGGCCGCGAACGGGCGGCACACCCTGGTGCTCGGCACCCGCGGCAACGGCGGCTTCGCCAGGCTGCTGCTCGGCTCGGTCAGCACCGCCGCCGTCCACCACGCCGGCTGCCCGGTGCTGGTGGTCCCGGCCCCCGTGGAGGACGCCTGAGCAGGAATGACGGCGAACAATTGAGCGTTCGTCCTGTCGACCCGGGCCGCCCGGCCGCCGTGAACCACCCCGACAGGAGCCCGCCCGCCATGAAGGTCGAAATCTACTCGGACATCGCCTGCCCCTGGTGCTACGTCGGCAAGCGGCGCTTCGAGCAGGCCCTGGAGCGCTTCGAGGGCAAGGACGGCGTCGAGGTGGTCTTCCGCCCCTACCAGCTGGTGCCGGACGCGCCCGAGCAGGCCCGCCCGCACCGCGAGTGGCTCGCCGAGCGCTACGGGCCGCAGTCCCTCGCCATGGACGCCCGGATCACCGAGGTCGGCAAGACCCTCGGCATCGACTACGACTTCGACGCCGCGCTGGAGGTCAACACCCTCCGCGCCCACCGCCTGCTGCACCTCGCCGAGACCGAGTACGGCCCCGCCGTGCAGGCCGCCCTCAAGGAGCGCCTGCTGAAGGCCCACTTCTCCGAGGGCGTGAACGTCGGAGACGTCGAGGCGCTGGCCGACCTCGCCGCCGAGACCGGCATCGACCGCGAGCGCGCCGCCGCCTACCTGGCCGGCGACGAGGGCGAGGCCGAGACGCTCGACCAGCTCGCCGAGGCCCGCGCGATCGGCGTCACCGCCGTCCCCACCTTCGTCTTCGAGGGCCAGTGGGCCGTCCAGGGCGGCCAGGAGGCCGACACCTTCCTCCAGGTCCTGCGCCAGGTCGAGGCCGAGACCGCCCGGCAGCTCACCCCGATCGCCCCGGCCGGAGACGCCTGCGCGGACGGCAGCTGCCAGATCTGAGCCGCGCCGGCCCCACCTGCTGCGCCGGTTCGGCCGTCAGCAGGTGAGGCCGGCTCGGGCCCAGTCCGCCAGGTCGAGCACCGGGCCGGAGCCGTGGGCCGCCGTGACCACCAGCCGGATCGAGTGCTGGCCGTCCAGCGACGCGTGCACCGGGACGGGCTTGTCGTCCGCGGACAACTCGCCGGAACTCCACAGCACTTCACCGTTGTCGCCCTGCACCGAGAAGACCGCCCGGCCGAAGGTCGGCCCGAAGTCGTCCAGTCCGGCGACGGCGTCGAACGACTGACAGCTGCGGTTCAGGTCGATGGTCACCCGCGACGGCACCTGCACCGCCAGCACGTGCCGGTAGTAGTCGCCCCGCATCCACGCGCCGGGCCGCTGCAGCGCGAACCCGGCGCCGCGGATGGTCGGCGTGTCCGCCGGAGCGTGCCCGCGGTCCGTCGGCAGCTTCTCCAACCAGAACCGGCTGACCGCGGTGACGGTCGGGCTCGGCGAGGGCGTCGGGCTCGGCGGCGGCGTCGAGGCCGGCGGCTCCGGGTCGGGCGCCCGGGGCGTCGTGGCGACCGGCGTCGCGGGCGGGGCCGGGCTCGGCGACTGCGACGGCGTCGAGCCGGCCTTCGGCGTCGGACCCGGGGTCCGCGACGGCGACGACGGTACCTGCGACGGCGCCGACGAGGGCGCCGGCACCGGGCCGGCCGGCGGCGGCACCGGCGTCGGGACGTCCGGCACCGCGCTGATCGGCGCCGGCGGCGCGGCCACCGGCGGCTTCGGCTCGGGCGAACCGGTGAGCGCGAACGCGGCGACGGCCGCCGCGGCCACCGCGATGCCCGCGGCGATCCCGGCCTTCCCCGCCGTGCCGACGCCCTTCCCGGCAGCCGCGGCCGCCCCGCCGCCACCGGACGAGCCGCCCGCCACGGCCGTCCCGCCGGCCACCGCACCCGTGACGGCGACCCCGGTGCCGACCGCGGCCGCCGCGGCCGTGAACCAGCCCGCGCCGACCCACAGCAGCGCACCGCCGGGCAGCACCGCCCGCAGACTGTGGTTGATGTCGGCCAGCTCCAGGTACGCGGCCGTGCACCGGGTGCAGTCCTGGACGTGCTTGCCGACCTCCGCCGAGGCCCGCTTGCGCAGCGACCCCCGGGCGTACGCGCCCAGCCGGTTCGCATACCCGGCGCAGCCCGACTCCTGACTGCCCGACACGTGCGCCTGCAGGAACGCCGCGGCCAGCCGGTCCCGGGCCCGGTGGGCCTGCACGGCCGTCGCGTTGGCGGTCTTGCCCAGCATCACCGCCACCGTCTTCGGCGACTCCCGCTCGACCTCGGTGTGCCAGAGCACCACCCGGTCGTCCTCCGGGAGTTCCGCGTACGCCCGCATCACCATGCGCTGATCGGCCAGCGCCAGCGCCCAGGCATCCGCACCCGGGTCGGCCAGGTCGAACTCGATCGTGGCGGCGGACCCCTCGGCGAAGGTGGAGAAGTCGTCCACCAGCTGCTCGCGCCGGTCCGACCGCGTCCAGGCCGCCGCGACATTGCGCACCGCCGTCAGCAGGTAGGCGCGGACCGCGAACTCCGGCCCCTTGCCCGCCTTCAACGCCTGCAGGGTACGGGCGAACACCTCGCCCGCGA
Source organism: Kitasatospora griseola (assembly GCF_014648555.1). Lineage (GTDB taxonomy): Bacteria > Actinomycetota > Actinomycetes > Streptomycetales > Streptomycetaceae > Kitasatospora > Kitasatospora griseola. Next base: position 95,434 of record NZ_BMRI01000024.1, read on the forward strand.
GGTCCTCGGCGGTGAAGCTGTCCCGGCAGCACGTCCGGGCGTAGCGGCGCACCGCGTCCGCGTGCCGACGGTAGATCTCCTCGTACGCGGTGTCGTCGCCGGCCCGCACCAGAGCGGTCAACTCGGCGTCCGAGGGCGGGCGTTCACCGTCCACCGGATCGGCCGGCGGAGGCACCGTGGCGCGCACCGCGAGCTCCTCGGGAAGGAACGCCTCCGGCAGCACCCCGCCCTGCCCGGCGGGCGCCTGGCCCGGCACCCGGCCGGTCAGCGACTCCCGGGCGGGGCTTCCGCTCTGGTCCGGGACCTGTGCACCCAGCCCGGAACCGAACTCCCCGGCCTCGCCCTGCTCCTCCGGACTCACCTGGCACCGCCCTGTCGCACGGCACGCGACACGGGCCGCTTCTCGAAGTCGACGGCGATCACGGTACGCAACGGGACAATGGCTCCAACCACGGGCAAAGAATGGCATAGCGCAGCGACCACCGGTAGCCGCCCGGACCCGGACCCACTCTTCCGTGCCGCCGCTCGCCGAGGTGTTCGGGGACACGACGGCGCAAGTGCCGCGCGTACCCGGACAGTTCCGCGCGCCGTCCGCCCGACGCTGCGCGCCCGGCGGCTCCCGTCACCCGAACGGTGCGCCACGGCCACCGGCCGGGCTGGCCCCGCCCGACCGACCGCCAACGGCCCGACCCGCACGATTGGTTCAGACCGAGCGCAGCCCCTGCAACAGGATCTGCAGCAGCCGGCTCCCGGCACTGCCCTCACCGCCGTCCTCGGCCGCGAACGCCGCCGACGCGTGCACCGGCACCGCCGCCGTCAGCACCAGCACCACGTCGGACACCGTCACCCCCGGCCGCAACTCGCCCGCCGCACCCGCCCGGGCCACCAGCGCCGCCACCAGCTGCAGCAGCAGCCGCGGATCCGCGCTCTGCTCGCCGTCGGCCACCGGCACCCCGGCGAACGCCCGCAGCTCGGCGCCACGCTGCTCCGGCACCCGGCCGATCTCCTCCGCGTACCGGAACGCCTCCGGCGGCAGCAGCCGGCCAGCGCCCGAGGCGGCGGCCCGCTGCAGGAAGCCGGCCAGCGCGTCCCACGGCCCGTTCAGCCCGCCGTACAGCGACTCCCGGGCCTGCGCAGTCAGCCAGGACACCTCCTCGGCGGCGATCCGCTGGACCAGCACCTCCTTACTGGGGAAGCGCCGGTACACCGTGCCGACACCCACCCCGGCACGGCGGGCGACCTCCTCCATCGGCGCCCCGTAACCGAGTTCGCCGAACACCTCGCGCGCGGCCCGCAGCACGCTCTCCAGATTCCGGCGCGCGTCCACCCGCAGCCGCGAACCCGCGCCCCGGCCGGCCTCGCCCGGGCGCTCACCCTGCGGGAACGCGAAACGCTCCCGGTCGCCCGGGCCGCGCTGCTCCGGCACCACGTCCACCGGGGACCTTCCGAACGCCGCACCCGGCGACCGCTCGGCCAACTGCTCCTGCTCCGACATGCCAACCTCCCCCGAGGCACCCCGTCCCGGGCACCCGAACGGTCACTGCGCCCCCTGGTGTGCGCTGTCGACACCGGTCGGTCCGACGTCCGCGCACTACCTTCCCCGGATGGCTCCCGGGCAGTCGCACCGATGCCACCGGGCTCGCAGGTACATGGACCGGCACCATCGGCGGTCCGAACCACAATCCGACCATAGTTCAAGGAAGTTCGCCGCAGAAGTGGACCACCCGTCGACCCGGACGGGCCGATCCCGCCCCGAGTCCGGACAAAACCCCTCCCGCCCCGACCGCCGGACCGCCCACCCACCCGTCAACAGCCCTTCCGCCGAGCGGATTCGGACCGATCCGGCCCGGACTGTGGACAAGACCCCTCCGCCCGGTGCGTCATAGGGGGAACGTGAAACGGGTCACAGCCCTAGGGCCGGCCGGAGGTGCCCCATTCGGATCCTGATCATCGGCGGCGGCTGCGCCGGACTGAGCGCCGCGCTGCGCCTCCAGCAGCTGCTGCGACCCCGGTTGAGGGACCGTCGGATCGACCTCACGATCGTCGAACCCCAGCCGTACCTCACCTTCCAGCCACTGCTGGCCGAGGTCGCCGCCGGCTCCATCGACCCCCGGCACGTGGTCGTCCCGCTGCGCACCGCGCTCCCCGACTGCCGGGTGCTCACCGCCCGCGTCACCAGGATCGACCACGCCACCCGCACCGCCTGGGTGGACGCCGCCCCGCGCGGCGAACTCCGGCTGCCCACCGAAGTCCCCTACGACGTCCTGGTGATGGCCCCCGGCGCGATCTCCCGCACCGCCCCCGTTCCCGGCCTCGCCGAGCACGGCATGGGCTTCGCCACCGTCGGCGAGGCCGTCGCCCTGCGCAACCACGTCCTGGAACAGCTCGACCTCGCCTCCTCCACCCGCGACCCCGCACTCCGCCAGGCCGCCCTCACCTTCGTCTTCGTCGGCGCCGGCTACGCGGGCGTCGGCGCCCTCGCCGAACTTGAGGACATGGCCCGCACCGCCACCAAGGGCTTCCACAACCTGACCCCCGACGACCTGCGCTGGGTCCTGGTCGAGGCCACCGACCGCATCCTCAGCGAGGAGATCCCCGAACTCGCCACCCACACCCTCGCCGAACTGCGCGAACGCAACATCGACGTCCGGCTCTCCACCACCCTGGAATCCGCCGTGGACCAGGTCATGGTGCTCTCCGACGGCGGCCGGTTCGCCGCCCGCACCCTGGTCTGGACGGCCGGAATCCGCCCCGCCCCCGTCCTCGCCCTCACCGACCTCCCGCTGGACCACGCCGGCCGGATCACCTGCCTGCCCACCCTCCGGATCGCCAACCCCGACGGCACCCCCCTCGCCGACGCCTGGGCCGCCGGCGACTGCACCGCCGTCCCCGACCAGGGCGGCCAACCCTGCGCCCCCAACGCCCAGCACGCCCTCGCCCAGGCCAAGCTGCTCGCCGAGAACCTGGCCGCCGAACTGGCCGGCCAACCCCTCACCGCCTACCGGCCGGGCGACCCCGCCTGCTCCACCTCGCTCGGCCTGCGCCGGGCCGTCGCCCACACCAGGCGCGGCGCCCGCCTCACCGGCCGGCGCGCCTGGTGGCTGCACCGGGCCCGCCAGCTGCGCCGCCTGCCCAGCCGGGAGCGCCGGGTCCGGGTCCTGATGGACTGGCTGTTCGGCGGACTGTTCCCGCGCGAGGTGGTCTCGCTCGGCACCATCGAGCACCCCCGCGCCGAGTTCGAGTCGGGGTTCGAGTCCGGGTCCACCAACGGCCCCGGCAACTGACCGGCCCGACCTCCGATCGACTCCGACCTCCGACCGGCTCCGACACCCCACGCCGGCCGTACCGAAGCGCACCCCCGGCGCACACCTGTCGGAACGCGCCGTACCGGGGGCCCGACTTCCGGAATCACCCCGGAGCCTGACAGGATCGGTCCATCACGCCACGTACCGTCATGTGTACGCAATGTGATGATCGCACCGGAATCGACCCGTAAGCAGGCACCACCCCACATCACTTGCCCGAGGAAGCGGCCGACGTTGAACCTCATGCGCTGGAGCGCCCGGCTCACCGGAGCCGCTCGACGGACCGCCCCCGCCGTCACGGACGAACCCGTCACCGTCCCCGGCCAGCGCGACCCCGCCACCTCCGGCCCCGACGCCCGCGACCCCGAACAGCTCTACGACCTCCACGACGTCCTGCGCCGCCTCCCCGCCCCCGTCGCCCTCACCCACGGCCCCCACCACCTGCTCGGCTACGCCAACCGCGCCTACCGCGACCTGTTCGGCACCCGCACCCCCGGCCGCCCCGCCGCCGAAGCCCTCCCCGAACTCACCGCGCTCGGCGTGCTCCCCCTGCTCGACCAGGTCCTGCGCAGCGGCCGCGCCCGCAGCGTCAAATCCCGCTGCATCCTCGGCCTCGGCGGCAACCGCCACTACAACATCGCCTGCGTCCCGCTCGGCCCCGACGAACACACCACCCCCACCGGCGTCCTGATCTTCGCCACCGAAGTCACCGACCAGGTCCAGGCCGCCGGCCGCCTCCGGGACGCCGAACGCCGTCAACGCGAAGCCGCCGTCACCCTCCAGCACAGCCTGCTCCCGCAGAAACTCGAACAGCCCGCCGACCTCCGCGTCGCCGCCACCTACCTGCCCGGCGGAGCCGACGCCGCCGTGGGCGGCGACTGGTACGACGTCATCGCCCTCGGCGGCGGACGCACCGCCCTCGTCATCGGCGACGTCATGGGCCGCGGACTGCGCGCCGCCGCCGTCATGGGCCAGCTCCGCACCGCCGTCCGCGCCTACGCCCGCCTCGACCTCCCGCCGCACGAAGTGATGACCCTGCTCGACGGCCTCGCCATGGAGATCGACGCCAACCAGATCGCCACCTGCACCTACGCCGTCTGGGACCCCGCCACCACCACCCTCGTCTACGCCTCCGCCGGCCACCTCCCCCTCCTGCTCCGCGCCCCCGACGGCACCGTCCTGCACGGCGAGGAACAGAACGGCCCACCCCTCGGCACCGGCGGCGCCGGCCACCTCTCCCACACCCTCCGCCTGCTCCCCGGCACCACCGGCGTCCTCTACACCGACGGCCTGGTCGAACGCCGCGACCAGGACATCGACCAGGGCATCGACCACCTCGCCCGCACCCTCACCGGCCCCGTCGCCGCCCCCGACATCGTCTGCGCCCGCCTGCTCCGCGCCCTCGGCGTCACCGCGGAGCACGACGACGACGTCGCCGTGCTGGTCTTCCAGGTGGCCCTTGAACCCGAGCCCGCAGGTGTGTAGAGTTCTTCGAGTTGCCTGACAGGGAGCACCGAGCACGTGTCTGCGTGGACGGTCCCGGGGCGGCCAATCCCCAAGAACCACCCAGTTGATCCGTGCCGGGTCGCGTCCTTTTCGCGTCTCCGTTCGTATTTGCTGTGCGCGTTTTCGGAGATTGCGGCGGATTCGCTTTTCGG
>NZ_BMRI01000025.1:0-486 GCF_014648555.1 Kitasatospora griseola
CACCGATCAGCGCAGATGCAACGGCGCTACACGTTCCGGTGACGACGAAACCGACATCACGTCACTTACCGCCCTCTAAGACTGGCCGATCGGGCGGGACGCCGGGTCAGCCGACGGAGACGTCGTCGAGCAGGAAGGTGGTCGCCAGGTAGGCGTCCTCCTGGCCGACGAACTGGAGGTTGACGGTCTGGCCGCGATAGGCGCTGAGGTCCACCGTCTTCTGGACGTAGCCGGCGCTGGCGTTGGCGTTGGAGTAGGTCGCCACGGTGGCGCCGTTGACGGTGACCTTCAGGGTGTCGTACGCGGTGGTGCCGGTCTCCGAGGTGGTGACCTTCAGCCAGAAGGTGAGCTTGGGGCTGCCGGCGGCGGGCACCGCGATGTTGTTCTGGGCGAGCGTCTCGGTGTTGGCGGAGCCGTAGCCCATCATCCACGCGTACCAGGAACCGCCGTGCGGGGTCTGCTGGTTGGAGTTGGTGATGTCGTTGG
>NZ_BMRI01000025.1:537-741 GCF_014648555.1 Kitasatospora griseola
GGCGCCCTGCTCGAAGCCGCCGTTGACCAGCGCGTTCCCGGGGTTCGGGTTGCCGGTGGGCGAGCCGGACGGGGACGGGCTCGGGGAGGAGGTGCTGCCGCCCGGGTCGGGCAGGGCGGTGCCGATGGAGACGGCGGCCCACGCCTTGGAGACGATGTACCGCTCCTGCGAGTTGGCGCCGTACAGGTCGGCGGCGGCCTGCAG
>NZ_BMRI01000025.1:791-37895 GCF_014648555.1 Kitasatospora griseola
CGAGGAGTAGTTGGTGGTGGAGGTCATGTAGGTGGTCAGCGCGCGGTACCAGATCGCCGCGGCCTTGTCCTTGCCGATGCCGCCGAAGCTGTCGCCGTTGCAGGGCGTGCCGTTGTGCGGCAGGCCACCGATGGTCTTGGCGCCGGTGCCTTCGGCGGTCAGGTAGAAGAAGTGGTTGGCGATGCCGGAGGAGTAGTGCACGTCCACCTGGCCGGCCCGGCTGCTGTAGCAGGACAGCGAGTTGCCGTCGGCGGCCGGGTTGTCCATCCGGCGCAGGTAGCCGTTGCCCATGTTGAGCTTCTCGCCGATGTAGTAGTCACCGGCGTCGGTGCTGTTGTTGGCGTAGAACTCGACCATGCTGCCGAAGATGTCGGAGGTGGCCTCGTTCAGGCCGCCGGACTCGCCGGAGTAGTTCAGGTTGGCGGTGGCGGCGGTGACGCCGTGGCTCATCTCGTGGCCGGAGACGTCGAGCGCGGGCAGCGGCGTGTTGTTGTTCTGCGAGGAGCCGTCGCCGAAGGACATGCAGAAGCAGCTGTCGTCGTAGAACGCGTTCAGCAGCTGGTTGTCCACGTGCACGTACGCCGGCGCGCCGCGGCCGTCGTTGCGGATGCCGCTGCGGTTGAAGGTGTTCTTGTAGAAGTCCCAGGTCTTGGCGAGGCCGTAGGAGGCGTCCACGGCGGCGCTCTCGCGGCTCGAAGTGGAGCCGTTGCCCCAGGAGTTGGTGGACTTGCTGAAGGTCCGGGCGTTCTGCGCGGGGTTGGACTGCGGGCTGTTGTACGAGTCGTAGACCACCGTGGAGCCGTGCAGCGCGTCGGTCAGCGTGTAGCCGCTGCCGCCCTGGCTGGTCTCCAGGGTGACCTGGCCGACGTTGACGCCGTTGCCGGTGCCGGAGATCTCCGGGTTGACTTCGTAGGTGTCGAGGACGGCGCCGCTGGCCGCGTCGACCAGCACGGCCTCGCGGGTGTTCGCGCCGGCCTCGCCCGCGCCGGTGACGGTGGTGCGGTACGCCAGCACCGGGACCTTGCCGAACGCCCAGACCACCAGCTGGCTGCTGTCCAGGTTGGTGGTGCGGGCCTGCTTGACGTGCTTGGCGCCGCGCTCGGCGCTCGCGGAGGCGTCGCCGGCGGTCAGCTTGGGCGTCACCCCGGCGACCTTCAGCGCGCCGTCGTGCGCCCAGCTGGTGGCCGTGATCTTCCCGTTCGCGGCGCGGTGGACGACCAGGTCGCCGCCGACCACCGGCAGGCCGCGGTAGGTGCGGTCGTAACGGACGTGCCGCGCGCCGTCGTTGTCGACCAGCACGTCCTTGGCCACCAGGCGCTCGTCCGGGCCGAGGCCCAGCGCCTTCGCCGTCGCGGCGGCCTCCTTGCCGGCCTGGTCGAGGGCCGCCAGCCGGCCCGTGGTGCTCATCGCCTGGAACCCGGCGCCGGGCTGCGTGGTGGCGCTGGCCTGCGCGACGCTCTGCGAGGTGGCCATCGCGGCGGTGCCCAGGGTGAGGGCGGCCGCAACAGCTGCCGCCAAGGCGGTCTTGCGGTTCATCGGGTATTCCTCCCACCGAGCCGGGGTTGATGGGGGACGGCCGGTGACACCGATGGGGTGTGGTGTCCCGGCCGGTTTCGGCTCGGCGGCAGGACGCTAGATCCACCGGAGACCCTTGCGACATGCCCTCGCCAACCCCACAAGGGCCGGACAAGGGTGATCCTTGCCCCGCAGCAGGGCTACCCCTGACGCCCCGTTGGCACCCGCTTTGCCGCTCCGGTCCCTCCGTTTGCCCCGCCCTTCGACCGGACCTGGGGCCGTGGGGCACCCGGCGGCCCGTCAGGGTTCGCCGGGGAGACCGGCACCTGCTGAGCCGCCACGAACTCCGGATGCCGGGGTCGGCCCGGACCGCGCAGCCGTGGACCGCCGGCGGCTACGGCGGACGGCAGGGGGTGGAGTCACACCCGGTAGGGGCGGGCCAGGGTGGGCTGCCGCCGCAGGGCGGCGACGGCGGCGATCCGGGCGCGCGCCGCTACTTTGCCCGTCGAGGCTCCGCACCGCCGGGCCCCACCCGGGCGGTCCGAACACGCGGGGCGCGGCATGGGCCGTTCGGGAGGACGCGGTTCCGTTTCTGAGGTAGCGTCAGGGCCCGGTCCGGATCCGGACGCCCCGTACCGGCGAGTGGAAGCTCCGAGCATGCGGTGGCCGCCGGTCCGGCCGGCCGTCGCCCCGCTCCCCCGGGCGGGGCGGTACCCGACAGAAAGCGGAGCCGAATCCATGCAGAGCGGAGCAAGCAGCAGCGGCAGACGGCCGCGCCCCGTCCAGGTGGCGCTGGCGGTGGGGGTGGCCGCGGCAGTGACCGCGGGCCTCACCGCCGCAAGCCCCCAGGGCGGCGCCGCCACCCGGCGGCACGGGGCCGCGGCTCCACCGCCGATATCCGTCGCCGTGTCCGACTTCCCCGGCGCAGCGACGAGTTCGCCGACCTCCTCCCCGTCGCCGTCCGCACCGACCGCCGCCACGCTCCCGGCGGGCCCGACCGGCACGGAACCCGGCACCGGCACCTCCCCGGCGGACACCGCCGCCGGCGCGTCGCGCATCGCGGCCAAATCCTCGCCGACCCCGAGCCCGAGCCCGACCCCGACCTCGACCCCGACCTCGACGCGCAGCACCGCCTCGGCCGCCCCCGCCGCCACTACCACCACCGCCCCGCGGCCGGACCTCACCGACCCGAAGTGGAAGGAGTACGCGCAGCAACTGGTCTCCAGCGCCGAGAACTCCACCCTGGACTGGCGCTCCCAGTACCCGTACATCGAGGACATCGGCGACGGCCACGGCTACACCGCCGGAATCATCGGCTTCTGCTCCGGCACCGGCGACCTGGCCGACGTGATCACCCGCTACACCCAGCTGAAGCCGGGCAACATCCTGGCCAAGTACCTGCCAGCGCTGGCCATGCTCGACGGCAGCGCCTCGCACCAGGGCCTCGACCCGACGTTCGTCGGCGACTGGCAGCGGGCCGCCGCGGACCCGCTGCTCCAGCAGGCCCAGAACGAGGAGCGCGACCGCCAGTACTTCACCCCGGCGGTGACGCAGGCCAAGGCGGACGGGCTGCACGCGCTCGGCCAGTTCGCGTACTACGACGCGATCGTGGTGCACGGCCCGCGCGGCTTCGCCACCATCCGCACGGCCGCACTGGCCAAGGCGACGACGCCGGTCAAGGGCGGCAACGAGACCACCTACCTGAACGCCTTCCTGGACGCCCGCAAGGCCTACATGCTGGCCGGCAACCCGAACCGCAACACGTCCAGGATCGACACCGAGCAGCGAGTCTTCCTCCAGGCCGGCAACCTCGACCTGCGACCCCCGCTGAACTGGAAGGTGTACGGCGACAGTTACACCATCCCGGCCTGACCCGCCGGTCGGCCGGGACGGTCGTGGACGTCGTCAGCCGGGGGTGCCGGGCACCACCAGCCGATCCAGGTCGGGCGCGGCCCCGGAGGGGTTGGCGACCGTGAGGGTGTTGCTGCCGGCCGCCAGCGCGAGCGCCACCGTGACGGTGCCGGGCGTGGTGAAGGCCCCGGTCGGGGCGAATGCCACGCTCTGCACCGGCCCGCTGTTGACAGACAGTTCGGCGGTCCGGGCGCCGGCCGAGCCGTTGGTGTAGGCGATCTGCACCTGGTACGTCCCGGCGGTGGCGACGGTGACGCCGTGGAAGACGAGCGTGCCCGTTCCGGCGGTGACGGTGCCGAGGTACCCGACCCGGCTGCCGCCGGAACAGGCCGCGCAGGCCACGACGGCGGCCCGTCCGGTCAGCGCGTTGGCCGCCGCCTCGGCCTCGTAACTTCCGCCGGAGGGTGCGGTGTTGGAGGTGGCGACGTCGACGGCGGTGTCGTCCACCACGAAGTCGGTGGTGCCGCCGTTGGCGGCGGTCTCGGTGCCGGTGAACTTCAGGGTGACAGTGCGTCCGGCCCAGGCGGACAGATCGGCGGTGCGGCGGGTGAAGCCGGCGCCCTTGTCGAGGTTGGAATGGGTGGCGAGGGTGGTGAGCACCGTGCCGCCGGCGTCCAGGAGTTGGACCTTCAGGGTGTCGGGCGTGGCGGTGGTCGTATTCTCCGTGGAGTCGACGTGCAGCCAGTAGGAGAGGGTGGCGGCGCAGCCGGCGGGCAGGGCGACGCTCTGGGCGACGGTGTCGGTGCCGGCCGTGGAGTTGCCGTTCAACCAGGCGATCCTGCTGCCGCTGTGCGCGGGTTCGGCGCCGGTGGCGGCGGTGATCGGCTGGAAGCCGAGAGTGGAGGTCTGGGTCCACGGCGCGGCGGAGGCGTCCTCGAAGCCGGGGTTGCCGAGCAGCTGGGCCGCAGTGCAACTGCCGCCCGGGGCAACGACGGTGAGCGTGTAGGTGGCGCTGTGGCTGCCGCCCGGGGCGGTGCCGGTGACGGTGATCGGGTAGCTGCCGGCGGCGGTGCCCGCGGCGACGGTGGCGGTGAGGGTGGCGCTGCCGCTGGCGGTGACGGTGCTCGGTGCGAACGCGACGGTGACGCCGGCGGGTGCGCCGGCGGCGGTCAGCGCGATCTGCTGGGCGGCGCCCGAGGCGACGGCGGTGGTGAGCGTCGCGGTGGCGGCGCCGCCCGGGGCGGTGCTGCCGGCCGCGGGGCCGACGGTCAGTGAGAAGTCGTCGGCGGGCGGGCTGGTCGGCCCGTTGACCGCCTGCTGGAGGGCGGCGCCGATGATCGCCGAGCCGGTCATGTCGATGGCCGGCTCGGAGGTCTGCCAGGAGCGCACGTCGTCCACGTACCGGCTGCTGTGTCCGGTGAAGGCGCTGTACGGGTCGGCGCCGGCGGGCGGGCAGGCCTTCATGCCGGTCTGGTAGCTGCCCAGCCCGCCGCTGAAGATGCCGGCGGCGTTGGGTCCGTTGACCACGGCGCCGATCGGGATGGCGCCCGTCCCGTCGGTGGAGCCGTTGATGTTGGCGACCTGGTGCTGGATGCAGTGCGGGAAGGTGGTGCCTTCGCCGACCATGAAACTGGTGCCCCACGGGTTCGCGCCGAACAGCCAGTTGCGCTGCTGGGTGGCGTAGTTGTCGAACGAGGTGTCGCCGCTGGCCTGCTTGTAGAGCGCCTCGGTGGCGAGCAGGCCGAAGCTGTGCGAGTCGGCGTCGAAGTCGGTGTAGGTGCCGCCGGCGTGGAAGATGTCGGCGGCGGCGCGGTCGGCGCCGACCTTGGTCTGCCGCTTGAGGTCGGCGACCAGGTCGGCGGCGGTGACGGCCAGTCCGCCGGGGTTGCCGGCGGCGGCGATGGCCCGGATCAGGTCGGCGTGGGCGAGCGCGCTGGTGTCGTACAGGTTGAAGGTGTCGCCCTTGTCGTTGGCCAGGTAGCCCTTGGCCCAGGTGGCGGCGGCCGTCAGGTACGGGGTGGCGTTCCGGCCCAACTGTTGGGCGGCGAGGGCGAGTTCCGCGCCGCCGAACTCCATGTCGTCGCGCCAGGTGGACTCGGGGTAGTAGTCGTTGGGGACGGCGGTGGTGAGCGGGTTCGGCGGGGCCGAGGTGTTGGCCAGCGCGTACAGCGAGGCGGCGGCCTGGTAGTAGGCCTGCGCCTGCGCGGGGTCGGCGGCGGCGTTCACCTGCGCGGCGAGCGCGAACGCGGCGGAGACCCGCCCGGCCAGGTTGGGGCTCACCTGCCCGCCCGGCGTGTTGGCCCGGAACACCGGGCGGTGGGCGGCGGCGTACCGGTCGGCGGAGGCGGTGTCGCCGTCGTCCCTCTCGGGCAGTCGCCACAGGTCGTGGTCGCCGACGAAGCTGCCGCTCGCGTTGCCGGAGCCGATGCCGACCTGGAGGTACAGGGTCTTGCTCGACTGGTCCCACATCCGGTTCAGCCAGGCCGCGCCGAACTGCGCCTCCGCACCGAGAGCGGCGGGCGCGGCGCTGCCCAGGGCGCGCTGGGCGGCGAGCAGGACGGCGTCGGCGTAGGCGGTGGTGTGGGTGAACTTCAGGTAGTCGCCGGCGTCGGACCAGCCGCCGCTGACGTTCACCGGCCCGGCGATCCTCGACAGGTCGCTGTTGGTGATGACGTCGGAGCCGCCGCTCTGGAACGAGGGCACGGCGTAGACGTTCGCGGTGGCGTCGTTCAGGTGGGCGGGTTTGCGGCCGAGCGGGCCGGAGACGGTGTCGCTGCCGTCGCGCTGGGTCTGGAAGAAGGTGACGCCGTCGGCGACGAACTTGCCGTACAGCGCGGCCGGGTCGGCGACCTTGAAGGTCGGCGAGGTGGCGCTGACGCCGCCGGCGACCACCAGGCGGTAGGTGCCGGGCGCGGTCAGACCGGCCAGGGTGATCGGGTAGACGGCCGGGTACGCGCTGTTCCACGAGCCGAGGCTGGTGGCGCCGACGGCGCCCGTCCTGACGGTGGCGCCGGTGGAGTCGAGCACGCTCCAGCTCGCGGAGGAGACCGCGGCGCTGGTCATCAGATAGGCCTGTTTGGTCTCGCCGGGCAGGAACCCGGCCTGGTCGACGCGGATCAGGCCGGTGGCGGCGGCCTGCGCGGGGCCGGCGCCGAGAGCCAGCGGGGCGGCGGTGAGCGCGGCGGCGAGCAGCGCGCCGAGGGCGGTGCGTCGGGCCGGTCTCCTGGGCATGACCATCAGCAGCTCCCAACCGTTAGGAAGTCTTCCTTACCGTTCCTGGAAGCTAGAGCGCCGGCCGGACACGGTCAAGACTCGTCGCGGAGTTGACGCACCATCAGTTCGGGCGGGTGCGGCCGGGCCGGAGCGACATCCGTCAGACCGTGGTCGGCGCGGCCAGGTCGAGCGTGAAGCTGAAGCGGTCGCCGCGGTAGAGCGTGCGGACGAGCTCCAGCGGCCGACCGGCGTCGTCGCGGCTGCGGCGGTGCAGCAGCAGCATCGGCAGAGCGGGCGGGGTGCCGATCAGCAGGGCTTCGCGCGGAGTGGCGAGCACGGTCTCGATCCGCTCCTCCGCGCCGGCCAGCCGGATGCCGCGGGCGTGCAGGTGCGCGTACAGCGAGCCGGCGGGGTCGAACTCCCGGTCCAGGTCGGGGACTCGGGCGACCGGCAGGTAGGTGGATTCCAGGCCGACGCGCTCCTCGTCGGCGCGCAGGACGCGCTCCAGGTGCCAGAGCATCTCCCCCGGGGCGACGGCCAGGCGTTCGGCGAGCGCCGGTTCGGCGCTCTGCCGGTCGAGGGCGATCAGCGTGCGGCCGGGGCGCAGGCCCTGGCGGGTGACGCCCTCGGTGTAACTGGCGAGCGACAGCGGCTGCTCGATCTTGGCGCCGGCCACCACGGTGCCCCGCCCCTGACGCCGCAGCCGGCCCTCCAGCAGCAGGTCGCGCAGCGCCTGCCGGAGGGTGGCCCGGGCGACGCCGTACCGCTCGGCCAGCGCCGCCTCGGTGGGGAGCCGGCCGCCCGGGCCCAACGCGTCCAGCAGCTCCTCCATCTGGGCCTTGACCAGGTAGTACTTCGGCACCCGCCCGTGCTCGGGGACGCCGTACCTGGCGGGGGCGAGGGGCGTGCCGTGGGTGCCGTGGTTCACCCGTCCAGCCTAAGGCCTGAGCTGTTCAACAGCCCACGAACCATAACGAACAAATAACTGGTCTGGACTGAATTTTGACACTTGTTCATACAATCGTGGACTCGGAGGGGGGTCACGCTCGCCCCGCCACCCCATCCTCGGTCTGCCGGTGCAACCGCACCCCGCCGCTTCCCCGTTGGGAGACCTCGTGCGCAACTCCCGTACTGCTCCTGCTCTTTCGATCGCCGTCGCGGCCGCCCTGCTGCCGATCGCCGGCACCGCCGCGTCGGCCGCCCCCACCTCCTACAACGGTCTGCCGAACGGCACCAAGCAGGCCAAGACGCTGGTGATCGGCATCGACGGCACCCGGTACGACAAGCTGGTGACCGCCGATGCGCCGAACCTGAAGGTGCTGATGGCCTCGGGCACCACCGCGACCTCCAACCTGTACGCGAACCCGCTGGCGCCCACCCTCTCCGGCCCGGGCTGGTCGACGATCGCGACCGGTGTCTGGCCGGACAAGCACAAGGCGCTGGACAACGCGTTCACGGGCGCGCGCTTCGACCTGTACCCGGACTACGCGAGCCGGCTGGAGACCGCGGACCCGGGCAACTCCACGCTGGTGATCGGTTCCTGGAACCCCATCACCGCGAACGTCCTTCAACGGCAAGGCCGACCTGCGGATCCCGGAGAGCGAGAACGACCCGAAGACCGCCTCCGACGCCGCCGACTTCCTCGCCCACGGCAACCCGGACTCGGTGTTCCTGCACTTCGACGAGGTGGACGAGGCCGGCCACAGCTACGGCGGCGCGAGCACCCAGTACATGTCGGCGCTGCACACCGTCGACGGGCTGGTCGGCCAGGTGCTGACCGGCCTCAAGTCCCGCCCCACGTACGCCTCGGAGGACTGGCTGGTGGTCGTCACCACCGACCACGGCCACACCGACGCGGGCGGCCACGGCGGCAACTCCGCCAACGAGCGCCAGACCTGGATGGTGCTCAACGGCCAGGGCTACCAGGCCGGCGCCCGCCGCTACGACGTCAAGCCGGTGGACATCGCGCCGACCGTGCTCAAGCACGAGGGCGTGGCCATCGACCCGGCCTGGGGCCTGGACGGCACCCCCGTGGACGAGATCGTCCCGGACGCGTTCGACGCGCTGCGCCCCAGCCTGCAGACCCGGGTGGACGAGACCGGCATCGGCTCCACCGTCAAGGGCTTCACCCACACCCCGCCGGCCGGCTGGTCGATCGACAACTCACGGATGCCGTCCGGCGGCGTCACCGAGTGGCGCGGCTGGGCGTTCGCCACCGACGAGTTCTGGACGGCCGCGCAGCTCGCCCAGAGCCGGGAGACCAACGTCCGGGCCCGCAACGTCTTCGCGGTCGCCGACTCCGACGAGTGGGACGACAAGGCGCACGGCGCCGGCCAGTTCGACTCGACGCTGATCTCCCCCGCCTACCCGGTGGCCGGCCTGCGCCGCGGCACGCTGTCCTTCGCCACCGACTACAAGATCGACGGCCCGCAGACCGGCGACGTGTACGTAGTGTTCGACAACGGAGCCCCGCAGCTGGTGAAGTCCTACCGGGCCGACCTGAACACCGTCGAGCACCTGTCGGTCACGGTGCCGGCGGGCGCGTCCACGGCGCGCTTCCAGTTCCGCTACACCGGCACCAACTCGGCGTTCTGGACGGTCGACCAGGTTGTCTTCGGCTGAGCCGATCGAACCGCTCGACCCGCTACCGGGTCTTGACCACCACACCGACCGCGAAAGCGATCTGATCGTCGGTCAGGTCGGCGCGGGCGGTCAGCCGCAGCCGGGGCACGCCGTCGGGGACGGACGGGGGCCGGAAGCAGCCGACCGCGAGCCCTTCGTCGCGGCAGGCGGCGGCCCAGCGCACCGCGTGCTCCGGGTCGTCGGCCCGCACCGACACCACCGCGCCGTCGGGTGCGGTGGTGTCGAGGCCGAACTCGCCGAGCCGGGTGGAGAGTTCGCGGGCCACCCGGAGCGCGTCGGCGGCCCGGCCGGGCTCGGCGCGCAGGAGGCGCAGCGCGCCGAGCGCGGCGCCGACGGCGGCCGGGTTGAGGCCGGTGTCGAAGATGAAGGTGCGGGCGGCGGAGATCAGGTGGCGGATCACCCGCTCGGGGCCGAGCACCACGCCGCCCTGCGAGCCGAGCGACTTGGAGAGCGTCGCGGTGGCGACCACGTCGGGCTGTCCGGCGATTCCCGCGGCGGCTCCGGCGCCCGCGCCGCCGGGGCCGAGCACGCCCAGGCCGTGTGCATCGTCGAGGACCAGGGCGGCCCCGAACTCGCGGGCGGCGGCCAGGTGCTGGGCGAGCGGTGCGGCGTTGCCGTCGACCGAGAACACCGAGTCGGTGACCACCAGGGCGCGCGGCTGCGTCCGGTCGGCGAGCGCCGCCCGGACGGACCGCGGGTCGCAGTGCGCGGCCCGGGCGACCTGGCCCTTGGCGAGGCGGCAGCCGTCGATCAGCGAGGCGTGGTTGTGGGCGTCGGAGACGATCAGGGTGTCCGGCCCGGCGAGCGCGGTGAGCACGGCGAGGTTGGCGGTGTAGCCCGAGGAGAACACCAGGGCCGCCTCGTAGCCGCAGAACTCGGCGAGCTCCCGCTCCAGTTCGGTGTGCGCCTCGGTGGTGCCGGTGACCAGGCGGGAGCCGGTGGAGCCGCCGCCCCAGCGCTGCGCGGCCGCGGCGGCGGCTCCCGTGACGGCCGGGTGCCTGGTCAGGCCCAGGTAGTCGTTGGACGCCAGGTCGAGCACGTCGTCCTCGGCGGTGCGGCTGCGCAGCCGCCTGGTCAGCCCGGCGGCCTCCCGGTCGGCGGCCGCCGCGTCCACCCAGTCGAACACCGTCTCCGGGCGCGTGCCCCGCGTCCCCGTCCTGACCTGCGACTCTTCCATGCCCGGCACTCTGTCACTCCGCCGGGCGCGGGGGCAACGGCCGCCGCCGCGATGTGCGCCTTCGCACACCGACGGCGGCCGTCGGCCCTTTCGCCGGATCAGTTGCGGTAGCGGAACAGGATCCGGCCGCGAGTCAGGTCGTACGGGCTGACCTCGACCAGGACGCGGTCGAACGGGAGGATCTTGATGTAGTTCTTGCGGATCTTCCCACTGATGTGGGCAAGCACCTGGTGGCCGTTCTGCAGCTCCACCTTGAAGGTGGCGTTGCGCAGGCACTCCAGTACGGTGCCCTCGATTTCCAGGCCTTTGGCGATACGCGGCAAGGTTTCTCGTCTCTCGAGTCGGTGAAGCGAAGTGGGGTGGTCGGCGCCGAGGTCAGTGCGGGCGGCGCACCAGTTCGGCGAGATGGCCCGTGCGCCGGGCGCCGAAGCGCTCGAACAGGGCGGTGGCGGCGGTGTTGGCCTGGTCGATCTCGGTCCACGCGGTGCCGATGCCGGCCTCGTCCAGGACGGCCAGCGTATGCCCGAGCAGGGCCTGCCCGGCACCCCGCCGTCGGCATTCGGCGCGCACGGCGAGCAGCCCGATCCGGGCGCGGTTGCCCCGCGACACCACCCGGATCAGCCCGCCGTACTGCCCGTCCACCACGGCGACGGCATACAGCGAGGGATCGATCAGCGTGTCCCCCGCAGGGTGGGGCCGGAGCTCGGCGGGCATGGTGTGCCAGCCGACCGCCACCTCGACCTGAGCCCGCACCGTCCGGTCGAGCTCGCGCAGCAGCCCCTCGTCGGCCGTCCCGGCAGGCAGGATCGTCACCCCCTCCGGCACCGGACCGGCAACCGCCGCACGGGTGGGCAGGAGGTACTCCCACTCACGCCGCTCCACGGCGAACCCGGCACGCTCCCAACGGGCCGTCAGTTCGGCATCCTCGCCGCCGACCAGGGTGTGCAGCACGGCAGTCGGCAGCTCCCCCAGCATCGCCTCGGCGAGCGGGTCGAACGCCTCGTCCTGCCAGACGTCGATGCTGACGAAGAGTCGGCCGTCGGGCCGGTACGAGACATCGCCGTGGCCGACGATCTGCTCGTCCGCCACCGCCTGCCACTCGGCCTCGTCGACCCGGTTGATCATCACAGTATTCATGGCTGTCACCTCTCGGAAGTACCTGCACAGCAGGGCGCTCCCGACAGCGACTCGATCAGCCGCACACCGTGAGGAAAAGGGGGAGCACCCACCTTGGTCCAACTCTCATGGGTGTTCACCTCCTCGCGTCCTGTCACGGTGACCCGTACGTTAGCAACCACCCTCCGACGCCGCCAAGCGATTTAATTTCCGCCCGGCTGTTGCCTGTCTCGTCCCACCTGCGGTTGTCGTTCTCTCTGGGCCTCATCGCCTCCGATGTCACCGGACACGGATAGTTTTTGGCGAGACCAGGCGGCTGACGGGAGCGGACGTGGACATCGAGGAGATGCTGGACCGGCTCGGCACGGTGATCGGGCCACCGCCTGCGGGCGGCGTGGTCCCGGTGCCGTGGGAGCTCGGGCCCGAAGCGATGGGTTTCCAACTGCCTGCGGACTACCGGGCGTTCGTCGACCGGTACGGGAGTGTCAGCATCAGAGGCGAGCTGCACATCTACACGCCATCGGCAGCGCCCGGCCCCGACATCGCGCAGCCGCTCGGCTTCGAGGGATTCCTCTACGGCACGACGGATCCCTACGGCTACGTGGGCTCCCTGGCCCAGGCCTACCTGGACGAGGACTACGACGAGTGCCCGTATCCGATGTTCCCGGCCGAGGGCGGGCTTCTGAACTGGGGTAACAACGGGTGCGCCGACCATTTCTTCTGGTTGATGCGGGGGCCGGACCCGGACCGGTGACCGGTCGCTGCCCAGTTCCACTCGATGCGGGAGTGGGACCTGTTCGAGGGTGGATTCCTGGAGTTCCTGCTGGCGGCAGTGACGGAGGAGTATCCGTACCATCGGGACGTTGTCGCCCGTGGAACGAAGCAGGTCGGTGATGGCCGTGCTTATCGTGTTCGGGGCGACTGGTCGAAGCAGCTACGTTTGCAGTGAACCCGCGATCATGGTCAACAGTCGGCCTGTGGGTGGATCCGACTGAGAATCCGCTGCGGTCTCGTCTCATCTGTCCTTGCATCGATGCCGGTCACGGCCCCCTCTACCGGCAACCCCACGAGAGACAGGGCAGTCGTCCAGCCTCACGTGAGGTTGCCGCTGCGGCACAGCCGCGCCGCCGCCCCTCGGCAGCTGGTCCGGGAAGCCCCCGGTCACTCAACTCCGGTCGCACGCCTGCCCGGCGGTGTGGTGGTTCTTCTCCGTCGCGGTGTTCGTCGGAGTCGGATGCGGGGCAGGTCGCCGGCTGTCAGTCGAGGCCTTCGATGATGCGGAAGTCGCGCTCGACGGCGTCGGAGAGCACGGCCAGCGCTTCTTGGTAGGCCTCGCTCTCACGGGCCGCGACGGCCTGTTCGAAGCTGTCGAACTCGATCAGGATGGTGCGCTCGGCGATTCCGGCGTCGTATGCGACGACCAGACCGTCACGGGCGAGGACCCGCCCGCCCCCGGCCCGGACGGCCGAACCGGCCAGCTTGTTGTAGGCAGCCAGCTTCTCGGGGTCGTTGATGGTGCGGTAGACACTGACCCAGTAGCCCTTTGGCATGGAGCCTCCAGTGTTTGTAGGAGCACATCCGACTGCTCATAGGTAATTCAGATCGATCGTACCCAACGACTGGGTTCCGGGGTGATTCGGAGAACGCTCCGGTCGGCCAACTCGGCAGTCTCCGCGAGGAAGTGATACGGCATCAAAAAGGAAACCTCGGCGCTACGGGACGACGACAACGACCTTGCCCCGAATACGCCCGGCTTCGCTGAGGCGGTGGACGTCCGCAAGCTCGGCCAGCGGATACGAGGCGCTGATGTCGAGGGTGACTTCGCCCGCGTCGACGAGCTTCACGAGCGCTGCCAGCTGCCCCACGTCGTTGCGGGCGACCATGTGCATCGCCGTCACCCCGGCGTCGGCGGGCGGTTCGACGGGGGTGGCGATCGAGACGATCCGTCCGCCCGGCCGGACCGTCGGCGCCAGAGCGGCGGCATCGTGCGGGCTCAGCGGAACGAGGTTGAGCAGGGTGTCCACCGGACCGTCGAGCGCGGCGGCGACCGGGCCGGCGGTGTAGTCGATCACCCGGTCCGCCCCTTGTCGTCGCACTGCCCGGTCGCTGCGGGCGCCGGCCGTGGCGATCACCTCGGCTCCGGCGCGCTTGGCGAGCTGTGTGACGAAGCCGCCGACCCCTCCGCCCGCGCCGTTGACCAGCAGCCGCTGGCCGGCCGTCACCTTTCCGTGCTCGAACACCGCCTGCCAGGCCGTCAGTCCGGCCACGGGAAGGGCCGCCGCGTGTGCGAGCGGCACGGACGCCGGCGCCGGGACCAGCAGCGAACCCGGCGCCCGCACGTATTCGGCGGCCGCGCCCGCACCGTCCAACCGCCCGACGACCCGGTCGCCGACGGCGAACCCCTTGGTCCCCGGGCCGATCTCGGCAACCGTCCCGGCGACGTCCCAGCCCAGCGTGTAGGGCAGCTCCACGGGCAGGAACGCCTGCAACAGCCCGGCGCGCAGCGCGGCCTCGGTGGGGTTGAACGACGTCGCCGCGACCCGGACGAGCACCTCGCCGGAGCCGGGTCGAGGCCGCGGCACCTCGTCGTGGCTGATCACGGACGCGTCGCCGAACGCGTGGATTCGCGCGGACTTCATCTTCATGCCGCGAACCTACGGGCCGTCCGCCGAGACGATCCATGCGCCAGGGTGCCCTGTTCATACGCGTTCGTCTCGACGCCTACGCTCTCTCCGTGGATCTGCTCAGCGAGGTGATCACGGTGGCGCGGACCGGGCGGCCCCGGTCGGCGTACGTGCGGTGGCATGCCCCGTGGCGGCAGCAGTTCGCGTCCGTGCCGGGTTCGGCGGGCTTCCAGGCGATCCTGGAGGGCCGTTGTTGGCTGGTGTCGCCGCATGCGGCGCCGGTCGAACTGGGCGCGGGCGATGTGCTGTTCCTGCCGCACGGCACCGGGCACACCTTGGCCGACGACCCGTCGACAGCGGCCACCGCCCCGGCCTGCACCCCTGACGACCCCGGGCTTCCCGGGCCCTACACCACCGACAGTGTCGACCGGCTCGGCCGGGGCGGTCCGGCCACCGTGGTGCTCTGCGGCGCCTACCGGCTCGACCCGTCCCGGGCCCATCCCCTGCTGCTCACCCTGCCCGACCTGATCCACCTGCCCGCAGACCCGAGCCGTCACCCCGAACTGCACGCCGCAGTACGGCTCCTGGCCTCCGAGGTGGGCACCCCGCGCCCGGGCTCCACCGCCGTCGTCCCCGCGCTGCTGGACACCCTTCTGCTGTACGTCCTGCGCATCTGGCTCGCCGAACAGCCCGCCCACGGAAGCACCACCGGCTGGGCCGCCGCACTCAACGACCCGGCGGTCACCGCCGCCCTCCACGCCGTCCACCGCGACCCGGCAGCCCCCTGGACCGTGGCGAAACTCGCCGCCGCAGCGGGCCTCTCCCGGGCGGCGTTCGCCAGACGCTTCACCTCGATGATCGGCCAACCGCCCCTCGGCTACCTGACCTGGTGGCGAATGACCACGGCGGCCCGCCTGCTCCGGGCGACAGAAGCACCCCTGCGAACCGTCGCCGCCCAGGTGGGCTACACCTCCGAATTCGCCTTCGCCAACGCGTTCAAGCGCACGCACGGGCTGGCCCCCGGCGCATATCGACGGGGAGTTCACCCACCCATGTTCTGACGGGCAGTCACCAGCGGTTCCCTTCAAGCTCGACGAGCTCCGGTGTCGGGGGCCCGTGGCAGGCTTGGCCGGTCGGCGGAGCGGGGAAGGTCCGGGGCACGGAGGAGGGGGCTGGCGATGGGACGTCGGGTTCGGGGTTGGGTGTTCGGGCTGGCGGTGTGGTGGCTGTGGATGCCGCTGCTCGCCGGACTGGTGTGGGTGGTGAAGCATGCAGTGTTCGGGGGGTTCGGGCCGCAGGATCAGAGCTACCGGCTGTGGTTGAGGCGGGAGTTCCTGCCGCACGGCGGGTTGGTGGATGCCGCGCCGTTGTTCTGGTTCTGGGTCGCGGTGGGGTTGTGCGGCACGGTCTGGGCGGTGGTGTACGCCGTGGACGAGACGGGGGTGGGCTTCGGCGGATGGCGGGCGCGGGTCGCCGTCTCGGTGGTGGTGCTGGCGCTGGCCGGTTCGCTGGTGCGCGCCGGGACGGGCATGTGGGACGACGACAAGGACGCGGGGCGGTTCTACGCGGCGGCGACGATCCTGGACGTGCCGGCGGGCGGCGCGGGCGCGCCGCGTTCGGTGCTGCCGGTGACGGAGCACAGTCGCCCCGGTGACGGCGCCCGGTGCGACCTGGTGGGCACATCGGACGTGCCGGCCTGCGTGAAGACCGCGTCGATGCCGGACTTCGACTTCGAGGCGCGCACCGCCTCGTACGCAGCGGCGACCAAGGCCCTCACCGACAGCGCGGGCCTGTCCTCGGGCATCCACCTGATGGGGCACAGCCTGCACTACCTGCCGGGCACGGCGGGTGGCGGCGCGTGGACGGCGGTGCTGGACGGCTCCGGCGAGCAGCCGATGGAGGGCGTCGCGGTCTGGGACGGCCGGTCGAACTCGGTGGCCAGTTGCGCGTTCCGCGGCGACCACGCGTTCGACCGGGCGTTCGGCGGGACGGGCGCGGTCAGCCTGCGCAACCTGCTGGCCGAGCGCTTCCCCGGCCTGGTCTACAGCGAGCAGGACATCTGGGGCTACTGCGACGGCCCCGACCCGCGCACCGCGCAGCCCGTGGTGGTGATCTCGGTGGCCCGGCAGACCGCCTGGAAGCAGCGCACCGTACTGGCCCCGGCCGGGGTGCTGGTGCTGCGCGGTTCGCCGAACGGGAAGCCGGACGTGACGTACCGGGCCCAGGTCGACCCGGGTGAGCTGCCCGGGGCGGTGTACCCGGCCTCGGTGGTGCGTTCGCAGATCCACGAGGTGCAGTGGCTGGGCGGCCGCGGCGCGAAGGACGACCAGGGCTTCGGTTTCGCGCACACCTCGGCGGCCACCAACGCGACCAACCCCGGTGAGTTCCTGCTCCGTTCGAAGGCCGACGGCCACCTGTACTACGTGACGCCGCTGGTCCCCCGGGAGAGCTCCTCCCAACTGGTGGTGGCGTTCGCCGTGCTGCAGGCCGACCGGGCCGGCGGCGGCCTCAACGACCTGCACGTGTACGTGCGCAGCGACGACGCCCCCGCGGTGAACCTGGACGTGCTGGCCAGCCGGATGGTCTCCTACATGGCCCAGCAGACCTCCATCGCCATCAGCGCCGGCCAGGGCGGCGCCCTCCAGGAGCTCGTCCCGTTCGGCCGTGACATGTGGCGCGGCTTCGTCGACTTCAACGGTCAGACCCAGGACTACATCGACCTGTCCGGCGACGCGACGGTCACCCCCAACCTGGTCTCCCTGACCAGCCCGATCACACCGCCGGGCGGCCAGCCGCAACCCCAGCCGTCCGGCCAACCGACCGGTCAGCCCACCGGTCAACCGACCGGTCAGCCCGCGTCCGGCTGCGGCGGCGATCCGAACCAGTTGACGACCACCCAGCTCGCCGCCTGCGTCGCCGAGTTGTCGAAGACCCTGCAGGGCCGCGTGCACGACTAGACCGTCCGCCCGTGCCCGCCCCGACCGGGATAAACCACTGGTCGGGGTGGGTACGGTGGGGTGATCGAGGAGAGGGGTCCGCGGTGGCACCGCCGAGCATCGAGGCGGCCCGGGTGTGGCAGCGTCGGCTGCGGGACGTCGCGGCGGGGCTGACGGAGCGCGAACTGGACGCGGTGGAAGCCCGGTTCGGCTTCCGTTTCGCAGCCGACCACCGGGCGTTCCTGGCCGCGGGCCTGCCGACCGGGCCCAACTGGCCGGACTGGCGGTACGGCGATCCCGAGCGGCTGCGCGAGTGGCTCGCCCGGCCGGTCGAGGGCGTGCTGTTCGACGTGCGTCGGAACGGGTTCTGGTACCCGAGCTGGGGGGCGCGGCCCAAGGACGTGACGGAACGGGAGCGGGTCGCCCGGGCCGCGCTGGCGTCCGTGCCGCAGTCAGGGCCTGTCCGGCCTGGCGCCGCTGCGCGGCCACCGCTACCTGCCGCCGGCGCCGTTCGGGCCGGGGCACCCGGTGCTGTCGGCGCATCAGACCGACATCGTCGAGTACGGCCACGACCTGGTCGACTGGCTGCGGATCACGGTCACCGGCACTCCCGGCCGCCGCGACGCGCGGCCCGTGTTCACCGTCCCGTTCTGGTGGTACTTCGTGGCGGTCGATCCGGAGGGCGCGTTCACCACTCCGCACGATCCGACGGCGACCACCGCGGCCGAGGCGGTGGAGTACCTGCGGATGCTGGCGCTGGAGCGGCTGGTGGGCCGTCAGGTGGACGACGAGCAGCTGATCGTCGCGGGTCCGGTGGCGGACGCGCTCGGCGTCGACGCACCCTCGCTGCCGCTGCTGGCCGGGCTCACGGACCACGGGTCCGCGGTGGGCCTCTTCGAACAGGTGCTGGCGGAGCTCGGCCTCGCCGACTCCCTGCCCGCCGACGACACCGGCCTGCCGTACGAGCGGGCCCGCTGGGAACTCGTCCGCTGGTGGCTGCGCCTGATCGTGGACGGCGGGCTGCGCGCCCCGACCGGCGCGGGCGTGGTCGCCCACGGCGGCTGGGCCCTCCTGGACCGCCCGGAGTCGCTGCGTCCGCTGGTCGATCTCTCCCCGGAACGGCTCTCCCCGGACGCGCTCGACCGGACCGACCTGGCCCGCGCGATCGTCTCCGAGGCCGGCCGCCTGTTGGCCGGCCCGTGGCCGCCGCCGGCGGCGGGGCCTCAGGCTCCGCTCGCGCCCTGCTCGTAGGCGGTCATCGTCCGGACGAACACCGCCCGTTCGGTCGGGGTGAGCGGGGCGAACGCGGCCTGCCAGGCGGCCGCGCCGTTGGCGAGCCAGTGCTCGACGGCGGTGCGGGTGGCGGGGTCGGAGGTGAGGGAGACGATGGTGCGGCGGCGGTCCTCGGGGTCGGGGCGGCGTTCCAGGACGCCCTGACGGGTGAGGTCGCCGACCATCAGGCTGACGGTGGTGGGGGCGACTTCGAGGCGGGCGGCCAGCGTGCCGACCGGCATCGGGCCGTCGTAGACCAGGTAGGAGAGCAACGACAGGTGCCGGGGCGCGAGTTGGAAGCCGGCCAGTGCGTCGGGGACGGCGATCCGCTTGACCCGGGCCGCGACCCGGGGCATCAGCAGCAGCATGGCCCGGACGGCGTCCGGTGCGGTGAGGCCGCCGTCCGGCTCGTGCTCGGACTCCGCGTGGGCCATCCGGTCTCCTCCGCGCTGTCCGATTCCTGGCCGCCGGACCTCACCGTACCGGACGGGCCGGTCAGCGCGGCGGGTGCGGGGCGGACGGCGGGAGCAGGTGGGTCTCCTCGTAGGCGAAGTGGGCTTCCAGCCCGTCGGTGAGCCGGTCGAGTTCGGCGCGCAGCTCGGCGGGGTCGGTGTCGGGTGCGGCGAGGCGGTCCTCGAAGCGGGTGAGCGCTTCGGCGACGGTGCGGTGTTCGGCGCGCAGCCGGGCGAGGGCAGGGATCAGCTGGGGGTACTGCCGCTCGAAGGCGGTGAACGCGCCGTCCTCGCGGGTGTGGTGCAGGCCGAGGCCGTAGCAGAACTGCAGGCAGTGCTCCCGCAGTTGGGCGGCGAGGTCGGGTCCGGGGACGGGACCGGCCTGGTCCAGTCGGGTGCGCAGGTCGGCGAGTTGGCGGCGCAGGTCCTCGTGGTGGAGCTGGAGTTGGCCGACCACCCGGGCGGCGAGCGCGGGGTCGACGGACAGGTCGAGCGGGTGCAGCGCGAGGACCGGGATGGTGCGGTCGGTGCGGGCGGCGTAGTCGGCGAACGACGGTACGCGGCGGGCCTGTTCGGCGTACTGGCGGTCGCGTTCGGCGGGGTCGAGCTCGACCGGCCGGACCGAGAGGGTGGTCACGCCGCCCTCGCCGTCGGGGAGTTCGACGGTGCCGCCGCCGGCCGCGATCAGGTTGCGGTACCACTGGGGGTGGTCGACGGCGCCCGCGTTGGAGCCGAACACCAGGTAGCGGCTGCCGTCCCGGTGGTAGGCGAGCGGCGTGGTGCGGGGCCGCCCGGTGCGTCGGCCGGCGGTGGTGAGCAGCAGGATCGCGGGGAAGCCCTCGACGTGTCCGCCCCGTGCCCGGAATTCCTCGATGACTCGCTGGTTGAACTCGTTGGCCATGGCCGAGCCTCTCCCCCGCTCCTGATTATGTTTGCAAGCAAAGACAATCTAGGCAGGCCGCCGACGTCCGGTCAACTCCCCATCGCAGACGTTGAACTGATGACGCGTCACTGGTCGTAGACCGTCACGGGCGTACCGCGCGCGGTGAGCCGGGCCGTCACCAGCGGCTCGATGCGCTCCCAGCGGCCGCCCGCCAGCCCGCACCCGATCCGCGGCATGTGGACGGAGGCGCCGAGGCGGCGGGCGTGGCCACCGAGGGCGGCGAGGGCGGTGTCGACGGCCTCGTAGCGGACCGGGACGCCGGTGGAGCGGCCGGTCCTGATGCCGCGTTGGCCGACCATGTTGGCCACCCACAGGTACGGCTCGACCTGCACCAGCTGGACGGCGCCGAGCCCGAAGTCGTTGCCGGCCCGCTCGCGGTGCCAGCGCCGGTACGCGGCCTCGGGTTCGGGCCAGCGGCGGGACAGCGCGAGCACGAAGCCCTTGCCCCAGCCGCCGAGGTCGTTGCAGACGTGCGCGACGATCCGCACGCCCTTGCCCTGCGGCGCGGTGGCGTCC
The DNA here is from genome assembly GCF_014648555.1 of Kitasatospora griseola. Taxonomy (GTDB): domain Bacteria; phylum Actinomycetota; class Actinomycetes; order Streptomycetales; family Streptomycetaceae; genus Kitasatospora; species Kitasatospora griseola. The sequence continues at coordinate 21,050 of NZ_BMRI01000025.1, forward strand.
CCGCGCAGGTAACTGATCGTCTGTTCCATCCGGGCATGCTCGCAGCCGCCGCCGACACCCGCTCTCGGCGGTCAGTGCGCGTGGCCGACGCCCGCGTAGCTGCGTGGCACTGCGTGCTCCGTCCCCGGGGTGACGGTGACGAACTGGCCCATCATTCCGGCGTCCTCGTGGCGTAGGAGGTGGCAGTGGTACATGTACGGCTCGACGGGGTCGTCGAAGGGGCCGAACCGGACGGCCAGGCGGACGGTGGTGCGGGCGGGGGTGAAGACGGTGTCCTTGTGGCCGCCGGTGGGGCGGCCGGCGGCGTCGAGGACCTGGAAGGCGACTTCGTGGATGTGGAAGTTGTGGGAGGTGTCGGTGCTGTTCTCGATCTCCCAGATCTCGACGGCGTTGACGGGGACGACCTCGTCGATCCGGCTCATGTCCATCGGCCGGCCGTTGATGCCGTCCCGCCCGCTGAGGGTGAAGTGACGGACTCTCGCGCCGTCGGGCGGGACGATCGGGGCGGGCCCGGGGAGGGTGGCAGGCGGCTCGGGTGCGGGCCGGAGGTCGGCGGCGGCGACGAAGCGGATCAGGTCGAGGTTGCCCATGGCGATGTCGAGGCCGCGGTCGAGGGTGCGCAGCACGACGTTGTCGCCGGGGGCGAACTCGACCAGGAGCTCGGCGCGTTCGCCGGGGGTGAGGTCGAGGGTGTCGGTCTCGACGGGAGCGGTGAGCAGTCCGCCGTCCGTGCCGATCAGGTGGAACCGGCGGCGGTCGGTGAAGGCCAGGTGGTACATCCGGGCGTTGGAGGCGTTGAGCAGGCGCAGCCGCACCCGGGTGGTGGTGACGGCGAAGCACGGGTTGTAGGTGCCGTTGACCAGGATGCGGTCGCCGAGGATGCCGAAGGGTCCCTTGAGCGGGTCGCCGTCGAGTTGGCCGCGGTCGGTGAGCTTCTTGTCCTGGAGGATCAGCGGGATGTCGTCGGTGCCGTAGACGGTGGGCAGTTCGGCGTCCTGGCCGTCGTCGATCAGGAACAGGCCGGCCAGGCCGCGGTAGACGTGCTGGGAGGTGGCCCCGTGCGGGTGGGGGTGGTACCAGGTGGTGGCGGCGGGCTGGTCGACGGTCCAGGTGGGGGTCCAGCGGGTGCCGGCGGGGATCAGTTGGTGCGGTCCGCCGTCCATCGCGGCGGGCAGCCGCATGCCGTGCCAGTGGACGGTGCTGGCCTCGGGCAGGGCGTTGCGGACGGTCATCGCGACCTTGTCGCCGCGGCTCGCCCGCAGCGTGGGGCCGAGGTAGGAGCCGTTGAAGCCCCAGGTGGTGGTGGGTTTGCCCGGCAGCAGGGCGGACTGGCCGACGAACATGATGAGTTCGTAGCGGCGGACGCCGTCGGGCTCCGGGGCGGGGTGCAGCAGCGGCGGGATCCGCAGCGGGGTGGACAGGTCGAGCGGCGGGGGTGCGAGGTGGTGCTCGGGGTCCGATCCGCAGCCGGCGGCCAGGCCCGCCGTCCCGGCGGCGCCGGAGAGCGCGGAGAGGGCGAGGAAGGTCCGCCGGTTCACGGGGTCAGCGCCGGGATGATGTGCGTCCCGTAGGCGTCGATGACGGCTTCGCGGGCGTCGTGCATCGCGTAGATCGCGAACTGGTCGACGCCCAACTCCCGCAGGGCGTTGAGCTTTTCGAGGTGCGCCTGGACGGGGCCGAGCAGGCAGAACCGGTCCACGACGGCGTCGGGGACGAAGTCGGTGGAGGGGTTTCCGGCCCGGCCGTGGTGGCTGTAGTCGTAACCGTGCCGGTTCTTGATGTAGGCGGTGAGTTCCTCGGGGACGGCGTCCGAGTGCTCGCCGTACCGGGCGACCAGGTCGGCGACGTGGTTGCCGACCATGCCGCCGAACCAGCGGCACTGTTCGCGGGCGTGGTCGAGGTCGTCGCCGACGTAGGCGGGCGCGGCGACGCAGACGGTGATCGAGGCGGGGTCGCGGCCGGCCTCCTCGGCGGCGCGGCGGACGGCCTTGACCATCCATTCGGTGAGGTAGGGGTCGGCGAGTTGGAGGATGAAGCCGTCGGCCTTCTGGCCGGTCAGGGCGAGCGCCTTGGGTCCGTAGGCGGCCATCCACACCGGCAGTCGGCCGTTCTTGATCCACGGGATGCGGATCGGGCTGCCGTCGACGACGGCCTCGCGGCCCTCGGCGAGGTCGCGGATGGCGTCGACGGCGGCGCCGAGCCGGGCCAGCGTGTTGGGCCGCCGGCCGGCCACCCGCATCGCGGAGTCGCCGCGGCCGATGCCGCAGACGGTGCGGTTGCCGTACATGTCGTTCAGGGTGGCGAAGGTGGAGGCGGTCACCTCCCAGCTACGGGTGCCGGGGTTGGTGACCATCGGGCCGACGTGCAGCCGCTCGGTGTGTTCGAGGATCCGGCTGTGGATCACGAACGGCTCCTGCCACAGCACGGCGGAGTCGAAGGTCCAGCCGTAGCGGAAGCCGTTGCGTTCGGCGCGGCGCATCAGGTCGACGACCTTCGCGGCCGGCGGGTCGGTCTGCAGGACGAGTCCGAAGTCCACGGCGGAGTTCCCCAGGGTCGGTGGTGGAAGCGGTCAGAGGTACTGGCAGGTGGAGCGGGGCAGGAAGGTCCCGTGGCCGGGCCGGCCGAGGTAGTGGCCGCGGTCGAGGACGACCTCGCCGCGCGACAGCACGGTCTCCACCCGGCCGGTGACGGTGCGGCCCTCGTACGCCGAGTAGTCGACGTTCATGTGGTGGGTGGCGGCGGACAGCGTGTGGGTGGCGTCCGGGTCGTAGATCACCACGTCGGCGTCCGCGCCGGGCGCCAGGGTGCCCTTGCGCGGGTACAGGCCGAACATCCGGGCGGGCGCGGCGCAGGCGATGTCGATCCACCGGCGGCGCGTCAGGTGCCCGTCCACCACGGCCTGGTGCAGCAGGTCCATCCGGTTCTCCACGCCGGGCAGGCCGTTGGGGATCTTCGAGAAGTCGCCGCGGCCGAGTTCCTTCTGCCCCTTGAAGCAGAACGGGCAGTGGTCGGTGGAGACCACCTGCAGGTCGTCGGTGCGCAGCCCGCGCCAGAGCGCCGCCTGGTGGTCCTTGGGGCGCAGCGGCGTGGAGCACACGTACTTGGCGCCCTCGAAGTCCGGTTCGGCGAGGTTGTCGGTGGACAGGAACAGGTACTGGGGGCAGGTCTCGCCGAACACCGGCAGGCCCAGGTCGCGGGCGGCGGCGAGTTCGGCGAGCGCCTCGCGGGCGGAGACGTGCACCACGTACAGCGGCGAGCCGGCGACGCGGGCGAGCTGGATCGCGCGGTGGGTGGCCTCGGCCTCCAGCAGGGCCTTCCGGACTTCGCCGTGGTAGCGCGGGTCGCGCTCGCCGCGGGCGAGGGCCTGTTCGACCAGCACGTCGATGGCGGGGCCGTTCTCGGCGTGCATCATGATCAGCGCGCCGGTCTCGGACGCCTGCTGCATGGCGCGCAGGATCTGGCCGTCGTCGGAGTAGAAGACGCCGGGGTAGGCCATGAACAGCTTGAACGAGGTGACGCCCTCGCCGATCAGGCCGGGCATCTCGCGCAACGTCGACTCGTTGACGTCCGACATGATCATGTGCAGGCCGTAGTCGATCGCGCAGCGCCCGTCGGCCTTCGCGTGCCAGGCGTCGAGGCCGGATCGCAGCGAGGCGCCCTTGGGCTGGACGGCGAAGTCCACGATGGTGGTGGTGCCGCCCCAGGCGGCGGCCCGGGTGCCGGTCTCGAAGGTGTCGGAGGCGACGGTCGCGCCGAACGGCAGCTCCATGTGGGTGTGCGCGTCGACACCGCCCGGGACGACGTACTTGCCGGTGGCGTCGAACACCCGCTCCGCCGCCCACTGCTGGCGTCCCGGCAGGGCGAGGGCGACGACGGTGCCGTTCTCGATCAGCACGTCGGCGAGCATCTCCTCGGCGGCCGTGACGACCAGTCCGCCGGTGATCAGGGTCCGGGTCACCGCGCTCACGCCCCGGTGAGCGGGCCGTAGGCGTCCGGCCGGCGGTCCCGGTAGAACGCCCACTGCTGCCGGACCTGCTCGATCAGGTCGAGGTCGAGGTCCCGGACGACGAGTTCCTCGCGCTTGTCGGAGGCGACCTCGCCGACGAACTGGCCGCGCGGGTCGACGAAGTAGCTGCTGCCGTAGAAGTCGTCGTCGCCGTACTCCTCGACGCCGACCCGGTTGATCGCCGCCACGAAGTACTCGTTCGCGACGGCCGCGGCGGGCTGCTCCAGCTGCCACAGGTACGCGGAGAGGCCTCGGCTGGTCGCCGACGGGTTGTAGACGATCTCCGCCCCGGCGAGCCCGAGCGCCCGCCAGCCCTCCGGGAAGTGCCGGTCGTAGCAGATGTTCACGCCGACCTTTCCGACCGCCGTGTCGAACACCGGCCAGCCCAGATTCCCGGGCTTGAAGTAGTACTTCTCCCAGAATCCGTGCACCTGCGGGATGTGGTGCTTGCGGTACTTCCCGAGGAAGCTGCCGTCGGCGTCGATCACGGCGGCGGTGTTGTAGTAGAAACCGGCCTGCTCGATCTCGTAGACGGGCACCACCATCACCATCCCGAGCTCCCGCGCCAGCGCGCACATCCGCTGCACGGTCGGCCCGTCCGGCACCGGCTCGGCCCACCCGTAGTGCTCGGGTTCCTGCACCTGACAGAAGTACGGCGCGTTGAACACCTCCTGGAACCCGATGATCCGCGCCCCCTGCGCGGCGGCCTCCCGCGCGGCCTGCTCGTGCGCGGCGATCATCGACTCCTTGTCGCCTGTCCACGCGGTCTGGAACAGGGCAGCCCTGACGACACGACTCATGGTCGTACTCCTCGCTCGAAGGCCCGACGGAAGAGGCACCGTAGATCGTCGAGACTAGGAGCTGAAGGGGAAATGCCGGTGTGCCACGCGGAGCATGACGGAAAATCAGCATCCGGACGATTCCCGAATGGTCCGTTCGACGGTGCCGAAACCATCCTGCCGTCCAGCGCCGGTCGCAGCCCTTGACCGGAGTGAGCGCTCACTCCGATACTGGCGGCCATGACCGACACTCCGACCGAACAGCGGCGCCGGGCCCCGTCCATGGACGCCGAGCAGCGGCGCGGGATGATCGTCCGGGCCGCGCTGCCGCTGGTCGCCGAGTACGGCGGCGCGGTGACCACCCGTCAGATCGCCCGGGCCGCCGGGATCGGCGAGGGGACGATCTTCCGGGTCTTCGCCGACAAGGACGCCGTGCTGGACGCCTGCGTCGCCGAGGTGCTGCGCCCCGAGCGGACGCTGGAGCAGCTCGCCGCGATCCCGCTGACGCGGCCCCTCCCCGACCGGCTGGTCGAGGCGGCCGCCGTGCTGCGCGCGCACCTGGACCGGCCGGCGGCGCTGCTCGGCGCGCTGCACGCCACCAACGGCAGGGCCGGTGCCCGGCGCACCGGCGCGGCGCCCGACCGCGCGGCCGGCGCGCTGCCGGTCCGCCGGGCGTTGGCCGAACTCATGGAGCCGGAGCGGGAGTTGCTGCGCCTGTCGCCCGACCGGCTGGCCTCGCTCCTCCTCGGCCTGCTGTTCGCAGGCGCGGGCGAGGAGCATCCCCCGAGCCCGGCCGAGCTGGTCGACGTCCTGCTGCACGGCGCACTCACCACCACCCCGGAAGGCCGACCGTGACCATCACCCTGAACCACACCGTCGTCCCCGCCGTCGACCACCAGGCCGCCGCGCGCTTCTTCGCCACCGTGATGGGCCTCGAATACACCGGCCCCGACCGGCACTTCGCGCCCGTCCGGGCCAACTCCACGCTGACGCTGGACTTCCTCGCCGTCCCCGACCCGGCCGGCCACCACCTGGCGTTCGACGTGGACCCGGCCACCTTCGACGGCATCCTCACCCGGCTGCGCGCCACCGGCACCCCGTACGGGAACGACCCGTCCACGCCCGACAACGGCCGCACCGACCACCCGCCGTGCGCCCGCGGCCTCTACTTCACCGACCCGGCCGGCAACCTGTTCGAGGTGATGTCGCCCGCCTGACCCGTCCTCAACTCCCCACTTCCCGCAGGGCGGTGACGGCCCGGGCGGTGGCGGCTCCGATGGCCCGGCTGATCTCGGCGTCGTCCGAGCCGGGCCGGGAGCGGGTGAAGACCGCGGCCGCGTACTGGCGGCCGTCGGGGAAGGAGACCACGCCGACCTCGTTGCGGACCACGCCGAACAGACTCCCGCTCTTGGCGGCGACCCGCACCGGCGGGCGGAACCCGCTGCCGATCCGGTGCCGGGTCAGCTGCCTCGCCATCGCGCCGCGCACCCGCGCGCACGCGGCGGCCGGGCCCGCCCGGTCCGTCCAGATCAGGCGCAGCAGCGCGACCATGTCGCGCGGGGTGGTCCTGGTCCCCCGCGACGGGTCCATGGCGCGGACGGTCGGCAGCTGCTCGTCGACCCACACCTGATCGGCCGCCGAGGCCCCGGCCGCCCAGCTCTGCAGGTCCGCCCAGTCGGCGCGGCCCAGGTCCTCGCCGATGGTGTCGAGCATGGTCCGCAGGTCGGACGTGACGAGGGTGCCGGACAGTCCGAGGCGCGCCGCAGTCGCGTTCACCGCGTCGACGCCGACCCGGCCCAGCAGGACGTCGGTGGCCGGGTTGTCGCTGATGGTGAGCATCAGCACGACCAGGTCCCGCAGGGACAGCACCGTCTCGTCCTCGAACAGCGACATCCCGACCGGCCCGTCCGTCCGCTCGGCGGCCCCCAGCGTCACCCGCTCCCGCCCGTCCAGGCGGCCGTCGGCGAACGCGGCCTCCACCTCCAGCGCGATCTGCACCTTGAACACCGAGGCCTGGACGGCCGGCCGATCGGCGTCCAGCACGATCTCGCCGTCGCCCTGCACCGGCCGGACGCACAACGCGCCCTCGCAGCCCGCCTGTTCGAAGATCTCCCGGAGTTCGCGTGTCATGCCGCCGATTCTGTCAGGCGGGTGGCGCGCGGCCTCCAGGTGCACCGGGGCGTCGCCGTCCTGCAGAGCGCGCACGGACGGTCACGCCCAGCACGACCATCCGTTGCCGATTCCCCGCCGGTTCGCGCCGGTGGTCGATCTCCAGCTGCTCCTCGACGATCCGGACTGCGGTCTCCCGCTCGATCATGCCCCCAGCGTCCTGTCCGGCCCGGGGTTCGACCAGCCGTCAGGCGGCTTGCGGCAGGACGCGGTCGAGGGACCGGCGGGTGCGGGTGGCGGCGAGGGGGTCGCGGAGGAGTTGGAGGGCCTGGTTCAGGGCCAGATAGATGCCCGTCAGCTCGTGGACGATCTGCTCGGCGTCGGTGTCGGCGGGCAGGTGGCCGGCCTCGACGGCGAGGCGGACCTCGCCGGCCAGGCGGCGGCGCCAGACCAGCAGCAGGCGGGCCAGGTTCTTGCGGACCGGGCCGTCGTGGGCGTCGAACTCGACAGCGGCGGTGGTGAACAGGCAGCCGCCGGGGAAGATCTCGCGGGCATGCTCCAGGTACGCGATCCAGCTCTCGCAGACGGCGCGCAACCGGGGCAGACCGGGTTCGGCGTCCGCGGCCGGCTCCCAGACGAGCGTGGTGAAGAGTATGGACGCCCGTTCCAGGGTGGCGAGTTGGAGCGTCTCCTTGGTGCCGAAGTGGCCCAGCACCCCGGCCTTGGAGAGACCGAGATCGGTGGCGAGCCGCCCGATGGTGAGACCTTCGAGGCCGTCCACCGACGCCAGTGCCACACTCCGGTCGATGATCCGGGACCGGGTACGACGTGCCTCGGCCACAGTGCTGCGCGGACTCATCGTTTCCCCTCTCGGTCGCACTGCCCGGTCCGGCGGCGCCAGGTCGGCACCCTGGCCGTGAATCCTACTGCCCGGTTCGACTCGCGTGTCGTGTGCGCCGGCCGGGTGCTCTCCGCCGGGCTTCCGACTGTTCGGCGGGCTCGGCGGATATGAAGCCGCAGCCCGTTGGTTTGCCCACAGATGGAAAGGCGGCACCGCATGACGACCGACGCCGAACGCAACCAGCAGTTCCTGGACGAGTTGGCCGACCTCAGCACGCCGGAGCACTTCGGCAGGTCCCTGCTGCTGAGCATCACGAAGCACGCGGCGGCCCGGAAGAACCCCGCCGAGCCGTTCGAGCTGACCACGACGATCAAGGTCTTCCCGCCGGGGGCCGAGGTGGTCCGGGAGAACCTCAGCAACTGCATCGGCCACGTCAACTCCTTCGGCAGCCTGATCCTGGTCTGTCCCCCGGGCGGCGGCGGCGAGGTGCTGATGTAGCCCGCCGAACGGCCGACCGGACCGCGCGAGGCCCGGTCGGCCCGTCGCACCGTGGCTGCTTCCGGGTGAACGGCCCTGGCACCCGTGCGCGCCGAGGGCATGGTGCGCGGAATCGGCGGGTGACGATTCGGGACGGCAGGTGCCACTGCGGCGGCGCGAGGGAACGGGCAGAGAGGCGTCCATGTCCATCGAGGAGAACAAGAGTCTGGTCCGCCGGTTCTACCGGGAGATCGACGCGGGCAACCTGGCGGCCATGGACGAGTTGGTCTCCGAGGACTACGTGGACCATTCGCCGCCACCGTTTCCGGGGCTCGCTCCCGGCCGCGAGGGGTTGAAGCAGGCGTTCCGCCTGTTCTGGGAGGCCACCCCCGGCGTCCACGAGATCGAGGACCAGATCGCGGAGGGCGACAAGGTCGTGACCCGGCTGACGGGACGCGGGACGTGTGTGGGCGACCTGCCGGGCATCCCGGCGACGGGGCGACCGATCACCATGACGGCGACGGTGGTTCACCGCATCGAGAACGGGAAGCTCGCCGAGAAGTGGTCGGACAAGGACGTCCTCGGATTCCTTCAGCAGCTCGACGTGATCCCACCGCTCGGCGAGCCATCGGGATAGGCCGGAACGACGCCAATCGCGGCCCGGCTCCCGATGCTTCAGTCGTAGACGCGGGCCACGCCGAGCTGTTGGGCGATCGACGTCCAGGTCACCGGTTCGACGAGCGGGATGCCGGGCAGGGGCGGCCGGCCGAACCTCGGTGAGACGTACCGACGACGGTCAAACTCCGCTGAGGTTCGTCGACTTCACTGAGAGCGGGTCCGAAGCGCCCGGTCCAGCGGTTTCCCTCCGATGGCGGGCGGCTTTTAGCTTCCGACCGGTCGGTTGCTATATTCCTGGCCGTTGCCCCCGGCACGCGGTCGGTGGCCGCTGTCGCGGAAGGGAACTGCCATGCCCGGAGTCCGTATCGCCGGTCTCGGCCACCACCAGCCCAGCAGGGTGCTGAGCAATGACGAGTTGGCGACCATGGTGGACACCAACGACGAGTGGATCCGTCGGCGGACGGGCATCGCCACCCGCCGGATCGCCGCGCCGGACGAGTCGGTGACGGACCTCGCCGCCACCGCCGCGGCGAAGGCGCTGGCGGCGTCCGGGCTGGACCCGGCGGAGATCGGGCAGGTCACGGTGGCGACCTGCAGCGCGATGGACCGCTGCCCGTCGATCGCCGCGCAGGTCGCGGCCCGTCTCGGCATCCCGTCCGCCGTCGCGTTCGACGTGAACAACGGCTGCGCGGGCTTCTGCACCTCGCTCTCGATCGCCGACCACTCGCTGCGGGCGGGCGCGGCCCGGCACGCGCTGGTGATCGGCGCGGAGAAGATGTCGGACATCACCGACTGGACGGACCGCCGCAGTTGCATCCTGCTGGGCGACGGCGCGGGCGCGGCGGTGCTGTCGGCGACCGACGGCGACAGCGCCGGCGTCGGCCCGGTGGTGTGGGGGTCGGACCCGTCGCGGGCGAGCGCGGTGCGGCTGCTGGGCGACTGGCACCCGCGGTTCGAGCAGGACGGGCAGGCGGTGTTCCGCTGGGCGACCACGGAGCTGCCCGCACTGGCCGAGCAGGCGTGCCGGGCGGCGGGGTTGAGCCCGGCGGAGCTGGACGGGGTGGTGACGCACCAGGCGAACCTGCGGATCATCGAGTCGCTGGTGCAGAAGCTCGGCCTGTCCGAGGACGCGGTGATCGCCCGGGACGTGGTGGACTCCGGGAACACCTCGGCGGCGTCCGTCCCGCTGGCGCTGGCGAAACTGGTGGAGCGCGGCGAACTGCCGTCCGGCGCCCGGGTGCTGCTGTTCGCTTTCGGCGGCGGCCTGTCCTGGGCCGGCCAGGTCGTCACCTGCCCCTGAGCCCAGAGAGCAACCGCCCCCACGGCCGGGCCCGCCGCCGGGCGGACGTCAGCTCCCGTCGGTGCAGGTGACGGTCAGGCGGATGGCGGCGGGCGGCGGCGGGGAGCCCTGGTAGGGGGCGATCCACGCGCCGACGCCGGTGGAGCCGACGGCCGTGGTGCGCACGCGCTGGTCCGGCCCGAGCGGGGTGCCGTCGCCGTTCGTCACGTGGACGTCGGTGGGGGTGATGCCGTCCGGGCAGATCGCGACCACCCCGCTCGGGGCGCCGGTCGCCGCCACGGTCTCGGTGAACGCCGCGGCCGGGCCCGCCGCCGCCAGCAGGGTGGCGGCGGCCAGGGCGAGGCCGGCGGTGCGCTTGCGCATGGGTGTCCTTCCGTCGACGCGTCCCCGACGCTTTCGGGAACGGGCGTAGACGATCATTCCCCTGACGCACGGTGACGAGTCGACCGCACGGAGGAACCACCGGGACGGCCCGGCGGCGGCTCGGGCGGACCGTGCGGGCCCGAGCTTTGCCCATGGTCATGCCGGACGGGCAAGATAGCGGGGTGACCCTCCTGGACCTGATGCCGAAACCCGCCACGCCCGACTCGCTGTTCGAGACCTTCGCCGAGTGGGCGTCGGAGCGCGGCATCACTCTCTACCCCGCCCAGGAGGAGGCGCTGATCGAGCTGGTCTCCGGGAACAACGTGATCCTGGCGACGCCGACCGGGTCGGGCAAGTCCCTGGTCGCGGCGGGTGCGCACTTCGCCGCGCTGGCCGAGGGCAAGCGGACGTTCTACACCGCGCCGATCAAGGCGCTGGTGTCGGAGAAGTTCTTCGACCTGTGCAAGATCTTCGGCACCGAGCAGGTCGGCATGATGACCGGCGACGCCTCGGTGAACCCGACCGCGCCGATCATCTGCTGCACCGCCGAGGTGCTGGCGCAGATCGCGCTGCACGACGGCCCGCGCGCCGACATCGGCCAGGTCGTGATGGACGAGTTCCACTTCTACGCCGAGCCGGACCGCGGCTGGGCCTGGCAGATCCCGCTGCTCGAACTCCCGCAGGCGCAGTTCCTGCTGATGTCGGCGACCCTCGGCGACGTCCGCCGCTTCGAGGAGGACCTGACCCGCCGCACCGGCCGTCCGACCACCGTGGTCCGTTCGGCGACCCGCCCGGTCCCGCTGTTCTACGAGTACCGCCGCACCAGCCTGCACGACACGCTGGAGGAGCTGCTGAACACCGGTCAGGCGCCGGTGTATGTCGTGCACTTCACGCAGAAGGAGGCGGTGGAGCGGGCGCAGTCGCTGATGAGCATCAACATGTGCTCGAAGCAGGAGAAGGACGCCATCGCCGACCTGATCGGCAACTTCCGCTTCACCACCAAGTTCGGCCGCAACCTGTCCCGTTACGTGCGGCACGGCATCGGCGTGCACCACGCCGGCATGCTGCCGAAGTACCGCCGCCTGGTGGAGCGCCTCGCGCAGGCCGGTCTGCTGAAGGTCATCTGCGGCACCGACACGCTCGGCGTCGGCGTCAACGTGCCGATCCGCACGGTGCTGTTCACCGCGCTGTCCAAGTACGACGGCCAGCGGGTGCGGATCCTGCGGGCCCGCGAGTTCCACCAGATCGCCGGGCGGGCGGGCCGGGCCGGCTTCGACACCGTCGGCCAGGTGGTGGCGCAGGCGCCGGAGCACGTGGTGGAGAACGACCGGGCGCTGGCGAAGGCCGGCGACGACCCGAAGAAGCGCAAGAAGGTCGTCCGGAAGAAGGCCCCGGACGGGTTCGTCTCCTGGACCGAGGAGACCTTCGAGCGGCTGATCGCGGCCGACCCGGAACCGCTGGTGTCCCGGTTCAAGGTCAGCCACGCCATGCTGCTGTCGGTGATCGGCCGCCCGGGCAACGCGTTCGAGGCGATGCGCAAGCTGCTCACCGACAACCACGAGGACCGCCCGGCGCAGCGCCGCCACATCCGGACCGCGATCGCCGTCTTCCGCTCGCTGCTGCAGGGCGGCGTGGTGGAGCAGCTGGACGAGCCGGACTCCGAGGGCCGCACGGTGCGCCTGACGCTGGACCTGCAGGAGAACTTCGCGCTGAACCAGCCGCTGTCCACGTTCGCGCTGGCCGCGTTCGAGCTGCTGGACCCGGAGTCGCCGTCGTACGCGCTGGACGTGGTCTCGGTCGTCGAGGCGACCCTGGACGACCCGCGGCAGATCCTCGCCTCGCAGGAGAACAAGGCGCGCGGCGAGGCCGTGGCGGAGATGAAGCGCGACGGCATCGAGTACGAGGAGCGGATGAACCGGCTCCAGGAGATCACGTACCCGAAGCCGCTGGAGGAGCAGCTCGGCCACGCCTACGACGTGTACCGCCGGGCGCACCCGTGGATCGGCGACCACCCGCTGCAGCCGAAGTCGGTGGTCCGCGACCTGTACGAGCGCGCCATGACGTTCACGGACTACGTGGGCTTCTACGAGCTGGCCCGCACCGAGGGCATCGTGCTGCGCTACCTGGCGGGCGCGTTCAAGGCGCTGGAGCAGACCGTCCCGGACGACATCAAGACGGACGACCTGAAGGACGTCATCGCCTGGCTGGGCGAGCTGGTCCGCCAGGTCGACTCCTCGCTGCTGGACGAGTGGGAGGCGCTGGCCAACCCGACCGAGCCGGAGGCGGGCGAGGTCCGTCTCGACGACAAGCCGGCGCCGGTCACCGCGAACTCCCGCGCGTTCCGGGTGCTGGTCCGCAACGAGCTGTTCCGCCGGGTCGAGCTGTGCGCCCTGGAGCACTACGACTCGCTCGCGGAACTCGACGGCGAGGACGGCTGGGACGCGGACCGCTGGGCCGACGCGATGGACGGGTACTGGGAGGAGTACGACGACCTGTTCACCGGTCCGAACGCGCGCGGCCCGAAGATGCTGCTGATCGAGGAGGTCGAGGACGAGGGCCTGTGGCGGGTCCGGCAGATCTTCGACGACCCGAACGGCGACCACGACTGGGGCATCTCCGCCGAGGTCGACCTGTACGGCTCCGACGAGGAGGGCCGCGCGGTCGTCAAGATCACGGCGGTGGGCGCGCACTGACGGCCCGTCGGCCGGAGCCCCCGGTGGGGCGGCTCCGGCCGGCCTTGCCGGGGGCTCACATGGTGTTGACGATGAGCCCGATGTGGGTGAAGTAGTTCAGCCCGCCGAAGATCAGGAACGCGAGCCCCGCCAGGCCCCAGACCACGCCGATGGTCGGGCTCATCCAGGTCCTGGGGGTGCGCAGGGCGAACGGGAACAGCAGCGCCCCGATTCCGACCAGCACGTAGAGGCCGGACATGAAGCTCGCCTCCAGCCACGGGTAGTTGGCGAACTCCCCGGAGATCGGCTCCTCGGGCGGGGCGGCGAAGAGCGTGTACTTCCAGCCCGCGGCGGCGATCCCGAAACAGGCCAGCCCCATTCCGAAGACGAACACCGAGATCGGCAGTGCGACCCGGCTCGTCCGCTCGATGCCGTCCTCCACCGCGAACTCGGCGGCCCGCTTCCACAGGTAGAAGGAGGCGGACAGCAGGAACACGCCGAAGGCCAGCGCGGGTTCGCCGAAGATGATGTTGTCGAACGGGAAGCCCTGACCGGCCAGCGGCCAGGTCAGCGTCATGTGCAGACCGGTGACGACGAGCGTGAACCCGAGCGCGCCGAACGCCAGCGCCCAGCCGTCCGGGGTGGCGATGCGCCCGCGCGTCAGGAGTTGGCGGCCCAGCGCCACCACCAGCAGCAGCCCCGCGCCGGCCGCGACCGACATGATCGTGTTGTAGGTGGGCATCTTGGCCCAGTCGATCTTCAGACCGGATGCCATGAGTGACTGCGCGTACGGAGTCATGGATTCAGACATGGACTGCTGCGGTCGGCCGGCAAACCGCAGGCCGTCCAGGTTCACCGGCCTGCCGGACAGCATTCCCTGGTCCGGCGGCTCGCCCGGGCCCGATCCGGATCCTCTGTTCACTCGTCCGAACGGTGCGTCAGGTAGTGCTCCGCGTAGGCCGACAGCTGCGGGTCCTCCAACGGCTCGTCCTGGTACCCGGCCAGGGCGATCCGGCCCTCGACCCAGTAGCGGTGGGCGAATTCCTCGAACGACGGCGCGCACCACCTGATGCCGTCGCCCTCCATGCCTTCCTCCGGCTCCGCCTCGTCGTCCTCCGCCAGTTCGAACTCGAAGTCCCGCCAGGAGTGGACGACGAAGGTCTCGCCGGTCGGGCGCAGGTAGAGGTACCACATCACGCAGTCCTGCTGGTCGCGGAAGAACCGCACCAGATACGCACCGGGCTCGACCGGGCTCGGGATCGGCACCGAGAAGTTCTGCCAGCAGCCGGTCGGCGACGCCGTGTCGAGCGACAGGGCCAGCCGCTCGTCACGGTGGTACGTCAGGAAGTCGGCGGGCAGGGTGAGACCGACCCGGGCCACCGCCGCCTTGAGTATCTCGACCTCGTCCACCACGCTCGACGGCCGTCCGCTCGGCCCGCCCAACCAGTCGAAGGAACCGGTGAACCGGGCGGAGTCGAGCGGCGGCACGCTGTCGTACGGGTACCACTCGTAGGTGCCGGCGCACTCCCGGTACTCGCCGAGATCGGTGTTGCACCACTCGGCCGGGAATCGGACGGTCATCGCATACCTCGCTGAACAGTGGACGCTTCGGGCCACTGCACGGTAGTGACGACCACCGACACTCGCCGGTGCGGACGGGGTCTCTGCCGGCCCGCCGAACTGGGGTCACCACACGAACGGGTGAGCCCTCACCTGCCTGGCCGGGTCTGCGGCGCCAGTGGCTCCAGCCGTTCCACGATCGCCCGGGCGCAGTCGTCCGACGGTGTGCGGGTGGTGTCCACCTCCAGGTCGTAGTGGACACCGCGGTGCACTCGCAGGGCCTGGTCGGCGGCCATGCCCGGGGTACGGTCGGGCCGGGCGCGTTCGCGGGCGGTCGCGGCGGCCGGGTCGCAGCGGACCCCGACCCAGCGCACCTCCAGGCCCGACAGCGCCTCGCGCCACCGCTGTTGGGACTCCGGCCCGGAGAGGAACACGTCGTCGACGATGACTGGCGCGCCCGCCCGGGCGGTGGCGGCGATGCCCGCCATCCAGGCGGCCTCCAGTCGGCGGAAGGTGTCGCCGACGGTGACGGCGCCGTCCCCGCCGAGGTCGATCCCGGCGTCCTCCGCCAGCAGCGCGGAGGGCATCGCCTCGATCAGCCCGTCGATGCCGAACGTCAGCCAGGGCTCCGGCAGCCGGTCCTGCAGCGAGCGCGCGAGGCTGCTCTTCCCGCTGCTGGAACCGCCGTTGAGCACGATCACCCGAACGGTCATCGGGCCACCCCCACCGCTCGGCTCACCACTGGTGCGCGGCGATGTTCACCGGGCCGGGGGCCAGCCGGGCGGCGTTCGCGACCAGTGCGGCCAGCTGCTCGGCCATCTGTCCGGGCGTCAGCTGCATGCGGTCGCCGTGGCCGGGGAGCATCCACTCGAAGTGCAGCAGGGGCGCGACGCGGGCCAGCGAGGCGGCCTGCTCCTCGATCGAGTACCAGGTGACGTGTTCGGCGACGGCCAACGCGCCGGCGGTGCGCGACCAGTAGATGCTGTCGCCGCTGAAGCAGTACCGCCGGTCGGCGAGGTACAGCACGCTGCCCTCGGTGTGGCCCGGCACCGGGAGGGCGGTCACACCGTCGGCGATCTCGACCGGATCGGTGCCGCGCAGCACCCGGTCGGCGTCCGGCGCGAAGTCCAGGTCGCCTTCGTGGATCCAGAGTCGGGCCCCGAACCGGTCCGCGTAGCTGCGCCCGTGCGCGGCGTGGTCCCGATGGGTCAGCAGGACGTCCGTCACCCGCCCGACCGCCTCGTAGCGGGCGGCGAGCGACTCCGACCAGCGCGGCGTGTCGATCATCATCACGGTGCCGTCCGGCCGCCGCAGCAGGTAGGAGTTGGCGCCGAACGTCTGCCGCGAATTGTGGCCGCAGAGCAGGACGTTGTCGTCGATCGCCAGCGGGAACGGGTCGGCCGCCGCGTCCAGCGGCCCCGAGTGCCGGCGGATCGAACGGGTGTGGCAGGCGAACGCGGCGGCGTTCAACTGCGCCTCCTCGGCGGCGTTGCGCGGCTGGCGCACCACCTCCGAGCCCCGGCCCACCTGCACGATCAGGTCGGGCGCGAGCTGCCGCGCCACGTCGCACCCGGTGCATCGATCGTCCACATACCAGTCTTCACCCACGGCGGTACCCCCACATGTGCTGATGAATCGTCAACGAGCCGCAGCGGCCCGGCGCTTCAAGCCTCACCCGGACGGCGCAGAAATGGGAAGGGTCCACAGATCTTGCACTTCGACCGCCGAGGCTCTCTACAGCCGGAACGGGGCGGGTCCGTGCCGAGGACGTCGGCGGAGGAAGGGCACGTCCGGCAGCGCCGGAGCACCGCGCGCCGTCAGGTCGGCCGGGACCTCTGCGACCCGCGGACGACCGCCGCCGCACCGTCCCCCCGCCCGTACGGGGCGCCGGTTCCGGTGGCGTGCAGCACCACGACGGGTGCCCCCTCGCACGTCCCGAGCGCCGCCACCCAGCGACGTCCGCGGGTCGGCGGACCGGCGTGCGGCCCGGGCGGCGAGGCGTTCCTGGCCGCGGGTCCAGCGGACGGTCCGGTGCCGCGCCTCGGGCGGCATCCGCCCGCACTCGGGCTCGAACTCGGCGGCGCTGCACCGGAGATCGGCCAGCAGCCGGACCGCGCTGCG
>NZ_BMRI01000025.1:37934-100280 GCF_014648555.1 Kitasatospora griseola
CCCCGCGCCCGCCTCGATCCGCCCGTCCGGGCGGCCGCGCTCGGGTGCTCGGACGCCTCCGCTCCCGCCCGGGCCCAGCCCAGCCGTCGGCGTTGCGGGCCGGGTGGGTCAGCACGTGCCCGCGCGACCGGCCCGGCGACAGCGACGGCGCGCGGACGTCGGCATCGGTGAGCCGGGAAGCACGCCCGGCCGCCGCGGCGCGGCTCAGCGCGGGGCCAGGCCGTCCACCACCAGGTCGACCAGGGATGTCAGGAAGGCCGGGGTGACGGGCTCCCCGAGCAGCAGGTGGCGGGCGAACAGGGGGCTCATCAGCGCCTCGACCGCCGCCCGGGGGTCGACGTCCGGGCGGATCTCACCGCGTTCGGCGGCCCGGCGCAGCAGGGTCTCGGCGCGTTCCAGCCGCTCGGCCCAGTAGGCGTCGCGGCCGCTGCGGGTCTCGGCGGTGGCCGGGGCGATGCTCAGGTGGAGCAGTGCGGGCCCTTCGGGGGTGGCGAGGAACGCGCCGAGGGCGGTGAGGAGTTGGCGCAGGTCCTCGCGCAGGCTGCCAGTGTCGGGCAGCGGCAGGGCGTGGTCGGTGTAGTCGGCGAGCGCCTCGCGGAGCAGCTGCTCGCGGGTGCCCCAGTTGCGGTAGACGGACGTCTCGTGCACGCCGGCCGCCGCCGCGACGGCCGAGACGCTGGCCGCGTCGAGCCCGCCCTCGGCGAGCAGTCGCACGGTGGCGTCGAGCACGGCCCGCCGCATGGCGGCGCCGCGCCGGCGCAGCGGGGTCGCGGCCCTGCCCTCGGGCAACGCATCGTCGACCGGCTGCTTCGTGGACCCCGTCCGCTTCTCCTTCGACACGCCCGAAGCCTAACGCAGGCCTTCTTGCATTGCCGCGTACCGCGTCGTAGCCTCGGTAATGCAAGTCGCCTTGCGATACATCCTCGGCAGGGCGCTGCGGCAACGAGGCCGCCGACATGCCCGCCGTCGGCCGGAGAGGATCGACCATGGCCCGGATGCGTGCCGTCCGCCTGCACCTGCCCACCCGCAAGCTGAGCGTCGAGGAGGTGGAGCGCCCCGTCCCCGTCCCCGGCCAGGTACTGATCAAGGTGGAGGCGGCCGGTGTCTGCCTGTCCGACGTCCACCTGATCGACGGCTCGCTGACCCCGCTGTACCTCCCCGGCGAGAGCGTCACGCTCGGGCACGAAGTCGCGGGCACCGTCGCCGAGCTGGGCGAGGACGCGGGCGCCTGGAAGGTCGGCGACCGGGTCGTGCTGCAGGCCGGCGAGAAGCGTGACGGCATCACCTGGACGCGCGGAGTCGACTACGACGGCGGCTGGGCCGAGTACGCGCTCGCCCGCAAGGACACGCTGATCCGGCTGCCCGAGTCGATCCCGTTCGAGCAGGGCTCGATCATTCCCGACGCCGTCTCCACCCCGTGGGGCGCCATCACCACGACCGGCCAGGTGCGGCCCGCCGAGCCGGTCGGCGTGTGGGGCGTCGGCGGCCTCGGCGCGCACGGCGTGCAGCTGCTGCGGGCGATCGGCGCGAACCCCGTCATCGCCGTGGACCCCTCCCCCGCCGCCCGCGAGCGCGCCCTCGCCTTCGGCGCGGACCTGGTCCTGGACTCGGCCGACCCGGAGCTCGCCGCCAAGATCGGTGCCGCGACCGCCGGGGCCGGCCTGGCCGCCGCCTTCGACTTCGCCGGTGTCCCGGCCGTGCGCGAGCAGGCGATGACCGTCCTCGGCGCGCACGGGCGACTGGTGCTCGTCGGCCTGACCGACCAGCCGCTGACGGTCGCCAACAGCGTCCGCTTCTCCTACCTGCAGCAGCAGATCCTCGGCCACTACGGCTCGGAGGAGAACGCCGTCCCCCAGCTGATCTCCCTCGCCGCCGACGGCCGGCTGGACTTCTCCCGCTCGGTCAGCGAGGTCCTCCCGCTGGAGCAGGCAGCGGAGGCCGTCGAGCGCCTGCACACCAAGCAGGGCAACCCGATCCGCCTGATCCTCAAGCCCTGACGCCCCGCCGGTGCGTTCCGCGCCGCCACGACACCACCGCAGCCCCGTCCGATCAGGTAGCCGATCGGGCGGGGCTGCGGTGGTGTCGTGGCGGCGGCTCAGGCCGGGTCGGACCCGGCCTTAACTCCGCCGCGGCCGCGGCGGCCTGGGTGCCGCCCCTCCCGGTGGGCCGGCACCCAGGCCGTCCGGTCGTTCAGGTCCGGGCCGAACGCGTGCAGCGAGGCCGGGTCGGGCTCGACGGTCAGCACGGTGTGCGCGGCGGCGATCGCGATCTGGTGGTGGAGCAGCTCGCGCGGGACCAGGTGCGCCCGCGGGTCGATCACCACCAGAGTGCGGGCCCCGGCCGCGAGCGCGGCGTTGGTCGCCGACCGCAGCGAACCGTCCAGCTACCGGCGACCGTCACGGGGATCAGCAGCCGCCGGTCGGCGCCGTCCCCCGGCTTCCCGGTCCACCCGTCCATACGCATGCATGCGCCCGCTCGGCGCACGGGAATTGCGGGTGCTCCGGCGGGCGGCGAGGTTGGGCCCGGGGCGTTTCGGCCCCGATCGCCCCGTCTCCAAGGAGTCCTCGTGCGACGCCTCGCAACCGTGCTCGGCACCCTCGCCACCGCGGCCACCATGGCCCTCGCCCTCCCGGACGCCGCCTCCGCGGCCACCGGGACGCTCGTCATCGCCCCCAACCAGACCATCGAGAATCCGAGCGGCTGCTACAACGCGCAGATCTTCCCGCTCATCCTGCGCAACGAGACCAACGAGTACGCCCTCGTGTACGACGGCTCGAACTGCACCGGCCAGGTGATCGCGGTCGTTCCTCCCGGCGGCAGCACGACCCAGGAGTTCGGCCAGAGCGTGTACATCGCCTGAGGACCGACCCTCCCGGCCGGGGCCTGCCCGAGCGGCGACGCGGTCGGCCCGTCCCGGGCAGGTCCGGCACCCGAGCCTGCCGCCGACGGGCGACGGAATTTCGTTCGCGTCCGCGCGGGTTCGTGTTGAATGCTGGCGGAATGACGCTGCACGAGGACGAGATCCCGACCGACGAGTCCCTGGTCCGCCGCCTGCTGGCGCAACAGCGGCCGGAGTGGGCCGAGTTGTCGATCCGGCCCGCCGGGTCGGGCACCGACAACCGGATGTTCCGGCTCGGTGACGGACTGCTGGTGCGGCTGCCGCGGACGCCGGGGACGGCGGGTGCGGTACGCAAGGAGCAGGTCTGGCTGCCGCGGCTGGCACCGGAGTTGGCGTGCGAGGTGCCGGAGCCGGTGCACGAGGGCGTGCCGGGGAGCGGGTTCCCGCTCCCGTGGTCGGTGTACCGGTGGATCGAGGGCGCCGAGCCCGGTCCCGACTCGGTGCCCGACTGGGGCGTCTTCGGGACGGAGCTGGCGGCGGCGGTCCGCAGCCTGCACGCCCTCCCGCTGCCGCCCGAGGACGCGAGGGAAGGCCTCCACTGGTACCGGGGCGGCGAGTTGGCGCCCTGCGACCCCTGGGTCGGCGAGTACTTCGCCCAGGCCCGCATGCTCCCCGGCCTCGACCTGGATCTCGACCGTCTGCAGGCGATCTGGCACGCGGCACACGCCCTGCCCGCCCCGGCCGGCCCCCGGGTGTGGCTGCACGGCGACCTGAAGCCGTCCAACGTGCTGGTCCAGGACGGCCGGCTGCGCGCGGTGATCGACTTCGGCGGCCTGTCGATCGGCTTCCCGGACGCCGAGCACGCCCCGCTGTGGGACTTCCCGGCCGCCGCCCGCCACGCCTACCGCGCCGCCCTCGACGTCAACGAGCAGACGTGGCAACGGGCTTGCGGTTGGGCGGTGGCCGTGGCGATCGCCGGAGTGCCGTACTACTGGGAGAGCGACCCGGCCTTCGCCGCCGAGTGCGTCGCCCGCCTGCGCGCCGTCCTGGACGACCCGGCCGGGCTCTGACCCTCCCACCGCCGCCGAACGGTCAGCGCTCCGGCACCACCGCGTGGGCCGGCACGGAGAGTTCGAACGGCCGCAGCGCGTCGGCCCGTTCGTTCCACAGCTCGGCGTCCACGGTGTCGCGCCGGCACAGGGAGGGCGGCGGGCGCAGGCCGTGGGCGCTCAGCAGGGTGTCCATCTCCTCGACGGCGAGGAAGGCCCGCCACGGCTCGCCGCCCTCGGCGGCCGCAGCCTGCACCTGCTCGGCGTAGGCCTGCCCGGCCGGGTCGCGGTGGTCGGCGGGCAGCAGGTGTTCGGCGATCAGCTCGGCGCCGGGCGCGAACTCGCCGATGGTGGACAGCACTTGGCCGATCGCCTCGACGCCCAGGTACCTGGTGACGCCCAGCCGGCTGACCACGGCCGGTCGCGCCGGGTCGAACCCGGCGGCCGTCAGAGCGGCGGTCAGTGCACGCGCCCCGGCCTGTTCGAGATCGAACGGAACGAAGGACACCGTGGGCGGGAGGGTGATCCCGGCGTCGGCCAGGCGGGCCTGCTTCCACTCCTGGGTGTGCGGGTGGTCCACCTCGAACACCCTTATGCCGTCCGCGAGTTCGCTGCGGCAGGCGAAGGAGTCCAGGCCCGCGCCGAGCACCACGTACTGAGCGATTCCGTGTCGGGCCACAGCCTCGGCGAGGCGTTCCTCGGCGCAGCGGCTGCGGGGTGACGGCGGTCGTCCGGGCGCCGGCCAGGATCGGATGGGAGCCGAACGCGTGGTGGCAGCCGAGGAGTTCCTCGGCGCGCTCGCCGACTATCGGCGTCGCCGCCGCTGACTCCCCGCCCGTGGGGCGTCCTCGGCCATGGCGACTCCGTACGCCGCCTCGGCGGAGACCAGCACCAGGAAGCTGCCGAGCACGGCGAACACCGCCGGAACGCCGGTGAGGATCCGCACCTCGGCTCCCCGACGCCGCTCGTACTCGGCCCGGTCGATCCCGGTGCGCACCAACGTCCGCCCGTTCGGGCCGAGTTCACGCTTCGTCCAGGAGTATCCGGACTCGTCCTTGTGGACCTCGGCCGCGCCCCCGCCGGTCGCCAGCCCGACGGCGAGCAGGCAGGCCGCCACCGCGTAGCAGACCCGCACGCTGCGCGGCAGCAGCCACAGGTACTTCAGCAGGCCGCAACCCCTGCGCAGGAGCGGCACCGACCAGGAACGCGCCAGTGCGGCACCGAACACCAGGACGATCGCCACCAGGGTCGAGCCCCATAACCACACCGGCGCCGCCCACCGCAACGGCGGCGCGGTGGCCGCAAGGCAGAGCACTTCGACGGCGCACAGCACCCACGCCACCACGAAGTGCACCCGGTGACCGCCCTGCAGAACCCGCACGCCCCACCCCGTTCACCCGACACCCCGAATGCCCGCGCAGCCTATCCCCGGCCGCACCCCGCAGGGCACCCTTGCGCTTCCGGGCCGCCCCTCGGGGAGAGACCCTGCGGGGCCGAGCACGGCCCGCAGGGTCCCGGACGCACCGGGGCGGACGTCGACGCCTAGCCGACAGGCGACTATGCCTGGATCAGGGGCACTTGGGGATCCAGTTGTTGTGGAACGCGGCAGCACCGTCGACATAGGGGGCGAAGACCCAGCCGCCGACCTGCTGGTACGGGGCGCCTCCGTAGATCTCCTGGAAGGCGTGGTACCACACGTTGCCGAAGTTGCCGACACTGCCGCCGGCGGTCCAGCAGTTCACCGCGACCGAGTCGCCGGGGTGCAGGTCGGGCACCCCGACCTTGGCGGAGCCCGCGTTGGGCGCCGAGTAGACACCGGCGCTGTAGGTGTTGCCGAGAGCGATCACCGTGCTGGCCGAGGCCTGCGCGCCACCGGTCCCGACGGCGGCCGTGGTCGCCGCGACGAGAGCGACGGTGGACACGGCCGCACGCCTGAGTATCTTGCCCATGGCTGATCCCCCTTGAGTTGCACGTGGTTGAGGCGCTCATAACAACAGGGGCGGGAAGGGGGTTGCCATCCGGTTTTCGGACAACGTCGGTTCTCCGGGCCGCGCCGGTGGGGGCGCTCCGACGTCGGCCACCGCCGGGCAACGAAGTGTGACGAGCGCGCGGAGGGTTCGGGAAGGGCGCGGCCGAGGGCCGCCCCGCAGCGAACCGGTCCGGCGGACGCCGCGCTCGGGGAATTTCCGGCAAATACCTGCGAAGCACCGCCCCGCGCTCCATGATCGGGCCATGGACGACACCGCGGCCGCGGCGCAGCAGCACTGGGGAACGACCATGGAGCAGCAGGCCGGGACGGGCAGCGTCGTCGAGACGGTGGACGGCATCGTCGAGCGGATCCTGTTCGTCGGGAGCAACGGCTTCACCGCTCTGCGGCTGGGCCTGGAGAGCGGTGAGAGCCTGACCGCGAAGGGCGAGGTCCTGGTCGGCGTCCAGCCCGGCGAGACCCTGGAGATCACCGGCACCCGCGCCCAACACCCGGTCTACGGGCCGGAGTTCCACACCACCGGATGCCGCTACATCGAGCCCGCGACCGTCCACGCGATCCGCAGGTACCTCGCGTCGGGCCTGGTCCGCGGCATCGGCCCGAAACTCGCCGACGCCATCGTCGACCAGTTCGGGCTCGACACCCTGCAGATCATCGACACCACCCCCGCCCGGCTGCGGGAGGTCCACCTGATCGGCGAGGCCCGGCACGCCGGAATCGTCGCGGCCTGGCAGGTCCACCAGGAGATCCGCCAGCTGATGGTCCTCCTGCAGGGCGCCGGCGTCTCCCCCACCCACGCACCCCGCATCGCCCACCACTTCCGGGTGGAGAAGGGCGAGGCCCACGACGTCGCCGACGTCCTGGACATCGTCCAGGACACCCCCTACCGCCTCACCGAAGTCTTCCGGATCGGCTTCGCGACGGCGGACAAGCTCGCCCTGTCACTGGGCTGGCCCGAACGCAGCCCCGAGCGGCTGCAGGCCGCCCTCGTCCACACCCTCGACGACGCCTCCGTCCGCGAAGGCCAGACCTTCCTGTGGGACGCCGAGCTGTTCCGCAGGACGTGCGCGAACCTCCGCGACGACGAGCTGGCCCCGCTGCTGCCCGACCAGCTCGACCGGCTCACCGCCGACCGCCGCGTCGTCGTCCAGGACCTCCCCCACCGCGGCCGCCTGCGCCCGGCGGTGTTCCCGCCGCGCCTGCACGCCGCCGAGGTCTCCGCCGCGACCCGGATCGCCCGCCTGCGCACCACCCCCACCCGCCTGGCGGCCCGGCACCCCTGGCGGCAGGGCCCGTCGCCGCTGGTGGACAGCAGCGTCCAGCTGACGCAGCGCCAGGAGGACGCCGTCCTGATGGCCGTCACCGAGCCGGTGTCGGTGCTCACCGGAGGCCCGGGCTGCGGCAAGTCGTTCACCGTCAGCGCGATCCTCGACCTCGTCGAAGCGGTCGGCGGCCGGGTCTCGCTGGCCGCGCCCACCGGCCGCGCCGCCAAGCGCCTGTCCGAGCTCACCGGCCGCCCGGCCACCACCGTCCACCGCATGATCGGCAAGCCCAGGGAGGACGACGCCGGCCCGCTGAGCCTGTTCGACGCCCACGAACCCCTCGACGGCGCCGACCTGGTCGTCATCGACGAAGCGTCCATGCTCGAACTCCCCCTGCTGGAGCGCCTGCTGACCAAGCTCCCGGCCGGTGCGCACCTGCTGCTGGTCGGAGACGTCCACCAACTCCCCAGCGTCGGCCCAGGCCAGGTGCTGCGCGACCTGCTGTCCGTCGAGGCCGTCCCCCGCACCGAACTCGACACGATCTTCCGCCAGGCGGGCGCCAGCACCATCCCGCCCAACGCCCACCGCATCCGCCATGGTCAAGTCACGGTCAACGGTGGCGAGTTCTGGTTCCTGCCCACCCCGGACCACGCCATCGCCGACACCGTGGTCGACCTCGTCACCCGCCGGCTCCCGACGACCTACCGCGTCCGCCCCGAGGAGGTCCAGGTCCTGGCCCCCTCCACCAAAGGCCCGGCCGGCACCCGCGACCTCGCCCTGGCAATCCAGAACGTCGTCAACCCCCACAAGGACGGCTCACCCCAGCACTTCGCCGACGGCCGGCCCTTCCGCCTCCGCGATCGCGTCATCGCCATCCGCAACGACGTCCGCAAGGGCGTCCTCAACGGCACCACCGGCACCGTCACCGCCATCGACGACAAGGAACGCCGCCTCCACGTCCTTACGGACGACGGCTCCACCGCGCTGTACGGCTTCGAGGAACTCGACGAGCTCCTCCACGCCTACGCCGTCACCGTCCACCGCTCCCAGGGCAGCGAGTACCCCGTCGTGGTCGTCCCCCTCACCAAAACCTCCTCCTACCTCCTGCTGCGCCGCAACCTCCTCTACACCGCCGTCACCCGCGCCCGCCGCGTCGTCGTCCTGCTCGGCGACCCCGCAGCCCTCGCCGACGCGATCGGACGACCCGCCGACCCCCGCAACTCCTCCCTCGCCCCACGCCTGCACGAACTCCTCACCGGCACCGCCCTGTTGCCCCGCCCCACCCGCGGCCCCGACGGCCAGGCCACCCTCTGCTGAACCCGCACACCGGGCCCGGGCAGAAGAGCACCCTGCCTGCGAGATCCGCACCGACATCCATTTGGTCTGCGCGCCACACCCGAACAGAAACGAGGACCGAACCCCTCGTTCGACACGCTGCACCTCGACGACGACCACAGCTGGCGAGGCCGCACCATCAAGGTCCGCCCCAACCGCTGGTACGCCTCCGTCCACCTCGACCGCGATGAGTACACCCACACCATCGAGGCTCGCGGCGAGGACGTCGAACTCCCGGCAGCATTCGTCAAAGCCGTTAACCGTTTCAACGACAGTGCGTGCGACCGAATCTGGTATGGCGGCTACT
The DNA here is from genome assembly GCF_014648555.1 of Kitasatospora griseola. Taxonomy (GTDB): domain Bacteria; phylum Actinomycetota; class Actinomycetes; order Streptomycetales; family Streptomycetaceae; genus Kitasatospora; species Kitasatospora griseola. The sequence continues at coordinate 46,714 of NZ_BMRI01000025.1, forward strand.
CCGGGACCTTCGTCGCCAGTCAGGGCAAGCGCGGCGTCACCCTCTTCGCACCGTTCGCTCAGACTGCCGCCGCTCGGGACGCACTGCGCACCGCGGAACTCGACCACGACTACACCGCCCTCCACGCCCTGGCCGAGCAATTGGCACTGCCCATCGACCGCTGGCTGGACCCGGGCGAACGCCAACTCGTCCGCGGAATCGACTTCGATCCCGCCCCACAGATCTTCCTGCGGTACCTGCGGGCGAAAGCTGCCAGACACGGACTGCGGCTCAACGGCCGCGCAGAGGCCGGCAGCGTGTGGGTCCGCCCCACCCTGCCGCCCATCCAGAAGATGATCCGCGAGGCACATCCGGAGCAGCATCCCGGCTGGGTCGACCGCTGGAGCGGGCACCAGGAAGCCGGCGAGACGCCATGGCGGCCGTGGGTCGGAGGGCGGGAACAGGACCCCAGCCGCGGTGCCCTCCCGGTGACCTTTCGTGCGGCTACCGCCCGAAGGATCGACAGGTGCCCATGCGGGTTCCGGCGTCGCGGCAGGGACAGCGAGGGCCTGCACCGCCAACACCACTCGGACTGGGCCTTCGGCGTCCTGGTGCCGAAGAACACGGAGTGGATGCGCAACCTGGCCGTCGTGACCTCTCAGTCTCCGATCTCCTGGCGGCAGTTGGCAGGCCGGATGGCGCGCCTGCCCCAGCGAGAGGGCGGCTACGACTTCAGTTCCTGGTCGCACAGCGGCGATCCGGTCGAGACCCCGGACCGGAGCCGGGCCTACCTGCTCAAGGCCGACGATCACATGGTCGGCTTCCTCGCTGCCCACGACGTGGACCAGCACCGCTGGTGGGACCTGGGCGAGAAGTCCAGATACGGCGAGCTGACGGACGCCCGACGGCCCCGCATCGACATGATCTGGACAGCCCACACCTACCGCGGGCACGGGATCGGCAGAGCACTCGTCCAGGCCCTCGCTGCCGACTCGGATTGCGAGGTGGCCGACGTGTCGTGGTCGACGCCTGTCTCCGACCTCGGCCGAAACCTGGCCGTGCGCCTGTCCCCTGCCGGCGTCTGGGTCAGCTGACAGCGACTCCACCGGCGAAGGGCCCTCGCAGCGCCGATGTCGTGGCCCTGCACACCTTCGACACGCCGGCGGGTGGCGGCGTGATCGCCGCGCACCCGCCGGCGTCGGGGCGGTGGCCGTCGGGGCCTTCCGGGGCGGATGGGTCGTCAGGCGCGGTAGGCGGCCCAGGAGGTGGCCATGCGGGCGACCTGGCCGGCGGTGAACTGGGTCATGCAGGAGTCGTAGGTGTAGTCCATGAAGTTGTGGATCGGGTCGACGCCGGCGGTGGTGCAGGTGTCGCGGCCGGTCGGGCACTGGTAGGCGGCGGTCTTCTCGGCCGGGGTGTCGGAGACCTGGTCGCCCTGGCCGCCGCAGCCGCCCTGGAAGGTGTGGTAGAGGCCGAGCCAGTGGCCGACCTCGTGGGTGACGGTGTCGCCCTCGTTGTAGTTGGTGGCCGAGCCGCCGGGGAACGAGGTGTCGAGGATGACCACGCCGTCGTCGGTCGGGCTGGACTTGTAGCTGCTCGGGAACGTCGCCCAGCCGAGCAGCGACTGCCCGAGGCTGGCGCTGTAGATGTTGAGGGCGTTGGCGCCGCCCTTGCGCAGCGCGCTCTTCATCGAGCTCTCGGCGGCGGAGCCCGGCGCGACGCCCGCGTACCAGGACGCGTTGTCGGTGTAGTCGGTCGAGACCAGCTGGAACTGGAACTGGCTGGGGGTGTTGCCCGCGCCCTGGCCGCTGTAGGCCGCGTTCAGGACGTCTATCTGCTTGGCGATGGTGGTGGCCGTCAGCTTGCCGGTGGTCCCGGAGTGGACGACGTGCATGTACACCGGGATGGTGGTGGCCGCCGTCGCACCGGGGGCGAGCAGGGCGCCGCCCTGAGCAGTGCTCGCCAGCTGGGCGACGCGGGCGTTGAGGTCCGCCTCCATCGTCTTCACCTGTGCGTCGGTCACGGCGTTGGGGTCGCGGCCGACGGAGTTGCCGGCGGGCTTCCGGGCCGCGGCGTCGTCGTGGGCCGCCTCCCCGACGCACGCGGTGGAGGCCGCGGCCTGCGCGGTGGTGACCGTGGAAGGGGCGGCGAACTGGGTGAGGCCGACGCCTGCGACCAGTGCCGCGGCGCTGAGCAGCCTGCCGACGGCACGCGAGGGGATGCGAACGGAACGACGCATCTGCGCTCCTGGGGAGTTGTGGGGGACGGCGGTCGAGGGAACCGCCGGGTCAAGGCTACGCAAAGGGGCATGTCCGCGTCAGACGTGTTCCGGCCTGGAGATTCTGACGACGAATCGGACAGAATCCGAAAGTTTGAGCGGCTCGACCCCGCCGCACGTGGAGGATTTCCCATCGCACACGCGGCACCGGCCGCAGCCCCCGACTGTCCGAAAACGGACGGCCCGCTCCCCCTCGGAACGCCCGCGCGCAGGCGGCGACCGGCCGCCGGGAGCGTGGCCCGGGTAGCGGCAGCCCGTTGCGGGACAGCTCGTAGACTTCCCCGTATGGCCTGCCGCATCAGCGAGTTGATCCTGGACTGCGCCGACCCCGAGCTGCTCGCCGGGTTCTGGTGCGAGGTCCTCGGCTACGTCGAGCTGGGCCGCGAGCCCGACGGCGGGATCGAGATCGGGCCGCCCGGCACCGGGTTCGGCGGCCCGCAGCCCACCCTGATTCTCAGCCCCACCACGGACTCCCGGCCGGCCAGGCTCCCGCTGCACCTCGACGTCAGCCCGACCGACCGCGACCAGGACGCCGAGCTCGCCCGGCTGCTGGCTCTCGGCGCACGGCCCGCCGATGTCGGGCAGACCGGCGAGGAGAGTTGGCACGTCCTCGCCGATCCCGAGGGCAACGTCTTCTGCCTGCTGCGCACGCGCATCCCGGCGGCCTGAGCGCACCGCCCCGCCGTCCGGGCCCCGGCCCCCGCACGGTCACTCGGCGTCGCGCACCTGGCGTCCCGTCAGGACGTCCACGACATGCGGCCACGCCGCCGCGCCGAGCAGTGCGTCGCCCGCCGGGGTGCCGCCGTAGGCGAAGACGGTGGACGCGGGGGCCGGGCTTTCGCCGGGGAAGCGGGGGCGGTGGCCGGCGTCCGGGCGTTCGATCACCCGGGCGCCGAGGCCGGCCCGGTGGCGGCGGGCGGCGAGTCGGTGCGCGAAGGGCGCCGAGGGCCACATCGCGTCGTCGGCGCCCGCGATCAGCAGCAGATCCGCGCGGGTGCGCTCGATCGGGATGGTCGCCGCCGGGACCGCATCCGCGAACGTCCGTTCGCTCTGCTCGTACCAGCTGCGGATGGCCACGGGCTCGCCCTCGGGCTCCGCCTGCGTCCAGGTCTCGTCCATCGGCACGAACGGCAGTGGCCTCCCCCGCCACGTCCAGCAGGAGCGGAGCGGGCGGTCGGCGCCGTCCAGGCCGGGGCCGACGTTGCTCCAGACCAGCGCGGTGGGCGACTGCGCCACCACCGCGTCCACCCGAGGGTCGTGGACGGCCGTCAGCATCGCGGCCTCGGCGCCCTTCGACGTCCCGAGCACGCCTATGCGCTCCGCCCCGGCCTGCCGCAGGAGGTCCACGCCCGCCGTGAACGTCTCCAGCGGCACCTCGCAGACGCCGGGCGCCTGACCGGGGCCGCCGAACCACCGGATCGCCAGCGCCGTCACCCCGGCCCGGGCCAGCAGGCGCGCCCGCTCCCGCTCCACCCGCCCGCTCGATCCGGCCAGCACCAGCACGCCGGCCCGGCTCCCGCCCTCCGGCGTGCACAGCACGGCCTCCCAGGGCTCCGTCAACTCTCGTTCCACAAAAGCTCCTTCAGCGATCATCAGGTGCGGACGCGGCGCTCCCGGGCGCACTCCGGGCCGGGCCGGCACGGCAGCGACACCCACCCTGCGAAGCCCGCCCGGCCCTCGCCGCACGACCGGCCGGTCAACTGCCGTTCGGAATCGAACGCTACCCCGGAGGAACCCCTACCCCGGACGCACCCGGGTGGGTCCGGAGAGCGAGAGCCGCCTCCTCCCGTGGAGCGATGACGACGAACGACCGGTGCGGCAGCGTGGATCCATGACGGAGAACACGAAACTGACCACTCGTCAGTCTCGCGCGGGAGTACGCCGGTTGGCGTCCGGTGCGCTCGCCCTCGGGCTGGCCGCCGGGCTGTTGACGGCGCTCGCGCCCGCCTCGGCGCAGGCCGCCGACACCGACCTCGGGGCCGACCGGGGCGGCTGGACCGCCAAGGTCCGGCGGAGCGAGTACGGCGTCCCGCACGTGCTCGCGCGGGACTTCGGCGGCCTCGGGTACGGCTACGGGTACGCCTTCGCCCAGGACAACCTTTGCGAACTCGCTGACCAGGTGGTCACGATGCGCGGCGAGCGCTCGCGCTGGTTCGGCCCGGACGGCGCGTCCTCGGACCGGATCGCCAACCCGGACAGCGACGCCTACCAGCTGGCCCTGCTGCGCGCGGGGACGGTGCGGCGGCTGCTGGCCGAACCCGCGCCGCTCGGCCCGACCGGTGAGGTGCGGCAGCTGGTCGACGGGTACGTCGCGGGGTACAACCGCTACCTGCACGACACCGGAGTCGACCGCCTGCCGGACCCGTCCTGCCGGGGCAAGGGCTGGGTCGGGCCGATCAACGCCGACGACCTCTGGAACATCCTCTACGACGTCAACACCCTCGCGGGCACCGCCAAGACCCTGGTCGCCAACGCCGTCCCGGGCGCCGGGGCGACCTCCCTCGCCGCGGCGCCGGCCCCAGTGCGCCGCGCGGCCGACACGCCCGACCTCGGCAGCAACGGCTGGGCGATCGGACGGGACGCCACCCGCAACGGAAACGGCCTGCTCCTGGCCAACCCGCACCTCCCGTGGGTCGGCTCGCAGCGGTTCTACCAGGCCCAGTTGACCATCCCCGGCGTCCTCGACGTGGCCGGCGCGGGCCTCTACGGCATCCCGTTCCTGCAGATCGGCCACACCAACGGGCTGGCCTGGACGCACACCACCAGCTACTCCGACCACGCGACCCTCTACCGGCTCTCGCTGGCGCCGGGCGACCCGACCTCGTACCTGGTGGACGGCAAGGTCGAACGGATGACCGCGACCACCGTCCCGGTCACCGTCCGGGCCGCCGACGGCACGCTCTCCACCGTCGAACGGACCCTCTACCGCTCCCGGCAGGGCTACGTGCTGGCCGCCGGGTGGACGGGCGAGCAGGCCTACGCCCTGCGCGACGCCAACGCCGACAACCTCCGCTCCCTCAACGAGTGGGTGGCGATGGGCCGTTCGCAGAACCTCGACCAGCTGCGCCAGGCCCAGCGCAGCCCCCTGGGTGTACACCACGGCCGTCGACACCAGCGGAACCGTCTACTTCACCGACTCCGCCGCCGTGCCGCACCTGCCCGACGCGCAGCTGACGCGCTGCCTGGTGCCCAACCCCTGGGAGACGGGCGTGCTGGACGGGTCGACCACCGCCTGCGACCCGGGCACCGACCCGGACGCGCGGGTGCCCGGCATCTTCGGCCCGGCCAACCACCCCGCGCTGACCCGCACCGACTACGTGGCCAACTCCAACAACGGCCCCTACCTGACCAATGCGGACGCGCCGATCGCCGGCCTGCCCATCGTCTACAACGCGGCGCAGCAGCTCGCGACGCGGCCGCAGCTGGGCCTGCGGATGATCGCCGACCGCCGGGCCGGCGCCGACGGCCTCGGCGCGCCCGGCTTCACCCTCGCCACGCTCCAGGCGACCATGTTCGGCAACCGGGTGCAGAGCGCCGAACTGGACCGGGACGACGCCGTCGCGCTGTGCCGCGCGCACCCGGCGATCACGGCGTCCGACGGCACCCGGGTCGACGTGCGCGCCGCGTGCGACGTGCTCGCGGCGTGGGACACCCGGGCCGACGCCGCCGGCCGGGGCACCGTGCTCTGGCAGGCGTACCAGCGCGCGCTGGCGGGCACCCGCAGCCGGGCCTGGCAGACCGTCCCGTACGACCCGGCGCGGCCGTTGACCACCCCGCGCGGGATCGCCGCCGACAACGCCGACGCGCAGCGCGCGTTCGCCGACGCCGTCCTGCGCCTGGCGACCACCGGGGTGCCGGTGGACGCGGCGATCGGTGACGTCCAGCGCTGGGCGGGCATCCCGCTGCACGGCTGCACCGGCGAGATCGGCTGCTTCAACGTGCTGACGGCCGGGCCGGATTCGGGCGCGGGCGGCGGCACCTACCCGGCGGCCGGCGCGGGCGCGCCGCACGGCTCCAGTTTCCTGATGGCCACCGAGCTGACCCGGCAGGGCCCGCGCACCCGGACGCTGCTCACCTACGGGCAGTCCGCCGACCCGAGCTCGCCGCACTTCACCGACCAGACCCGCCGCTACGCCGCCAAGCAGTGGGTGACCGAGCGCTTCACCGAGGCCGAGATCGGCTCCGCCCCGGGCCTCACCGTCACCACCCTGCGCCGCTGACCCGCCGTCAACCCGTTGGGGCCGGGCCGCCGCCGTTCTCCCCGAACGGCGGCGGTCCGGCTTAGGATCTGCGGCCTCTGGACGTCCTCCCCCGGGCGTCCTGCTCACCGGATTGGGGTGTGCCGTGGCCGGGTCGGTGCTGTCGCGTCGGGATCTGGACTTCCTGCTGTTCGAGTGGCTGGGCGCGGAGGCGTTGACCGCGCGGGAGCGGTTCGCCGAGCACGACCGGGAGACCTTCGACGCGGTGCTCGGCCTCGCGGAGGAGCTCGCCGTGCGGCACTTCGCCCCGCACAACCGTCGTAACGACGTGGAGGAGCCGCGGTTCGACGGGGAGCGGGTGGTGCTGCACCCGGAGGTGGGGGCGGCGCTGGAGGCGTTCGTCGCCTCGGGGTTGATGTCGGCGGCGATGGACCACGACCTGGGCGGGCAGCAGTTGCCGACGCTGGTGGCGAACGCCTGCACAGCGTGGTTCCAGGCGGCGAACGTAGGGACGGCGGCGTACCCGTTCCTCACCGTCGCGAACGCCAACCTCCTTGCGGTGTACGGCACGTCGGAGCAGCGCGAGCGGCTGGTGCGCCCACTCGCGGCGGGGCGGTTCTTCGGCACCATGTGCCTCTCGGAGCCGCAGGCGGGATCGTCGCTGGCGGATGTCCGGACCACGGCGGTGCCCCAACCGGACGGCGGCTACCGGCTGTTCGGCACCAAGATGTGGATCTCCGGCGGCGACCACGAGTTGAGCGAGAACATCGTGCACCTGGTGCTGGCCCGGACGCCGGGCGCACCGGCGGGGGTGAAGGGGCTGTCGCTGTTCGCGGTGCCCAAGTACCTGGTGGGGCCGGACGGTTCGCTCGGGGAGCGCAACGACGTGGTGCTCGCGGGGCTGAACCACAAGATGGGGTACCGGGGGACGGTCAACACGGTGCTGAACTTCGGCGAGGGCCAGTACCGTCCGGGCGAAGCGCCGGGCGCGGTGGGCGAGTTGGTGGGTGAGCTGCACCGCGGGCTGGCGTGCATGTTCCACATGATGAACGAGGCCCGGACGGGCGTCGGCCTCGGCGCGGCGGCGCTCGGCTACACCGGCTACCTGCACGCGTTGGACTACGCCCGGTCCCGCCCACAGGGCCGCCCGCTGACGGGCCGTGACCCGTCCGCGCCGCAGGTGCCGATCATCGAGCACCCGGACGTCCGACGGCAGCTGCTCGCCCAGAAGGCTTACGTGGAAGGCGCGTTGGCGCTCAGCCTGTACTGCAGCCGACTGATCGACGACCAGCGCACCGCCACGGAGCCGGCCGAGCGGGCGGCGGCGGGACGGCTGCTGGAGGTGCTGACGCCGGTGGCGAAGAGCTGGCCCACGCAGTGGTGCCTGGCGGCGAACGACCTGGCGATCCAGGTGCACGGCGGGTACGGCTACACCCGGGACCACCCGGTGGAGCAGTTCTACCGGGACAACCGGCTGAACGCGATCCACGAGGGCACGCACGGCATCCAGGCGCTCGACCTGCTCGGGCGGAAGGTGGTGCTGGACGGCGGCGCGGGCCTGGCCGCACTGCTCGGGGCGTTCGCGGCCACCACGGCGAGGGCCGAGCGCGTCGGCGGCGAGGCGGCCCGGTTCGCGGCCGCGCTGGACGCCGCCGCCGGGCGGATCCGGCACACCACCGGGGCGCTGTGGTCGGCGGGCGATCCGGACGTCGCACTGCCGAACGCCTCGGTGTACCTGGAGGCGGTCGGGCACGTGGTGCTGGCCTGGATCTGGCTGGAGCAGTACCTCGCGCTGGGCGCCGCCGACACCCCCTTCCACCATGGCAAGCGGCAGGCCGCCCGGTACTTCTTCCGGGTCGAACTCCCCCGCACCGGGCCGCAGTTCGACCTGCTGGACGCACTCGACCGGACGGCTGCCGACACGCCCTCGGAGTGGTTCTGACCGGTGGCCCCGACAGCCGCCGACTGGACGCCGGGACAGTTGAAGTCTCAAGGCTCTATGGTGAGTTGAGGAGTGAAGAGGTTCGCCTGACGAAGGGGTCGGCCGATGGATCCGGAACCGGAGGAGCCCCGGGTTCACCTGGAGGCCGAGGTGTCCGGCGACGCCAGGGCCTTCCTGGCCGGGCGGGACCTGTTCGCGGCCGAGCGCGACCTGCACCTCCATCTGGAGGACGGCGTCCACCAGGTGCGGCAGGTGCTGTCCGGTCAGGCCGGGACGGAGTGCCCGTACCCGGGGCTGACCGCGTTCGGGCCGGACGACTCCCGGTGGTTCTTCGGTCGGAACCCGGCGATCGCGGACCTGCTCGTGCGCCTGGCCGGGCGGCTCGGTTCGGGCGGGCCGCAGTTCGTGCTCGGGGCGTCCGGCGCGGGGAAGTCGTCGCTGTTGCGTGCGGGGTTGTTGCCCGCCCTGAGCAGGGGCGGGCTTCCACGGGGCGGGGCGGCGCACTGGCCGCACCTGGTCCTCACACCCACCGCCGGGCCGCTGGCCGAGGCGGCCCGCGCGCTGGCGGCGGCGGTGGGCCTGGACCTCGCCGTGGCGGAGTCGCTCGTCGCCGACCCGGCCGGGTTGGCCGCCGCCGTGCGCGAGGCGATGGCCGAGGCCTCGCTGGATCGGCTGGTCGTCGTGGTCGACCAGCTGGAGGAGCTCTTCACCCTGACGTCCGACGACGCCGAACGGCGGGCGTTTCCGGAGCTGATGGCGCAGCTGGCCGAGCCGGGCGGGGGCCGCAAACCCGTCGCACTGGTCGTCTACGGCATGCGGTCCGACTTCTACGGCCGGGCCATGGACCACCCGCGGCTGCGCTCGGCGCTGGCGGACCAGCCGGTCAACCTCGGGCCGCTGCCGGAGCAGGGCCTGCGCGAGGCGATCCTGTTCCCGGCGCGCTCGGCGGGCCTCGATGTGGAACCCGGCCTGGTGGAGCTGCTGCTGCAGGACCTCGGGGCCACCGCCGGCGGCGAGTACGAGGCGGGCCGACTTCCGTTGCTCGCCCACGCGTTGCAGGCGACGTGGCAGCTCCGGGACGGCCATGTCATGACCGTCGGGGCCTACCGGGCGACCGGCGGCGTCCTGCATTCCGTCGCGGCCACCGCAGAGAGGGTGTTCGGCGGTCTCGACGACGACGGTCGGCGGCTGGCGCGCTCGCTGCTGCTGCAGTTGGTGGAGCTGGGTGACGGCACCGACGACACCCGGCGCCGACTGCCCCGGGAGCACCTGATCCGGGAGAGCGCGGATCCGCAGCGGGCTGCCGCCGTGCTGGACACCATGGTCCGGGGCCGGCTGCTCTCCCCGCGGGACGACGGGGTCGAGATCACCCACGAGGCGCTGCTGCGGGCCTGGCCCAGGCTCCAGGCCTGGCTCGGCGAGGACCGCGAGGGCCTGTTGCTCCACCAGCAGCTCGCGGAGGCGAGCGACAGCTGGTCGCAGGACGACCGGCGGCGGCGCAGCCTGTTGCGCGATCCCCGGCTGGCCCGGATCCGCGAGTGGGTGCGGAGCCCGGGCCGGCGGGCCGATCTGACCGTGCAGCAACGGGAGTTCGTCACCGCCAGCGTCCGCGCGGCGCTGGTCCGCCGGGCGGCCCGCACCGTGGGCGTGGTCGGTCTGGTCCTGACGGTCGTGGTCGGTGTGATCGCCGTCCAGCAGCACCGCACGGCCCGGCAGCACGAGGCGGAGCTCACCTCCCGCCGGCTCGCCACGAACGCGGCGGCCATCCGTCCGACCGATCCTTCGGTGGCGCTGGAGCTGAGCCTGGCCGCCTACCGCACGTCGCCCACCGACGAGGCCCGGAACGAGATGTACGCCTCCTACACGAGCCCCTATGCGGTGACCCTCGACGACCCCTCGGGCAAGGATCACCCGGGGACGGTCCTCAGCCTGTCGTTCAGCGCCGACGGGCAGGTCCTCGCGAGCGGCGACACCGACCACAAGGTCAAGCTCTGGGACGTCGCCAATCCCGCCCGTCCCGCCTTCGGCGCCGCGCTCACCACCGAGGGCGCCTCCGCGGTGGCCTTCGCGCCGAACGGCCGCCTCCTCGCGACGCACGGCCGAAGGTCCCTACAGCTCTGGGAGACGACCGACCCGCGCCACCCCAGGCTGCTCAGCAGCACTCCGGACGAGACGGAGGTGGCGTACTCGCTGGCCTTCGGCCCGGACGGGCGGACCTTGGTCTCCGGGGGCGACAGGGGAGTCGCCCGGCTCTGGAACATCGCCGACCCCGCCCGTCCCGCACCGCCCCGCACGTTCTCGGCGGACTCCGAGGACGTCACGGGCGTGGCCTTCCACCCGGACGGCCGGACCGTGGCGACCGCGAGCAACGGCGGAAGCGTGCGGCTCTGGAGCGTGGCCTCGGATCGGCCGACGGTCCTGGCCACCCTGTCGGTCAAGAGCGCCTGGAACCTCGCCTTCCACCCCGGGGGCAGACTGCTCGCGGCCGCCGGCACCTACGGGCAGCTCAACTACTGGGACGTCACCGACCCGAGCCGACCGCTGGCGAGGGAACTGGCGCTCGACAGCGCACGGGGGGACTTCCTGGCCCTCGCCTTCAGCGCCGACGGCAAGGCCCTGGCCTCCGCCAACACCGACGGCAGCGTGAACCAGTTCCAGATCGACCGGCGCCCCGACCCCGACACCGCCGACATCGAGCTGTGGAACACCCTTCCGGGCTCGGGCGCGCTGCGCTCGCTGGCGTTCCGCCCCGACAACCGCACCGTGGCCGTCGGCGGGGACAACGGCCTGGTGCGGATCTGGACGACACCGGGGGCGGTCATTCCGCAGCAGCTGACCGGCGCGGCCGGCAGCACCTCGGGAACGGCGTTCGGCGACGACGGCCGCACGCTGGTGACCAGGGACCAGGACGGCAGTGTCGGGCTCTGGGACATCACCGACCGGCTACGGCCGGTTCCCGGCGCCACCCTGCCGCACCCGTGGTCGAGAGCCGCCTTCCTGTCCGACGGCCGCACCCTTCTCACCGCACCTGCGGACAACTCGTCCGTCGGCCTGTGGGAGGTGGGCGACGCCCACCACCCCGTCCTGCAGGCCACTCTCGCCAGGAGCGGGTCGTCGGCCGGCCGCTTGCCGGCAGTGGCCTCCGCCGGGAGCAACGTCCTCGCCCTGACCGACCCCTCCGCCGGTGTGGTCCACCTCTGGGACATCACGGACCGCCGCCGTCCGCGGGAGGCGGCGACGGTGGCGGTCCCGGACACGCCGGCCGGGATCGGGCTCCACCAGCAGGGGCGCGCACTGGTGGTGATCGACGAGAAGCTGGACGTGCGGCTCTGGAGCCTCGCGGATCCGTACCGTCCGGACGGACCCCACCCGCTGCCCATGGAGTTCCACGACGCCTGGGCCGTCGCCAGCACTCCGCAGCGCCGGATGCTCGTCATGGAGGAGGACCGTGACATCCAGGTCCTCGACGTGTCCGAGGTCAGGAACCCCGTGCGCACGGGAGAGCTGCCGGTGGCGGCGAACGCCTTCGGGGAGTTCGGCGGCGGCAGGTACGTCGCGGCCGCGTCCAACCGGGAACGGGCCGTCAGCTTCTGGGACCTCGACCATCCGGACGCGGCGGTCGCCAGGGTCCCGCTGACGGACAAGGCGCAGGACCTGACGGTCAGCGGCGACGGCCGCACCGTCGGCCTGACCACCGGGGGAATCCTCGTCAGCGGCAAGGTCCTGCTGTGGAACGTCGCCGACCCCGCGAACGTGTCCGTCGGCTCGGCCCTCACCCTGCCCGGAAGCGACCTGGAGTTCAGCCCCGACAGCAGCATGGTGGCCACCAACGTGCGCGACTCCCTGCACGGTGACGGCATCCGCCTCTGGCCACTGGACGCCGACCGCATGTACCGGCAGATCTGCGCCGACATCGGCACGCCGGTACCCGACAGCCGGTGGACGAAGTACGCCGGGAACCATCCCTACCAGCGGCCGTGCGCCTGACGGCGCCTGACGTTCGATCGGCCGGGCCTCGCCCGTAATCGCACGCCGCAGCGCGCCCGCCCTCGTTCGGCTCCGCCGATGACCGGCTGCGCAGGCCTTAGGGTGGGGCGTTCGCAGGGTGGACGGGGGGCGGGGCGTCGTGGAGCGGTCGCGGCTGGTGGGGGTGGGCGGCCCCGGCGGTCCGGGTTCGGGGTGTGCGGTCGGCGGGCGGCTGGTGCTGACGTCCGCCCATGTGGTGCGCGGCGACGGGCCGGTGGAGGTGTTCCGGCCGGCGGGTGCGGGGCCGGTCGGGGCCGAGGTGCTGTGGTGCGGCACGCCGGGCGGGCGGGACGATGCGGCGCTGCTGCTGGTCGACGAGTCGCTGTGGTCCCGGCCGCCGGGTCCGGTGCGCTGGGGACGGCTGGTGACGGACCGTCCGGGGACGCCGTGCGAGACCTGGGGGCTGCCCGACCTCGCCCAGCGGGCGGGCCGCCCGACCGAGGCGGTGCAGCTGGTCGGGGAGGTGAACCCGGGCACCGGCTACGTCGGCAACCGGCACGTCATGGACCTGCGCCAGCAGCCGCCGCAGTGGTCCGCCGGCTCGCCGTGGGGCGGGCTGTCGGGTGCGGCGGTGCACTGCGGCGACCTGCTGGTGGGGGTGGTGGCCGCCGAGCGGGCGCACTCGGGCGGGGCGCAGCTGAACCTGGTGCCCGGGTACGTGCTGCACCACGATCCGGCGTTCCGGGCGGTGTTGGCGGCGCACGGGGCGCCGGCGGCCGCGCTGGAGCCGGTCGAGTTGCAGCACCTGGCCGATCCGGCGGTCGGGCCCGAGCGGGCGGCCGGGCCGGTCCGCTCGCCGGCGGCGCTGCTGCGGGCGGCCCGCCAGGTGGTGCCGTTCCACGGCCGGACCGAGCTGCTGGGCGAACTGGTCGAGTGGTGCGAGCGCGGCGGGTTCGGAGCCTGGCTGCTGCACGGCCCCGGCGGTCAGGGCAAGACCCGGCTGGCGCACGAGCTGGCGGCCCGGCTGTCGGAGCGGCAGTGGGCGGTGCTGTGGCCGCGCCCCGACGCCGGGGCCGAGGAGTTGACGGACTGTCGGCTCGCGACGCGTCCGCTGCTGATCGTCCTGGACTACGCCGAGCACCGCACCGCCCAGCTGGCCGCCCTGGTCGCGGCGGCCGCCGCGCACCGCGGTCCGACGGCGTTCAAGCTCCTGCTGCTGGCCCGCACCGACGGCGACTGGTGGCAGCAGGCCGTCACCGCCGACGACACGGCCCAGGACCACCTGGAGTACGCCCCGGCCCGACGCCTCGACCCGCTCCAGGACGAGCCTGCGGACCGCCCGGCCGCGTACCGGGCGGCGCTCGACGCGCTGGCCGCCGCACTGCCGTTCGTCGAAGGCCAGTCGGGCCCCGACTGGCCTGCCGTCGCCGCGACGCTGCCGATCGCCCCGGGCCTCGACCAGCCCGGCTACGGCAACGCGCTGACCCTGCAGATGGCCGCGCTCGCCGACCTGCTCGACACCACGGGGACGGCCGAGTTCGACGGCCGCCCGGGGGCCGCCGCGGTGGAGGACCGGCTGCTGGGCCACGAACGCCGCTACTGGCAGCGCACCGCGACCGCGCTCGGCCTCTCCCCCGCGCTGTCGGTGCGCGCGCTGGACGCGGTGGTCGCCGCCGCGAACCTGGCCGGCGCCGCCGACCGCGAGCAGGCCGACCTGCTGTGGCGTCACCTCCCGGCGCTGGCCGACCGGTCCCGCGACCGCCGCGACACCGTCACCGCCTGGCTCGGCGCCCTCTACCCCGCCCCCGCACCCCGTCCCTTCGCCCTGCTCCCGCCCGACCGCCTCGCCGAATGCCACATCGCCCGCGTCCTCGACACCGACCCCGCCCTGCCCGAACACCTGCTCCCCGCCCTCGACGCCCCACGCACCGCGCACCTCCTCACGGTCTACACCCGCGCCGCCGCCCACCCGGCCGTCGCCGGCCGCCTCGACGCCGGGCTGACCGCCCTGTGCGTCCGTCAACGCGCGGCGCTGGCCCCGTACTTCGTGCCGCTCGCCACCCGGACTCCCCGGCCGGGGCCGCTGCTGTCGGCACTGGAGACGATCACCTCCGACCCCGGGATGTCGCTGGACGACCTGCTTGAGCTCGACCGGCTGATGCCGGCCGCCAGCCAGGCCCTCGTGCACGAGGCGGGCCGATTGATGCAGGCCCTGACGGACCGCATGCGGGAGGCGCAGGCCGCCGACCCGGACCGGTACGGACTGACCTTGGCTGCCACCCTCGCCGCGTACTCCGTCCGGATGCGCGAACTGGGCCGCACCGAGGAGAGCCTGGCCGTGGCCCAGGAGGCGGTCGACGTGTGCCGGACGTTGGCCGCCGCCGATCCGGAACTCCGGACCGTGGGTCTTGCCCTCATGCTCGGCAACCTCGGCACACAACTCGCCGAAGCCGGCCGCCCCGAGGAGGGCCTGGCCGTCGCGATGGAGGGCATCGCGTTGCAGCGGGCTCTGGGCGATGCCGGTCTGCGGCCACTGGCCGGCGCGCTCGTCAATGCAGCGGGCGTCCTCGGCAGGCTCGGACAGCACCAGGACGGGTTGGCCGCCGCCGAGGAGGCCTTCACCGTGGTTCAGCGGTTCGCCGACGCCGAGCAGCCGGCGGACGTTCAGCTTCGGGCGAGCGTGCTGGCCGTCCTGAGCATGCGGCTGGGCGACCTGGGCCGCCTGCCGGAGAGCGCGGCGGCCGCACAGCAGACGGTGGCCCTGTACCGGGCGCTCGCCGAGTCCGAGCCGGACGCCCACCTGCCCGCCCTCGCCGGAGCCCTCACCAACGAGACCCGGATCTGTCTGCTCCTCGGCCGCCCCGACCAGGGACTGGCCCCGGCCGAGGAAGCAGCCGCGCTGTTCCGCGAGCTGGCGGAGCACAACCCGGATGAGCACCTGCCGACCCTGCTGCTCGTTCTCACCACCCTCACCAGCCACCTGCAGGAGCTCGGCCGCCCGTCCGAAGCACTGGACCGGGCCCGGGAAGCGGTGGCCGTCGCCCGCGCCGTTCACGCCGACCGCGAACCGCTCGCTGCCGCACTTCTCCTGCTGTCCCGCCACTTGGGAATGCAGGGGCACGCGGACGAAGGGCTGACGATCGCTCAGGAAGCGATCGAACTCCTCCGTTCGCTCGACGCCGTCGATCCCGGCGCCCACACGGACGGGCTCGCCGCCGCACTCGACGACTGGTCCGGCCACCTGGAGGTACTGGGCCGGACGGAGGAGGCGCTGGCCGGCCGCGTCGAGGCGGTGAACCTGCTCCGCACGCTCGCCGCTCCGGCGCACCCCGCCGGCTTGGCCGAGTCGCTGGGCGGCCTCGGAGCCCTGCTCGGCCGGCTGGGCCGACATGCGGACGCGGTGCCGGTCTGCGCGGAGGCCGTCGAGGTCCGCACCGCCCTCGCCGGGTCCGACCGCGACGCCCACCGGCCGCAGCTGGTCGGCGCCCTGGTCCGGCTCAGCGACGCACTCAGGCTCGCCGGAGACCGCTCCGCGGCCGTTCGTCCCGCCCGCGATGCTCTCGGCCACAGCCGCAGCTTGGCGGAGGCTGCGCCGGACCGCCATCTTCCGCTGCTGGCCGCCGCGTTGACCAACCTCGCCAACTGCCTCGACGATCCCGACCAATGGGCGGAGAGCCTGGCCCTGGCCGAGGAGGCGACCACCCTCCGACGCCGGCTCGCCGAGTCCGACCCCGGCACCCACCTTCCGCTGCTGGCCCACGCGTTGATCACCCTGGCCACCCAGTCCGGCATGGCCCGGCAAGCAGCGCGGGGACTCGACCCGGCCCTGGAGGCGGTCCGCGTCTGCCGCACCCTCCGCCAGGACGATCCGATCACCCACAGGTCGCTGCTGGCTTCCGCACTGCGCATCGTCGCCCTGCTCCGGCACGACCTCGGCCACCGCGCCGAGGCGCAGAGGGCCGCAGCGGAGTCCCTCGACCTCTACCGGAACCTGGCCGCCGAACAGCCTGCGGTGTTCGGCCCGGTGGTGTCGCAGCTCAGGCAGATCCTGGTGCGGATCGACCAACTGCCGTCGTGAACCGGCTCGTTGCTCAGCCATGTGCGGGCTCTGCGGGGCGGCGGGCGGTGCGCTTTCGCTGGCGGACCACTGTTCCGGACAGCTAGTATCCCGAATATGCGGACGAGCGAAGGCGTCGAGTGGGGCCTGCACTGCTGCCTCACCCTGGTGTGGCTGGGCGAGACCGACCCGGTGCCCTCGGCCCGGCTGGCGGCGATGTTCGAACTGTCGCCGACCTACCTCAACAAGGTGCTCCAACGACTCACCCGGGCAGGCGTGTTGACGTCAACTTCGGGCCCGCGCGGCGGCGTCCGCCTGGCCCGCGACCCCGCCCGGATCACCATGATGGACGTGGTGACGGCCGTCGAGGGCCCCGACCCGCTGTTCGCCTGCGCCGAGATCCGGCAACAGGGCGTCTCCGCGGAGGGCGCACACCCCCGCGAGTTCACCCGCCCCTGCGGCATCGCCGCCGCGATGCGCCGCGCCGAACTCGCCTGGCGCCGCGAACTCGCCGCCCGCACCGTCGCCGACCTCGCCCAGGATGCCCCGACCACCACCATCACCCGCGTCCGCACCAACTACGCCCGCCTCACCTCCACGACCTGAGCAAGCGCGAAAGCAGGGGCGCCGCGCGAAGGGGAACACACTCGCCGGAAGGATCGCGACGCGGGGCAATGACCTGCACGTGTTCGCGACCTTGCTGACGTGCGCTCACTGCTCGCGCTGTTCCGCCCCCTCGGCTTCGCCTGGGGCACTCCCAGCGCCCCTGGTCGTGCGCCTGCCTGCCTTTCGCACCCGAATTCCGGATACCGAACATCCCGAATCCCTAGGAGCCCCACCATGCCCCCACCTCCACCCCCGCCGGCAGCAGGTCTCCGGCCCGCCGCCGTGCTGGCTCTCGGCACCTTCGCCGTCGGCACCGACGCCTTCGTCACCGCCGGCTTCCTCCCCGCCATGGCCGACACGCTGCACGTGTCGACCGCCGCCGCCGGGCAGTCCGTCAGTCTGTTCGCCGCCGTGTACGCACTGGCGTCGCCACTGCTCGCCGTCGCCACCGCCCGACTGCCCCGTCGCACCCTGCTGCTGGGGGCATTGCTGTTACTGACCGCCGCCAACACCCTCTCCGCACTCGCCCCGACCTACGAAGTCCTCCTGGCCGGCCGGGTCCTCGCGGCCCTCGGGGCGGCCGCCTTCACACCGACCGCCGGAGCCACGGCCGCCGCGCTGGCGCGAGCCGACTCACGGGGACGGGCTCTCGCCGTGGTGATCGGCGGATTGACGGTGGCAACCGCCCTCGGGGTGCCGCTCGGGCAGCTGGCCGCCGTCGGTCTGGGGTGGCGGGCAGCGCTGGGCGCCGTCGCGGTGCTGTCCGCACTGAGCGCGCTCGCAATCCACCTGACGCTCCCTCAACTCCCGGGCTCAGAGCCCGTTCCGTTGCGATCGAGGGCGGCGGCGCTGCGCCGTCCGGGAGTGCTCGCAGTGCTGCCGCTGACGGTGCTCGGAATGGCCGCGTGCTACGTGCCGTACTCGTACAGCGTGCCGGTGCTGGCGGCGGTCGGCGTCTCGGGGCGGGTCGCCGTGCCGGTCGCGCTGGCGCTGTACGGCGCAGGTGCGGTGGCGGGCAACCTGTTGGCGGGGCGGTGGACGGACCGGGTCGGTCCGGTGCGGGTGCTGACGGTGGGGTACGCGGCGATGGCGGTGTCGTTCGCGGCGCTGGCCGCTCTCGCGGCGGGGCAGCTGCGCAGCACTGTCGCGGTGGGGGTGTTGGCGTTCCTTTGGGGTGCGAGCAGCTGGTGCCAGACTCCGGCGCAGCAGCACCGGCTGCTGGCCGCCGCCCCCGAACAGGCGTCGCTGGTGGTGTCGTTGAACTCCTCGGCGATCTATCTGGGCATCGGCGCGGGCACCGTGCTGGGCGGGTTGGCGCTGCCGTCGGGTGCGGCGGCGGTGTTCGCGCTGGCGGCGGCGCTGGCGTGCGGCGCGGCGGGGTGTCTCCGTGCGACGGCGGTGCGGGGTCGGGCGGGTGCTACATCCACATGAACGGCTGGCCGGCGATCGCGGCGGCGGACCGGGCACTGGCGGTCAGCAGGTCGTCCGGGTGGTCGCCGGGGCGCTGGTCGGCGTAGCGGGCGGCGATGACGGTGATGTGGTGGCCGACCGTCTCGACCCGGATCGCCGTCATCGGCTTGACGCCCGCGGCGGGGGCCACCACCCCGTCGGGGAAGGTGAATTCGAACTCCGCCGCGTGGTCGCGCACCGCCTGCGCGGCCCGGGCGGCGGCGCCCGGGTCGGCGAAGCGCAGGACGGTGATGCTGGTGATCACGGGCTGGTCGTTGCGGGTGAGCGCGACGCCGAGCCAGGCCTGGCAGTCGAGCTTGTCCAGCAGGTTGCGGCTCTTGTCGTTCTGGACGCCCTGGCAGTCTCCGCCGTCCCGGGCGGCGGTGCGGTGGGCCTTGAACTGGTCGTAATCGTAGCCGCGCTGCGCGGGGAAGTACCGTTCGGAGTTGAAGGCCTGAGCCTCCGTCAGCGGCTTGGCGACCTGCCCGGGCGCGGCGGCGACGGTGGCGGGCAGGCTGCTGGTGGGGCCGAGCCCGGGCAGGATGTCGCCGGGGTGCGGCGTGGACACCACCCAGACGCCGCCGGCGGCCAGCACCGTGACGACGCTCCACAGGGCGGCCAGGCGTCTGCGCTCGCCGACGGCCCGATGCCCGGTCACCGGCAGGTCCTCGGCGGCGCCTGCTGGCGCTTCCCCCTGGATGGTCATGGCGCCGATTCTAAGCAGGTCATCCCACAATCCCACCCTCGGGTCGAACGTATCGGAAGCACCCTTGCCACCGACCGCAAGGAGCAGACATTCGACTTGTCGGCAGATGTGACGTTATGTCCAACTTGCCTGCCCCGACCGGACACTGAGACGCCGCCGGACGGCCGCACAGCCGTCCTGACCCGCCACCGCCGACCCGCCAGGCGCGAGGACTTCTCGCACGCCTCTGCCGTCGCTCTCTCGGACAGCTGACGGGCGCTCGGCAGAGGCGTGCCCACACCGACCGCAGGACGCCTGGAGGACACCACGATGACGACGAACACGGGCGGGACCGGCGAGGCGCAGCACCCTGGCGGCCACGCCACTGGCCGTACTGGCGGCGGCACTGCCCCTCACCACCGCCCCAACCGCGCAGGCCGCCGCCCAGCGCCGACCCGTCTGGTGTCCGGACGTCCCCGGGCACCGGATCGAGCAGATGGCCGGCGCGCTGCAGGGGGTGCTGGACGACTACGACGTGCTGCTGCTGGACCCGCGCGGCACCGGCCGCTCCGGCCGGTTGCCCTGCAACCTCAGCGAGGCCGAGTACCGCTGAGCCCTGCGAGCCGGCCGGCGCGAGGCCATCGCCGAGTGCGCCGAGGAGCTCGGCCCGCGAGCGCCTCGGCTCCCCCAAGCCGGTGCTGTGCGGCCTGTCGTACAGCACCTACCTGATACCGGTCTGCCCCCCGGGCGGGTCGAGTCGATGGTGCTCTCCGACGCCCACCCGCTCGCCTCCGACCCGCTGGCCCGGGCCGGCACCAAGTGGGCTTCCGCCACCCGAGAACCTGCTGCGGAGCCTCGCCGCGGGCACCGCAAATCGGCGCTGCCCGGCCTGCCCGGCCTGTCCGGTCGATCTCGCGCGCGCCCGGCAAGACCGACCGGACAGAACACCTGGCGCTACGCCCGCTCCAGGACGCGCAGTTCGTCCAGTGCGGCGCGCGCCCGGGCCGCCAGGTCGACGTGCGCGACCTCGTGGTGGGCGACGGGGAAGGTGACCGTCGGCGGCCTGGACCTCCACTTGTACTTGCCCGGCGCGGCCCGGCGCAGGTGCACCAGGACGCCGACCTGGTTGGTGACGAAGGACAGCTCCAACTGCGAGAAGTCCCGGCCCTCCCCGGCGGGGTCGGTGAGGAACATCGACTGGTGGCCCTGGTAGAGCTGCCCGGACGCCGGAATGCGTTCGTCGATCACCCGGGCGGAGCGCTCGGTCCAGCCCAGTTCGGCGAAGGCCGCGACGGCGGCGGCCGGTGCGGCGGTCGGCGGCACCCGCAGCGGGATCCGATGGCGGATGCCGCCCTCCTTGACCGGGATGGTGTGCAGCGTGGCCTGCACGCCGACCCCGAAGTCGAAGCCCTGGCCGTCGTACTCGGTGAACGGGCATTCCCAGGGCAGCTCCCGCCGGAACCGCACTTGGTTCTCCTCGCCCGGTGCCAGCTCGAAGCAGTAGTCGTCGACGGTGAGCCCGCAGATCACCATCGCCAGGTTCTTGCCCCGGTGGCTGTAGGCGTCGGCCACCAGCTCCATGCTGAACCTGACCATCTCCAGCGCCTGGCGGCCCGCCCGGATCACCGCCGTGCCGGCGATCCACCGGTCGGTCAGCTCCGGGTCGTCGAGCCGCAGTTCGACCTCGGGCGGGTCGGTCAGCTCCGTCTCGGGCTCGATCCCCGACTCTCCACGCTCGGCCACCGGCGGCCCCCTCCTCGGTGCGGTCAGCGGGACGAGCATAGCCGGGACGGCCTGTTCCGCCTCCGCCGTGTTTCCGCGGCGGGGCCGGCGTTAGGCTTTGCCCGAACTTTGCGCGGGGAGGCGGACGATGGGGCTGCGGAAGCTACTGGGAATCGGCGACGGTAACGGCCGGGACCCGCGGATCGACACCGTGCTCGGCACCGTCCTCCCGCAGCCGGGCCGGCGGATCGACGGCGAGGTGCTGTTCCGGGCCGGCTGGCTGAAGCTGCGGATCCACGACCTGAACCTCGACGTGGTGAGCAAGGCCCGCGACTGGGAAGGCAACACGATCGACGGCCAGGAGGTCGCCCTCCGCCCCGAGATCACCTGGTTCGACGTGGAGCGGAACACGGAGCACCGGATCGGGTTCCACGGCCGGCTGCGCTGGGACTGCCCCGTCACCGAGCTCGGCGGCCGGTCGACCGGCGTCGACCTGTCCCTGGTCACCACGCTCGGCTACGACTCGGACGACGTCCGGGACGTCGACTTCCTGCACGTGGCGGCCCTCCCGCTGCACGAGGCGGTCATGGACGCACTCCTGGCGGAGGGCTACCGCTTCACCGGGTCGGAACTGCTGGCGACGCAGGTGGAGGGCATCGACCACCGCAGCCTGCGGACCCAGGTCTTCCACCTGGAGGACCCGGCCGCCGACCCGGCCGGGTTCCCCGCGCTGGAGGTCGTCTTCGTCAACAACGTGGTGGGCGCGACGGTGTTCGTCCGCCGGGCGGCCCGCCAGTTCTTCTGGTGGCGGGACAAGCCCCCGGCGGTGTCCTTCCCCGTCGCCCACCACGAGGCCGGCACCGTCGATCTCGGCCCCCGGGTCCGCGACGCACTGGCATCCCTCGCCGTGAAGGACCGCGCGCCCCGCTGACGGACCGTCACTCGTGGCAGCAGACCCGGTCGAACCCGGGTCCGACCGGCCCCACTCGGCCAGGAGCTGCCCGGACGATCATGTGACTGTCCAGTGCTCTGACCGACAACGTTCGCCGGGTTGGCGGTGACGGAGCCTGAACCGGTTGGGTGTCGGCCGACATCCGATCAGCAGCGAGCACCTGGCGGTCACCGGAGCGTGGCCGACGACGATCTCCAGGCCGTTCGTCCGGAAACCACCTCCACCTGGCGGTACGCCGCGTGTCGGTCCCGGCCGGGGTGGTCCTGAAGTAGCAGACGCGTAGCGGCAATTCGGCGGGGGAGCCCGGTACCGGTGGTGGACGCGCCCGGCCGCCGCGGCGCCTACGGTCGCCCCGACGGCCCGCCCAGGCACACGAGGGGAAACACCGTGATCCGCGCCGCCAAGCCGGCCGCCGCTCTTGCGGCGCTGGCCCTGACCATCCTCACCGCGTCCGCCGTACCGGCGGCCGGTGTCACCGCGCCCCCGCTCGCGGCGGCGGCCACCGCCGATCCGCTCGCCGCGCTGCGTGGCCAACAGCCGCGCTGGCACCCCTGCACGACCAGCCCGGAGGACACCGCCGGCGCCGAGCTCGACGCCGCCGGCGCCGGCTGCACCGAGCTCGCCGTCCCCCTCGACTACCGTCGCCCCGACGGGCGGACCACCGGGGTCGCCCTCGCCCGGCTGCCCGCCACCGACCAGGCCCGCCGCCTGGGCACCCTGTTCTACAACCCCGGCGGCCCCGGCGTCCCCGCCCGCGACCTCGCCCTCACCCTGCGTCGGGCCGCGCCCGGCCTGGCCGCCCGCTACGACATCGTCGGCATGGACCCGCGCTTCGTCGGTGCCAGCACCCCCCTCGACTGCGGCTGGCCCACGGCCGGCCCCGGCTCGGCCGGCCCCGACCGGCTGACCTTCGACCGGTCCGCCGAGGTCGCCAAGGGCCTCGCGGCCCGCTGCGCGCCGTACCGCGAGCTGCTGCCGCACATCTCCACCCGCAACACAGCCCGGGACATGGACCTGGTGCGCGCCGTCCTCGGCGAGAAGACGATCGCCTACCTCGGCTCCTCCTACGGCAGTTACCTCGGCGAGGTCTACCTCCAGCTGTTCCCCGGGCACGTGGGGCGGGCGGTCTTCGACGCGGCCATGGACCCGGACCGCTTCGGCCCCGACCTGACCGCCACCCAGGGCCCCGCGATGGCGGCCGCGCTCACCGCGTGGGCCGCCTGGGCGGCCCGCCACGACGACCGCCACCACCTGGGCTCGACCACCGCCGAGGTGCTGGCCGCGGTCGAGCGGGTGCGCCTGGCCGCCGGGCGCGCGCCGCTGGCGGTCGGCACCCACCGGGTCGACGCCCAGGCCCTGCCGCAGGTGCTGTGGACGGTGGCGGCCGGGGACGACGCCGCCGCCCGCGAGGAGTTCTCCGCGCTGGTGCGCGTCCTGGCCGACGCCGCCGAAGGCCGTCCGGCGGAGCCGACCGCACTGCTGGAAGCGGTGCTGAGCGGCCTGACGGCCCCCGACGCGGGCGGCTACGCCGCCGTGCAGACCGCGATCATGTGCGCCGACCGCGCCGCCTCACGCGATCCGCTCGCCTACTACCGCGACATCCAGGCCCACCGCGCCGACGAGCCGCTGTTCGGCCCGCTCACCCGCAACCTCACGCCGTGCACCTTCTGGCCGGCGGAGCCCGCCGAACCGCCCACCCTGGTGCGCAACGCCGTGCCGGTCCTGCTGGTCGGCGCCGACGGCGACCCGGCCGCCACCTACCCCGGCCAGCTCTCCGCCCACCGCGCGCTGACCGGCTCCCGCCTGGTGACCCTGCGCGGCGCCTTCCGGCACACCGTCTACGCGGGCCTGTTCGCACCGCGCGACGCCTGCGTGGACACCGCCGTCGACCGCTACCTCCTGGACGGTGTTCTCCCCGTTCAGGACACCGACTGCCCGGCCGCCCGGCCCTAGCCGCATACGTTCGCCGGGTTGGCGTCGGTGGCCCCCTGGGCCGGTTGGATGTCGAGAGACATTCAGTTCGGGAGGGGGCACGGGTGGCGGAACCGGTCAAGGTCCGGAGGCTGACCGACCAGGAAGGTCAGCAGCTACAGAGGGTCGTGCGGCGGGGCAGGACCAGCTCGGTGCACTACCGGCGTGCGATGATGCTGCTGGCCTCGGCCGGCGGCAATCGGGTCCCGGTGATCACCCGGCTGGTGCAGGCGGACGAGGACACCGTGCGGGATGTGATCCACCGGTTCATTGTCATGCCCTCCAACCCTTGCACCCCGGGCCCGCGATCTTACAGAGGCGGCTCCCCTGCAGGCCGCCGTGTCCAACCCGGCGAACCTATGCGGTCACAGCACTAGGCTGGCCCTCGTTTGGAAGGGGCAGCTGTGACAGTGATGGCTCGTGCAACGGCCGTTGCGTTGGTGCAGAAGATCATGGACGCGGACTGTGTCGACGATGCCGAGGCGTACGACGTGCTGGAGGCATTGGGCAGGGCCCTCGGCTGTCCGACCGGCTATGTGAGCGACTTGATCTTCTGGCCCGAGGGGCGGGAGCTGACAGCTGCCGAGGTCGTCGATCAGGCTCTGGAGTACCGGCCCTTCGCCCTGTGAGAGGGCTCCAAACTCGCAGTCAGATGATCAGGGCGGCTACGGTGACGGTGCCGAGGAAGACGTAGCCGCGCTTGTCGTACCGGGTCGCGACGGCGCGGGAGTTCCTCAGCTTTCCGATGGCCCTCTCTGCAGTGTTGCGCTTCTTGTACCGCACCTCGTCGAAGCCGGGTGGCCGTCCGCCTCGCGATCCTCTGCGCGGGCGGCGCTGCCGGTGGTCCCGCCACCGGCCACAATGCCTATTGCGGACAGGCCGGAACGGCCGCAGCCGTTCCCGCTCGGCATCTGTCGGATCACCCCGCCCCACGCTCGAACCAACGACCAGGGCAGGCGAAAGTCACATGATCGGCCAGGCAGCTCCTGGCTAGGAGGAGCTCACCCTCACCGCATCCGGCTTGGCGAACGGCATCGTCTCCCAGCCTTGCGGCCAGCCCCGTTCGTCGCACGGCCGGCCGGCCTCGACCTCGATCAACCGTGGGACGCGGTCCAGCCACCAGACGCCGCCGCCGTGCTCGGGCCAGGGGACCGTGGCGGCGCGGAACCGATCGTCCAGCTCGCGGAGCTCCGGCTCCCAGGCCGTCCGGACCGCTGTCGGCAACTCCGGCCAGGCTCGCGCCAGTTCGTGGCGGCACCCCAGGTCGTTGCTGAGCTCGGGCGCGGACCAGGAGTACCCCGCTTCGACCTCGTCCACCAGTTGTCGCCATTGCGACACCGACCGGCTGATGGCGCCGGGCGACCCGCCGGCCCACCGGTCGGCGTCGGCCACGGCCGTCTTCGCGACCGCCGGCTCACGCACCGAGGCCCGGGACCCACACCAGGCGCAGGACGTCGATGGTGCGTTCGTCGGGGTTGACGAAGAGTTCGGCGGTGACGGACGGGGCGAGGACGGCGCTGCGCAGGTCGCCCCAGTCGTCGACGGGGGAGCCCGCGCCGTCGTCGAGTGTCACCAGTGCGGCGGTGACCAGGGCGAACAGCAGGTCGTCCGCCTTGGAGATCTCGACCATCGCCTGGGCGGGCTGGTCCTGGAGCCAGACCCGCCACCCCTTCACGCGACGGCCCCGACCGACCGACCGGCGGCGAGCACGGGACCGACGGCCCTCCGGTATCCGGAGCGGTCGCCGCCGTACGCCGCGGACATGGCGCGCAGCCACCACGACGTGATCACCGCCTCGCGGTCCAGCGGATCCTCGACCGGCCCCAACTCCGCGTAGAACCGCGCTCGTTCGTCATACGTGAGCGCATGCTCGATGCCGTTGATGCTCCGTGGCACCCGCAGCGTGCCGGACTCCGCCATTGCCGTCATGCCCTGCCCTCCCGTCCCGATGTCTCCGACCGTACCCGGGCTCGCGCGATCCGTCTGCCATCTTTCTCCAACGACTCCCCCGCACCGGCCCGATGGGGCCGTCGCCGCCCGTTCTCCGCGACCCGCCGTCGAGTTGACGGCGCCCGGCGATTCACCGTCTCCACCGGGCGGCGCGCTCCTACGATGGGGAGGCCGACAGTCCGAGCGACAGGGGTTGGTCTCAATGCCGGGCGACACCACAGGAATCGATCCGTCGAAGCCGAGCATCGCTCGCATCTACGACTATCTGCTCGGCGGCACGGACAATTACGCCGTCGACCGCGAGATCGGCGACTTCTTCCTCAAGGGTCTGCCCGGTTCGGTGGCCGTCCCGGTCGAGAACCGGCGGGCGCTGATTCGCGCCGTGGGGACGATGGCCTCCGACGGCATCCGTCAGTTCATCGACATGGGCAGCGGTCTGCCGACCGCCGACAACGTGCACCAGGTCGCCCAGCGGCACCGGCCCGACGCGCGCGTCGCCTACGTCGACAACGATCCGACCGTCCTGGCCCACGGCCGCGCCCTGTTGGCCGCCGACGAACGCACCGTGCTGATCGGGGCGGACGTCCGTGACCCGGAGAGCATCCGCCGCCGTCCCGACGTGGCGAACCTGATCGACTTCGACGAGCCGGTGGGCCTCGTCTTCAGCGCCGTCCTGCACCATCTCGACGACGCGGAGCGGCCCGGGGATCTGGTCCGCTGGTGGACGGACCAGGTGCCGTCGGGCAGTCAGGTCTACCTCTCCCACTTCCGCTCCGGCGACAACGAGCAGACCCGGATCGCGGAACGGAAACTCCAGGACACCTTCGGCCGCGGCCGCTGGCGCACCGACGAGGAGATCACCGCTCTGTTCGGCGACCTCGAACTGCTCCCCCCGGGCCTCGTCAACTGCTCGCTGTGGCGGCCGAGTTACGCGACGGGCAGCGAAACCGGCGCGGAGCGGCGCGAGCTGACGGTGTGGGAGCGGATGATCTCCTGCGCCCTGGCGCGAAAGCCGTGACTCGGCGTTGATTCGGCGTTGACTCGGCGCTGGGGGGCTTCGACGGGGCCGACGCGGTCGTGCGGTGCCACTGAACGGGCAAACCGGCTTTGACAATTCGAACGCGACCCCTATTCTTCAGCCCATCTCTGCGCGTGACCAGCACCGCAGGCACGTTCCGGTGGGGGCTCGTCGTGCACTCCGAATCCGCCTACGACCAGCCGCAGCCGCAGGTCCTGCCCAAGCATGGATCGCTCGCGGGCTTTCGGCGGCTGGCCGTCGCCGCGCAGACGGCGATCGGCGTCCAGACCGCCTGGAGCCTGGTGCTCGGCGCAACCGGCGGCACCAGGTTGACGCTGTTCTCCGTGTCCCTGCTGCTCGTGCCAGTGCTGTTCTTCGCCCCGGTCGTCCTGTTCATCCTCTGGTTCCGGCGCTGCCGGATCAATGTCGACCGCTTCGGTCCGGGGCTGCAGAAGTACTCGGCCGGGTGGACGATCGGCGCCTGGTTCATCCCCCTGGCGATGTGGTGGATCCCGCGCCGGATCGCGCTCGACATCTGGCGCATCACCGCGCCCACCGCCGGTGCCTGGCTGATCAACGCCTGGTGGGCCGCCTGGCTCGCCAAGACGCTCGGCTCCCTGTGGATCAGCCGGCTCAGCGGGAACGCCACCGGTTACTCGCTCTTCGACATGGCGGCAGGCCTGGCCGCCGGAGCGCTCGCCATCCTGATGATCCAGCAGGTCACCTCCCACCAGGAGGCCCGCCTGCGCGCCACCGCGCAGCCCGTCCCGCCGGCCCCGCTGACCCCGCCCGCGCCGCACGCCTGACCGCTTCACGCCTCACCGCCGCATGCCTGACCGCTGCACTCCCTCCCGACACACTCCCTCCCGACGTCCGACTCCCGATGGAGGAGAACCCGTGCCCGACCGTCTGACCGAGGTGCTCGCCGTGCTCGGCCCCGGTGCGCACCGCTTCGCCGACGCTGCGGCGTGGGCCGAGCTGGAAGCCGGTCTCGGCATGGCGCTGCCGGCGGACTTCAAGGCCGTCGTGGACGCGCACGCCCCGATCCGGATCAACCACCACCTCTACCTGCACCATCCGGCCACCGACCGGTGGAACCTCGGGAAGTGGATCCACGAGACCGCCCGGGCCTGGGCCGACGTCGACTTCGACGAGGAGGAGTGGGAGGACCCGGAGGAGGACCCGCGGACTGCGCTCGGCCTGTCGGAGGTGACGTTCGGGACCGCCGGCGGCCTGATCCCGATCGCGGGCACCGACCGCGGCGAGTACGTCTTCCTCGCTCCGCTCCCCGACGACGACAGCAACGACAGCGACAGCAACGGTGGCGACGGCGACGACCCGGGCCTGCGCATCTGCGTCGTGGACCAGGACGTCTGCTGGTACGAGTACCGGATGAGCTTCACGGAGTGGCTCCACCGCTACCTCGCCGGCGAGGACATGGGCGGCCCGAACAGCTCCGCCTTCTACCCCGGCCCGGTCGACCTCCAGTACCTGCCGATGTCCCGCAACGACCGCCCGGTGGCCTGGTCGGGTCCGGACCGCTGAACGGGCCGATGTGCCGACGTGCCGACGTGCCGCCGATCGGACGTCACCCTGTGTGATGCATGTCTCGCCGGGCGCCGAGGGCCGTGGAATACCGTCAGATGGTAAGCAAAGCGGCAGGTCAGGGTGTGTTGTGACTACTCGCACACGCTCCGGGCGATCTTCTGGTGTGTTCCCTCTGGCGGACGGCGGGGCCGCCCGGGCAGGATCGGGCCATGGATCTCCTCGACACGCTGACCGACAAGGGCCTTCGCCGGGAACTGCCCACCCGCGAGGAGGCGCTGGCCGTACTGGCCACCACGGATGACGAGCTGCTGGATGTGGTCGCGGCGGCGGGCCGGGTGCGCCGGCAGTGGTTCGGGCGGCGGGTGAAGCTCAACTACCTGGTGAACCTGAAGAGCGGGCTGTGCCCGGAGGACTGCTCGTACTGCTCGCAGCGGCTCGGGTCGAAGGCGGAAATCCTCAAGTACACCTGGCTGAAGCCGGATCAGGCCGCCGAGGCGGCTGCCGCAGGCGTGGCCGGCGGCGCGAAGCGGGTGTGCCTGGTCGCCAGCGGGCGCGGGCCGACGGACCGGGACATCGACCGGGTCGCGGACACCATCGCCGCCATCAAGGGCGCGGACGAGCAGGTCGAGGTGTGCGCCTGCCTGGGCCTGCTGTCGGACAATCAGGCCGAGCGCCTGAAGGCGGCCGGCGCGGACGCGTACAACCACAACCTGAACACCTCCGAGAGCACCTACGGCGACATCACGACCACCCACACCTATGCGGACCGGGTGGACACCGTGGCGAAGGCCCACGGGGCGGGCCTGTCCGCCTGTTCCGGCCTGATCGCGGGCATGGGCGAGAGCGACGAGGACCTGGTCGACGTGGTCTTCGCGCTGCGCGAGCTGGACCCGGACTCGGTGCCGGTGAACTTCCTGATCCCGTTCGAGGGGACCCCGCTCGCGGAGGAGTGGAACCTGACGCCGCAGCGCTGCCTGCGGATCCTCGCGATGGTCCGATTCGTCTGCCCGGACATCGAGGTGCGGATCGCGGGCGGCCGCGAGGTGCACCTGCGCTCTATGCAGCCGCTGGGCCTGCACATCGCCAACTCGATCTTCCTGGGCGACTACCTGACCAGCGAGGGCCAGGCCGGCCAGGCCGACCTCGACATGATCAAGGACGCCGGTTTCGAGGTGGAGGGCGCCGAGCAGACCACCCTGCCCCGCCACCGTGCCACCGCCTCGGCCGGCGGCTGCGGCGGCGGCGCGTCGGTCTGCGGCAGCAGCGACTCGGCCTGCGACGGCGACTCCGGGTGCGGCGGCCACAAGGACGCGAGCGCCTGCGGCCCGTGCGGCGGTCCCTCGACCGAGGAGGGCTCCGAGGACGAGGCGCGGACCGACCTGGTCCGGGTGCGCCGTCGTGGCGCGGGCACCGAACTGGCGCCGAACGCGTGAGGGACGCAGCGCAGTTGCTCGACCTGGACCGGGCGCACGTCTGGCACCCGTACGGTCCGATGCCGGGGACGGTCCGGCCGTTCGTGGTGGAGTCGGCCGCGGGTGTCCGCCTGCGGCTGGCCGAGCCGGTGGGCGGGCACGAGGAGCTGATCGACGGCATGTCGTCCTGGTGGGCGGCGATCCACGGCTACCGGCACCCGGAGCTGGACGCAGCCGTCCGCGACCAGCTGGAGCGGATGAGCCACGTCATGTTCGGCGGGCTGACGCACCGTCCGGCCGTCGAACTCGCCGTCAAGCTGGTGGAGTTGACGCCCAAGCCACTGCAGCACGTGTTCCTCGCCGACTCCGGTTCGGTGGCGGTCGAGGTGGCGCTGAAGATGTGCCTGCAGTACTGGCAGTCGCTGGGGCGGCCGGCGAAGCGGCGGGTGCTGACCTGGCGCGGCGGCTACCACGGCGACACCTTCCACCCCATGTCGGTGTGCGACCCCGAGGGCGGGATGCACCACCTGTGGGGCGGGGTGCTGCCCCGTCAGCTGTTCGCCGACGAGCCGCCCGCCGGGTACGACGCCCCGGCCGACCCGGAGTACCTGGCGCATCTCGCCGACCTGATCGAACGTCACGCCGGCGAGCTGGCTGCGGTGATCGTCGAGCCGGTGGTGCAGGGCGCGGGCGGAATGCGCTTTCACTCCCCCGCCTATCTGACCGCGCTGCGCGAGTTGTGCGACGCGCACGACGTGCTGCTGGTCTTCGACGAGATCGCCACCGGCTTCGGCCGCACCGGCGAACTGTTCGCCGCCGACCACGCGGGCGTCTCCCCGGACGTGATGTGCCTCGGGAAAGCGCTCACCGGCGGCTATCTGACGCTGGCCGCCACCCTGTGCACCAGCAGGGTCGCGGAGGGCATCTCGCGCGGCGAGGTCCCGGTGCTGGCGCACGGCCCGACGTTCATGGGCAACCCGCTGGCCACCGCCGCCGCCAACGCCTCGATCGACCTGCTGCTGCGTCAGGACTGGCGCACCGAGGTCAAACGCATCGAGTCGGCGCTGCGCGACGCCCTCGCCCCGTGCGCCGGGCAGCCCGGCGTGCGGGATGTCCGGGTGCTGGGCGCGATCGGCGTGGTGCAGCTGGACGCGCCGGTCGACATGGCGGCGGCGACCGCGGCCGCCGCCGAACAGGGCGTGTGGCTGCGGCCGTTCCGCGACCTGATCTACACCATGCCGCCGTTCGTCACCGGGAACGCCGACGTGGCCGCGATCGGCCGCGCCGTCGCCGCCGCGGCGTCCGCGTCCCACGCGGCGCACCGCAGCTGAACCACCGCGCCACCGTTCCACCTGCATCGAGGAAGCACCATGTCGCCCGTTCTGTTCGTCACCGGCACCGGCACCGAGGTCGGCAAGACCGTCACCACCGCGGCCCTCGCCGCGCTGAGCACCGACCCGGTCGCGGTGCTCAAGCCCGGCCAGACCGGGCTGGCGCCGGGCGAGCCGGGCGACGTGGACGAGGTGGCCCGGCTGGCCGGTCCGCTGGTGCACGGTGTCGAACTGGCCCGCTACCCCGAGCCGTTGGCCCCCGACACGGCCGCCCGGCGGGCCGGTCTGCCGACCCTCGCGCCGGAGGACGTGGCGAAGGCCGTGGCCGACCTGGCGGACCGTTTCGGGACGGTGCTGGTGGAGGGCGCGGGCGGGCTGCTGGTCCGCTACGACGAGTCGGGCCGGACGCTGGCCGACCTCGCCGCTGCCTGCGAACTCGCGGGCGTCCAGGTCGAGTTCGTCCTGGTCGCGGCGGCCGGCCTGGGCACCCTGAATGCGACGGCGCTGACCGCGGAGGCGCTGGGCCACCGTGGCCTGGCGCTGCGCGGGGTGGTGGTCGGCAGCTGGCCCGCCGACCCGGACCTCGCGGCCCGCTGCAACCTCGCCGACCTGCCGTCCGCCGCCGGCGCCCCGCTGCTGGGCGCCCTGCCGGCCGGCGCGGCGGCCGACCGGTCCCCCGCCGCCTTCCGGGAGTTGGCCGCCTCCTCGCTCGCCCCGTCGCTGGGCGGCCACTGGAACGCCGAGGCCTTCGCGACGGCGCACCACCCGGGCTGAGCAGACACCACCCGGGCCGAGCAGGCGGAGACGGCGCGACGGAAACCCCCGTCGCGCCGTCTTCCTGTCCTCCCGTCAGCCGATGGTCCAGCGCTGCAGCGTCGACGCGGTGTCGGGCTGCTGGGTGACCAGTGCGCCGTTGGCGGTGGAGGCGGTGGTGACCAGCAACCCGCTGCTCTGCGAGGCGATGGTGTAGCCGCCGCTCACCGCGCTGACGATCCAGCGCTGGTTGCTGCCGCCGGTGCAGGTGTATTGGATGATCGCCGCGCCCGCGCTGCCGGAGCCGCCGTTCACGTCCATGCACAGGGTCGACTCGGCGTTGCTGATCTGGTAGCTGCCGTCGGCCTGCGGGGTGAAGATCCAGCGCTGGTTCTGCCCGCTGTTGAGGGTCCAGGTGATCAGCTGGGTGCCTGCGGTGGTGGAGTGGTTGGGGTTGTCCAGGGCCTTGCCGGAGGCGGTCAGGGTGTGGGGGCCGGTGAGTGCCGGGTTCACCGCCCAGCCGAAGGTGATCGATCCGCTCGCCGTGCCGGAGGAGGCGGTGACCGTGACGGTGGCGGAGCCGGCCGTGGTCGGGGTGCCGGTGATCAGGCCGGCCGGGCTGATGGCCAGTCCGGCGGGCAGGCCGGTGGCGGTCCAGGTCAGCGCCTTGCCGGCCGAGTCGTTGCCGCCGAGCTGCAGCGAGACGGCGGTGTTGACCTTGGTGGCCTGGTTGCCGGGGTTGGTGACGGTGACGGTCTCGGGCGCGCTGCCCACCGCCGTCAGGGTGAGCGCCTGCTCGCCCGCGGTGCGGCCCGCGCCGACCGCACTGCCGGAGGTGTCGGTCCAGGAACGAGCGGGAGCGGTCTCGACGAGTCGGCCGGTGGCGGCGGAGAGGCCGAGCGCCAGGCCGCTGTAACGGTTCACCAGCTTGACGGTGCCGTCGGCGTTGCCGGCCGCGTCGGTGCCGCGCAGCACCCACCACTGTTGCCCGGTGCCCGGCCCGCCGACGGGCGCGGCCGTCGCGGTCGGCTGCGCGCCCCAGGCCCGGCCGGCCACCGCGCCGGAGTCGACGCCGAGCAGCTGCCCGGTCGAGGAGTTGACGATCCGGTAGGAGCCGTCGCCGTTGGTGGCGAAGGTCCACGACTCCAACGCGGACCCGGTGGGCGCGGCCAGCGAGGTGGTGGTGGAGCCGCCGGAGACCTGGGCGAGCACCCGGCCGCCGCCGCCCGCGATCCGGTACGCCTTCGTCAGGTCGACCGGCGGCGCGGCGGGCGCGCTGGAGTCGATGGTGACGTTGACGTACTGGCCGGACGCGCCGCCGGAGCAGCCGAACGCGCAGTACGAGCGGAACGACTTGCCGACGATCGCGGAGCTGGTGCGGTTGGCCCCGTCCAGGAACCAGCGGTACCAGGACGCGGTGTGGTAGCCGCCGGTGTCCCCGATCGGGTACCACTTCTGGGTGGCCAGGTTGTCGGTGGCGTAGAACTGCTGCGGGGCGTTGCCGCTCTGGTCGACGGCCTGCGGCTCGCCGATGTACAGGCCGAGGTAGGCGTTCCAGGTGACGTCCATGACGAACAGCGGCGAGGTGGCGGGCATCCGTCCGGCCGCGATCTGCTGGGCGGAGGTGCCGGTGTTCGCCGGGTTGTACTCGCCGGAGGCGGGCGTGTACCCGGTGCTGCTCGACGCCCCGACGGGCACCATGTTGGACTCCTGGCCGCCGACACCGGGCTCGCCCCAGGCGCCGTTGTACCACTTCTGCCAGGAGTTCGGCGCCATCTTGCCGGCGATCGGGGCGCGCGCGACGTGCTCGTAGAACGCCTTCCAGCCGCCGCTCTTGTCGACCACCCGGGAGCCGTAGAACACGTAGAAGTACCCCGACGCGGCGTCCACCAGCAGACGCTGGTCGCCGTCGCCGTACGAGTAGGTCTGGTTCGGGAACTGCGCGGTGTCGCCGCGCGCGGTGCTGTACGGCGAGGTGATCACGTGGTCGCGGATCGTCCAGGTGCGGCCCTGGTCGGTGGAGACCGCGTAGTCGATGGCGTCGAAGTGCAGCCCGTCGCCGAAGGGTTGGGGTGTGAACTCGTTGTGGACCAGGCCGTACCAGTTGCCGGTGTCGGGGTCGATCCAGATTCCCGACAGGTCGCAGTAGTTCTTCTGCGCGTAACCGGAGCCGCTCGGCGCGGCGGTGGCGGTCTTCCCGGTCGGGCTGTTGTTGCAGCGCCAGGTGGTGTCGTTGTTCTTGTCCTGCGCGTTCGCCGGGTTGACGGCGTTGGACACCGCCGCGGACCGGGTGGCGGTGTCGAAGTCCGTCCCGGTGAAGAAGTCCCAGTAGCGCGGATCGCTCGCGCCGTACAGCGCGGCGGACTGCTGGAACCAGAACGTGCCGTCCTTGTCCAGGTACGGCACCGCCGGGGTGTCCGTCGGATGGTTGTACGTCACCGGAGCGCCCACCGCGACGGTGTACGTCGCGGCATCGGGCGCGGCCGGAGCGGCCGACGCCACGCCGACCGCTCCGGCCACACCGGCCGTCGCAGCCAACAGGACGGCGGCCAGCGCGGCGGCGGCCGGTCTGCGCGGGGATGAGAACACGAGGACTCCTTCGATGGCCCGTTCTGCAATGAGATGCAGTATCCGGGCCCCGATCGAGCACTTGTCAACAACCGCGCACAGAATCCTGCACGTTGTCCTGTTCAGAAGTGTTCGAAACCCACCCTTCAGCGCAGCAATCGCTCACAGACCAACACCCGGGCCGCTCGCGCCGCTCCCGCCACTCCTGCCGCTCCCGCCGCTCCCGCCGTTGCCGATCAGGCGGGCCACCAGCTCGTCGACCAGTGCGGTGCGTTGTTCGGGCGTGAACAGGTCGGGCAGGGCGAGGCGTTCCAGGATGAGCCAGTTCAGGGCCAGGTAGAGCAGTTGGACGGCGGTGGCATCGCCGGGCAGGCCGGCGGCGAGGTGGTAGTCGATGTTGAAGCGGAGGTCCGCGCCGATCCGGCGGGTGACCGTCTCGCGCAGTTCGGGGCGGCGCAGCGCGGCCAGCCGCAGTTCCAGCAGGGCGAGGAAGCCGGTCGGGAAGTCGGCGACCCGGTCGACGAGTTGGTGCATCAGCTCGGCGACCCGGGCGGTGTCGCGCGGCCCGGTCAGGCCCTGGGCGAGGGCGTCGGGGTCGGCGCCGAGCCGCTCGTAGACGCGTTCGGCGCACTGGGTGAGCAGGGCGTCGCGGTTGGCGAAGTAGTTGGAGGCGGTGCCGGCGGGGACGGCGGCGCGCTGGTCGACGGCGCGGAAGGTGAGTCCGCGGGCGCCTTCCTCGGCGAGGACTTCGATCGCGGCGTCGAGCAGGGCCGCGCGTCGTTCGGGATTGCTTCTGGCCATGTGCTTGTAACCACTCCACTCGTAGTGCTACGGTCCTACCACTCCAAGCAGAGTACTACAGGCCAAGTGGTAAACCTTCGAAAGGCACCAGATGCGAAAGCTCGTGTACTACGTCGCCGTCTCCATCGACGGCTTCATCGCCGGCCCGGCCGGCGAGTTCGACTTCTACCCCCAGTGCGACGACATGGTGGAGTACCTCCGGGCCGAGTTCCCCGAGACCATGCCGAGCCACGTCCGGCCGCACATCGGCCTCGACGGAGCGCCCAACAAGCGCTTCGACACCCTGGTGATGGGCCTGAACACCTACCGCCCCGCGCTGGACATCGGCATCACCAGCCCGTACGCACACCTGAAGCAGTACGTGGTGTCCTCCACCCTGCCCGAGCCCACCGACCCTGCGGTCAACGTGGTGCGCACCAACCCGCTGGGCCTGGTCCGGGAGTTGAAGCAGCAGCCCGGCGACAGCGACATCTGGCTGTGCGGCGGCGCCCGGCTCGCGGGCGAACTGCTGCCGGAGATCGACGAACTGATCTGGAAGCGCTACCCCGTGGTGGCCGGCACCGGCCTCCCCGCCTTCGCCGGCGAGTTCCGGCCGCGCCCGTTCACCCCCGTCGAGACGCTGGAATTCAGCAACGGCGGCTCCGTCTCCACCTACCGCGCGGCCGAGTAGCGGCCTTGAAAGGCCGACGTCCGGATGGCCGGCCACAGCCTGCGACCCAGGCCGATGCCACCGACGCCCCTCCGGCAGCGCCGGGCCGCCGCGCTCGCCCTGTGGCGGCTGCGGGCGTCGATGCTCGCGTTCGAGTGGGACGCCGAGTGGGGCCTCGACCGCACGGCGGTCGACGAGCTGTTCCGGTCGGCGGTGTCGGCGCCCGACGAGCAGTCGGACGGCCGGTACCGCCGGGCCGTCGCCGAACTGTCCCGCGCCCCGCTCTTCGACTCCGAGGTGGACGACCCGGACGTCCGTGAGCTCGTGCAACTGGAGACTCTCGTCCGGCTGTTGGCGTTCGGCGAGGCCCTGGCGGAGCCCGCCGAGGACCAGAGCGAGGACCAGGCCGACGACCAGGCCGACGACCAGGTCGAGTTCATCGTCGAGGGCCCGCGCGACTTGGCCCACTACGTCGACCAGTGCGTCGAGGCCTCGTTCTACGGCCACCCCTCGCAGGATGCCCACCGCCAGTACCTCGCCGCCCTGCCCGCGCCCGTCCGGAGTCACGGCCTGGGCTACTTCGCCTCCCGCAACCTCGCTGTCGAACACGGCTGCGTCGAGACGCTCCCCACCCTCCCCGCCGCCGACGGCCTGCTCGACACGCCCGCCGGCCGGGACCTGATCGCACGCTGCGAGGACTTCGGCGCGGAGCTGGCCGCCACGCTCAAGTGGCTCGGGACGACGGGCCACTGACGGGGCGTCCGGTCAGAGGTGGAGGGTGGCGAGTTCGGCCGGGGTGAGGGTGAGATGGGCCGCGGCGGCGGAGTCGCGGATGGAGGCGGGGCGGCGGGCGCCGGGGATCGGGAGGACGGTCGGGGACTGAGCCAAGTGCCAGGCGAGGCAGATCTGTTGGGGGCTGACGTCGTGGGCTGCGGCAAGGGCGTGGAAGGGGGTGGCGGTCGGCGGGGTGGGGGCGGCCGGGTCGTCGACGGCGCTGAGCGAGATGCCGCCGAGGGGGCTCCAGGGGAGGAAGGCCAGGCCGAGCCCGGTGCACAGGTCGAGGGTGTCGCGGGTGTCCTGGTGGGCGGGCGAGAAGCGGTTCTGCACCGAGACCAGGCGGTCGCCGAGGATGCCCCGGGCGGTGCGGATCTGCGCGCCGTCCACGTTGGACAGACCGACCAGGCGGATCGTTCCCGCGTCGGCCAGGTCGCGCAGCGCTCCCACCGAGTCGGCGAACGGCACCTCGAGGTCGGGCTTGTGCAGCTGGTAGAGGCCGATCGCGTCCACGCCGAGGCGGGCGGCCGAGGCCTCGGCCGCGCGACGCAGGTGGCGCGGGTCGCCGTTGACGGTCCACGAGCCGTCGCCGGGTCGTCCCCGGCCGCCCTTGCTCGCCACCAGGACGTCGGCGGTGTCGCCGCCGTACGTCGCCAGGGCGCGAGCGATCAGCCGTTCGTTGTGGCCGACTTCGTCGGCGTGCCAGTGGTAGCTGTCGGCGGTGTCGATCAGCCGGACGCCCGCGTCGAGTGCGGCGTGCAGGGTGGCGATCGCCTGCGTCTCGTCGGGGCGGCCCTCGACGGACAGCGGCATCGCGCCGAGTCCGATCGCGCCCACCGGGATGCCGCCGGTGGTGCGGGTGGTCTGCTCGTTCACGTCTCTTCCGGCCCCTTCCGGTCCGTGGACCGCGAGTTGATCGTTCACCGGAGAGCAGCCTGCCGGGCACTGGACACCAGCGGTAGTGTCGAGCCGAGGATCCCGTCCACAGGAGAACTGTTGATCGACGTTCAACGACTGGCCGTCCTGCGGGAGGTGGCCCGCCGGGGAAGCTTCAACCAGGCGGCCGCGGCGCTGCACTGCACGGCCTCCGCGGTCTCCCAGCAGATCGCCGCGCTGGAGCGCAGCCTGGGCGCGGCCGTGGTCGAACGGTCCACCCGGGGTGTGACGTTGACGGAGACCGGCCGGGTGCTGGTCGAGGCGGCGGACTCGATCGCGGCCGAACTCGCCGACACCGAGCAGCGGATCACCCGGCTGACCGCCGTCCGCACCGGGTTCACCGTCGCGACCTTCGCCAGCGGCGGCCGTCGGCTGCTGCCGGGCGCGCTGGCCGGGTTCGTCGCCGACCATCCGGAGGTGGAGCTGACCATCCTGGAGGCCGAGCCGGAGGACAGCCTGCCCGCGGTGCGCGAGGGCCGCGCCGACCTCGCCCTCGCCTACCACCTGGACGGCCCGCCACCGGCCCGGGCCGGCGACCGGTCCGGCCTGGACTGGACGGCCCTGGTCGAGGATCCGCTGCGGGTGGTCCTCCCCCGCCGCCACCCGCTCGCGCAGTCGGCCCCGGCGGCCCTGCACCTGTCCGAACTCGCCGACCAGCGCTGGATCCTGGGCTGCCGCAAGTCCGCCGGGCAGCTGTCCCGGTTCGCCGCGCTGGCCGGGCTGGACCTGCGGATCTCCTGCACCGCGACGGACTACGAGTTCGCCCAGTCGCTGGTCCGGTCAGGGGTCGGCATCGCGCTGATCCCGCAGATCGGCCTCGCCGACCACCCCGAGCTGGTCGTCCTCCCCCTTGCCGAACCCGCCCCGCGCCGCCATCTCGGCCTCGCCCTCTCGCGCCGCCGCCGCGGCCACCGGGCCCGCCTCGCCGAGGACCTGGCCGCCCGCCTCACCGCCGAGGCCCGCACCCTCCCGTCGTGACGCCGAACGGGCGGCACTCCGTCACCACCTGCCCCGCCCACCCGTTGAACGACCGAACTGCCGAACGGCCGGCCGGACGGACGACGGGACGTCCGGACGACCGTCGGCCCCGCACGTCCCGAAGGATCCCGCCCATGCGCACCGCCCTCGCCGCCCTCGCCGCCGTCCTCCTGGCCGCCGCCCCGCTCACCGCCGTCTCGGCCACCGCCGACGCCCCGACGACCGCCCCGGCGGTGCCGACGACCCCCAACCAGGGCTACAGCGTCCCCGTCGGCACCATCACCGACCTGGGCGCCCTGCCCATGCTCGGCGGCCTGGGCAACGACTTCGCCCACCTGCTCGGCCAGTGACGCGCACCGGCGCCGCCCCCCGCGCCGGCCCGCACGATCAGGACGAAGTGCCTCGTCAGCGGCACGGTGGCGGGATTCATCGGGCCGATAGGGTGACGTGATCGTTCCGAGTGAAAGGCCACGACACCGCAGTGACCGAGTCCCGCCCCCACCCGCTGTTCGCCCACGGCCCGTTGCTGGACCCGCAGGTTCAGGCCGCCCTGTTCGGCCGCGCGGTGCCGACGACCCCGGCGTCGCTCGCCGGCCACACGGCCGGCCCCCTGGAGACCGCCACCGACGGTCGAGACCTGCAGCGCGAGTTCGGCGGCACGGTCGAGGGCGCCGTCCTGTGGCTGACCGACCGGGAGTTGGCCGCAGCCGACGCCCACGAGGGAGCCGACCGTGCCCGGCGGCGCGTCCTCCTCGGCTCGGGCGAGCCGGCCTGGGCCCACCTGGACGCGCGACCGCTGCGCCCGGCGGCACGCATCGTGATCGTCGGCGACAGCATCGCCTACGGACGTTGCGACCCTCAGGGAGGCTGGGCCGCCCACCTGGCGGCGGCCCACATCGCCTCGAACGAGACGGACCACCGGGTCTTCAACCTGGCCATCCCCGGCAGCACCCTGGCGGACGTCGCCGCGCAGACACCGCCGCTGCTGGCTCCCCGCCACCCCGACACGCTCGTCGTGGCCGCGGGGATCAACGACTCCGCCGTACAGCTCGCCGCGCCCGAAACCGCCCGCGACAACCTGTCGCACCTCGCCGACCATCTCGCCCCACTGGCCGCAACTGCCCTGCGGCACAACGCCCGTATGGTCGTCGTCGGACCGGCCTGGCTCGACGAGACACGACTCGACGACTACGAGGGCCTCCGCTTCACCACGGCGCGGGCGCTTGCACTGCGCGCCGCCCTCCGCGCCTGGTGCCAGGGCAACCACATCGACTTCATCGACCTGTGGGAGCCGCTCCGCGACCGGCCCCACCTGTTCGTCGACGGTGTGCACCCCACCCCGGAAGGGCACAAGGAACTCTTCCGGCACCTGAGCATCTGAGCGCCTGAACGCCAGGGCGCCTCGGCCCGCAGCCCGCAGCCCGCAGCCCGCGCATAGTTGACCCTGGGTTCAAATATGTCGTACCGTCAGGCCATGGGACGACCGAAGCAGTTCGACGAGGACACCGCGATCGCACAGGCGATGCAGGTGTTCTGGACGAACGGCTACGCCGGGTCCTCGCCGGCCGAGCTGGCCGAAGCGGCGGGGATCGGGAAGGGCAGCCTGTATCACGCGTTCGGCTCGAAGCGGGAACTGTTCGGGCGGGCGCTGGATGCTTACGACCGGACCGGCGCCGAGTTGATCGAGGAGTTGCTCTCGGGGCCGGGCAGCACGAAGGAGTGCGTCCGCACCTACATGACGACGCTGGTGGACACGGACTTCGACGCCCCGGTGCGGCGCGGCTGTCTCGCCGTCAACACCGCGCTGGAGCTGGGCGGACGGGATGCGGACGTCGCGCTCGCGGTGCGCCGGTTGACCGATCGCGGCGTCGACCTGCTGGCCGCGCGCATCGAGCGGGGCCGACTGGAGGGCGACGTTCCGGCGTCGATGGACGCGGGGGCGCAGGCCAGATTCCTGGTGGCGGCGATGGCCGGCCTCCGGGTGATGGCCAGAACCTACGACCGCGACGCGGTGCTGAAGGTCGTGGACACCACCATCACCACCGTGTTCGGCGCCTGACCGCACGCCACCGGAGCCACATCGCACGACACCGACACCGCGCGGCACATGAAGCCGTGCGGTCACTCACGCCCTGATATTTGACCTCTGATTCAAGAATATCGGCCGTCCACACCGGCCGGACCGGAAACGAGGAGCCATGGATCTCGGACTCAACGGCCGCACCGCCCTGGTCACCGGCGCAGGACGCGGCATCGGCCTCGCCGTCGCCCGCGCACTGGCCACGGAGGGAGTGAAGGTGGTGGGCGCGACCCGCACCGCCACCCCGGAGCTGGCCGCTTTCGCCACCGCGGCGATCGCGGACCTGAGCACCCGTCAGGGTGTGGAGTACGCGGTCGAGCAGGCGCTGGAGACGCTCGGCGGCATCGATCTGCTGGTCAACAACGTGGGCGCGGGCGACGCCTCGACGATCACCCTGGGCAGCGTGCTGGACGTGTCGGACGAGCAGTGGCAGTCGCTGTTCGACCTGAACGTGATGTCGGCGGTGCGCGTCACCCGGGCGGCGCTGCCCAGCCTGCTGGCGCGACGCGGCGCGATCGTCAACGTCTCCTCGATCAACGCCCGCATCCCGACCGGTTCCCCGGTCGGCTACGCGGAGGCCAAGGCGGCGCTCACCCAGTTCGGCAAGCGCCTCAGCGAGGACCTCGCGCCGCGCGGCGTGCGCGTCAACACCGTCTCCCCCGGCAACACCGTGACCGACATGTGGACCGACCCCACCAGGTTCGGCGGCCTGGTCGCCGAGGCGATGGGCGTCCCGCACGAGGTGATGCTGAAGAGCCTGGCGGGCCAGGCCGGCGCCGCGTCGGGTCGGCTCTCCACTCCCGAGGAGGTCGCCGACCTGGTGGTCTTCCTGCTCTCGGACCGCGCCGCCAACATCCACGGCGCGGACCACGTGGTCGACGGCGGAACCCTCAAGGCCGCCTGACGCAAAGCGAATTGACGATCGATCAGGCCAGCGGCCGGGTCCAGCGGCGCCACTGCTCCTCGCGCCCGTACCCGGCCGCCCGCCAGGCCGACTGGCCGAGTTCGTTGTGCTCCAGCACCATCGCGTCGGACCGGCGGCCGCCGAGCTCCTCGAAGCGGGTGTGCGCGGCGGCCAGCAACGCACCGCCGATGCCCCGGCGGCGGGCCGACGGATGGACGGCGAGCCGGTACAGGTGGCAGCGCCAGCCGTCCCAGCCGGCGATCACCGTGCCCAGGATCGCGCCGTCGCGCTCGGCCAGGATCAGCGCCCGCGGGTCGCTCTCCAACAGCCGCGCCACGCCCGCCCGGTCGTCGCTGATGCTGGTGCCCTCGGCGGCCTCGGCCCAGAACGCCAGCACCGCGTCGATGTCGGCGGGCCGCGCGGCCCGCAGTTCGTACTCGTCCATGGCCCCCCTTCCTACCAGCGGCGACGCCCCGCCCACCAGTCATTTGCCGCCCCGCCCTTGACGGCACCGCCCCCGCCCCAGCAAGGTGTGGGCCACTCCCTCGCACCGCTTCCCGTCCCGACCTCCCCACCTCGGAGATGGCATGCGTGCACCCAGAACCACCCGTCGCGACCGCCGCCGCGACGGCCTGCCGCTCGGCCTCGCCGCCGGCGCCCTCGCGCTGGCCGGCGCCGCGCTCGGCCTCGGCACTCCCGCGTCCGCGGCGCTGCCGACCGTCGACGTGGTCGACAACGGCCACTTCAACCAGGGCAACCGGATGCTGGGCTGGAGCTGCGAGAGCGGCCGGGTCCTCCCGCCGTCCGACGCCTTCGGCGTGCTGGAGGGCTTCCCGACCGACACCGGTTACGCGGGCTGCACCCAGACCGTCACCGTCGAGCCGAACTCCACCTACCGGCTCAGCGCCCGCGTCACCGGGCCGTACGTGTTCGCGGGCGTCACCGGCTCCGGCACCACGGACGTCGCCCTCTGGTCGAGCGGGACCGACTGGAGCGTGCTGAACGGGACGGTCACCACCGGCCCGGACACCCGCACGCTGACGGTGTACTTCCACGGCTGGTACCAGCAGGGCCCGTACCGGATCAGCGCCGTCGAGCTGTGGGGTCCGGGGCAGCCGCGGACCACCTGCACCCCGATCCCGGTCGCCGAGAGCCCGACCCCGTCGGCCAGTCCGTGCTACCTGACGCCGACGGCGACGCCCAGCCGGACCCCCGGCCCGTCCGGCAGCTGACCGCCCGCCGAGCACCGCACGCCCATTCCTCCCCCACCCCGGAGTTCGCCATGCGCTCACGTGCCCGCCCCCGCCACCGCTTCGCCGCCCTGGCCGGCGCCCTGGCCCTGACCTCCACCGTCGGACTCGGGCTGCTCGGCACCGCCGACGCCCGGGCCTCGGTCCGCGACACCGTCCAGGACGGGGCGTTCCACGGCCCGCTGGAGGACAACTGGACCTGCACCGGCGACGTCACCCGCACCGAGCAGGGCATCGAGGGACGGCCCGGCAGCCACGACTTCGCCGGCTGCACCCAGCTGGTGTCCGTCCAGCCCTACGGGACCTACGAGTTGACGGCGACGGTGGCCGGCTCGTTCGCCTTCGTCGGGGTCTCCGGCGGCGACACCACCGAGGTGTACCGCTGGGCCGACGGGAGCGGCCGGACCGAGCTGCACGCCACCGTCAGGATCGGCCCGACCACCCAGGTCCTCGGCGTGTACTTCCACGGCTGGTACGGCCAGGGCCCCTACCAGGTGCAGCAGATCTCACTGGTCGGCAACCTGTACATCCCGGTCTGCCCGTCGATGACCGGCGCGCCGCCGCCCAGCACCCGCGCACCGGGCCCGGCCGCCCTGGTGCCCAGCCCCAGCCCGACCTGGACCGGCATGAACTGCTACCCGCCGCCCGTTCCGGCCACCACCCGCCTCGGATCGGCGAGTTGACGGAGCGTCAGCCGCGCAGGGCCCAGACCGTGGTGGTCTTCACGGCCGCGTCCTCCAGGTCCGCGGCGACCGGGACGGCGTACTCGGCCAGCGCCGTGAAGCGCTCGCGCGGCAGATAGGCGCGGCCCGGGTCGCCGACCACCACGGTCGCGCCCCGGGCGGCGGCGCGCTCCAGGAACGGCAGGAAGCGCGCCGCCATCGCCCGCTCGTAGAACACGTCTCCGGCCAGCACCACCTGGCAGCCGTCGCCGTCGCCGTCCAGCACGTCCGCCAGCTCCGCCGTCACCGACACGCCGTTGGCGGCCGCGTTCACCGCGATCGCCGCCACCGCGTACGCGTCGATCTCCGCCGCCCGCACCTGCGACGCGCCGCTCAGCGCCGCCGCGACGCCGACCAGGCCGGAGCCCGCCGCCAGGTCCAGCACGCTGCGCCCGGCGACCAGTTCGGGCCGGTCCAGCACGTGCCGGGCCACCGCGACGCCGCCCGCCCACGGGAACGCCCAAAACGGCGGCGGCAGTCCGATCTCCCCGCGCTCCCGCTCGGTGACCTCCCACAGTGCGATCGCATCCTGCGCCATGTGCAGCCGGACTTCCGGCACGAACGGCACCGGGCCCGGCCGGGTGTGGGCGCGCACGAACTCCGCATCAGCGGACCCGAGCTGACGATCCGCAGTACCCGCCCGCAGGGCGGTGTCGTTCCCCATGGCGCACAGCCTAGGGCCAACGATCACCGCTCCGGTGCCATCGCCTCGCCGCCGGGCGATCACCGGGCGATCACAGGCCACGTACCGTTTCGATACCGAAGCCGTGATGAGCTGCGGAAACGCTCGCTCCGTGGAGGGCGCCCGAGTACGATCCGGGCAGACGCCCCGGTTCGCGGCACACGGTAGTGCCCGGTCGCGGGCGACGGCTTGCGCGGGGGCGCTCCCGGCACCACACGCCGGTGCGCCGCGACCCGCGTCCACGGCACCGCGCGCAAGGGCAGGCGCGCGAAGCGGAAGGGCAGCGACTTGGCGGATCGTCTTACCGGCGGGGACTCCTCACTGCTGCGGCGGATCAACGCGGCGGTCACCTTGCGGTCGTTGCGCGACGGACAGGCCGTCACCCTCACCCAACTCGTGGGCGACACCGGTCTGTCCAGACCCACCGTCGAAGGCGTCATCGAAGGGCTGCTGGAGTCCGGGCTGGTCGCCGAGGTGGACCACGTCCAGGAGTCGGGCCGTCAACGCGGCCGCCCGGCCCGCTGGTTCCGGTTCCGGGCCGAGGCCGGGCACGTCCTCGGCATCGAGATCGGCGTCCACGACCTGCGGGTGATCCTCGCCGACCTGGCCGGCGAGGTGCTCACCAGCCACGCCAAGCCGGTGGACGAGTCGATGGAGGCCGAGGAGCGGCTCACCCAGCTCCGCGGCACCGTCGCCGAAGTGCTCAGGAAGGC
Organism: Kitasatospora griseola; assembly: GCF_014648555.1. GTDB lineage: Bacteria > Actinomycetota > Actinomycetes > Streptomycetales > Streptomycetaceae > Kitasatospora > Kitasatospora griseola. The sequence goes on from NZ_BMRI01000025.1 coordinate 91,589, forward strand.
CGGCGTCTCCCGCGACAGCCTGTGGGAGGTCGCCGTCGGCACCCCCGGCATCGTCGACCGCGAAGGCGTCGTCCAGCTCGGCACCGCAATGCCCGGCTGGACCGGCCTCGACCTCGGCGCCCGGCTGCGCCGCTCCTTCCGCTGCCCCGTGGTGATCGAGAACGACGCCAACCTCGCCGCCATCGCCGAGCACTGGAAGGGCAGCGCCGTCGGCAAGGGCGACGTGGTGTTCGTGATGGCCGGCCTCAGCCCCGGCGCCGGCTCGCTGATCGGCGGCCGACTCCACCGCGGCTACGGCGGCGCGGCCGGCGAGATCGGCGCCCTCCACCTGCTCGGCCGCCAGGTCACCCCCGAACGCCTGCTCTCGACCACCGGCCAGCCCCTCGACCCGCTGGACGAGGCCGCGGTGGCCCGCGTCCTGCGACTCGCCCGGGAGGGCGACCAGGTCGCCCAGGTCGCCATGGACCGCTTCCTCGGCCGCCTCGTCCACGACGTCACCGCGCTCGTCCTCGCCCTCGACCCGCAGCTCGTCGTGGTCGGCGGCTGGGCGGCCGGCCTGGACGGCGTCCTCGAACCGCTGCGCGAACAGCTCTCCCGCTACACGCTGCGCGCGCCCGAGGTCGCCCTCGCCGCGCTCGGCTCGGAGGTCGTCGCGATGGGCGCGCTGCGGATCGCCCTCGACCACGTCGAGGAACAGCTGTTCGCGGTGGACCCGCCCACGGCCAACCGGTAGGGCTCGCTCAGGGCAGACAGGTCAGCTCGTACTCGCCGCCGAACCGGTCGCGGGCGTGGGTGCGCATCCGGTGCGCGTAGCGCCGGTCGTTCTTCAGCACGTCGTAGCCCTCGCCCTCGGCCGGGTGCAGGATCCCGGCCGTGTCGGCGAGGTACGCGTCGAAGCCCGGGTACATCAGCACGGCGCAGGGCAGGTCGTCGACGTCGAGCGCGAACACCGGGTACTCGCCCGACTCGTCGCGCTCGCCGTTCGGCCCCAGCGACAGCACGCGGCGCGAATCGGAGCCGCCGGGCAGCAGGAAACAGCCGCCGAACCGCTCCGAGAACGGCTCGAAGCACGCGTGCCACGGCTCGCCGAACTCGTCCGCCGCGATCTCCCCGAGGGTGCGCGGTGCGAGGTTCCCGTCCTCGTCGAACCAGCCGTGCCGCTCCAACATCCCACCGTCGTACGCCAACCAGGCCCGTAGGCCCGGCGACAGCGGATGCCCGCCGGGGAACGCGTCGACACCGCGCGGCCGGGGCTCGCCCTCCACCCACGGCCCGGCGAACCGGTTGTACCCGAGCACCGGCCGGCCCGGATCGGCCGCCACCGCGGCGATCACCCGCTCGACGAGCGCACTGCCGTGGTCCCTCGAATCGGTCGAACTCATCGCCGTGCCACCCCTGTTCACGTTCTGCCTGCTACGGGCAGGAGCGTAGGGGGTGGCTCCGACAGTGCCGCTCGGACTCTCCTGACGACCCGTCAGGAAGCGGCGGTGGCCGCGGCGGGGGCGGCGACCTGGACGGCCGCGCCGGACTCGCCGAAGGTGAGCTTGCAGGTGTCGGCGCGGTAGGTGGAGACGCCGACGGCCGCCAGGCGGCCCGCTGCCGCGTACTGGGTGGTGACCACCAGGACCGGGGTGCCCGGGGGGCGCTCCAGCAGCGCGGCCTCGGCGGACTCGGCGACGCCCAGCTCGACCGAGCGGGACTCGCCGTCGGCGCCGAGCCGCTCCAGCTGGCGCAGCACGCCGCGGGCGCGGTCGTTCTCGTCGACCACCACGGCCAGGTGCGGCAGGCCGGCGGCCGGGACGTGCAGCGACTCGGCGGCGACCGTCACGCCCTGCACGATCCGCAGGCGGCGCACCGTGTGGACCTGCTCGCCCTCGGCGATGCCCAGGGTGCGGGCCAGCGCGGCGGACGCGGTGGCGGTGGTGCAGTCGACGACCTTCCACTCCTGGCCGCGGGCGGACCCGGCGCGGCCGGACTCGCGGTCGCCGACCGGGATGCCGACGCGCGGGGCGGCGACCAGGGTGCCGATGCCGCGGCGGCGGACCAGCCGGCCCTCCAGCTCCAGCTGGTCGAGCGCCTGCCGCAGGGTGGCGCGGGCCACACCGAAGCGCGCGGAGAGCTCACGCTCGTTGGGCATCACCTGGCCGGTGGAGAACTCGGCGTCCATGGTGCGCAGCAGCACCGTGCGCAGGTGCCAGTACTTCGGCTCCGCAACCGCCGTGAGCGTTCCTTGCCCCACCGTGTCCTCCACCCTGAAGGGCGGCGGCCCGCCACGGCTCCCCGGTTTCGGCAGGTGGGGAGGGCGGGCTTTATCCGTCCTTCTTTATTAAAGGTCTTTGCAGTAAGTGACAGTAGGGGGTGCCCGTGGACATGGTCAAGACCAATGGGAGCGGTTCCTGCCGGGTTTCGCGCCCCGGTCGCAGCCGCGACCCGGTACGCTCGCCGGGTGAAGAGTGTTTCCACGGTCAACGTCAACGGGATCCGGGCCGCCGCCGCAAAGGGCTTCCTGGAGTGGATCGACGACACCAAGTCCGAGGTGGTCTGTCTGCAGGAGGTCCGCGCCGAGGCCGACCAGATCGGCGAGGTGCTGGCCCGGCTGGACGGCTGGCACGCGGTCTGGGCGCCGGCCGAGGCGAAGGGCCGCGCCGGAGTCGCGGTGCTCTCCCGCCGGCAGCCGGACGCCACCCGGATCGGCTTCGGCTCCGCCGAGTTCGACGTCTCCGGCCGCTACGCCGAGCTCGACCTCCCGGGCCTGACCGTCGCCTCCCTCTACCTCCCGTCCGGCGAGGTCGGCACCGAGCGCCAGGACGAGAAGGAACGCTTCATGGCGGAGTTCCTGGTCCACCTCGGCGCCCTGCGCGAGCGCGCCGCCGCCGAGGGCCGCGAGGTCCTGGTCTGCGGCGACTGGAACATCGCCCACCGCGAGGTCGACCTCCGCAACTGGAAGGCCAACCAGAAGAAGGCCGGCTTCCTCCCCGAGGAACGCGCCTGGCTCTCCCGCGTCCTCGACGACCACGGCTACGTCGACGTCCTGCGCGCCCACCACCCCGACCAGGAGGGCCCCTACTCCTGGTGGTCCTACCGCGGCCGCGCCTTCGACAACGACACCGGCTGGCGCATCGACTACCAGATGGCCACCCCCACCCTCGCCGCCAACTGCGTCGACGCCCGCGTCGAACGCGCCGCGACCCACGCGGAACGCTGGTCGGACCACGCTCCGGTCACGGCAGTGTTCGATCTCGGCTAAGTAGCTGACAGTCAGCGACAGTTCAGCAGCACCGAGAGGGAGCCGGAGACCCATGACGCCAGCCGCGCCAGGGCTCCCTCTCGACTGCGACCAGACACAGCACCAACGTGGATCTCCCTCACCGGTCAGCTGCAGGCCACTGGGCGCGAGCCCGGCCGACCAGCTGCCCGATTAGCTGGTCGACCAGCAGATCCGCCGGCGGCTCGATCGGCCGAACCTCTTCAACTGCCTCGACATAGACAGTCACATCGCTCATCGGGTGCTACTTCCTGGAGGAGTTGCACCGAAGACCGCCACCCACGTGGGCCGGGCAAGCGTCACCAGCCTTTGATCATCGTGCTGCGCTCTCGCGTCGCTCGAGCCATTCGAGGTACCAGGTGCGGAAAGTGTGGGGGTTGCCCTTCGCGTCGAGGTACGGCTCGAAGGGCGACTCGGTCTCGCAGTCCCGGTCGTGGACTTCCCCGCGGTGCGGGCCGACGACGATGAGCCGGCCGGCCATCCCGCAGCCGTGGTCGCTGATGAGGACCGCGCCCCGGCCGCGCTCCAGGTACCACGCCTCGTCGCCGAAGGCCTCACGGTAGTCGTCCAGGTAGTCGATGTCCTCGTCCTGCGTGGTGGGTTCGTACCAGGCGGCGCGAAGGGTCGCTCCCTGTTGGCCGGCCCAGCCTTCCGTCTCGGCGAACGGCCCGCCCGGGCCCAGCTGCCAGTGGTGCCCTGCGGTGTCCCAGAGCCATCCCCACTTCCCGTCGATCCGGCACAACGACGAGAGGTGGCCTGGACCGGGGCCGCCGGCCCCCGACCTCCGCCAGAAACGTGCGGTACTCCTCAGGGAGCGCGACACCCAACTGTTCCTCGGCCTCGGCGATCTGGGCCGATGTCAGGACAGGTTCGAACAACGGGTAGGACAACGGCTCACGGCCACGGGCACGACGCTCGGCTTCCTCTACGGCAATAACGCGTTGCCGGACTCCGGACCAGTCCACGTGCGTGTTCACAGCTCTTCCATCGACGGCGAGCACGGACCTCAGCGCCTGCCGCCGACATCCGCCCCCGAAGTCTGGGCAGCGATCGTAACGGCGGACACCTCTTCTGCTGCGCTCAAGCTCGCGGCCGCAACTCGGCGCTCAGCGGCGAACCTGCGGTGGAACGTGAGGAGCCACGGCGGCGGCGCGAGCAACGCAGCCACGGTGTGCACCCCGTCCTGGTTTCCAAGGACTCCCGGCAGAGTTGCCAGCAAAGCCTGAGCTGATATACCGTCAGACAGCTCTTCGGTGCTCCTATTTACTGTCAGCTCCATTCCGACGCCGCTCTCGCCGTCCATTCATTTCAACCGCCGCACAAGTGGATCGGACACAGATGCCGCTGCCAATCGACCACGGCGACTCCACCAACGAGGTCGAACGCCCCCTGGAGAAGGTGGCCGAGCTGCTGGCGGGACTGTCCGAAGAGATGGGGCGGTGGCAGGTCGAACTGGCGCAGGCGCAGGCGCAGGTCAAGCCCCTGACCGGTCGAAGCTGCCGGAACTGCCAGGAGCAGGACGGGTCGGCACTTCTGGCACTGCCCTGCGAGAGGGCCATTCAACTCGTGGTGGATTCATTAGCCGAGGGCACTCGGCGAATATTGCATGTCCGCTCGTCCGAATCGCCGTTCCTGGACCGCCTGACGGTGCAAGGGGTGGCCTGGCCGGACCCCCGACTGTCCGTACGGGAACTGATCAGCCGCCCAACGTGGTTGCAGCACGGGATAGCTGGGCAGAGCCATCGCGTCGTCAGGACGACCTGGACCAGACTGCACGAAGTCCTCATCATCGACGATACCGTGGCCCTGATCCCCTCCCCGGGAGCCGCGGAGGTCACCGTGATCCAGCATGCTGCCGTGGTACGGCAGTTGACACAGTTCTTCGAGGCCTCCTGGATGCAGGCAGCGCAGCCGCAGGAGTCGGTGCCGGTCCCGGACGGAACAGGGATCGAGCTCAAGCAGCGAATCGTCCAACTGCTGGCCGACGGGGCCAAGGACGAGACCGTGGCCCGCCGCCTGGGCATCTCGCTGCGCACCTGCCGACGCCATGTAGCGGAAATTCTCGATCAGTTGGGTGCCTCGAGCCGGTTCCAGGCCGGGGTCAGAGCGGCGAGGCTGGGCAAGGTCCCAACCGTGGAGAGCCCGTAACGGTGCGGTGGACAATCAGTCGGGCCCGGGCCGAGGGGTGGCCGGGCCGAGCAGGGCCAGCAGCAGCTCGGTGATGCGGGTCTGCTGTCCGAGGCCCACTCCCAGCCGGTTGGCCGTCATATGGAGGTGCGAGCCGAAGATGCCAGCGGCGCGTGCGGAACCGAACTCCGCCGTCCAGGTGCGCAGCGCGGCTCCCAGCGGGTCCGTCCACTCCGCCCAGCGCGGGTCGCCGTCACGCATTGCCTCCCGGAGCCGGGGGGCGAGGGTGCCGAGCGCGGCGGCCTGTGCCTGGGCGATCACGGCACGCTGTCGGCGGGTATCGGCGGTGTGGGACGGGACGGAGCTGTCGGGCTCGGTGTCGCTGGGCAAGGTCCAGTCCAACCACGCGTCCCGCTGCGCCGTGAGGAAGCGGCTTCGGCTTCCGGAACGACCGTCCTCGCCACCGTCGAGGACCGAGCAGGCGGCGGCGAAAGCCTCCAGCCCCGAGGCGAGTGCGTGCGGGGTGCCGGCTCTGGCCAGGCAGGCGCGCAGGGCCACGCGGCTGGAGCAGTGGAAGAGGAGCTCGGACTCCGCGATACGGTGACGGCCGCCGTAGCGCTGGTACTCAGGCTGGTAGGTAGCCCGTCGAACCCCTGGTGCGAGCAACTCCCCGGCCGGCAGCGGAACCCCCTGCTCGCCCGCGGCCGCGAGCCGTCGCACTGCATGGGCGTAGGTCTCCTGGTCGATTCGCTGCGCGGGCGGCGTAGCGGCGTCGAGGACATGCAGGCGGCTGGCCAGGGCAACCTCAACGCCGTTGCTCTCGGCCTGCGTCAGTCCACTCACGCGCAGCCGCAGATGCGGGCCGCCCTGCCAGTAACGCACGAAGAACCACGGCGGACCGTCGGGCTCCAGCAGCTCCAGCCGGTCGGCCAGCGGGCCCACCACCTCGGTGACCACGGCGTCCAGCGCTGCCGGCACGAAGGTGGCGATGTGCAGGTGCCAGCTGCGCCAGCCCATGTCCTGGGGCGTCGTCATACCCGCAGGTCCAGCATCGGCTCGGCGAACCGGGAGCGGCCGCAGATGACGCTGAACAGCGGAAGCATCTCGCGGGGCAGGTCCATGGTGTGCTGCAGCCGGAACTCGTCGAAGGACCGGACGGGGCGGGCGAACAGGCCGTGTGCGGCGGCGGCGGTCGCCAACCCGTGCGAGGCCCAGCCGCACCACAACTGGAGCAGCGACCAGCCGGCCGGCCCGAACTCGTCCAGGATCCTGTCGAGGTCGGCGGAGAAGACCCACACGGCGTTCGCATGGCGCAACCCGCTGTCCGTAGTGGGCCCGAGGGGGTAGCCGAAGGCGCCCTGGAGCGTGCGCAGCATCCCGGGGTCCGTCTGCTCGGACTCGAGCCGCCCCGCCACCACCGTGTACCGGCCGGTGGGAAGGCCGGCCAGGCGCTGCAGCGCGACGGTGGTGCGCACCCTGCGACCCACCTCGGCGAGCAGCGGCCCCGGTGCGGGCCCGCCGAGCCAGGCGAGCATGTCCGCCAAGCAGTCCTCGCCGAGCACGGTGGGCCTGGCGGAGAACCCTGTGACCGCGGCAGGGACCCGACCAGCGGTCCGGTTCCACAGAGTCTCGGCCCAGCTGGGCCGCACGGTGCCGGGACCAGCGGCCGGCAGCTCCGGCACACCACACGTCGGTTCGACCTCAGCGCAGGACAGCCCGGCCAGCGGCGCCGTCACCTCGGCGGCCTCCAGCAGCAGGTCGTCGTCGGCCCCCTGCCGCAGCAGCGCGCGCTCGGTATCGTCCTGCGGCAGGCCCGACCCGGCCGCGCCCGGCAGGAGGCGGCTCGACGGGAGCGGGCCGACGCCTTCGAGGGTCACGACCAGCGGCAGTGACCAGGCCCCGGGACCGGTGCCTGCCAGCAGGCGGGCGCCCGCGGCAGTGACCGCTCCGTCCAGCCGCAGCCGGGCCCGGGCACCCAGCAGGTCCGCGGCAAGGTGCAGGGCGCGCAGGTTGATGCCCAGTTCCAGCAGGCCCAAGGGGCACCGCAGACGGTCGTACAGCGCGGGCAGGTCGGTGAAACGGGCAGCCAGGAGCACGGTGACGTCGCCCTGGGCGGGAAGCAGTCCCGCGAGTTCGCCGTCGGCGGCCACCGTGTCCGGCAGATCGACCAGTGCATGCCGGTAGAGGTCCAGGTAGGCGAACGACCCGTCGGGAGCCAGGACGAAGACGTGCACGGGGAACTTGCTGCGCACCGAGGCGACCGAGCGGTGGTCGTTGAACCGGTTGGAGGGCTCCCGTCGCTGCAGGCCGACGGCGGCGACCAGCAGGTGGCCCAGCAGGTCCCCGGGCGGCACGGCCGAGCGGGCGGCGGGCCTCAGCGGCTGCGGGTACGGTGCGTCGGCCAGCAGTCGATGGGTGCCGGCCGGAAGCGGCCGCCCCTTGGCGCCCCGGGCCGCGGTCGGGGTCAGGGTGGCCGTGGTGGGTGCGTTGCGGTCCCCCTGGATCGGCTCGGCCAGGACGACCCGCAAGGCGCCCTGTCGGTGGGCGAAGAGCCGGACATCGGTCGTGGTCATCGGTGGCGCTGCCCTTTCCGACGGGTTCTCAGGTCTCGGCGATTGCTCACTGCGTGCTCGGCGGGGGCTCGACGGGTGCGACAGTGCTCGTGCGACGGCGCTCAGGGGAACGGATGGGGATCGAACGGGAAGTCCTCGTAACGCGGCGGCGTGCCATCCGTGGCCGCCATCGCGGCGGCCAGCCGCGGAAGTCCGGCGAGCCGCTGCTGCGCCTGCCCGAAGCACATCGGCAGGATGCCGGGAACCACCGCCTTGACGACCGACAGTCCGGCTGCGGTGTGCTCGGGCGTGGACTGGTCCACCACCACGATGCGGTCCAGACCGGCCTGGCGGAACAGCCCGGCGACAAACCGCAGTGCCTGTGTGACGTCTCCTTGAGCGGCGCTGGTGAAGACTCCGGGCCAGCCGGGGAACGCCTCGGCCAGGCTCACCACCGGTCCGCCCAGCATGGCCTCGATCCGGGGAAGCAGTTCGGGGTACGCGTACCGCTTGTGGTGATCGAGCATCTCGTCGACCAACCAGGGATCGGCCACCGCCGGGCGGCTCTCCTCGACATCCCAGTTCACTCCCCCGCTGACCAGCTGGGACAGCTCCCACAGACCAGCCCTGGCCGCCCCCACCGGGTCGGCCCCGGAACCGGCGGAGCTGAGGCTGCACGGCATCCGGCCGTCCTCGCGCAGCGCCAGGACCCAGACCACTGGGACCGTGAGATCCACAGTGGCGACCA
>NZ_BMRI01000026.1:0-9061 GCF_014648555.1 Kitasatospora griseola
TGCCACGACCCCACATCAACTGGCGGGACCCCGTCGATGGGGCCGAAGCCGCCGTTGGACACCTCGGTGTAGAGACGTCGGAGAAGCGTGGGGAAGGCGAACCCGATGACACGTTCTGCTTCGGCAACGGCTTCGGGCGGCGCCGCCGGGGGCGCCTGCCGTTCCTGGGCGATCCTCCGGCAGACTTCAATGATCTCGTCATCGGTCATCCGATGAGCGTATGAGCCGACTCGGACAGTTGACGCCGCTCTTCCAGCGCGCGGGTCCGAGACCATCGTCAGCCGCCCTCCGCCACTCGAACAGGCCACACAGCAGACCTGCCGAACGAGGACTCTCCGCACCTCAGGAACTGCCATACGCACGCCGACATTCGGGCGGTTGGATGTGCGGTGAGCGTCCGTCGGCCTGACCGTTGGGGGGTGTGGTGGCCGAGCCTGTTTGTGTGCGCAGGTTGACCGACCAGGAGGGGCAGAGGCTGCAGCAGAACCTGCGTCGGGGCAGTGCCAGTTCGGTGCGGTTCCGGCGGGCGATGATGCTGTTGGCCTCGGCCGGCGGGAACCGGGTGCCAGTGCTCGTCCAGCTGGTGCAGGCCGACGAGGACACCATCCAGGGTGTGATCCATCGGTCCAACGAGATCGGCCTGTCCGGCCTGGACCCTCGGACCCCCGTGGGTTCAAAGAAACTGAGGCTTACTCAGCGCGAACTCACGGGTCGATTGGTGTGCTTCAAGCCGGTGGCCCCGTGGGTTCAGCTGAAACGCGAGGGTGCTCAGTCAGCCGTCGGGCTTCGGCCGTGACGTCGGCATCGACCTGTGCCACGGTCCTGTCGCAGTATTCGAGGACGTCGTACTCGTCGTCGAGTTCTGCGAGCCGTTCAGCCAGGGCCAGTTCATGCCCAAAACGCTGATGAATCCGGAAGGCGAGCTCCCGAGGAGTCAGCTCGCCGCCCAGCATCTGACGCGCGAGTGCTCGCACGGCGGCTTCCTCGCCAGCCTGACTGCCGACCGGATAGAAGGTGAGGACCAGTTCGTCGAGTGCTGCGGGAAGGAACTCGGGGACGTAGTAGTCCGCTTCAGCGCGTGTACACGCTGCCAGGGCCCGCAGCGCGGGACTGTCGAGCCCGGCAACGAGTGCATCGCACGCGGCGCTGACCACATTGCTTGCTCGGACCTCACCGATGCTCCAGAGAGCGGCGTGGTCCTGCAGATTGCTGGCTGCTGATTGAGTCGACGGCACCGACACATGATCCCTTCGCGGGCTGGCAAGGTCGAGCGGGTTTCACCGGTCCCTCTGCTCTGCGACCTGCGACAGGAGCGCGCGGGCGGAGTCCGCGTAGCGGATGGCGGTCTTCTCGGCCAGGCCGAAGACTTCGGCGAGTTGGAGCGGATCGGGGCCGCAGACGACGTGCTGGCTGCGCAACGTCGAGAGCGAGCCGTCCGTAGTGAGAAGGGCATCCGATGGGGCGGACGCTTCGCGCCGCGGCGGCCTGAAGCCATCCGGGGCCGCCCCATCAATAGCGGGTGTGGGTGCCTGCCCCGCGTCCACGACGGCCAACCGGCCACCGCTCGTCCACCTCGACAGCGAACGATCGGCACCTCGTACAGGCCGTCTGCCTCAACGGCGACCACGAGTAGCCATACCCGGTGAACCCTTCCAGGTCGATGTCCGCTCCGCACAACGTCAGAGTCCTGGTCACGACGGCATGCTCAACCTCGGGCGTGCAGGACTCGTCCACGGCTGCACACCACCGGTCTGACGTGGGTCGATACGGCGGGCGCTGAACCTGGCCGGAGACCGTAACGATGACGGTCGCGAGACAGTGCCCGCAGGTCACCCACGTTCCGCCATCCGAGCTCAGCGGAATCGAATCGAGGACACCGGGCAACTCGCCCCCGCACACATCGCATGTCACGCCGACGATCATCCCAGGCGCTCCGGACAAGCCAGCTCGGGGGATCAGCGCGACAACCAGCTCATGCGAGCAACCCGGTGAATCTTCCAGGTCAGAGCACTAGACAGCTCTGCTTCGCAGGCCAGGGATGCTGCTTTGCCCTCGTGCACTTCGGCACCGACGAGGACGCCCAGCACCTCACGGTCTGCCTGGACCGCTACCTCCGACAGCCGACTGCCAGTACGACCAACACTGGGCCATCAGCGCGCTCCTCCACGTTGACAGCCGCACGGGAAGCGAGCACGCTGCCCGATTCCTGGCGCCCGGGAGTCTCTGGGACCAATGGAACGAGGCGCAGCCGAGGTCGTCATCACCGAGCCGGTTCATGGACGATCTGTGTGCCTTTGCTACCGACAGCGAAGCCAACGGAGTCATCGGCTCGGGGCGTCGGGAAAGAATTTGACCAAGCAGGTGTCGGCGTACGGGCCAATGTGCCCTCGAAGCCAGCCCCATCGGTGATGTCCCACGTCGGTTCACCTTCATGATCGGCGTGGCACCTCGGGTGTGCGACGTCGTCAGATCGAGTGGTCATTGACTGGAATGAGGAGCCCTTGCCCCCACAGCCACACATCGCGACAGAGTCGATCCTCCGTCAGAAACTGCCGTGTGCATGCCGGTCGCAGATACGGGCACCAGCCGAGGTCACCACGTGCCAACCCACCTGCATTGGCCTTTTACAGGGCGGATGCTTCCTACTCGGGTCGGCCGTCGGCGAGCCACTGGGCGAGGCCGCGCAGACCGACTGCCCATCGCCCGAGGTCGGTGACCTCGGCATGCTCGGTGACGACGGCGAGCAACTCGGCCACTGCCTCGTCCGGGCGCTGGGCGTCGTTGAGGGTCAGAGCGCGGAAGACGCGGACGGAGTCGGAGTCGGGGAATTCCCTGCGGGCTCGGTCGAGGACTGCCAGCGACTCGTCCAACTCGGCCAGCCACCTCAGGGTGCTGGCGTACTGGCACAGGCACCGGCGCAGGACGTCGCCTTCGAGGCCGAGGGCGAGCGCGCGCTCGTAGTAGCCGCGGGCGGTCTCCTCCTGGCCCGCGGTGTCGTAGGCGCCACCCACCTCGTACACGAGGACCGGGTGGTCCGGGTGTTCGGCAAGCAGCGCCTGGAAGTAGGCGATCGTCGGCGCCATGTTCGCTCGGTCGCGCTGGTCGTAGCCACGCTGGATCGCCTCGGCCAGTTCGGGCGTCACGTCGGTCGTCACTGCTGCGCCCCCACGCGTACGAGTCTGTAGATCAACTCACCTTATCGGAGCGTCGCCCGCAGGCGCCTGCCGGTGGATCGGCCCGGCGTTTGCAGCTCATTCGTCCTTTGCGCCGTCCCGCCCGGGACGCGGCGGCAGGCACGTCGCGTTAAAGAGACATGAAGCATCCATCGGCCAGTCCTGATCCGGCGCAGCCTCCGGACTTCCGGGAGTTCGCGGTCTCGCGAGGACGTCATCTTCTGCGCACTGCGTACCTGTTGACGGGCGGTGACGCGCATCTCGCGGAGGACCTGGTGCAGGAGGCCCTGGGCAGGGTCTACGGACGGTGGCGCAAGATAGCGCGGTTGGGGAATCCGGCCGGCTATGCCCAGACCGTGCTGGTCAACACCTTTCTGTCCCATCGCCGGCGGCGGGCGAGCAGTGAGCAGGCGACCGACACCTTCGACGAGGTCGCGGTCAGCGATCCCGATCCCTCGTTGCGGCTGACCCTGCTGCGGGCGTTGAGTGCGCTGCCCCCGCAGGACCGCGCGGTGCTGGTCCTGCGTTTCTGGGAGGACCGCAGCGTCGAGGAGACCGCCACCGTGCTCCAACTGAGCGCCAGCGGTGTCCGCTCGCGCAGCAGCCGGGCGCTGGAGCGCATCCGCGCCGTCCTCGGCGACCAACTCGACGAGCTCGTCCGTCACTGACCCTCTCAGGAGAGTTCTCCCCCATGTCTTCCGACAACGCCGTCTCCGAACTGCTGCGGGACGCCGCCGATCTCGCCCCCGACACGCCCGGCGAAGTGCTGGCCGATGTCGGCGAACGCCTCGGCCGGCGACGTGTCCTGCGCCGACGCGCTGCTGCGGCCGCGGCCGCGGGCGCCGCGATGACACTGGTCGCTCTGGGCGGCGTCGCCGTGCAGCACGGCGGCGCGAGCGCACCGGCGGCCGTCCGCCGGGCAGCCAACCCGGCCGTCACCGGCCAATTCATGATCGACACCTTGACGTCCCTGTTGCCGCCCGGTCGGGTCGACGACACGCACGGCGAGGGCTCGGACGCCCAGTTCGGCGGCCCCTTGGCGCACGTCGCGTACGACGACGGCCGGGGCGCTTCGGCGATGACCCTCAGCACCGACTGGGTCGCGCTGCCGATCGGCCCGGGGACCGAGGGCACCCAGTGCGTGGATCCGACCGAGCGTCCCACCGCCGGTTGTACCCGGACCGTGGGTGCGGACGGCTCGATCCTCGTCATTCAGAAGTTCACCCCCGAACCCGGTGGCGGCCCCACCTCCACCTGGACCGCGATCTGGACCGGCTCCGACGGCCGCCGCGTCCGTCTCTCCGAGCTGAACTCCCGTACGGCCGGCCCGCCACTGACCCGTCCCGAACCTGTCCTGTCCGTCGAGCAGTTGGCCGCAGTGGTCAGCAGCCCGGCGTGGAACCCGGTGTTCGAGGTGTTCGCCACCTCGACCAACACTCCTGCGAGCTCCCAACTCCCGCTTCCCGACGCCATCTTGGCCACGGCCGAGAGCCTCCTGCCGTCGGACGCCCAGCATGACCGCGGCAGCACTCCGCAGACCACCCCGGGCGCGGCCCATCTCATCGTGACCGTCGACGGACGGACCAGTCTGCTGTCCATCTCGGTCACGCCGCAGTGGATGAAGGAGGGCAATCCGCGAAGCCTCTTCGCCGACCTCGCCGCCGGCGGGCAGCCGACCCGCACCCAGAGCGGCGCCGACGTCATCACCTCGACCTCCGGCGCCACCAAGAGCTCCCCCAACCCGCCCGTCCGCTGGCTCGTCGACGCCCTCCTCCCCGACGGCACCCGCGTGAGCATCTCCGAGAACAACGGCACCACCGGCTACGACGCCCAGCCCGGCAACCCGGCCCTGACGCTCGACCAGCTCACCGCCCTCGCTGCCGCCACCGCCTGGCAGCACTGACGAAGAAGGCCCCGACCGCTGCGGTCGGGGCCCCCACAGCCGACGACAGGCAGCGCGGGCGGCTCGGGAGGCGCACGGTAGGAGGCCGGCCGGTGTGTTGGCGGCCTGCGCGGGCCGGACGGCGGCCAGGACGAGCGCGCCGGACAGGGCGATGAGGGCGGCCGAGGCACGGTGCCGGGATCGGCGAGGAGCGATCATGCGGCATCCGTACCGGGCCCGTCCGCCGACGCCGGAGATCCGCCTCCGATCGTGGGCGCGCCGGACCGGGGATCGACCCTGGGCAGCCGGCCGCCCGGCGGGCCCGTCACCGGGGTCGCCGAGTGGCGACATGTCGCCGCGCCACAGGGAGGACCACAAGTCCGAACAGCCCGAACGTGCGCCGCCCGTGCAGCCCGTTTTCCAGCAGGAGACGGCCTCCTGCAGATACTCTCCGCCTGCTCGACAGCCGCCACCGCAGGGCCGCCCGGCCCCAGTAGGTCGTCCGGCGTTCCAGGGCGGTGACGGCCGTCGGCTCGTCGGTCTGCGCAGCCGCGCCGGTGGCCGTCGGCGGAGCGGGCTCCTCGACCGTCCGGTCGTCACATTCCGATGAAGTCCACGGTCTGTGCCATGTCCGCCCGCCCGGTGCGCAGCGGTGGCACGCCCTCCTTCTCGAACCCGACCGAGACACCGCAGAGCAGTACCAGCCGGGCGTCGGCCCCGAGCAGTTGGCCGACGGTCCGGTGATACATCGTCCACATCACCTGAGGGCAGCTGTGCAGCCCTTCCGCCCGCAGGAGCAGCATGAGCGTCTGCACGTACATCCCCGCGTCCGCCCACTGCCCGGGGCCCATCGTCCGGTCGAGGTAGCAGAACAGGACGACCGGTGCCCCGAAAGCGTTCGAGTTCAAGGCGGCGATCTTGGTGGCCCGGTCGGGGTCGTCGCGCTCGATGCCCAGTGCTTCGTATCGCTGGGCGGCCGCGGCGGCGAAGCGGTCGGTGTACGGCGAGGCCAGCTCGTCGGGGTACATCGGGTACTCGCGTGCGTCGCCCGGGTCGCCCGCCAGCGCCCTGGCCGTCGTACGACTCTTCAGTCGGGCCAGGGGCTCGCCGGCCACGACATAGGTGTGCCACGGCTGGAGGTTCCCGCTGGAGGGAGCCCGCGTCGCCGCGGTCAGCACTCGTTCGAGGAGCTGTCGGGGCACTGGCTCGTCGCTGAACGCCCGCACGGCCCGGCGGCTGTCCACGGCTTCGTACACATCCACGTGGTTCTGGTCCTCTCGCTCGACGTGGTTCGACCGGCCGGTCGGTGACGACCTCTCACCGGTTCCTGGATCGCTGTGGCTTCAGCGCGTCCTCGACGGTGCGGAAGGCAACCGCAGGGCCGCCGGTCGATTTGCGGGCACGGTGTCCTTGGCCGCCAGGACGTCGCCCGACCAGCAGAGCCGGTAGAGGTCGACCTCGGTCAACAGGTCGCGGCCGGACCGGTAGAACTCGCAGCGGGTGCCGGGGGGTTGGGGTGCGGAACGGGCGCGGTCGGGTAGGTAGGGGTAGGCGTGGTCCGGCAGCAAGGCGGCGAGTTCGGCGCGCGGACGACCGACGGTCAGCTCGTCGAACCGGGACGGCGGTAGCACGCCGGTGGTCAACTGCCAGGCCAGGTAGACGGCCGCGGGTACGAAGAACGCGGCTGCGACAGCAGGAGCCACGAAGGCGGCGGCGGAGCGGCGGCGGGCGGCACTGCGCAGGGAGGCGAGCCGTGTGACGGACTCCGGTACGGGGGTGTCCGCACCGGAGTCCAGGGGAGCGACCTCGCGGTGCGGCCCGCGGTGCGCGGTCGCTTCCGGCCGCGGCGTCGGCGTCCCCGCGCCGGCCGCGACCTGGTGCGGGAGAACCGCGGTGACACGGAACCCGCCCCGGTACGGGCCGGTCGACAACGAGCCGCCGAGTACCGTCACCCGTTCCCTGAGCCCCGTCAGACCTCTGCCACCGGCACCGCCTCTGCCGCCGGCGCCGATCGCCGGGCCTGCTGCCGCGGATGCCGATCGGCTGGCCGGCGGCGCGGCGTTCACGACACTCACGCGGGTACGGTCGGCGCCGTGCGAGATCCGCACCCGTATCTCACCGTCGGGTGCGTGCTTCACCGCGTTGGTGAGCGCCTCCTGCACCGCCCGGTACAGGCCCCGTTGAACGAGGGGGGACAGCACGGGCATCGCCCCGCGCCGCTCCCAGCGCACCGGCACCCCGGAGGCGGCCGCTCGCCCGAGGAGGTCCTCGACGGTGTCGGTGACGTGCAGTCCCGCACCCGGTTCCGTTGTGGCCGGGTCGTGCAGAACGGCGACGGTCTCGCGCAACTGCTCCACGGCGTCGGCAATCGTCCCGCGCAGCTCGGCGAGGTCGGTGCGGTCGCGGTCGGTGAGGTCGGGCGAGAGCTCCAGGGCTCCGGCACGCAGCGCGACCAGGCTCAGGGCGTGCCCGAGGGAGTCGTGCATGTCGGCCGCGATGTCCGCGCGTTCGGTCAGCCGCGCCCGTTCCGCGACCAGGTGCTGGCGCTCCTCCAGACTCCGCGCCAGCCGCCAGCCCTCCCGCACCAGTTCGCGCCGGCCGCGCCAGTGCCGTCCGGTCAGCCAGGGCAGCAGGAGGGCGGCGGGCAGCACGGTCAGCGCGTAGAACCACCACACGGCCGGTGTCCGCAGTACCGCGCACGTCGCGAGATCGAGGGCGAGGCAGCCGACCAGCACCAGGAGCGGGCGCCGCGCCGCGGCGACCCGGACTCCCAGCAGGCAGCTCAGGACGGCCAGCGAGAGGACCTGGGCGTTGGCGGGCGTCGCCGGATCGGCCATGCCCAGCGCGCACAGTCCGTTGACCAGGACGACCGCGCTCCCCGCACGGCGACGGGACAGCGGCACGGCCACCGCCAGGACGGCCAGCGGGAGACCCAGATCCTCGACGGGCGAGGCCGCCGCGCCCGCGTCCCGGAACCCGTAGGCGGTGGCAGCGGCGAGCACGCTCCACAGGGCCACGTCACCGAGGACGGGGCCGACCGGCGGCAGGTGCATGTACGGCACGGTGCGTCGACCGTCCTTCTGGCGCATGTCCTCACCTCTCCGGGGCCAATTGTGCGGGACGGCCCCGGGCGCGCCCGGCACGGGGGCGGCCAGGGGCGTCGGGGTCAGGTGTCCCGGCGACGCAGCACGTACAGGCCGATCACGTGCGCGGCTGCGGCCCACGCCGCCACGATCAGGACCGCCGTCACCGACCCGTACGGCGCCTCGGCGGCGGGGCGCATGAAGCGCTCCCCGGCGCCGTGCGGCAGCCGGCCGTTGAGGCCCGCGAGCGTCGGGCCGCCCAGTCCCAGGAGGATGCTGGGCAGCGCCCACAGGAGGGTGGCGAGGATCGAGAGCGCGCCGGCCGGATGACGCGTGGCGAACGCCACCCCGACGCTCAGCACGGCGACCAGTGCCTCGTAGAGACCGATCGCGAGGACCTGACGGAGACTCAGGCCGACCGAGAAGGAGGCCCGTCCGTCGAACCCGAACCAGGCCACCGCCGTACCCACGACGGCGAACGCGGCGCCGGCGACGAACGCCACCACAGCCACCACCAGGGCCTTCGCGGCGTGGACCCGGCTCCGCCGGGGAACCGACAGCAGCGCAGCCCGCACGCTGCCCGTCGCGTACTCGGAGGTGACGGCGACCGTGGCCAGGACGACGACGGTGAACTGGACGAGGACGGCGGAGGAGGCCGCGGCGTTCCCGGCGGGCTGCACCGGATGCCCGTTGATGCGGGCGATCGACGCGTAGTAGTAGGTGAAGACGCCGGTGATCGCAAGGCCCGTCAGAAGACAGAGGTAGGGGGCGCGGACGGACCACAGCTTGGTCCACTCGGCGGCGACGGCCCCGGCGAGGCCTCCGGGTGCGCCCCGGCCGGGGGTGTCCGGGTCGGGAGTGTCGGGGTCGGGAGTGTCGGGGACGGCGTGCGGCAGGTTCGTGCGGCTGGCGGGCGTCGTCGG
>NZ_BMRI01000026.1:9090-31446 GCF_014648555.1 Kitasatospora griseola
GATGGTCACGGTCAGCGTTCTCCTTCGTCCGACGCCGCGGGTACGGCGGTCGTGTCCGCGGTGTAGCCGCCCGTCGTGTACTCGACGCTGCGGGCGGTCAGGTCCAGGTACGCCTGCTCCAGCGAGACCCGGACGTCGCTCAGTCGGTGCAACCGCACTCGGCAGCGGTGGGCCAGGTCGCCGATCTCGGCGGCGGTGCGGCCCTCGACGGTGAGTTCGCCGGACTCGGAGGCCTCCACGGTCACCCCGTCGGCCGTCAGGAGGCGGCGGACCAGTGCCGCCCTCTCCTCGGGGTCGGGCACCACGGCGCGCGCCGCTGCAGGGGAGGCGGCGGCCAGGAACTCGGCCATGGAGGTGTCGCCCAGCAGCCGCCCGCGTCCGATGACGACGAGGTGGTCGGCCGTCAGCTGCATCTCGCTCATCAGATGGCTGGAGAGGAACACGGTGCGCCCCTCCGCCGCCTGCTCACGGACGAGCCCGCGAATCCACCGCACACCGTCCGGATCGAGGCCGTTGACCGGCTCGTCCAGGACGAGCACCGGCGGATCGCCGAGCAGGGCGCCCGCCACCCCGAGCCGCCCGCTCATGCCGAGCGAGTACGTGCCCGCAGGCCGACGGGCCGCTTTGGCCAGGCCCACCTGCTCCAGCACCTCGTCCACGCGGCGCAGCGGGATGCCGTTCGACCGGGCCTGGGCGACCAGGTGCGCGCGGCCGGAACGGGCGGGGTGGACGGCCCGCGCGTCGAGCATCGCGCCGACCGCGCACAGCGGCCGGCGCAGGTCCGCGTAGGGGCGCCCGGCGATCAGGGCCCGCCCGAGCGTGGGACGGTCCAGGCCCAGGATCATGCGCATGGTGGTGGACTTCCCGGCCCCGTTGGGGCCGAGGAAACCGGTCACGCGGCCGGCCCGGACATCGAACGTCAGCCCGTCCACGGCGAGGGTGCCGCCGTAGCGTTTGGTCAGTCCTCGGACGGTGATCACGAAAATTCCTTCCTGTCGGCCATGGGCAGTGGGCGATGAGCGATGGGCAACGAGCCGTGTTCCGTGGCCCGCGAAAGGCGACGGCGGAGGTGACGGGGCATCCATCGCCGGGTGGCGGGCCTGCGGCGGCTGCCCCGTCTCCGGTGCGGAACCGACGCTAGGAGTTCGCAGTGCCCGTTCCCACCGGTCGAACGGCAGCGGCGTCCTGCCTTTCGTCAGGGGTGCCCTCCGCCTCCGGGAGGATCTGCGGCACTCGGCCGCCCGCACGGCGGCGCACCGGCCGTAGGCTCGCCGCGTGGAAGCGACGACAGCCGGCGTCCGCCGGGTCCGGGTCCTGGTGGCCGACGACGAGGCGATGGTCCGAGCCGGGGTGTTGGCTGTTCTGGCCAGGGACCCGCAGGTCGACGTGGTCGCCGAGGCGGGCGACGGTCGGGAGGCTCTCGTGCTCGCCCGTCTGCACCGGCCGGATGTGATCCTGTTGGACATTCAGATGCCCGGCATGGACGGGCTGGCGGCGGCCGCGCGGCTCCGTCAGGAGTCGGCCGGAGTGGGTGTGATCATGCTGACGACCTTCGGTCAGGACGAGTACATCACCCGCGCTCTGGAGGAAGGCGCCGACGGTTTCCTGCTGAAGGCGGATGATCCGCGGGAGTTGCTGAACGGTGTGCGGGCGGTGGGCGCCGGCGGTGCCTACCTGTCCCCCCGGGTCGCGGGCCGGGTGGTTGCAGGGATGCGTGCCCGTCGGGTGGCGTATCCGCGGCGTTCGCTGGAGGGGCTCACGGAGCGGGAGCGCGAGGTGCTGGCCGGACTGGCTGCGGGGTGGTCCAACGCGGAGATCGCGGCTGGTCTGCACGTGGTCGAGGGCACGGTGAAAGCCCATGTGAGTGCGCTGTTCTCGAAGTTGGGCGTGCGCAACCGGGTGGAGGCGGCCATCGTCGCGTACGAGGCCGGTCTGATGCCGCCGCGCCGTGCCTGATCCAGTGCCACCAACGCTCCCGGTGATCGGTGTCGGCGTTCCTCCGTGCGGTGGTGGCGGGGCGGGGGCTCGGAATGCGGTGGTGGTGCGGGGAGTTGACGGTGGGGCAGGGCATGTCGGTGCAGCGGGGAAGGCGGTGGCACGAATGGTGCGTGCAGTGTGGAACGGTGCGGTGCTGGCCGAGTCCCGGGACACGGTGCTGGTGGAGGGCAACCACTACTTCCCGCCGGACGCGTTGAACTGGGACTTGTTCGTGCCCAGCGACACGACGACGGCCTGTCCCTGGAAGGGCACTGCCCGCTACTGGACGGTCTCGGTGGACGGCGTCGAGAACTCGGATGCCGCCTGGTACTACCCGGAACCGAAGCCGGAGGCCGAGCACGTCCGTGACCGGGTCGCGTTCTGGCGCGGGGTGGAAGTCGTCACGGGCGAGTAGCAACGCCACGGACCGGGGCAGCCGGCGGTTCGGCGCCCTGCCCGCCGGGTTCGGCGTGCCGGGGCGCGCATGGCTGTGCGGGCGCGCTCGTCCAGGGTGGCCGCGACGTGCGGCCGCCTGCGGATGCGTCCGGGTGCCGTCGTCCTGGCCCTCCGTCGAGCGCGGAAGGACGTACGAGGATGCTCGTCGAGCGCACTCGGCTGACCCCGAGGACACCTGGTGGTGGTCGGCATGTCGTCGTCCGGTGCGTCCGCCTGCGCCCCGTCGAGCAGGAGCTGGCGATGGACGTCGGTGAGCCGGGGCGGTGCGCGCCGCTTGAGCCTGGCCTCCCGTTCGGGGAGGGAAGCGCCGGCGGGCCGTGAACCCGGCCGGACAGACGTTCTCGTGACGAGTCCCGCCACGGCTCGCGCGGTCGCTCCGATCAGCGAGCTCCAGCAGGCCGGGGCGCACGTCGCGCCGTCGCAGAACCACCGATTGCTGCTCCGCGAACCGACCACCGTCAGTCTCCAGGATCAACGGCCCTCCAGCGCCCCCGCCGGACACCCTTGGACGGTCCAAGGGGAGCCACAGCCGGCCTTGGAGGGCCTCGTACCGCGCTGGTTTTACCGGAGGTGAGAAAAAGTCAACCGCCGGGTTGACGACCACGGGGTAGAAAAATGATTCCATAAAGGACGACGGAAATCCGTCACTGGCGACAGAAAAAGGAGTGGATCGTGGGCCGAATCGGGGGGGGCGCTGGACCGCGGTGGGCGTTTCGGTGGCGGCGCTGACTGTGCTGGCGGGGGCGGTGACGCCCGTGTACGCGGCTGAGCGCAACTACCAGGCGTGGATCTGTTCCAAGAACAGTTACGGGAAGGACTTCACCAAGGCCAACGTCGGCGGCTACAACCAGAACGGCAAGTACGTCCACACGCCCAACTTCGCCCTGTCCGACGAATACGAGGGTGATATCCACTGCGGACAGCAGGACCGGTGGTGGTTCAAGCCGAACCAGACGCTGCAGATCAACGTCTACAACAGCCGCAGTGACCGGTGGGAGCGGGTTTACCGCAACTTCAAGACCCAGTGCTACCTCGTGGACAAGAGCAGCCGGGGATGCCAAACCAACTTCATCTGGCGGTAGACCCCTGTGCGAGGTCCTGCTCGTCTCGAACCGGTCGGGGCACCGCGACGGTGCACTCAACCTCCGGTCCACCGGCAGTCCGGCAGATGCTGATGCGGTGATGAGTGCAGGACCGCGACCACCCCGAGCGCCAAGTCCACAAGGCAGGCGGCCGCGCGATCCGCATGCTCGACCGTCACGCAGTCGCCGTTCGCCGGCCGCGCCTACGAAGCAGACCCCGAACGGGCCCGGACCAAGATGTTGACGGAGGTCGTCACCTGTCACCACGGTGGCGCCGGTCCAGTTCCAGTACCGCGCTGCTGGGTGTCGGCTCGTCGGCGGGCCGCGGTGTCCTTGCAGCCGGCCTCGACCGGGCGGTCGATGTCCTGTGGGGCGTGGGCGGCGCGTTCGGGCTCAGGGTGGGGGAGCGGCGGGCGCTGCTGCTGGTGCGGTAGTGCCGCCAGGGGTCGGCGACCAGCTTGTCCAGCGCCAGCCGGTCGGGCTGGTCGTGCTCGCTGGCCCACCCGTACGCGGCCACCGCCCGTAGGTCGTCATGGCTGTCCAGCGGGTGCCGAGGTCAGGGACTTCACCGCCGCCGCCCATGGGCGGTCAGCGTTTGACGCGGGAGCGGACGGCGAGCGCGGCCAGGCCGAGAAGGAGTGGTTTGCCGATCCGTGAGGTCATCTCGATCGCGGTGCCAGGCAGGGTGAGGTTCTGGCCGCTGGAGCGGAGCACCACCGAGTTCACGACCGCCAGCGTGCCCTTCTCCGCCCGGTCCATGGTCGGCCGCTTGCGCCAGGGGAGGGGTGTCGGGGACTGGTCGGGGGCTTTCGGGGGTGAACCGCTCGCTGTGGGACATGTGGACGGCCCCCTGGTCCGGCAGGCGTACCGCATGGCCTTTGACGGCGAGGACGTCCTCGACCAGGCGCTGCGGGCAGGCGTCGATCACCGCCGCCACCACGCGGCGCGCGACAGCTTCGAGACCGCCAGGCCGAGGTTGTTCAGGGAACGGCCGACAGCCCCCGGGTGACGAAGCTTCAGCGCAGGACGACGGGTGCCGCGCTGCCTACTGCTCCGGTCGGCAGCCCGGCGGCCGGCCGGAGGTTCCTCCGTGTGCCCAGGGCGTCCCGGTGTCAGTGGCGGTGGGCAGAGTGCCGGGCATGTTCGAGGGACTTGACGACATCGACTGGTCGAAGATGCACCACGCCTACGGCACCGCGGAGGAGGTGCCGGCGCTACTGCGCGAGCTCGGCTCCGCCGAGGAGGAGACGCCCAGCCGTGCGCTCAGCAGGTTCTACAGTGCCGTGCACCACCAGGGCGATGTGTACCGGTGTACCGCCGCGAGCCTGCCGTTCCTGTTCGAGCTGGCGCAGGACGCTGCCACGCTGGGGCGGGCGGCGGTGATCGAGCTGCTGGTGAGCATCGGTGAATCGGCAATCGAGCGCCTCGCGTTCGAGCGAGACCACGTACAGGACAACGAGGACGCGGCAGTCGCCGGCGAGGACGCCGAGGCCGAGGACGACTACTGGGACTACATCGGGCACCCCGAGGCGGCGACGCTGGTACGGGAGCGGGCCGAGGCGTTCATCGGATTCGTGGCGGTGCCGGACCGGCTGGTGAGGCAGGCGGCGGTCCCGGCGCTCGGGCTGTTCGTCGACGACGCGCAGCGCGCCTTCGCTGTGCTGCGCGAGCGGCTCGCGGCCGAGCCGGGTGCGGTGGAGCGGTTGCTGGTCCTCCGGACGACGGCCGTGCTGGCGCTGCGGCGGCCGGAGGTGTCGGAGTTCGCGACCGCATGGCTCGGCGAGCTCCTCGACGACGCCGCGCTGGATCCGACCGTCCGGCTGGGCGCACTGGTCCAGCGCGCCCGCTGCGTCCCGGAGTTCGACGCCCAGGAGGCGGTCCGGGCGGCGGTCGGCCTGCTGCGCGAGCAGCCCGCCCCGGCCGAGGACTGGTGGCACTCCCCGGCCCCGGCCGCGCCGCAGCCCGCGATCGAGCCCGGCAGCGCGCCGGCCCACATCATCGCCGCGTTCGAGGAACTCGCCCGGCACGGCAAGGTCCACTCGCCGGTCACCGCACTGCTGAACACCTTCCACGAAGTGCTGGACGGTCGGGTGGCCGAGCGCACCGAGCTCCTGGCCCAGCAACTGCGCAGCGAGGACGCGGGCGCCCGGGTGGACGCCCTGCGGATGGCGAAGGAGCTGATCCAGGCCTGGCGCGGCGACCACGGCCCGCTCGTCGCGCTGATCGGCGACCACCTCGCCGACCCGCACCCCCAGGTCGTCGCGGAGGCCGCCGCCGCCCTCGCCGCGTGCGGTCCGCTCGCCGAACCCGCCCGCCCGGCCCTGGCCGCCTTCGTCACCAGGCAGTGCGCCGGCCAGTGCGGGCAGTGCGGGCCCCGCACGTGGGCCCATCCCCGGCGCGAGCTGCGCCGGGCCCACCAGGAAGCCGTCCTTGCGCTGGCCGGCCTCGGCGACGCGCGGGCGCTGCCGAGCCTGCTGGTGGCACTGGACGACGGGGTGGACGCCTGGCGCGCGGTCCGCGCCGCGGGGCGTCTGCCGGGTGCGGCGGGGGAGTTGGCGCCCCGGCTGGTCGATCGGCTGCGCGGGTTCGACCTGGAGCAGGAGCGGACCGAGCAGGAGGTGGCGGGGGTCCTGGCCGCGCTGGGCGACCTGGCGGACCCGGCGGGGCTGGGCGCGGTCGAGGAGGTGCTCGACCGCGCGATGCGGGGCGGCCACTGGCCGATCGTCGGCTTCGCGCTGCGGGCGCTGCGACAGTTCGGGCCGGCGGCGGCGCCGGCCCGGTCGGCGATCCGTGCGCTGGCCGAGCCCGGCGGGCCGGGGGACGCCGAGACGGCGCTCGCCGCGGTCACCGCGCTCTGGGCGGTCGGCGCCGACCCGGACGAGGTCCTGCCGCTGCTGCTGCCCGGGCTGGACGGCGACGGCGGGCCGTTCAGGGCCGGCGACATCGACGACGTCGCGGGCCTGCTCGGCGCGATCGGCCCCGCGGCGGCCGCCGCACTGCCGCGCCTGCGGGAGCGGGCGGCGGGCCGGGACTGGCCCGGCGTGCACTGTGCGGCCGCGCTCTGGGACATCGGCGGCGAGCGCGAGGCCGAGACGGTGCTGGACGTCCTGCTCCCGGCCTGGGAGGACAACCCGTGCACCGGCCGCGTCGTCGTGCCCTGCCTGGAGCGGATGGGCCTCGCCGCCCGCCCGGCCGCCCCCGCACTGCAGGCCCAACTGGCGCTGCCCGGACGGGGCAAGAACCTGTTCACGACGATAGAGGAGGACGAGGAACTGCAGCGCGCCTGCCGGGCCGTCCTCGCCCGCCTCGGCGAGCCGGACGCCCAGCAGGATCCGCACAGCCCGACCCGGCCCGACGGGATTGCCGGCACGTTCGCCTGACCATCCCTCTCCCGGGCCTCCGAGTGGCGGGCCGTCAGCGCAGTGCCGGTGGCGAGCAGCCGTGGCGCTCGGCGGAGTGCCGGGCGAACGCGGCAAGGGCGTCTCGCGTAGAGGAGTTCATCGGTTCGAGGCAGCCCCCCGGGTCCTCGGCCGTGCCGCCGGGGCACTCCGCGGTCGCCCCGGCCCGGTCGATCCCCGGTCCCGTCCGACCCGTCCCTGGCCCCGCGCGTCGGCGGATGCCGGCCTCGGCGCGGGATCGGGCTGGTGCGCTGCGTCAGCGTCCCGGGAACCGGCCGCCGGACGAGTGGTGGCGCTCACGCAGACGAGGGTCCTGCAGCGCCGACCGGCCTTCGCGGGCGACTCCTCGGGAACGCGCCCAGACACCCACGTCAGGAAGGAAGACGTCATGTCCGGGAAGTTCGAGATCTACGAGGACAAGGCCGGCAAGTTCCGGTTCCGGCTGAAGGCCGGCAACGGCGAGATCATCGCGGTCGGCGAGGCATACAACTCCAAAGGCGCCTGCGAAAAAGGCATCGACTCGGTCAAGCGGAACGCCCCGACCGCCGAGGTCAAGGAGATCCCCCGGGAGGCCGCGATGAAGTGAGGCCGGGCCCGTGCCCGCGTCGCCGGACTCCTGACAGGCAGACATGACCACCCGCCAGGAGCCCGGCGACGGGTCGGCCCCGCCGACGGCCGGGATGCCCCGTCAAGCACCAAGGGCCACCCCCTCGTGCCCAGGGACACCGAGATCGCCGGGCGGGTCCGGTCGCACCGGACCCGGTCGCGGATCGGGCTCAGGGCGGATGGCGATGGTACTGACAGCGCCATCACCCCAGACCGTGGTGTTCATCATCATCAGCCCGTCCAGGGACACCACCGGGCCCGGGTGCCGTGGGCGGGCGGGTGGGTGGCAGGGGGCCGGGGGTGACGTCCAGGCGGGTGAGGCGGCGGAGGTGTTTGGTGAGGCGGAAGGCGAACTCGGGGTAGTCGCCGGCGGTGCCCCAGAGGACTTCGGCGAGGGCGCAGAGGCGGGGGAAGGCCATGTACTCGACCTGGCGGGCGGTGGGCATCAGTTCGGTCCACAGGCAGCCCTGGGCGCCCAGGATGTGGGCGGCGGCGTTCGGCGGGAGGCCGGCCGGGACGGGGCGGTAGGCGTACACGTCGGCGGTGGTGAGCACCTCGGCGACCGCGAGCGGCTGTTCGACGCGGTCCGGGTCGGCCTGGTAGACGGTGAAGTAGAGCAGCTGGTGCGGCGTCATCACCACGTCGTGGCCGAGCCGGGCGGCCTGCGCGCCGCCCTCCTCGTCGCGCCAGGACATCAGCGTGGTCCCGGCGGGCAGACCGTCCTCCAGCAGTTCGTCCCAGCCGATCGGGCGGCGGCCGCGGGCGGTGAGGAACTCGGCGAGCTGCCGGGTGAACCACGCGGCGAGCGCGGATTCGGAGGGCAGGCCGAGTTCGCGCATCCGCTGCTGCACCTGGGGCGACTGCCGCCACTCGTGCTTGGGAACCTCGTCGCCGCCGAGGTGGACGTAGGGGCCGGGGAAGACCTCCAGCACCTCGGTGAGGACGTCCCGGCAGAACTGGAGGGTGGGCTCCTCGACGTTGAGGATCTGCTCGGTGATGCCCCAGGTGGTGCAGACGGGGCGGGCCGGTTCCAGGTCGTTGCCGAGCTCGGGGTAGGCGGCGATCGCGGCCCGCATGTGCCCGGGCAGGTCGATCTCCGGGACGACGGTGATGCCGCGGGAGGCGGCGTGGGCGACCAGGGCGCTCAGTTCGGCCTTGGTGTAGTACCCGCCGTGCGGCGTTCCGTCGAAGACCGCGTCGGGGTCGTCCTGGAAGGTGTAGCGGCCGACCAGGGTCTCCGCGCGCCAGGCGCCGACCTCGGTCAGGCGCGGGTACTTCTCGATCTCCATCCGCCAGCCCTGGTCGTCCGTCAGGTGCAGGTGCAGCACGTTGAGGCGGTGCAGCGCGGCCAGGTCGACCAGCTTGTGCAGGAACTCGATCGGGAAGAAGTGCCGGGCGACGTCGATGAGGAGCCCGCGCCAGCCGAACCGGGGCGCGTCGGCGATGTCCACGCACGGCACCGAGACGCCGCCGCGCCCGTCGGGCCGTCCCTCGTCGAGGAGTTGACGCAGCGTCTGGGCGGCGATCCGGTGGCCGCCGGGCCCGGCGGCGGTGACGGTCGCGCCGGCGGGCGTCACCTCGATGCGGTACGCCTCCGGGGCGAGGGCGGGCTCGGTGCGCAGCGTCAGCGCGCCGGGCGTGTCGGCCGTGGCGCGGGGCAGCGGCTGGTCGAGGAGTTCGCGGAGCAGTTCGGCGACGGGTTCGAGGCCGGGTTCGATGCGCAGCGGGGTGGTCGGGGTGAGGTGCCAGCCGCCCGGGCCGGTCACCGTCATCGACGCGGGGGACCAGGTGCGGCAGCGCGGGCACGGGTGCTCCTGAGGTGGGGGTGGGGTGGCCCGGGGGCCGGTGCGGCCCCCGGGCCGGGGGTCAGCGGGTGCCGATCTCGTTGACGGCGAAGTTGCCCCACTGGAGGTTCGCCGCGCGGACCACCAGCCGCAGCCGGCCGGTCGTCACCGGCGCGGGCAGGGTCACCGAACGGCGTTCCACGGTCGCGGAGTTGGACGACCAGGCCACGGTGGCGTCGGCGAGCGCGGTGACCCAGGCGGAGCCGTTCCAGTACTGCACGTCGAAGCGGGTGATGCCCTGTCCGGTCCCGAAGTGGGTGGCCAGTTCGACCTGGGAGACGGTGCGCGGGTTCGGGTAGGCGAGGGTCAGGTTGCCGCCCATGGCGACGCCGCTGGACGGCGAGGCCCAGCTGCTGGCGTCCGAGCCGTCCGCGAGCGTTCCCTGGCCGGTGGCGTACGAGCTGGTCACGGTCGGCGCGGCCTCGGTGAGGCCGGTGCCGGCGGTGCGCTGGAGCGCGCCGAGGTCGGGCATGCCCTGCGGCAGGGCGGCGCCGACCGCGTCGCGGCCGCCGTCGTTCGGAACTTCCAGCCCCTGCTGGAGGATCGGCGACGTCGCGGTGGGCCGGTAGCCGGCCAGGTCGGCGATCGAGGTGGCGCTGCCGGGCGTGGTCATCGCGGCGCCGCTGTTCGGCGACACCCACACCGTGTTGTTGTAGACCTGCACCGAGGTGGTGTTGGTGGAGAAGGTGAAGATCTCGTTGCGGTCGTTCTGGCTGACGTTGTACCGGACGACCGCCGTGGCGGGCGCCGAGTCGCCGGAGACCGAGATGAAGAACCCGCCGCCGTTGTCGTGCGAGTAGTTGTATTGCACCAGGCTGCCGCGGCTGTCCTCGTCCGCGTCGAGCGCGTCGCCGTCCATCTGCGGGCCGTTGTACTCGGTGCCGGAGATCTCGTTGAACTGGACGGTGGTGTTGTCCGCGTCCGCCCACCAGATGGCCACGTTGCCGTGCGCCTGCGCGGTGTCCGCGACCGTGTTGTGGTCGACCATGGTGTCGCGCACCACCAGCGGTGCGATGCCGCCCGCGGCGATGCCGTGCACGTAGTTGTTGCTGATCACGGTGCCGGTGCTGGGCGTGAACGGCCGGTACTCGGTGGTGGGCGCGCCCAGGAACGGCCACAGCGACGTCCAGCCGTCGCGCTGCATCCAGGTCGACCAGCCCGAGATGCCGTACGAGGCGATGTTCGCCACCTCGTTGTTCCGCACCGTCAGCCCGGTGAAGTAGGTGGGCGTGGCCGAGCCGCGCACCGTGTAGATGATGCCGCCCGAGCGCGGGTTGGAGCTGTTCGGCGGCGCGTCGACGTCGTGCACGTAGTTGTCGGTGATCCGGATCCCGGGCACCGCCCCCACGTCCTGCGCGAAGACGTTGACGCCGATCCGGTACGGCGTCGAACTCGCGATCGGTCCGGCCGAGTTGGAGATCTCGAAGTTGCTCACCGTGACGTCGTGCTGATTGGCCAGCAGCACCACGGACGCCACCGCGCCCTGCCCGTCCGGCTTCGGGCGGGCGCCCGTGCCGTACGAGGTGAAGGTGATCGGCGCGGCCGCCGTGCCGGAGCCGTGCGGGGCGAGCTGCCCCGTCCAGGTGTCGCCGGCCCGGAAGGCGACGGTGTCGCCGGGCTGGAAGGTCTGCCTGCCGACCTGCGCCAGCGACTTCCACGGCGCGTCGGGCGAGGTGCCGCTGTTGGTGTCGCTGCCCGCCGAGGCGGATACGTAGTAGGCGGTGCCGGCGGCGTGCGCCGTCGGGGCCGCGAACGTGGTGAGCGCCGCGGCGGCCAGGGTGAGCGCGCCCAGGCCGCTCAGGCCTCTCAGGCGTGCGGGAACGAATGTCGGGGTCACGTGCTGCCCTCTCCTGACGTGGGGTTCACGGGGGCCTTGCGAGCAGCCGGGCCGAACCCGGCTGCGGGGGCGGCTACTTGGTCGCGCCGAGGGTCATCCCGTGGTGGAGGACGCCGAGATCGGCGAGGCGCTGGAACTGCTGTGGGGCCGCTCGGCGGTGAACACCTGGAACGCCCGCCGCGGCGCCGTGCTGTCCTGGGCGGCTGGTGCTCCGAGCGCGGGTACGAGGGCCCGACGGTCCCGGCCTGGGCAAAGCGGCTGGCAGTACCGGACTCCGAGACCCCGGCCCGATCGAAGATGGCCGTCGACCGGCTGATCGCCCGGCGCGAGGTCCACCTGCGGGAGAAGACCCTGTGGCGGATGCTCTACGAGACCTCGGCCAGGGCGGAGGAGATCCTCGGTGTGAACATCGAGGACCTGGACTTCGCCGGGCGTCGCTGCCCGGTCAAGGCGAAGGGCGCCCGGACCAAGGCCCGCCGTCGGGGCCGGGCCCGCGAGGACTACGTGCTGGAGGCCGTGTACTGGGACGCCGGCACCGCCCGGCTCCTGCCCCGCCTGCTGAAGGGCCGCACCCGCGGGCCGGTGTTCGTCACCCACCGCCGCCCGGGGTCCGGCAAGGTGCTCTGCGCGCGTGACGTCTGCCCGGACACCGGGTTCGCCCGGCTGTCGTACGGGCAAGCCCGCGTCCTGCTGGACGAGCACACCGCCGTACGCGGACCTGGAACGGGCTGGGATCTGCACGAGTACCGCCACTCCTCCCTGAC
Source organism: Kitasatospora griseola (assembly GCF_014648555.1). Taxonomy (GTDB): domain Bacteria; phylum Actinomycetota; class Actinomycetes; order Streptomycetales; family Streptomycetaceae; genus Kitasatospora; species Kitasatospora griseola. Next base: position 21,055 of record NZ_BMRI01000026.1, read on the forward strand.
CCACCTCGGCGAACAGGGCGCGTCGTTGCTGATGCTGATGGCGAAGTCCCGGCACAAGAATCCGGAGAACGTCCGCCGCTACTTCAAGCCGTCCCCGGAGGCGATCGCCGAGCTCACCAGCCTGCTCGCTCCCGGCGACAGCCGTCGCTGATCGCGGAGCAGGCCCTCACCCCCAGCATTCCCCTGGTCTGGCCGGCGCCGACTGCACGAGGCGTCAGTGCTGTTCTCCCGACGCCGCAGTCCGGTGGGAAGGAACTCTCTGCGACGGCGGTCCGCCGGCTCTCGGGGCGTGACGGCGGTTTCTTCAACCTGCTCCGACGTCGTGATCAACAGCTCGGCGGCCAGGCCTCGCGAGCGATCCGGCCGGTCGGCGGACCGGGTGCAACCCCAGGCGAAGCCAGGCCGCACCCGCACAGGGGCGGCCTGGCGGGGAGGATCCGGCCGACGTACGCGACAACAACATGCCGACAGGTGCGTCGGCAACATCCGATAAGATGCCGACATCTGCGTCGTCAAGTTTAGGCAAAGGGGCGGCGTGGCCAGCCTGTCGTGTCCTCATTCCCTTCCTCGCTCGGAGAGCTCCGTGTTCCTTGCCCTACGCGATCTGCGCTTCGCCCGCGGTCGCTTCGCCCTGATGGGCGCGGTGGTCGCGCTCATCGCCGTACTCGGTGTCCTCCTGTCCGGACTCGCCTCCGGTCTGGCGGACGCCGGTATATCCGGGCTGCGCGCGCTGCCCGTGACCCACATGGCCTTCGACGAGAAGGCGACCAGCGAGCAGTTCTCCCGCTCAACCGTGGAGCAGGAGGACTGGCAGACCTGGTCCAAGACCCCAGGAGTGGAGCGCGCGGAGCCGTTCGGGAACACCCTGGCCAATGCCCAGGTGACCCAGGGCGCCATGAAGGGCGAGCAGGTCAACCTCGCCGTCTTCGGCATGGCACCGGACTCCCCCCTGGCACCCAGCCCCGGCAAGGGTGAGGGCCTGAAGGAGGGCAGTGCGGGCATCGTGATCACCCGGGAGATCGCCGACCTGGGCGTGGAGATCGGCGATGTGCTGACCGCGGACAAGAGCGAGGTGCGGCTGAAGGTCGTGGGACTGGTCGACGAGACCGTCTCCTACGGCCACATCGGCGTCGTCTACGCAGACCTCGACACGTGGCGGCATCTGCACTACGGCCTGCCCGGCGACCTGCCCGAGGCCGCGAGCCGACAGGCCACCGCCGTCGCCCTGACCCTGAAGCCGGGCACCGACGTCGCCGCGGCGGAAAAGGCAACCGGGACCCTCGCCGAGACCAAGGAGGCCACGTTCGACGCGTCCCCCGGCTATGAGGCCGAGTCGAGCACCATGGCCCTGATCAAGGGATTCCTGTACGTCATCTCCGCCTTGGTCGTCGGCGCGTTCTTCACCGTCTGGACCGTCCAGCGCAAGCCCGAGATCGCCCTGCTGAAGGCACTGGGCGCCCGCACCGGGTACATCCTGCGCGACGCGCTCGCCCAGGTCGTCGCCGTGCTCGTCGGAGCCACGGCCCTCGGCACCGCCGTCGGCCTGGCCCTGGGCAGCGCGATGATCGGCAAGGCCCCCTTCTCCCTCTCCGCCCCGGCCATCGCCACCTCCTCCGGCCTCCTCGTCGTCCTCGGGACCGTGGGCGCCGTCGTCGCCGTCCGCCGCATCACCGCCGTCGACCCCCTGACCGCTCTGGGAGCCACCCGATGACCACACCCGCCACCGACCACCAGGCCGCCGCGGACACCGACCGCTCCGGCGGGCTGCGCCTGGACGACGTCACCCTCACCCTCGGAGACGGCGATACCGCCGTCACCGCCCTCGACCACGTCGGCCTGACCGTCGCCCCCGGCGAGTTCGTCGCCGTCGTCGGCCCCTCCGGATCCGGCAAGTCCAGCCTCCTCGCCGTCGCCGGCGGCCTCCAGCGGCCCACCTCGGGCACCGTGCACATCGCCGGCACCGAGCTGACCGCCCTGTCGGACAAGGAACGCACCGCCGCCCGCCTTCGCCACATCGGCTTCGTCTTCCAGCAGTCGAACCTGCTGGCCTCCCTCACCGTCAGGGAACAGCTCCTCTTGCCCCTGCACATCGACGGACGCCTCGACACCACTGCCCGGGCCCGCGCAGACGAACTCATCGAAGCCGTCGGGCTGACCCACCGCGCCGGCTCCCGTCCGCACCAGCTGTCGGGCGGCGAGCGCCAGCGCGCCGGTCTGGCCCGCGCCCTGATGACCTCCCCCGCCGTCCTGCTGGTGGACGAACCCACCTCGGCACTGGACCGGGTACGGTCCGCCGAGGCGGTGCGGCTGATCGCCGAACAGACCCATGAGCGCGGAACGGCCACGGTCATGGTCACCCACGACACGGCGATAATGGACGCTGCCGACCGGGTGTACGAGATGGTCGACGGACGCCTGTCCTGACGGGCGGCCGCCGACCGGCACCGCATTCCCGGCCCTCTCCACCCCTCCAGGAGCCCGCCCGCATGCCGAAGATCAACGCCTCCACCGTCGCCGAGCACCGTGCCCAGCAACGCGAGGCGCTGATCGGAGCGGCGATCGACATCCTGGTCAAGGAGGGCGCCGCCGCCGTCACACCGGCGGCGGTCGGCGCCCGCGCGGGCCTGGCCCGCTCCAGCGTCTACCAGTACTTCGACTCCTCGGCAGCCCTCCTCGCCACCATCACGGAGGAAGCCTTCCGGCGCTCCAACGAGGCACTCACCCGCGCCATCGCCACCGCGAACGGCCCACTGGAACGCGTCGAGGCGTTCTTCGGGGAAAGCCTCCGCCTGGGCGCCGAAGGCGCACACCGGCCCGCCGTCGCCCTCATGAACGCCGGCCTTCCTCCGGCCTGCCAGCAACGGCTGATGGAACTCCACCTGGATCAGGTCGAACCGTTCCGCGCCGCCGTCCGGGAGCTCGGCGCTCCCGAGCCCGCGCTCACGGCCGACCTGATCGCCGGAATGCTGCACACCGCCTTGGCCGCCGTCGAGAACGGCACCCCCCTCGATACGGTCACACAGCGCACCCTCGCTCTCGTGCGCCGCTGCCTCACCCCGGCCGACAGCACCGCCCGCGCACCGGAAGAAGGGGCCTGAAGCCCTCGTACCGCCGAAACACCTCGGCCGACCGCGGCCCGACACGCCTTGCCAGTGCCTACGCGCCGTCGGCCGCATTCTTGTCGCGCAGGGGCCGCAGGCCACCGGGCAGGTCGGCCAGCTGCGGGGCGTAGGCGAACCCGGCCAGGGTGAGCAGGCCGAACACGATGTCGGAGTACGAGGCGGTGTCGTCTACCTGCTCGCGGGCATGCGGATGGGCGTCGGCGTCCTCAACGGCGGCGTCCTGCAACGCGGCCACAACGGCTCGCTCGGCGAGATCGGCGCGCTCCCCGAGATCGGCTGGAACGCCGCCCCCGGCCACCTGGTCGACGATCCCGACGCGGAATCCTCCGAACAGGCCGTCGCCGCGCTCATCGCCGCCGCACGAGCGGGAGACGCGAACGCGGCCGACCGGATCCGCCGCTTCCTCGGCGCCATCACCCTCGGCGCGGCGACCGTCGCCCTCGCCTTCGACCCCGAACTCGTCGTCGTCGGCGGCGGATTCTCCCGCGCCGACGACCTCGTCCGGGAGCCCGTGCAGCACGCCCTCGACACGCTCTGCCCGATGCCGCCCCGGGTCGCCTCCTCGGCGCTCGGCGAGGACGCGGTCGCGCTGGGGGCGGTGCGGGTCGCGCTGGATCACGTGGAGGCGCAACTGGCGTGAGGCGGGGGGATTTTCGGCGTGTGCGGGTGGAACTGGGGCGGAGGGGGCGGTCGAGTGAGGAGGGGAGGGGACGTGGGCGAGGACGCAGTCGCGCTGGATCACGTGGAGGCGCAACTGGCATGAGGCCGCCGGGAGTTGGGCGGGCGGCCCGCGAGGGCGCTCAGAGGGCCGCGAGGCGGGCGAGCGGGCCGGCGGGGTCGGGGAGGCCGCAGGCCGCGCGGACGGCGCGGTCGTGGGCGGCGGCCAGCGCGTCGAGCCGCGACAGGCGGGAGCGGCCCTGGCGGGAGAGGTGGGCGGTGATCCGGCGGCGGTCCCGGTCGTCCTGGCGACGGTAGACCAGCCCCGCATCCGCGAGGGCGTCCACCAGGCGGCTCAGGCTCGCCTGCGGAATCAGCAGCGCCTGCGCCAACTCGCCCATCGACCGGCCCTCGCCGTCCGCCAGCGCCCGCAGCACCCGCCACTGGTCGACCGTGCAGTCCTCCTCCGCGAGCGCCGCCGCCAGACCGGACGTGAGCCGACGATGCGCGAGCGCCACCAGCTCCACCAACAACGGCGGCGAGCCCGCCGACCCCGGCACGACGGTTCCGTGCGCGGCAGCCGCACCCTCGATGGCCATCCGACCCTCCCGTTCCGCGGTCCCCCGAGCCACGCGGGCTTTCCCGGGGCCGACATCCCGACCATACTCGCACTGGTGACGCTGGATGCCAGGCTGGTCGACCCGCTCGACGCGCTGCACCTCCCCAGGGAGGACGGCGCGTTCCGCGTCGGCCTCGTCGTCCCGCAGTCCGGCCCGCTCGGCCTGACCGGCCCCTCCGCGCTCGACGGCGCACTGCTCGCCGCGCACGAGATCAACACCCGCGGCGGCATCCACGGCCGCCCCCTCGACCTCGTCCTGGTCGACGGCGGCGGCGCACCCCGCCCCGTGGCGGCCGAAGTCCGCCGCCTGCTCGACGCCGGCGCCCTGGACGCCCTCGCCGGCTGCCACACCAGCGACGTCCACCGCGCCGTCGAGACCGTCACCGCCGGACGCATCGCCTACATCTACACCCCGCCGCACGAAGGCGGCACCCGCCGCCCCGGCGTCCTGTGCACCGGCGCTGACCCGTCCGGCCAACTCGGCCTCGCCGTCACCGAACTGACGCAGCGTCACCATCTCCGGCGCTGGGCGCTGATCGGCAACGACTACATCTGGCCGCGCTCCGTCCACCGCGCCGCCGCCGCCCTCGCCACCCGGGCCGGAGCCCGGATCGTCCTGGAGCGCCGCGTCCCGTTCGGCGCCGTCCAGCCGGCCGTCGAACCGCTGCTCGACGAGCTGCGCACCGCCCGCGCCGACGCCCTGCTGCTCAGCCTGATCGGCCGCGACCTGGTCCACTTCAACCGCGCGCTGCGCCGCAGCGGACTCGACCGCCGACTGGTGCGGCTGTCCGGCGCGTTGGAGGAGAACGGCCTGCTCGCGCTCGGCGGCGACGACACCGGGACGCTGTACGCCGCCATGCCGTCCTTCGCCACCCTGGCCGAGGAGCCCCGGCAGCTGCTGGGCGAGCGGCACCGGGCGCTGTGCGGGCCGTGGGCGCCCGTCCTGGACGCCTACGCGGTCGGCCTCTACGACGGCCTGCAGCTGCTCGCGGCACTCGCCGACCGTCACGCGCTGGAGCCGCACGGCCTGGCCCGGGCGGCCGGGCGGCTGCTGCACGGAGAGCCGCGCACCGTGCACCTGGCCCGGGCCGAGGGCCTCGGTTTCACCGTCCTGCCGCCGCTTCACGTGCGCTGACCTGCGGGTACCGACAGCCGTCCGCCGTCTCGACCGGCAGGACGCAGCTGCAAAACCCTTCCATATGGAAATACTTGCCTCTACAGTCTCCCCCACGCATCCCCCACACATCCCAGGGTCGTCACGGAGAGAGAGCACCATGGCCGACACACCCGCGCCCCGGAGCATCGAGAACTACGGCTACCAACAGGAGCTCCGCCGGTCCCTGACCTTCACCGACCTGCTCGTCTACGGGCTGGTCTTCATGGTGCCGATCGCCCCCTTCGGCATCTTCGGCGGCGTCTTCCAGGGCTCCGGCGGCATGGTCGCCCTGGCCTACGTCCTCGGCATGGTGGCGATGATGTTCACCGCCCTGTCGTACGCCCAGATGTCCCGGGCGTTCCCGATGGCCGGCTCGGTCTACACCTACGCCGGACGCGGCATCGGCGCACCCGTCGGCTTCCTGTCCGGCTGGATGATCCTGCTGGACTACGTGCTGGTGCCCGGCCTGCTCTACCTGATCGCCGGCGTCGCGATGAACTCGCTGGTGCCGTCCGTCCCGGTCTGGCTGTGGCTGATCGGCTTCGTGCTGCTCAACACCGTCGTCAACTACCTGGGCATCGAGACCACCGCCAAGGTCAACAAGGCCGTGCTGATCGGCGAACTCGTCGTGCTCGCCGTGTTCCTGGTGGTCGGCGTGATCGCGCTCGCCAACGGCAAGGGCCGCGGCTTCGACTTCACGCCGCTGTACAACCCGGACACCTTCTCGTGGCCGTTGGCCTTCGGCGCGGTCTCGATCGCCGTGCTCAGCTTCCTCGGCTTCGACGGCATCTCCACCCTCTCGGAGGAGAACCGCGACTCCACCAAGGCGATCGGCCGGTCGATGGTCGCCGCACTGCTGCTCGCGGGCACACTGTTCATCGTGCAGACCTGGGTGGCGTCGCTGCTGGTCGCCGACCCGGACGCGCTGATCCGCGACGGCGACCCGAACGGCACCGCCTTCTACGACGCCGCCCGCACCGCCGCCGGCGGCTGGCTGGCCACCCTGACCGCCGCGTCCACCGCCGTCGCCTGGGGCTTCGCCAACTCCCTGGTCGCGCAGGCCGCCACCTCCCGGCTGCTGTTCGCGATGGCCCGCGACCGCCAACTGCCCCGCTTCCTCGCCAAGATCCACCCCACCCGCCGGGTGCCCGTCAACGCCACCCTGCTGACCGCCGCCATCTCGCTGGTGCTCGGCCTGTACATGGCCTCGCGCACCGACGGCATCACCCTGCTCAGCACCCTGGTCAACTTCGGTGCGCTGACCACCTTCCTGGTGCTGCACGTCGCCGTCGTCGTCCACTTCCTGATCCGCAACCGCAGCAAGGACTACTGGCGCCACCTGATCGCCCCGGTGCTCGGCTTCGCGATCCTCGGCTACGTGGTCGTCAACGCCAACATCGCGGCCCAACGCCTCGGCTTCGTCTGGCTGTTGATCGGCGGGATCGTGCTGGCCGGCCTGATGCTGACCGGCCGCAAGCCCCGACTGGCCGTCGCCGACCCGACCCCCGAGGAGACCGAGAAGTGACACTGCCCGAGATCGTCCAGCTCACCCCCGCACCGGAGGACTGGGCCTACACCTTCGGCGGACGCGCCCCGCTGACGACCGTTCAACCCGGCAGCATCGTCGAACTGACCACCGAGGACTGCTTCGGCGGCAAGGTCCGCGGCATCGGCGACCTGCCCAGCCAGGTCTGCGTCTTCCCCTACCTCAACCCCGTCACCGGCCCGATCGCCGTCGCCGGCGCCGAGCCCGGGGACGTCCTCGCCGTGCACTTCGTCGAAATCACTCCCGCCCGCGACCACGGCATCTCCAGCACCTTCCCGCACTTCGGCGCACTCACCGCCACCCACCAGACCGCGATGCTGCACCCCGCGCTGGAGGAACGGGTCTGGGTCTACGACCTCGACGTCGCCGCCGGCCTGTGCCACTTCCGCGCCCGGGGCGGCGACTTCACGGTCGCCCTGCCGCTGGACCCGATGCACGGCACCGTCGGCGTCGCCCCCGCCGCCGGCGAGGTGCTCGCCTCGATCACGCCCGGCGCGCACGGCGGCAACCTCGACACCCCCGAGATGCGGGCCGGCACCACCGCCTACTTCGGCGTCAACGTCGACGGCGGCCTGCTGGCCATCGGCGACGGCCACGCCCGCCAGGGCGAGGGCGAGGTGTGCGGCACCGCCGTCGAGGCCGCGATGCGCACCACCGTCATCGTCGACCTGATCAAGGGCGGCGGGCCGGCCTGGCCCCGCCTGGAGAACGACGACTACCTGATCAGCACCGGCTCCGCCCGCCCGCTGGAGGACGCGTTCCGGATCAGCCAGCACGACCTGGTCGGCTGGACCGGCGAACTCCTCGGCCTGGACCAGCTCGACGCCTACCAGCTGGTCAGCCAGGCGGGCCTGGCGCCGGCCGCGAACGTCTGCGACACCAACTACACGATGGTCGCCAAGCTGCCGAAGTCCGTCCTCGGGCGGGCCCGCGCGTACGACGGCCTGCACGAGCGGCTGCGCGCGACCGCGGCGGCGTACCTGCGGCACCGGTAGGTCACTGCGGCGAACGGGGCCCGGGCGTGTGCTGCGTCCGGGCCCCGGCCGCGTCGGTCACTCGGGCATCGACCGCGTCCGCCGCTCGGGCCCCGGCCGCGTCGGTCGCTCAGGCTTCGGCCGGGTTCGCTGCTCGGGCTTCGGCCGGGTTCGTTGCCTCAGGCCTCGGCCGCGTCCAGGTTCGCGGTCAGGCGGGTGAGCAGTTCGCGCAGGGTGCGCAGCTCGGCGAGGGAGAGGCCGGCCGCGGCGCCGATGTGGCGGGGGACGGCGCGGGCGGGGTCGCGCAGGTCGCGGCCGGCCGGGGTGAGCGAGACGATCACCGACCGCTCGTCCTGCGGGCTGCGTTCGCGCGCCACCAGCCCCGTCGCCTCCAGCCGCTTGAGCAGCGGGGAGAGCGTGCCGGAGTCCAGCCGCAGGCGCTCGCCGAGCCGCTTGACGGGGAGCTCGCCGTGCTCCCAGAGCACCAGCATCACGAGGTACTGGGGGTAGGTCAGGCCCAGGTCCTTCAGCGCCGTCCGGTAGACGCTGCCGAACGCGCGGGTGGCGGCGTTCAGCGAGAAGCAGAGCTGCTGGTCGAGCAGGAGCATGTCGGAGCGCAGGTCGGCGCCTGCGGCCGCGAGGTCGTCCAGCATCGCGTCAACCTCGGTGGGCCCCGCGGGAGTTCGGTTCTCGTCGTGCCTGGTCATGGTTCAAGGGTAGCAAGCGGCCGAGTTGTGGACGATTGAGTTGTGCGCAATTGAATAGCGTGCTTTACTTCTGGAGCAGGGCAGGCCGGGGACGGCGCCGGCGGACCACACCGCCGGACACCGTGAACCGGTCCGTCAAGGACTTGGAATCAGGACGACAGGAGAGCTCGACATGGAACCGCTCTACACCGCCGTTGCCACCTCGAACGGCCGCGACGGTCGCTCCGTCACCTCGGACGGCAAGCTCGACCTCAAGCTGTCGATGCCGCCGTCGCTGGGCGGCGACGGCGTGGGCACCAACCCCGAGCAGCTGTTCGCCGCCGGGTACGCGGCCTGCTTCTCCGGCGCGCTCGGCCTGGTCGCCCGCCAGTCGAAGATCGACGTCTCGGACGTTTCCGTCACCGCCGAGGTCACCATCGGCAAGGACGACAGCGGCCTCGGCCTGGCCGTCGTCATCCGGGTGGAACTGCCGGAGGCGCTGGTCGGCGAGCCCGGCGAGCTCCTGGTCAAGCAGGCCCACCAGGTCTGCCCGTACTCCAAGGCGATCAGCGGGAACGTTCCGGTGGAGCTGATCGTCGAGTAGGGCGAGGCAGGGTTCTCACCTGGGGGCTGCGGGCCGCATTCCGCGTGGGGGCGGGGCGGCCCGCAGTGGTGTCCAGGCACATTTCGGCCCGGCAAGGCGCGTCGGGCCCCGTACTCCGGTCCGGGCCCGGTGTCTCGGGCCCGGCTCCGCGTTTCGGGTCAGAGCGGGAGCAGCTCCGGGCGCTTCGCCTCGACGTGGTCGCCGGACGACTCGCCGCGCAGCCGGCGCCCCACCCACGGCAGCAGGTAGGTGCGGGCCCACTGGAGGTTCTCCCGGCGCTGGTCGGCCGGAGTGGTGGCCGGCGCGGGCGGCCAGGCGGCCTCCGGGTCGTCGACCGCGGTGAGGCCCAGGGCGCGCGCCGCCAGCAGCGCCACCCGCTGGTGGCCCTCCGGCGACAGGTGCAGCCGGTCGTCCGACCAGGCCCGGCGGTCGTGCACCGCGCGCAGCGACCACAGGTCCGCGACGGCCAGGCCGTTGCGGTCGGCGATCGCCCACAGGTGGGAGTTGTACGTGGCGACCTTGCCGCGCAGGTGACGCAGCACGGGCACGTTGCGGGTGTCGAAGCCGGTGCAGATCAGCACCCGCCCGGCGTTCTCGCGCAGCTCCAGGACGGCCGACTCGAAGTGCTCGGCGATCAGGTCCGGGTCGCTGCCCGGGCGCAGGATGTCGTTGCCGCCCGCGCACAACGTCACGAGTTCGGGCTGGAGTTGGCGGACCTTCGGGACCTGCTCCGCGACGATCTGGTCCAGCAGACGGCCGCGCACGGCCAGGTTGGCGTACCGGAAGTCGGACTCCGGCTGCCGTCCGGCCAGCATCCCGGCGAGCCGGTCGGCCCAGCCGGCGAACTGCCCGTCGGGGCCGGGATCGTTCAGGCCCTCGGTGAAGCTGTCACCGAGCGCGGCGTACGAATTGAGGTCGGGGGTCTCCTGGTAGTCGGCCATGGAGGAGATAGTTCACTGTGTGAAGTGACCTACGCCACCGTAGGTGGCCCCAAGTGCCCCGTGATCTCCGCCACGGGCCCTCGCCGA